>UCJA01000015.1 GCA_900472675.1 Hyphomicrobiales bacterium
TGGCGGTCGGCCACCCTGAATCTGATGTACTGTAAGCGAGTCTTTTTCAAAGTTCGGGCGCATTCAAGACTTGTCTCGCGGCCCATGTGCCCCTATCTCCCGGTCGAAGAGGACGACCTCCCCAGAACGGGAATAAGGTCCGGGACGGCCCGGCAATATCCAAAGGGGATCTTGCCTTGCGATCCAGACGCGACCGTATCCGCCACGCCATCAGCTTCGAGCTGCTCGGCCTTGCCCTCATCACCCCACTTGGCGCTTTCGTCTTCCACATGCCGGCATCCGAGATCGGCATGTTGGGACTTATCTCCGCGACAATCGCAACTGCCTGGAATTATCTCTACAACCTGATGTTCGACCGGGTGATGCAGGCCCGGACCGGCACCACGCTGAAGGGGCCGGGACTGCGGGTCTTCCACGCGGTGCTGTTTGAGGCAGGGTTGATGGCTGTGCTGCTGCCGTTCATTGCCTGGAAGCTGGGGATTGGGCTTATGGAGGCGCTGGCGATGGACGTGTCCTTCGCGCTGTTCTACGTCGTCTATGCCTTTGTCTTCAACCTGGGCTACGACCGGCTGTTTCCGCTGCCCGAATGGCAGCAGAAGAGCGCTTAGAGGCCTGCAGATTTGACCGGCGTTCGCGGGTCAGGCTTCCATGGAGTAGCCAGCACCGCGAACGGTGCGGATGACATCCTGCATGTTGGAGAAGTTCAGCGCCTTGCGCAGCCGGCCGACATGCACGTCGACGGTGCGCTCATCCACGTAGATATCGTGCCCCCAGACGCCATCGAGCAGCTGAGAGCGGGAAAACACGCGGCTGGGCGAGGCCATCAGGAATTCCAGCAGTCGGAATTCCGTCGGCCCGAGCCGCACTTCGCGGCTCTTGCGATGAACCCGATGGGTTTCGCGGTCGAGTTCGATGTCGCCGCAGCGCAGAACGCTCGACAGGACTTCCGGACGAGCCCGCCGCAGCATGGCCTTGACGCGGGCCATCAGCTCAGGGGTCGAAAACGGCTTGACGACATAGTCGTCGGCGCCGGTCGCCAGCCCGCGAACGCGCTCGCTTTCCTCGCCGCGCGCCGTCAGCATGATGATCGGCAGACGCTCTGTCTCGGGCCGCATGCGCAGGCGCCGGCACAATTCGATGCCCGATACGCCCGGCAGCATCCAATCGAGGATCAGCAGATCCGGGGTGCGCTCCTGAAGGCGGATTTCCGCCTCGTCGCCCCTCAGGATGGTCTCCACCTCGTAGCCTTCGGCTTCAAGATTATAACGAAGAAGCACGCTCAGCGCTTCTTCGTCTTCCACGACCGCTATCTTAGGCTGCATTCCTGATCTCTTCCGTCACAGGGCTTTTCAAAGGCCGGGAGCGCCAAGCGTGTTGGACGTGTCGTCCTTGGGACGCTCGCCTTCCAGCTGGGCGCCGGTCGTCATGTAGTAGATGGTTTCGGCGATGTTGGTGGCGTGGTCGCCGATGCGCTCGATGTTCTTGGCGCAGAACAGGAGGTGCGTGCAGGTGGTGATGTTGCGCGGATCCTCCATCATGTAGGTGAGGAGTTCGCGGAACAGCGAAGTGTACATCGCGTCGATCTCTTCGTCGCGAAGCCGGATGACCTCGGCCTTTTCGGCAGAGCGGCTGACGTAGACATCCAGCACGTCCTTGAGCTGGACGGAGGCGAGTTCCGACAGATGTTCCAGGCCGCGGGCCAGGCTGCGTGGCACGCCTGTGCCCTGCACGGCGATGACGCGCTTTGCGGTGTTCTTGCCGAGGTCGCCGACGCGTTCCAGGTCAGCTGCGATGCGCAGCGAGCCGACGATTTCGCGCAGGTCGGCTGCTACCGGCTGACGGCGGGCAATGGTGATGATTGCCTTTTCCTGGATCTCGCGCTCGGCGCTATCCAGCATGACGTCATCGGAAATTACCTTTTGGGCGAGCGCCGAGTCGGAGTTCACGAGAGCCCGGACGGCATCCGAACACATCTGTTCGGCAAGGCCGCCCATCTCGGAAATACGGCGGGTCAGATACTGCAGCTCTTCGTCAAAGGCAGAGAGGATATGGGTCGAGGCCATGGTTTTTCCTTCCAAATCCACAGGTCAGGGCGTTCTCTAAAGCGGATCCAATCAACCGAAGCGGCCGGTCACATAATCCTGCGTCCGCTTTTCCTGCGGCGATGTGAAGATCTTTGCCGTTTCGTCGAATTCCACCAGTTCGCCCAGATACATGAAGGCGGTCTGGCGCGAGACGCGGGCGGCCTGCTGCATGTTGTGGGTCACGATGACGATGGTGTAATCGGCGCGCAGTTCGTCGATCAGTTCCTCGATCTTGGCCGTCGAGAGCGGATCGAGCGCCGAGGCCGGTTCATCGAGAAGAATGATCTCTGGCTTGACGGCAACGGTGCGCGCAATGCACAGGCGCTGCTGCTGGCCGCCGGAGAGGCTGAGGCCGCTGGCGCTGAGCTTGTCCTTGACCTCGTTCCAGAGCGCGGCACGGCGAAGGGCGGCTTCGACGCGCTCGTCCATGTCCGTCTTATTGAGGTTTTCGTACAGCTTGATGCCGAAGGCGATGTTGTCATAGATCGACATCGGGAAGGGCGTCGGCTTCTGGAAGACCATGCCGACCTTGGTGCGCAGCAGGTTGAGGTCCTGGCTGCGGTCGAGAATGTTCTGGCCATCGACCAGGACTTCGCCCTCTGCCCGCTGCTTGGGGTAGAGTTCGTAGATGCGGTTCAGCACGCGCAGAAGCGTGGACTTGCCGCAACCCGACGGACCGATGAAGGCCGTCACGCTGCGCTCGGGCAGCTGCAGCGAGATGTTCTTGAGCGCCTTGCTCTCGCCGTAGTAGAAATTGAGATTCTTGATCTCGATCTTTGCCCGGCCGTTGGTCTGCTGCGGCGCGATTTTTTCCAGGGAAACCATAGGGTGATCTATCCTTCTCTGCGTCCGGTGAGGCTGCGAGCAATGATGCTGAGGCCGAGAACTGTAAGGGTGATGATGAGGGCGCCGGTCCAGGCCAGCTGCTGCCATTCCTTGTAGGGGCTGAGCGCAAACTGGAAGATGGTGACCGGAAGGCTGGCCATGGGAGCGTTGAGATTGCTGCTCCAGAACTGGTTGTTAAGTGCGGTAAACAGCAGCGGCGCCGTTTCACCGGAGATGCGGGCGACGGCCAAAAGGACGCCGGTGACGATGCCAGACATGGCGGCCCGGTAGGCAACGGAGCGGATGACGATCCAGCGCGGCGCACCGATGGCGCTGCCGGCTTCACGCAGCGCGTTCGGCACGAGGTTCAGCATGTCCTCGGTAGTGCGCACCACCACCGGGATGACCAGCACGGCGAGCGCGAAGGCACCGGCGTAGGCCGAGAAGTGACCCATGGGACGCACGACCAGTTCGTAGATGAACAGACCGACGATGATCGATGGCGCCGACAGGAGGATGTCGTTGATGAAGCGGACCACCGTGGTCAGCTTCGAGAAGCGGCCGTATTCGGCCATGTAGGTGCCGGCCAGGATGCCGACCGGCGTACCGAGGATCACGGCGATGACGGTGATCACCAGGCTGCCCGCAAGCGCGTTCAACAGGCCGCCGGCCTGGCCGGGGGGTGGTGTCATTTCGGTGAAGACGGCGATGTTGAGACCGGCGACCCCGTTATAGAGGAGAGCGCCGAGGATGAGGCCAAGCCAGGCCAGTCCGATGGCGGCAGCGACGACGCAGAGCGTCATCATGATCCCGTTCAGGGCCTTACGGCGCGGATAGATCGTCGACATGTTCAGACTCCTTCCTTCCGGCCAATCCGCATCAGCATGTAACGCGCGGCCGCCAGGATGATGAGGGTGATGAAGAAGAGGATCAGGCCAAGCGATATCAGCGACGAGGTGTACAGGTCGCCGTCGGCTTCGGTGAATTCGTTGGCGATGGTGGCCGAAATGGTGGTGCCGGGGGCAAACAGCGAGGCGCTGATACGGTGCGCATTGCCGATCACGAAGGTGACCGCCATGGTTTCACCCAGGGCACGGCCAAGGCCCAGCATGACGCCGCCCATGATGCCGACGCGGGTATAGGGGATGATGATCCGGCCGATGACTTCCCAGGTCGTGCAGCCGATGCCGTAGGCCGATTCTTTGAGAACCGCCGGGACGGTATCGAAGACGTCCTTGGTGATGGAGGTGACGAAGGGCAGGACCATGATGGCGAGGATCATCGCCGAGGTCAGCACACCGATGCCGTAGGGCGGGCCCGCAAACAGGCTCGAAAGAACCGGGATGTCCTTGAAGGCGTCGATCACGAAGGGTTGGATCGTCGTCTGGACAAAGGGCGCGAAAATGAACAGGCCCCAGATGCCGTAAATGATGCTCGGAATTCCGGCGAGCAGCTCGATTGCGATGCCGATGGGGCGGCGCAAGGGGCGCGGGCAGAGTTCCGTCAGGAAGATGGCGATGCCGATGCCGATCGGCACAGCGATCAGGATGGCGATGCCGGAGGTGACGATGGTGCCGTAGATGGGAGCCAAGGCGCCGAAGTTTTCGGTCACCGGGTTCCAGCTTTCCGTGGTCAGGAAGCCGAAGCCGAACTTGGAAAGCGCTTCCCAGGATCCGACGACGAGCGAAACCGCTACGCCGCCCAGGATTACCAGAACCAGGATAGCGGCAGCGCGGGAGATGCCCGCAAATATCGTATCGGTCAATGCAAAGCGCTTGACGACTTTTTCGCGGCGCGTGTCGGCGCGCTGTTCCGTCAATACCAATGTCATATCTCTATCCCCTCAAACGACCCGTCGTGGTGGAAAGGGGCGCGACGCGCCCCTTTCCATTGAGGATTACTTGGCAGTGAACAGCGGCTTGCCGTCCTTGCCGACGATGTCCTTTGCCCAGACCTGCTCGACGCTCTTGACGACGGCAGCCGGCATCGGAACGTAGTCGAGTTCGTCAGCCATCTTGGCACCGTTCTTGTAGGACCAGTCGAAGAAGTTGAGTGCTGCGGTGGTGGCAGCATCGTCAACCGGCTTCTTGTGGACCAGGATCCAGGTCGCAGCCGTCATCGGCCAGGAGTCAGCACCAGGCTGGTTGGCGAGAATGACGCCGAAGCCGGGCTGGCTGTCCCACTTGGCATTGGCAGCGGCAGCGGAGAACGTCTTTGCGCTCGGCTCGACCTTCTTGCCGTCCTTGTTGATCATGTCAGCGTAGGTCATCTTGTTCTGCTTGGCGTAGGCGTATTCGACGTAGCCGATTGCGCCCGAAGCCTGGCTGACGTTGTTGGCAACCCCTTCATTGCCCTTGGCGCCGATGCCGACCGGCCATTCGAGAGCCGAGTTCACACCAACCTTTGCCTTCCACTCAGGGCTGGTCTCGCCGAGGTAGTAAGCAAAGTTGTAGGTGGTGCCCGATCCGTCCGAACGGTGAACAACAGCGATCGCCTGCGAAGGCAGCTTGGCGCTCGGGTTCAGCTTCTTGATGGCCGCGTCGTCCCACTTGGTGATCGTGCCCTGGAAGATGTCGGCAAGGGTCTTGCCGTCGAGGACGAGTTCGCCGGGCTTGATGCCTTCGAGGTTTACGACGGGAACGATGCCGCCCATGACCATCGGGAACTGTACGAGGCCTTCCGATTCCAGATCTTCACCCTTCAGAGGCGCGTCGGTCGCGCCGAAGGTGACGGTCTTGGCCTTGATCTGCTTGACGCCACCGCCGGAACCGATCGACTGGTAGTTCAGATTGAAGCCGGTATCCTTCTTGTAGGAGTCAGCCCACTTTGCGTAGATCGGATAGGGGAAGGTGGCGCCGGCGCCGGAGATGTCGGCAGCATGAGCAACCGGAGCAAGCGCGGCAGCCGCAGCCACCGCAATCGCGACAGCCATCGGACGTGTGAAATAGTTCATGAGGGTCTCCTCTTGGATAGGGATCAGCGCGAAACGCCGACTGGCGCCCCATAACAGGGCCGGATAACAGTTCAGTGACGACAAACCAGGCCCGAAAACACCAAGGTACGCCTGACGGCTCCTCCTCGTTGTGTCTTCGCGTTGCTCTGCGCCGCGCTACCGATCGCTTATCGTGCCGGCGCTTGCCTGCTTGTCATAGTCGCTGTAGCCACACCCTTTTATGTCAGGTTGATGAAACATTTGTGACGGATCAATCAATGTAAAATCAACATCTTACGAAAACAGCACCAAAGAGCGACATGTTCGCGGTCAGAACCGGACGGTAAAGGCCGTCCCCTTGCCGACATCCGATTTCACGATCAGGCGCGCCCTGTGGCGGGTGAGGATGTGCTTGACGATGGCAAGGCCGAGACCGGTTCCCTTCTTGGAGCGGCTGTCGGCCACGCTCACCCGGTAGAACCGCTCGGTCAGGCGCGGCACATGCTCGGCGGGAATGCCCGGTCCACGGTCCACGACGCTGACCTCAACCGGCTGGGATGGGTCGTTTCTGACGAAGACATCCACCACCTTGCCCTCCTGCCCATATTTGCAGGCGTTCTCGATCAGGTTCTCGAACACCTGCACCAGTTCGTCGCGATCGCCGAGCACTTCGACCTTGCCTTCCGGCATGTGCATGCGGATGTCGACGCCCAGTTCCTCGGCGAGCGGCTGCAGCGTATCGGTGACGTGCCCGATCAGAGGTTTCAGGTCGATCGTCTGGTCCGGGGCGATGTGGGACTTCAGCTCCAGCCGCGACAGGGAGAGAAGATCGTCCACCAGCCGGCTCATGCGGGTAGCCTGGTCGAACATGATGCCGAGGAACCGCTCATGGGCGGCCAGATCCGTGCGGGCCGGACCCTGGAGGGTTTCGATGAAGCCCCGAAGCGAGGCTAGCGGCGTGCGCAGCTCGTGACTGGCGTTGGCGACGAAATCGGAGCGCATGCGCTCGATACGGCGCAGTTCCGAGACATCGCGGAAGGACAGCACATAGAGGGGGCCGAGATCCGAGGCCGCCCCGCCAAGGTCGACGGCGGCGACGCGCAGGATAAAGACCCGCTCCGAGGGTAACCGCTCGGAGTGCTCGATCTGGTTCGGCTGCCCGGTTGCCACCGTTTCGCGGACCATATCCAGAATGCCGGGCGAGCGAAGGCGGGCAGACAGATGCGCGCCCAGCACCAGCGTTCCGAAAGCCCTTTCGGCGGCGCGGTTCTGGTGCAGAACGGCCAGATCGGCCGCCACCACGAAGATGGGCATGTCGACCGCCTCAAGCGTCGCGCCGATCAGAGGCAGCGGATCGACCGTAGCGTCGCCTGCCTCCACCTCTGGCAGAGGTTGAGGGGCCATGGCGGCGTGCGGCCGCGCCAGCACTGCAAGGACGAGCAGAAGATAGGCGGGCACCACGCCCTGCCAGCCGACCCCCTGCCAGGAGGCCAACCCTGCCAGCAGCGTCAGCATAAGCAGAAGCAACCATTCGTGGCGGATGCGCAAAGGCAGACGCGCCGCTTGTTCCAGTATTTTGCTCGTCGGCCTGTGCAATTGCCTTCCCGCCTCTTACCGTAAACAGCTGCAGCTATAACTCTTGCATGACACCCGTGCATCAGGTCGCAAGAAAAGAGGCGGAGCCGTCGGTTCTCCCCAGGAAGGAAGCAGTATGAGCAAGAAAAGCGAGTCCCGGAGCCTGACACTGACCGTCAGCGGCAAGGAAAGATATTTCGACATCGACGATCCCGACCTGCCCGGCTGGGTGGACAAACACGCGCTCTCCTCCGGCGGCTATCCCTATGACGACAAGATGGACAAGGCCAAATACGAGAAGCATCTCGAGCGCTTGCAGGTGGAGCTCGTGAAGGTTCAGTTCTGGCTGCAGGCAACCGGCAAGCGGATGATGGCGCTGTTTGAGGGCCGCGATGCCGCCGGCAAGGGCGGCACGATCTTTTCCATCCGCTCCTATCTCAACCCGCGTGCGGCCCGGGTCGTGGCGCTGACCAAGCCGACCGAGACTGAAGCCGGGCAGTGGTATTTCCAGCGCTATGCGGCGCAGTTTCCGACGGCGGGCGAAATCGTGCTGTTTGACCGCTCCTGGTACAACCGCGCCGTCGTGGAGCCGGTGATGGGCTTTTGCACGCCCGGACAATACGAGTCATTTCTCAAGGCAGTGCCACGGCTCGAGCAGATGGTCGTGGACGACGGCATCCACTTCTTCAAGTTCTGGCTGGATATCGGCCATGAAATGCAGATCAAGCGGTTCCACGACCGGCGCCACGACCCGTTGAAGATCTGGAAGCTTTCGCCGATGGACATTGCCGCGCTGACCAAGTGGGACGACTATACGGACAAGCGTGACCGGATGCTGCGCGAGACCGACAGCCGCCAGGCGCCCTGGACCGTCGTTCGCGCCAACGACAAGCGCCGCGCCCATCTCAACGTCATCCGCAGCCTGCTGCTGTCGATCGATTACGAGGGCAAGGACATGGAAGCCATCGGCGAGATCGACGACAAGATCCTCTGCTCCGGAGAAGACTTCCTCAAGTAGGCAAAACTTGAGAGCCCCACCAGGCCCTTAGTGACCTGGCAGGATCCGCACCGAATAGAGAAGGATCGACGTGCCGGCCTCGCCGAGGCCGGCATTGAGGATGAGGCGGCCGGGTCGATTGGGCGCCAGCGTCCGGTCAAAGGCGACGCTGAACAGGGCCTCGAGCTTTTCCTGGGTGGCCGTGAAGCGATGGCGGGAGCAATCTCCGAGGCTGCCGAAATCGCAGCGGACGGAGAACTGCACGGCCTGGTTGGCGCTGGACTGGACGGTGATGGCAATTGTGGAGGTCTTGGCCGCCATCTGCCGGAGAAGATCGGCCGGGACTTCCACGACCACATCGCCGGTTTCGCCCGAAGCTGCGGAGGTGATGCGCACGGCCGGACCTTCCGAGCCCGTGACCGCTTCCGCCTTCGCCGCGCCGCCCACCGTTAGCTTCGCCACGTCGGCGGGCTTGAAGACCATGGCCCATTCATCCGAAAAGCCGCCACGCGGATCAAAGGGCGTCCCCGCCTGGCCACGGGCGGTGCGATCAGCCGCCTGAATGGCTTCCTGCATGACGGACTGGACCATGCCGGAGGTGTAAAACCACCAGCAGGCCAGGCCAACGACCGCCAGGCTGATAACCCAGGTGAGAAGACTGACCAGGAAGCCGCGACGCTTGCGGGGCTTGGCGGCCCTGCCTCGCGCGGCCTTGGCAGGCTTGCTGGACCTTTCGGCCTTCGCCCCGCGCAAGGTGCGCGATGTCTGCGCGACGGCTGGATCGAGCGGATCCACCTCAACTGCCGGGTCTGTGTCCTGCGCGAACCCAGGTGCGGGCTCCTGTCCCCGTCCGGGCCTTCGGGCGCTGAAGCCCTCGCCTGCATCGAGAGCGGGCGCCACCCGCGCCTCGGTCGGAGCATCAACGGCGCGGGGCGCCATCTGAGGTGTCGCAACCGGGGGTGTCGCGACGTGGGGTGCAGCCTGAGGGGCCGCGACCTCAGGGGCTGCGACCTGGGGGGCAAAGCTTGGTGCCGAAGACGGCGCTGCCTCGCGGCGTGCACCTTCGACGATGACCGCATCGCCGGTGGACGTCGGCTCAACAGGTTCGCGCGACATCGCCCCCACGGAGACGGCATCGGCCGGAAGCACCGGCTCGGACGCCTGTTGCGCCAGCCGGTCGACCTCCTCGTTCTCGATCTCGCCGATCTTGTCCTCGAGGCGCTTCTGCTGCTGCATGATGACGAGGGTATCGTTCACGCCCTGCCGGCGCAGACCCGCTTCCAGCGCCTGGCGCGCCGACTGGTAGATCCGGGCCCGCGTCTGCGCATCACCACGGTCCGAGCGATCCAAGGCATTCCTGATCGCCGTTTCCAAACCACTCACTGCCGGTCCTTCCGGTTACGCCCAAGCCTGCCAAATGGCATTTACCTTTCGGTAACCCCTGCTGCCCCGAACTTCAAGCAGAGGTTTTTGGGAAGGCCGGGGTCGTTGGTGCGCGAGATCCGGAAATCGGAGACGCTTGATAGGTGACAGGAAGAGCGGCACCATGGGCAGATCGCGCCACCTTGGGCGTCTTGGAGACGTCGCCGTCATCACGGCGTAACGGGGCCGCCGTAAAGCTTCAACACGGAGGCTCTGCATGCTGATCATACTGGGTGGGTTACCGGGTTCTGGTAAAAGCACGATCGCACAGGCCCTGGCGACGCGCATAGGCGCCTGCTATCTGCGGGTCGACACAATCGAACAGGCAATTCGCGCTGCTGCGCCGCTAGCAGAGGGACATGATGTCGGGCCAGCGGGCTATGTCGCACTTTACCAATTGGCAGCGGACAACCTTCGCCTCGGACACACCGTCATTGCCGACTCCGTCAATGCGATAGAGATTACCCGCAGCGCATTCAGAACCGTTGCCAAGGAAACCAACAGTCGGTTTATCGAGGTCGAAGTCCTCTGCTCCGATGCGGCAACACATCGGCATCGCGCGGAAACGCGCGGATCAACCGTCGCAGGTCTGATCCCGCCAACATGGGCACAAATCGAGCAGCGAGGTTTCGAGCAGTGGAACCCTGACGTGCGGATCGACACCTTCCGTCTTTCCGTCGAAGACAGCGTCACAGAAATTGTGAAGCTTCTTTGACGTAGGGTTGCTTCGTTCCCTACCCTCTTCCCATCTTCCAGCCGCTGCCTCATTCTGCTAATCGTCTTACGTGCGCGTAAACGTAAGTCGGGAGGAGACGCCGTGCTGCCAGACATTTTGAAGACCAGGACGCGGTTGCCGGTGGTGGCATCGCCGCTGTTCATCATCTCGCATCCTCAGCTGACGATCGCGCAGTGCAAGGCGGGCGTGATCGGCGCCTTTCCGGCGCTGAATGCGCGGCCCGAAAGCCAGCTGGACGAGTGGCTTGCGATGATTACGGAGGAGCTTGCGGCCTATGACGCGGCCAATCCGGACCGGCCGTCTGCGCCGTTTGCCGTCAACCAGATTGTGCACACCTCCAACAGGCGTCTCGAGCACGACCTGACGATGTGCGTCAAATACAAGGTGCCGATCGTGATCTCGTCGCTCGGCGCCGTGCCGGAGGTGAACGCTGCCGTGCATTCCTATGGTGGGATCGTGCTGCACGACGTGATCAACAATAGGCACGCCAAATCCGCCATTTCCAAGGGCGCGGACGGGCTGATTGCGGTGGCAGCGGGTGCCGGCGGGCATGCGGGCACGCTCTCTCCGTTCGCGCTGGTCCAGGAGATCCGGACATGGTTCGACGGGCCGCTTCTGCTTGCCGGCGCGATCGGGACCGGCGACGGCATTCTGGCGGCGCAGGCCATGGGCGCCGACATGGCCTATATCGGCACCCCTTTTATCGCCACGCGTGAAGCGCGGGCCGAGGAGGCCTACAAGCAGATGATCGTCGCCTCGCAGGCCGCCGACATCGTCTACTCCAACTTCTTCACCGGCATCCACGGCAATTACCTGAAGGGTTCGATCGCCGCCACGGGGCTTGATCCGGATGCGCTTCCGGTGGCCGACCCCTCCAAGATGGATTTCGACACGGCGGTAAGCGGCCCCAAGGCCTGGAAGGAGATCTGGGGGGCGGGACAAGGCGTTGGTGCGGTGACCGACGTGGTTACGGTGGCGGAGCTGGTGGACCGGCTCGCGGGCGAATACCAGGCAGCAAGGGCGCGCCTGCGGCTTTAGCTGCGCGGCAGGGTTCACTTGCCACGACGGCCCTGCCCGCGACGGAGGAAAATCATCGGCGCCATGAAAAGCGGCTTGAAATCGGGCGCCGATCCTTGTATCAGCCGCATCACTTGCTGCCGGGCGTTTTCATTCCCGTTGCGCGAGCCGCTTTAGCTCAGGTGGTAGAGCACATCATTCGTAATGATGGGGTCAGAGGTTCGAGTCCTCTAAGCGGCACCACTTCCCCCAAATGTCCCTAGCGTAGACTTCGGTCTCCCTGCGCTTCTCAGGCGCCACAAAAGCCTCTTCGTCGGCCAAGGTTGACCTGCGCCTGCAGTCTTCCCCCAAGTCCTCGCCCTGCCAGTCTCACCTTGCGCCAAGCACCCTTTATGACTTTCCTCTGATATAGCTGTCTCAGCATGGGACATAATGACACATGCAACCGCGATACACGTTCTGTTTCGTGTCGCTTGTGTTACGTTACTACCAGCTATCCCCCTGCGTTAACTACTATTTAAGGATATACTTGTGCCTGCGCGTGGTTGTGCGATCATCACCTCGAAACAGGGAACAGGGCAATGAAGACACCAACCCCATCTACCGCCATTTCCACTCCGGAACGGCCTTCCGCCTGCCGCATAGAAGTTGAATCGGCCATGCGCAGCCTCATCAAAGAAATCGTCAAGCAGGGCTGGAGCAGGGCTGAAGTCGCCTTGACGCTGGCGGATGCGGCAGAAGACTACGTCATGGAACTCGCCGGTCGCTCGCCGACGCAACACTGACCTGACCACATCGATCAAGCATCGAGTGGCAGGACCCGGCGGCGCGACGCAGAGGGCTTGAAGACCCTCATCTCGCGCGCAGAGCCAGACGGCAGAACGCTGTCCTATCTTTTGAACCGCCCCATTTGCGCATAGCCGGCTAGACCGGCAGAGGGACCTGCGGCGCACGCCGTCACAGGAGCAGCCCAGCTTTGAGCCGTCCAGCGTGAGCCCATCAGCTCCAGTAGGCGGCGGCGGTAAAATCGCGCTTGTTGAGGCCGCGTGCCGTCAGCCGCTGACGGGCGGCCCGGGCAGCATCGGCATGGCCTGCAAACCAGACATGGGCACCGCCCGGTGTTTCCGTCGCGTCAAGTGCTGCGACAAGATCGGGAACCACGGTAACCCGGCCATCACCGGCCAGGTCGCAGAGGTCGCACTCTGCGGCGCAGACAAAGGCCTTCACATCGCCGCCGGCGAGAGCCAGCATGCGGCAGATGGCGGGCAGCGCCGTCTGGTCGCCGAACAGATAGAGCGGCGATCCCTGCGGGCACCAGCCGCCGCCGGGACCCATGACGCCGACCGTCTGGCCAACCGGATCCGTCTGCGCCCAGTCCGAGGTGGGGCTGCCGGCATGGCGGAAGATATCGAATTCGAGCCAGTCACCCTCCTGCGCCGCAGTGGTATAGACCGGACGATGCATGGCATCCTCGCCATCGGGCCAGACCGTGCGGCCGGAAGCGGCGATGCGCGGCCAGCGCGGCGTACGACCGCTTGCGGGCAACAGCAAGCGAAAATGCAGGCTGCCGGTACCCAGACGAGCCGCATCCGGCCCCTCGAGCCGCACCCGCATGAAACCGGGCGAGCGACGGGTAACCGAGACCACGCGCATCAGCGACAGGCCGGGAGCGAGAGCGCCTTCGTCCACCGCGTCCCATTCAATCTCGACGCCGCTTTCCTCGCAGATTTCCGTCAGGGCGCCCTGCAGGGTCTGCAACAGCCGATCTTCCGGAGCCGTCAGCTTGACGACAAGGCCGTTGCCCCGGGGCTGCAGCAGAGCTTGCGAATTCCAGATGCGGAAATAGAGGTCAGGACCCTGTTCCTCCAGCGGGACATCCCATTCTGCTGCACGCTTGCGCAGGGCCTCTAGAGCAAGAGTGCCATCGGCGCGGATCTGGCCTTGATTGACATGAGTGACGGACACGGGCTTCAACCTCGAACTTAGGGCTCGAACATAGGGGCTTCAGCCTTCATGCAATTACATGAGCTTCCCTTGTCAAGTTTAATGCCTGACTGCGGTTCCGCCTCGCGTGCTGCTTCCCGGGTCAGCTGTGCGACCCATTCGCCGATCGCCATGGAGGCAGTGAGGCCCGGAGATTCGATGCCGTAAAGCGCGACATAGCCGGGATGGCCCGTCGTCGCCGGACCCTGGATGACGAAGTCGCCACCGCCGCCGGCTGCCAGCCCGACCACCTTGGGGCGGATGCCCGCATAGGCTGGCTGCAGGGCGCGGTCGGGAAGCTGCGGCCAGTATTTACGGATCGCCGCGTAAAAGCGGTCGGCCCGGGCCGGGTCGACGTCGTAGCCGATCTCATCGATCCATTCGACATCGGGGCCGAACCGCGCCTGCCCGCCGAGATCCAGCGTCAGATGGACGCCGAGCCCGCCCTTTTCCGGCACCGGATAGATTAGCCGCGTCGCCGGCGCCGGCGCGCTCAGCGAGAAATAGCAGCCGCGGGCATAGTGGCGCTCGGGAATGGTGGCCGCATCCAGCCCATCGATGGCCTGCGAGACCGTCCAGGCCTCCAGCCCGGCCGCGTTGACCACCAGGTTTGCCACGACCTCGACCGGATCCCGGCCGCCGATCGACAGGTGCACCTCGTCGTCGACAAGCTGCCCGGCCAGCACCGGTGCATTGAGCACAACGGTGCCGCCATGGGCTTCGATATCGGCGTGGAAGGCCTCCATCAGACGATGGCTGTCGATGATGCCGGTCGAGGGCGAGACCAGCGCTGCAACCCCCTGGATCTTCGGCTCCAGGCGGGCGAGCTCGTCACGGTCGATCAGCCGGCAGTCATGGACGGCATTGGCCTTTGCCTGCTGCAGCAGATGATCGAGGTAGACAAGCTCCGATGCATCGGAGGCGACCACCAGCTTGCCGCAGTTGCGGTGGGGGATATGGCGGTCGCGGCAATAGGCGTAGAGCTTGCGGTTGCCGTCCACGCAAAGCCGGGCCTTGAGGCTGCCGGTCGCATAATAGAGCCCCGCGTGAATGACCTCGCTGTTGCGCGAGGAGGTGACGCCACCGATGACGTCGCCAGCCTCTAGAAGAACGACCTCGCGGCCGGAGATCGCCAGCTCCCGGGCGATGGCAAGGCCAACGACACCGCCGCCAACCACGATGCAATCCAGCGCCAGAACCTCAGCCATCGTTCCCCCGAAAATTGTCTTCTGCTGCCTGGCGCGGATGATATAGGAGATCGCGGTAAGCGCCAGTGGCCCAACCGCAGCCTATGATCGCATCCGGAGGCGTAGAATGTTAAAAGTGGTATTTCTCGATCGCGATACGATCGGCCCCTCCGTCACCATCACCCGACCAAATTTTGCGCATGAATGGATCGAGCATGCCAAGACCGCGCCCGAGGACGTGGCGGCGCGCATTGCGGATGCCGATCTGGTGATTACCAACAAGGCGCGCATCGGGGCAGAGGCAATTGCCGGCGCCATCAAGCTGAAGATGATCGCCGTTGCCGCTACCGGATATGACGTCATCGACCTGCCCGCCGCCAAGGCGCGCGGCATCATCGTGTCGAATGTCCGCGGCTACGCCGTCAACACCGTGCCGGAGCATACATTCGCGCTGATCTTTGCGCTGCGGCGCTCGCTGATGGGTTTTAGGCAGGACGTGATCGACGGCGAATGGCAGAAGGCCAATCAGTTCTGCTTCTTCAACCACCCGATCCGCGATCTCGCCGGATCGACGCTCGGGATCTTCGGGCGGGGAACACTTGGCACATCCGTTGCCCGGATCGCCGAAGCGCTCGGAATGACCGTCGTCTATGCCGGCCGCAAGGGAAGCGACACGGTCGGGGAAGGCTATACGCCCTTCGACGCGGTGCTCGAGACGGCCGACATCCTCAGCCTGCATGTGCCGCTGACGCCGGAGACGCGCGACCTGATCGGCATGGCCGAATTCCGCAAGATGAAGCGGCAGCCGCTGGTCATCAACACGTCGAGGGGCGGGCTGGTGAACGAGGCCGATCTCGTGCGGGCGCTGGACGAAGGGCTGATCGCCGGTGCAGGCTTCGACGTGCTGACCAAGGAGCCGCCGGCCGAGGACAATCCGCTGCTCACCATTCTGGAGCGGCCGAACGTCATCGTGACGCCGCATGTGGCCTGGGCCAGCGACGAGGCCATGCAGAGCCTCTGGGGCCAGGTCATCGGCCATCTCGAGAATTTCGAGAAAGGTCAGCCGTCCAACGTGCTCTGAGGCAGGCCACCAATTCCGGGAAAGACCATGACATCCGGCATTTCGCATCGTCGCCTCTCCGACTGCACGCTTGAGGAAGGCGCTGCGGGCTTCACCGAAGGCTTTACAGGCTATGCCATGCCGGTGAACGTGACCGCGCAATCACTGCTGCTACGGATCCAGCGCGACAATACCGATCGGGATGCGAGCTTCGTGTTCTTTGATGGCGATCGGCCGGCCGGTATCCTGTTGATCGGTCGACGGGGCGATCGCTCCCGGATCGGTGCCATCGGCATGGGTCCGACGCTTCGCGGCCATGGCCTGGGACGCAGCGTCCTGCTGGACACCATCGACGCAGCAAAGGCTCGCGGCGACCGCCTACTCTTTCTCGAAGTCATCGATTCCAACGAACGGGCGCGCGATCTCTACCTGTCGCTGGGCTTCAGGATCACCCGCAAGCTGGTGGGATTCGGACGCAGCGCCAAGCGCGGCGCTCCAGACGTCGCGCCTGCCGAAGAATGCTCACCAGCGACGGCGGCCGGGATGCTGGCGGCCTTCGCGGATCCGGACCTGTCATGGCAGACGGATCCGCGCAGCTTCGAAAGCGCCGAGCTGCCGTTCAGGGGTTTTGCCCTGGCCGGCAAGGCAGCCGTACTGCTGGATGACACCGCTAAAGATGTGCGGATCTTCAGCCTGGCGGTCGACCCGGCGCATCGGCGGCAGGGACTGGGCCGGGCGCTCACCGATGCGATTGCCGCCCGCTATCCCGGTCGCCGTCTCTATACCGTTGAGAATGTGCCAGCCGGACTGCTCGATCTCTTCATGCGCCGGATCGGCTGGCGGAAGACTGCGCTCAGCCAGTCGGAGATGGTGTTCGACCTTAGCTAGTCCGCGATCTCGATCCAGGTGGGGGCGTGGTCGCTGGCGTGCTCGCGTCCGCGCACATGTCTGTCCACCTCGGCCCGCTGCAGGCGCGGCGCGATCGAGGGGCTGAGCAGCAGGTGATCGAGCCTGAGCCCTGCATCGCGGCCCCAGGCGTTCCGAAAATAATCCCAGAAGGTGTAGATGCGCTCGTCCGGATGAAGCGTGCGGATGGCATCCGTCCAGCCCTGATCGATGATCTGCTGGAAGATCTCGCGCACCTCCGGCCGGAACAGCGCGTCGTCGCGCCAGCGCTCCGGCTTGTAGACGTCGAGATCGGTCGGCATGATGTTGTAATCCCCTGCCAGCACCACCGGCGCCTCCGTATCGAGAAGCGCCTGGATGTGGACGAGGAAGCGCTTGTACCAGGCCAGCTTGTAATCGAACTTCGGGCCGGGCGACGGGTTGCCGTTGGGGGCGTAGAGGCAGGCGATCAACACACCCTGAACGGCTGCCTCGATGTAGCGGGCGTGAAGATCCTCGTCATCGCCAGGGAGTTCCCGCCGGGTCTGGACCGGATTGACCCCGCGCGACAGGATGGCAACGCCGTTCCAGCTTTTCTGGCCGTTCCAGACGGCACCATAGCCGGCATCCTCGATTGCCTTGCGCGGAAATTTATCCTGCGGCGCCTTGAGCTCCTGCAGGCAGACGACGTCCGGCTTTGCCTCTTCCAACCACTCGATCAGGAGCGGAAGGCGGCCGTTAACACCGTTGACGTTGAAAGTGGCGATCTTCAATGCGGCTTCCCCTGTTCGACGGGGCAAACGCGCAAGTCTGGTTATGGATGCAAGGCCTGGAATGCTTCGAAAGGTGGCGACGGGATTAGCGAAAGATTCAAGACTCCTCAGCATACTCAGCCGATCACAGGCGCGCCCTGAAGCGGGCACGCGAACTGCTGCTTTTCGAGGGACATGATGGCCGAAACCTACACAGCCACGCTGCGTGAATTCATTGCCGAGAACTTCCTGTTCCGGGCCGATGCGGAGGTCAACGACAACCAGTCGCTACTGGATACGGGCGTGATGGACTCGACCGGCGTGCTGGAGCTCATCGCCTTCCTCGAAAAGACCTACGGCATTACCGTTGCCGACGAGGAGATCGTGCCAGAGAACCTCGACAGCATCGACAACATGAAGAGCTACCTGTCCACCAAGCTCGCCGCCTGAGGCAAGACTGATGCGGCTCGAGGCAAGGCTCAGGGAGACTGCCAGGATCTTCGGGGCGAAGACTGCCGTCATCGCCAGCGAGGAGCAGTTGACCTATGCGGAGCTCGACGCGCGTTCCGACGGACTGGCCTCACACTTTGCCGCGCTTGGCGTCCAGCCGGGCAATCGCGTGCTCATGGTGCTCGACAACGGCTGCGCAGCGGTGATCTGCTTCTTCGGCGCCTGGAAGGCCGGGGCCGTGCCCTGCCCGCTTCATCCGACGATCAAGGCGGAAAAGCTCGCGACGATCCTCGACAGCACCGGGGCCAGCGTCATCATCACCCAGCCCCGCCTACGCGGAACGGTGGAGGCGGCCATTGCGCTCAGCACCACGCAGCCGCGTCTGATGCTGACGGAAGCGTCAGACAGCGATCTTCGCGGTGCGCTCAGCTTCGAGATGGCGTCGCAGCCCCTGCCGGACGGCGTGGGCGTTGCACCTCAACCCGAGAGCGATGACGCGCTGGCGCTGCTGATCCACACCTCCGGCTCCACCGGACGGCCTAAGGGCGTGATGCTGTCGCACGGCAATGTGCTTGCCGCCTGCGAGGCCATCGTCTCCTATCTCGGCAACACCGCCGATGACACCGTGCTCAGCGTTCTGCCGCTGTCCTTCGGCTACGGCATCACCCAGATGGTGACCATGGCGATGACCGGCGGCACGCTGGTTCTGGAAAAGAGTTTTGCTTTTCCGCGCAAGATCCTGCAGCGGCTGGCCGAGGTCAAGGCGACGGGCTTTCCGCTGGTGCCGACCATGGCGGCGCTGATCTCCGGCATCAAGGACCAGCCACCCGGCCTGCTGCCCGAGCTTCGCTATATCACCAGCGCGGCCGCCGCCATGCCGCCTGCGATCGGCAGCCGGCTGCAGCAGATGTTTCCAGACGCGCGGCTCTACCTTATGTACGGGCAGACGGAATGCCTGCGGGCCACCTATCTCGCGCCCGAAGAGGCGCTGCAGCGGCCCGGGTCCGTCGGCAAGGCGATCCCGGGAACGCAGGCCGTCGTGGTCGACGAGGACGGGCGAAAGGTGCCAGCGGGCGTCACCGGCGAACTGGTTGTCGAGGGGCCGCATGTGATGCAGGGCTATTGGCAGGATCCGCTCGCCTCGGCGCTTGCGCTTTCTCCCACCCATTGCGGACGCCGCCTGCACACGGGCGATCTGTTCCGGACCGATGCGGAGGGTTTTCTCTATTTCGTCAGCCGGCGCGACGACATCATCAAGACACGCGGCGAAAAGGTCAGCCCGCAGGAGGTGGAAAGCATCCTCTATGCACTGCCGTGCATTCGCGAAGCAGCCGTCGCCGGCATCGACGACCCCGTGTTCGGGCAGGTGGTGCGCGCCTTCGTGGTGCTGGCGGAGGGGGCCGTGCTCAGCGAGCGGGACATCATCCGCCACTGCGCGCTGCTGCTGGAAGACTACATGGTGCCGAAATCCGTGGAATTCCGCGAGGCCCTGCCCCGCACGGCGACCGGCAAGATCCGCCTTGGCGCCGACGACATCGATCAAACCAACCAAGGGACTGCCGCATGACCACGAGCCTCAAAGCTATCCCCGGGAAGGGTTTTTCGGCCGAAACGCTGAGGCTGGATGCCGAAGCGGAGATCGAACGCATCTGCGGCTGGATCCGAGAGACGGTGCTGAAGGACCTGCGCAAGCGGGGCGCAGTGCTCGGACTTTCGGGCGGCATCGATTCCAGCGTTACCGCCGCACTCTGCGCCCGCGCGCTTGCTCCGACCAAGGTCACCGGCATCTTCATGCCCGAGCATGATTCCGACCCGGAAAGCCTTTCGCTCGGGCAGGCGCTGGCTGAGACCTTCGGTGTCGAGACGGTTCTGGAGGACATAGGTCCCTCGCTTGCCGCTGCCGGCTGCTACAGCTGCCGCGATGGCTTCATCCGCCAGGTGGTGCCGGAATTCGGCGACAACTGGGGCTGCAAGGTCGTGCTCGAAAACGCACTGACCGGCCGCGGCTACAATATCTCCTGGCTGGTGGTCGCCAATCCGGATGGCGTGCAAAGCCGCCACCGCATGCCGCTCGACGTCTATCTCGGCATGATCGCGGCCGCCAACATGAAGCAGCGCACCCGCAAGCAGATCGAATACTACCACGCCGACCGGCTGAACTTCGCCGTTGCCGGCACGCCGAACCGGCTGGAATACGACCAGGGCTTTTTCGTCAAGAACGGCGATGGCGCGGCCGATTTCAAGCCGATCGCACATCTCTACAAGAGCCAGGTCTACCAGCTTGCGGAAGCGCTGGGCGTGCCGGCCGATATTCGCCGCCGCCCGCCGACCACGGACACCTGGTCGCTTCCGCAAGGCCAGGACGAATACTACTTCTCGCTGCCTTACGACCGGATGGACCTCTGCCTCTACGGGCTGGAGAACGGCATTGACCGCGAGGCGGTGGCCGAGGCGGTGAAGCTGACGCCGGAAGAGGTAGATGCGGTCTGGCGCAACATCGCGGCCAAGCGCCGTGTGGCGGAGTATCTCCACGCCCAGCCGGCGACCATGCTCGGCTAGAGGCGCGGCGAGCCGGCTAATCAAAGCTGCTGCCCTCGTCGAAGCGATCGCCGATCAAGCGGGTCCAGCTTTCACCGGCAATGCCGCTGATCAGCGCACGGCCGCTGCGGACCGGCTCCAGCAGGGCCGGGTCGCGGGCGTGGGCGATATAGAAGGTGCGGCCATAAAAGAGCGTTTTGCGGCTCATCAGGGCCGGAATGAGCCAGGGGTGTGCCGCACCGCGCATCCCTGAGGCTCCCATGGCATAGGCATGCACGAACATGTCTTCCACCAGGTCGCCTTCACCCCCCGGAACGCTCAGCGCCTGCAGAACCCAGGCAATTCCTCCTGGCCGAGAGAAGTAAGCGTAGGCTCCCGCGATGTTTCCATTCGGGCTGTGGCCGACCCGCCATTCCGGATAGCCGAATTTCCGCTTCGCCTCCGCTTGCCGCAGGAACCAGTCCAGCGAGGCCTGATCCCAGCGGGGGTGCAGGGGATAGTGCCGGGCGAGCGCCAGCAAGGCATCGCGAAACGCATCGAGCGGCACATCCGTGAATTGGATCCGCGACTGACCGGAGCGACGGGGCTCGAACGGCACCTGCCTCAACAGACCCGCGGCACGATCGGCGATGCGGCCGAAGGGCAGAAGGAGCCTTGCGGGTGCGGCCCTGCGCGCGACGATATCAAGCATAGCGGACGCTGGCCGTAACAACCGCAGCCAGTTCATGCTGTAGGCGGTATCGAGCGGGTAGCCCGCCTTCTGCCACATGCCGAGTGCCGTTTGATTGGCTGTTTCGGTGAGCGAGATATCCTGGGGGCCGGACAGGACGGCACGCAACAGCCGGGCGCCCGCCAGCGGATGTGCCTTGGGATCTTCGACCACCATGGAGCCCGCCAAGGCGGCGCGAAGCGGCCTGCCCTCCAGGTCCAGCCGCGCCGGGAAGACACCCACGAAGCCGGCCGGCCGGCCATCCGGACCGATGAAGACTTTCGAGCGAATATCCGGTTCGGCCCAAGGATGGGCAAAGAAGGCCTGCTCGAGATGCGCCTTCAGATCCGCGGAGGGCCTGTGCGTTCCACGGAAGGTGAACTGGAAAAGGCGGGCAACATCATCGATGTCGTCTCTCTCGAAATCGCGAACGATCCCCGCCTGTCCGTTACCTGCCATGCCCATGTCTCCGTTGCCAAAACCATGGCACGGCAGACTTAAAGAAAACGAAAAGAGGCCCCGCATGCGGAGCCTCTTTGAAGTCTGTCCTGACCTTGCGGAGTTTACATCCAGTAGGGCGGGACGCCGTAGTAATCGTAGATGGACCGGTCGTTGGCGCGGTACCAGGTCTCGTCTTCCAGATCATTGTAGCGCGGAGCTCCGGTAATCTGGTCCTTGGTCAGGTCGATGCGATAACCGTCCAGCTCGTCGTCATAGCGCAGCTTTTCCCAGGGCAAGGGGTAGTAGTCGTCGCCGATGCCAAGAAAGCCACCGAAGCTGAGCACCGCATAGGCTACGCGGCCACCGCGTTTTTCCAGAAGAATACGGGCGATCGAGCCAATGCGCTTTCCGTCGGCGCCATAAACGGCAGTCCCTTCCACCTTGTCACTGGCGATCAGCGACGGTGTGTCCTTGACGTAAGGGTCCTGTCCGGCTTTGGGTTCCTGATGCAGCATGACGCACCTCCTTGTTGTTGTGCTTTCACGTATTCCCAACGCAAGGCCTGGTGTGATTGTTCCTCAGGTTTTGGCTAGGCTAGCGCGTTGACGTTTACGTCAAAGTCATTATAGCTTGCGAGGAATTTCTGGCAGAGATGCCAGGCTGCATGGCATAATCTTTTTCTGCAGACGGTGGAGGCCGGCCCCAAAGGGCACTGCAGGACAACGGAACGGAGGAGGTTCTGATGAACGACGTGAGCGCGCGGACGGGGCCCACTGCAGAGAAGATCTGGCTTGCCTCCTATCCGCCGACTGTCCCCGAATTTCTCCCGCCCCTCGAGTACCGGTCGCTGGGCGAACTGTTTGAAGACAGCTGCCGCCGGTTTGCCGACCGGCCGGCGTTTTCGAGCATGGGGAAGTCGCTGAGCTTTCGCGATCTGGAGCGGGAAAGCCGCAAGGTCGGCGCCTGGCTGCAGGCGCAGGGCCTGGAAAAGGGCGACCGCGTGGCCGTGATGCTGCCGAACATCCTGCAGAACCCGGTGATTGTCTACGGCGTGCTGCGAGCAGGCCTGGTGGTCGTCAACGTCAACCCGCTCTACACCCCGCGCGAGCTGGAACACCAGCTCAAGGACGCCGGTGCAAAGGCGATCTTCGTGCTGGAGAATTTCGCCCATACGGTGGAGCTGGCGCTTGCCCATACTCCGATTGCGCATGTGGTGGTGGCCACCATGGGCGACATGCTGGGACTCAAGGGCCATGTGGTGAACCTCGTCGTGCGCCGCGTGAAGAAGCTGGTGCCGGCATGGTCGCTGCCATCGGCCAAGAGCTTCCGCCAGGTTGTCAGCGACGGCGGGCGGCAGACGTTGCAGCCGGTCGATGTTTCGCCAGAGGATATCGCCTTTCTGCAGTACACCGGCGGCACCACCGGCGTTTCCAAGGGCGCCGTGCTGACCCACAAGAACCTTTTGTCCAACAAGGACCAGATGGGCATCTGGCTGGAGACGGCCTTCCTGTCGAAGCCGCGCCCGGAACAGCTACAGTTCCTTTGCGCGCTGCCGCTCTACCATATCTTCGCACTCACGGTGAATTCGTTGATGGGCGTTGCCACCGGCAGCCACAACATCCTGATCGCCAATCCGCGCGACATTCCGGCCTTTGTCGCGGAACTGCAGAAATACCGCATCCATGTGTTTCCGGGTCTCAACACCCTGTTCAACGCGCTGATGAACAATGCGGACTTCCAGAAGCTCGACTTCACATCGCTGATCCTCGCGTTCGGCGGCGGCATGTCGGTGCAGCGCTCGGTCGCAGAACGCTGGTACCGGATGACGGGTTGCCCGATCACCGAAGGCTACGGCCTGTCGGAAACCTCGCCGGTCGCGACGGCCAACCGGCTGGATTCCACCGAGTTCAGCGGCATGATCGGCCTGCCGGTCTCCTCCACCGAGGTGTCCATCCGCGACGACAACGGCACGGAGGTCGAACTCGGCAACATCGGGGAAATCTGCATCCGCGGCCCGCAGGTGATGGCCGGCTACTGGAACAAGCCGGAGGAGACGGTGCGCGCCATGACCGACGACGGTTATTTCCGCAGCGGCGACATCGGCTACATGGACCGGCAGGGCTACATCAAGATCGTCGACCGGAAGAAGGACATGATCCTGGTCTCGGGCTTCAACGTCTACCCGAACGAGGTGGAGGAAGTGGCGTCCATGCATCCGGGCGTGCTGGAATGTGCAGCGATCGGGGTTCCGGACGAGCATTCCGGCGAGGCGGTAAAGCTGTTCGTGGTGCGGCGGGATCCGGACCTGTCGGCGGCAGACCTGAAGGCGCATTGCGCCGAGGCGCTGACCAATTACAAGCGTCCGCGTTTCATCGAATTCCGCGACCAGCTGCCGAAATCCAATGTCGGCAAGATCCTGCGGCGGGAATTGCGAGGCTGAACCGGCGTTGCATCGGCGCGACAGCGGTGCGCCAATGTGCGGGACGGACGCGGCCATGACCGGCATAGCGCTGGACGCCGTCCTGCCCTTGCCATAGCCATGGCCTTTGTTCACCGGACCCAGGCGGATACGACGTGGCGAGACTTCACGGCCTCAGGACGCAGGCAGGCGCACTTCTTCTGTGCCTCATCATGCTCAGCGCCTGCGCAGGACGACCGGAAGGCGTGCTGCTTCCGCAGCAGGTGACCAGCACCGGAACCTCCAAGGTCGATGTACTGGTGGCGACCACGCGGCGACCATCGGAAGAGCCCGGCGTGCTGTTTTCCGGCGAGCGTGGCGCCGGCGCGCATGTCACCGAAATTACCGTTTCCATTCCACCGGAAAGCCAGCGCAAGGTCGGTCAGGTCCAGTGGCCGACGAAACTGCCAGCCAATCCCGCCAAGGACTTCGTCACCACATCGGTGACGCCGCTGACGCCGCAGCTCGCCCCGGTCTGGCTCAAGAAGAACCTCGGCAAGAGCCGCCGCGTGCTGGTTTTCGTGCACGGGTTCAACAACCGCTACGAAGATGCGGTCTATCGCTTTGCCCAGATCGTCCACGATTCGAAGGCGGACGTGGCGCCGGTGCTGTTCACCTGGCCGTCGCGCGGCAGCATCTTTGCCTACAACTACGACCGGGAAAGCACCAATTACTCGCGTGACTCGCTCGAGGACATGCTGCGGCGTCTCGCCCGCGATCCGAACGTCGGGGAAGTTACCATCATGGCGCATTCGATGGGCTCATGGTTGACCGTGGAGGCGCTTCGCCAGATGGCGATCCGCGACGGGCGCGTGGCGCCGAAGATCCAGAACGTCATTCTCGCTTCGCCTGACCTGGATGTGGATGTGTTTGCGGGCCAGTTCACCTCGCTAGGGCCGAAGCGTCCGCACTTCACACTGTTTGTTTCCCGAGACGACCGAGCGCTCAGCCTGTCGCGGCGGATCTCCGGCAATGTCGACAGGCTTGGCCAGGTCGACCCGACCGTAGAGCCCTACCGGACTGAATTCGAAAAGGCCGGTATCGTCGTTCTTGACCTGACGGCGCTGAAAACGGGCGACCGGCTGAACCACGGAAAGTTCGCGGAAAGCCCGGAAATGGTGAAGCTTCTCGGCAACCGACTGATCGCTGGCCAGGCCGTCACCGACTCCGAAGTGGGGCTGGGAGACCGGCTGGGAGCCGTGGCACTGGGTGCCGCACAGACCGTGGGTGGCGCTGCAAGCGTTGCAGTCAGCACGCCGATTTCGGTGTTCGACCCGGTCACGCGCCGAAGCTATAACGAGCAGGTCAAACGGCTGGGCACCGCCGTCGGGAACACGGTGACGACGGCGACGGGGCAATAAAGCTTCGTCAGGACGCGCTTGATTTGGACAAGAAAGCGAATAGGTTCCCGCTCATCATTTGCCCGAGCGCGAGGAAACCCCCATGCAGGCTATCGTCCAAGAGCTGAAATCAACCGCCGAAACCACTGCCGCCACGGATATCCGGGCTGCATTCGCTGCAGATCCGGCCCGCTTCGAAAAGTTCAGCGCGCGTTTCGACGACATGCTGATGGATTACTCGAAGACCGCCGTGAACGACCAGATCCTCATGCTTCTGGAGAAGCTGGCGGACCAGGGCGGCATTGCCGCCAAGCGCGAAGAGATGTTCTCGGGCGTCGCCATCAACTTCACCGAGGGCCGTGCGGTTCTGCATACGGCACTGCGCAACCGCTCCAATACGCCGGTTCTGGTGGACGGCCGCGACGTGATGCCGGACGTCAATGCGGTGCTGGAGGCCATGGGCGCCTTTGCCGAGGGCATCCGCTCCGGCGAGATCAAGGGCGCGACGGGCAAGCCTTTTACCGACGTGGTGAACATCGGCATCGGCGGTTCCGACCTTGGTCCGGCCATGGCGACGCTGGCGCTCGCCCCCTTCCATGACGGGCCGCGCTCGCATTTCGTCTCGAACGTCGATGGCGCTCATATCGCCGATACGCTGAAGCTGCTGAACGCCGAGACGACGCTGTTCATCGTGGCCTCGAAGACCTTCACTACCATCGAGACCATGACCAATGCCGCGTCCGCGCGGACCTTCATTGCCGAAAAGCTGGGCGAAGGCGCCGTTGGCTTCCACTTCGCAGCCGTTTCGACGGCACTGGACAAGGTTGCAGCCTTCGGCATCGAAAGCGACCGGGTGTTCGGCTTCTGGGACTGGGTCGGCGGACGCTATTCGATCTGGTCGGCGATCGGCCTGCCGGTGATGATCGCGGTTGGTCCGGAAGACTTCGGCAAGTTCCTGGACGGCGCCCATGCGATGGACAACCACTTCCGTAGCGCGCCGTTCCGCCAGAACCTGCCGATGCTGCTCGGCCTGATCGGCTACTACCACCGCAACGCGCTGGACTATCCGACGCGGGCGATCCTGCCCTACGACCAGCGGCTGCTGCGCTTTCCGGCCTATCTCCAGCAGCTCGACATGGAATCGAACGGCAAGGGCGTGACCATCGACGGGACGCCGGTTGAGGCCAATTCCGGCCCGGTCGTCTGGGGCGAGCCCGGCACCAACGGCCAGCATGCCTTCTACCAGCTGATCCACCAGGGCACGAGCGTGATCCCCGCCGAATTCATGATCGCCAAGACGGGCTTCGAACCGCAGTTGCGCCACCAGCACGAGCTGCTGATTGCCAATTGCCTGGCCCAATCGGCGGCGCTGATGAAGGGCCGGACACTGGACGAGGCGAAGGCCCAGCTGGCAAAGGCCGGCATGGACGAGGCAAAGGCCAACCACATTGCCCCGCACCGGGTCTTCACCGGCAACCGCCCGTCGATCACCTTCGTCTACGACCAGTTGACGCCGTTTGCGCTCGGCCGGCTGATCGCGCTCTATGAGCACCGGGTGTTCGTGGAAGGCGTGCTGTTCCGCATCAATTCCTTCGACCAATGGGGCGTGGAACTGGGCAAGGAACTGGCAACCGGCCTGCTGCCGGTGGTCGAGGGGAAGGCCTCCGCTGACGGTCAGGACGGCTCGACGCAGGGGCTTGTCAAAGCGCTGATCGGCTGAGAAAGCAAGGATGAGCCAGGTTTGCCCGGCTCATCCTCACCCTCGCCCGATAAAACCGGATGTCGGAAGCCATCATGACGGGCTATCCGAGCAACCAAATCCTGCGCGCCGAGTTTCAGGTGGCCGGGGCCTGATTTGCCGTCTCTGGCGACATGTCCACAGCCTGACCAGGAGCTACGACAATGCAATCGATCGTCTTCATCCAGCCGCTGATCGCGCTCATCGCGGGGATCGTCATCCTCCTGATGCCGCGCATTCTGAATTACGTGGTGGCGCTCTACCTGATCTTCGTCGGCATCATCGGCCTCTGGCCCAATCTGATGCAGAACATACCGATGCCGAACTAAGCTTTAGGTCCTGCCGCTGCCTCGTTCATCGACGAGGGCAGCCGCAGGCAAGCGGTTCTCGTTACAGCCCGATCTCGTGCGCGAAGGGCGGGTTTGCACCTGCGCGTGACACGGTGACCGCAGCGGCTTTAGAGCCAAGGCTCAGGGCCGCTGCAATCTGATCCTGCGTGAGGCTGGCAACCTGCGGCTTGGTCAGCAGGTTCTGCATCTTCAGCGACGCCAGCACACCCGCGTCGAACGTATCGCCGGCGCCGACGGTATCGACCACCGTCACCTTTTCGCTCGGCACTTCGACCCGGTGAGATGCGGTGTAGCCGACAGCGCCCTCTGCGCCACGGGTGACGACAACCAGCTTGGCACCATGATGCAGCCAGTGGCGCGCCAGGGTGTCCTCGTCGCCCTCAAGCCCGAACCAGGCGAGGTCCTCGTCAGAGAACTTGACGATATCGGACAGCGCCGCCATGCGGCGGATGCGGGCAAGATGCGAGGCTTTGTCCTTGATGAAACCTGGGCGGATGTTCGGATCGAGCGAGATGACGCGCTTTTCGTGTTCACGTGTCAGCAGCGCCTCGTAGGTGGCGCCGCAGGGTTCCGGGATCAGGCTGATGGCGCCGAAATGCAGGGCCTCGCAATCGTCCCTGAGTTGCGGAAGGTCGGCCTCGGTGATCATCCGTCCTGCGGTGTTTTCGTCGTAGAAGGCGTAGGACGCATGGCCATCGACCAGCTTCACGAAGGCGATCGTGGTGGGACGCGACAGGGTGGCGCAATAGCTGAAATCGACATGGCTGCTGCGCAGGGTTTCGCGCAGGATGTCGCCCATCATGTCGTCGGACATGCCGGTGAAGAAGGCCGTCGGCTGGCCCAGGCGCCCAAGGGCGATCGCCGTATTGAACACCGCGCCGCCGGCATAGGGCGCAAAGCCCTTTTCGCCCAGCGTCGTCTCGCGCGGAAGCATGTCAATCAGAGCTTCGCCGCAACACAAAATCATTGGATCCCTCCTAGGAAAGCCCGCTTTCTCCGCACTGGATTAAGCGAGCTTTTGTCAAAAGGCTAGAGCGCTTCAGGGCTAAATAGAACCAGTTCTGTCGGCTCAAGCGGGAACAGATGCGGGGGAGAGTGGCGCGCGTCGTAGCCCAGCATACGGCCAAGCCGCTCGACCCGGCAGATGACCCGCTTCAGCCAACCCGAAGGGCCGGGTGCTTTTCCGCCATCATCTTCGGCTTTCGTCTCGGCCGTACCGTGAGGTATGCCCATCGCCAAAAGCCTCGATTCTGACGGAAAATCTCTCCGGCAGAACGATTCCATTTAACCCTGAAACGCTCTAGAGCGAAAGCTCGGTGACGCCGCCGTTGCGGCCCGACCAGGCGAGCGGCGCGTCAAGGAAGGCCCCGACCTCCGAGAGGGTCGTTTCGTCAAAGCGCTGCTGCTCGCGGGCGACCGCCAGGACATGGCGCCAGGTGGCGATATGGTGGAGCCGGACATTGCCTTCGGCAAAGCGCAGAGCGCCCGCATCGAAGATATCGTAGTAGAAAAGCGCGATGCCGTGATCGACGACCCCGCCTGCGGCACGGATCGCCTCGATGAACTTGAACATGCTGCCGCCGGCCGTGGTCAGGTCCTCGATGACGAGAACACGCGACCCTTCCGGCATATGGCCCTCGATCTGGGCATTGCGACCGTGGCCCTTGGGCGCCTTGCGGACGTAGATCATCGGCAGGCTCAAGCGTTCAGCCAGCATGGCGGCGAAGGGAATGCCCGCGGTCTCGCCCCCGGCGATGCAGTCGAACTGCTCGAAGCCGGCATCCCGCAGCACCGTTGCCACGGCAAAATCCATGATGGCGGAGCGGATGCGCGGATAGGAGAGCAGCTTGCGGCAATCGATGTAGACCGGGCTCATCATGCCGGAGGAGAGCTTGTAGGGCTTGTCCGCACTGAAGTGGACGGCGCCTATTTCCCAAAGCATTCTTGCCATCAGCTCGGCCATTACGCCGCGTTCGGGAAATGTGGTCTGGATCATGCGCCCGCTCCTTTGAGAACCTACAGGCGCCATACCAGCAAGTGGCGGGTCGCGCCAGAAGCAGGCGCACGGGATGAACGGATTTCAGGCGCTGGTGCGGCTATCGACAGCGGCGATGGAGCGCAGATGGCCAGCCAACTCGACGCGGTTGCGACCGGCGCGCTTGGCTTCGTAGAGCGCTGTATCGGCCAGGTTGAGGACGACCTCGAATAAATAGCCCTCCGCCGTGCCAAGCGCGACGCCGGCGCTGACCGTGCAGCGCAGGACCTCGTCGCCAATCAGGATTTCACGCGCAGCAAAGCGTGCCCGCACATCATTGGCCACGCGTTCGGCGCGGCCCGGCATGACATTTTCCAGCATGAGGGCGAACTCTTCACCGCCGAGCCGGGCCACCGCGTGCGGAACGGTCAGATCGGCGGCGAGATCTTCGGCGAAGATCTTCAGCACCATGTCGCCCACGGCATGGCCAAACTGATCGTTGATCGCCTTGAACCGGTCGATGTCGAACACGATCACGGCGGTGGAGGCACCCAGCCTGCGGCTGCCATTCCTATCGAACAAGGCCCGCCGGTTGAGGAGGCCCGTCAGGGAATCCGTCATGGCCTCGTTGCGGTGATGGGCGGCAAGGCGCCACTGGTGCAGGGCGAGCGACAGGGCGCCGATGCCCGTCATGCCGGCAATACAGACCCCGATGTTGAGGTTTTCGGCCCAGTTGTCCGGTGCCTGGCCAAGAACCATCTCCCCGTCATGGATCAGGACCGCAGCGCACAGCACGAAGGAAAGGCCGCTCATCAGGTAGAGGATCGCCATGCCACTCAAGGGCACGACGGCTTCTCTCCGGGCCAGCCAATACTGGATGCCCGTGCCGAGCAGCAAAACGGCGGTTGCCAGGTTCATGACGATGAAGCCGAGGCCATCCAGCCCGGCGGAAATCAAGGGCAGGCCGATGGCCAGGTTGAGGAATGTAATGGAAACGGATCGCTTCCAGGGCGCGCCGCCCTTCCGGAATTGCACGGAGGCGGCGTAGATGACGGAAAAGCCCGCCATCAGCAGGCTATAGGCAAGGGCGGCCCGGATGAGCCCGGCTTCGAGGGTGTAGGAGCCGTAGGCCACGATCCCGGCGATGATGAATACGAGAGAGATGACCAGCGTCAGTAGAAATGAATCTGTTCGGCGGGAGAACCAGGTTCCGAACAACGTCACCATCAGGCAAGCCGCCGACACACCGAGCGCAAGTAGAAGAGAATGGTAATCGAGCAACATGGCAAGCCCTCTTCCACGCGCCAAACGGCGGCGCCGCGAAGCTGTTATCCGATTATCTCCAATTTGTTAGCAAAAGCCAAATCCCTGCCAAACTGCACTTAGATTAGCATTTATTAATCTGCGACCGCCCAGTGAAGTGGGAACATGGGATCGAAAATAGTGATGTCCCCTGCGCCCGTTTCCCGCTTTGCGGGGAAGTGTGCCTGTTCGTCATGCTTTACGAGCGTCATGGTTTCCTCGTTCGGAGCGAGCCCGTACCAGGCCGGGCCGTTCAGCGACACGAAGGCTTCCAGCCGGTCCAGCGCATTCTCCTGTTCGAAGACATGCGCCAGGCAGCTCATCGTATTGGGCGAGGTATAGATGCCTGCACATCCACATCCGCATTCCTTTGACGGATCGACATGCGGCGCGGAATCCGTGCCGAGGAAGAAGCGTGGGTCGCCGGAGGTGGCGGCTGCCCGCAGCGCCAACCGGTGATGCTCGCGCTTTGCCACCGGCAGGCAATAGTAATGCGGCCGGATGCCGCCGACGAGGATCGCGTTGCGATTGATGATCAGGTGGTGGGTGGTGATCGAGCCAGCCAGGTTGGCCGGGGCCGACTTGATATAGTCGATGCCTTCCTTGGTCGTGACGTGCTCCATCGTCACCTTCAGTTCCGGCAACCGCCGGCGCAGAGGATCGAGCACGGTTTCGATGAAGACCGCCTCACGATCAAAGATATCGACTTCGGGCGTTGTCACCTCGCCATGGACACAGAGCGGGAGACCGATGGCCGCCATGCGCTCCAGAACCGGCATAACCTTGTCGAGGTCGCGCACGCCGCCATGGGAGTTTGTCGTTGCGCCGGCGGGATAAAGCTTCACCGCCGTGATGAGACCGCTGCGCTTGCCCTCTTCCACATCATCGGCCTGCGTGTGCTCGGTCAGGTAGAGGGTCATCAACGGCTGAAAACGATGTCCCTCAGGAAGGACTTCCATGATCCGCTGCCGATATGCTTGCGCATCCGCTGTGGTGACCACCGGCGGCACCAGGTTCGGCATGATGATGGCGCGGGCAAAGTGACGGCTCGTATCACCGATCACGCCCTCCATCACCGCGCCGTCGCGCAGGTGCAGGTGCCAGTCGTCCGGGCGGCGGATGGTAATCGTCTTCATGGCAGATCCGTTTTTTTATGAACAGCCCGCCTTACCATCATTGCATCCGACAAGACAATGACCGCTTCCGGAGCGCCCATTGTGCTTAGCGCGACGCTGGATGATCCGCGTGGGCGAGGCTCCTCTCACGAAAATGTGTGGAGCAAGTCGATTAAACGTTGCCAAAGCAAAAATACCCCAGGAACCAGGTCACCACTTGGGCGTTTCTTCAGCAAATCGAAAGATATTGATCGGAGCGGACGATGAAGTCCAAGGTTTCCAAATTGAACAGGGGAGTTGCAGTACTCACAGGCGCGACGCTTTCGCTGTGCGCGCTGACCGTTGCTCCCGACGCCGCAGAGCGCGGCACGCTGGTTCTCGCATCTGCCATGCAGAGCGAATGTGACCAGATGGCGGGCAGCCCCTATGACGAACAGCGCAACGGCGCATTTGCCCCGGTCGACATCACCAAGATCGACAATGGTGCCATCGATGCCTGCCGCGTTGCTTTCGAAACCTCCGGCAACCCGCGCTATGCCTACCAGCTCGGTCGCGCGCTGAACAATGCCAACCAGCCCGACCAGGCAATGAGCGCCTATGATGCCGCCGTCAAGGGTGGCTATGCCGCAGCCAAGGTCAACTTCGGCATGCTGATGGGTCGCCTCGGCGACGACCAGAGCGAATTTCGCCTCTACACGGAAGCTGCCACCAGCGGCAACCGTCTGGCTGCCTATAATCTCGGCGTAGCCTACCGCGACGGTCTCGGCACGCAGCCGGACGTCACCAAGGCGATCGGTTGGTTCGAGCGTGCCGCTGCTGCCGGCGACGATACCGCCGCCTTCAACATCGGCGCTATCTACGACGAGGGCCATCTGATTGCGCAGGACGACCAGACGGCAATCGCCTGGTACGATCTGGCTGCCCAGCGCGGCAACACCGACGCCATGATCAACCTTGGCCTGATGTATGAAGCTGGCGAAGGCGTTGCTGCCGATCCGACGAAGGCTGCAGAACTCTATCGTAACGCTGCCCAACACGGTGACGTGTTCGGCGCCTACAAGTTCCTGCAGTTCCAGCAGGCTGGTGTGGTCCCCGTTCCGTCCCAGGACGCGACCGAAGGTGTCAGCTCGCTGGTCCTGAAGCAGGGCGACGTCGAAAACCCGGCCAAGGCTTCCAGCGAGATCTGATCCTAGATTTCACCCGCTGAAGGGCCCCAGACGTCGGTCATTGCAAACCCGTCGGCCAGTGGGTCGAATGGATCGAGCGCCACCTGGCTGAGGCCAAAGGTGAAGCCGCGACCGGTAATCGTCGGGATGATCGCAGTTTTTCCCGCGACCGTCGTTTCCCCGAGAAACCCCACCTCAAACTGTGTGCCGATAATGGACCGCGATTGGAACACGTCGCCAACCTTGGCACGTCCCCTCGCGTGAAGGGCTGCAAGGTTGGCGGAGTTTCCCGTTCCGCAGGGTGACCGGTCGGCCCTGCCCGGCCACATGGTCGTGCAGGTGCGCACGGTGCCATCGCTCTCGGTGTCGCGGAACATCACATAGGCCACGCCGGAGATCGCCGGTATCTCGGGATGGACAACCGTGATCTGGCTGTTGATGAGGCTTTTGATGATCATGCCGGCGCGCACCAGCGCTGCAGCATTGGTCTTGTCGATGGTGAGGCCGATCTGGCCGACATCCACCAGCGCATAGAAAATCCCGCCGTAGCAGATGTCGAGGTTGATCCCGCCCCATTCCGGCGTCTGCAGATCCACATCCAGCTCGTGGACGAAGGATGCCACCATGGTGAGCTTGACCTTCTCGCAGCGCCCGTCGCGGCAGGTCGCCACCGCCTTGACGAGGCCAGCCGCCGTTTCCAGCGTGACCACCGTCTCCGGCTCCTTCATCTCCACAATGCCGGCTTCCAGGAGAGCGGTTGTCACGCAAATGGCGTTCGAGCCGGAGCTGGCATGGGCCTGGTCCGGCTGCAGGATGATGAAGGCGGCATCCGCATCCGGGTGCCTTGCGGGCAGGAGAAGGTTGACGGAGCCGATGGGAGCGCCACGGGGCTCGAGGCAGAGGAAACGACGGAGCTCCTGGCCCTTCGGATCGCTGTTTAGCCAGGCGAGCTGCTCGGCGATAGTATCGCCGGGGATCTTCGGCACGCCGCCGATCGCCACGCGGCCGATTTCGCCTTCGGCGTGAACGTCCAGAAGCTGGATCGTGCGCTTCCATCTCATCTTGCTGTCTCCATGCTCATGGCCGTTTCATCGCCGCAGTTATATCAGTCGGGAGAGGTTGCCTAGCGCCTCACTGGAGCCAGGCATAGCTGAGCTTCCACAGGTCACCGCTCCGGCTGTAATGATAGGGAAGCTCCAGCATGCCCGTGTCGGACAGGGAGAGCCGCAGCTGCTGCGCCAGCGCCGACGGATCGAGATCCGGTTGCCGGGCGCCGGGTGCCTGCGGGATCCAGACCAGAAGCACCGGACCCCGGTTTTGCGCAGGTGCGGCCGCACCCACCAGATCGTCGGCATCGATGACGGGGACACCCGGAAACTGCAGGCGCATGTTGCCAGCCAGATGCATGCCCTTGGCGAGGATCACTGCCGGCTGCTTTTGCGCCCGCAGCTGTTCGGCCGCCCGGTCGAAGGGCATGTTCATGCGGCCATAGGAGCCGGTGAGGGCCGCCCCAATCGTCTTTGCTGGCCCCGGCAGTAGCGCGACACCCATGACAACGAGAAATAACGGCAGAAGCCTCGGCAGCAGGCGGCCCAGATCGGCGCCGGCGCGCTCGAATTTCAGCAGCAGATAGAGCGGCAGAGCGAGGAGGTAGGGATCGAGCCAGCGTTCGGTAATCTTCGTGGTGCCGGCAACCAGGATGACCAGGACCACGCCGGCCAGCGAAAACAGCATGATCGTTCCAAGCAGGCGGGTCCACGGGTCGCTCGCCCGCAGCGCTTGCGGCAGTGTATGGCGCATGGAAAGGCCCAGCACGACCGCGACCAGCGCGCCAAACGCGAGGCAGGCGACGGCCAGGGATCCAACTGCTTTGAGAACCCGCACAACCCCGTGGGGCGCATTGGCCTCCACCATCTTGCTGATCGTGCCGCCGGTTGCGAGGTCCATGTGGCCACCCAGCCAGAGCGCATGCGGAAGCACGATCGCCAGCGCCAGCGCCGCCGTCAGCAGGACCCGCAAGTCCCAGAGTCGGACGCGCCAAGTCCTGTCGCACAGGACAGCAAGCAGCGTTGCGGCGGGCAGGAGAACGAAATTGTACTTGGAGATGGTGCCGATGCCGATGGCAATGCCGAGGATGGCATAGCCCTGCCAGTCGGACCGCGACAGGGTGCGGCACAGCCCATAGAGCAAAAGCGCCGTTGCCATCAGCACCGCTACCGTATGGGTCAGGTCCTGCTGCGGCATGTAGGAGACCTGCGGCAGCGCCAGCAGGCTGAGCATGGCGAGCGACACGAGGGCCGGCCGCGCCGAGATCTCCCGGGCAGCGAGGCCATAGAAAAAGTAGCAGAGGAAGAGCATCAGGAACTTGGGCAGCGCCAGCGACAGGAGCGAGATGCCCATCAGCGAGACGACAGCGGTCTGCACCCAGTTGTAGAAGGGCGGCTGCGGGCCGTAGCCGAGAAGCCAGTGTTGCGAGAACAGCGATTGCTCCGCCTCGTCCAGCGTCAGCCCGTTCGGCAGCATCAGACGCACGGCGATGCTCAAGGCAAAATAGACGCCCAGGAATAGTGCTGCGGGCTTGAGGCCCCCTGCGAGGCGTTCTCCCAAGCCGCCGTTGTTTGATTCCGCAGACACCATCCGCGCAGGCTCCATCATCCCCGTGGTCACCCCGGTCATCTCATGGCTGGTGGCCGGGCAGACAGCAGGTGACACGCAGACGGCGTGCGATCAACCAGAAACTGGTAATGGGAAGGCTTACTTGGAGGTTAGGAAAGAATGGCGCACCCGGAGCGATTCGAACGCCCGACCCCCAGATTCGTAGTCTGGTGCTCTATCCAGCTGAGCTACGGGTGCGGCTGCAATCGGCGTAACCGGCTGCGTGGCGATCCTCTAAAGGCTGCCGTGAAAGATTGCAAGCGGTTTTACCCGTGGTCGCGTCATTTTCATGTCACGAAACATGCAAGCCTTTGTTTTTACAACGTAAGGCCTTCAAGCGCGAGCGCGGTAGTCATCCAGGGAAACCGGGCAATCGGGAATTTCGATGCGGAACTGCGTGCCAGGGCCGGGCTTCTCGACAAGGCCGATGGTGCCGCCATGGGCAATCACCAGTTCGCGCGCGATCACCAGGCCAAGGCCGGTGCCGCCGGAGCGTGCCGAGCCGCGGAAGGCCGAGAAGAGGTTCTCGCGCGCCTTGCGCGGCATGCCCGGGCCGGTATCGTCTACGGTAATGCTAACGACGCTTCCCACCCGGTGGGCTGTCAGGGTGATGCGGCGGACGACAGCTGTTTCCGACGCATCAAAAGCCAGCAGCGCCTGGAAGGCATTGCGGCAGAGATTGTGGATGACGCGGAAGATCTGCTCGCCGTCACAATCGATCTCGACGTCCGGCGGCACCTGCTCGACGAACTCGATGCCCGACTCAGGATCGATCGCCAGGATCTCGCGAACCTCCTGGCAAAGCTCGGCAAGGCGGATGCGGCGGCGGCGTGGTTCGGCTTCCGACGCCTGGCCGTAGGCTAGGACCTCCGTGGTGTAGCCGACGGCGCGGTCGATGGTGCGCAACAGCTTTGGCGCAAAGCTTCTGACCATCGGGTCGTCCACATCCGTCAGGCGGTCCGACATGAGTTGCGCGGAGGCCAGGATGTTGCGCATGTCGTGGTTGATCTTGGATACTGCGAGGCCAAGATCGACAAGGTTCTTCTGCTGGCGAAGGGTGCGCTGCAATTCCCGCTGCATGGCGGAGAGGTGACGGCCGGCGACGGCAAGCTCGCCCCGCGATTTGTCGGCCGCGAAGATGCGCGCCGGATCGTCCGGCTGCTCGGAAAAGGTCTGCATGCTGAGCGTCAGCCGACGGATGGGCAGGATCATCATGCGGTTGATCGCAACGAAAATGAGCACGGCCGTGATCAGCGAGATCAGCAGCGACAGCAGAAGCATCATCTTGGAATACTTCAGCATCTCCTTGCGCAGTGCGTCGTCGGTCATGACGAGCTCGATGATCATATCGCTCTCGCCGACGGGGCCGAACACGCGCATGACCTTGCCCCCGCCGAAGAACAGCGTATCGAGCGCATCGCGGGTTGAGGCCAGCAGTGGCGTATGGGCAAGGTCGTACTGGTCATCCACCTGCGGCGGAAGATCTGCTGCCGCCAGTAGGCGCGAGGTGCCATCCTTGCGCAGGGCAATCACCTTGGTGCCGGTCGCTAGCAGGGTATCGTCCTGGACGGCGCGGGGAAGCTCGGCTGGCTGGAGGCCATCGATGACAATGCCGGCAGCTGCGGCCGTATCAAGCCGGTCGCGCAGCCAGTTCATCCGCATGCCTGCCACGGATGGCACGAAGATCAGGATCTCGGCCATCATCACGAAGATCATGGTGAGCCAGAGCAGCCGACCGGAGAGGCCTCGGAACAGGCGCGGCATGGGTTCCGGACCCGCTCCGTCCGGCCAGGCTTCGCTATGCCCCGAGGTCTTGGCCTCGTCGTCCATTCCAGTCTCCAGTCCAGTTTGCCAGTGGCGCGCGCGGCAGCCCTTGGCCGTCTCTGCGCACATTCTAAACGTTCAGACTGCCTTTGCCATCCCTTCAAGGCCAAAAGCCGACGCGCCAAAGGGAAACAGGGGCCGAAGCCCCTGTTTCCGCTCTCTTTTGCGATTGTGCGCTGCCTTAAGGATCAGAACTCCTGCCAGTCGCTCGCAACCGCGGCGGTGGCTGTTGCAGTCCGTCCTCCGCCGAAGGCGCGGGCCAGCGTGCCGGCCATAGCCTTGACGGGCGACGGGCGCGGCTGATGTCCGGCCGCTGCCGGCACCGGATGGCGCGGCTGCTGGCGTACCTGTTCTGTCGCCCCCTGCCCGTCCTCACCGATTTCGAAGTGCGAAATCAGATCGAACAGCGTGTTGGCTTCGGCGGCAAGCTTTGAGGTCGCGGCAGAGGTTTCCTCCACCATGGCGGCATTCTGCTGGGTCACCTGGTCCATCTGGTTGACGGCAGTGTTGACTTCAGCAAGGCCGGTTGCCTGTTCGCGCGAGGCGATCGCGATCGAGTGGATATGATCGTTGATGCGCAGGACGCGGGTCTCGATCTCGGCCAAAGCCTCACCGGTCTTCTGGACGAAGTTCACGCCGCCGGCGACCTCCTGGCCGGACTTGCTGATCAGCCCCTTGATATCCTTGGCCGCGCTTGCCGAGCGCTGGGCAAGTTCACGCACTTCCTGGGCGACAACGGCAAAGCCCTTGCCCGCCTCGCCGGCGCGTGCCGCTTCGACGCCGGCGTTGAGTGCCAGGAGGTTGGTCTGGAAGGCGATCTCGTCGATGACGTTGGTGATCTGGGCGATTTCGCGCGACGCCTGCTCGATGCGGCCCATGGCTTCCACAGCACTGCGTACCACGCCACCCGACTGCACGGCGCTTTCCTTCGCCTCGCTGACCATGATGGTGGCTTCCTGCGCACGCTCCGTCGACGTCCTCACCACCGCGGTGATCTGGTCGAGGGCTGCGGATGTCTCTTCCAGCGCTGCAGCCTGCTGCTCGGTGCGCCGCGACAGATCATTGGTGGCGACGCTCAGTTCGTTGGTGCTGCCGTTCATCGAGCTGGTCGCCTCGCGGACCTGGCGCATGGTGCTGCGCAGGGTCTGCATGGTGCCGTTGACGTTCTGCTGAAGCTCGGCGAACGTGCCCTTGAACTGGCCGGTCATGCTGTCGGTGAGATCGCCGTCGGCAAGGCTCTGAACGACTCGGCGGGTTTCGGAGATACCGCCATCGACGCTGATCATCAGATGGTCGACGTTGCGGGCAAAGACGTCCAACGTCTCCTCGCCCCATTGCTTGTCGATGCGACGCGTGAAATCGCCTTCGGCCGCCGCGGCAACGACCGCCGACATGCGCTTCTGGAAATCGTCGCTCTTGGTGCGCAGAGCCAGGTCGGAGGCGCTCATGCGGGCGACTTCCAGACCGTTCGTTTTGAAGACCGAGACGGCAGCGGCCATGTCGCCGATCTCGTCCTGACGGCCGACCGAAGGGACGTCCGTGTCGTAGTTGCCGTCGGCCAGCTTCTTCATCGACGAGGTGAGGTCGAGGATCGGCTGGCTGAGCTGTCTGCGCGCCACATAGAGGCCACAGGCCAGGCCGCCGGCGACGCCCAGAACGGTTGCGATCAGCACAGCGTAGAAGACCGAGTTCCCGAAGTCGGACATCTGGGCGCTCAGCGCATCGAGTTCCGCCTGGTCGGCCTTCACGACCAGGTCGATCTCAGCCTGGTAGGCCTTGCGGTTGTTACGGTTGGCGTCGTTGTTGCCCTGCGCGGAGGCTGCCTGAGGCCCTTCCTCCTGGCTGAGCCTTGCGGTCTCCGTCCGGAACGCCTTGAATTCCTGGAAGCGGGCGACGAGCTTGTCGAAGGTTTCCTTCTGCTGCGGCGGGACTATGGCCTTCCACTCCGCGATCAGCTTTTCGATCTGATCAAGAGACTTCATCAGGCTTTCGCCAAAAGGCTTGGCAGCGGCGGCATCCTTGGCCGCATAGATCCCGCGCGCATCCATGACGACTGCTGTGACGAGGCGGTTGAGGTGCTCGCCCTTGTAGGCGCGGTCAGCGACATCGGCGTATCGGTCGCTCTGAGCATGGTATTGACCGACGGCGAAGAGGGATATGCCTCCGATCACGCAGGTCACAAGGCTCATCATCCCCACAAGCAGGGTTATCTTTGCTCCGATTTTCACTAAAGGCTCTCCTACCAGGCTCTTGTCCAGCAACGTCTTGATGACTGCGAAAATTAGCACTCAGACGTTAACAATGCTTGATGGCGGCCATCTTCGCCTTCAAGGCGAAAGGCAGCTTTTTCTGCCAGACGGAGTTTTTGTACTGTTTTGGCGTCGACGCTTGCTTAAATGTCCCGCACTGTGAATTATTATCCCTCACTTTCGAGGGTCCTTTAATAGCAACGGCGGATCCGGTTGTTTCCCGGCGAATAAATGCTCCCCGGCCGCGCGCCCATGCCGGTGGCGGAAGGCCGGGCGACCAGAGGCCTTCGACCGGCCTTGCCGGCAGCACCGCTGCCATCGGGCGATTGACTTTTCGGGACCATTTCCCTTATAAGCCGGCCACGTTCAGCTCCGGCGGCTTGCACGCGTGCATCTGCTTGCGCTGATCGTTGTTTCGAAACGCTCTTGCCTCTTTGCGAGGCAAATCAAAGAAGGGCCGCACACCGCGGCATTAAAAAAATGAAGCGTACCTACCAACCGTCCAAGCTTGTTCGCAAGCGCCGTCACGGTTTCCGTTCCCGCATGGCCACCAAGGGCGGCCAGAAGGTTCTTGCTGCCCGCCGTGCGCGCGGCCGCAATCGTCTCTCGGCTTAAGGCGGAGATGCCCGGGTTGAACGGGCTATGACGACGGAAACGAACGACAAGAAAACTGTCGGGCGGCTGAAAAGCCGGCCGCAGTTTCTTGCTGTTCGCAAGGGTGACATTCGCCGCGGCCGCGCCTTCCTTCTGGAGGTGCTCGATCGCCACGAACCGAACGATCCTCCGCGCGTCGGATTTACTGTTACCAAGAAGCACGGCAACGCGGTGGAACGTAACCGCATGCGGCGTCGCCTCAAGGCGGCCGTCCGTCAGTCTGCCGCAATTGCAATGAAGAATGGACACGACTATGTCATTGTCGCGCGGCGGGATGTGCTAAGCACCTCCTTTGCCGAGTTGACCGCACGGCTGGTCGAGCGCATCGAGAGCCCGTCGAGACACGGCACGCCGCGACAGGGCGGTCCGAAGAGACCTGTTCCAGGAAAGCATGATGGAAAAGAATCGTAACTACTTCATCGCGATCGCGCTTTCAGTGGTGATCGTCATTGCCTGGCAGTTCCTCTACATGAAGCCGAGGATGGAAGCCCAGCAGCGCGCAGCAGAAGCCCAGCAGGCTCAGCAGCAGCAGCAGGCGGGTCAGCCGGCAAGCCAGAATTTTACGCCCGAGAGCCCCGGCGCTTCGACCACGACCGGCAACCTGCCCGGCGCCAACCAGGCCCAGGCTGTCGCCACCCGCGACCAGGCGCTGGCTCGTTCGCAGCGCGTGCAGATCGATACGCCCGCCGTTTCCGGTTCGATCAACCTGACCGGCGCCCGCTTCGACGACCTGAAGCTCAAGGAATATCACGAGACGGTCGACGACAAGAGCCCGCTCATCACGCTGTTTTCGCCGGCCGATACCCAGGACGGGTACTTCACGGAGCTCGGCTATGTGGGCAGCGACGCCAGCGGCGCGACACCCGGCCCCAATACACCGTGGACGCTTGCGTCGGGCGGCACGCTGACGGCCCAGACGCCTGTCACGCTGTCCTACACCAACGACAAGGGCCTGGTGTTCAACCGCACCATCGCCATCGACGACCACTACCTGATCACGGTGTCGGACAAGATCGACAACCCGACCGGTGCGCCGGTCACGCTGTCCAGCTATGGCCGCGTAACCCGCAACAACAAGCCGGCGACGCCTGCCGTGTGGGTTATCCATGAAGGCTTCCTTGCCGTGCTCGGCACCGGCGGCAGCCTGACGGAGCCCACCTACGCCAATGTCGAAAAGGCTGCGGTCAATAACGACAAGGCGACCGGCGGCTGGGTCGGCATTACCGACAAGTACTGGGCAGCGACCATCGTGCCGCCCCAGACGATCCCGTTCGATTCCCGCTTCACGCACTTCACGGATGGGCAGCCCCGCTACCAGGCCGACTACAAGAGCGACACCGTCACCATCCAGGCCGGCCAGTCGACCGAGCTGAAGAACCTGGTGTTTGCGGGTGCCAAGGAAGTGCCGCTCGTCGACCGTTACGTCGAACAGTATTCGATCCCGCATTTCGACCTGGTGATCGACTGGGGCTGGTTCTACTTCATCACCAAGCCGATGTTCAAACTGATGGACTTCTTCTTCCGTCACGTGGGCAACTTCGGCGTTGCCATTCTGCTGACGACGGTTGTCGTGAAGCTGTTGTTCTTCCCGCTTGCCAGCAAGCAGTATGCTTCCATGGCGAACATGAAGCGCATGCAGCCGAAGATGGAAGAGCTGAAGGCAAAGTTCGGCGACGACCGGATGGGCCTGCAGCAGGCGATGATGGCGCTCTACAAGGAAGAGAAGATCAATCCGATTGCCGGCTGCTGGCCGGTGGTCTTGCAGATCCCGATCTTCTTCTCGCTGTACAAGGTCATCTACACGACCATCGAGATGCGCCACGCACCATTCTTCGGCTGGATCCAGGACCTTTCGGCCCCGGACCCGACGTCGCTGTTCAACCTGTTCGGCCTGCTGCCCTACGACGTGCCGCACTTCATGATGATCGGTGTGTGGCCTATCATCATGGGCATCACGATGTTCCTGCAGATGCGCATGAACCCGACGCCGCCGGACCCGACTCAGGCTGCCATCTTCACGTGGATGCCGCTGGTGTTCACCTACATGCTGGCGTCTTTCCCGGCCGGTCTCGTGATCTACTGGGCCTGGAACAACGCCCTGTCGGTCAGCCAGCAGGCGATCATCATGAAACGCCATGGTGCCAAGATCGAGCTGTTCAGCAATCTGAAGGGCGTGTTCAAACGAAAGCCGGCACCGGCCGAGACCAAAACCAAATAGTGATCAGCCCCGCTTCGGCGGGGTTTTTCGTTCGGGATGCCATACACTGAGGTCAAGCACCGTGCGGCAAAGCTTGACATGCCGGAGCAAAACCGGGAAGCCGAAAGCCACCACGACTGAAGGATGACAACCATGCCCATCGATCCGCGCCCGGAGGACAAGCCTCTGTTCGGCCGCCCCTGGATCTTCATCCGCGGCGTGCCGTCGATGAAGTTCCTGCCGCCTGAGGGTCCGCTGGAAGTGGCTTTCGCCGGACGTTCCAACGTGGGCAAATCCTCGCTGATCAACGCACTGGTGGGACACAAGGGCCTTGCCCGCACCTCCAACACGCCGGGCCGCACGCAGGAACTGAACTACTTCGTGCCCGACGGCTATTCCGGCGAGGCCGGCGACCTGCCGCCGATGGCGCTGGTCGACATGCCCGGCTACGGCTATGCCCAGGCTCCGAAGGAGAATGTGGACGCCTGGACCAAGCTGGTGTTCGACTACCTGCGCGGACGCGCAACGCTGAAGCGCGTCTATGTGCTGATCGACAGCCGCCACGGGATCAAGAAGAATGACGAGGACGTGCTCTCGCTTCTCGACAAGGCGGCCGTGTCCTACCAGGTCGTGCTGACGAAAACGGACAAGATCAAGGAGCCGGCCGTTCCGAAGCTTGTCGCGGAAACATTGGAAAAGATCCGCAAGCGTCCGGCAGCCTTCCCGGAGGTGATTGCGACCTCATCTGAAAAGGGTGTCGGCCTGGACGAACTGCGCGCGGCAGTGGGTGTGGCCATCGGACGTTCGGTCTAAACTGGACTAGCAAACACAAAAAATCCGGCCGCCCCGGGGAAGGACGACCGGATCGCGATGCCGGGCTGGCCTGCGGCAGGCCTCTCCCGACATCCGTGGTTCCTTGGATCGACGGACTTACATCTTCGGCAGGAGAACCTTGTCGATGACGTGGATGACGCCGTTCGACTGCTTGACGTCAGCGATGGTCACGTGGGCAACACCGCCGGTTTCGTCGGTCAGCGTGATCTTGCCGCCCATTTCCTTGGCCTTCAGAACACAGCCGCCGACGGTCTTGACGTCATGCGTGCCGTTGTCGTCCTTGATCATCTTGGCGATGGCTGTGGACATGGCATCGGCTGCCACCACGTGGCAGGTCAGAACCTTGGTCAGCTGAGCCTTGTTTTCCGGCTTCAGCAGGGTTTCGACCGTGCCCTTGGGCAGCTTTGCAAATGCTTCATTGGTGGGTGCGAAGACGGTGAAGGGACCCTTGCCCTGCAGCGTCTCGACCAGGCCCGCGGCCTTTACGGCGGCGACCAGCGTCGTGTGATCCTTCGAGTTCATCGCGTTTTCGACGATGTTCTTGTCTTCGTACATAGCAGCGCCGCCCACTTTCGGATTGGCAGCGAAAGCGTTGGCCGCAGCGACGGAAAGAACGGTGGCAAGTGCGAGGGTGCGGAATGCAGACTTGTTCATGGTGCTTCTCTTCCTCTTCAACAGCCCGATCGCCCCCGGCGCAGGTGCGCGCCTCCCAAGACGTCAGGCGTCCCGACATTCGCGGGTACAAAGCCAAGGACGAGAGCGCTGGAAAAAGAGTTTCAGCATGCCCGAAGAAAAATCTTCGCAGACATGAATTTTGGCGATTAGGGGCGATGGGCCTGGCCGGCTGCGACGACGGGACCTGTCGGTTTGCCATCCGGCGACCCGCCGAGCGGCTCCAGGCTGACGGCAAAGGTCACGCCCTCGCCCAGTCTGGCGCGCAGTTCTTGGGGGATCTCCACTGCACCTTCGCCCGTCTGCGGCAGCACACCCAGTGATATGGCCGGATCAGTTCCGCCCGGCACAAGCCAGAGTTCCAGCGAGTGCTGCTGCGCCGGTCCGGCGGAAATCGGCGCCACCTGGAGACGACCGGTGCCGGCGTCATAATTGGCCAGAAGTGTCAGGCTGCCGGCGTCCTTGCCGCTGAGTTCCGCCACCAGCGGCAAGGCCGGTGTGCGCGTGCCGAACCAGCCCTGGTCGGTTGCCAGATAGACGGCAAAGGCTGCCACGGACGCTAACGCAAGGCCGCGCCACAGAAGAAGAGAGTTCCAGAGCCAAGCACCCGGCGAGGATTGATGGGCAGGCGATGTGGCGGTCGAGGAGAACAGCCTTGTCTCGATCCGAGCGAACAGGCCGGCGGGCGGCGTGACCTCTTCATAGGCCTCGTTGAGCGATGACAGATGGATTTCCCAGCGCGCTACTTTTGCCGCGAAGGCCTGATCGTCCCGTATCCGCATATCCACGCGAAGGCGCTCGTCCAGCGGCAGGACACCCAGCACATATTCGCCCGCCAGCAGGTCATCGCCGGCGCCGTCCATTTCGCTGTCGTCGGATGGGGTCATCGTTCCAGGCACTCTCTGAGCTTCATGAGGCTGCGCCGAAGCCAGGTGCGCATGGTGTTAAGCGGCACGCTATGACGTTCCGCCAGCTCCTGATAGCTGAGGCCCTCCACATAGGCGCTTCGGACGGCAAGGGCGCGATCCGCCTCCAGTTCCTGCATGCATCGATCAATACGCCTGCCCTCGCCTTTCAAAATGCTTTCCGTTTCCGGGTTACGCCCAGTGTCTACGATGGCGTGCACCTCATCAAGACTGTGACCCGCCGGTTTGCGGGCGCGCAGCCTGTCGATCGCGTGATTTCGCGCCACCGCCACGAGCCAGCCGACCGGGCTGGTTCCGGCCGCCGCAAAACGGTCCGCCCGCTGCCAGATCTTGACGAAGACCTCCTGAAGCGCGTCCTCTGCATCCGACCTGTCTTTGAGAATACGCAGGCAGACGGAAAAAAGTTTCGACGATACGGCAGGATAAAGCAGCGCCAGTGCCGCGCGGTCGCGCAGGGCCACACGCTGGATCAGGACGGCGATCTCGGCTTCGCTGGACAATCGGCTCACCATCTTTCGCGCGCTCGGTTTTGCCATCCTACGCGCAAAACTTAGGTTTGGATTATTTCCCCGTCATGAAACATGCGCTACAAGGCCTGCAATTCAAGATGACGGGGAATGCAATGCCGGTTTCCGAGAGCGAGCTTCAGGCGAAGCTTCTGGCGCAGGCGCTGCCCTACATGCAGCGCTACGAGAACAAGACCATCGTGGTGAAATACGGTGGCCATGCGATGGGCGATCCGGAGCTCGGCAAGGCGTTTGCCGCCGATATCGCGCTTCTGAAGCAGTCGGGCGTCAACCCGATCGTGGTGCATGGCGGCGGACCGCAGATCGGCGCCATGCTCGAGAAGATGGGCATCGAATCAAAATTCGAAGGCGGGTTGCGCGTCACCGACCGCCGGACGGTCGAGATCGTCGAGATGGTTCTGGCGGGCTCGATCAACAAGGAGATCGTCGCGCTGATCAACCAGACCGGCGAATGGGCGATCGGGCTCTGCGGCAAGGACGGCAACATGGTGTTTGCCGAAAAGGCCAAGAAGACCGTGATCGACCCGGACAGCCGGATCGAGCGGGTGCTTGACCTCGGCTTCGTCGGCGAAGTGGTGGAAGTGGACCGCACGCTGCTCGACCTTCTGGCGAAATCCGAGATGATCCCGGTGATCGCTCCCGTGGCTCCCGGCCGCGATGGCGCCACCTACAACATCAATGCCGATACATTCGCCGGCGCCATTGCCGGTGCGCTGCATGCGACCCGCCTGCTGTTCCTCACGGACGTGCCCGGCGTGCTCGATGCGAACAAGCAACTGATCAAGGAACTGACCGTCGCGCAGGCCCAGGCGCTGATCGCCGACGGTACGATCTCGGGCGGCATGATCCCCAAGGTGGAAACCTGCATCGAGGCGATCAAGGCCGGCGTCCAGGGTGTCGTCATCCTGAACGGCAAGACCGCGCATTCCGTGCTGCTGGAGATCTTCACCGAGCATGGGGCAGGCACGCTGATCGTTCCCTGATCTCAGCGGGCGCTACGCTCGGCCTTCACGAGAAGAGGAGGCCGAGAATGCCGCAGACGATCAACAGACAGCCGGCCACTTCCATGCGGTTCACACGCTCGTGGAACAGGAAGTAGGAGGCGATGAAGGTGAAGACCAGCTCGATCTGTCCGAGCGCCCGCACATAGGCCACCTGCTGCAGCGTCATTGCCGTAAACCAGCCAGCCGAGCCCAGCACGCCGGCAATCCCCACCAGCGCGGACGAGCGCCAGGTGCGCACCACCTCAACGATCTCGCGCTTGTCCTTCCAGTACATCCAGACCAGCATGAAGACGGTCTGAAATGTGGTGACGCAGGCAAGCGTCATGGCTGCCTGCATGACGGGGCCTGGGCCATCCAGCGATAGCGCGGCTTTCCGGTAGGCTACCGCCGAGATGCCGAAGACTGCGCCTGAGGCGATGCCGATCAGGGCCGTCCGGCTCGTCAGCGCCACGACAAGGTTGCGCCAGGACAAAGGCAACTTGGCCATCGAGATCAGCATGACGCCGAAGACGCCGACGATGATCGCAATGACCGAGCCCACGCCCAGCTTTTCCCCCAGCAGGATGAAGCCGAAGATGGCCGCCTGCACCGGCTCCGTCTTGGAATAAGCGGTGCCGACGGCGAAGTTCCGGAGCGAGAAAAGGTAGACCAGCATCATGGTCGCGAAGATCTGCGCCAGCCCGCCGACGACACACCAGAGGGCAAAGCTGCCATTCAGCGAAGGAAGTCGGAAGCCCACCAGATAATGCAGGCAGGTGACATAGAGGATGGCGATGGGGAAGCCATAGCCGAACCGGACGAAGCTTGCCGCACGGGTGCCGAGCCGCCCCTGCAGGTGTTTCTGCAGGGCCGAGCGCAGGTTTTGGCAAAAGGCGGCGGCGATGGTGATGGGGATCCAGAGTTCCATCCATCGGCGGTAGCATGCAGCGCAAATGCACGCCAAGGCCGGTTACAGCCCAAAACGGATCGCATTTCGTATTTTCTTCGCGCGGCGGAGCAGGCATAACACGCACATGGAAAAGACGCCGAAGACTTCCCCCGATGCCGCCGATTTCGCCCACGTTCGTGAGTGGGTCTTTGATCTCGACAACACGCTCTACCCGCATCACATCAACCTGTTCGCGCAGATCGACCGCAACATGACGGCCTATGTGCAACAGTTGCTGCAGATGGAGCCGGACGAGGCGCGGGCCCTGCAGAAGCGGTACTATCACGAACACGGAACGACGCTGCAAGGGCTGATGCTGCATCACGGCATCGACCCGGACGGCTTTCTCGAACAGGCGCACTCGATCGACTATTCGGCACTGCTGCCGGACCCGGCACTGGGAGACGCCATCAAGGCGCTGCCGGGGCGCAAGTTCATCTTCACCAACGGCAGCGTTCCGCATGCGCAGGCGGCGGCACGGGCGCTCGGCATTCTCGATCACTTCGACGACGTGTTCGATATCGTCGCGGCTGGCTACCTGCCGAAGCCGGCCAGCGCCACCTATGACAAGTTCGCCAGTCTGCACCGGATCGATACTGCCCGGGCCGCCATGTTCGAGGACCTGCCGCGCAACCTGCTGGTGCCGAAGGCACTCGGCATGCGCACCGTGCTGCTCGTGCCGCGCAACCTCGAGGCGACGCTTCTGGAGCGCTGGGAGCAGCCGACCGCCGAAGACGACCACATCGATTACCTGACGGACGACCTGGCCGCTTTCCTTGGCGGTATCGTCGACTCCTGAGGGGCTCCTTCGCGCCTTACCAAAAGTTCACCCACATTACGGATGTTTAAGTGGTTCCGTCCGGTCCGGCAGCCTATCTTCAGGCTATCGAATAAACAGGAAGGACCACCCCATGAACGCCAAGAAAATTGCTCTCGCGACGCTTGGAGCTGCCTTGATCGCCGGGGCATCCATGCCTGCATTTGCCGCCCCGCCACCGCCGCCGGCTGGTGAAGGACGCCCGGGCCGTGATGGCATGCGTGGTCCAGGCCGCGGGATGATGAACGAGCTTCTCTTCGTACGCCTGCTGAAGACCGCCGACGCCAACAAGGACGGCAAGATCTCCAAGGAGGAGATGACCGGCTGGCAGGACCAGATGTTCACCCAGGTGGACGCCAACAAGGACGGCTCGGTGACACGCGGCGAACTGCTCGACTACCGGACTGCAAAGATGGAAGAGTTCCGCAAGAACAATCCCGAGATGCAGGCCGCTGGCAAGGGCGACGATGACGGCCCGGCCATGGACGATGAAGCCGACAAGGGCCCCCGCGGACCGCATGGCGACCGAGCCGAGCGTCACGGAAAGCGCGATCACGATCGGCGCGAAGCACGCAACATGCCGCCACGTGGCCCGATGACCATGGGACCGCGCTTCTTCAAGATGATTGACGAGGACGGCGACAAGAAGATCAGCAAGACGGAGGCTTCGGCCGCTGCCGACAAGCTGTTTGCCATGATGGACACCAACAAGGATGGCCAGATCACCATTGACGACCTGCCGGACCGCCCCCTCTAGTTCTCCGCCCCCTTGAACTAGTACCGACTGTCGTCAAGACCGAGCCCGCCCCTGCCGCCCAGGGGCGGGTTCTCGTTTTGAAAGTTTAGATTCTTGCGGCCACCGCTTCTGCCAGCGGGATGGATGGCTGGGCACCGCGGGCAAGGCAGGCAAGCGAACCAGCAACGGCCGCGCGGCGAAGGGCCTCTGCAAACGACAGGCCCTGATCGAGGCCGGCCGCCAGATAGCCGCAAAAGGTATCGCCCGCTCCGACCGTATCGACCGGCACGATCTCAAGCCCCTTTGCGGTCGTCAGCTCGCCGTCCCTCATCGCTACGACACCATCCGCCCCGAGAGTGACGACGATGGTCTGCCCGGTTTTCTGGTGGAGCTGTCGGAGTGCTTCCAGCCGCGCTTCATGGTCGTTGATTTCACGGCCCAGCAGAAGCGCAAATTCGGTTTCGTTGGCAACGACAATATCCGCCAGACGCGCGAGCCGAACGGCATCTGCCGTCAGCGGCGCGGTGTTGATGATGGTCATGACGCCCCTTGCACGGGCGCTTACCAACGCGGCTTCCACTGCGTCTGCCGGGATTTCCAGCTGGAGCATGAGGAGATCGCCTGGCGACATGGCCGCGACTGCCTTGTCCGCATCGGTTGGGCTCACGGTGCCGTTGGCGCCGGGAACGACGGCAATCATGTTTTCGCCCGTGCCGCCGACAAGGATCAAGGCCGTTCCGGTCGGCTCCGCGACCCTTGCAACGGTTGCAAGATCCACGCCTGCCTCATCCAGCAGGGCAAGAGCCGGCGTCGCGAACCCGTCTTCGCCCACGGCACCCGCCATGCGCACCGCGCTCCCGGCGCGACGGGCCGCCAGCGCCTGGTTGGCGCCCTTTCCGCCAGCGGCGGTCGCAAACTGGGAGCCGGGCACGGTTTCGCCCGGCTGCGGCAGGCGATCCGTGGTTGCGATGAGGTCCATGTTGATCGAGCCGAAAACGGTAATCATGGTTGTGCCTGCCTTGAGTTCGCATTGATCGCCGGCGACACTGCCCGAGAGGCTTACTCCTCGTCAACCACCCTCAGCTTGAGAAGTCCGGTGCGGCTTTCCACGGATTTGGCTGCCGATGGCGGTACATCCGGGGCCACAGCTCCCGGCGGCGCTTCGAGTTCCAGCGCCTCGATCCTGCCTCCGCGCCGGTTCAGCTTGTCGCTCGAAGTGAGGATCATTTCCACGTCCTTCTGGGCCGCCAGGAAATGCACCTGCAGCTTGCGAGTCCGGTCGTCGAGGCGGCCGAGGTCCTCCATCAGCAGCGCCACCTCACCCTGGATAAGATGCGCCTGCTCACGCATGCGCTGGTCCTTGAGGACCGCCTGGATGACCTGGATGGACAGCATGAGAAGCGAGGGCGAAACAATGACCACATGGGCGCGCTGCGCCTTCTGCACCACCGATTCGAAATGCTCGTGGATATCGGCAAAGATCGATTCAGACGGCACAAACAGGAATGCCATGTCCTGCGTCTCGCCGGTGATCAGGTATTTTTCGGAGATGTCGCGGATATGACCTTCCAGATCCCGGCGGAACTGCTGGCCCGCCGCGCGACGCGCTTCCGGGGCCGCCGCATCATGATAGGCATTCCAGGCCTCGAGCGGAAACTTGGCATCAATTACCAGCGGCGGGGCACCGTTGGGCATTCTGATCGTGCAGTCGGGGCGCAGGCCGTTCGACAGGGTCGCCTGGAAGGAGAAGGCGCCGGTCGGCAAGCCGTCCGCCACGATGGCCTCCATCCGCCCTTGTCCGAAGGCGCCGCGAGTCTGCTTGTTGGACAGGATCGCCTGCAGGCCGACGACATCCTTGGCGAGCGTCTGGATATTGTTCTGGGCGGCATCGATGACGGCCAGCCGTTCCTGCAGCAGCCTCAGGTTCTCGTGGGTCGAGCGGGTCTGCTCGGTGATGGTCGCGCCGATGCGGTGGGTCATGCCATCCAGCCGCTGGTTGACCACCTGGTTGAGCTCCGACTGGCGGGTGGCAAGCCCATCGCCGATGACCGACAGGCGACCCTGCATTTCCGCCTGCAGCCGGATGAGCTCCGACAGGCGAAGATCCGATTCAAAAGCCCTTTGCTCGGCCTCCCGCTGGCGCCTGCGGTTTCCCATTGCCGACAGGAGCGCCACCAACAGCAGGGCGGCCAGAATCGCGCAGAGCGCGCCCATGAGGATCCGGTTGTCGGTGGAAAGCAGTGCGACGAGCTGGTTCATGGCGCCACGCTATCAGAATTCTGCGCTCAGGAAAGATCAAATGGTGAACAAGCGTCATCTGAGCGTCGCAAATGCTGTTTCCTCCCCTTGTAAGATGGGTTATGGGGAGCCATGACGATCAAGCCGCTTATCATTCTTCCCGACCCGCTTCTGCGACAGGTTTCCACCCCCATCGAGCGCGTGGATGCCGAGCTCCTGACGCTTGTCGACGACATGCTGGAGACCATGTACGACGCGCCGGGCATTGGCCTTGCCGCGGTCCAGATCGGCACGCCGCGACGGCTGCTGGTGGTTGACGTGGCGCGCGAAGGCGAGGACAAGAGCCCGCAAGTCTTCATCAACCCGGTGATCCTCACCTCGTCGGAGGAGCGCTCTGTGTATGAAGAGGGCTGCCTGTCGATCCCGGAATACTATGCCGAGGTGGAGCGTCCCGCGACGGTGACGATCCAGCACATCGGTCGTGACGGCAAGGAGCATATCGTGGAAGCCGACGGGCTGCTCGCAACCTGCTTGCAGCACGAAATCGACCATCTGAACGGCGTGCTCTTCATCGACCACATCTCGCGCCTGAAGCGTGAGATGGTGATCAAGAAATTCACCAAGGCTGCCGGCAAGCCAAAGGCAGTCTGATCGCCGGCCGAGCCAGGTCTGCAGGAGCGCGTCGATAGGCGCGAGAGCACGCATGTCGCTTCGCATCATCTTCATGGGTACGCCCGAATTTTCCGTGCCATTCTTGCAGCACCTCATGAAGGCTGGGCACGAGATCGTCGCGGTCTACACGCAACCGCCCCGCCCGGGCGGACGGCGCGGGCTCGATCTGGTCAAGTCGCCGGTGCATCAGGCAGCGGAACTGCTGGGCATTCCGGTGCTGACACCGATCAATTTCAAGGCGGAGGACGAACGGGAGCGGTTCCGCGCCTTCGGGGCAGACGTGGCGGTGGTCGTCGCCTACGGGCTGCTTCTGCCGGAAGCGATCCTCTCCGGCACCCGGCTTGGCTGCTACAACGGGCACGCGTCGCTCCTGCCGCGCTGGCGCGGGGCCGCACCCATCCAGCGGGCGATCATGGCCGGCGATGGCAAGACCGGCATGATGGTGATGAAGATGGACAAGGGCCTGGATACGGGCCCGGTTGCGCTGAGGCTTGAGGTGGAGATCGGCCCAGAGATGACGGCCGGCGAGTTGCACGACGAGCTGATGCTGGTCGGCGCCCGCGGCATGACCGAGGCGATGGGCAAGCTCGAAGCGGGTGACCTGACACTGACGCCGCAGAGCGGTGACGGTGTGCTTTATGCCGCCAAGATCGACAAGGGCGAGACCCGCATCGACTTCACCAGGCCTGCCGAGGCGGTGCACAACCACATCCGTGGGCTGGCACCTTTTCCCGGCGCCTGGTTCGAGGCCGAGATCAACGGCCGGGCCGAACGGATCAAGGTGCTTTCGTCGGAGGTTGCGCCCGGCGAGGGAACAGTGGGGAGCGTTCTGGATGAAACGTTGACCGTTGCCTGCGGGGAAGGTGCGATCCGGCTGCTTCGGCTGCAGAAGGCCGGCGGCAAGCCACTGGCGGCACCTGAGTTCCTGCGAGGCACGCCGATTGTTGCGGGAACGAGCCTGCTGCCCGCGTCAGGGACTCTCTGATGCCACGGTTCCGGATGAAGGTCGAATACGACGGGACGCCCTATGTGGGCTGGCAGCGGCAGACGAACGGTCATTCCGTGCAGACAGCCCTGCAGAATGCGGTGCTGGGGCTGACCGGCGAAACGGTCATCATCCGGGGCGCGGGGCGAACGGATTCCGGCGTGCACGCGCTCGGCCAGGTCACCCATGTGGATCTCACCCGGGACTGGCAGCCGGACAAGCTGCGCAATGCGGTCAACGCCTATCTGATGACGGCCGGCGAAAAGGTGTCGGTGATCGAGGTGCAGGCCGTCGACGAGAGCTTCGACGCCCGTTTTTCCGCCATTCGCCGCCACTATCTCTACCGGATCCTCAATCGCCCCTCGCCGCTGGCGCTCGAAGCCAAGCGTGCCTGGTGGGTGTCGCGCGATCTCGACCACGAGGTGATGCATGCGGCCGCCCAGACGCTGATCGGGCGGCATGATTTCACGACATTCCGCTCCATCCATTGCCAGGCGACAAGCCCGATCCGCACGCTCGACCGGCTGGATGTGACACGCACCGAAGACCTGATCGAGATCCGCGCGACGGCACAGAGTTTTCTGCACAACCAGATCCGGTCGTTTGCGGGCACGCTGAAGCTGGCGGGCCAGGGCAAGATGACACCCGACGACGTACGCGCCGCGCTCGATGCGCGAGACCGCCGCGCCTGCGGACCGGTGGCGCCGCCGGACGGGCTTTACTTCATGCAGGTGGATTATTCGGACGTCGCCTGAAGTCGGCAGGCGTCAGTAGAAGGATACCCCGAGGAAATCCTGCAGGGCGACCGTCAGCAGCCAGTCGGGCACGAAAAGCACCATCACCATGGCGGTGACGGTGAGGTTTTCCGGGCCGCAGATCTGGCGGAGGATGCGCGAGCTGCACACGACGCTGCCGAACAGCAATGCCATCTCCAGGATCGCAAACAGATGCCCGGCGGCCGGCAGCAGCGTCACGCCCAGCATCAGCACGGCCGACGCATAGGCGAAAGGAATCGACAGCCAGTTCATGGTGACGACGATGGCCGGAAACTTCCGCGCCAGGCCGAGCATCAGGCACAGCACGGCGATCAGCACCAGGGGGATGATCCAATTGATCGCCTCGATCAGGGCGAGCCGCAGGATAAAGGGCAAGCCGGCATGGCTTCCCGGCGGGGAAGCATGCAGGTAGGACAGCCGCAGCCAGTTCCAGGCCACTGCCATGGCGGGCAGGCACCAGAGATAGGCCCAGAAGGACCGCGTCACGCCACGATCGGACAGGTCGAGCAGGCGAAAGCCCTGCGCATCGCCTTTGACGAGCAGCCAGAGGCCGCTCAGGTATAGCCTGACTTCATGATGGGAGGGCATTATCGAACCAGCGGGAGAGGAATGTGCCATAGATCTGGGTGAGCACCTCCAGATCGGCAAGGGGAACCCGCTCATCGACCATGTGCATAGTCTGGCCGACCAGGCCGAACTCGGCCACAGGGCAGTAATCCTTGATGAAACGGGCATCGGACGTGCCGCCCGTCGTCGACAGCTGAGGCACGCGCCCGGTCACCTCTTCCACGGCACCGCTCAGCGAAGCGATCAGGCCATTGTTGCGGGTGAGGAAGACATGGCTCGGCCGCTCGGCCCAGACGATCTCGTAGATTGCCGCCTTGCGCCCGGGGCGCAAGGGGCTGTCGGCAGCGGCCGCGTCAAGGCGCCGGAGGATCTCCGCCTTCACCGTGTCCGCCGTCCAGGTGTCGTTGAAGCGGATATTGAAGGCAAAGGTCGCTCTGGCGGGGATGACGTTGGTGGCCGGGTTGCCCACATCGATCGATGTGACTTCGAGATTGGAAGCCGGAAACTCCGGCGTGCCCGCGTCGAAGGGCGGATCCATCAAGGCCGATGCGAGCGGCAGCAGGGCGCGAACCGGATTGTCGGCCAGATGCGGATAGGCGGCATGCCCCTGAACACCGGAGACGGTGACCCGGCCCGACACGGAACCGCGCCGGCCAATCTTGATCATGTCTCCAAGGTGGTCCGGATTGGTCGGTTCGCCAACCAGGCAGGCATCCCAGCGCTCGCCTTTTTCGGCCGCCCATCGCAGCAGCTTTTCCGTGCCGTTGACGGAAGGGCCCTCTTCGTCCCCGGTGATGAGGAACGAGATGGAGCCCTTGGGCGCACCATGGGTCTCGATATGGCGGGCAACGGCTGCCACGAAGCAGGCGATGCCGCCCTTCATATCGACGGCACCGCGGCCGAAGAGTTCATCGCCCTCGATCTCGGCCGCAAAAGGCGGATGGCTCCAGGAGGCCTCTTCGCCCGGCGGCACCACATCCGTGTGCCCGGCAAACATCAGGTGCGGTTCCTCCGTGCCCAGCCGGGCATAGAGGTTCTCGACATCCGGCATGCCCGGTTCGCTCGCCACCATGCGCTCTACGGTAAAGCCCAAGGGCAAGAGCATGGCTTCGAGCGTCGACAGCGCGCCGCCTTCAGCAGGCGTCACAGAGGGGCAGCGGATCAGCGCCTGGAGGTTAGCAACCGGATCGGATACGGACATGGGGTCAGTCGCGCAGCAGTTCGTTGATGCCGGTCTTGGAGCGGGTTCGCTCGTCGACGCGCTTGACGATCACGGCGCAGTAGAGGCCGGGGCCCGGGTGGCCGTTGGCCATGGGCTTGGCTGCCGGCAGCGAGCCGGCGACGACGACCGAATAGGGCGGCACTTCGCCGTAGGTGATCTCGCCGGTGGCGCGATCGACGATCTTGGTCGACTTGCCGATGAAGACACCCATGCCGAGCACCGAGCCTTCGCGGATGATGCAGCCCTCGACCACTTCCGAACGGGCGCCGATGAAGCAGTTGTCCTCGATGATGGTCGGGCCAGCCTGCATGGGCTCCAGCACGCCGCCGATCCCGACGCCGCCCGAGAGGTGGACGTTCTTGCCGATCTGGGCACAGGAGCCGACGGTTGCCCAGGCATCGACCATGGTGCCTTCGTCGACATAGGCGCCGAGATTGACGAAGGACGGCATCAGGATGACGTTCTTGGCAATGTAGGCGGAGCGCCGCACGACGGCGTTGGGCACGGCGCGCAGGCCGGCTTCGCGGAAATCGGTTTCGCCCCAGCCTTCGAACTTGGACGGCACCTTGTCCCACCAGCTGGCGTTTCCGGGGCCACCCTTGATGACTTCCATGTCGTTGAGGCGGAAGGACAGCAGGACTGCCTTCTTCAGCCACTGGTGGACGGTCCAGCTGCCGTCTTCACCCTTGGACGCAACGCGCGCCTTGCCGGCGTCCAGCAGGTTGAGCGCTTCTTCCACCGCATCGCGGATCTCGCCCTTGGTCGTCAGGTTTACCCCGTCGCGATTGTCGAAAGCGGTTTCGATGGTGGATTCGAGGGCGGAGAAGTCCGGGCTGCTCATGATGGTTCCTTAAACGACGCGCGGTATCGTGATGGCCGGGGAAGGCCTGGTCGGCTGGCCAAATGCTGCCATTTGCTCTAAGCGACCGCCACTCCAGCGTCAATGTGAATTGGCGCAGCGACAGGTTCCGGAAGGAAGACAGGAATGGCAAGGTTGAAGAACGACGGGCCGCGGCGCAAGGACGGGGTCTGGGATCCGCTGAAGGACAACAAGGCCGACAAGCATGCCGCCGCCGGCCAGCCGAAGACGCCGCAGACGCTGTCGCCGACCTACCGGCTCGCCTTTGCCGACGAAGACTTTCTCAGCCGCGAGGAACTGCGGCCGGTGCGCCTGCAGCTGGAACTGACCAAGGCCGAGATGGTGCTGACCGAACGGGGCATCAAATCCACCGTCGTGCTCTTCGGTGGGGCCCGCATCCCCGCGCCCGGACAGGCGCCCTGGGCTGCCCATAACGAGGTACAGCGCCACAACCTGGAGGCAGCTTCGGTCTATTACGAGGAGGCGCGGAAATTCGCAGCGCTCTGCGGCGTCTATTCGGCCCAGTTCAACCACCAGGAATATGTGGTGGTGACCGGTGGCGGACCGGGCGTGATGGAGGCCGGCAACCGCGGTGCTGCCGAGACGGGCGCACCCACCATCGGGCTCAACATCATGCTGCCGCATGAGCAGGCGCCGAACCTGTATGTGACGCCCGAGCTGAGCTTCAACTTCCACTATTTTGCGATCCGCAAGATGCATTTCATGACGCGGGCAAAGGCGGTCGCGGTGTTCCCGGGCGGCTTTGGCACGCTGGATGAAATGTTCGAGGCGCTGACACTGATCCAGACCAAGCGGATGGAGCGCATCCCGCTGATCCTGTTCGGCGAGGAGTTCTGGCGCAGCATCATCAACTTCGACAAGCTGGCGGAGTTCGGCACGATTGCACCGAGCGACGTGGAGCTGATCAGCTTCGTGGACACGGCCGAGGCGGCCTGGAAGATCATCACCGATTTCTACGGGCATTGAGAACGAAGACCGGGAGCCACTTCTCGCAGATGGCTCCTGCAAATGCACTTGTCACGTGCCAGCTTTCCGGCTTAGATGACCAGCGTCGCGAAAAGCGACCGCTTCCCCCGATCTGCCCAGCGGCGGAGCAAGAGGTGGACGAACAGTCGTCCAGGTGGTCAAGCACACGTCATTCACGCGTTTCCGCGCATGGATTGGCCAGCGTTCCCCAGAAAACCACGCCTGACACCCGTCGGGCCTGACCGCGATCCATGGCGTCCGACGACGCTGCATGGTCGCGTCCACCGGAGCTTGCCATGACCCGACCGCTTATCGTCATCTTCACCGCCATCGTTCTCGACGCCGTCGGCATCGGCCTCATCTTTCCGATTCTGCCGGCACTGCTGCGGGATGTGACCCATGCCGAAAACGTGGCGCCCTATATCGGCATGATGACGGCGCTTTATGCCGTCATGCAGTTCATTTTCGCACCGGTGCTCGGCTCCCTCAGCGACCGCCTGGGCCGGCGCCCGGTGCTGCTGATCTCGCTTGCCGGCGCCGCGGTGAACTATCTCTTCCTCGCCTTCGCGCCCAACCTTTGGATGCTGGTGATCGGACGCGCGATTGCGGGCCTGACCAGTGCCAACACCTCCGTGGCCGCCGCCTACATCACCGACGTCTCTCCCGAGGAGGTACGAACGCGCCGCTTCGGCCTTTTGAACGCCATGTTCGGCATCGGCTTTATCGTCGGCCCCGTGATGGGCGGCCTATTGGGCGACCAGTGGCTGCGGCTGCCCTTCATAGCAGCGGCCGCCCTCAACGGCTGCAATCTCGTCCTGGCATTTTTTGTCCTGCCGGAGTCGCGCACCCCCAGCCGTGAGCCGATCGACCTCGCCGCACTCAACCCGCTTCAGCCGCTGCGATGGGTCTTCCAGATGAAAGGCCTGCTGCCTCTCATCCTCATCTTTTTCGTTTTCAGCGCCACCGGCGAGGCCTACGGCACATGCTGGGCTCTGTGGGGGAGTGATACGTTCCAGTGGAACGGGTTGTGGATCGGCCTTTCGCTCGGCACCTTCGGTGTGTGCCAAACGCTTGCCCAGGCTTTGCTTCCAGGGCCGGCGGCAAAGCTGCTCGGCGAGCGTGGGGCGATCCTGGTTGGAATTGCCAGTGCCTCTATCGCCCTGCTCGTCATGGCGTTCGCCACCGAAGGCTGGATGATCTTTGCGATCATGCCGATCTTCGCGCTCGCCGGTATAGGCGTGCCGACGCTACAGTCGCTGGCGACCCGGCAGGTCGACGACATAAGGCAGGGCCAGTTCCAGGGCTTGCTCGCCTCGGCCGTCAGCCTTGCCTCGATCGTCGCTCCCCTGGCCTTCTCGAGCCTCTACTATGTCGTGCGGCCCGTGTGGCCCGGTGCGATCTGGCTCGCTGTGGTCGTCGTCTACGCGATCAGCCTGCTGCTGGTGCTCGGGCTGCGCCTGAAGCCGGCAGCCCCAGCGACCTAGACATCAAAGGCGGCCGACGCGGTCAGCAAGCAGATCGAAGAAGCCATCGGCATCGACGTCGCGCATGACCTTGGCGTTGGGCTTGCGGCCGGAGACGCGCCACCAGTCGACCACCGTCATGCCGACGGTCAGCTCCGACGTGGTTTCGATCTCGACATTGCAGTCGCGCCCGGAGAACAGCTGGGGCTTCAGCAGGTAGGCGATCACCGACGGGTCGTGCAGCGGCCCGCCGTCAGAGCCGTATTTCTCGATGTCGAAGCGCTCGAAAAAGGCCAGCCATTCGACCAGAACCTGTGCCGGACGGGTGCCAAGCGCTGCGATCTTGCTCACCCGGGCCTTGGTGGTCAAAAGCTGATGGGTCACATCGAGCGGCATCATGACGATCGGAATGCCGGAGCCAAACACGATCTTTGCGGCATCCGGATCAACGAAGATGTTGAACTCGGCGGCCGGGGTGATGTTGCCGCCCTCGAAGAAGCCGCCACCCATCATCACCAGTTCCTGGACGCGCCCGGCAATATCGGGAGCCTTGGTGAGGGCCGTGGCGATATTCGTGAGCGGGCCCAGCGTGCAGAGCGTGACGGTGCCTTCCGGTTCACGGCGCAGCGTCTCGATGATGAAGTCGATAGCGTTTTGCGACTGCGGCTGCATCGTCGGTTCAGGCAGCTCGGCGCCGTCCAGGCCGGTCTTGCCGTGCACATGCTCGGCCGTCACCTGCGGACGGTCAAGCGGCTTCAGGGCGCCTTCGTAGACCTTGGCGTCCGGCCGGCCACAGAGTTCGCAAACGATGCGCAGGTTGCGGCTGGTGAAGGAGAGCGGCACATTGCCGGCGACGGCGCACAAGCCGAGCACGTCCAGTTCGTCAGGGCTGCCGAAGGCCATCATGATGGCGGCGGCATCGTCTTGGCCGGGGTCGGTGTCGATGATGATCTTTCGGCGCTGCAATATGCTTGTCCTTCCGCTTCCCGGGGCCTGATGGGGTGGTTTGTTCGACAAGCCTCATGCGTTGTCAAGGGAGCGATAGGCGCCTGCATGACCCTTTCGTCTTGCGAAGGATGAGGAGATTTCCCATATAGCGAAATGCCGGCATGCCGCATCCGGGTGCCGCTCCAGTCGCTTGCTGCAAGGACGATCGATGAGCCGAATGACACCGTTGGGCAGCCCCCTCCTCCTCGGGCTCGAATCGATGGAGAAGACGCTTGAGCGCCTCGCCAAGGGCAATGACGGCTACCCGCCCTACAATATCGAGCGTATCCGGGAAACCGGGAGCGAACCGCCGCGCCTGCGCATCACGCTTGCTGTGGCGGGGTTCTCGGAAGACGATCTCGAGGTCACCACGGAAGAGAGCCAGCTGGTGATCCGCGGCCGCCAGGGCGAGCAGACGGAACGGGATTATCTCCACCGAGGCATTGCCGCCCGGCAGTTCCAGCGGGTCTTCGTGCTGGCGGATGGCCTGCAGGTTGCCGGGGCAAGCCTCAAGAACGGACTCCTCTCCATCGACCTCATCCGTCCTGAACCGGAACGGATGGTGAGAAAAATTAACATTTCCGTCTCACAGTAGTCCAACGGCGCCAATGCCGTTGCGTCCTCAGTACTGGAGGCTGAAATGTTGATGAAAGAAGCGAATTCGCGTTTGACCGAAACCGAACTTGCCCATCTGGGTGCCGGTGAAGTGGGTTACATTCGCAAGATGCGCTCGGAAGAAGTCTCCCGCTGCTTTCCTGAAGCACCGGACATCGACCCCTCCCTCGACCTTTGGGCCCTGTTCGGCGCCGATGGTACGCCGATCCTTCTCACCGACAACCGGTCCAGCACCTTCTTCAAGGCGGCTGAAGACGACCTGAAGACCGTCAGCCTGCACTGATCGCTTCAGGCCTCAGGTGGATGCGGCCGCTATAGCGGTGCCGGCGTACGTCCAGCGGCAGGCTCGATACTAGCGCGCGTCAAACACCGCCCGGGCAGCCTTCACGTCGTCCGCGTTGTGGCCAACCCAGTCGACCAGGCCTTGAAGTGCCGGCAGCAGGCTTTGCCCCATGGGGGTCAGCTCATACTCCACCCGTGGCGGCACCTCGGCAAAAATCTCCCGGATGACCAGACCGTCCCGCTCCAGATTGCGGAGCGTGAGTGCCAGCATTCTCTGGGAAATCGTCGGTATCGCTCTATTCAGCTCCGAGAACCGCGCTCGCTCCCCCGGCAGCATGGAGAGCGCAAGCATCACAAAGATACTCCACTTGTCTCCGACCTTCGTGAGCAGCTCACGGAAGGCAACCGGGTCTTCGTGGCCGCAGAGAAGTCCTGGCGCCAGCTGCGCTTTCGAGACCATTGGCTTCATACTTACTTCCCTGTTCGTAGCAGCGGTAAAGGTGCGTTCTTGTGGGGAAACAGCGCCCGGCATACAACCTGCTGACGAAAAGTTAGCTTAGTACCGAGGCAAGAACAACCGACGTTCAGGTCGTTCGAATCAGAGGTGGCACGGCTTTCTCAGAGGCACAAAACCCGAGATAGGACGACATCATGCTCGACCACATCATCCTGACCGTCAGCGACATCAAGACTTCGCTGGCGTTTTACGAAGCGGCATTGGAGCCGCTGAACATCCGTTTCTTCGTGCCTTACAAAGGTGAAAACGGCCACCCTGATCTCTGGGGGTTTGGCGACGGCCAGAGCGCGATTTTCTGGCTGAAGCAAGGGACGCCCAACCCCGACGCTCTCCACTGGGGTTTCAAAGCGGACAGCAACGCGCTTGTCGACAAATTTTACGATGTCGCGATCGCCGCCGGCGCACGCGACAATATTTCCCCTCGGGCGCGGCTTGAGTATTATCCCGGTTACTACGCCGCCGACGTCATAGATCCCGACGGCTATTCGTTCGAGGTCGTCCACAAGAGCTGATCCGGCCATAGCATCATGCGGTTTGGCGTTCAGTCCATCGCCAGGAAACGACGTCGGTTAGACGTCCAGGCGGTTTCAGACCCGCCTGAACGTCAGATAGGCCGATGATCGACCCTCGCGGCGGGCCTTGTTTTCGTATCGCGTTCCCGGCCAGCCTTCAAACGGCGTCAACCAATCCGACGACTGGCGGGCCTGCCAATCGAAGCCGCCGTGGTCGCGGCAATGGAGCAGCGTCCAGTTGACATAGGTGTCGATGTCGGAGGCAAAGCAGAACAGCCCTTCCGGCTTCAGCACACGGTGAAACCGCGCCAGGTTGACCTGCGAGACGAACCGCCGCTTCCAGTGCTTGCGCTTCGGCCATGGGTCTGGATAGAGCAGGTCGATGCGGTCGATCGAGGCATCCGGCAGCCAGTCCAGCACTTCCGTCGCATCGTCGTCGTAGACGCGGATGTTGGACAGCCCGAGCTCATCCACGCGGCTGAGAAGCTTTGCCATGGAATTGACGAAGGGCTCGACCCCGATGAAGCCGGTCGACGGCGTTTCCTCAGCGCGATGGACCAGGTGTTCCCCTCCCCCAAAGCCGATCTCCAGACGCACCGTATCTACGCTCACCGGAAACAAATCAGCGACGTCCGCCGGCGGTTGCGAATGCAGATCGAGCCGCAGGGACGGGAGGAGCTTTTCCAGGCCCTCGGCCTGCCGCTCGCGAAGCTGCTTTCCCTTGCGTCGCCCGAAAAAGGCTTCCGTCGAACGGGTCGGGTGCTGGTCGGTCATGGTGTCTCTCATCAAAAAAGCGGATGCCCCGTTCGGAGGCACCCGCTTTAGCGTCTTATGGATCGGTGCGTAAAGGCCCTATCAGGCGGCCTGCAGCGTGACTTCCTTGATGGCATCCTTGAGCGGCTTGACCAGATCGGTCTTCTCCCAGGAGAAGGAGCCGTCGCGGCCAGCTTTGCGGCCGAAATGGCCGTAGGCGGAGGTCTTGGCATAGATCGGCTTGTTCAGGTCGAGGTGCCGGCGAATGCCGGAGGGCGACAGGTCCATGACCTTGCGGATCGCCGCTTCCACCTGATCCTCGGTCAGTTCGTTGCCGGTGCCGTGCAGATCCACATAGATCGACAGCGGCTGGGCAATGCCGATCGCGTAGGAGATCTGCAGGGTGCAGCGGTCTGCGAAGCCGGCCGCTACCACGTTCTTGGCCAGATAGCGCGCTGCATAGGCTGCAGAGCGGTCGACCTTGGTGGTGTCCTTGCCGGAGAATGCGCCGCCGCCATGGGGAGCAGCACCGCCGTAGGTGTCGACGATGATCTTGCGGCCGGTCAGGCCGGCGTCGCCGTCAGGCCCGCCGATCACGAACTTGCCGGTGGGGTTGATGTACCACTTGCAGTCCTTGTCGATCGGCAGATCACCCAGGGCTTCGCGGATATAGGGCTCCACGACTTCACGGACTTTCTTGGAGTCCCAGCTTTCGTCGAGATGCTGGGTCGACAGGACGATGGTGTCCACGCCGGCCGGCTTGCCGTTCTCGTAGCGGACGGTGACCTGGCTCTTGGCGTCGGGGCCGAGCTTGGCAGCCTCGCCCTCGCCCTTCTTGCGGGCGGTCGCCAGGATCTGCAGGATCCTGTGGGAATAGTAGATGGGGGCCGGCATTAGGTCCGGCGTTTCCTTGCAGGCATAACCGAACATGATGCCCTGGTCGCCGGCACCTTCGTCGCCCTGCTTGTCGGCGGCACTGTCGACGCCCTGGGCAATATCGGCGGACTGCGAATGCAGGAGAACGTCGATGCGCGCGGTCTTCCAGTGGAAGCCGTCCTGCTCGTAGCCGATGTCGCGGATCGCCTTACGGGCGGCGGCCTTGAACTTGGCAGGATTAATGACGTCCTTGCCGTCCTTGTCCTTCTTCATCAGGCTCGGCGGAAGACGAACCTCGCCGGCGATGACCACGCGGTTGGTGGTCGCAAGCGTCTCGCAGGCGATACGAACGGTCCAGGGATCGATACCGGTCTTCGCGGCTTCCCGGTAGACGAGATCCACAATTTCATCGGAAATACGATCACACACCTTGTCCGGATGCCCCTCGGCCACGGACTCGCTCGTGAACAGGTAACTTGCACGCATTTACGGGATTCCCCCTCAAAGAAATGGACCCATTATGTCTAATCGGTCCTCATATCAAAGACAAGCGTAGAACCACATAAATATATCTTTATACGTAAATGGACCGTTTCGAAATTGGAGCGCGCATGAAAAAAGCGGCCGTAGAGGCCGCTTTCGATGTCAGACAATTGCGAAGAGGCGCCGGTTACTCGGCGTCGGCTTCCGCAGCCAGAGCCTTCACCAGGTCGACCAGCTTACGGCGAACCTTGGGGTCAGCAATCTTCACGAAGGCGCGGTTGAGCTGCAGGCCCTCGGACGACGACAGGAAGTCGACGACGTAGTTGGAGCTCGATGCTTCGGCCAGGCCGTTGGCGCCCGTGCTCTGATCACCGGGTGCATCCTCAAAGAAGAAGGACACGGGGACGTTGAGGATGCTGGAGATGTTCTGGAGACGACTAGCACCCACGCGGTTGGTGCCTTTTTCGTATTTCTGAATCTGCTGGAAGGTAATACCCAAGCTCTCGCCCAGCTTTTCCTGGCTCATGCCAAGCATGGTGCGGCGTAGGCGGATCCGACTCCCGACGTGAATGTCAATCGGGTTCGGTTTCTTCTTGTTTTCTATCATAACGGTGTCCTGACGAAGTTTGCTGTTTCAATCCTCAACCCGGTCCGCGTGTGGAAATACACTTCGTGAGGTTAGGCACAAGGAGTCCAACATGTGAAGCATATGGCGGGACGAAAGGCTGGATGCACTATGCAATTTTAGGGGTTTTTGGTCAATTCGTTCTGAAATTGAAACCTGCGCGCGAAGTCGCCGCGATCAGGAGCATGACCGCCACGACCAACCAGAAGTCAATTTGCCGGTCAAAGTTGTTCCAATGTGGGACTGACCCGCTGCCAATGGTTGAATCAATCACGCCCTTTTGATTGTAATCTAGGCCTTTGCTAATTCTCCCAAATGGGTCCACGAGGGCCGAAATACCGGTATTGGCAGCGCGAATCAAAGGCAGCCCCGTCTCGACCGCGCGCAACCTTGCCTGGAGGAAGTGCTGGTAGGGGCCGGGTGTCGCGCCGAACCACCCATCATTGGTCACATTGAGGAGGGCTGTGGCCTTCTGCACGTCAGGGCTGATTTCGTCGGGGAAGATGGCCTCGTAGCAAATCAGCGGGTAAAAGCTTTTTCCGTTCGGCAGCTTCAGCAGAGAACGCGTGGAGGCTGCCGTAAAGCCGCCCGGCATGGCTATGGCATCCGTGACACCCATGGTGCGCAGCAGGTCCTCATAGGGCACATATTCGCCATAGGGGACGAGATGGACCTTGTCGGACGCGGCGATGATCTGTCCCTGGCTGTCGATCACATAGATCGAGTTGTAGAAGCGCGGCGGGGAGCCGGGAGCGGCCTCCTCGGACCGTACGGCACCCGTCATCAGCACCTGTCCGTCCTGAAGCACATCCGCAATACGGGAGAGCGCGTCCGGATTGTTGGTGAGGAGGAAGGGTACGGAGGTTTCCGGCCAGACAATCACATCCGGACGCTTTCCCTCCTGCGGCGGGAGAGCGGAGAGCACCAGATGCTCCTCGAAGATCGAGGCACGCTCGGCGTCGTCAAGCTTGCGGCTCTGATCGATCAGCGGCTGGACGATCCGCACCACCGTCTGTTCGCCGGCCCCCTCGGCAAGACGGGCATCGGCGGTCGACAGTCTCCAGGCACCAAAGCCAAGATGGGCACAGAGAAGAATGGCGGCAAGCGCCAGGCCGGTCCGCATCCCCTTGCCGGTGCCGAGCAGGGCCGGCGACGCGAAGACGAAGACGGAGAGGACCGAGACCCCGAAAATGCCGAGCACGGCCGAGGACTGCATCATCAGCGGGATCGACATGGCGGTATAGCCGATGGTATTCCAGGGAAAGCCCGTCAGCACAAAGCCGCGCAGCCATTCCATGAGGCCGAAGGCTGCAGCTAGTGCCGCGAGACGGCCAAAGCCCTCCGACCAGAGAAGCCCCGCCAGCAGTGTCGCCAGGCCATAGAAGATGGCAAGGCAGGCCGGCAGGCCGAGAACCGCAAACGGCAAGGCCCAGGCGAAATCATCCGCCTCGACCAGAAGCGCATTGCCAAGCCACCAGAGGCCGGCCACGAAATAGCCAAAGCCGAAGAGCCAGCCAAGCAGGAAGGACGACCGGAGCCGCGTGAAGACGCCGCCATCGGCACTGCCGGTGGAGCCGTCCATGAGCCAGACCAGCAGGGTGAACGACACGAAGGGCGCGGCGAAGACATTGAAGGGCGGCAACGCAAGTGCGGCGATCGCTCCTGCCAAAATAGCAAGAGCGATGCGCGGCAAGCCCCATAGAAGCATGATCCTGCCTGCCAGCCGCCCCATGGATGTCCCTTTCCCCGAATCAGGGCCGCATTGTTTCAAAAAAACAGTAGCTTGTCCTGACAGCGGCCGTCGAATTCAGCCGTTGGGGCGTTCGCCGTCCTGGCGGGGCGGAGGCAGGAGTACGGTCGGCGTCTGGTCGGTCAGCAGAATCTCGCCTTCGCCCTTCTGCCGGCGCCGTGCAAGAGCGCGCTTGCGCAAGATGCGGACACGCTTGATGCGACGGGGATCGGCGTCGAGGATCTGAAATTCGAAGCCCGGCACGGCCTGGACCACTTCGCCGCGTACGGGAATCCGACCTAGTGCCGAGAAGATCAGGCCGCCCAGCGTATCCACGTCGTCGAGCCTGTCGCGGATGTCGAAATCGGAGCCGACCGCCTTGGCGATGTCTTCCAGTTCGACACGCGCATCGGCCACGAAGATATCCTCGCTGACACGCGAGAAGCGGACCTCGTCATCGTCATGCTCGTCCTCAACGTCGCCGATGACCATTTCGACGATGTCTTCATGAGAGACGAGCCCATCGGTGCCGCCGTATTCGTCGATCACGAGGGCCAGTTGGGTGCGAGCCGCCTGCATGCTCTGCAGCAGGTCGGAGGCCAGCATGGAGGGCGGCACGAACAGGATCTTGCGGATCAGACCCGCCTCGCCCACCGTCTGCTCCAGGTCCACGCGGCCAAGGTCGAAGGCGGCCTTGGGAGCCCGCGTCGGCTTTTCGGGCTTCTCGCCGACCGTCGAATTTGACGTCGATGCAGAGGACGCCGTCGATGCACGAGCGCCGGTGCGACGCTTGTTGCGGGCCTGCTTGGCAAGGTAGGACAGAAGATCGCGGATGTGGACGAAACCACGGGCGTCATCGAGATTGTCGCCGTAGACGGGCATGCGCGAGCGTCCCGTCTCCTCGAAGTGGATCATCAGGTCGCCGATGGTGATGTTCATCTCCACCGCCTCGATATCGGCCCGCGGGACCATGATGTCCTCAACGCGGACTTCGCGGAAGCGAAGGATGTTGTGCAGCATGGCGCGCTCTTCGGGCGAGAAGGCGCTGCTGACGCTGGCCTCCGTCATCAGCGCGTCTGCGAGATCCTCGCGAAGCTGCTCGCCCTGAGACGGGCGCAACAGGCGCACGGCGCGCGACCAGAAGGTGCTGTGGTGCCTCGGAGGGCTATCCGGTTTGGCGGTACTACTGCCGTCTTCCGAAGAGGAGGAGTCGGAGTCGCTACCCTCTTGGGCGTGGCTTGTCGAAAAGTCGTTCATCATCTCTCAGACTAAACTATCGGGGACTGCTCGATCGGTTCTTGTCCCTCGTAGGGATCAGATAAGCCAAGTTGGGCCAAAATGCGAGTTTCCAAGGCTTCCATTTTTTCAGCCTCATCATTTTCCATGTGATCGTAGCCGAACAGATGGAGGAAACCGTGGACAAGGAGGTGGGTCAGATGATCGTCGAAACTCTTCTCGAGATCAACCGCTTCGCGATCCACCGTCTCGCGCGCAATGATGATGTCGCCCAGCATCGGGCCCGGCATACCGCCCGGCTGAAGCGGAAAAGCCGGAAACGACAGGACGTTGGTGGGCTTATCCTGGGACCGCCATTCCGCATTGATTTCGCGGATCGAGGCATCGTCGGTGAAAACCAGGGAAAGTTCCGGCGCCATCTTCGGAAAGGGTTGACCCAGTGAGTTCGCCAGAAACTCGGCGGCTGCACCCAGCGTGCGCTCGCTCAGGTCCTGGAGCGCAGGCTCATCCGGCCAGCCCTCGTCTTCCCTGCTGATCTGGATATCGAGCTGCGGCATGTGCTGCAACCCCGGCATCAGTTGCCGGGACCCTCGCTTTCTTCATGGACGGCATATTGCGCATCGTAGGCCCGGACGATGCGTCCAACCAGCGGATGGCGAACGACGTCCACATCCTTGAACCGTACGACCGAAATTCCTTCGACGCCCTGGAGGATCTGCAGTGCCTCCACCAGTCCGGACTTGACGCCGCGCGGCAGGTCGACCTGGCTCGGGTCGCCGGTGATGATCATGCGTGCGTTCTCGCCCAGACGGGTGAGGAACATCTTCATCTGCATGGAGGTGGTGTTCTGTGCTTCGTCGAGAATGACGGCAGCATTGGCCAGGGTGCGGCCGCGCATGAAGGCCAGGGGCGCAATCTCAATGACGCCGGCGGTGATAGCGCGCTCGACCTTGTCGCCGGCCATCATGTCGTAGAGCGCGTCATAAAGGGGACGCAGATAGGGGTCGACCTTGTCCTTCATGTCGCCGGGCAGGAAGCCGAGGCGCTCGCCCGCTTCGACGGCGGGGCGTGACAGAATGATGCGATCCACCGCACCGCGCTCCAGAAGCATGGCTGCGTGGGCGACTGCGAGGTAGGTCTTGCCGGTGCCGGCAGGTCCGACGCCAAATACCATCTCGGAGCGCTCCAGCGCCCGCATGTAGGCATCCTGGGTCGGCGTCCGGGCAATGATGGTCTTTTTCTTGGTGGAGATCTGGCTCATGGAGAGCTTGGCCTTCTTCTCCATGGTCGGCAATTGAAGCTGGTCGTCGGCTGCCTGAGCCATGCGTATTGCACCTTCCACGTCCGACACCTCCACCGTTCCACCCTTCTGCAGCCGCTCGTACAGGAAATCCAAAGCGCGCCGGGCCTGATTGGTTGCGGTGACATCTCCGGAAATCGACACGGAGTTGCCGCGTGGGCGGGCATCGATGTGCAGCCGCTCTTCAAGAAGCTTCAGGTTCTGGTCAAATTGGCCGAAGAGCTCGCTTGCGAACCGATTGCTCTCGAACGTGAGGACAAAATGATTGGCGTCGGTCGCAGCGGTTCGGGTGGGGCGCGCGGATGAAGAAGCCAATTCACGTCCGTTCAAGTAGGCAAGCTCCCGTTTGGTCTGGCTCCCATCAAACTCTCAGCCGGTTCTGCAAACAAGCTGTTGGGGCCGGTTCCGATGATTCGTACAGGAATAATGTCACCGATCTGCGATGTTTTTGCATCAACATTAACAGATTGTAGCCAGGGCGAGCGTCCAATGACCTGACCCGGCATGCGCCCAGGCTTCTCCAGCAGCAAATCGATGACTTTTCCAACGCAGGATTTGGCGAATTCGGCCTGCTGTTTCAAGAGCAGGGCCTGCAATCTTTCGAGACGTTCGGCCTTGGCCTCCTCCGATACCTGGTCTTCGAGATCAGCACCCGGCGTTCCGGGGCGGCTGGAATACTTGAAGGAGAAGGCCTGGGCGTAGTTGATCTCCTCGACCAGCCGCAGGGTATCTTCGAAGTCGGAGTCGGTTTCGCCAGGGAAGCCGACGATGAAATCGCCCGAGATGGCAATATCGGGACGGGCGGCGCGAATGCGCTCGACCAGCCGCAGATATTCTTCAGCCGTGTGCCGACGGTTCATAGCCTTGAGGATCCGGTCGGACCCCGACTGAACCGGCAGATGGAGATAGGGCATCAGCGTGCGCAGATCGCGGTGCGCCTCGATGAGCCGGTCGTCCATGTCGCGCGGATGGCTTGTCGTATAGCGCAGGCGGGCAAGACCGGGGATTTCGGCGAGCCTATAGAGAAGATCGCCCAGGCTCCATTGCTGACCGGTTGGGCCCTGCGCACGCCAGGCGTTGACGTTCTGGCCGAGCAGGGTGATCTCGCGAACACCGCTTTCGGCCAGCCGCTGGGCTTCCGCAACAATCTGCGCGACCGGGCGCGAGACTTCTGAACCGCGCGTATAGGGAACGACGCAGAAGGTGCAGAACTTGTCGCAGCCTTCCTGGACGGTCAGGAAAGCCGTTACGCCGCGGCTACGGATGACCGACTTTTCCGTGGCCGGCAGATGCTCGAACTTGTCCTCCAGCGCATAGTCCGTATCGACCACGGGCTTTCCGCCGCGGGCACGCCGCAGGGCTTCCGGCAGGCGGTGATAGGTCTGAGGTCCGATGACGACATCGACGGCCGGCGCGCGGCGGATGATTTCCTCGCCTTCGGCCTGGGCGACGCAGCCGGCAACGCCGATCATCAGCTCCCTGCCTTCGGCCGCACGCGCCTTCTTCATGTCGCGCAGACGGCCCAGTGCGGAATAGACCTTGTCGGCCGCCTTCTCGCGAATGTGGCAGGTGTTGAGAAGGATGAGGTCGGCCTCTTCCATCTGCTCGGTCGCGACATAGCCTTCGCTGGCCAGGGCATCGCCCATGCGCGCCGAATCGTAGACGTTCATCTGGCAGCCATAGGTCTTGATGAAGACCTTGCGGCTGTTGGGACGATCAGCCACCTGGACCGCATCGGCGGCCACGGCGGGCACGGGAATGGAGACGTGTTCGTTCATGGGCCGCTCATACCCTAACAGAGGGCGAAAATGAAGCCTTTCCGCATCGAAGCGGCTGAGAGTCCGAGTTCAGCCGTTTCGCGCCAGCCGGCTGCGCCGCCACCGGCGCCAGACGAAGAAGGCCAGGGTTTCAGTGACCATCAGGATGATCATCACTTCCAGCGCCAGCTGCGTGATGTTTCCCGAGAAGGAATAGACCGCGCAGATATAGCCAACCAGGAAGAAGATCCCGTTCCAGATCGTGACGCCGACGGCGCTTGCCAGTGCGAATGGGCCCGGCTGCACCTTGAGCAGGCCGGCAATGGCCGGCGCGACCAGGCGGATGGTCGGCACGAGCTGGGATGTGAACGACAGCGCCGACTGGTGCGTGCGGAAATAGTGGATCAGGCTTTCGACGCGCGCCGAAGAGGTGCCGAACAAAAGGGCGAAGCGGATGAGGAATCGGGTTGCCCGTTCCGCCGGGACGATGGTGGCCATGAGATAGTAGATGGATCCGCCGACATAGCTTCCAGCCACCGCCGCAAACAGACCGGCCGGGGCGGACCAGGCGTCGGAATGGGAGGCGATCCCGATCGCCACAAGGATGGCGTAGGACGGGAAGATCGGCACGACCCGTTCGGAAAATGCGACCAGGAACACGCCCAGAAGCCCGTATCCTGCCGACCAGGCGATCAGTTGTCCAAGTGGATCCATCGTGTTCTGCCAGGCTGTTCGTTAAGGGCTTTTTGAGGGTGCGTTCGGGCGCTTTCCCATCACAATGCGGAATTCTCAAGGCTTTTGCTGTCTGGCCCGTGCCGCGGCACGTCCAGGCCGTGGGTCATGGCGTCATAATCATGGCCGCGCAGGTGCTTCATCAGCATGCGGCGAAGCCTGCTGGTGACGGCCTGACTCAAGTGCTTGCGGTTGTCGCCGGCGCGAAACTCGATGGCATCGCCAAAGGCCACATCCACGTCGATCGCTCCTTCCCGAAGGACACCGAGAAGGTGCGGCAGGAGCTCGATATCGCCGGGCCAAGCGGCAATCGGACGATGATAGCGTCCCATCGCCATGCCGTGGACCCGTGTATAGGCGATCGCGACCGGCTGAACATGCACCACACCCTGCGGCGTTTCGGGCGCTGCTGCGGCTGCCGCGCCAAACAACGAAGATTTCACTTCCATCAGCCGGTTGCCGTCCGAGGTCGTGCCTTCCGGAAAGAGCACGACGATTTCGCCGGCGTTCATCCGCGCCGCGATCTCGTTCACCTGCTTGCCGGTTCCGCGCTTATCTTCGCGCACCACGAAGATGCACTTCTGCAGCTTGGCCAGCGTTCCGAACAGCGGCCAGGCGGCCACTTCGGCCTTGGCGATAAAGATGACGTCGGCCACCGCGCCGAGCACCATGATGTCCTTCCAGGAGACATGGTTGGAGGCAAGCATCAGCGGGCGGCGGGTTTCCAGCCGACCATGAACATGGATGCGGATGCCGAGCAGGAAGCAGGCGGCCCGGTGCCAGTAACGTGGCACATAGCGACGGATCTTCAGGTCGAAGGCGAGCCCGACCAGTTGAAACGGCAGGAGCACCAGGGTTACCAGGAAGAGCCCGAGGATGACGAGCCCGATCCGCAGATTGGTGATCACGTCTCGTCCTTGTCCAGCGGGATGCCGTAGAGCTCCAGCCGGTGTCCGACCAGCCGGAAGCCGTGCTCGCGCGCAATCCGCTCCTGCAGGGCTTCGATCTCGGCCGAGCGAAACTCGATGACGCTGCCCGTGTTGAGGTCGATCATGTGGTCGTGATGCTCTTCGGGCACGGCTTCGTAGCGGGAGCGACCGTCGCGGAAATCGTGGCGCTCGATGATGCCTTCGTCCTCGAACAGCTTGACGGTGCGGTAGACTGTGGAAATCGAAATCCGCGGATCGACCTTGGAGGACCGCCGATAGAGCTCCTCGACATCGGGATGATCCGCCGACTCCTGCAGGATCCGGGCAATGACCCGCCGCTGGTCGGTCATGCGCATGCCTTTTTCGGCACACAGCTCCTCCAGGGTTTTGGAAAGCTCCGTCATGACGTGGGCCTTTGAAAAACAGTGCGGTGTCGTGGTTGAGAATTAGGGACTAGCGAAGAACTCGGCTCATGACAAGCGCTGCGGATCTCGTCCCGTCGGGACCGGTATAATAGGCAGGCCTTTCGCCGACCGTGCGAAAACCGAGCTTGCCGTAGAGCTTGACGGCAGCCTCGTTGGCCGCCTCAACCTCCAGGAACATGGTTTCGGCGCCACGCGCTGCCGCCTCCCGCAGGCCAGCCTGCATGAGGCGCCATCCGAGCCCTTGCCGGCCGAACTTGTCGCTCACCGCAACCGTCAGGATCTCCGCCTCGCCGGCCGCCTCGCGCGACAGCACGAAGCCCCCGAAGGGTTTGGAGAAGAATGCATTCGTCTGCCGCGCCACGAAGCCGAAGACACCTCCCTGCAACAGCAGGTTCTGGAATTCCCCGTCGCTCCAGCGGCGCGGAAACCGCTGGCCGTGGAGTTCGGACATCTCGATACAGTCCTCGACCTTCATCGGAACGATCTCGAAAAACGGTTTCCAGCTCAGATAGTCATCAAACATGGGTCATCACGAAAAACTGGCATTGGAACGTGCCGGACATCTTGGTCGGGCAGACGGGCCGAATGCCGGACCATGATCCTACAGGCTTCTTAAGGCGCCGTGAATGCCGCTTTACGCTCCAGCGCAAAGCCCGTCTGCGGTTTCGCATCCGGACCGCGCAGGTAAAGCGGCTTTGGCCGATCCGCGGTCTGCGGCATAGAAGCTCCGATGCGGGCAACAGTCCCGATGTCAAAGCGATCGCGACCGGCAAATTCCGGATGATCCTCAGCGAACTGCCCTTGCAGGTTCGGATGAGCCCAGGACCCAATCACGGTAGCCGACAGGGAGCGCGCCAGCTCGTCCACATCTTCGGGCAAGAGCGCCGCCGGCTGCGTGAGCGGCATGCCGTCGTCGCCAAAAGCCTGCGTGTAGACTTCACCGCGCTTGGCATCCATGGCGACCACGACCGGCACAGCCGGTTGCCCGGCGTCCAGGGTGTCTGCCTTATGCTGGTGGGAAAGCGTCTCCAGCGTGGTGATGCCGACGCAGGGGATTTGAAGCGCCAAGGCTAGTCCGCGGGCCGCTGCCACACCAACGCGGATGCCCGTGAATGAACCCGGGCCGACCACGACCGCAATCCGATCGACAGACGACAGCTGAAGGCTAGCCTCCGCCAGCGCCTGATCGATGACATCCATCAGCCGCTCCGCATGGCCCTTACCGATGGTTTCGGTAACAGTAGACAGGATCCGGCCTGCCACGCTGTCATACAGCGCAGCGGAGCAATCGACCCCGGCGGTATCAATGGCAAGAAGGATCATCGGATCAGCGGCAGGGATCAGAGGGCTTCGACGGCCTGGATCTCAGGCACGAAGTGCTTGAGCAGGTTCTGGACGCCGTGCTTCAGGGTTGCCGTCGAGGAGGGGCAGCCGGAGCAGGCGCCCTTCATGTTCAGATACACGGTGCCGCCGCGGTAGCCCTTGAAGGTGATGTCGCCACCATCCTGTGCCACGGCCGGACGGACCCGCGTTTCCAGCAGCTCCTTGATGGTCGCGACAACGGTTTCGTCGCCCGCATCAAAGAATTCGCCGTCCTCGTCCATATCTTCGGCAAGGCTCGACGTGCCGCCCATGACGGGCTGGCCGGACATGAAGTGTTCCATGATCGAGCCCAGGATCGCCGGCTTCAGGTGCTGCCATTCGGCGCTGTCCTTGGTGACGGTAATGAAGTCGTAGCCGAAATAGACGCCGGTGACGCCCGAGATTGCAAACAGACGGCTGGCGAGCGGCGAGGCATCGGCTTCCGCTGCATTGCGGAAGTCGGCAGTGCCTTTTTCCATCACGACCTTGCCCGGCAGGAACTTCAGGGTCACCGGATTGGGGGTCGATTCCGTTTGAATGAACATGGCATGTCTCCTGCCGCAGGGGCCGTCAATTTAGAATTCTTCAAAAGAAGATAAGCTCGATCAGCTTTTCGTTCAAGTGCGCCTTTGGCCGTTTCCGGTCAAGGGGAGCCCGCCGCAGGTCTTTATGCCAGTGCGTCGATTTCCTCGTCGGTCAGGGTATCAGGCAGCACGGTGACCGGGATGGGAAAGGCCGCACCGCGACCGGCCACCGCGGAAACCAGTGGCCCCGGCCCCTCCTTGGAAGCGGCGGAGGCCAGCACGAGGATCGCGATATCCTGATCTTCCTCGACAAGCTGGTTGATCTGTTCGGTGGCATTGCCTTCGCGGATGACGATTTCCGGATCGATGCCTATGGTATCGCGCACCCGCTGCGCGGCTTTCGCCATCAGGGCTTCGGCCTCTTCGCGGGCTTCCGCCCGCATGATCTGCTCGACACCCAGCCATTGCTGGAAGTCGCCATCAGGGATGACGTAGAGCAGCACCATGCTGCCATTGGTGTTCTTGGCGCGCCGTCCCGCATAGTGAACGGCCTTCTCGCACTCAGGCGTTCCGTCCATCACGGCCATGAACTTACGCCTGTGACCTTCCTGCCGCGACAGCCGTTTGGAAACCATATCTGCCCCCTCGCCCACATCCCGACGCCGACCCGATGGATCGGGAATCGGACCTTATACCAACCGATAAAAATGAAAACCCGCCGCTAGATCACGGCGGGTTCGACGCTTAGACCATCGAGAGGCCGGTCGCTGAAGGATCGTTCAGCGCAGGAAACCGACGATGTCGAAGACCTGGTCCATCACCGTCTGGGCCCGCGCCCGGGCACGCTCGCCGCCGTCCTTGAGGATGGCGTCGATGTGGGTCGTGTCGTCCATCAGCCGGCGCATTTCACTGGTAATGGGGGCCAGGGTTTGAACGGCGAGGTCGGCCAGCGCCGGCTTGAAGACGGAGAACTGCTGGCCGCCGAATTCCTGCAGAACGTCCGCCCTCGAGCGATCCGAGAGAGCTGCATAAATGCCGACGAGGTTTGCCGCCTCGGGACGGCCTTCCAGGCCCTCGATCTCACTCGGCAGGCCGTCCGGATCGGTCTTTGCCCTGCGGATCTTCTTCAGGATCTCGTCCGCATCATCCATCAGGTTGATGCGCGAGAGGTCCGAAGGGTCGGATTTCGACATCTTCTTGGTGCCGTCGCGCAGCGACATGACGCGGGGTGCCGGACCCTCGATCAGCGGCTCCACCAGCGGGAAGAAGCCATGGATCGGCTCTTCGCCAACCACCATGTCGACACCGGTGCCGGTGGCGCGGATCTTGTCCTGGAAGTCGATGTTGAACTTCTGGGCGATATCGCGGGCAAGCTCCAGATGCTGCTTCTGGTCGTCGCCGACCGGCACGTGGGTGGCGCGGTAGACAAGAATGTCGGCGGCCATCAGGCTCGGATAGGCCAACAGGCCGAGCGAGGCGTTCTCGCGGTCCTTGCCGGCCTTGTCCTTGAACTGCGTCATGCGGTTCATCCAGCCGATTCGGGCAACGCAGTTGAAGATCCAGGCGAGTTCCGCATGCTGCGGCACGGCCGACTGGTTGAAAACGATGTGCTTCTTCGGATCGATGCCGGAGGCGATGAAGGCGGCGGCGATCGAGCGGATCTGGCCGCGCAGGTCGTCATGCACCAGTTGCGCGGTAATGGCGTGCAGGTCGACGACGCAGTAGATGCAGTCGTTGTTTTCCTGCAGGGCGACGAACTTGCGGATGGCGCCGAGATAATTGCCCAGGTGAAGGTTGCCGGTGGGCTGGACGCCCGAAAACACAAGCGGCTTGAAGCTGTTCATACTGTCCTCGATCAGGCTGGTGGAAGGCCCCAGGCCCTGGAATACGCGGCACCGGAAGGTTTGAGGATCCCCGGCGGTCACGCCCCGCGGGCCATGTTGCTAACGGGCCGGCTTATGCACGGCCCGCTGGCAAGGATCAAGAGGCGGCATGCTGGATGAGATCCCATAGATTGCCGTAGAGATCGGCAAACACGGCGACTGTCCCATAGGCTTCGACGCGCGGCTCCTCGATGAAGCGGACGCCCCCGTCAATGAAGGCGGCATGATCTCTCGAGAAGTCGTCCGTCTGAAGAAAGAATCCGACGCGCCCTGCGGCCTGGTTGCCTACGGCTGCCTGTTCCACCAATCCATCGGCCCGTGCCAGGAGAAGAGCCGCGCCCTCGCCGCCAGGTGGCTTTACCACAACCCAGCGCTTTCCCTCCGGCAGCGGATCGTCAGAGACCGTTTCGAAGCCGAGCACGCCGCAATAAAACGCCTTGGCGCGATCGTAATCGTCCACCAGAACGGACACCAGAAACAGTGATCGACGGGACATGGGTGGGCTCCTTTTGGCATCTCTTTTGGCTGATCGACCGTAGCAAACAGCCTCCTGCGCCTCCAGTAACAGGCTCAGGGGCGTCATTTTTAGTCGAAATCCTCAAGAATCTTCTTGTCGACGAGACAGTCTATCCGGACCCCGCCAGAGGTTTTGTAAGTTGCTGGATTCATTAGACTCGCACGCAAAATTTATTCGGGCGTCATCTGCAATGGTTAACGGAAATTCATTCCTGCGGCAGGCAATTTCAAATTTGAGGCAAATTGCTCCATACTGAGGTCACTTTTTGGAATGAAATGCTCGCTCCAAGCGATTGTCGGCCATGACGGCCGAGCCATTTCCAGGAGATATACATGCGCATCTTGTTCCGCGTCGCGCTCGCCACCCTTTTGTCGTTCACCCTTGCCTTGCCGGCCTTTGCAGCCGACAGCCAGAAGCGCCGCGGCACTAGTTTCAAGCATGACTATTCCGCTTTCTACACGGTACAACGCATCAGCGTGCGGACAAGTTGCTTCCCGGAAAAGCTTGAAGCCATTTTGGCGCACATCGCCCAGGATGTCGGCCGCAAGCCGATCGTGACCTCCGGTCATCGGCCCCATTCCGGCGGATCGCAGCACAGCCATTGTTATGCGGCCGATATCCGCGTGCCTGGCGTGTCTGACCGGCGCGTCCTTGCGGCTGCCGCCGAGGCGCCCGGGATCGGCGGCATGGGCCAGTACTGCAATGGCATCATCCATGTGGATGTCGGACCCAAGCGCACCTGGAACTATTGCAGCAAGCGCAAGCGTCGCTAACGATTGAAGGCTAGCGCCTAGTTCTTCGGGCGCCGCTTGATGTTTCTTCTAATCATGCCGAGATCGGCGCCACCAATCAGGAAGGCGCTGGCGAAATAGACGACGATCGCCAAAACCAGGAGGGCGCCAAGTGCCGCGACCTTGTGGAGCAGCGGACTTCCTGACACCAGCCAGGGTGACGCATGTGGAAGTGCGTAGATCAAGACGGCCGACATGATGGCTGTCGCTACCAGCAGCAGGGCCGTCCGCCGGACCATTGCCCATTCCCAGGCCAGATGACCGCGCCACACCAGGGTTGAAAACAGGAGGATTGTGTTGATCCAGCCTGCCGTGGCTTCAGCCGTCGCGATGCCGCGTTCAGCGATCAGCGGGAAGAGCGAGATCGCAAGGCCCGAATTGACGACCACGGAGAGCATGGTGAAGCGCATGGGCGTGCGGGTATCTTCGCGGGCATAAAAGCCCGGCTGCAACGCCTTGATCATCACGAAGCCGGGAAGACCCAGACCATAGATGGCCAGGATACCGCCCACCACGGCCGTGTTATCTCCCGTGAACTGGCCGCGCTCGTAAAGCACCCGGATGATGGCGTCCGACAGGATCCAGAGGCCAGCAGCGGCCGGAAGCGTCAGGAACAGGACGAATTCAATCGAGCGGTTCTGTATGTTGGCCGCTTCCTTTGCCTGGCCGCCCTTCAGAGCCCGCGCCAGTTCCGGGAGAAGCACGACGCCCACCGCGACCCCCACGACCCCCAGCGGCAGTTGGTAGATGCGGTCGGCATATTGGAGGGCAGCGATGGCGCCTTCCTTGCCGGATGCGATGGCCTGGCCGATGATCTGGTTGATCTGGGTGATGCCGCCGGTCACCGCCGCTGGCACGGCCAGGACCAGCAGCCGCTTGACGTTGGGGGTCATGCGTGGGCGGCGGAAGCCGATATTGATGCCCGCATGGCGCACGCCGGCATAAACGACCGCCATCTGCAGCACGCCGGCGAGGAGCACGCTCCACGACAGGTACCAGGCGATGTCGCGCGGATCGGCCTGAACCCAGAGCCCGTAGAACAGGGCGGCGATCATGACCACGTTCAGGAAGACAGGCGCGACTGCTGCCGCAAAGAAGTGGTGCAGCGAGTTCAGCATGCCCGACAGCATGGCCGTCAGCGACATGCACATGAGATATGGGAACATGACCGCTGCCATGCGGATGGTGAGCGAGGTCTTTTCCGCATCGTCCGCAAAGCCCGGCGCGATCACCCATTCCACCAGCCAGGGCATCATCAATTCCATGACGATGGTGATGAGCAGCAGAGCGGTAAAGAGGACGCCAAAAACTTCTTCCGAGAAGCGCTTTGCGCCGTCCACCCCGTTGGCTTCGATCTCCTTCGAAAACAGCGGCACGAAGGCGGCGTTGAAGGCGCCTTCGGCAAAGAGCCGCCGAAACAGGTTGGGGAAGCGGAAAGCGGCGTAGAAGACGTCGGCCATGGGGCCGGTGCCGAGCGCTGCCGCCATGAAGGTTTCACGGGCAAAGCCGAAGATACGGCTGCCGAGCGTGGCACCGCCCACGGTCGCGAATTTTCTGACGAGGCTCATCGGGCAGTGCTCACAGGTTCATGCATCGGTGTTTATACGCCGGCCTTGTTGCGCCGCGCGGGCGTTGCGCTATGGATCACCGGCTCGGGGGCGATGATACCGGAGGGCATGCCGGTGCGCAGCTCATCTTCCTGCTCAGCCATCACGGCCTTGAGGCGGGCGGCAATGCTGCCCTGGCGGTTCTCGTTGGTCACCTTGTGACCGACCAGATCCGTCACATAGAAGGTATCAATGACCTTTTCGCCGAAGGTGGTGATGCGGGCGGAGTGGATGTCGAGCGACAGATCGGCCAGCACCGCGGTGATCTCCGCCAAAAGCCCCGTCCGGTCCAGGCATTCCACCTCGATCACCGTGAACTTGTTCGACAGACCGTTGGAGATGATGACCGAGGGCGGGATTTCGAAGGTCTTGTTGCGCTTGCGGCCCTTGGTGCGGGTGGCAATCACTTCCGGCAGGCGCTTCTTGCCCGACAGCACGTCCTCGATCATGCGACCGATGGTGCCGGCCCGGCGCAACTCGTCCTCGTCGATCGCAAACTCCCGATTGACCAGGATGGTATCAAGCGCACGGCCATCGGTGGTGGTGAAGATCTGGGCGTCGGCAATGTTGGCGCCCGCTGCGGCGCAGGCACCGGCAATGATCGACAGAAGCCGCGGATGGTCGGGTGCGAGAACGGTGATTTCGGTGATGGCGTTAAAAGTGTTCGTCCGCACCATGGTGGCAAGCGCCTGGCCGGCCTTGTCGGTCTCGCGGATGAAGTGCGTATGCCGCACCTGGTCTTCCAGAGACACCGACAGCAGGTAGGGCTGGTAATGGAGCTTGGCGTAGGTCCGACGGTCCTTGGCGCTCCAATCCCCCAGCGCCTTGGCAAGCGCTTCTTCGGCGACCTTGGCCCGCTCCTTGCGCGAGCTTTCGGAGAAGCCGCCAGAGAGCAGCAGCTCGGTCTCGTAATAGAGGGTGCGCAGGAGCTGCCCCTTCCAGCCGTTCCAGACGCCCGGTCCGACCGCCCGGATATCGCAGATCGTCAGGAGCAACAGGAGTTTCAGCCGGTCCATCGACTGCACCTTCTCGGCGAAGTCGGTGATGGTCTTGCGGTCGTGGAGATCGCGGGTCTGCGCCGTCATCGACATGATCAGGTGCTGCTCGACCAGCCAGACCACGAGTTCGGTCTGCTTGGCGTTGAGGCCGAGACGCGGGCACAGGCGCCGTGCGATACGGGCACCCGCCACCGAGTGGTCCTCTTCGCGGCCCTTGGCGACATCGTGCAGCAGCACGGCCACGTAAAGGACCTCGCGCTCCTCGATATGAGGCATGATCTTGTTGGCGAGCGGATGGATTTCACCTGCCCTGCCCTGATCGATCTCGGCCAGCGCATCCACGGCGCGGATGAGGTGCTCGTCGACAGTGTAGTGGTGATACATGTTGAACTGCATCATCGCCACGACCTTGCCGAAATCGGGGATGAAGCGGCCGAGCACGCCTGCCTCGTTCATGCGACGCAGGGTCAGGGCCGGGTCGCGCCGCGAGGTGAGCATGGCGAGGAAGAGGCGGTTGGCCTCCGCGCTTTCGCGGACATCGTTGTCGATCAGGGAAAGCGAGCGGCTGATGCGCTTCAGCGCATCCGGGTGCAGCTCCAGCCAGGTCAGGTCTGCCACGTGGAAGAAGCGGATCAGGCTGACCGGGTCGCGCTTGAAGACGTCGGGATCGGCAAGCGTGATGCGGCCGCGGTCCTCGACGAATTCGACGGTGCCGGCGATCTTGTGCAGCCGCTTGGTGAAGCGCGAGATGACGCGGCGGGTCAGACCCGGTGCAGCCTTTGCCTGCTGCTCCTCGAGCGCCGAGCAGAGAATGCGGGTAAGGTCGCCGACATTCTTGGCGATCAGGAAGTAGTGCTTCATGAACCGCTCGACGGCAGACAGGCCCGGCCGCGGCTGATAGCCAAGGCTTTCGGCGATCTCGCGCTGGATGTCGAAGGACAGCCGCTCCTCGGCCTTGCCGGTCAGGAAATGCATCTGGCAGCGCACGGCCCAGAGGAAATCATCGGACTTTTCGAAGCTCTTGGCTTCCTCTCGGGACAGGACGCCAAGCTTTACGAGCTCGGTCGTCTCACGGACGCGGTAATAATATTTGGCGATCCAGAAGAGCGTGTGGAGGTCCCGCAGGCCGCCCTTGCCTTCCTTGACGTTGGGCTCCACCAGATAGCGGGTATCGCCCGCCTTCTTGTGGCGCAGGTCGCGCTCGGCAAGCTTGGCGGCAATGAATTCCGGACCCGTATCGGCGACGATCTCCTTGTCGAACCGGCTTTCCAGCTGCTCCACCAGGGTATGGCGGCCACAGATTTCGCGCGATTCGAGGATGGCGGTGCGGATCGTCATGTCGGTCTTTGCCAGGCGGATGCACTCTTCCACCGTGCGGGTCGCATGACCGACCTTGAACCCGAGATCCCACAGCACGTAGAGCAGGAATTCGACCGCCCGGCGCATGTTGTCGGTATTCTTTTCCGGCAGCAGGAAGAGCAGATCGATATCGGATCCGGGCGCCAGGGTGCCGCGGCCATATCCCCCGACGGCTGCCACCGCGACGGCCTCGGTCTCCGGAAAGACACGGCGTTCGATCGCATCATGCAGGGCGCAGATCAGCTGGTCCTGGATCCAGGAAATGCGCCGGGCGCAATTGAGCCCGCTTCCGTCGCTGGCCAGAAGCGCGCGCGCTCTGTCACGGCCTTCCGTATTGGCGCGCCTGAGGATGGGAAGAAGCGCCGCACGCTTTTCAAGAAGCGGAAGATCGGCGTTGCTCACCACTTCCTCACAGTCAGCTCGCAGGCGTGCAACGTCAATGAGGTCTGAAAAATCGATATCGTGTCTGGCCATGTCATCCTACCGGTGCCGGCCTGCCGGGGAGGCTTGGCTTGCGTTTCCAGGCACCTTGCCAGCGATTATTACCGCTGGACGTTTCCAAGTTGTTGCCTTGAGCCGCGAAGGTCAAGACTGTTGTTGCGGGGCATGGCTGCTATGCGGGAGGCAGCACGCCATTGCCGGGGGCTCTGTCCGGTCACGCGGCGGAACTCCCGGTTGAAGTTGGATTTTGTCGAAAAGCCCGCCTCGAGCATGATCGCGGTCGCCGATCGGTCGCTCTCCCGCAGCAGGCGGCAGGCCTCCTCGATCCGGCGATTGTTGACGAACTGGGACACATTGATGCCCCTTGCCCGGTTGATCGCGGCGGACAGATCGCGGGCCGGAATGCCGGCTGCGCGGGCAAGCTTTGCCAGGCTGAGATACTCGTTGCGATAGAGATCGGCCTCATCGAGAGCGGCTGCGGCGCGCGCAACGATATCCTCATCTTCCGGTGGAGGCTGCAGGCCCGAGGCAGAAACAGGCCGGTTGGCCGGGCCTTGCGGAGCGAAATAATAGATGCAGACCGCCAGAAGAGCGACGATATTCATCATGGTGACGGCAAACGGCACACTGCCAGGGCCGTAGAAAGTGGCATAGACCGCAAGCGCCGCATCGCTTGCGGCAGAGAAGAACATCAGCGCTGCCGTCAGCCGCGCTGCCCGCAGCGCCGGCCGCATGCGCTGCAGGCTCGCCTCCGCCATCGCCTCTTCACCGCCCTCCAGCGTCAGCCGCCAGATGGCGATCCCGTAGCCGAAGAAAGCTCCGAGTAGAAGCGGATCGACAAGCGACCGTGCAAAAAGCATCGCCAGCAGAACCGAGGCCGGCGTGAGAAGGTGAAGCCATGCGGAGCGCGATGGAGAAGCGTGGCGCGCCGTCAATCCCTGGAATGCCAGCAGCGCGAGCGGCGGCATCACCGCTGCTGTCACGGGCTGGACCGGAGCCAGGGCAGTTACGCCGTAGCCGAGATGCAGGCCGACAATGAAGCCCTGCACCGCATAGCAAATGAGGAAGACGACAAAATACCGGCGACTGCCGGACGCCTCGACGCCCTTGAGGCTCTGATGAAGGACAAGCGCGAAAACGAGGCCGGCGAGAAATGGCAGCGGGACGGACAGCACGGCAGCACCAGCGTAGAGTTAACGTCACGATCCTGTCTTAGCACCTGCGCCGACATCAAGCCTATAGCGAAGCTCGGTGACGAAGTGCCTGCGTCTATGCCTCTCGGCCAGACTTAAGCCGACGGCGATCTCGCCTCTTTCACCGCAAGCTCAGCCATTTCGAGGGCCGCTTCGCGGGTGCGTGCCGCCGCAATGAAGAGACCGTTGTGACAGAAGGTTGCGCCCTTGACGCCGCAGGCCAGCTCCAGATCCCCATTGGTCAGGCCGGCCCAGGCCTTTGGCAGGTCGGCGCGCGCCTCGAAGCCCTCATCGCTGCGGCGGATCGTGGTCAGGCACCAGTCCTTGTCGCGCGGGTGGACGACGAACAGAAGGTGGTCTGCTCCCGACTTGACGATCGCCGGGCGGAACGGCATGCCCCTTGGCAGCTCCAGGATGGCGCTCGCGCCTGCGTCCGCAATGGCGCGCAGCACAAGCCCTTCAGCCCGCAGCTTGGCGGCGCGCTGCGCGATGTTGGCCTCGACGAAACTGCGCGTCACGACCAGGGCGGCATGGAATGCCCGATCATCCGCGTCGGGATCCTCTTCGTCGAAAACGGGCTTGAGGCTTTCCAGCAGCGTCGGCAGGGTCAGCGGCGCCAGCTGACCCGCGACCGCCGGGCTGATCGCACCATTGTCGAGCAGGTCTACGGGCAGAACAAAGCTTGCATCGAAGGCTGTATGCACTGCGTCGACGCTGTCTTCAGGCAGGCCGGAGGCCAAGAGATAATCGCGACCGTAGTGCTTCCAGATCAGGCCGAAAGAGCTGTAAGGCTGGCCATCTTCCCTCAGCGGAGCGCCGCGCTGGTGGTGATCGAAGACCCGGTTGTCCGGCCCATAGGCGCCGCCGACATCGTAGATGATCCGGTCGGTGCCCGGCGTAATCCACTCCGGAGCCCGGCTGCGCACGATGCGCGCCTGCGGGAACAGGCGGGTGAGGATGACGCTGGAGAGAAGTTCATCGGCATGAAACCCACCAGAATGGGTCACAAGGAATTCTAGGTTCATGCCGCTCCGCGCCCTTTTTTGATCAAGGACGCCAGATAACCACAGCCAGCGGCAATCTCAAGTTCCCATCGCGTAATCCACGCGTCTGTCCGGGAACAACGTTACAGCTCAGGAAATTCCGATGATTTCGAGCTCCTCGTCGCCGAGGTTGACGAGATCGCCGACCGCGCGACCCATCAGCGCGCTTGCCACCGGAGACACATAGGAGACGGATCCCGCCTTTGGGTCGGCCTCGTCTTCGCCGACGATCCGGTAGGTCTGGACGCGCCCGTCTTCCCGCTCAAAACGCACGGTGCTTCCAAAGGCCACCACATCGGTAGAGGCCGGGGCCGGAACGACCTGCGCTGTGCCCAGGCGCTCGCCCAGGTAGCGCATGTCGCGCAACGGACCTGCCGTCTGGCGCCGGCGTTCGTTTACCTCTTCGAGCACATTTGCCGCAGCATAGGCTTCCCGCGCCTGCGCAAGCTGCGTTTCCAGCAGCTTCAACCCGGTCTCGGTTAACAGGTTGAGATGCGGCGAGACGAGCCGGTCAGGAAGCTGGGTTTCCGACGCGGTTTCAGCGCTCTCTTCTTTGACAAATGCAACGCTCACTGGATTTCCAATCAATCGAGGTCAGGCGCCGCCACGACACCACTGCGGGCAAGGCATCCTATCTTCATGCAGCGGTCAACGCCTCATCGCCAAAGACGATCCCTGCCGGTTTCAGGCCGTCCCACGAAAAGGACAGGAACTATGGCCGCTCCTTCGCAAGCAGCTGCTTTTTCAACGCATAGAGTGCGTCCAGCGCTTCACGCGGCGTCATGTCATCCGGATTGATGGCTTTCAGCGCCTCTTCCACCTTGGACGAGCCGATGCGCTTGGCCTCTTCCCGCCGCACTGCCACCTGGAAAAGCGGCAGGTCGTCGATCAGCTGGCTGGCCGGGTTCTTACGGTCGGAATCCTCCAGCTTGGCCAGCACGTCCCTTGCCCTGGCCACCACGCTGTCCGGCAGGCCAGCGAGACGCGCCACCTGGATGCCATAGGAGCGATCGGCAGCGCCGGGTCCCACCTCATGCAGGAAGATCACCTCGCCGTCCCATTCACGCACCTTCATGGTGGCGTTGGAGAGGCGGTTAAGCTTTTCCGAGAGCACCGTCAGTTCGTGGAAGTGAGTGGCGAAAAGCCCGCGGCAGCGGTTTGCCTCGTGTAGGTGTTCGACCGCGGCCCAGGCGATCGAGAGGCCGTCAAAGGTTGCCGTGCCGCGTCCGATCTCGTCGAGGATCACCAGCGAGCGGTCGCTGGCCTGGTTGAGAATGGCTGCCGTTTCTACCATCTCCACCATGAAGGTAGAGCGTCCGCGGGCCAGGTCGTCCGACGCGCCAACGCGCGAGAACAGCCGGTCGACAATGCCGATATGGGCGGAGGCGGCAGGCACGAAGGAGCCCATCTGGGCGAGGATGGCAATCAGCGCATTCTGGCGCAGGAAGGTCGACTTACCGCCCATGTTCGGGCCCGTCAGCAGCCAGAGGGCGCCGAACTCGGCGCTTCCTTCCGGCGAGAGATCGCAATCATTGGCGATGAAGGGCCCGACCGACTGGCGTCTCAGTGCCTGTTCCACCACTGGATGGCGGCCGCCCTCGATCGCAAACATGCGGCTGTCGTCGACGGCGGGACGGCGATAGTCCCACTCCTCGGCAAGCATGGCGAGACCGGCAGCCACATCGATAACGGACAAGGCCCGGGCGCCGGATTTGATCGCCTCGGCCTCCGAGGTGACGGCGGCCACCATCTGCGCGAAGGCTTCGAGCTCGATCGTCAGCGCCCGGTCTGCCGCATTGGCGATGCGGGTTTCGAGATCGGCCAGTTCGGTCGTGGTAAAGCGCATGGCGTTTGCCATGGTCTGGCGATGGATAAAGCGGGCCTTGGCTTCCGGCGTGTCGGTCATGGGGCCGGCATTGCCGGCGGTCACCTCGATGAAATAGCCGAGCACATTGTTATGCTTGATCTTCAGCGACTTGATGCCGGTCTCCTCGGCATACTCCAGTTGCAGGCCAGCGATCACCTTGCGGGACTGGTCGCGCAGGGCGCGAACCTCGTCCAGTTCCTCATGAGCGCCATCGGCCAGGAAGCCGCCGTCACGCTTCAGGAGCGGCAGTTCGGGTCCTAGCAGGCGGGCAAGCGTCGTTTCCAGATGCAGCGGCAGGTTCTTCAGGTCTGCCAGCGCCTGACCAAGCTCCTGCGGAAGCATGGCGCGCTCCAGGAAGGCTGCCACGCCACGGGCCGCCTCGAGCCCCTGCAGGATCGCGCCGAGATCTCGTGGGCCGCCGCGATCGAGAGCCAGGCGCGACAGGGCACGGGGCATGTCCGGCACGTGCTTGAGCGAGGTGCGCAGTTCGCTGCACAGGCCAGGTTCGTCGCGCAGGAAGGAGATGGAATCGAGCCGCAGGTTGATGCGGTCCGGGTCGGTCAGCGGCGACATCAGCCGTTCGGCCAGAAGCCTTGCCCCGCCGCCGGTCACGGTGCGGTCGATCGCTTTAAGCAGCGTGCCGTCCAGTTCGCCCGAAAGCGTCCTGGTCAGTTCCAGGTTGCCGCGCGTCGCGGGGTCGATGAACAGCGTCGAGGCGCCGCTTTCCCTCTCCGGCCGACCGAGCGGCGGGCGCTCGGCGATCTGGGTCTTTTCCACATAGGCAGTGGCCGCACCGGCGGCGGCAAGTTCCGCCCTCGAGAAGGTGCCGAAGCCATCCAGCGTGCCGACGCCGAAGTAGCGGGCAATGCGGCTTTCGGCCGTGGCACTGTCAAACAGCACTGCCGGCTGCGGCACCGCCACGCGGCCAAGCACGTCGAACACCGGCTTCAGTTCGGCATCGTGGAAGATCGTGTCGGGCAGGATCAGCTCGCGCGGATCGATCCGCAGGATATCGGCCAGCAGCCGCGAGGGATCGGTTTCGGCAAGACGGAAGACGCCCGTCGAGATGTCGATCCAGGCAAGTGCCATCTGCGCTTCGGAGGTGGCGCGCACCCGGGCGAGCGCCATGAGGTAATTGGATTCCGAGGCAACCAGCAGCTTTTCTTCGGTGATCGTGCCGGGTGTGACCAGCCGGACCACATCGCGCTTGACGACCGACTTGCCGCCACGCTTGCGCGCCTCTGCCGGGTCTTCGATCTGCTCGCAGACCGCGACGCGAAACCCCAGCGAGATCAGCTTTTGCAGATAATCATCCGCGGCATGGATCGGAACACCGCACATGGGGATGTCCTGCCCCATGTGCTGACCGCGCCTGGTCAGTGTGATCCCGAGCGCGCGCGCGGCATCGACGGCATCCCCGAAGAACAGCTCGTAAAAGTCCCCCATGCGGTAAAACAGCAGGGAATCCGGGTTGTTGGCCTTGATCTCGATGTACTGTTCCATCATCGGCGTCGCCGTGGCACGGCTCTCTTCCGACGCCAGCGTGGCTGTGCTCAACGGATCAGCAGCGAATCTTTCAAATTGTGTCACGGAACCGATTTTTTGTTGCGCAGCGGAATGGGCGACACTATCGGTTATGGCCCTCGAAAGACAACATCTGCCGCGGCCAGGAGGGTGGCTGCCCACAATAAAGCTGGAGGAAGCATGCCCGTCACAGAAAAGCCCGGTCAGGACAAGCCGCCGCACAAGCGCGCCTCGGTGACGGAGCAGGAGGCCCTCGACTTTCACTCGGAAGGTCGTCCCGGGAAACTGGAGATCACTCCGACCAAGCCGATGGCAACGCAGCGCGATCTTTCGCTTGCCTATTCACCTGGTGTCGCCGTGCCGGTTCTGGCAATCGCTGCCGACCCGGCAAAGGCCTATGACTACACGACGCGCGGCAACATGGTGGCCGTGATTTCCAACGGCACGGCGATCCTCGGGCTCGGCAATCTCGGCGCGCTGGCATCGAAGCCGGTCATGGAAGGCAAGGCCGTGCTGTTCAAGCGGTTTGCCGACGTGGATTCCATCGATCTCGAGGTGGATACGGAGAACGTCGACGAGTTCATCAACTGCGTGCGCTATCTCGGCCCCTCCTTTGGCGGCATCAATCTGGAGGACATCAAGGCGCCGGAATGCTTCATCATCGAAAGCCGACTGCGCGAGCTGATGGACATCCCGGTCTTCCATGACGACCAGCACGGCACCGCGATCATCGCGGCGGCCGGCCTCATCAACGCGCTGGAACTGACGGGGCGCGACCTGAAGACGACCCGGCTGGTGTGCAACGGCGCCGGTGCGGCGGCGATCGCCTGCATCGAGCTCATCAAGGCGATGGGCTTTGCAGCCGACAACATCATCCTGTGCGACACCAAGGGCGTGATCTACCAGGGCCGCACGGACGGCATGAACCAGTGGAAGTCCGCCCATGCGGCAAAGACGGACCGCCGTACGCTGGAAGAGGCGATGAAGGGCGCCGACGTCGTGTTCGGCCTGTCCCAGAAGGGCGCCTTTACGCAGGAGATGATCCGCTCCATGGCGGACAAGCCGATCATCTTTGCGATGGCCAATCCCGACCCCGAGATCACGCCCGAGGAAGTGGCGCGCATCCGCGATGACGCGATCATGGCGACGGGCCGCTCCGACTATCCCAACCAGGTCAACAACGTGCTGGGCTTTCCCTACATCTTCCGCGGCGCGCTGGATGTGCGCGCGCGGCAGATCAACGATGCCATGAAGATTGCGGCGGCCCGGGCGCTTGCCGATCTTGCCCGCGAGGACGTGCCGGACGATGTGGCTGCCGCTTATCAGGGCAATCGACCAAGGTTCGGGGCCCAGTACATCATTCCGGTGCCGTTCGACCCGCGGCTGATTTCGGCCATCCCGGTCGCTGTCGCCAAGGCCGCGATGGAAAGCGGCGTCGCCCGCCGCGACATTCCCGACCTGCAAGCCTATGCGACAGAGCTTTCGGCGCGCCGCGACCCGATCGCTGCCACGACGCAAGGTATCTACGAGCGGGCCCGCCGCTTTCCGAAAAGGGTCGTGTTCGCAGAAGCCGAAGAAGAGCAGGTCATGCGGGCTGCGATCTCCTTCACGCTTCAGAAGCTCGGCACGGCCATTCTGCTTGGACGCGACGACGTGATCCGCTCAACGGCGGAAAAGGCGGGGATCGATCTGGATCGCCCCGGCATCGAGATCGTCAACGCCCGGCTGTCAAACCGGGTCGAGGCCTATATCGACCACCTCTACGCCCGCCTGCAACGCCAGGGGTTCCTCTACCGCGACGTCCAGCGCCTGATCCACAACGACCGCAACCATTTTGCCGCGACCATGGTGTCGATCGGCGATGCGGACGCCATGGTGACGGGCACGACGCGCAACTACGCCACGGCGCTCCAGGACGTGCGCCGCTGCATCGACGCCAAACCGGGGCACACGGTGATCGGCGTATCGCTGGTGGTTTCGCGCGGGCGGACGATCTTCGTGGCCGACACGGCCGTTCACGACATGCCGAATGCCGAACAGCTCGCCGACATTGCCACCGAGGCAGCACGAGTTGCCAAGCGCATGGGCTATGAACCCCGCGTGGCCCTGCTTGCCTACTCGACCTTCGGCCAGCCGACCGGCGAACGCTCCGAGCGGGTGCGGGAAGCCGTCAAGATCCTTGACAGCCGGCAGGTCGATTTCGAATATGACGGGGAAATGGCAGCCGACGTGGCGCTCAATGCGCACCGGATGGAGCAGTATCCGTTCTGCCGCTTATCGGGCACCGCCAATGTGCTGGTGATGCCGGCGATCCACTCGGCTTCGATCGCGACGCGGATGCTGCAGGAACTGGGTGCCTCGACCGTCATCGGGCCACTGCTGATCGGGCTCGACAAGTCGGTGCAGATCACCTCGATGGGCGCCAAGGACAGCGACATCGTCAACATGGCAGCGATTGCCGCCTACAACGCCGGGAGCTGACATTCCTTCTGAAACGAGGCTGGAGCGATCATGTCGCTCCGGCTTTTCCAGTGACGAAGGCAAATGGCGATGAAGAGGGAGCCGGCCTTAAAGCTCAGCTCGTGAACTTGCTGGCAGCGGCGCCATAATAGTTCACGTAGCGGTCGGAAATAGCCGCGATCGGCAGCACGACCAGAACATCGGTCGTGTTGAAGGCCTGGTCTACCACCGCGCCATCGCCGATCATCGCGCCGAGGCGCAGGTAACCCTTGATCAGCGGCGGCAGGGACGACACGGCCTTGCGGGCGTTGATCGCTTCCATCGGCATCAGGTCCATCTGGCGATAGAGCTCCGGCAGTGCGGAGACGGCCCACTCATCCTTGACCTTGACGGTATGGTGCAGGAAGGACAGTGCCAGCGCATGCTCTTCCGGCGAAACCCCCGGGAAGGACGCACAGCCGAACATGGCGTTCATGCCATGCTTCAGGGCATAGGCCCAATTGCCCTGCCACAGCAGTTCCACCGTGCGCTTGGTGCGGTATTCCGGCAGGACGCAGGATCGACCGAGCTCCATAAAACGCTTTTCCGGATGGCGCGCTAGAAGGGGAGCAAGGTCGAATTCGGAGGAGGAATAGAAACCGCCGTTGGCCATGGCGACCTCCTGACGAAGCAGGCGGTAGGTGCCGACGATCTGGTCGTCGATGTCCCCGTCAATGCCGTTGTCCACCACGAGAAGATGATCGCAGATCGCATCATAGGAATCGGCGTCGCGCCGGTTGCGCATGGCCTCGGGGCTGAGCGTGGCGTTCATCTCCTCGACGAAGACGCGGTACCGCACTGCTTGCGCGGCATCAACCTCGCGAGCGTTGCGAGCCAAGCGCGTCTCTAGCGTGCCGATGCGGCCGAAGACATCGCCGCTTGCCGGAATGAGGGCCGGCGCCTGGTTTGTTTCAGGATTCAATTCGCGGTTCAGGAGTTCAATTGCCATGGTGATTCTTCCCGTACCGGTTGGATCACCGCCATAGATCATCTCTCTGCAACAGCAAAGTGACAGAGCTGTCACAATAGGTACTCACGCCGGGCGCGTCAACGCGCCTGCCTGTGATTAGTTCCCTGAGTGTGGAGAAGCTGCAACTCTTCGACGAGCCGGGCCGGATCGACCGGCTTCTGGAGAACCCGGTCAGCGCCCCCGCGCAGCAGCCTGTCATGGAGATCCGGACCGCCCTCGCCGGTAAGGACCAGGATCGGCAGCGCTTCTGCCGGTGCATTGGCGCGGCAGGTTGCCAGAAAATCCATGAGTGTCCCGCCTGGCATGTGCATGTCGCAGATGATGACATCCGGCGACGCGCCGGCTTGGATCGCGGCGGTTGCCAGGGCCTGGAAGTCCGTCATCAGCCGTACGCGATGGCCGGCCTTTTTGAGGATCGCCTTGACCAGCATGGCGTTCACCGGGTCGTCTTCGCCAAGCAGGATGTCGAGGCCGGTCAGGACCTGCGGCTGGGTCGAAGCACGCGCCGGCTGCTCGGGCACCGTGTCACGGGAGCGGAAGCCACGCAGTCGGCCGCTCAGCACGTCGATCAGCGACTTTTCCCGGAGCGGCCGGATCAGCCAGGCGTCGAAGAAATCCTGCGGCTGGGAGGCGCGCTCCTCCGGATTGACCAAAAGGATGCGGTGCAGCGGCGCATGCGACGGCTCGCAGGCATAGTCCGATGCCAGGCGGTGATCGACGATCAGATCGGTATAGGGCCTTGCGCCGCCTGCGGAACGGTCGATCAGGACCGATACCATCGCCGGGTCCGAGACGTGGCGGCAGAGACCGCCGAGGGTTTCGACACTGGCCACGGTCGCAGTCGCCGCCGGACCTTCCGGGGCAAGCAGAAGCACGCGCGAGCGCGACAGGAGAAAACGCCTGTCGCCAGATCCTGCCGGTGCATCCTCGGCCAGCGACAGGGGGAAACGTACAACGAAGGTGCTACCCTCGCCCTTGCCGCTCGTCACCGACAGCGAACCACCGAACTCCTCCAGGATGCGAGAGGCGATGCCTAGGCCAAGGCCGGTGCCACCACTGCGCTCGGAGGCAGATCCGATCTGCTCGAACTCGCCGAAGATGCGCTTCTGTTCCTCCGGGGTCATGCCCGGGCCGCTGTCGATGACCGCGAGCGAGACCTGACCGTCGGCGAGCGTCGCGCGCACCAGCACGCCGCCGCCGGCGGTGAACTTCACCGCATTGCCGATGACGTTGAACAGCACCTGCCGCAGGCGACCCGGGTCGAAATCCAGAAGTTCGGGAATGTCGGCAGCAACGGTTGCGGCAATTTCGATGCGCTTTTCGTGGGCGCGGGGGGCCAGCATTTCGACCACGCTGTCGATCAGCTGACGCAGGTTTTCTGACCGGTTGTTGAGCCGGAAACGCCCGGCCTCCATGGTGGAATGATCAAGGAGGTCCTCGACCAGCTGGGCGAGCGCATAGCTCGACTGGCGAATGCCGCTCAGATAATTCTGCTGCTCGGCGGTCAGCCTGGTTTGTCCCAGGAGATGGGTCATGCCGAGGATGCCGTTGAGCGGCGTGCGAATTTCATGCACGACCGTCGCGATTTGCCGGGATTTGGCGTTGCTGGCGGCTTGGGCGTGCTCCAGGGCGATCTGCAGTTGCGCTTTGCGACCGCGGCTGCGCCAGGCAGACAGGGCATCCAGGAGGCGCGCGACCAGGTTGCGCTGCGCCGCAGGCTTCGGTTGCAGCGGCAAGACGCGGTGCTCGGTGGCGACCTGGTCTCCAGCCACGTCCGTCCTCGACACGTCTTTTCTCGCCACCGGATCGGGAGCGGTGAAAGCCTGCGAGATACGGTCTTGTATTTCGGCAATCTTGCGCATGATGAAGCTGTATCGGATTTTCTTTCCGATTCCCTCGATCATTTCGCTAAAACTTTAGTCAGTCGCTTTCTTCTTCGGGCCGATCAGCTCGTCGATGATGACGAGGCCGGCGCCGATGCTGATGAAACTGTCCGCGAGATTGAAGACAGCGAAGGACCAGTTGGCCGTGTGAAAGAGGATGTAATCAATCACGTGGCCATAGAGGAAGCCATCGATCAGGTTGCCGATCGCGCCGGCGATGATCAGCGAAAAGCCGACATGCGCCAGGGGCCGATCCTTGGGCGTGCGCCGCCACAGCCAAAGCACGAAGGCGACGATCAGGATGCGCATGCCGACGATCACCTCGCGCTCCATTCCCGACAGCAGCGAGAAGGCAACGCCAAGGTTGTATGTGCGGTAGAGGGCCAGCACCGGCAGGAGGGCGACAGGCTCTTCCAGCGGCAGGTTGGCCTCGACGGCCAATTTCACGATCTGGTCCAGCGCCACGGCAATGACGATGACGATGGCGGCCGTAAGCGGCCGAGACAGGGGAGCGACGCGCGCGGTCATTCTTTTCCGTCCAATGCGAGAAGATGGCGCCGCGCTTCAAACAGCATGACGGCGGTCGCGACCGCAAGATTGAGGGAATCGGCCCGGCCCTGCTGGGGAATGCGAACCGTCCGGTCCGCGGACCGGGCGAGATTTTCCGGAAGGCCCGACTGTTCATTGCCCATCAGGAGCACGGTGGGCTTCTTGGAATAATCGACCGTGCGATAATCCACGGCGCCGGCGAGATGGGTAGCGACGACCTGCACCCCTGCCCGCTTCTGCCAGGCGAGGAACTCCTCCGGTGAGGCCTTTATCACCGGCATGGCAAATACCGAGCCCATGGTGGCGCGCACGGTTTCCAGCGAAAAAGGATCCGTGCAGTCGCCAATCAGCAGAACGGCAGAGGCACCGGCGGCATCGGCAGTGCGGATGATGGTGCCGAGGTTGCCTGGATCGCGCACCCGATCGAGTGCCACCAGCGTCTCGTTCTTTGCGGGCGTCAGGTCGTTGAGCTTTTTCCAGCGCTGCTCGAAGACGCCGACCACCATCTGCGGGTTGTCGCGGCGCGTCACCGAGGACAGGACCTTCTCGCTGACCTCCAGCACCAGGCCGCCATGGGCCACGGTCTTCGATGCCACCTGCTCCACCAGAGGCTTGCCCTTGGCGGCCTTGGCGTAGATCAGCGTGCGGATGGTCCAGCCGAGCTCCAGCGCATCGATCACCAGTTTCAGGCCCTCGGCCAGGAATGTGCCGCTTTCCTCGCGGTCCTTCTTGTTGGTAAGCGCCTTGATGTCCTTGATGATCGGGTTGGAGAGGGAGGTAATTTCCTTCACCTGGCCCACGCGCCGCGGTCCGGTTCTGTGCATATCGTCGGTCATACCGGTACCCAGCGGCTGAAGAGGGAGGTGGAGAGCGCGCGGCCCGGCGTCTTGCCGTCAAGCCCGGCCTCTCGAATGACAAGCTCGCCGGATTCAACGACGCCGCCTGCACCGCGCATGGTTTCGCGCATCAGTTCGTGAATGGAATAGAAGCTGGCCCGGATCGAATAGGCGGTCAGCACCAGGCCGATCGCCTGCGGAGCGAGCAGTTCGCGGCAGACATCGAGCATGAGGGGAAGGTGTTCGAAGAGATGCCAGACCTCGCCGTTCGGACCGCGGCCGAATTTCGGCGGGTCGGTGAGGATGATGTCATAGGTGTTGCCGCGGCGTTCTTCCCGCAGGATGAACTTCATGGCGTCTTCGCAGATCCAGCGGATCGGCGCCTTGTCGAGCCGCGACAGCGCCTGGTTCTCGCGGGCCCAGCCGATCGCCTTCTTGGAGGCATCCACGTGGGTCACCTCGGCTCCGGCGGCAGCCGCCACCAGCGAGGCGACGCCGGTATAGCCGAAGAGGTTCAGAACCTTGACCGGTGCTCCACCCCTGGCCTTCTTCGCCTCCTCCACCTTTGCCTTCATCCATTCCCAATGGACGATCTGCTCGGGAAAGACGCCGACATGCCGGAAGGAAGTGAAGCGGCCGAGGAAATCCACGCCCAGCAGTGCCAGCGGCCATGTCTCGCCGAGCGCCTGCACCGGAAACCGCCAGCGGCCCATGCCGTCCTCGTCGGTATCGCCGGTGAAGAGGGCATCGGCCTTTTCCCAGACATGGGCGGGCAACGACGGCTGCCACAGGGCCTGGGCCTCGGGCCTGACGATGCGATAATCGCCATACTGCTCGAGCTTCAAAGCATTGCCGCTGTCGATCAGATGAAAATCGCCGGCGCCTGAGGATTCCAGGATCACCGGAACCCGCTCGGACGGCCGCTCGCCCGAACGCGCGTTCAGCGGCCTGGTTTCCACGACGGGCTGCGCCGCAGTCTTCATCGGCCGACTATCGGGGCGCGATGCCGGCTTAACGGGTGCTACGGGACGCCTTGGCGCTTCCTGCCGGTCAGCGGCCTGGCCCTGCCGCATTGGCCGCCTGTCCTTGTTCTTCAACGCATTCATCCGGTTCGATCACAGAGATGCGGCAGCAGATAGCATTTGCGCGCGGCTCTTCAAAGGGGCAAGCAGGACGGGTCGCCCACTAAAGACCAAGGGACTGCTATCTTGGCTTCCGTGGCGGGTCTTGCCATAACAGTGAAAAAACAGGCTCGGGAGGAGCACGACATGGAGATGGAAGGCGAAGAGCTGATTGCAGCACCCCGCGAAATCGTGTGGCAGGCTCTCAACGACGCGGAGATCCTGCGCCAGTGCATTCCCGGCTGCCAGAGCCTGGAATGGACATCGCCCAACGAACTTGCCGCTGCCGTGAAGCTGAAGATCGGGCCGGTTTCGGCCAATTTTTCCGGTGCGGTGACGCTTTCGGACGTGCAGGCGCCGGAAAGCTATACGATCACCGGCGAGGGCAAGGGCGGCATTGCCGGGTTTGCCAAAGGCGGCGCACAGGTGACGCTGCTCGACCAGGGACCGCAGACGCTGCTTCGCTACGTGGCACAGGCCCAGGTCGGGGGCAAAATGGCGCAGCTCGGCTCGCGACTGATTGGATCGAGCTCGCAGAAACTCGCAACTCAGTTCTTTGCGGATTTCAACAAGGCGGTCGTCGCCCGCGCGGAACAGATCTGAACGCGCTTACACTGCAGATGAGATCTTCGGCGCTGTATTCACCGGCACGACGGCGCCTGTCGCAGGAGCCGCAGGCGTTGTTGCTGCGCCGGGTGTGGTGACAGCCTTGCGCTCATTGTGCCACTTCACGGCTTCCTTGGCCTCGATGCGCGCCTGGCGACGGTAACGGCCCTGGCTCCACCAGGTGGCCATCGAACCGATGCCCATGCCGAGCAACAGCACCAGGAAGAGGAACAGGAAGAAGGGCGCGCTCAGCGAGAGCACGCTGTCGTCCGGGCGGAAGGGGTTCAGCGCCAAGGTCACTATCTGCCGGTTGGCCACCGCCAGGACGACGAGCACGATGCCGAGCGGCACGAAGACCACCAGCGTGAGGATCCGTTTCAGCTTATCCATAAAAACTCCCGGCGGCAGACAAGACGCTAGACAGGGCAAAGCACGACCAACGCGCTCTGCATTTAAGGCAGAATAGGCGGCGCCAGTGTCGTTTCAAGGGCGGAGATGCGACCGCATGGCCGCATCAATCGTCTTCGTCGGCCAGATCGGGGTTAAGCCGCTCGCGAAGCTCCTTGCCGGTCTTGAAGAACGGCACCCATTTTTCTTCCACGAAGACGCTCTCCCCGGTGCGGGGATTGCGTCCCGAGCGGGACGGCCTGTTCTTCACCGAAAAGGCACCGAAGCCGCGAAGTTCGACGCGATTTCCGGCCGCCAAAGCATCCGTGATCTCGTCCAGCACGGCATTCACGATGTTCTCTACGTCGCGGTGGTAGAGGTGCGGATTACGCGCCGCAACAATCTGCACCAGTTCTGACTTGATCACGATTGCCCCCTGAAAACCCTTGGCTTTTATTGACGACCAACCTGCCAAACCGAGACCAGACCGTCAAGAAACAACTTGTCTGTGCCGAGCATGCGCAAAGCAGATGGAACCAGCGACTGATCCATGCCCGTCAGACGCAGCATGGTGGCCATGGCATGTGAGAACCAGAAAGGCGACGCGCTGCTATCATCGCGCCACTCGACCACCGGCAGGTCTTCCGAGACGCCGCGGTCCTTGAGGTAGGCGCGGATTTCCGGATCGCCGCCGAGCTTGTCGACCAGCTTGACGGTCAGTGCCTGGCGCCCGGTGAAGATGGTTCCGTCGGCAAGCTTCAGCACTTCGTCCCGCGGCATCTTGCGACGGTCGGCCACAAGATCGACGAACCAGGCATAGCTGTCCATGACCATGTTGCGGATCATGGTCTTGGCTTCCTCGCTCGCCGGGTGGAAGGGCGAAGGCTCGGCCTTCAAGGGCGCCGACTTGATCTCTTCCAGCGAGATACCGATCTTCTTCATTACCTCATCGACCTGAGGATACTGGAAGATCACGCCGATGGAGCCGGTAATCGAGCTTTCGCCCGCCACGATGAAATCGCCGGCGGTTGCGATCATGTAGCCTGCTGATGCGGCCAGAGTGCGGACATCCGAGACGACGGGCTTGGTTTCGGCAACCTTGCGGATGGCCTTGAAAATGCGTTCGCCGCCGTAGGTGGTGCCGCCGGGCGAGGAAATGGAGACGACGAGGGCCTTGACCTGGCTGTTCTTGGCAATGCGATCCAGCCGCTCGAGAAGCTCCTTGTCGTCGGTGATCATGCCGGAAATGCGGATCTGGGCCACATGCGGACCCGCCAGGCCACCAGAGGATCCGAGCGTGACACGATAGAGCGCGAAGCCGACGACGACCAGAAACAAAAGGGCGATGACCCGCCAGAAGCTGAGCTTACGGCGCAGATGCCGCCGCTCCGCGATTGCCTGTTGATCCATGCAAGTCTTTCCTCATAGTGCGCGGCTGCCTAAATAGGGCGGCGCCTGTGGCTTCAAGCGGTGATATCACGTTTTTCTGTTGTGATTATTGTTTGTTGATGAATAAAAACCATATTGAGCGGCGAGACACCGGGGTGCCTGCTGCCGAGAGGCGGACCAAAGGCGCGCAGGGCGAGAACAGGGACCAAGGCCGGCATCCATGCTGCAGCATATGAGAAAGACCGCAGGCCTTGCGAGTGCCCTCAACGCGCCGACTGGCGCCTATGAGGCGGCGGTCGCGCATTCGACGCTGGTACGAAAGCTGAAGGTGCTGCTGCCGGTGGCCGCAGCCGTGATCTCCGTTGCTTTCGTCGTTGTCGCCCTTATCCGTGCCTATGTCCCTGAAAACCTGTCCATCGAGAGCGCCCGCATCGAAGACGGGAAGATCGTCATGGAGCGCCCGGCGATCTCCGGCCGAAACAGCGACGGCATCAACTATTCCATGGTTGCCAACCGGGCGCTGCAGGATATTGCCAATCCGAACAAGCTTACGCTCCAGGACGTGAAGGCAGCCGTGCCGATCAACGACGACGTGATTGCCCGCGTCGTGGCGACCGGCGCAGACTTCGACCGCGGCAACGACGTGCTGGACCTGACCTCCCCCTTCGACGTGAATCTCAGCAACGGGATCACCGCCCACTTCAAGTCTGCCCATCTGAATATTCCCGCCGGCGTGATGAATACGCCCGACCAGGTCAATATCTCGATGAACGGCGGCGCGATTGTTGCGGACTCCTTAAAGATAACTGATAAGGGACATACCATAACTCTCATCGGGCAGGTTCGCGTCAACGTCGATCCTGCCGTCATCCGCAACAAGGGCAAGTAGAGCAAGGCCGACATGACCTATCGCCGCTTTCACACCACCGCAGCTTCCGTGATCGCGGCAGGACTGATGTCCTGCCTTGCCTTCACCGCCCATGCCCAAACTACCAGCAGCAGCATGGAGGGTCTCAAGCTCTCCAAGGACGAGCCGATCCAGATCCAGAGCGACCAGCTCGAGATCAAGGATCAGGAGAAGAAGGCCTATTTCACCGGCAACGTGCAGGTGGTTCAGGGCACCACGACCATGAAGGCCGGCAAGATGACCGTGCTCTACACCGGACAGGGCGCTTCGGTGACCTCGGGTGCCACTGACATCGACAAGATCTTCCTGGAGGACACCGTGTTCCTGAACTCGGGCACCCAGCAGGCGACCGCCGAAAAGGGCCAGTTCGACATGGCGTCCCAGACATTCGTGCTGGAAGGCAAGCAGGTGGTTCTGTCTCAGGGACCCAACGTGTTCAAAGGCTGCCGGCTGACTGTGCAGATGGCGACCGGCCAGGCGAAGCTCGATGCCTGCGGTGGACGTGTCGAGATCATGCTCGACCCCAAATCGCGCCCGAAGCAATAGACCGCGTCACGTGAAGATACCTTTCCTTTCCAGCCTGTCGGCAGGCAAGTCGTCGACTGCAACCGATCCCTTCATTGCGCGCGACAAGGCGCGCTACGAAGGGACGCTGGTGGCGCATGGCCTGTCCAAGAGCTACGACAGCCGTCGCGTCGTCAACGGGGTCTCGCTGGTGGTGCGTCGCGGCGAGGCCGTGGGACTGCTCGGCCCCAATGGCGCCGGCAAGACCACATGCTTCTATATGATCACCGGGCTGGTTCCGGTCGATGAGGGCATGATCGCCATCAACGGCAACGACGTGACCCGCATGCCGATGTACCGGCGGGCGCGCCTTGGCGTGGGCTACTTGCCGCAGGAAGCCTCGATTTTCCGGGGTCTCAGCGTCGAGGACAATATCCGCGCCGTTCTGGAGGTCCACGAGCCCAATCGGGACAAGCGGGAAAGCAAGCTCGACGAGCTTCTCGAAGAATTTCATATCAGCCCGTTGCGCAAGTCAGCAGCCGTTGCTCTTTCGGGAGGCGAGCGGCGCCGCCTCGAGATCGCGCGTTCGGTGGCCACCGACCCGACCTTCATGCTGCTGGATGAGCCATTTGCCGGTGTCGATCCGATCTCCGTTTCCGACATCCAGAATCTCGTTCGCCACTTGACCGCCCGCGGTATCGGGGTACTGATAACGGACCACAATGTTCGAGAAACGCTGGGCCTGATCGACCGGGCCTACATCATCCACGCCGGCGAAGTTCTGACGCACGGCCGCGCGGATGACATCGTGAACAACCCGGACGTCCGGCGCCTCTACCTTGGCGACAAGTTCAGCCTCTAGAGCCGGAACAAATTCCTTTTCGACCCCTGCTGACGCTTGACCAAATCTATCAAAAAAGCAATTCTCGTGCCAATTGCGGTGACGGCCTTGCGGGGATAGGGTCGGAGCCGTTTCGGCCGCGATCCTGCGCGGCTGATGGATATCTAGGGGAGTTTCGCGTTCACCATGGGTTTATCCGCCAGCCTCTTTCTGCGACAGACCCAATCGCTCGTCATGACGCCGCAGCTGATGCAGTCGATTCAGCTGCTACAGATGACGCATCTCGAGCTCAACCACTTCATTGCGCAGGAAGTCGAAAAGAACCCGCTGCTCGAAATTGCGTCACCCGAGGGTGAAACTGGCGCAGATTTAACCTTTGGCGACACGTTCAACGGCGAGCGCAGCCCCCATAACGCACCCGGCGACACGGCTGGAGGCGAGAGCGAAGGCGGAGAGGGTGAAGGCGGCGACGGCGACTGGTTCGACGCGGGCACGGCGACCGGCCAGGAGCGGCTCGGAGAAGACCTGGATGCGGGCTTCGAAAACGTCTTCCCCGACGATGGCCCGCTGCGGCGCGCGGACGCCCCGGAGCTCCTGTCGCAGTGGAAATCCATGCCGGGCGGAGATTCCGGCGAGGATTATAATCTCGATGATTTCGTCGCCGGTCATGTCAGCCTGCGGGAGCATCTGAGCCAGCAGGTTCCCTTCCTGCTCACCCGTCCGTCCGACAAGCTGGCCGCCCAGCATCTCGTCGACCAACTCGACGAGGCGGGCTATCTGCACGGAGACCTCGCCGAGATCGCGGCACGGCTAGGACGGCCGCTTCAGGAGCTGGAGACGCTGCTCCAGTCGCTGCAGACGCTCGATCCACCCGGCGTCTTTGCCCGCACCCTCAGCGAGTGCCTGGCCATCCAGCTGCGCCAGAGGAACCGGCTCGATCCGGCCATGGCAATGCTTCTGCGCCACCTCGATCTCCTGGCGAAACGGGATTTCGTCAGCCTGCGGAAGATCTGCGGCGTCGACGACGAGGACCTGCTCGACATGCTGTCGGAGATCCGCAAGCTGAACCCGAAGCCGGGCACCGCCTTCGACGTGGTGGTCTCGGAAGCGGTGGCGCCCGATATCGTGGTGCGTCCCTCCCCCGACGGTGGCTGGCAGGTGGAACTCAACCCCGACACCCTGCCCCGCGTGCTGGTCAACCAAGCCTATTTCCAGACTGTTTCCAAGACCTGTCCCAAAGGCGGCGCCGATCACGACTTCCTCTCCGAATGCATGCAAAATGCGAGCTGGCTGACGCGCAGCCTGGATCAGCGGGCAAAGACGATCATGAAGGTGGCGACTGAGATCGTGCGCCAGCAGGATGCCTTCCTGATGCACGGCGTCGACCATCTGCGCCCGCTGAACCTCAAGACGGTGGCCGAGGCGATCAAGATGCACGAGTCGACCGTCAGCCGCGTCACCTCCAACAAATACATGCTGACGCCACGCGGGCTGTTCGAGCTCAAATATTTCTTCACCGTTTCGATCGGATCGGCCGACGAGGGTGGCGACAGCCACTCCGCCGAAGCGGTCCGGCACAGGATCCGTCTGCTGATCGCTCAGGAAGCGCCCGATGCGGTGCTGTCGGACGACGACATCGTGACCACCCTGAAGCGCGGCGGCGTGGAGCTGGCGCGCCGCACCGTGGCCAAATATCGCGAGGCGATGAATATCCCCTCCTCCGTCCAGAGACGCCGGGAAAAGCGCGCCATGGCACGGCTGGCTGCCGTCTGACGCGTGTCCGAGGGCCTGCTGGAGGTAGGCCAAACCGCAGCGGTCACGGGCCTCAAGGCCGCGAAAACCTACTCCCGGTTGACATTCGATCAAAGCAGAGCTAGAAGCCCGCCCGAATTGGACGGGACGCGCCCGCTCGTCGTTTATTAGGGCATGATGTTGTTTAATCATCAAGTCTGCCCTGAACGGCTTGGATGCGGGAGCGGCTTGGCGTAGACTGGAACACGCAAGTCACGACAAGAAGGAGAGAACTCCATGAGTGTGCGTGTGTCCGGTAAACACATGGAAATCGGCGAGTCGTTCCGCGAGCGGATCGAAGGCCATATCGGCGATGCTATCGCCAAGTACTTCGACGGAGGATATTCCAGCCAGGTTACGGTGGAGAAGTCGGGTTCGCGTTTCTCTGCAGATTGCAAAGTCCACCTCGATACCGGGGTTGTCCTGCATGCTGCCGGTGAAGCCAATGACCCGCAAGGATCATTCGATGCCGCTGCCCAGCGGATCGAAAAGCGCCTGCGCCGCTATAAGCGGCGTCTCAAGGATCACCACGCTGGTGCTCATGCAAACGGGAATGCCGAAGTCGCTTACACTGTGATGGATAGCGTACCGGACGAAGGGGACGAAGTGCCTGAGGATTTCGCGCCCACGATCGTGGCCGAAAGCAGCAAGCAGTTAATGACCATGTCTGTCGCAACCGCCGTCATGGCGCTCGACATGACCGACGAACCTGTTCTCCTGTTCCGTAGCCCCGGCAAGGAACATCTGAACATCGTATACCGCCGCAACGACGGCAATATTGGTTGGATTGACGCCAGCAATATCAAGAACTGAGGACTATGGGAAAGCGTCGGTCTCCGGCGCTTTCCCCGCCCTTGCGGCACAAAGGAAGAAGAGAATGGCTTTGGCAGATTTGCTGCAGCAAGACGCGATTATTCCTGCCCTGAAAGTGAATTCCAAGAAACAGCTTCTGCAGGACCTGGCCGCCAAAGCTGCCAAGCTGACGGGCGTGCCCGAACGCGAGATCTTCGACGTGATCCTTCAGCGGGAGCGTCTGGGATCCACCGGCGTTGGGCACGGCATCGCCATCCCGCATGGGAAGCTCACCAGCGTATCGAGCATTCGCGGCGTATTTGCCCGCCTCGATACACCCGTGGATTTCGAAGCGCTGGACGATGAGCCGGTTGACCTGGTGTTCCTGCTGCTTGCCCCGGAAGGCGCTGGTGCGGACCATCTGAAGGCGCTGTCGCGGGTCGCCCGCGTGCTGCGGGATCAGGACCTGGTGGCAAAGCTGCGAAAGACCGATTCCGCTTCCGCCATCTATGCCTTTCTCAACGAAGAACAGGCAACCCACGCCGCATAAGCGAGCGAGGCACCAGGGACGTTTGCTCACGTCCACCGAAGGATTTCTCCCCACCCCTGAATCACGAAAGCCGGCACCGCCGGCTTTCGCTTGATCTTGTCGTAGGTTTAGAAGTCGAAATCAGCCGTTCTTCTGCTCGGCGGCGTCTGCCGTCGATGCCGGATCCTTGGAACCGCCCTTGGCGACACCGACCATGGCCGGGCGCAGGACGCGCTCGCCGATCGTGTAGCCGGCCTGCACCACCTGAACCACGGTGTTGTTCGGCACCGCCGGGTTGGGGATCTCGAACATGGCCTGGTGGAAGTTCGGGTCGAACTTCTGGCCGTCCGCGTCGATCTTCTTTACCCCATGACGCTCCAGAGCGGACAGCATGGACCGCTCGGTCAGCTCAACGCCTTCCAGAAGCGTGGTAAGTGCTGCATCGGCCGTGGCGCGCATTTCCGTCGGCACGGCATCGAGAGCACGGCGCAGATTGTCCGACACGGCCAGCATGTCGCGGGCAAAGCCTGCGACGGAATAGGACTTTGCGTCCTTGATCTCGCGGTCGGTCCGGCGGCGCAGATTGTCCATCTCGGCAGCCAGGCGCAGGAAGCGATCGCGCAATTCCAGGTTTTCAGCCTTCAGCGCTTCCGACGGATCAGGCTCGCCGGCCTCACCTTCGTAAGCATTGCCGTTGTTTGCGGCGTCCTCAAGTGCAGATGCCACGGCTTCCGCCGTGTTTTCGGTTGCCGCTGCGTCAGGTCCGGTCTTGTTGGTTTCGTCGGTCATGACGGTCTCCGATTGTTTGGCTTGTACTGGTGATGGTTTTGGCCCCGATATCGAGGTTCCAAAGCGAAAAATCAAGGCTTGAGGGTGAAGTAGGAGGCACGCGCCGGCTTGCTAGCGCGAGAGCCTCGCCAGAAGCTGCGCCGTATAATCCACCATGGGGACGATGCGGGAATAGTTGAGCCGCGTCGGACCAATGACGCCAACCGCGCCGATGATGCGATCCTCACCGTCACGATAGGGCGCCACGATCAGCGACGATCCGGACAGGGAAAACAGCTTGTTCTCGGAGCCGATGAAGATGCGCACGCCTGGGCCCTTTTCGGCAAGATCGAGGATTTCGATCAGGCTGTCCTTCTTCTCCAGGTCGTCGAACAGCAGCCGCAGCCGGTCGAGATCCGCCGTCTCGTCGAGCCCCTGCAGGAGATTGGCGCGGCCGCGGACGATCAACTGGCTCGGCTTGCCCTCTTCCGAGTCCCCCGACCAGACGGCAAGGCCCCGTTCCACCAGATCCTTCGACAGCGCATAGAGTTCGCTCTGTACCCTGTCCTTCAGCCGCGTCAGTTCCCCCCGCAATTCCGGCAGGGTCTGGCCCGTCAGATGGGCGTTGAGGAAATTGGCCGCCTCCGTCAGCTGCGACGAGGTGACGCCTGCGGGCAGTTCGATTACCCGGTTCTCGACCTGGTTATGCTCGCCCACCAGCACGGCCAGCGCCTTGGTCGGCTCCAGGCGGATGAATTCCACGTGCTTGAGGATGGGATCGCTCTTGGCAGCGATGACGATACCGGCACCGCGCGAGACGCCCGAGAGCATGAGGCTGGCGTCCGCCATCAGGCCTTCCAGCGAGTGATCGCGATTGGCGGGGCGAACCTGGCGGTCGATGCTGGCGCGCTCCTCCTCCGACAGGCTTCCCACCTGCATGAAAGCATCCACGAAGAAGCGCAGGCCTGCCTCCGTCGGCAGTCGTCCAGCGCTGATGTGGGGAGAATAGATGAGCCCGAGCTCTTCCAGATCGCTCATGACATTGCGCACGGAGGCCGGCGACAGGGACATGGGCAGAAGGCGCGACAGGTTCCGCGAGCCGAGGGGCTCTCCCGTTTCCAGATAGCCTTCGACGATGCGGCGGAATATCTCGCGCGACCGGTCGTCCAGTGTCGCGTTGCTGTCTCTGCCCATCGGGACGGAAAAACTCATGTATTCTTCACCGCATCATCGCTTACCCGCAAAATATAGTCATTCCTGGGGGATACCCAAAGGGAAAAATTGCCGGGCGGATTTAAAGCGCTGCCGAAACGAACTGGCTTTTTCTTTGCAAAAGCCGGTGCGGCGCCTTAGAAGGCGAAACCAACCAAGGGAGTGACGAATGCGGCCTTCAGGCAGACAGCTCAACCAGATGCGCAAGGTCTCGTTCGAGCGCAACTTTTCCAAGCACGCGGAGGGGTCCTGCCTCGTCAAGTTCGGCGATACGCATGTGCTCTGCACGGCGAGCCTTGAAGAAAAGACGCCGCCATGGCTGCGCAACTCCGGCAAGGGCTGGGTTACCGCCGAATACGGCATGCTGCCGCGCGCCACCGGCGATCGCATGAAGCGCGAGGCTGCCGCCGGCAAGCAAGGCGGACGCACACAGGAAATCCAGCGCCTGATCGGCCGCTCGCTGCGCGCCGTCATTGATCTGGAAGCGCTTGGCGAAAAGCAGATCACCATCGACTGCGACGTCATCCAGGCGGATGGCGGCACCCGCACCGCCGCCATTACCGGCGGCTGGATTGCGCTTCACGACTGCCTGCGCTGGATGGAAGCCCGCTCGATGACCAAGGTCGAGAAGGTGCTGAAGGACCATGTGGCGGCTATCTCCTGCGGCATCTTCGCCAAGCAGCCGGTGATCGACCTCGATTACCTCGAGGATTCAGCTGCCGAGACGGACGCCAATTTCGTGATGACCGGCAAGGGTGGCATCGTCGAGATCCAGGGCACGGCAGAAGGCGCACCGTTCAGCCAGGAGGAACTGCTGCAGCTTCTGGCACTTGCCCAGGCCGGCACGCAGGAACTCGTAGAGCTGCAGAAGCAGGCGATCGCCTGACCTGAAGGAAAAGCCCGTGATCGAAGGCATCCTGGAGACGGCTCTTTACGCCGAGGATCTTGACGCCGCAGAGGCTTTCTACGGCGGCATCCTCGGCCTTCAGACAATCCTTCGGGCCGGCAACCGGCATGTCTTCTTTCGCTGCGGCCCGGGCGTGCTTTTGGTGTTCAACCCGACGGAAACGATCAAGCCTGCGCCGGACGATGCCTTGCCGGTTCCGCCGCACGGCGCGATCGGCCCGGGGCATGCCTGCTTTCGGGTGCCGGGCGGGAAGATTGACTTCCTCAAAGAAAAGCTGAACAAGGCTGGCATCATCATCGAAAGCGATTTCTGCTGGCCGAACGGCGCGCGCTCTCTTTACGTCCGCGACCCGGCCGGCAACAGCATCGAGTGCGCCGAACCAAAGCTCTGGGGTTTGGAATAGGAAGATCATGCGCAAGCTAGACACCAAGACCATCGTCGTCGCCAGCCACAATGCCGGCAAGATCCGCGAGATCGCCGAGCTGATCGGTCCGCTCGGCTTCACCGCCAAATCGGCGGCTGAGCTGAAGTTCGAAGAGCCGGACGAGACGGGCACGACGTTCGAAGAGAATGCGGCCATCAAGGCACTGGCTTCGGCCAGGGCTTCCGGCCTGCCGGCGCTTTCGGACGATTCAGGTCTTGTCGTCGATGCGCTCGACGGCGACCCGGGGGTCTACACCGCCAATTGGGCGGAGCGGGAAGACGGCAGCCGCGATTTCCAGATGGCCATGGCGAAGGTCGAAAAGGCGCTTGCAGAGCGCGGTGCCACGGCGCCTGCGCAGCGCACGAGCCGGTTCGTCAGCGTGCTGTGCCTTGCCTGGCCGGATGGCCACACGGAATTCTTCCGGGGCGAGGTCGAAGGCACGGTTGCCTCACCGCCGCGCGGCACAGAGGGTTTCGGCTATGATCCGATCTTCCAGCCTGAGGGACATGAGCGGACTTTCGGCGAGATGAGCTCGGAAGAGAAGCACGGCTGGACGATCGGCCAGCCACAGGCCCTGTCGCACCGCGCGCGGGCCTTCAAGCTTTTCGTCGAAACCTGCCTGGAGGCTTGAACAGCTTGTTCCTAGCCACGCCCGCACCGTCGGATGCCTTGCTGCCCGACACCGGCGAACCGGGTTTCGGGGTTTATGTGCACTGGCCGTTTTGCGCGGCCAAATGCCCCTACTGCGACTTCAACAGCCATGTCCGCCACCAGCCGGTGGACCAGGCACGCTTCACCGCCGCCTTCCTGAAGGAGATGGAGGTGATGCGCATGCTGAGCGGGCCAAAGACTGTCACCAGCATCTTTCTCGGCGGCGGCACGCCCTCGCTGATGGATCCTTCGACCGTTGCAGCGATCCTAGACGGAATTGCGCGGCATTGGCACGTGCCCCAGGGCATCGAGATCACCATGGAGGCCAATCCCTCCAGCGTCGAGGCGGACCGCTTCCGGGGCTACCGGGCAGCCGGCGTCAACCGCGTGTCACTCGGTGTCCAGGCGCTGAACGACACCGACCTGCGCTTCCTCGGGCGGTTGCACGACGTGGCGGACGCGCTGAAGGCAATCAAGCTGGCGCGGGAGATCTTTCCGCGCATGAGCTTCGATCTCATCTACGCGCGGCCGAACCAGACGGTGGACGCCTGGGAGGCCGAGCTTGGCCAGGCGATCTCCTATGCCGTCGACCACCTGTCGCTCTACCAGCTGACCATCGAGGAGGGCACACCCTTCTACGGCCTGCACAAGGCCGGGAAACTGCTGGTTCCGGACGATGACCAGTCCGCCGCTCTTTACGAGGCGACGCAGGAGATCACCGCGCGCCACGGCATGCCAGCTTATGAGGTTTCCAACCATGCACGGCCGGGAGCGGAAAGCCGCCACAACCTCACCTACTGGCGCTACGGCGATTACGCCGGGATCGGCCCCGGTGCCCACGGGCGTCTGACGCGCGGCCGCGACAAGATTGCCACAGCCACCGAACGGCGCCCGGAGACCTGGCTCGAGCTCGTGGAAGCACAGGGCCACGGCATGGTGGATCAGGAGATCCTCGGACTGGACGAGCAGGCGGACGAACTGCTGCTGATGGGACTGCGGCTGCGTGAAGGGATCGACCTTGCCCGCTGGCACGACCTCTCGGGACGCGATCTCGACCCGATCCGCGAAGAGCGCCTGCTCGAGCACGGTTTCGTCGAGAGGATCGGCAATTCGCGCCTGCGCTGCACACCATCCGGCATGCTGATGCTGGACTCGGTCGTCGCGGATCTGGCCTGCTGAGGCAACCCTCAAGGGTTTCCCACACCACCAGGCTTCCCGCCCTCGCCTATCGCTTTACGGCCGTGACATACAGCCAGTCTGTGGGCTGCCTGTCATAGGCGCCGCCGACGCTTTCTTCCATCTCCACCGACGCCCAGGGCAGGCCCTGATACAGGTGCAAGAGCCATTCTCGGGAAGGGTAGTTGTAGTAACGGCCTAAACCGTCCAAGCCCTCCGCCTCGCCTGCCTTGAAACTGGCATAGAAGACCCCGCCCGTGCCCAAAGCCGCGTGAATCTTTCGGAGGATGTCGGAAAGCTCAGCGCGCGGTACATGCAGAAGGCAGGCATTGGCCCAGATGCCGTGATAGGCCTCGACCATATTGATGTCTTCAAAGCGCAGGACGGCGACCTCCATGCCGAGGCGCCTGGTCGCCTCCGCGGCCATTTCGGGCGTGCCGTCGGTCGGCGTTACCCGCAGGCCGCGATCTAGCATCCATGCGCTATCCCGCCCGCTGCCACAGCCGAGTTCGAGAATGTCGGCATCAGGTGGCAAGAGCGCCAGAAAATGCTCGAGGCGTTCCGTGCCCGTATCCGAACGGTGCGCGGCATAAGCGGAGGCATTGTCAGCGTAGAATCGCGCGGTCCGATCCTCGCCCTCCTCCATCCGCCGCCCTACCGTGACAGAAGAAGCTTGGTGCCGAAGCCGACGAAGACCATGCCGACGGCGATGTCGATCTTCTTCCTCGCCCGCAGATAGGCCGCGGCCACCTTCCGGTGGGTGATCAGGGCAACCAGGGCGGTATAGTAGAGGGTCGATAGCGCCACCATCACGGCGATCGCCGCCATCCCGTAGAGGAAGGGTGTGCCGGCCGGCATGGTTGCCGCAAACAGGCTGGCGACGAACAGCGCCGACTTGGGGTTGGCGAGATTGGTCGCGAGACCCATGCGATAGGCAGTCGCCAGCGGCACGTGGATGCGGCCCGTTTCCACGTCCGCAACAGGTTTCGCGCGGCGCAGGTCAAGGAAGATCCGCGCGCCGAGATAGAGCAGATAGAGGCCACCGATGATCTTCAGGGCGAGATAGGCGAAGGGTGCGGCCTGGAAGAGGATGTTGATCCCCAGCCAGCCTGCAAGCCCCCAGCAGAGCGTGCCGGTGATTGTGCCGCTCGCCGCAACGATCGCCACCCGACGGGGTGCCGTCAGGCAATAGCGGATCACCAGCAGCGTGTTGGGGCCGGGCGTGATGCACGCCACGCCCCAGATTGTCGCGACCGAGAGAAGAAACGCCGTCACGTCCGCTGCCCCTCAGGTCTAGGCGTTGTTTTCGTTGATCAGCCGCTTCAGCAGCTCGATCTCGTGGCCCAGCTTGTTGTCCTCGCCGATCAGGTCCTCGATCTTGCGAACAGCATGAAGGACCGTGGTGTGATCCCGACCGCCGAAGCGCCGGCCGATTTCCGGAAAGGATCGCGGCGTCAGGGTTTTTGCCAGATACATGGCGATCTGGCGCGGCTTGACGATGACGCGCGTGCGCCGGTTCGACACCAGCTCCTGGCGCGAGACATTGTAGTGGCGGGCCACGATGCGCTGGATGTCCTCGATGCGGACGCGCTTGGCCTCGCCGGCACCGACCAGATGGGCCAGAAGCTCATCGACGCGCTCCAGCGACAGGTTCGGCTCGAAAGAGCGCCGGAAGAGCAGCTGGTTGAAGGCCCCTTCCAGTTCGCGGCCGCTGGCGGTGACGCTGCGGGCGACGTGGTTGAGGATCTCGGTCGGGATGTCCAGCGACGGGTCTTCCTGGCGGGCGATATCGAGGCGACCCGTCAGCATCTGCAGGCGCATCTCGTAGTCGGGCGCTTCAAGTTCGATGGCGACGCCACCCTGCAGGCGCGAACGCACCCGCGGATCGAGCGATTCCAGCTCCCAGGGAGCGCGGTCTGCGGCCACGACGACCTGCTTGGCGCTGTCGAGCAGCATGTTGAGAAGATGGCAGAATTCGTTCTGGATCATCTTGCCCTGCAGGAACTGCATGTCGTCGATGATCAGGAGGTCGATGTTGCGCAGCGAGTCCTTCAGCGTCAGGGCATCATTGTCGCGGATGGCGGTGGCAAAGCGCCACATGAAGTATTCGGCCGTCAGATAGACCACCCGCGGCATGCGGTGGCTGCCGATGGCGGCATTGGCAATCGCCTGCAGAAGATGGGTCTTGCCCAGGCCGACGCCCGAATGAAGAAAGAGCGGGTTGAAGCGCACGGCGCTGGCACCGGCTTCGGCGATCGTCTTTGCAGCGGCCAGCGCGACCCGGTTGGAAGGGCCTTCCACAAAGGTATCGAAGGTGAAGCGGCTGTCGAGAGGCGAGCCGAACAAGGTGGATCCGGTCGCCGTGTGGCGCGGCTGGTGCGACGAGGTCGGCGGCGTGAAGACGGCAATCTTGCCGATCTCCCGGGGAGCCTCGCGGCGCGGGAAGGACGACGGCTGGGCAGGCTCGGCGACGACAGGCCGGGTCTCGTCGATGACGGGCGCCTTTGTGTTACGGCTTGCGGTACGCACCAGGATCTCCACCTTCAGGATCTCGGCGTCTTCCGCCTGGAAGATGGTGGTGATCTGATCGAGATAGCGGTTGTTGATCCAGGACTTCAGGAAGGTCGTGGGCACGGTAAGCCGGACGACGCTTTTAGAAACCGAATGAAGCTTGAGGCGCGCAAACCAGCTTGCATATGCGTCCTGGCCAACTTGCGCCTTGAGGCGCGCGCTGAACCGCTCAAAAAGAGCATCATGCTTCATTTCGGATATTTCCCCTGCCGCCTTGGAGCAAATTGAATCGATCCCCTGTCGCGCCTGGTCCCCATTACCAGCACGGATCGATACGGTATTGATGTGCATTATTTGCCGCCTTCCAATTTCAGCCTGGCGATCGTTTTTCGCCGCCAGAGCAAACCCTGCATTCCGGCGCGGAACATCCTTCCCAACCGGGAAGTTCCTCCGCGCACCCTCTTTGCCACTCTCTCCCGCCTCGCTTCGGTCAAAAGCCAGAGCGCATGCCGCCTCGCAACAGCCTGCGCATTTTCCCTATCCCCGTCGTCCACGTCTCATCTCGTCATGAGCCGCCTCGGCGCCTTCGCCTCGCTCCCCCTCTTCAATCCCTCGCTAGGACGCGACCCTACACACCTGCAAAGAGCGGCCCTCACCGGAAGAGCTAACTTCCGGTCCGCAACCGCTGATTATACAGGAAACGAGCGTTTTGCCCGTTGCAAGGAGCCAGAGCGTACTGTCCCGACCGGTTAGGGCGGCGTTCAGCAGCTCCAAGAAGTCATCCCCGCGCCTCTTGCTGAAAAGCATTTAGGCAGGATCAAACCCCAAGATCAACGATGAATTTTACGCAAAATTAAGAGCCGGCTGTTGACTCTTCAGGCGCGATTGGAATGTCACAGAAGCCGTCACAGAGAATCACAATCGAATCAATGAGATTCAAAAAAGGCCCTTCCGCGGCACCCGAAGTTGGTCGAAAAATAAAAAAAACCTTGACTCGAAATGGGCGCCATCAGAGCCCCTAAAGCCCGGTCGAAGGTCCGGCGACCTCCCGCAAATTGCTGATTTTATTAATCTTTTTCTGTCACGCCGCCGACATGAAGGCGTTAACCATGAGGCATCCGGGACAGTAATTTGAACAAACACAAAAAGCCCGGTCGGGCGACCAGGCTTCTTATTCAGTCTGTCTTAAATGTTAGTTCAGGCTGTCAAAGCCTTCACACGGGCAGCCAGGCGAGACACCTTGCGCGACGCCGTGTTACGGTGAAGGACGCCCTTCGTGGCAGCGCGCTGGATCTCAGGCTGAGCTGCCTTAAGAGCTTCTGCAGCAACCGAGATATCACCCGTTGCGATGGCTTCTTCCACCTTGCGGATATAGCCGCGCATGCGCGAACGACGAGCCTTGTTGACGGCAGTGCGAGCAGCGATCTTGCGGGTCGCCTTTTTCGCCGAAGTTGTATTGGCCATTTCATGCCTCTCTACGAATTCAAACCAAAACTCCGCCGTTGCCGCGCCGGTCCTGCGACCATCAATTCAGCAATGCGGGAGCAATAGAGGAGAGCCATGGGTCAGGCTTTCCCAACTGTGGGCGGGCATATAGCTGGAATAGCCGCTCCCGTCAACGCGGATTCTGTTCCCGGGCCGCTATCTGTTGACGAACTGTGGCGGGCGCTTTTCGGCAAAGGCCGCCATGCCCTCCTTCTGGTCGGTGGTGGCAAACAGCGAATGGAAAAGCCGGCGCTCGAAACGCAGCCCTTCTGCGAGCGTGGTTTCGAACGAGCGGTTGACCGCCTCCTTGGCCATCATCACCGCTGCGCGCGGAAAGGTCGCGATGCGGGCGGCAGCGGCTACCGCCTCCTCCAGCAGCCGATCGGGGGCTACGATGCGCGACACCAGGCCGGCCCGCTCCGCCTCGGCGGCATCCATCAGCCGCCCGGTCAGAACGAGATCCATGGCCTTGGCCTTGCCGACTGCACGGGTGAGACGCTGCGAGCCGCCCATGCCGGGAATGACGCCGAGGGTGATTTCCGGCTGGCCGAACCTTGCCGTCTCCGACGCGATGATGAAGTCGCACATCATGGCAAGCTCGCAGCCGCCGCCCAGCGCAAAGCCGGAGACCGCGGCGATCAGCGGCTTACGGAAGGCGGAGACCCCTTCCCAGCCAGAGATGAAATCCTGGAGATAGGCATCGACGAACTCGATCGCCTGCATCTCCTTGATGTCGGCACCGGCGGCGAAGGCCTTTTCAGAGCCCGTCAGCACCACGGCGCCAATCGCATCATCGCTCGCAATGCCGGCCAGAGCATCCGTCAGCTCGGTCATCAGCACCGCGTTCAACGCATTCAGCGCCTGCGGACGGTTGAGCGTGATGATTGCGACCGCATCCCGGGTTTCCGTCAACAGTGTCTCGTAGCTCATCGGGTCTCCTCCCCTCTTGCCTTAAGTACCGCGGAGCGCTCCCTACCGCTGGCAGACCGGACAATAGAAGGTGGAGCGGCCGGCCTGGGTGATGCGGGACACCATACCGGCGCAGCCCGGCGTGCGACAAGGCTTGCCCTCCTGGTCGTAGACGGAAAAGGAATGCTGGAAGTAGCCGAGCGAACCATCCGTCTGGATATGGTCACGCAGCGAGGAGCCACCGGCGGCAATGGCATCAGCGATGACCTCGCGGATCGATGTGGTCAGCAGCAGCAGTGGCTTCTTCGGGCGGCCCGTGGGCGTGACGAGCGTTCCGGCGGCCCGCTTGGGAGACAGATGCGCGCGCCACAGGGCTTCGCAGACATAGATATTGCCAAGGCCTGCGATCACCGTCTGATCCAGAAGCGCGCTTTTCAGCGGCTGCGCCCGGCCGGCAAAGCGGGCGGCCAGATAAATCTCGTCGAGGGCGTTGCCTGTCGGCTCCGGCCCCAGTTGCGCAAAGGCCGGGTAGAGATCGAGATCGCTGCGCTTCCACAGATGCATGAAGCCGAAGCGACGCGGGTCATTATAGATGACGCGCAGCGGGCCTTTGCTCCCCTGCAGATGGAAGATGACGTGATCGTGTTTACCGTCCTTGGAGCGCGGATGGTGGAACTCGCCCAGCAGAGTGTCCTCGACGCGGAAGGAGCCCGACATGCCGAGATGGGCAATGATGGTGAGATCGTCTTCGAGGTCGATCAGCAGGTATTTGGCGCGCCTGCCGAGCGAAACGATGCGGCGTCCCTTGACGGCCTCGGCGAAGTCCTCCGGCAGCGGGAAGCGGAGGTCCGGGCGGTTCAGTTCCAGCCTTTCGATCCGTGCCCCCTCCATGGCGGGCGCTAGCCCGCGGCGAACTGTCTCCACCTCTGGCAATTCGGGCATGGTCTTCCTAACTTCCTGTTTCGCGGTCGCCGATCCTGGTCTATAGACCCGGACGGTCCCGCTTATGGATTGGCCGCCACAAATAGAGAGGCCGCAGCGCTTTCGCTATGGCCGCCACGGAATTGCGTCAAGGAGTTCGCCAATGACCGAAGCTCGTACCCGCGCCGACGGCGGAATGGAAACCTCCTACGGCTTTCGCCAGGTGGCGGACGGCGAGAAGCAGGACCTGGTCAACGACGTCTTCCATAAGGTTGCCAAGCGCTATGACGTGATGAACGACGTGATGTCGGCGGGCATGCACCGGGTGTGGAAGGATGCGATGGTATCCGCGCTTAACCCGCGCAAGGACGCAGGCTACCGGACGCTCGACGTTGCCGGCGGCACCGGCGACGTGGCATTTCGGATCGTCGAGGCGTCCGGCCGGTTGGCGCATGTGACGGTTCTCGACATCAACGGTTCGATGCTCGGCGTCGGCTCCGAGCGGGCCGTAAAGCAGCACCTTTCGGACAATCTGACCTTCGTGGAAGCCAATGCGGAATCGCTGCCCTTCGACGACAATTCCTTCGATGCCTATACGGTCGCCTTCGGCATCCGCAACGTGCCGCATATCGATGTCGCGTTGAAGGAAGCCTATCGGGTGCTAAAGCGCGGCGGACGGCTTCTGGTGCTGGAGTTTTCCGAAGTGGAGATGCCGCTTCTGGAGCGGTTCTACGAGCAGTGGTCGTTCAAGGCGATCCCGCGCTTTGGCAAGATGATCACCGGCGAGGCTGAGCCCTACCAGTATCTGGTGGAATCGATCCGCAAATTCCCGAACCAGGAGAATTTCGCTGCGATGATCCGCACGGCCGGCTTCTCCCGCGTGAGCTTCACGAACTACACAGGCGGCATCGCAGCGCTGCATTCCGGCTGGAAGCTATAGAATGAGCACGCTCGGCGCTTATTTCCGGCTCGCCCGGGTGGGCTGGGTCCTGGTGCGCGAGGGCGTGGTTTCCGCCCTGCCGACGCAGGACATGCCCCCCGCCGTCGGCTTCATCAAGACGCTGGCGGAACCGCTGGCCCGCTTCCGCTCCAAGCAGCAGGCCCGCAGCAAGAGGCTGACGCGCGCCGTCGACCGGCTCGGGCCCTCCTATGTGAAGATCGGCCAGTTCCTGGCGACCCGCCCCGACGTGGTGGGCGTGGACTGGGCGCTCGATCTTTCCATGCTGCAGGACCGGATGGCCTTCTTCCCGACAGATGTGGCCCAGGCGGCAGTAGAAAGCTCGCTCGGCCGGCCGATCTCCGATCTCTACACCACATTCGGCGAGCCGATCGCCGCCGCATCGATCGCGCAGGTCCACCCTTGCATGATCGGGGACCGCAAGTTCGCCGTGAAGGTGGTGCGGCCGGGCGTGCGACAGCGCTTCGCCCACGACATCGAGGGCATGTACCTTCTGTCGCGGCTGCAGGAACGCTTCGTGCCCTCCAGCCGGCGCCTGCGGCCGGTCGAGGTGACCCGCACGCTCGAACAGACGACCAAGATGGAGATGGACCTGCGGCTTGAAGCCGCGGCGCTCTCCGAGCTTGCAGAGAACACCAGCGACGACCCCGGTTTTAGGGTTCCGACCGTCGACTGGGAGCGCACCGGCCGCGACGTCATCACCATGGAATGGATCGATGGCATCAAGATGAACAATGTCGAGGCGCTGCGGGCGGCCGGCCACGATCTGGAAAAGCTGGCCGAAGTGCTGATCCAGTCCTTCCTGCGCCATACGCTGCGGGACGGCTTCTTCCACGCCGACATGCACCCGGGCAATCTGTTCGTCGACCCGGACGGCACCATCGTTGCCGTCGACATGGGCATCGTCGGGCGGCTCGGCCGCAAGGAGCGGCGGTTCCTTGCCGAAATCCTGTTCGGCTTTATCACGCGGGATTACCTGCGGGTGGCCGAAGTGCATTTCGAAGCGGGCTATGTGCCGGCCCACCACGACGTTGCGGCTTTTGCCCAGGCGATCCGGGCGATCGGGGAACCGATCCATGGCCAGCCGGCCGAAACCATCTCCATGGCGCGCCTGCTCGCCCTTTTGTTCGAAGTGACCGACCTCTTCGAAATGCAGACTCGCACCGAGCTGATCCTGCTGCAGAAGACCATGGTGGTGGTTGAAGGCGTGGCGCGCATGCTCGATCCGCGCTTTAACATGTGGAAGGCGTCCGAGCCGGTGGTCGGCCAGTGGATCCGTGACAACCTTGGCCCGAAGCGCATCCTTTCCGACCTGCAGGACGGCGTCAAAGCAGCAATCAAGCTGGCGGAAGCCGTTCCCGAGATCGCCGCCAAGACGGAAACTCTGCACAAAGAACTGGTGCGGATGAGCGAAAACGGTCTCCGTTTCGATCCCGAGACGGCAGAGGCGATCGGCAAATCGGAAGCCCGGCACAGTCGTTCGGGCCGGATCGCGCTCTGGCTCATCGCGCTGTCGCTTCTCTACATCGCCTTCACGCTCTAGGACCGACCGACGTCCGCATTTGCGACGTATGTCTCCGTTTTGGGATATTCCCTGAACCATCACCTGCGCTAACGTGCAGCAAAGGTGATCCCATGTCCGATGTGAAAAAACAGATAGAACTGACGGGGCAGCCGCTCGGGTTTCCGGAACTGCTGGCGATCGGCGACGGCCGCGCCGTGATCACGGTCGCGCCGGAAGGACTTGCGCGGGTTCGCGCCGCCCGGGCCGTTCTGGAAAAGGCGATCGCGGACGGGCAGCCTGTCTATGGTGCCACCACAGGCGTCGGCGCCATGAAGGACGTGGCCTGGTCTCCGGAAGAGATGGAAGCCTTCAACCTCGGCCTGGTACGGGCGCATCATTTCGGTACCGGCAAGCCCTTTGCCATATCGGTCGTACGCAATGCCATGGCGCTGCGCGTCAACACGGCGCTGACGGGCTACGTGGGATGCTCGACGGATCTCGTGCAATCCTATCTCGATCTTCTTTCTGCAGACGTCATTCCCGTGGTGCGGCGGACCGGCTCGATCGGCTGTGCCGACATCGGGCTGATGGGCCAGATCGGTGCCGTGCTGACGGGGGTCGGCGAGGCCATGTACCAAGGCGAGCGCCTGCCGGCCGAGGAGGCCTTCCGCCGGGCGGGTCTGCGAACCTTCCGCATGGCGGCCCGCGACAGCCTTGCGTCGCTCAGCGTCAATTCCGTGAGCTTTGCGGCTGCCGCCGAGGCAACCCGCGAGGCAGCGGGTGCCGTTCGCGCTCTGCTGTCGGCCGGGCTTGCCGCTTCAGGCGCGATGGGTGCTTCGCGCGATCCGTGGCTCGCCGTCACCCATGTGGGCACGGCACGCGAGGCGATGATCGGCCAATGGCTGTGCAACGCTTCGGAAGGCTGGGCCTGGCCGCATGCGACGCATGTCCAGGATCCACTCAGCCTGCGCATGATCCCGCAGGTGTTCGGCGCCGTCTACGAGAGCATTCTGAGCGCCGGGCACAAAATCCTGGCAGCGACCGGGCGGTCCGACGACAATCCTGTCATCGTCGAAGGCCGGGTGCTGACATCAGGCGGTTCGCTGCCGCTCGACGTGACCATTCTGCTGGAATCTGCCGTGCTGTGCATGGCGCATGCGGCCCGCAACTCGTTTAATCGCTGCGTCCTTCTCGGCAACGGGCAGAGGCGCAACCTGCCGGTCAACCTGGTGCCGGAGGGCGCGATCGCCACGGGCTTCGGGCCGATCATCAAGCTTGCGGGCGAGATCTTCTCGCGGGTCCTTTCGATGACCAACCCCGTTTCCGCGCAGTCGCTGGTGGTGGCCGGCGGGATGGAGGACGAGGCAGCCTTCCTGCCGCTTGTGATCGAGCGCTTCGAGCGGCAGACCCAGGCCCTGAAGCGACTGGCGGCGCTCGAGGCCCTGCTTGCAGCCCAGGCCATGGATATCGAGGGGGACGAGCCGCGGGGTGCGGTCAAGCTGGTGTACGACCTGGTGCGGCGGCATGCGGCCTTCTACACGGTGGACCGGCCGCTGTCGTCGGAAGTCGAGGCAATCGAGCAGGAACTGGCGTCGGAAGCCTTCCTGACGGAGCTGATTGCACTCTCGCCGATCCACGCGATCGACGGATTCTTTGCGCTCGGCGGGTTCGGACGGGGCAAGCCTCCGATGAGGCGACGTTTCGGCGCCTGAGGGCTCGCAAAACGCAAGAGATGCATGTGCAGGGACTGCGCAGCTCAGACCCTGCAGGCGTGCGCCTTCATTCCGCCTGTTTCTTCATTCTCTTTTAAGGAATTCATTCCTTTCACGTTTCCCCTCCGGAGATGAACATGGCGCTTGGCGCATCCCAACGCTTGCACGACGGTGTTGCCGCCGTGGAGACCATGACCCGCTTTGCGCTTGCCGTTCTGGCGCTGGCCTCGGGCGTCTACACCTACCTCGGGGCACGCAGCATCCTCGACGGATCGCCGACCGCCGTGTTCTTTGCCGCGGTTATCTACTCGGCCTCGGTTTCCGTCGGCATCTATGCCTTCTGGTCCTATATGGCCCGCTTCTATCCGCATGTGACGACCCGCACCGGACGGGCCGGCATGCTGATGGTGATGGCGGCGGGCGCTGTGATGATCATGGCGATGTCGAGCTGGCTGAACGCCGCGGCGCTCGCCGGTTCGGCTGCGGTTGAGCAGCATCTGTCGGAGACGGTGGAAGACTATACGGCCGATCTCGACCGGGCGCACCAGAACGCGCTTTCGGTGCAGGGCCTGCTGCCGGACATCCAGCGCGCGGGCGAAAGGTTCGCGCAGCTCGCAGGCGTAGAGCGCCAGACAGGCTCGCTCACCGGCACCACCGGATCGGGCAGCGTGGTGCAGCTTCTGTCGCAGATGTCGGCGCAGATGAAGGGCCTTGAGACCAATATCAATGCCTCGCGGGAGCAGGTTGCCGATCTCTTCGCACAGGGCCAGAAGCGGCTCGAAACCATGCGGACGCTGGTTTCGGCACCCGGCTCCATCGAACCACGCGCCGACCAGTTTTCGACGGAAGCGGTGGCGCTGACCGGCATCGTCACCTCGCTGGCGCAGACCTCGATCGTGCCTTCGATCCGGCGCGCCGCGGACGATCTCTCGCTCGGCTTCATCGCGCCCGTGCCGGACGGCGCCCTGCCCGACCTCGTCAACCGCCAGAACCAGGTGATGGAGACGGTCAAGGCGTCCGTCACCGCGCAGTCCAAGGCGCTTTCCAAGGCTGCCGACGAGATTCTGTCGCGCCCGCCTGTGCAGGAACGGCGGTTCGTTCCGCTTTCCTCGGCGGCTGCGGTTCTTCACTACGCCCAGGACTTCATTCCGGCCTGGGCCGGCGCCATCTCCATCGACCTCCTGCCCGGTGTGCTGGTGTTCATTCTCGCCACCGTGCATTCGGCCATCCGCCGGCAGGAAGAGGATATGCCGTTCGCGGAACGGATCACTGCCGCGGAACTGCTGCAGGCGCTCGAGGTGCAGCGGGCGGTTTCTGCGATGGGGCCGGTCACGCCGGATACGCCTCCCGAACCGCTCGAACCGGTGCGGGCCGAACCGGAAGCAGCTCCGGAACCGGACGAGGCGAACACCAATATCACCGCACTTGACCTAAAATCCCGCAGGGACCGAACGCATGAGGATCGGTGAGGCGCTACGCCGGCTCGACGAAGGTTTACTGATGCGCGGGGCATTCTACGTCCTGCTGTCGGCTGCGGCCGTGTTTCTTGTCGTCGACCTGCGCGACATCTCCCAGGCGAATGCGGAACTGCCGGGCTTCGACCCGATGCACGAAAGTCAGCCGGTGCTGCCGCCGGCACTGACCGACGGCCGGCCTGCGGCGCCGCCCGTCGAGCCCGGAAGCTCGGCCGAAGTGCTTCGTCAGGCGATCCGCTTCGATCTCAAGCCGGGCGGCGTGCTTCTGGCGGAAGGGGCGATCGACCTTGGCGCTGCCGATCGCTTTGCAAAGGAGATCGAGGCCCGCGGCGAATACGTGAAGGTCATCGCGCTGAATTCGCCCGGCGGGTCTGTCGAGGACGCCATCGCCATGTCCCGACTGATCCGCGAGAAGAAGCTGGGTACCCAGGTCGCATCGAAGGCGCTCTGCGCCTCCTCCTGCCCCATCGTGTTTGCCGGCGGCGTGACCCGGACCGCCGAGAAGGACGCGGTTGTCGGCGTCCACCAGGTGTTCAACGGCGGCAAGGACCGACCAAGCGCCGACCAGGCCATGTCGAGCGCCCAGGCGACCACTGCACGGGTCGCGCGGCATTTGCAGGAGATGGGGATCGAGGCCGGCCTCTGGTTCCATGCGCTCGAGACGCCGCCGGACCGGCTCTACTATCTCACCCCCAAAGAAATGTCGGACTTCAAGCTGACGACGCAGGCATCTCCCGTCGCCCGCAAGAAGACCTAGCGGCTTGCCATCCGGCGCGCGCCGAACGCCGCCAGCAAGGCCAGTAGCAGCATGGTGCCGGTGAAGACAACGACTGCCGGCCAGCCACCCGCGCTCCAGGCGTGCCCGCCGATCGATCCAGCCACGCTCGACCCCAGGTAATAGGCCAGCAGGTAAAGCGAGGCGGCATGGCCCTTGGTGCCGTGCGCCAGCCTGCCCACCAGAGCGCTTGCCACCGAATGGGCCATGAAGAACCCCGCGGTGAGCAGCACGATCCCGAGAATGATAAGCGGCAGGGAGGCGGACAGGGTGATCGCCACGCCCGCCATCGCCGCGGCAATACCGATCGGCATGACCCGGAAATGGCCGAAACGGTCGCCCAGCAAGCCCGCTGCCCAAGACGCGGCGATGCCAAACAGGTAGACGGTGAAGATCAGCCCGAGCTCGGTCTGGTCGAGTGCGTAGGGCGGCGCCACCAGCCGGAAGCCGACGTAATTGTAGACGGTGACAAAGGCGCCCATCAGCAGGAAGCCGATGGCAAACAGCAGAGCCATGGCGGGCGAGCGCAGGTGCGCCGCCCAGGCTTGCACGTGATAGCGCGCGGTTGAGCGTCGCGGCACGAAGTTGCGGGATGGCGGCAGGAGAAGGAAGAAGCCGATCGCGGCAACAATCCCCATCAGGCCGATGCCGGCCAACGCCAGCCGCCAGGACAGATATTCCGCTAGGACGCCGGTCACCACGCGGCCTGCCATGCCGCCGAAGGCATTGCCGGCGATATAGAGACCCATGGATGCGCCGAGGCCGTTCGGGTCGATTTCTTCCGACAGATAGGCCATGGCGACCGCCGGAACGCCGCCCAGGAGGAAGCCTTCGAGAGCACGGACGACCAGCAGCAGATGCCAGTTCGGCGCCACGGCGCAGGCGATGGTGCAGATGGAGGCGCCGAGAAGCGAGGCAAACATCAGGCTCTTGCGGCCGAAGCGTTCCGATATGGCTGCGGCCAGAAAGATCGCGAGCGCCAGGAAGCCGGTGGACAGTGACAGGGAGAGTGAGCTTGCAGCGGGGCTGACCCCGAAGTGCTCGGCGAAGATCGGCATCAACGGCTGCACGCAGTAGAGCAGCGCAAAGGTGGAGAAGCCCGACATGAAGAAGGCAAGGCTGGCGCGGCGGTAGGCCGGCGTTCCCTTGACCAGGTATTGCGCTTCCACCGGCGGAGATGTGGAGAGGGCTGGTTCCGACAGGGGATTGTGCCGAGAGGGGGCGGCGAAACTGGCTTTGACGGGCATGAGCATAAGACATTCCTTGATGCCTTAAGAGCTAGCCACCACGCGTCCATTTGTCCAATATATGGCACAGGCATTGCTGATAGGTTTTACAGATGGAGCTTCGACATATCCGCTACTTCCTGGCTGTCGCGGAAGCTGGCAATTTCACGCGCGCCGCGGCCAAGCTCGGTATCGGCCAACCACCGCTCAGCCAGCAGATCCGTGACATGGAGACGGAGGTCGAAGCCGTCCTGTTCCACCGGGTCCCGCATGGAGCGGAGTTGACAGCGGCCGGACTAGCGTTCCTGCCGCATGCCCGGGCTGCGATTGCCGCATCCGAAGCCGCGCGGCTCGCGGCCCAGCGCGCCGCTCGTGGTGAGACCGGGCGGCTATCGTTGGGTTTTACGGCATCGTCCGCCTTCAATCCCACCGTGACGGGGGCTATCCGAAAGTTCCGCAGCACATGGCCGGAGGTGGCGCTGTCGCTCAGCGAAATGAACAGCGACGGACTGATGCTGAAGCTGGTGCGCGGCGAGATCGACGCCGCCTTCATCCGTCCCGGGCTGGAGGATCCGAAGGAGGTGCGTCTGAAGCGGCTGCCGGACGAGCCCATGCTGGCGGCCCTGCCTTCGAGCCACCCGCTCGCCCGGCATGACCGGGTGCGGCTTGCCGATCTTGCCGGCGAAGCCTTCGTGCTTTTTCCGCGCACCGTCGGGCTCAGCCTTTACGACGACATCGTGCAGGCCTGCCGGGAGGCGAGCTTCGACCTTATCGTCAGCCAGGAGGCGCCGCAGATCCCTTCCGTGGTCAACCTCGTGGCGGCCGGCATGGGCGTGTCGGTGGTTCCGGGGTCGATTAGCAAGATTGCCGTGGAAGGCGTCACCTACCGGCCGCTGGAGCAGGCATCGCCGCTCATCGCGCGGCTGGGGCTGGCCATGCTCAAGGGCCAGCGATCGCCGATCGCGCTTAACTTCATGAACCTGCTCTAGCCGAAACCAAAGTTGCAAGTTTGGGAGCAAGCGCCTAGCTTCCCGCCGATCGACACCCCCGGGGCAGGCATGGAACTCTCAGGCAAACGCATACTTCTCATCATCTCCGGCGGCATCGCGGCCTACAAGAGCCTCGACCTCATCCGCCGCCTGCGCGAAAGAGGCGCAAGCGTTCGACCGATCATGACAAAGGCGGCGCAGGAGTTCATCACGCCGCTTGCCGTCGGCGCGCTTTCGGCCAGCCATGTCTATGTGGATCTGTTTTCGCGCGAGGACGAGCAGGACGTTGGTCACATCAGGCTGGCGCGGGAGGCCGATCTCGTGATCGTTGCACCGGCCAGTGCCGACCTGATGGCCAAGATGGCGCATGGCATGGCGAGCGACCTGGCCAGCGCCGTGCTTCTGGCAACCGACAGGCCGGTGCTGATTGCACCCGCGATGAACCCGAAAATGTGGGCAGCACGCGCCACCCTGCGCAACGCCGAAACGCTGAAAAACGACGGCATACATTTCATTGGCCCATCGCGCGGCGAGATGGCGGAAAGCAACGAGGCGGGAACCGGCCGGATGGCCGAGCCGATGGAAATCGTTGCCGCAGCAATTACCCTGCTGCAGGAGGGCGGCGAGAAACCGCTCGCCGGCAAGACGGCGATCGTGACCTCTGGCCCGACGCATGAGCCGATCGATCCGGTCCGCTACATCGCCAACCGATCGTCCGGCCGCCAGGGACATGCGATTGCCGCAGCGTTGGCAAAGCTCGGCGCCCGAGTGACGCTGGTCTCCGGGCCTGTCACCATACCCGACCCGGAGGGCGTCGAGACGGTGCATGTAGAGACCGCGCAAGAGATGCTGCAGGCGGTCGTCGGTTATCTGCCGGCGGATATCGCCGTCATGGTCGCTGCCGTCGCAGACTGGCGCGTCGCCACTTCTGCCGGCCAGAAGATCAAGAAACAGCCCGGCGAAGCGCCCCCGCCGCTTCAGCTGACGGAGAACCCCGACATCCTGAAGACCGTCGGCCACCATGCGCAACGGCCCCGGATCGTGGTGGGGTTTGCCGCAGAAACGCAGGATGTGGAGGCGAACGGTCGCGCCAAGCTGGAACGCAAGGGTGCCGACCTGATCGTCGCCAACGACGTCTCGCCTGGAACGGGCGTGATGGGCGGCAGCCGCAACCGGGTGAACATCATCACGGCCGAGGGCATCGACGCCTGGCCGGATCTTTCCAAGGACGAGGTGGCGGAACGGCTGGCTACGCTGATCGCGCAAAAGCTCTCGTAAGCCGGATCAGGCCGCGCGGGAGAGAGCCTGAGGCTGGAACAACAGCGTCCGGATGCCCTCTGCCGTCACCGTGACGGCACTACCATCCGGGATTTCCTCCCAGGTGTCGGTGTCGTCGTTCAAAGGCTCGGAGACGAGGCAGTGACCCGTCCGCCCGCTTGAGGCGCCCATGGGTGAGGCGAAAAGGGTCGGCGGGCGGTGATCGGTGGCATAGCGCACGGCATAGAGATCGTGACCGTTCGAGAAGGCCGCCGTAAAGCGCACCAGAACCTCACCGGCCGTGGCACGGGAAAGCCGCTCCACTTCGGCGATCGCCTGTTCCATGGCACCGAGCGGATCGGTATCCAGACCGAACTGCAGGGCGAGCAGAAAGAGCAGCTCGGAATCGGTCGTGCCCGTGCGGGCATGGAACAGTTCGTCTGAGAGCAAGGCCTCCATGGGGCGGCGGATGCGGTCGAAGCCAGCGATCTGGCCGTTGTGCATGAAGGACCAGTGGCCGTGGACGAAGGGGTGGCAATTGTCGCGACGGGTCGCGCCCGTCGTTGCCGCCCGCACATGGGCCAGGAACAGCGGCGAGCGGATCTGCCGCGCGAGGCTGCGCAGATTGCAGTCCGACCAGGCGGGCAGGATGTCCCGGTAGCGGCCGGGCTCCGGGTGGTCGCCGTACCAGGCAATGCCGAAGCCATCGCCATTGGTGGCCGTCTTGGCGCGGGTGGCGCAGTGGGATTGCTCGATCAGCGAATGCGCAGGAGAGGATACGAGTTCCTCCAGATAAAGCGGTTCGCCCCGATAGGCTGCCCAACGGCACATTGGCTGTCTGCTCCAAATCACTGCGCATGCGGCTCGGCGCTTCTCGAAGAGTCTCGAAAACCGGTTAACGAAAGCTGAATTCGCCCCATCCGCGCGGGATTTTCGGCAGAGGGCGCATCACTTTTTGAGTCACGATGTCTCCTGCCGTGGTTGCCGCCGTCGCGCTTCGGCCTACATGTCGACCCATGTCCTATGAACAAACACGCCCCGAAGCCGCCGACGACACCACTCGATCGGGCAGTGCCCTCCTCTACGATCTGGCTAGCGACCCCGGCCGCTGGGCGCTGTTTCTCGATATCGACGGAACGCTGGTCGATATCGCCGACCACCCGGATGGTATCACCGTTCCCCCGGACCTGCCCGAGACGCTGGAGCAGGTGTCGCGGATGCTGGGCGGCGCGCTGGCGCTGGTGACCGGTCGGGCACTGGTCTATGCAGACGCCCTGTTCGGATCGCACCGGTTTCCGATTGCCGGTCTGCATGGCGCCGAGCGTCGCTCTGCCTCAGGGGCTGTGGAGAGGGTGGAAAAGACGCCCGACTTCGTCGACCTCAAGGAACGGATTGCCGAGGAAGCCGCGCAGTGGAAAGGCATCCTGGTCGAAGACAAGGGGCTAGCGGTTGCTGCCCACTATCGCCTCGCGCCGGAACACCAGCCGCAGGTGGAAGCCATGATGATCCGCTACGCGGCGCTCGCCGGGCCTAACTACACCCTGCAACGCGGCAAGATGGTGCTGGAGATCCGCCCGGCCAGGGCGAGCAAGGGAGAGGCGTTGCGCGCCTTCCTGTCTGAGCCGCCCTTCCAGGGCAGGATCCCGGTGGTCATCGGCGACGATGTCACCGACGAAGCCATGTTCAAGGTCGCCAACGAGCTTGGTGGCCATTCCATCCGCATCGAAGAAAGCCCGGCGGTGACGGTTGCGACATCCGCCCTCCCCTCCGCTGCCGGGCTGCGCGCTATCCTCGGCACCCTTGCGCAGCAGCAGAAGCAATCTGGAAAGGACGCGTCTTGAGCCGTCTTGTCATCGTATCGAACCGCGTTTCCGTGCCCGAGAAAAGCGGCGCCGCCCCTGCCGGCGGGCTTGCCGTCGCCCTTCAGGCCGCCTTGGAAGAGCACGGCGGCATATGGATGGGCTGGTCCGGCAAGTCGAGCGGCAGCAAGGCGCCCGGCCCGCTTGAAATGCGCACCCATGGCAATATCACCTATGCGCTGACGGATCTGACCAAGACCGATGTGGAGGAATATTACCACGGCTTCGCCAACCGCGTTCTCTGGCCGATCTGCCACTACCGGCTGGATTTGGCGGAATACGGCCGAAAAGAAATGGCTGGCTATTTCCGGGTCAACAAGTTCTTCGCCGAGCGGCTGGCGCCCATGCTCAAGGAAGACGACATCATCTGGGTGCACGACTACCACCTGATCCCGCTGGCGTCCGAGCTGCGGCAGATGGGCTTCAAGAACAAGATCGGCTTCTTCCTGCACATTCCGTGGCCGCCGGCAGACGTGTTGTTTGCCATGCCGGTGCACGAGCAGATCATGCGCGGACTGTCGCAATACGACCTCGTCGGCTTCCAGACCGACTACGACCTGGACAATTTCAGCGGCAGCCTGGTGCGCGAAGGCATCGGCGAACGGCTGGACGACAAGAAGTTCTCGACTTACGGCCGGACCTTCAAGGGCGGCGCCTATTCCATCGCGATCGAGACCAAGACATTCTCGGAATTCGCGGCCAAGGCGGCGAGCAACAGCATGGTGCGCAAGGCGCGCCAGAGTGTCGAGGGTCGCGACCTGATCATCGGCGTCGACCGGCTGGACTATTCCAAGGGCATTACCCAGCGCATCGACGCGTTTGAAACCTTCGTGACGCTGAACCCCAGCTACCAGAACAAGGTGACCTACCTTCAGATCACGCCGAAATCGCGCTCCGAAGTGCCCGAATACGAGCAGATGCAGCGCACGGTCGCCGAGCAGGCGGGCCGGGTGAACGGCGCGCTCGGCACCGTCGACTGGGTGCCGATCCGCTACGTCAACCGTTCGATTGCACGGCCGCTGCTGGCCGGCCTCTACCGTCTGGCGAAGATCGGCCTGGTGACGCCGCTGCGCGACGGCATGAACCTGGTTGCCAAAGAATATGTCGCGGCGCAGGACCCCGAGGATCCGGGCGTGCTGGTGCTATCGCGATTTGCCGGCGCTGCCCGGGAGCTGACGGGCGCGCTGCTGGTCAACCCCTATGACATCGAGGGAACGGCGCATGCCATCGCGCGCGGTCTCACCATGTCGCTGGATGAGCGCAAGCAGCGGTGGGAGAAGATGATGGAACATCTTCTCAAGTATGACATCAACCACTGGTGCGACGAGTTCCTGGAGGATCTGACTGCAGAAGAGGTCGAAGAGGCGCCGATCCGGGTTGGCTGACAGCGGCTTTTTCGCCGACATGAACGAAACCGTCTTCGATCATGGCGTTCCGCCCTCTCGCGGGACGCCGGCTGCAAGCACTTTTGCCACCAGCGCTTCGGCTGCCTCGGGAGCCAGCGGCCGCCCGAACAGATAACCCTGCACCTGCTTGCACCCGTTGAGATAGATCGTCGCCAGCTGCTCCTCGGTTTCCACGCCTTCGGCGATGATCGACAGCCCGAGGCTCGACCCAAGGGCTGCGACCGCCCGGATGATGGCAATGCCATCTTTGCTGCCTGGCAGATTGCGAACGAAGGACTGGTCGATCTTGATCTTGTCGAACGGGAACTTCTGCAAATAGCTCAAGGAGGAATAGCCGGTGCCGAAATCGTCCAAGGCGAAACGGACGCCGAGCGCCTTGATCTCTTGAAAGATGAGCATCACTGCATCGCTGTTGAGAAGCAGGGCCCCTTCTGTCACCTCCAGCTCGAGCCGCATCGGATCAAGCCCCGAAGCCGAAAGCGCCGAGACGATCGTGGCCACGATATGCGGGTCGCGAAACTGAAGCGGCGAGATGTTGACGGAAATCGACAGCGGTAGCGGCCAGGCGGCCGCCGCCTTGCAGGCTGACCTCAGCGCCCATTCGCCAAGCGGCACGATCAGCCCCAGATCCTCGGCGAGCGGAATGAACTCCGCTGGCGAGACAGCGCCGCGCTGCGGATGCTGCCAGCGCAGCAGCGCCTCAAAGCCGATGAGCCTGCGTCCCTCGATCTCGTACTGCGGCTGGAAGGCCAGCGAAAACTCCCGCAGGGCCATGGCCTGGCGCAGATCGATCTCCAGCAGCCGGCGACGCTTGAGCTCGTCGCGCATCTCGTCCGTAAAGAGCTGAATGCCACCGCCACCCTCGGGCTTTGCCTTCATGAGCGCCAGGCGGGCGTTGCGGACCAGATCTTCCGGGCCCTCACTTCCATCCGTGAAGGCAAGACCGAGGCTTGCGCCGATGTGGACGACCTGGCCTTCGACCATGAAGGGACGGGCAATCATTTCCAGAAGGCTTTGAGCCATGTCAAAGACCGCCTCGCCGCCTGCCCGGCGCAGGATCACGAACTCGTCGCTTCCCGTGCGCGCGACCACGTCCCCTTGCGCCATCAGGCCGGCGATACGCCCGGCGACTTTCTTGAGGAGATTGTCGCCGGCAAGGTGGCCAAGCATGTTGTTGACGCCGGTGAACCTGTCGAGATTGAGATAGAGAAGGGCTGCCCGCTCGCCGCTGGCGGCAACTGCGGAAATTTCCCTGATGAGCGCAGGGCGGGCCAGCATTCCGGTCAGCCCGTCCCGCTCCTGAGAGCGCAGTGCCTCCACGAAGGGCGTTACGTCAGTCCATTCGATCAGAACGCCATCCGCATCCGGGCTGGTGGCCATCAGGATTAGGCGGCCGTCCAGGAGCGTGAACCGCTCCGTTTCGCCGGCCTTGTCGGTCGCTGCGGCATCCAGAATGCGACGGGCGGTGCCGGGCAGGATCCGCCCCAGCGTTTCCGCATTTTCCAGCAGATCGTCGAAACGCGCGCCGTGCGCCTGCGCACCCAGCAGCATGTCTTTCGCGGCAGAATTGCAGTAGGCGAGCCTGCCCTCGGCAGTGACCAGCATGACTGCCGTCCTCAGCCCTGGCGGGAGGTCGTTCGTGCCCGTCGCCATGCTGGCTTTACTCCCCGACCTCTTCCCGTGCGTTGCGCGAGTGAATGAGGCATGGCTAAGTATGGAGTACAAACATGAGGTTAAGCAAACCATTTCTGGTTGCGCGAAGCGGCCCCCTACTTCAACCTTGCATGCCGGCCCTGCTGCGGCTAGCCCAGGTCCATTATTTGCAGGAGCAGTCATGACGCCCGACCTCATCACCCCAGAGCAGATTTCCGACACCCACGCCCTGATCCGACAGCGGGTGCGGCATACGCCAACTCTGCGCGCAGACATGAACGACTTCGGCGGAACGGCGCTGCCGGTGGACCTGAAGCTCGAACTCCTGCAGCATTCCGGCTCGTTCAAGGTGCGGGGCGCCTTTGCCAATCTCCTGACACGGCCGGTACCGGCCGCGGGCGTGGTGGCGGCGTCGGGCGGCAACCATGGTGCAGCGGTTGCCTATGCCGCACGGAAGCTTGGAATTCCCGCGACGATCTTCGTTCCCAGCGTTTCGTCGGCCGCCAAGATCGACCTGATCCGATCCTACGGAGCCGAGCTCGTGGTGGGCGGAGACCGCTATGCGGACGCGCTGGCGGCAAGTGAGGCCCATGTTGCCGACAGTGGCGCCCTGGCGGTCCACGCCTACGACCAGATCGAGACCCTGCTTGGCCAGGGCACACTCGGCAAGGAGATCGAGGAGGACCTGCCCGGCATCACCACCCTGCTGGTGGCGGTGGGCGGCGGCGGCCTGATCGGCGGCATCACCTCCTGGTTCACCGACCGGATCAAGATCGTGGCGGTGGAATCGGACGGCGCACCGACGCTTTTCGAGGCGTTGAAAGCGGGACACCCGGTGGATGCCCCCGCCGGCGGGATCGCGGCGGACTCGCTGGCGCCCAAACGCATCGGCTCGCTGATGTTCCCCGTGGCGCAGAAGTACCTGCAGGCGCCTGTCCTGGTCTCCGACGCAGACATTCGCCGGGCGCAGACGGCCCTCTGGGACGGCATGCGGGTGGTGGCAGAGCCCGGTGGTGCGGCAGCCTTTGCCGCCCTCTTGTGCGGTCGCTACGTGCCGGAGGCCGGGGAGCGGGTGTGCGTGCTCGTCTGCGGCGGCAATACGACCGCGGTCAAGTTCGACTGAAACAGCGCCTGCTTCCCATGCAGGTTTTCCGGCGCTAGAGCTGTCACATGTTCCAGCTAGAGCAGACAGCCACTTTCGAGCAGATCGTCAAGAAGAGCCGTTTCATCGCGACGGCGCTTTTCGTTGCGACCGAGGAGGAGGCGAAGGCCGCGATTGCGGCGCATGGCCACGCCGAGGCCAGCCATAACTGCTGGGCATGGCGGATCGGAGCAGCCTACCGGTTTTCAGACGACGGAGAGCCGGGCGGCACAGCCGGCAAGCCGATCCTTGCCGCGATCGACGGACAGTCGGCAGACAAGGTGCTGGTCATCGTGACCCGCTGGTTCGGCGGCATATTGCTTGGTAGCGGCGGTCTCGTGCGGGCCTATGGCGGCACGGCTGCGGCCTGCCTGAAGGCTGCGCAGCTCGTCGAGGTCAAGCCATCGGTGCAGGGCCTCATCCGTCTCGAGTTCGCGGACCTTGCCCGGGTCAAGGGTCGGCTGCAAACCTTCGAAGACCTTGTGATCGCGGAGGAAGCCTTCCGGGAGACCGGCGCCGACCTCGTCATCCGCCTGCCCGAGACGGAGCTGGAGACCGTTGCGCAGATGGTCCGCGACCTCACCAGCGGTCGCAGCGCGCTCTCGCTGGAGGATGATCAGGCCGCCTTGGCGACCTGATATTCCTTGATCGCGACCATCTTGATGGTTGGATGGCGCTCTGCTTCGTAGCGCAACGAGAACCCGTCCTGGGCGAGGAACACGGGATCGCCATCCAGATCGCGGGCGATATCGCCGCGCTTGACCGTCAGGAACTTGTCTAGATCAGCCTGGCTGTCGGACGAGATCCATCGGCAGACGGAAAAGCGCGACATTTCGAAGGAGACCGGCAGCGTATACTCGCCCTGCAGGCGCTCCTTCAGCACGTCGAGCTGCAGTGCGCCGACGACACCGACGATGGCGGGCGATCCGTCTTCCGGCGAAAACAGCTGCACCACGCCTTCCTCGGCCATCTGCTGCAGAGCTTCCTTCAGCTTCTTTGCCTTCATGGCATCTTCCAGCCGCACGCGGCGCAGGATTTCCGGCGAGAAGTTGGGCACGCCCTGGAAGACCAGCGCCTCGCCTTCGGTCAGCGTATCGCCGATGCGCAGCGTGCCGTGGTTGGGAATACCCACCACATCGCCCGCATAGGCCGTATCGGCCAGCTGGCGCTGCGAGGCGAAGAAGAACTGCGGCGCGGTGAGGCCCAGCAGCTTGCCGGTGCGGGCAAGCTTTGCCTTCATGCCGCGCTCCAGCTTGCCCGAGCAGATGCGCGCAAAGGCGATGCGGTCGCGGTGGTTCGGATCCATGTTGGCCTGGATCTTGAAGACGAAAGCGGTCATCTTGTCTTCTGAGGCGTGAACCTTGCGCACATCGGCCACCTGGTCGCGCGGCGGCGGGGCGAAGTCACCCAGCGCATTGATGAGATCGCGGACGCCGAAATTGCGCAGGGCCGAGCCGAAGAAGACGGGCGTCATATGGCCTTCAAGGAAGGACGCGCGGTCGAAGGGGCGGCAGGCCTCGCGCGCCAGTTCCAGCTCCTCGATAAAGGTGCTGCGCTCGTTTTCCGGAAGACGGTCGGCAATGCTTTGCGGGCCGTTGACCGACAGGGGCTCGATCTGCTGGTCGCTGCTGCGGAAGGTATTGTCGGCCAGATTGTAGGACCCGCAGAAGCTCTTGGAGCGCCCGACCGGCCAAGTGATCGGCGCCGTATCCAGCGCCAGCTTTTCCTCCACCTCGTCGAGGATTTCGAAGGTGTCGCGCGCTTCGCGATCCATCTTGTTGACGAAGGTGATGATGGGGATGTCGCGCATGCGGCAGACTTCGAACAGCTTCAGCGTCCGAGGCTCGATGCCCTTCGCCCCGTCGATGACCATGACGGCCGCATCCACCGCCGTCAGCGTGCGGTAGGTATCGTCGGCGAAGTCTTCGTGGCCGGGCGTATCGAGAATATTAAAGACATTCCCGTCGAACTCGAATGTCATGACCGAGGTGACGACCGAGATGCCGCGCTCGCGTTCGATCTTCATCCAGTCGGAGCGCGTCTGGATACGATCCTTCTTGGCCTTCACCTCACCGGCAAGCTGGATCGCGCCGCCGAACAGCAGCAGCTTTTCGGTGAGCGTGGTCTTGCCCGCATCCGGGTGGGCGATAATGGCAAAGGTGCGACGGCGGGAGACCGCCTCGGCAATGGTTTCCGGCATGGACAAAGATCCTTCGAGTTGTCGCGTATCTAGCGATTTGACGGCGGATATGCAATTGACCGGAGAAACGAAGGGGTAGTTCATGCGCGAGATCATCGGCCCGACGCTCAAGCTCATCCGCCTGCCGCAGGCAGAGGGCCTCGACCTGCCCGCCTACGAGACGTCAGGTGCCGCGGGAATGGACCTGCGCGCGGCGGTCGAAGAGACGGCGCCGATCGTGCTTGCGCCGGGAGAGCGGGTACTGGTTCCCACCGGCTTTATCTTCGAGATCCCCGACGGTTTCGAGGTGCAGGTGCGGCCGCGTTCGGGACTTGCCTTCAAGCATGGGCTGACCTGCCTCAATACGCCCGGCACGATCGACAGCGATTACCGCGGCGAGGTGAAGGTGCTGCTGATCAACCTCGGCCAGGAGGATTTCACCGTGACCCGCGGCATGCGGATTGCCCAGGCGGTGGTGGCGCCTGTCACGCAGGTGCGCATCCTGGAGGCGACCGATGCGACCGAGACTGCCCGCGGCGCCGGCGGGTTCGGCTCCACAGGCGTCTAGCAACCGAGCTGGGGGGAGACCGTACATGACAGCCACATCCTTGATTACCTATGCGCTGGCGCTATTCATCGCCGCCGCCATTCCCGGACCTGGCATGACGGCGATCGTCGCCCGGGCACTCGGCAGCGGCTTTCGGCCCACATTGTTCATGGGGCTCGGCCTCATTCTGGGCGATTTGGTGTATCTGACCGCTGTCGTGCTTGGCCTTGCCATCGTCGCCCAGAACTTCACGACGCCCTTCCTGATCATCAAATATTTGGGCGCCGCCTATCTCTGCTACATCGCCTGGAAGCTCTGGACCGCCGGACTTCTGCGTCAGGACATCAGGGCGGAGGCTGGCGCCAAGGCCGGCACGGCTTTCCTGTCGGGCCTGCTCGTCACCCTCGGCAACCCGAAAACCATGCTGTTCTATGTAGCGCTGGTGCCGACCCTCATCCCCCTCTCCGAGGTCGGACCGCGCGATTATGCCGTGCTCGTGGGAACGACCTTCGCCGTGCTGATGGCGGTGCTTTTGCCCTATATCCTGCTTGCCTCCAAGGCCCGCGAGCTTCTGAAGAAACCGAAGACGCTGCAGGCTCTCAACCGTTCGGCGGCTGCGATCCTTGCGGGAACTGCCGCCTATATCGTGGCGCGCTGAGGCACGACGGCCAGGCCGATACCAGTGTGCGGGCTTTCATCGTCACGGCTTTCACCCTATCTTCGTTCAACACTCTTCATCCTGGGGGAAGCACATGTCGAAAACGCCCGGCCGCGGCCGCATCTACGCCTCGATCACCGAAACCATCGGCGATACGCCCATCGTGCGGCTCGACAAGCTGGCCCGGGAGAAGGGCGTGAAGGCAAACCTGCTTGCCAAGCTGGAATTCTTCAACCCGATCGCTTCGGTCAAGGACAGGATCGGGGTCGCCATGATCGAGAGCCTCGAGGCCCAGGGCAAGATCGTGCCGGGCAAGACCACGCTGGTCGAGCCCACCTCCGGCAATACCGGTATCGCACTTGCCTTCGCGGCCGCCGCCAAGGGCTACAGACTGATCCTCACCATGCCGGAGACCATGTCGATCGAGCGCCGGAAGATGCTGGCGCTTTTGGGCGCAGAGCTCGTGCTGACCGAAGGCCCTAAGGGCATGAAGGGTGCGATCGCCAAGGCCGAGGAACTGGCCGCATCGCTGCCTGACGCCGTCATCCCGCAGCAGTTCGAAAACCCCGCCAACCCAGAAATCCACCGCAAGACGACGGCCGAGGAAATCTGGAACGACATGGAGGGCAAGGTCGACATCCTGGTTGCCGGTATCGGCACCGGCGGCACGATCACCGGCGTCGGCCAGGTGCTGAAGAGCCGCAACCCCTCGATCAAGATCGTCGCCGTCGAGCCGGAGGAATCGCCCGTGCTGTCCGGCGGCCAGCCCGGCCCGCACAAGATCCAGGGCATCGGGGCCGGTTTTGCACCCAAAATCCTCGACACGCATGTCTACGACGAAGTGATCACCGTCGGCAGCGCAGAAGCGCTGGACATGGCCCGCCTGGTGGCGCGGCTCGAAGGCGTACCTGTCGGCATCTCCTCGGGTGCGGCGCTGACGGCCGCCATCGAGATCGGCAGCCGCGAGGAAAATGCCGGCAAGAACCTCGTGGTGATCATCCCCTCGTTTGCGGAACGCTATCTCTCGACAGCGCTGTTCGACGGCCTCGGCGGCTAAGCCTTTAACAGCGGGAGGGACTTTTTGCGGGGTACCCTCCCCCTCATCCTGCCGCACCGGCTTGCGATCGCTTAGGCTCTACGCCGTCACCAGGCGCTCGCCGGCCATGCGGTATGAGATCGCCTCGGCCAGATGGATGCGGCTCACGCGATCCTTGGCGTCGAGATCGGCCAGGGTGCGGGCCACTTTCAGAACCCGATGGTAGCCGCGGGCGGAAAACTTCAGCTTCTCGGCCGCATCGCGCAGCAGTTGGAGCCCGCCCGGGTCGGGCTCCGCCATGGTCTCGATCAGCGCGGTGGCGCAGCGGGCATTGGTGACGGTCGCGCCCATGCCGGCCCGCTCGAAACGCTCCCGCTGCCGTTCCCGCGCCGCCGCAACACGCTTTGCGATCACAGCACTGGCTTCAGCCGGCACCGGCCGGATCAGGTCCATGGCGGATACCGCCGGCACGTCGATGCGAATATCGATCCGGTCCATCAATGGTCCGGAAATACGGGACTGGTAATCGGCCGCGCAACGGGGACCCCTTGCGCAGGCGTGGCCGGGCTCTCCCGCCATGCCGCAGCGGCAGGGGTTCATGGCGGCGACGAGCTGCATGCTGGCCGGGTAGGAGATCCGGTGATTAGCGCGGGCGATCACGCATTCGCCGCTTTCCAGAGGCTGGCGGAGCGCATCCAGCACCTGCGGCGAAAACTCGGGAAACTCGTCCAGAAAGAGGACGCCGTGATGCGCGAGTGACGCCTCTCCGGGCTTTGCCCGAAGGCCGCCGCCGATCAGCGCTGCCATGGTGGCGGAATGGTGCGGGGCGCGGTAGGGCCGGCGGTCGGACAGCTTGCCACCGGAAAGCTGGCCGGCAATCGAATGGATCATCGAGACTTCCAGAAGCTCGGCTGCCCCCAGCGGCGGCAGGATGGAGGGAAGCCGTGCCGCCAGCATGGATTTGCCGGAGCCGGGAGGCCCGACCATCAAAAGGTTATGCCCGCCGGCAGCCGCCACTTCCAGCGCCCGCTTGGCGCTTTCCTGTCCCTTGATGTCTATGAGGTCCGGCAGGTTGCCCGCCGCGGTTCGGATGGCCGGCAGGGGGCGCGAGATCACCTGGGTGCCGCGGAAATGGTTGGCAAGCGCGATCAGGCTGCGCGGCGCGATGATGTCCATCTCGGCACCTGCCCAGGCAGCCTCCGCACCGCTATCCGCCGGGCAGATGAGGCCCTTCCCCAAGGCATTGGCGCCGATGGCTGCAGGAAGCGCACCCGCGACTGCCGCAAGCGTTCCATCCAGATTGAGTTCGCCGAGCACGACGTAATCGGTGAGCGCATCTGCGGGAATGGCGCCGAGTGCTGCCATCAGCCCCAGCGCGATCGGCAGGTCGAAGTGCGATCCTTCTTTCGGAAGATCGGCAGGTGCGAGGTTGATGGTCACCTTCTTCGACGGCATGGCGAGGCCGGAGGCATGCAGGGCCGCCTGGACCCGTTCGCGGCTTTCAGCCACGGCCTTGTCCGGCAGGCCGACGATATGCACGTTGATCTTGCCAGGCCCAATCATGACCTGAACGTCGACGGGGACGCCCTCTATCCCCTGAAACGCAACCGTGCTGACACGCGCAACCATGACCAACCGCCCCCAAACATCATGTTTAGAACGTTCGCATCCGCGCGTCCGTGTCCCTGCCCACAATCTGGCATGGCAAAAGGAATAAAACAAGAACATTTGAAGGCGCAGCGTGGAGACGGCATGCCGCCCCTCGCTTTGCTGCGCGTTTCAGCCGTGGGCTTAGATCAGCGGCGCTTGGCGTCGATCGCGTCCCACAGCAGGCTCGCGACGTCGGCGCCGCCGAACTTCTTGACTTCGCGGATGCCGGTCGGCGACGTCACGTTGATTTCGGTCATGTAATCGCCGATCACGTCGATGCCGACGAAGATGAAGCCACGCTCGCGCAGGGCCGGGCCGATGCGGGCGCAGATTTCCTTTTCGCGGGTGGTGATCTCAGTTGCTTCGGCGCGGCCGCCGACATGCATGTTGGAGCGGCTGTCGGTTTCCGCAGGCACGCGGTTGATGGCACCGACGGGTTCGCCATCCACCAAAAGGATGCGCTTGTCGCCCTTGCGGACGGCCGGGAGATAGGCCTGGGCTATATAGGGCTCGCCGCGATACATCTGGCCGAACATTTCCAGCAGCGAAGTGAAGTTGCGGTCATCGCGGGCGGAATGGAAGACGCCGGCGCCGCCATTGCCGTAGAGCGGCTTCAGGATAATGTCGCCCATCTCGTCGCGGAAGCTCGCGATCTCCGTCGGGTCGCGCGAAATCAGCGTTGCCGGCATGAGGTCGGCAAATTCCGTCACGAAGATCTTTTCGGGCGAATTGCGCACCCAGGCCGGGTCGTTCACCACCAGGGTCTTCGGGTGGATGCGCTCCAGCAGGTGGGTCGAGGTGATATAGCCCATGTCGAAGGGCGGATCCTGGCGCAGATGCACCACATCCATGCTGGAGAGATCGACGCGCTCCCGTTCGCCGAGCGAATAGTGATCTCCCTTGACGTCGCGGACCTGCATGGGCTCCACGGCAGCGAAGATCTTGCCGTCGCGCATGGTCAGCCGGTCGGGCGTATAGTGGAAGAGTTCATAGCCCCGCGACTGCGCCTCGAGCGCCATGGCGAAGGTGGAATCGCCGGCAATGCCGATGCCGGAAATGTGGTCCATCTGAAATGCGACCTTGCGGATATTGGCCATGGCGTCCGTCGTCCCCTGAAACAAGCTCGCCTGATCTAGAGCGGTTCAGGGCGAAAGGGAAGCGCTGCGTCGCGCCTGCGCGATCGGACGAGGTCGGCGTCAGCCCGAAAGGCCACTCGCCGGTGCGCGGCGCAGCCGGTTGCGCATGCGGTAGACGAAGGCGAGCGGTGCCGGTGCCGGCCGGCGCAGGAAGGCGACTTTCCGGACATAGGTTTCGACCTTCCAGGTGGCCCAGGTGCCGCCTTTGAAATAGCCGATATCACCGGTGCGCAGGAGACGCTCGATGCCGTCGTCGGACTTCACCAGGACATCGCCTTCGAGGATCACCACAGTTTCGTCCCAGGCGAAGAACCAGCGGAAGGTTCCCGCGGTGCAATCCCAGACGCCGGTCAGGCCGGATTCGTCCTCAGCCCTGGAATGATGCGCGATGCGCGCCTGCGGATTGCCTTCCAACACCCAGGAGGGCTCGATTGGCGCCGGCTGAAGATCCAGCGCATGGGCGGATCCCGCTATGAAGGCCGGCGCCTGCGGCTTCACGTCGTCCGTCATTCGGTAGCGAACCGCCAGGGCGGATGCCATTGTCGCAAGAATATGCCAGCTCATAATGTCCCCGAAGCCTTTTCGTTGGACCGATACTAGCAGCCACCGGTAAGCGCAATCTCGTGCCGATCGAGACAATTTTAGCGATCGTCAAATTTCCAGCGAAGGCTTAAAAAGCGTCGGGGAAGTGTCGCGGCCAGCGGCGGGGGAGGACGACCAGAATATCGTAGCGCTGCGAGAAGCCGGCAAACTCGCTGTGCTTTGCCAGCCAGAGATCGCTTGCTGCCCGGATGCGCCGCTGGCTGTCGTAACCGACCGCGTCGACGCCGGCCTGTTCGTGTCGCCGCGCCTTAACTTCCACGAAGGCCAGGATATCGCCTTTTTTCGCCACGATATCCACTTCGCCCAGCCTGGTTCGGTAGCGCAGCGCCAGGATGCGGTAGCCTTTCAGGAGAAGGTAGGCGGCGGCGATATATTCGGAGGCGCGGCCGCGACGCTCGGCACCCCGGCGCCCGGCAGAGACTGGTTCGGGTCCGGGTTTACGCCCCTTCGCCATCGGATCCTTTCAGACCCAGCAGCCGCTGATAGAGGTCCTTGCGGGAAAGACCTGTCAGCCGGGCCGCTTCGGCAGCGGCCTTGGCGGTCGGCATGGTGGCCGAAAGCTCGCGCAGGAGGACATCCACCTCTACAGCACCCGGCACATCGTCGAGATCCGGAGGCGATACGAGAAACACCACCTCGCCCTTCACCACACGGTCTCCGCCATAATACTCCGCGAGCTCCTCCAGCGTGCCGCGGCGGAACTCCTCGAAGGTCTTGGTGAGCTCGCGGGCAACGCAGGCGTGGCGGGTGCGCCCCAGGACCTCGACGGCGGAGGCCAGTGCTGCCCCGATGCGGTGCGGCGATTCAAAGAAGATCAGCGTGGCCGGGATCTTCGAAAGTTCCGCCAGGCGGTCACGACGGCCCTTTTCCTTGACGGGAAGGAAGCCGGCGAACAGGAAGGTATCAGACGGCATGCCGGAGCCCACCAGGCCGGCAAGCGGCGCGGAGGCGCCTGGAATGGGCACGACCCGGTGGCCCGCCTCGATGGCCATCTGCCCCAGCCGGTAGCCGGGGTCGGAAACCAAGGGCGTTCCCGCATCGGACACGAGGGCGACCGAACGCCCTCCATCCAGCGCCGCGATCAGCTTGGGGCCTGCCTCATTGGCATTGTGATCATGGTAGGCGTAAGGCCGGTTGATGATGCCGTAGCGGTCAAGCAGCACCCGGGTGACGCGGGTATCCTCGCAGGCCAGCACGTCGGCGCCGGCCAGGGTTTCCAGGGCCCGAAGGGTAATGTCCTGGAGGTTGCCGATCGGCGTTGCGACCAGGTAAAGCGCCGGCTCCACAGGCCGCGCCGCCACGAAAGTGTTGCCGACGCGGTAACCGCGCTGGCTCTTCGGTTCTTCTGTCACGCGTATCCGGCCATGTTGGAGATCATGCTCCCTTATGGTCGAGGCGCCCGGTTTGAGCAAGTAAAGTGGCGGCAGCTTTTCTGGCGTCTCCCCGACCCGGCAGTGGATTGCCCTTTCCTGGCGGCGTTCGCCTCTTGCTTTTGTCCGGCGAACTCTGCCATTTTGCCCGTCCATGTCATTCGGCTTGCCTCAAGCCGCAGAATATCAGTCAGCCGGCGTGCCGGTTGCGAGGTCGAAAGCGATAGCGTCCATGCGTATTACTCTTGAGCGGTCCAACCTCCTGAAGTCGCTGAACCATGTCCATCGCGTGGTCGAGCGGCGGAACACCATCCCGATCCTGTCCAACGTGCTCCTGCGCGCCGCGGGCAATAATCTCGATCTGAAGGCGACCGACCTCGATCTGGAAATCACCGAGGCGGTTCCTGCCATGGTGGAAACGGCCGGCGCCACCACGGTGCCCGCGCATCTTCTCTATGAAATCGTCCGCAAGCTGCCGGACGGCTCGGAAGTCATGCTCGCCACCAATCCGGACGGCGGGTCCATGACTGTTCAGTCCGGCCGGTCGAAGTTCTCCCTGCAGTGTTTGCCGGAAAGCGATTTCCCGGATCTCACGGCCGGCAGCTTCACCCATACCTTCAAGCTGAAGGCGACGGACCTGAAGATGCTGATCGACCGGACGCAGTTTGCGATCTCGACGGAAGAAACCCGCTACTATCTCAACGGCATCTTCTTCCACACCATCGAAGCTGCCGGCGACCTGAAGCTGCGCGCCGTTGCAACCGACGGCCACCGCCTGGCGCGGGCCGACGTGAAGGCGCCGTCAGGCTCGGAAGGCATGCCGGGCATCATCGTGCCACGCAAGACGGTTGGCGAGCTGCAGAAGCTGGTGGACGATGCGGAGGCGATCGTCACGGTGGAGGTGTCGGACGCCAAGATCCGCCTGTCCATCGGCGGCATCGTGATGACCTCGAAGCTGATCGACGGCACCTTCCCGGATTACCAGCGGGTGATCCCGACGGGCAACGACAAAGAAATGCGTGTCGATTGCCAGAGCTTTACCAAGGCGGTCGACCGCGTCTCGACCATTTCCTCGGAGCGGGGACGCGCGGTCAAGCTGTCGCTGACCGAGGGTCAGCTGGTGCTGACGGTCAACAACCCGGATTCGGGCAGCGCGACGGAGGAAGTCGCCGTCGGTTATGACAACGACCCGATGGAAATCGGCTTTAACGCCAAATACTTGCTGGACATTACCGCGCAGCTGTCCGGCGACGACGCCATCTTCATGCTGGCCGATGCGGGCTCACCGACACTGGTGCGCGACCTTGCCAACGAGGAAGCGCTCTACGTGCTGATGCCGATGCGCGTCTAGCATTTTACTCAAGGCGGCTACGGCCGCCTTTTCTTTGCTGTTTTCCCGTTGCGACATTTCATCTTGTCATTGCGCCATGCGGGGTCCACATAGTTTGCAACATGGGAAGAGGATAGCATCATGGAACTGCGCCTGAAGGAGCGGCTCGGCCGCAAGTTCGACGAGGAGATCCGCTTCTTCAAAGGCTGGATCGACGGACCCAAACAGGTCGGCGCCATCCTCCCCACCTCGTCCGTGACCGCCCGGCGCATGGCAAGCGTGATCGATCCGTCCCTTGGTCTGCCGGTTCTCGAGCTTGGGCCCGGTACCGGCATCATCACCAAGGCGATCCTGAAGCGCGGCATTGCGCCCAAGGATCTGGTCTCGATCGAGTTTTCGACGGACTTCTACCAGCATCTGGTCAAGACCATTCCCGGCGTCAACTTCATCAACGGCGACGCCTTTGACCTCGACCGGACGCTCGGCGACTGGAAGGACAAGATGTTCGACAGCGTCATCTGCGCCATCCCGCTGTTGAGCTTCCCGATGGAAAAGCGGATTGAGCTTCTCGAGAGCCTGCTGGATCGGCTGCCGCCTGGCCGGCCGGTGGTGCAGATCACCTACGGGCCGGTCTCCCCTGTTGTCGCCAACCCGGACCGCTACAAGATCAAGCATTTCGATTTCGTCGTCCGCAATATTCCGCCGGCCCAGCTCTGGACCTACACGCGCGGTTGACATGACGTTCGGCCTCTACATTACCCATCCGCAGGTCCGGATCGATCCGGATGTGCCGGTTCCGAGATGGGGCTTGTCCGACACGGGCCGGCAGCGCGCGGAGCTTGCCGCGCGATCGCCCTGGGTCTCGTCCCTCCGCCGGATCATCTGCAGCGACGAGACGAAGGCGATCGAAACGGCCGAGATCCTCGCAATCCCGACAGGCATTGCCGTAGAGGTCGCCGAGGGCATGCACGAGAACGACCGGTCCGCGACCGGCTTCCTGCCGCCGGATGCTTTCGAGGAGGCCGCCGACTGGTTCTTTGCCCACCCCACGGAGAGCTTCAAAGGCTGGGAGCGCGCCGTGGATGCGCAGATGCGCGTGGTTTCCGCCGTGTCGCGCCTGCTCGATGACCACGATCCTGCCCTGCCGCTGGCCTTCGTCGGCCACGGCGGCGTCGGAACGCTGCTGAAGTGCCACCTGCTCGGGCGCCCGATTTCGCGCGCTGAGGACCAGCCCGGCGGAGGCGGCAATCTGTTCTGCTTCTCCCTTGCAGATCGTGCCGTCTCGTGCGACTGGACCCCGATGGAAGCCTGGCAGGGAGTTTGACACCGATGGCACCGCGTAACCGCCTGATCGTTGGCCTGGACATTCCAACCGTTGCCGAAGCCGAGGCCATGGTTGCCCGTCTCGGCGAGACGGTTTCCTTCTACAAGATCGGCTACCAGCTGGCCTTTGCTGGCGGACTGGAACTGGCCAGGGATCTTGCCCGGGACGGAAAGCAGGTCTTTCTTGATATGAAGCTGCTCGACATCGACAACACGGTGGCCAAGGGCGTCGAGAACATCGCCCGGATGGGCATGACCATGCTGACACTGCACGCCTATCCCAAGCCCATGCGCGCAGCCGTCAAGGCGGCAGAGGGATCGGGGCTCTGCCTGCTGGCGGTCACCGTGCTGACCTCGATGGACGAGGCCGACCTTTCGGAGGCCGGCTATGAATACGATCCGCACACGCTGGTGCTTCGCCGCGCCGAACAGGCGCTTGCCGCCGGCATGGGCGGCATCGTGTGCTCTGCCGAAGAGGCAAGCGCCGTGCGCTCGATCGTCGGAACCGACATGGCGGTGGTCACACCGGGCATTCGCCCAAGCGGAGCCGATGCCGGCGACCAGAAGCGCGTGATGACGCCGGGCGATGCTATCCGGGCCGGTGCCAGCCATCTCGTCGTTGGCCGCCCGATCGTGAAGGCGCAGGATCCGAAGGCGTCCGCCGAGGCAATTCTCGCCGAAATGCAGGCGGCGCTCTAGAAATTGTCCCCGACGAGATTGTCCTCGTCGTCATTGCGGATAAGCCGCGGCGTTCCTCCGGGAAGCCGGTTACCGGTCACCCGGTTGTGCTGCGCAAAATCGTCGGCGCTCAGGCTGCTACCGAGCGGAATGGGCGACGGCGCAGAGCAATAGAAGCGCCAGCCCTGGCGGCTGCCCAACCATACGGCGGGACGCGCTGCCCAGAGCCCATCATAGTGGAAGATATTTCCGGCGATGACATTGCGCTGGGGTGCCTGGTGGCGGATCGTGCCGCCCTCGCCGCAATTGCGGTAGAGAAAAATGCCGCCGGTCAGCGGGTTTTCGAACCGGTTGTTCTCGATGCGGTTGTCGGCAGAACCGTCCACCGCAATGACCTCCCGCCACAGCGTGCGGATATCAAAGAGGTTGCCGAGGATGGTGTTGCGCGCCGATTCCGCGTCCAGATAGATGGCCGTTCCGTTGGTCCGCCCCGTGAACCTTGAGTTTTCCACCGTCATGCCGGTGACACCGGGTGCCGCGTAGAGGGGGATGGCACTCTCCCCTTGAAAGGTCAGGTTGGACAGGTGCACATCGCGCGGCGCTGCGGCCTGGGCCCGTGCGGTGTGCCCCTCGCTAAGCGACGACAAACGGACCTTTTCCGCCTCGCCGTTGCGACCCATGCCGCGGATATCGATGTTGCCGCGGATGGTGCAGTTGCGGATCTCGACCCCAACCGGCACGTCCCAGCTTCCGTCCGCTTTCTCGAGGGAGCGAATGAGGAGTGTCGGCCCGCCGCCGGATCGGCCGGAGAGGGTTGCCCCGCGGCAGTCGATGGTGATTCCCGAGGCGGCATTGCCGGACAGGACGATGGGCACTGCGATGGTCTGGCCCAGATCCAGCAGAAGATCGCAGGCGATTTCGACCGGTGGCATTGACGGTGTGGCGGGGCCTTGCAGCTGCGCAATCGTGGCTGCCGGACAGGGTGCCGCCGCCTCCGCGGTTGCCGGTGCGGCCACGATCGCCACCAAGCCACCAACCAGGGCGACGAGCAGGTTCCTGCGGCACGCTCGGGCAGACGACACCCTGAAGGTCTTCATATTGACTCGCCCTCGAAATTGCCTGACACCGCATCCCGTCGAAGACCCTGAAGGAGGACAGTCGATGGCTAAGGGATATTGGATCGCTCGCGTCGATGTGCGCGATACGGAACGGTATAAGGACTATCTGGCGGCCGCAAAACCGGCTTTCGAGAAATTCGGGGCGAACTTCCTTGCTCGCGGTGGAGAGTTTACCAAGCTTGAGGGCCAGGAGCGCAGCCGGAACGTGATCATCGAGTTCCCGTCGAAGCAGGCTGCCGTCGATTGCTACAATTCGCCGGAGTACCAGATCGCCGCTGCCATCCGGCAGGAAGTGGCGGATGCCGAAATGGTCGTCGTCGAGGGCGTCTGATCCATTGAAAAAGCCGGACGCCTGCGACCATGGAACTCTTCCACCGGCGTCCGGATTCGTCTAAACACAGTCACTCTCATCCCATAAAGCTTCGGGGCCTGCCATGACCGTCAACAACCTTCCGCCTCTCGTCACCGTTTTCGGGGGATCGGGCTTCGTGGGACGGCATGTGGTGCGCACCCTTGTGCGCCAGGGCATTCGAGTGCGCGTCGCCGTGCGCCGCCCCGATCTTGCCGGCTTCCTGCTTCCTGCAGGCTATCCCGGCCAGATCTCGCTGATCCAGGCCAACCTGCGCTACCGGAAGTCGATCGACCACGCCGTCCAGGGCGCTTCGCACGTCATCAACTGCGTCGGCATCCTGTTTGAATCGGGCCGCAACACCTATGATTCCGTGCAGGACTTCGGTGCCCGCGCGGTGGCTGAAGCGGCACGCGCCGCCGGGGCCAAGCTCACCCACATCTCCGCCATCGGCGCCGACGTGAACTCGGCCTCCAGCTATGCGCGCTCCAAGGGCCGCGCCGAAGCCGCGATCCTTTCCGTCCTGCCCGATGCCGTGATCCTGCGTCCTTCTGTCATCTTCGGTGCGGAAGACAGCTTCTTCAACAAATTTGCCGATATGGCGCGCACCTTCCCGGCGCTGCCGCTGATCGGCGGCGGCCACACCCGGCTGCAGCCGGTGTTCGTGGAAGACGTTGCGGCCGTGGTGGGTCGTTCGGTGGATGGCACCCTGCCGACGGGACGGATCTACGAGCTGGGCGGCAGCGAGATCATGACCCTGCGCGACTGCATGGAAACCGTGCTGCGCTATACAAACCGCGAGCGTCCGTTCATCTCCCTGCCGTTCGGCATCGCCTCCCTGATCGGCAGCATCGCGTCGCTGGTGCCGCTCATCCAGCCTCCGATCACCGCTGATCAGGTCGAACTGCTGAAGCAGGACAATGTGGTGTCTGATGCGGCGACCGCCGAGGGCCGGACGCTGACGGGGCTCGGGATCGAGCCGACGCTGCCGGCTTCTGTTCTTGCCTCCTACCTCGTGCGCTACCGCCCGCAGGGCCAGTTCACCAACAGCGGCAAAGCTGCCTGACATTTACAACCCTGAGACGATGAGCGCGCCTTATGGGCGCGTTTTTCGTTTGCCTGAATGGCGGTTTTTCTTTCTGTGGCACAAAGGACGCAGTTGTTTGTAGCCTTGCGTTAACCGCCAGTTTAGCAAAAAGCATTATTGAATTTACCCAGCGCGACCCATAAACCATTGCGCGAAACCCGGTTTTCCGGTGAAGACATATTCCTCGATTGAAAGGCCAGTTCCATGGGCAAGCCCATCGCCCTCTTTTTCGCGTGCGCGGCTCTGGTGATCCTTGCCGGCTCCTTCATGGCGCCGAGAACGGACGCAGCAGGCAAGCTCAATTGCTCCCCCGCCTATGGCGTCGACCCGTGCAGCACGGCCTCGATCCCCCACTGATCCTCTTGAAAAAGGCGGCCTGGCCGCCTTTTTCTTTGCCCCGTCTCTGGTGTTAGTCAGCCAGCGCCGGGCGCATTTCCGTTGCCGCCGGAGGTGCCTGCACCTCGTCTGAATTCTGCGGAAGATAGCCGGCTGCAACCAGCCCCAGCAGCACGAAGCCGAGCACGATGCGGTAGATCGCAAAGGCCGTGAAGCGGTTGCTCTGGATATAGGTCAGGAGCCACTTCACAGCGACGAAAGCCACCAGCGTCGAGACGACGAAGGCGATCCCCAGCACGACCCAATCCTCGTCTGCGGCGCTGCCATCGCTGATCGCCTTCATCAGCTCGTAGCCGCTTGCCGCGTACATGGTCGGAATACCGACCAGGAAGGCGAATTCGGTCGCAGCGACACGACTGCCGGTGCCCGCCAGCATGGCGACAAAGATGGTCGTTCCGGAGCGCGAGAGGCCCGGAAAGACGCCGGCCACCACCTGCGCGATGCCGACCAGGATCGCCACGAACCAGGTGATCGAGGTGTAGGGCGGGCGCTTGGCCGCGGCCCATTCGGCGAAAATCATCCAGATGCCGCCGATGATCAGCGCCCAGGCAATGGGCGAGGCATGTTCGGGCAGTTCGAAGCCGAGCTTCTTGACGATCAGCCCGAGAACGGCCGTAATAAGGAAGGCGACGATGAGCTTGGCGGCATAGCGCCGGTTCTTCGGATCGCGCCATCCGAGGAAAATGCTCATCAGGCGGTTCCAGTAGATGATGGTGACGGCGAGGATCGCGCCGGCCTGGATCACGATATTGAACGTGTCGGAGCGGTGCCCGAGCCACTGTTCGGCAATAATGAGGTGGCCGGTACTGGAAATGGGGAGGAACTCGGTTATCCCCTCGATAATGCCCAGGAGGACCGCATTCAGGTATTCCATACATACTCTCCGATCTGCATGAGGGCGCAGGAATTGGTTTCGACACAGCAAAGGCTGACGGCATAATCCGCGTTCAAGGCAAGAAAACGATGCGAAAACGCCAGAAGGTCATCAAAAATCCACGTTTCGCGGGGGCTTAGTGCCGCCTTCGGATCAGCTTTCCCAATCCGAAGCGCTCGCGTAATCCTATATCTTTGTTAAACAGCGGTTGGTAGGAGTTCGATGCAGGTTCCATATCGCAAAGACGCCAGCAGGCGGACCGAAACATAATGCCCACGCTTTATCACCACTCCATGTCTTCCGCTTCTCGTTTCGTCCGGCTGATCCTGGCGGAGTACGGTTTCCACAGCGACCTCGTCGAGGAACAGCCGTGGGAGAAGCGCCGTGAGTTCCTGACGATCAATCCCGCCGCGACGCTGCCCGTCTATGTGGACGACAGCATGCGGGTGCTGTGCGGGCCGGTGGTGCTGATGGAATTCCTGGACGAGACCCACGGGGTCTTGAAACGGGACCGTCGTTTGCTCGCCGAAGATCCGTGGCAGCGGGCGGAGATCCGCCGGCTGACCGAATGGTTCCTGCAGAAGATGGAGCAGGACGTGACCCGGCCGCTGACGCGAGAGCGGGTCTACAAGCTGCAGATGACCACGGCACAGGGCGGCGGCGCGCCCGACTCCAAGGTTCTGCGGACCTCGCGCGCCAATATCCGGCAGCACATGAAGTATCTCGGGTGGCTTGCCGGTTCGCGTCCCTGGCTTGCGGGCGACCGGCTGAGCTATGCGGATCTTGCGGCGGCCGCGTCCGTTTCCGTGCTGGACTACATGGGCGAAATCGACTGGGCCGAGAACCCGATCGCCAAGGACTGGTACCAGCGGCTGAAATCCCGCCCCTCCTTCCGGCCGCTGCTTGCCGAGCGCATCCGCGGCCTTACCCCGGTATCCCATTATGCGGATCTCGACTTCTGAGGCCTTGCCTCCGCACGAGGACAAGGCGCTTCGCCGGCGGCAAAAGCTGACGGCCTTCATCCGGGACGAAGCCGCTGCACTGGGGTTCGACCTCTGCCGGGTGACGGGTCCGGACAGCATTCCCAAGGCGCCGGAGCGGCTTCAGAGCTTTCTTGAGGACGGGCATCACGGCACCATGGCGTGGATGGCGGAAACGCAGGCGCGGCGGTCTTCGCCCAAGGCGCTATGGTCCGAAGTCCGCTCGATCGTGATGTTCGGGTTCAACTACGGGCCGGACGAGGATCCGCGGTCGATCCTGCAAAAGCCGGACAAGGGTGCCATCTCCGTTTATGCCCGCAACCGGGATTATCACGACGTCATCAAGGGAAAGCTGAAAGAGATCGCCACCCGCTTTGCCGCGCGCGCCGGCGAGGACGTGAAGGTGTTCGTGGATACGGCCCCGGTGATGGAAAAGCCGCTGGCGGAGGCGGCCGGCCTGGGCTGGCAGGGAAAGCACACTAATCTCCTCAGCCGCAGCCATGGCTCCTGGCTTTTCCTCGGCAGCCTCTTCACCACGGCGGACCTTATTCAAGACGAGCCCGAGACCGACCACTGCGGCTCGTGCCGGGCCTGTCTGGAAGCCTGTCCGACCGCCGCCTTTCCAGCCCCCTACCGGCTCGACGCGCGGCGCTGCATCTCCTACCTGACGATCGAGCACAAGGGCACGATCGACCCGGCGATCCGGCCGCTGATCGGCAACCGGATCTACGGGTGCGACGATTGTCTCGCCGCCTGTCCTTGGAACAAATTTGCGGCCAGTGCGTCCGACATGAAGCTGAAGGCGCGGGAGGACCTGAAGGAGCCTGCGATCGACTTCCTTCTGACGCTTGACGACACGGGCTTCCGGAGCTTCTTCAGCGGATCGCCCATCAAGCGGATCGGCCGGGATAGGTTCGTGCGAAACGTGCTGATCGCTGCGGGCAATTCCGGCGATGCCAGGCTGATCGCAGCGTGTCTCACACTGGCGGCGGACATGTCTCCCACGGTGCGGGGAATGGCGGTCTGGGCGCTGAAGCGGCTGATGCTGCCCGATGCGTTTGCGCAGTTTGCGGCAAGCCGGCCGGCGGAAGAGGATCCAGAGGTGAACGAGGAATGGCGAATGGCGGGAGTGGCCGAATGAACGTGATGATCTTTGGCTGCGGCTATTCCGGCAGCGCCATCGCCAGAGCCTTCCTGGACCAGGGCGACCTGGTCGCGGGCACCGTCCGGTCGCCGCAAAAGGCGCTGGATCTTGCTGTTCACCAGATCAAGGCCTTCGTGTTCGACGGCAGCCCGTTCAGCGACGATCTGCTGAAGCAATTGCGGGACGTTACCCATCTCGTCCAATCCATCCCGCCGGGACGCGAGGGCGACCCGCTGCTGCCGCTCCTCTCCGGTCGCCTGCGTACGCTTTGTCCGGCACTCGAATGGATCGGATACCTCTCCACCGTTGGCGTCTATGGGGATCACGGCGGCGACTGGGTCACGGAGGAAACACCCGGAAGCCCGATCCAGGGCCGCTCCATCGAGCGGGTCGACACGGAACAGGCCTGGGAGGCGGAGGCGACCGCTGCAGGCGTACCCTGCGCCGTGCTGCGGCTCTCGGGGATCTACGGGCCGGGTCGCAATGCCTTCGTCAACCTTGCCCAGGGCAAGTCGCGGCGGATCATCAAGAAGGACCAGGTCTTCAACCGCATCCGCGTGGAGGATATCGGTGCGGCGACCCTCTTCCTCGGCCGGCTAGGGCTCGGCGGCATCTACAATGTGACGGACGACGAACCTGCTCCGCCCCAGGACGTGATTGCCGAAGCTGCCCGCCTGATGGGGATCGCCCCTCCTCCCGAACAGGATTTCGACAGCGCCGACATGAGCCCCATGGCACGCTCCTTCTATGGCGCGAACAAGCGGGTCTCGAATGACAAGATGAAGGCTGCGGGCTTCCAGTTTCGCTTTCCGGAGTACCGCGCGTCACTCAGCCAATTGTGGGTCGATGACATGTGGAGAGGATAATTTTCCCATCCGCGTAAGTTGGATATTCCATTCCAACAACCTCTGTTGGTAATTCTTTCTTAATTCATACGGCAGTGAATCCCATAATTTGCGCGATTAGGGCAAGTCTGCTGCATTTTAAGAAATTTTTTTCACAGATTTTCGTGAACGACTCACGCCATCGAGGCCACCGCAAAACGATTCCTGTTTCGGACTGATTCTTAAGGATTTCTTCCCGAATCTCTTAGCCGGCTTCCCAGAAACATCGACAGCAATCTAATCACGAATATTACAGACTGTAACGTTCCGTGATCACGAGTCCCACTTTTCTGCCATTTTTGCCCCGGCTTTACGCTCTTGCACCACTTGTGCAGGGACAAAACGAACGGGGACGACCGACTTGACACCAATTCGACGCTCGACTTTCGCCGCGGCCTCATTTGCTGCTTTTTCACTTCTGGCATCGGCTCAAGCCAATGCTGCGGGCTGCGGCGGCGCTTCCTGGTACGCGCTCGGCTCAAAGACTGCATCCGGCGAACGGATGAACGCCGCCAAGCTGACAGCCGCTCACCGCACACTGCCTTTCGGTACCAAGGTGATGGTCACCAACAAGCGCAACGGACGCAGCGTCATCGTTCGCATCAACGATCGGGGCCCCTTCATCCGCGGTCGCGTGCTCGACGTTTCAAAGGCTGCCGCGCAGAACATCGGCATGGTTTCCAGCGGCACGGCCAATGTCTGTTTCCAGGTGGTCGATGCCTCCGTCCAGAAGATTGCAGGCCGCGGCCTCAAAGACAGCGACGGCTGAGCCTGACGCTGGGTCTTGCCCTAAAACCCGATCACGGCTACGACCCGATCATACGGGTTCAACCGAGACGGAGATTAAGATGCGACTGGGCGGACGTGTAGCCGGAGCCATTGACGTACTGGCAGATATCGAGGCGCGCAAACGCCCTGTTGCCGATGCCCTGAAAGACTGGGGCCTCGCCCACCGGTTCGCCGGTTCCGGAGATCGCGCTGCCATCGGCAATATTGTCTACGACGCGTTGCGCATGCGTCTCAGCCACGCCTGGGTCATGGACGACGACAGCCCCACCGCCTTGGCCTATGCCGTCCTTATCCGCCAATGGGGCTATTCCCCCGAGGCGCTTTCCGCCGATTTCACCGACGACCGATTTGCACCGCCTGCGCCGTCCGAGATGAACCTGCTGGCGCTTGCGTCGCGCGACATCGATGACGCGCCGCTTCATATCCAGGGCGATATCCCGGAATGGATACTTCCATCTTTCGAAGCCAATTTCCGCGAGGACTGGCTGTTTGAAGCCAAGGCACTTGCCTCACGACCGACGCTCGACCTTCGCGCCAACACCCTCAAATCCACCCGGGACAAAGTGGTCAAGGCGCTGGACCGCGCGGGAGCGAAGGCTTCGACCCTTGCCCGCAACGGCATCCGGATTGCCGCAGGCGAAGGTGCTTCCCGCCTTCCCAACGTGACCGCCGAGCTTTCGTTCCAGAAGGGCTGGTTCGAAGTTCAGGACGAAGGATCGCAGATCGTTGCCGATCTCGTCGATCCGGGCGAACAGGACCAGGTGCTGGATTATTGCGCCGGCGGTGGTGGCAAGACGCTCGCCATGGCGGCCGCCATGCACAACAAGGGGCAGATCCATGCCTTCGATGCGGACCGCAAGCGGTTGGCACCGATCATCGAACGGCTGCGGCGTGCGGGTACCCGCAACGTCCAGGTTCATGATGATGCGCGGCAGCTGGAACAGCTGCGCAACAAGCTCGACGCCGTACTGGTCGATGCGCCCTGCACCGGCACAGGCACCTGGCGTCGCCGGCCCGACACCAAGTGGCGGCTGACGCAGAAGAACCTGGACGAGCGGATTGCGCAGCAGCAGGCGGCGCTGGGAGAAGCATCTGCCTTCGTAAAGCCCGGCGGTTCGCTGCTTTATGTCACCTGCTCCATCCTTCCGGAAGAAAACGACCAGCAGGCGGCGCGCTTCTGCGACGAGCATCCGGACTTCTCCATCACCTCGGTGGAGGATCGCTGGAACAAGCATGTGGGCAAGGACGCGCCGCGTCCGCGCATCAGCGCTGCCGGAACGGTGACGCTGACGCCTGCCACCACGGATACGGACGGGTTCTTCTTCTGCCGCATGCAGCGCCGCGCCTGATCCGGACGGACGCTGCTGAGCAAGTGCGTCCGCTTCTAATCCTTCTAAACTAGATCGTTTGACACCAGTTTAAATTTGCGCAATGAACCGTTCCGACGATGGCTTCACGCCGTCGTGACAGGAGAGGGACGATGATCGCTAAATCCATTTGCGGCGCCGCGCTGGCGCTCTGGGCGTCGGCAGCGATTCTGGTGGTTACGCCGGCGCAGGCCGCGACCACATCTGCCGCCGTGCTGAAACATTATGCCGACGTGGCCCATGCCAAGTTCGAAGATGCGCTGACGACGGCGCAGGCGCTGGACAAAGCCGTCGATGCGCTCATCGCCAAGCCCAGCGACGAGACGCTGAAGGCAGCGCGCGCGGCCTGGATTGCGGCGCGCGTTCCCTACCAGCAGACGGAAGTCTACCGGTTTGGCAATCCTATCGTCGACGACTGGGAAGGCAAGGTAAACGCCTGGCCGCTGGACGAAGGCCTGATCGACTATGTCGACGCAGCCTACGGCACGGAAAGCGACGAGAACTCGCTCTACACAGCCAACATCATCGCCAACCCGAAGATCAAGATCAACGGCAAGACGCTCGACACAACCAAGATCACGCCGAAGACCCTGCGCAGCCTGCATGAGGCCGGCGAGATCGAGGCCAATGTGGCGACCGGCTACCACGCCATCGAATTCCTGCTCTGGGGCCAGGACCTGCACGGCACCGGCCCTGGAGCCGGCGAACGCGCCTATACGGACTACGACAAGGCCAATTGCACGCATGGCAATTGCGACCGTCGTGCCCAATACCTGAAGACGGCGACCGACCTTCTGGTATCCGACCTCAAGGACATGGTGACGGCCTGGGCACCTGCGGGCAAGGCGACCAAGCATGTGGAAGCCAAGGCCAAGAGGGGGCTCACCGCCATCCTAACCGGCATGGGTTCGCTGTCCTATGGGGAGCTTGCGGGCGAGCGCATGAAGCTCGGCCTGCTGCTGCATGACCCCGAAGAGGAGCATGATTGCTTCTCGGACAATACCTATGCATCGCATCTCAACGACGCGATCGGCATCAAGTCTGCCTATACCGGCGAATACACCCGCCTGGACGGCACGACGATGACCGGCCCTTCGCTCTCGGACCTGGTGGCGGCCAAGGACGCCGCGCTCGACACGGAGATGAAGGGCAAGCTCGACACGACGCTTGTCGCCATGAATGCCATGGCCGAGCGCGCCAAGACTGTGGAAGCCTACGACCAGATGATCGGCGACGGCAATGCGGATGGCAATGCCGTCGTGCAGAAGGCGATCGACGGGCTGATCGACCAGAGCAAGAGCGTCGAGCGGGTCATCACCGCGCTCGATCTCGGCACCGTCAAGCTGGAAGGGTCCGACAGCCTCGACAACCCGGACGCCGTTTTCCAATAGCCAACCAAAGGCGGACCGCAGACACCAGTGCCTGCGGTCCGGTGCCCCATGAGAACGTTCCGTTTTCTTCCCCTTCTGCTGCCGGTCGTTTCCGGCATGCTGGTGCTGGCGCCGATCGTGGCGAGCGGCGGCGATCCGCTGTTTGCGACCACGCGCACGGATCTCGACACCAAGGACCAGAAGCGGGTAGCGACCGTGACCCGTCCGGCCAGCGATTTCAGCAAGCCTGAACAGTTCGAGACCATGTCGGCCGGGGCATCGACCAGCCGTGCCGATATCAACAGCAATGCCTTCTCCCATTTTTCCGCCAACATCACCTTTGCCGAGGAAGAGACGTTCAAGCTCGGCAATGCGCTGTTCACAAAGCTCTGGGTCTCATCGCCCTCGTCCACGCAGGCGTCGGATGGGCTCGGGCCGCTGTTCAACGCGCGGGCCTGCCAGAGCTGTCACCTGAAGGATGGCCGCGGCCATCCACCTGAAGGATCGACTGACGCAACCTCCATCTTCCTGCGGCTCGGCCGTCCGGCCCGCACCGAGGCGGAGCGGCAGCAGGTCGCCAACCACGATGCGCTGAACTATCCGGACGCGGTGTACGGCGAGCAGTTGCAGGACCTGGCGGTACCGGGCCTCAAGTCCGAAGGCCGCATGAAGATTGCCTACGAGGACGTGCCCGTGACGCTTTCGGGCGGCGAAGTGGTGACGCTGCGCAAGCCAACCTATTCCGTATCCGACCTCGCCTATGGGCCGCTCGAAGCCGATGTGACGCTGTCGGCACGCGTTGCGCCACCGATGATCGGCATGGGTCTCATCCAGGCGATCCACGACACGGACATCCTTGCCAAGGCCGATCCCGATGACAAGGATGGCGACGGCATTTCCGGCAAGGCAGCGCTGGTGCGCGACCACAGGACGGGCGAGCTCAAGCTTGGCCGGTTCGGCTTCAAGGCGCAGAACGCCAGCGTGCGCGACCAGGCGTCATCCGCCTTTGCCGGCGACATGGGGATTTCCACCCCCGACAACCCCTTCGACCACGGCGACTGCACGAAGGCCGAGAAGGATTGCATGGCCATGCCGACCGGCGTGCAGGCAAGGCTCGGTCCCGTCGAGGCGCCGGATCCGGTACTCAGTCTCGTCACCTTCTATTCCGAGAACCTTGCCGTTCCGGCACGCCGTAAGATCGCCGACAAGACGGTGCTCAGAGGCAAGGAGCTGTTCTACCAGTCCGGCTGCACGGCCTGCCATACGCCGAAATTCGTGACGAGCCGCGACGCCGGCAACAAGGCGCAGGCCTTCCAGCTGATCTGGCCCTATTCCGACTTCCTGCTGCACGACATGGGCGAGGGCCTTGCAGACGGGCAACCGGTGGGCATGGCGGACGGCCAGGAATGGCGTACCCAGCCGCTATGGGGCGTCGGGCTGACGCAGACCGTCAACGGCCACACCTTCTTCCTTCACGACGGGCGAGCGCGTAATCTCACCGAAGCCATTCTCTGGCATGGTGGCGAGGCCGAGAAGGCGCGCAATGCCTTTGCCGCGATGCCGAAGGACGACCGCGCCGCCGTTCTCACATTTCTGGAGTCACTTTGATGCGCAAGCTGCTGCTCGCCGGCCTCCTTTCGATGCTTCCGGCGATGGGGCATGCCCAGGAGGCGGACACCGCGCCCGCGGTGAAGCTTCCCGAGGCCGACGTCACCAAGGTGATGACGGCGGCGGTCAACGGCTTCATCCGCCCGGGTTACGACGCCTTCCAGCAGTCGGCCGAGACGATGACCGGCGCCATGGCGAGGCTTTGCGCAGCACCCTCCCCCGCCAACCTTGACGCGGCGAGAGCTGCCTTCCGCGAGGTGACGACACGCTGGGCACGGATCGAGATCGTGCGCGTCGGGCCCGTCATCGAGCAGAACCGCTTCGAGCGCATCCTCTTCTACCCCGACCGCAAGAGCACCGGCCTGAAGCAGGTGCAGGCAACGCTGACCAAGGCGGACGAAGGTGCGGCAGACCCTGTGGCGCTGGGAACCCGAAGTGTCGCCATGCAGGGGCTCGGTGCGCTTGAATACATCCTTGCCGGCAACGGCTCCGAGACATTGCTCGGGCCTCCGCAGAGCTTCCGCTGCCGCTACGGCGCCGCGATCTCGGCCAATGTGGGCAATGTCGCCCGCGAGGTGTCCGACATCTGGGACGCGCCGAATGGCATCGCCGCAAGCTGGGAAAAGCCGGGAGCGGACAATCCCGCCTTCCGCACCGGCGGAGAGGCTATCACCGCCCTCCTCGGCATTCTCGTGCACGGCACCGAAGCCGTGCGGGACCAGCGGATCGAGACCTTCTACAAGGGTGCCGACAAGGTGACGTTTCCCAAGCAGGCGCTGTTCTGGCGCTCGCAGAACACCTGGCCCAGTATCAAGAGCAATCTGGAAGGGCTGTCGACGCTGCTTGAGACCTCCGGCATGGCGGCGCTGCTGCCGGAGAAGGACCGGGCAATCGTCACGCAGACCCAAAAGCAGCTCCAGTCGCTGATCGCGCTATCGGCCACCATCACACCCGATCTCGAAAAAGCGGTCGAGGACAAGGGCGAGCAGAAGAAGCTCGATGCCATGCTGGCCGGCACCAAGGACGTGATCGCCGCGCTGAATGACGGCTATGGCGGCGCCATCGGGCTCAGCTCCGGCTTCTCCTTCGCGGACGGGGACTGAGGCCAACTATGTGGCGCGGAGACACGATCGACCGGCGCGGGTTCCTCAAGGCGGCCGGAATAGGCTTTGCCGCTGCCCTGTCACCCGGCTCGCTGATGGCGCTGGAGCGGGCCGATGCGGTCTATGCCTCGGGCTTTCGCGCAGCTGACGGATCCTTCGGCGTCGCCACGGTGACGGAGCGCGGGGAGATCGTCGACCGGATCGCCCTGCCGGCCCGTTCCCACGGCATGGCCTGGAGCAAGGCCACCGGCCGGGGCGTCGCCTTTGCCCGCCGCCCCGGCACGTTCGCCCTGGTTTTCGATCCGTCCCGCCAGGCTGAACCGGTGATGATCACCGCGCCGGAAGGGCGCCACTTCTACGGTCATGGGCATTTCTCCCCCGATGGCACGCTGCTCTATGCCAGCGAGAACGATTTCGAGGCCAATCGCGGCATGATCGGCATCTATGATGCGCGCGACCGGTTCCGGCGGGTGGGGGAGTTCGACGCGCATGGCATTGGCACCCACGATATGACCGTGTCGGACGATGGTAGCCTGCTGGTGATCGCCAATGGCGGAATCGAGACGCATCCAGATTTCGGCCGCACCAAGCTCAACCTCGATCGCATGGAGCCGTCGCTGGTGCTGCTCGACGCGCGCACGGGCGCGCTTGTGCAGCGGCATGGCCTGCCATCCTCGCTCAGCCAGCTTTCGACCCGGCACCTGGACATCGCCGAGGACGGGCGGATCTGGTTTGCCTGCCAGTGGGAAGGTCCGCGCAATGCCCTGCCGCCGCTGGCCGGCTGGTTCTCCAATGGCGAGGATATCATGCTGCTCGACCTGCCCGAGGACACCGTGGTGCGGCTTGGCAATTACGTCGGCGCGATCGCCGTTAACCGACGGGACAGTATCGTCGGGCTCACCTCCCCCATCACCGGAGCAGCCGTAACGCTCGATGCCCGAAGCGGCCTCGTCGTCCGCGAAGAGACGGTTCGCCAGGCCGCGGGCGTCGCACCGGCCGCCCATGGCATGGCCGTGTCTTCCTACGACGGCCGCTTCAACGAGGTCCGCAGCCCTGTCGCCTGGGACCAGCACATCGTGCGCATCAGCTGATCTCGCGAAGACGCGCGGTCCATGCTATCGAATATCCCCATGAACAAGATCCTGGTTTACATCCTCTTCGTTGTCGCCGTCGTTGCCATCGGCTCCCTGATCGGCGTCCTCAATATCCCGGGCGAATGGTACCAGTCGCTGGTCAAGCCTCCCTTCAACCCGCCGAATTGGATTTTTGGCCCGGTCTGGACGGCGCTCTACGTGCTGATCGGTATTGCCGGGGCGCGAACCTGGATCGCTGGCGCCAGATCGACCCGGATGACGCTCTGGTTCGTGCAGATGGTTCTGAACTTCCTGTGGTCGCCGGCCTTTTTCGGGTTCGAACGGCCGGCACTCGGCCTTGTGGTGATCGTGCCGCTGCTGATCGCCATCCTCGCCTTCATCCGTGCCAGCTGGCCGGTGGATCGGGTCTCTGCCTGGCTGTTCGTGCCCTATGCGCTCTGGGTCGGGTTTGCGACACTGCTCAATGCCTCGATCCTGATCCTCAACTAGCGACCTTCCCAGGTTGCGACCGGCGGCACGGCATGCCACTTTCCAGGCACTTGACGAGGAAACGGCATGGACATGACGGACACCGGTGATTTTCGCGAACGCATCCGCCGGAGCTTTGCGAACCAGGGCGCCATGGCAATGATCGGGGCGGAACTCTCCCAGATCGGGCCCTCGATGATCGAGATCGAGATGCCCTTCGACCCGCGGCTGACGCAGCAGCACGGCTTCCTGCATGCCGGCGTGATTTCCGCCGCGCTCGAGACCACCTGCACCTATGCCGCCTATACGACCATCGCGCCCGAGGAATCCGTGCTGACCATCGAGTTCAAGGTGAACCTGATGTCGCCCGGCCGCGGTGAGCGCTTCCTGTTTCGCGGCGAGATCACCAAGCCCGGCTCCACCATCATCGTTGCCGACGGTCGCGGCTATGCGCTGAGCGACGGGCCGGCCAAGCTGATCGCCTCGATGACCAGCACGATGATGATCATTCGCGGCAGACAGGACGTTGTGGAATGAACTTCGAGCTGAAGCACCTCGGCGGCAAGGCCGTGCTCTTCGTGATGGCGGTCGATGCGGAATATGGTCCGGCGTTGCGCGCGCTCATTCACCCGCTGATGACCGGCGTCGGCCCGGTGGAGGCAGCCGTGGTGCTCAGCCATACGCTGACGAAGCTGCAGCTGGAAGGACAGCGGCCCGATCTCGTGGTGTCGCTCGGTTCGGCAGGCTCGCGTGTGCTGGAACAGACCGAGATCTACCAGGTGGCATCGGTCGCCTACAGAGACATGGACGCCTCGCCGCTCGGCTTCGAGAAGGGCCGCACGCCGTTCCTCGACCACCCGGCGGTGATCGACCTGCCGCACCGGATTCCGGGACTCCGCCAAGCCTCGCTGTCGACCGGTGGCAATATCGTGTCCGGCGCAAGTTACGGTCTGATCGAGGCAGAGATGGTCGACATGGAGACCTTTGCGGTGTTGCGTTGCTGCCAGCTGTTCGGTGTGTCGCTTGTGGGCCTGCGCGGCATCTCCGACGGACAGGAAGAGCTGAAGCACGTCGACAACTGGACTGAATACCTGCAGGTGATCGACGGGAAGCTGGCAAAGGCCGTCGGACTTCTGGAAAAGGCCCTGGTGAGCGGCGATTTGACCCTCTGACGCTGTTGCACGAAGGCCAAGTTTTCTTTAAAGGCTCGCCATGACCCAGATCGCTCATCCCGACAGCATTCTCATCATCGATTTCGGCAGCCAGGTAACGCAGCTGATTGCGCGCCGTGTGCGCGAAGCCGGCGTCTACTGCGAAATCCATCCATTCCAGAACGCAGCCGCGGCTTTCGATACGCTGAAGCCGAAGGGCGTGATTTTTTCCGGCGGTCCGGCTTCAGTGACCGCGGAGGGCAGCCCACGCGCGCCGCAGCAGGTGATCGACAGCGGCGTTCCCATCCTCGGCATATGCTACGGCCAGCAGACGCTCTGCACGCAGCTTGGCGGCGTGGTGGAAGGTGGCCATGCGGCAGAATTCGGCCGTGCCGACCTGGAAGTGAAGAAGGCAAGCGCGCTGTTCGACGGGCTTTGGGAGGTTGGCGGACGCTATCCCGTCTGGATGAGCCACGGCGACCGCGTAACCGAGCTGCCCGATGGCTTCGAGGTGATCGCCACCTCGGAAAACGCACCGTTTGCGATCGCTGCCGACGAGAGCCGCCACTATTACACGACCATGTTCCACCCGGAAGTGGTGCACACACCGGATGGCGCCAAGCTGCTCTCCAACTTTGTGCACAAGATCGTCGGGCTGAAGTCCGACTGGACCATGGCTGCCTACCGCGCCGAAATGATCCGCAAGATCAAGGACGAAGTGGGCAGCGAGCGGGTGATCTGCGGGCTTTCCGGCGGCGTCGATTCCTCCGTCGCGGCGGTTCTGATCCACGAAGCAATCGGCGACCAGCTGACCTGCATCTATGTGGACCACGGCCTGATGCGCGAGGGCGAGACCGAGCAGGTGGTCGGCATGTTCCGCGACGCCTACAACATCCCGCTGGTGCATGTGGATGCGTCCGACCTGTTCCTGACCGAGCTTGCCGGCGTTTCCGACCCGGAGGTGAAGCGCAAGACGATCGGCCGCCTGTTCATCGACGTCTTCGATGCGGAGGCGAACAAGATTGGTGAAGACGGCAAGGGTTTCCCGAAATTCCTTGCCCAGGGGACACTCTACCCCGACGTGATCGAAAGCGTGTCCTTTTCGGGCGGCCCTTCGGTCACCATCAAGAGCCACCACAATGTGGGCGGCCTGCCCGAGCGCATGAACATGAAGCTCGTCGAGCCGCTGCGCGAGCTGTTCAAGGACGAAGTGCGGGCGCTTGGCCGCGAACTCGGCCTGCCGGAAAGCTTCATCGGCCGCCACCCCTTCCCGGGTCCGGGCCTTGCGATCCGCTGCCCCGGCGTAGTAACGCGCGAAAAGCTCGACATTCTGCGCAAGGCCGATGCCGTCTATCTGGACGAGATCCGCAAGGCCGGCCTCTACGACACGATCTGGCAGGCGTTCGCGGTGCTTCTGCCGGTTCAGACAGTGGGCGTCATGGGCGACTACCGCACCTATGACTTCGTCTGCGCGCTGCGTGCCGTGACCTCGGTCGACGGCATGACGGCAGACTTCTTCCCCTACGACATGAACTTCCTCGGCCGCGCGGCCACCCGCATCATCAACGAAGTGCGCGGCATCAACCGCGTCGTCTACGATGTGACGTCCAAGCCGCCTGGCACGATCGAGTGGGAATGAGCCAAGCTTGAAGGCAAAGGTGAGATGGCTTATCTTACCTTTGTCCTACCCCTGAGGCTCTCCCATGGCTGATGCTCTGAAGACGCACGTTTCCACCGAGGGACAGGTCATGCTTCCCAAGGCCGTGCGTGATCGCCGCGACTGGACGACCGGAACAGAACTGGTCGTCGAGGAGACCCCGGAAGGCGTGCTTCTGAAGAAGGCTCCGGCCTTCGCCCCAACTGCGCAAGGTGCCGCCTTCGGCATGCTCAAGTACACGGGCAAGCCGAAGACTATTGAAGAAATGGATGCCGCACTTCTGGAAGCCGTGGCCGAAGACTTCAAGCGAAGTGTCGATCCCGATCGATGATCGCGATCGACACCAACATCATCATCCGTTACCTCGTCGAGGACCATCTCGAACAAACCACCCGTTCTCGCCAAATCATCGACGAGCAGGACGTTTTCGTTTCTGTCACTGTCGTACAGGAAGTGGAATGGGTGCTTCGGAGCATATACCGGTTTCGGAGGCCGAAGGTCATCAATGCATTTTTGACATTTGCGGGCATGCCGTCGGTGACAATAGAAGATAGTGATCTGGTCGCTCAGGCGCTTGACCTCTTTTCACACGGCATGGATTTTGCCGACGCGCTGCATCTTCTGAAAGCGCGGCATTGCGAAAAATTCGTCACTTTTGATCGTCAGATGATAAAGGCAGCTCAAGCTGCCGGTCACCAATTTGTACAGGACGCGTAATCCATGCTTCGCAGACTCTATGACTGGACCATGGCGCTCAGCGCCCGCAAATCCGCTGAAGTCTGGCTGGCGGTGATCGCCTTCGTGGAAAGCTCGGTCTTCCTGGTGCCGGCCGACGTGCTGTTCCTGCCCATGTCACTGGCAAGGCCGGAACGCGCCTGGCGCTACGCGCTGATCGCGACGGTGTTTTCGGTTCTGGGTGGGATTGCCGGATGGTGGATAGGCTATTTCGCCTTCGATGCGATCGCGGCGCCGATCCTGGAATTCTACGGCAAGCTCGATACGTTCAACGAGCTGAAGGCCGGCATTACCTTCGAGACCATCGTGCTGATGCTGGTGACCTCAGGCTTTGCACATCTACCGCCGATCAAGGTGGTGACGATCCTGTCCGGCGCCGTGCATGTGGACATCTGGCTGTTCATCGTCTCGGCGGTGATCACCCGCGGCGGGCGCTTCTTCCTGCTCGCCTGGCTGCTGCGCCGCTACGGTGAAGGTATCCGGCACTTCATTGAAAAGCGCCTCGGCCAGATCGCCATGGCGGGTGCGGCCGTGCTGATCGTGCTCTACATCGCCTACAAGCTGTTGCTGCCGCACTGAACGCATACTGGTGTCGACTGTCAGGCCTTGATTGCCAGCCGAAGGCCACCCCAGTGGCGGCCGGCCACGACGATCGGCGCTGAAATGTCCTTCATCAGCACGAACTGGCCGCCGCCCCATATCGCGGCGATAGGTCTGCAGCAGGAACGGTTCCTGGCTGCGCCCAGCGGCAAGGCCGACGCGATCGTTGAAGATCCGCCGGTTGCGGCAGTTTGCCGTGTTCCAGGCCACATCGCCGGGGCGCGGCCGCTGCGAGAATTTGCGGTTATGGGTCGGGAGATAGCCATTGTCATCGACGGCGGCGCAAAAAGCGATCCGATCGTTGCCCTCGACGGCTTTCTCCTGGATGGCCGAGAGTGCCGTATCGGTAAACTCTGTAAAGGCCGCCATGTATTGCACCGGGTCGGTTCCGGAAATCGGCTGATAGCGGCGATCAAAAAGCGCGCTCAGATCTGTCCGGCCCGAGGCAATGCCGGCTTCGAAGGCGCGCGACGCTTCTGCGGCAAGCGCCATCACGGCCTCGATATAGGGTGTATCTGCGGTTTCGATCCCGGCACTCGCGGTCGCCTGGATCATGCGCTCAGAAATCGTCACGACGTCACCAACCCGGCCAGCGGTTTCCTGCAACCTGTCATTGGATTTGAGGATCGCGCTGGCAGCCGCAGCGATTGCGGTGGCGAATTCCGTGCACTGGCTGTTGACGGTTTCCGTTGTCGTGGCGAGCGACGAGGCATTGTCGAGGATCTGCGACATCACATCCTCTACCTGGACGAAAGACCCCTGCACTCGGACAGCTGTCGATTTCACATCCTGTGCCGAGCGCGTTGCACTCTCGCCGGCGACCAGCAGGCCGTGGATCCGGCTGTCGAGCCTTGCAAGCGTAGTCTGGATGGAAATGGTGGTCTGGGATGTCTGTAGCGACAGCGTCCGTACTTCTGCCGCGACAACCGCAAACCCTTTGCCGGCCTCGCCCGCACGGGCAGCCTCGATGGCAGCATTGAGGGCTAAGAGATTGGTCTGGCGAGCAATCGTTCCAATTTCGTCAGCCAGCCGCGCCACGTCGGCGAGCGCTGCCGAGAACAGCTTGATTTCCGAGCCGATCTGCTCCGAATTGCCGACCATCTGGTCGATCGCAGTGATGGAACCGGAGAGCTGCTGACCCTGCTCGCCGAGCACCTGTCGGGCACTGCTGGCCAATGTGTCGGAGTGCTGGAGGGATCGGGCAAGTTCGCCGTTTGCATCCGCAATTGAGCGTGCCGATCCGGTCAACCTTGTCAGGACGGCTGCGTGCTGCGTCGAATGGGCGGCCGTATCCTGGATCGCGCCGGCGATATCCACCAGGTGCAGTCCAAGCGCCGAGGCCTCCTCGGCCAGTCGTTCAACGGACGCTCTGAGCACATGCGCGTCAGGCTCGCTGGAGCCCGCCGAATGTGCCTCGATTGATTGTGCGAATGCCACGACCCCTGCCTCCCGTGTTGGCAGATATTAGGGGCGGCATGGTTAACCAACTATCAACACGCGAATTGAATTCAAACCACTATACCATGAGGTGAATAGGGCTCCCGCGGATGGTCACTGGCGTCCGACGTTGGACTTAGCCGATGCGGTTGAATTCCTGGGCGTCGATTCCGAGCGTATTCAGGTCGCGCGCGGCAGGACGGCGACGGCCTTCAACGGCTGCGGAGGCGGCAATGGCGGCACCGAAGATTGCAAAAGCGCGGCCGATACGGCCACCACGGATATGTTTCTGAACAGACATGACGGGTTCCTTTCCAGTTTTCTAAAATATGTGGGCGGGACCCAATTTGTGCAATGCACAAGGAAACAGGGGAGGCATGCAGGCGGCACATGACCCGTTTGACGAAGGTCAAGGTCTTGCCAGTTCCTGCCCGCAGTTGGTATCGCTGGACAGACGGGGGATGGCATGAGCATCACGATCTACGGCATCAAGAACTGTGACACGATGAAGAAGGCGCGGAGCTGGCTGGACGCCAAGGGTATCGCCTATGCCTTCCACGACTACAAGGCCTCCGGCATCGACCGCGCACATCTGGAACGATGGGTCGAGACCGAGGGGTGGGAGGTGGTGCTCAACCGCGCCGGGACGACATTCCGAAAACTGGACGAAGCCGACAGGACGGACCTGGATGCGGAGAAGGCCATCCGCCTGATGCTTGCCCAGCCCTCGATGGTCAAGCGGCCGGTACTGGAGGCGGACGGCAAGATCCTGGTCGGCTTCAAACCCGAGATCTACGAAGCCGAACTGGGTTGAGGCGCCATGTCGAAGACCACGCGTGCCACGCTAGCCCTGCAGAAGGCGGGGGTTGCCTTCACCAGCGTCACCTATGATTACGATCCAAGCGCAGACCGGATCGGGCTTGCCGCCGCCGAGGCAATCAGCGAGGCTCCTTGTCGCGTTCTGAAGACGCTGATGGCGGAGGTAGACGGCAAGCCGGTCTGCGTGGTGGTGCCATCGGACCGCGAGGTTTCCATGAAGAAGCTGGCGAGTGCCTTTGGCGGCAAGGCGGCGAGCATGATGAAACCGGCCGATGCCGAGCGCACAACGGGTTATCATGTCGGCGGCATCAGCCCGTTCGGCCAGAAGAAGCAGGTGCCGACCGCAATCGAGGTTGCGGCACTCGACGAGCCGCATGTCTTCATCAACGGCGGGCAGCGCGGCCTGCAGGTGCGGCTTGCCCCTGCCGATGCGCTTCGTGCCCTGAACGCAATTGCCGCGCCCCTGATCGCCTGAGGTTTTCCATGCCGTCCATGACTGAAACCCTTCGCATTCTCGAGCCCTATCCCGGCATCTTCGCCTTTTACGACGGGCGCGTAGTGGGCAAGCGCCTGCATGGTAGCCAGCGCAACTGGCTGGACGACGGCGCCTATTCGCTCGGTGTCGCCTCCTATGCGGTGGTCAGCGGCGAGGAAGCCCTGGTCTACGACACGCATATCTCGCTGGAGCACGCCCAGGCCGTGCGCGCCCACCTGCAAGGACTGGGCGTACAGCGCATGCGGGTGGTGCTCAGCCACTGGCACAAGGACCATGTGGCTGGCAACGCGGTGTTTTCCGATTGCGAGATCCTTGCCCTGTCGCTGACCGCCCAACGCCTGGACGAGAACCGCGCGAAGATCGAGGCCGCCGAACCGCCCATCCGGCCGCTGGTGCTGCCGACCAGACTGTTCGACGGGACGCTGACCCTGACGATCGGCACACGCCGGGTGGAGCTGCATCATTTCTCCATCCATAGCGCTGACGGCGCGGTGATCTGGCTGCCGGACGAACAGGTCCTTCTGGCCGGCGACACGCTGGAAGACAGCGTCACCTATATTTCCGAGCCCGGCGAGGTTGCCACCCATATCCGCGAGCTTTCCCGCATGGCGCGCTGGCCGATCACGCGGATCCTGCCGGCCCACGGCGACGCGGCGCGGATTGCTGCCGGCGGCTATGATGCGCGGCTGATCGAGGCCAACAAAGGCTATCTGCAGCGCCTGCTCAATGCGGTCGAGGCCGGCGAGACGGTCGATCCCAGCCTGCAGAGTTTTGCGGAAGACGAGATCGGTTCCGGCGCCATCGTCTACTTCGAGCCCTACGAGACCGTCCACCGGGAGAATCTCGCCGCGCTGATCTCCTTGCGCGACACGTAAGCGCGCTTCAATTTCGCCCCAAACCTGCCTAAGCTTGCCCCAACCCAACAAGATGCAGAGAACACCCATGACCATCGTGCCGCATATCCAGACCGCCATCGACCCGCAGAAGCTCGACAAGCTGGCCGAAGTGGCCGTTAAGGTGGGGCTGCGACTCGAGCCGGGGCAGGACCTGGTGATCACCGCACCGCTGGCAGCCCTCCCGCTGGTGCGGCTGGTGACCAAGCATGCCTACAAGGCCGGCGCCGGCCTGGTATCGACCTTCTATTCCGACGAAGAGGCGACGCTTGCCCGCTACCAGTATGCGTCGGATGCCAGCTTCGACAAGGCCAGCGACTGGCTCTACGAGGGCATGGCCAAGGCCTATGCGCAGGGCGCAGCACGGCTTGCCATTGCCGGCGACAATCCGATGATGCTGGCGGGTCAGGACCCGGCCAAGGTGGCCCGCGCCAACAAGGCGAACTCGATTGCCTACAAGCCGGCACTGGAAAAGATCGCCAATTTCGACATCAACTGGAACATCATCTCCTACCCCAATCCGGCCTGGGCCCGGCAGGTGTTTCCGGAGCTTCCCGAAGAGGTTGCGGTGGGCCGGCTCGCGGATGCCATCTTCGCCGCATCGCGCGTCGATGTGGCCGATCCGGTCGCCGCCTGGGCGGAGCACAATGCCAATCTCGGCAAGCGCTCCGGCTGGCTGAACGGCCAGCGCTTCTCGGCGCTGCACTTCACCGGCCCGGGAACGGATCTCACCATCGGGCTGGCGGACGATCATGAATGGCATGGCGGCGCTTCCACCGCCAAGAACGGCATTACCTGCAACCCGAACATCCCGACGGAAGAGGTCTTCACCACGCCGCATGCGCTGAAGGTCGATGGCTATGTCTCGAGCACCAAGCCGCTTTCGCACCAGGGCACGCTGATCGAAGACATCCAGGTCAAGTTCGAGGCAGGCCGCATCGTGGAGGCCAAGGCTTCGAGGGGCGAGGAAGTGCTGAACAAGGTGCTGGACACGGACGAAGGCGCGCGGCGGCTGGGCGAAGTGGCGCTGGTGCCGCATTCCTCGCCGATCTCGGCCAGCGGCGTTCTCTTCTACAACACGCTGTTTGATGAAAACGCGTCCTGCCACATTGCGCTCGGCCAGTGCTATTCGAAATGTTTCCTCGACGGCGCCTCGCTCAGCCAGGACGAGATCAAGGCAAAGGGCGGCAATTCCAGCCTCATCCACATCGACTGGATGATCGGATCCGACAAGGTGGACATCGACGGGCTCAAGCCGGACGGCACGCGCGTGCCTGTCATGCGCAAGGGCGAATGGGCCTGACGAAGGGTCAGCTGTCTCAATTGGGAGACGCCGGGGCTACGAACACGGGTTCGTGCTCCGGAAAGGCCCCGTGACTTGACAGTTAGCAAGCGCGGCGCAAGCTTGCTGACAGAGCATCGGGCCATCATCACGCAAAGAAGCGAACAAGATGGGCCTGGAAGCCTTCTTCTCTCCGTGGTGTTCCCGTTATCCCGGAGATCTCGATGCCAATTCTTACATTTGCGAATACCAAGGGCGGTGCCGGTAAGACCACCATGGCGCTGGTCGTCGCTGGCGAGCTCGCCAGCCGCGGCCACCGCGTCGTCGTGCTCGATGCGGACCCGCAGCAGTGGGTTTCCCGCTGGATGACGCGCCTGCCCAAGTCCAAGACCTTCTCGATCATTCCCGATATCAACGCGGACAATATCGAGGCAACGATCAAGGATCTGTCGAAGCGTAGCGACTACATCATCCTCGACTTGCCGGGCGGCCTGTCGCCGCTGCTGGCCAAGGGGCTCGGCCTGTCCAGCCACGTGTTCGTGCCCGTACAGGGCTGCGCGCTCGATGCGGCCGGCGGTGCGCAGGTGCTCGAGATTCTCAAGCAGCTGGCGGATACGGCCGGCATCCGGATCCCGCATTCGGTGGCGCTGACCCGCGTCAACTCGATCATCACCACGCGTGCACTGCAGGCCGTGCGATCGTTGCTGGCGCGCCAGAACGTGCATGTGCTGGACACGCCGCTTGTGGAGCGCGCCGCATTCCGGGACATGTTCGATGCGGGCGGCATGCTCGCCGACCTCAACCCGGCGACCGTCAGCAATCTCGACCGCGCGCGCGACAATGCCCGGGCTCTGAGCGAAGAAATCATTCGCCTGGTTCCGGTCAAGCTTGCCCGCCCCAAGGCCGCTGCTCCCCGCAAGGTGACCAAGAAAGCCGCCTGATCTCTCGCCGCAAATGTCGGGGGCGCCCAGCCCCCGTGCCTGCCTCACGCGCTCTCCTGCGCGGCTAGAACAGGCTTCCCTGCTTTGGCGCCGGTGCATCGTCCGGCTGGGCTGCCGGCCTGGAGGCTGAAGACACCTGGTCGGGTTTCGACACCCGCTTCTTGCCGGGCACCGGAGCTGCCGACGGCACTCCCTCTCCGGCCTCTCCCGTCACCGCCGCGACGCGGCCATCCGCCCATTCGAGCGACAGCACGCGCCCTGGTGTCAGGCCAGCGGCGCGCGTCACAGGCCTGTCGTCCTCATCACGCACCACGGCGAAACCGCGCTTCAGGACATTCTTGTAGGATAGAGACTGCAACACGCGGTCCTGCGCGGTGATCGCGGACCGGCTACGCAGCAGCGTGTGCGAGATGGCGGTATCGGCGTTGCGCCCGAGCGAGCGCAGATGCTGGCCCTCCCGCTGCAGATGACCGATCAGGCGCGCCGGAAGGGCGGCCAGCGAGGCACTCGCCCGACCCAGCCGATTGTGCTCCTTCAGCATGTGCCGTTCCAGGCACCGTTCACTTCGGGCAATCCGCTCCGCCAGTCTTTGGCGTTGCTGGACGACGCGGTTGACCAGAAGTTCGAGCCGCAGACCGGAGGCGGCCCGCTCGAAGCTACGGCGCTTGACGACGGTGGTGCGTTCAAGACCACGACCGAGGCCGGTCGCTGCCTCGTCGAAACGGCGGCGCGGCAGGGCCAGAAGCTGGTCGAGCGACGGCAGGGCGCGCACCAGAGACCTCACCATCTGCTTCCGATGGTCCATCTGGCGCGTCGAACAGCCGCGCAGGCGTGCGTGGAGGCTAGCCAGTTGCGCCTCCAGATCGGCTTTCACCGGTACGGCCATTTCGGCTGCCCCCGTCGGGGTCGGGGCGCGCACATCGGCGGCGTAGTCGATCAGCGTCGTATCCGTCTCATGGCCGACGGCAGAGATCAGCGGAATCTGGCTTTCGGCCGCAGCTCGCACTACGGCCTCGTCGTTGAAGCTCCACAGGTCTTCCAGGCTGCCGCCGCCGCGCGCGACGATCAGCACGTCCGGGCGCCTGACGGGGGATCCCGGACCGAGCGCATTAAAGCCGCGGATGGCGGCTGCCACTTCGTCTCCCGACCCCTCGCCCTGTACCTTGACCGGCCAGACGACGACATGCACCGGAAAACGATCGGCGATGCGGTGCAGGATGTCGCGGATCACGGCACCCGTCGGCGAGGTGACGACGCCGATCACCTGCGGCAGGAACGGCAGCGGCCGCTTGCGGGCAGGGTCGAACAGGCCTTCTGCGCCCAGCCGCCGGCGGCGCTCCTCGAGAAGCGCCATCAGCGCACCGGCTCCGGCCGGCTCCAGGTTCTCGATGACGATCTGGTACTTGGAGGAGCCCGGGAAGGTGGTGATCTTTCCAGTGGCAATGACCTCCATGCCCTCTTCCGGGCGGAAGCGGATGCGCGGGAAGGTGCCCTTCCAGATCACGGCGTCGATGCGCGAGCGATCGTCCTTCAGGGAGAAATAGGCGTGACCCGAGGAATGCTGGCCGCGATAGCCGGAGATTTCGCCGCGAACGCGCACATGATCGAAGGCCGTTTCCACCGTCCGCTTGATGGAGCCGGACAGTTCAGAGACCGAGAACTCGGTGATGTTCGTCGAAGCCGTGTTGGCGGGCACACTGGTCATCCTGCTCTTCTAGCGCATCCGGACACCGATTTCACCCTCGCCGGCTGCACCGAGATGGGGACAATGTTCGGCCCGCTTCGGGCAATACGATCCTGTCGGCTGATATGACGATACGGTTGGCGCAGGTCCATGTCGTGCCGCAAGCCCCTCAAGGCATGTCCCTTTTCTTTTATGCGGGGCTCGCCACATACACGCGGTGCGCCTGTCGCGGCACGTCGATGCGGTGCCGGCACAGGCTGATTTTCCCCGCCCCCCGCCAATGGGCGAAGATGGATCGTCAAAAGGGAGAACCGACCATGTCCGATCGCTTTGCCAATACCCAGTCCTCGCTTTCGAGCCCCGCCTCTTCGGGCTTTGCCGTGACGCCGAGTGATTCCGCGGGCTTTTCCGAGACCAGCCGCGCAATCTACGTGGGAAGCGGCGGCAATCTTTCGGTCCGCATGCTGTCCGGCGAGGTTCTCACGCTTGCCAATGTGCCGACCGGCTTGCTGTTGCCATTGCGCGCCACGGCCGTGCTTGCGACCGGCACGACGGCCAGCGCCATCACAGCGCTGGTCTGAGGCTTCCGTCATGGCACAAAAGTCATTTCTGCTCCGCTTCGAGAGCCGCCTTGCAGCCCGGTCCGCGCTGGAGGGCGTGGGGCTCGTGCTGGACACGGAAGAAGACCAGGATGGCTTTGAGGACGTGCAGCCGGTCACTGTCCATCTCGCTTTCGGGGACGGCATCGTCCGGCGCGAGACCGGGGAGACGGCGTCTTTCGAAGGCGAAGCGATGCCCATCACCAGAACGGCGCCCGGATTTCACCTTCTGGTGTATGGAACCGATAAACTCCCGCCTGCGTTGATGGACTATGTGGTGGTTGAGGGCGCACAGTCCCTCCCGTCCGATCCCTAGTCGCATGCCAACGACGTTACTTCCGCACGTTCGACGGCAAAGGTTTGTTAGCACCTGTTTGCTAGCTTTGACCCGGAGACAGAAGGAGTAAGTTAGTGCTGTTCATCACCGCAAGCTTCCTTGGTATTGCAACGGGCATGATGCGGTCGGCATTCTGCGTCTCTCTGGTCGCCGTTCTCCTTGTCGCGACCTTCGCGTTGGCGGCCCTCGTGTTCCCGGGACCACCTTCCTATCTTGGCCTCCTGGTGGCCGTGCTCGGCTATAACTTCGGCATCGTGTCTCTGGTTGCCGGTGCAGCCTTTGCGCGGCGCAGCAGCGCAGCCTGAAATCTAAGGCGCAGCCGCCTAGTCTTTTTCTCCGATCACCCGGAAGATGCGCAAGCCATCGGGCTTGCCGCCAATCGGTTCCAGGTAGTCGGGAATCTCTCCCCGCCCCAGCACCGCGTAAAGCCCGTCCTTCTTCATGCCCATCATCGTCTGGGTTTGTGGATCCGTCTTGCAATAGGCAAGGATGGTAACGCCGGCGCCAGCCATGAAAGCTTTCGCATCGGCCGGGGTGGCAAGGCCGATATGCAGTTCGGTCAGCATGCCGCCCTGGTTGCGGTGGTAGGGCGCAGACAGAGCCCGGTGCGGCGTGTAGCGCAGGATGTCTGCGCCGCTGTTGGAGGGTGCTACCACGACCCCCGTCGGCAGGGCGTTCAGTGTGGCCGCCGCCTCGGATACGGAGCATTCGCCTTCTTCATTGCCCGCCGGAGCAGAGATGGCGTCGAGCGCCAGGGCGCCCCAGCCCTGGCCGAGCAGGATTCCAACCACACCCCAGACTGCCGGCACGGCGCATAGCACGGTTGCCGCATAGGCAAATCCGATTTTGCCGTTGCGAGGCTCCCGATGCGTCATCCGGCGGAGATCGACGATCAGCAGCGACAGAGGCAGGATGCCGAGCAGGTTGGCGAAGATGGCGCCGCGAACCTGCAGGAGGGAGACGGCCCAGACAGCGCAGATCAGCGCGAATAGCAGGAGATGGAGCTCGCGCTGGCGACCCTGGACGAGGCGGAACAGGCAGACGGCCTGCGCAAAGATGCCCACGGCATAGAAGGCACCGACGAGGTTGGGCTCGAACTTGACCTCGGCCACGACCGAGCGGGCCTCGGACACGCCATCCAGCCAGAGTTCCACTAGCAGGGGGTCGAGATTGCCAAGCGGATCGCCAAGGCACTGCGGCGCGATGACCCGGGCCGCAAGCAGAAGCACACCGCCCATCAGGGCCAGCAGCCCGAACCGCAGGGACGCGGGCGCGCTACCGGAGAGGGTGGCCACAAGGAACAGGCCAGCACCACCCATCGCCGTCAGCGAGTAGAAGCCGAGCGACAGGTTATCGCAGGTCACCACCGCATAGGCCTGCGGTGGAACAGTGAGCAGGAAGGCAGCGGTGACGGAGAGCGTCAGCGACAGGCCGAAAGCCTGGGCGGCGGGAGCAAAACTGCGGCCGTGCCAGGCCCACTGGACAGAGACGCAGGCACAGGCGACCGCCACGAAGGGCACGGTTTCGGCGCCGATCGCGATCGCCATGGCGGCCACCACGCCGACTACGACGTAGCTGCGCGGCCGTGCCATACCATCCAACAGCATGGCCACCACCCAGATGGTGAGAACGAGCTGGACATTGTGGTGATCGATGGAGCCCGGGCGGAACTTGCTGCAGGTGAAGACGAAGAGCGAACCCAGGCCAAGGGCGATATGCATGGTCTCGGTTCCGCCGATGCGCCGCGCGGCGAGACCCAGTCCTCCGAGCAGGAGCCCGATCATCAGCAGTGGCCAGCTGGTGGCTGTCACGCCTTCCGCAGCTTCGGTCGGGAGAAACAGGGAAAAGAACCGGATCAGCGCGGCAAGCGGCAGGTCAACGAAGCGCGACCAGTGCATCAGCGTGCCGCCATCGAGACCGAGGCGATATTGGGTGAGGTCGAACCAGCCCTGCCCTACCAGGAGATCCCTGACCTCGACCAGCCGCATGGCATCGTCATTGTCGGGGCCGATGAGATCCGTGGCGCCCGGCACCGTCAGGACCACATAGAAAAGCGAAGTCACGATCCAGTAGAGGCATACCGACGGCAGAAGTTTCGACAACAGCGGCTTGCGCTGCAGCCTGGTTACCGCACCCAGATCTCCGTCCGCCACGCCTTCAGCCATAGACACCAAATATTCCCGCTTCCGTCGATGCCCGGAAACCTAGCCTTAACCTCCCCAAGAAATAGTAAAGCCGACGGCGCGGGAGGTTCCCGTTCCGGATTTTCCGTGTACCGAGTGCAAATCCATGACACTTGCGTCCCTGGGCCATGCGGCGATCGCCGTTCTGCTGCCCTGCTACAACGAGGCGTCCACCATCGAGGCCGTCGTGCGCGGTTTCCGCGCGGCGCTGCCGCAGGCGCGCATCTACGTTTACGACAACAATTCCACCGACGGCACGGCGCTCAAGGCGATGCTGGCCGGCGCCGAAGTGTTCCGCGAGCGGCGCCAGGGCAAGGGCCATGTGGTGCGGCGCATGTTTGCCGACATCGAAGCCGACATCTACGTGATGGCGGATGGCGACGGCACCTATTCCCCGAAGGATGCCGAGGAACTGATCCGCACGCTGTTGACGGAACGGGCCGACATGGTGGTCGGCACCCGCCGCGGCGTGCATGCGGATGCGGGTCGCCAGGGCCATGCCACCGGCAACCGGGTGTTCAACCTTCTCTACCGCAGCCTCTTCGGCCGCGACTTCACGGATATCTTCTCCGGCTACCGGGCGTTTTCGCGCCGCTTCGTCAAGAGTTTCCCCTCGGTTTCGGGCGGGTTCGAGATCGAGACGGAAATGTCCGTGCATGCCTCCCGGCTGAAATTGCCGGTGAGCGAGATCGAGTTGGACTATGGGCGCCGGCCGGAGGGCTCGCACTCCAAGCTTTCGACCTACAAGGACGGGCTGAAGATCCTCTGGATGTTCGCCATGCTGATGAAGGAAACGCGGCCTTTCGCCTTCTTCGGCATCATCAGCGGCAGCTTCATGACGGCAAGCCTCGCCTTCATGGCGCCGGTGCTGCTTGACTATCTGGCGACTGGGCTGGTGGATCGCATGCCGACCTGGGTGCTCTCCCTGGTGCTGATGCTGATGTCCCTGTTGATCTTCACAGCCGGGCTGATCCTCGACTCGGTGTCGCGAGCCCGCAGCGAACAGTTGCGCATCCACTACATGAGCATGCCCGCCTGGCGCATCGATACGCCTAGAGTCGCAGAGCCGGCAATTTCGGAAGAGGCCGCGCCGGGTGCTGCGCGCGCCCGCTCCAGCCGCGGCAAGGCCCGGGGCGCCGCGTGAGCGGGTCCGCTTCGGCACGTCGCATGCGGCGGCTGTTCTGGTTTCTGGTGGCGGGCGGCGGCGGCTTCGTGATCGATGCCGGACTGACGCACCTGCTGGCCAACCGTGCCGGCTTCAGCCCCTTTGCAGCGCGGGTTCCGGCCATCATGGCTGCCATGGCCTTCACCTGGGTCGTCAACCGCAGCCGCACATTCGACAGGTCACCCCATTCGCTGGCAGGCGAAGGCTTCCGCTACTGGACGGTCGGCATCACCTCGGCGCTTCTGAACTACGCCCTCTTTGCGGGGCTGATGTACCGCGCCCCGTTTCTGCAGCCGATCATCGCGGTCATGGCGGCTTCGCTTGCCGCCACGCTCTACAGTTTCTTCGGCTATTCGCGGTTCGTGTTCGGGCGCTCCGCGAGCTCGTCCTAGAGGGTTTCCCAGCCTTCCTGGCCGCTGGCGCGATAGATGGCGTCGATGAACTTCTGGTTCAGGACCGAGCTTTCGAGCGTCACGACTTCGGCCGCCTCGCCTGCCGCCGCACTGGCAAAGGCTTCGACCTGCTTGCGGTACTGACGGCTATCGGGAAAACGGAAGATCTGCGAGACGCTGTGCTTCTGGTTGGTCAGTTCCACCTCTTCGGCGCCCCAGCGGTCGGCATTGAAGGGTGACTTCACCTCGATGTAGCCTTCGGTGCCGTGGAAGACCATGAGCTGCCGGGCAGCGAGCTGGGTCGCGACATAGAAGCTGAGCTCGAAGGAGGAGAACTCGGCCCTGACGCTGGCGTAGATATCGGTGCCAAATTCCGGATCGCGCTCGACCGTCGCCTGCACGCGGTGCGGTTCCTCGCCGGTCGCAAAACGGGTGGCGATCGTCGGATAGACGCCGATATCGGGCAACGCGCCGCCGCCGAGTTCGGGGATGTTGCGCATGTTGGACGGGTCGCGGTTAAAGTAGGTGAAGGCGCCCTGCACATGCTTCAGCTGGCCGATGGCGCCTTCGCGCAGCAGTTCGCGGACCTTCAGCCAGACTGGCGCGTAGGTGACCATATAGGCTTCGGCAACGACCACCTTGTTGCGGTCGCGGGCGGCAATCAGCGCCTCGATGTCGCCGGCCTGCAGCGCCAGGGGCTTTTCGACAAGCACATGCTTGCCGGCTTCCGCAGCCTTGATTGCCCACTCCACGTGCTGGCTGGTCGGCAGGGGAATATAGACGGCGTCAATCGCATCCGACTGGAGCATGTCGTCATAGGAGCCGAAGGCCTCGGCAATGCCGAAGCGCTCGGCCACGCCTTGTGCGCGCGCCAGATCGCGGCTGGCAATCCCGGTGACCACACAGTTTTCCGCATCCTGGATGGCCGGGATGACCGCTTCCCGAGCGATCTTGGCGGTCGACAAAATTCCGAAGCGCAGCATGACAATCTCCCATTACAAGCTAGGCGGCGCACCTTATGGTCCATGCCGAAAGGGTGCAACCACGGCCGGACGCGCCGCTTGAAAAACCCATCGCCCGCGCAAGATAACCTCTTGCCGGGGCTTAAAGCACGGCGCATTCAAGAGTTCCTCCCAAGCCATCGGCTCATCTTAAAAAAAATCGGAGATCATCATGGAGCTGCGCGCACTTGGCCGGACCGGCCTTTCCATCTCGCCCGTCGTTTTCGGCGGCAACGTGTTCGGCTGGACCGCGGACGAGACGACGTCCTTCGACCTGCTCGACCGGTTTTTCGATGCGGGCTTCAACACGATCGACACGGCGGATGCCTATAACCGCTGGGTGCCGGGGCATGTGGGCGGCGAATCCGAGACCATCATCGGAAACTGGATGAAGAGCCGAGGCTTTGCCCGCGACAAGGCCGTCATCGTGACCAAGGTCGGCTCCGACATGGGCCAGGGCAAGAAGGATCTTTCGGCCAAGTGGATCCTCGAAGAGGTCGAGAATTCCCTGCGCCGTCTGCAGACCGATCACATCGACCTCTACCTCGCCCACTGGCCGGACCCCTCGGTGACCCATGAGGAGACGCTCGGCGCCTTCGCCAAGCTCAAGGAGCAGGGCAAGGTTCGCGCGATCGGCTGCTCGAACTATGACGCCAAGATGCTGCGCGATTCCTTCGAGGTTTCGGCCAAGAACGGCCTGCCGCGCTACGACGTGCTGCAGCCCCCCTACAATCTCTATGACCGCAGCGAGTTCGAGGGCGAACTGGCCGAGCTCTGCGTGCGCGAGGAGATCGGCGTGATCAACTATTACGGCCTCGCCTCCGGCTTCCTCACCGGCAAGTATCGCGACAAGGGCGACACCGAAGGCAAGGTGCGTGGTGCAAAGGCGCTGAGCTATCTGAACGATAAGGGCTTGCGGATTCTGGCAGCGCTGGACGAGGTTGCCGTTGAAACCAATGTCGAGCCGGCCGCCATTGCACTTGCCTGGGCCCGCCAGCGTCCCGGCATCACGGCGCCGATCGCCAGCGCGACCAGCACACGGCAGCTGGAGGCCATCATTGCGGCCGGAAACCTGACGCTCTCCGACGACCAGATGGCGCTTCTCAACCAAGCCGGCGCCTGATCCCATTCCCGGCGGCGGGCAAGTCCCGTCGCCTTCCCTTCTTCGACAGGAGCTCCCCATGAAAATGCGCAAACTCGGACAGGACCTCAACGTTTCTGCCATCGGCCTCGGATGCATGGGCATGAGCCATGCCTATGGCGGACAGGACGAGCAGGAATCGATCCGCACCCTGCACCGGGCCGTGGAGATCGGCGTCAACTTCTTCGACACGGCGGAGGTCTACGGTCCCTTTGTCAACGAGGAGCTGGTCGGCAAGGCGCTGAAGCCGCACCGCGACAAGGTGGTGATCGCCACCAAGTTTGGTTTCAAGATCGATCCGACCAAGAAGGAAACCGGCGCGATGTCCGGCCTCGACAGCCGGCCGGAACACGTGCGGGAGGTGGTGGAGGCCTCTCTGAAGCGCCTGCAGGTGGATGTCATCGACCTTCTCTACCAGCACCGCGTGGACCCGGAGGTGCCGATCGAGGATACCGTCGGCGCCATGGCCGCGCTGGTAAAAGAAGGCAAGGTGCGGGCGCTCGGGCTATCCGAAGCCGGCGCCGACATCATCCGCCGGGCACATGCCGTCCATCCCATCTCGGCGCTGCAGAGTGAATACTCGCTGTGGACACGGGATCCCGAGGGCGAGATCCTCGATACCTGCCGGGAGCTCGGCATCGGTTTCGTGCCGTTCAGCCCGCTCGGACGCGGCTTCCTGACTGGCAAGATCACCAGCACGGACGCGATGGCCGAAAACGACATGCGCCGCAACCTGCCGCGCTTCGAAGCCGACAACATGGCCGCCAACATGGCGCTGGTGCGCCTGGTCGAAGAGATGGCGGCAGACAAGGGTGTTACTGCCGCGCAGCTGGCGCTGGCCTGGGTTCTGGCCAAGGGCGATTTCATCGTGCCTATTCCGGGTGCCCGCAAGATCAACCACCTGGAGCAGAACGCCGCCGCAGCCGATGTGATGCTGACACCCGAGGATATCCGCCGTCTCGACGAGCTGCTGGCGCCCGAAAAGGTCTCCGGCGCCCGCTATTCGTCGCAGGCCATGGCCTGGACGCCGAAGAAATAATCGGCAACCCGGACGGAGGCGGGCACAAAACCGCTTCCGTCTGGTTCTGTCTTCGCACAGGAGGCAGAAGCATGAACAAGGACGAGAAGATCACCGAGGGGCTGAACGACCGACCCCGCAACGACACGATCGGTCAAACCGGTCCGGGCGTTCCCGACGACAGCAGCGAGCCGATCGAAGTGAGCGACGGCGCTGTGGAACGGGCGCGCAAAAGCCTCGACAAGCTCGGCGGCTCATCGGAAGACGCCAAGACGTCTGACCAGTCCTCTTCCTGAACCTCACCCCTCGATCGCTTGAGCCCGCTTCGGAACGAAAGCGGGAAGAGAACGTTTGAAGAACAGATAATCAGGAGAGACAAACATGGCCGACCAGCACAACCCGAAGACAGACCCGGATCCGGCATCCAATACCGAAAAGAACCCGGATGACTGGGTTACCGGCGATGAGCCGATGACCGGCGCCCAGGGCTCTTACCTGAAGACGCTGAGCGAACAGGCGCATGACCCGGACGCATTCGCCGAGGATCTTTCCAAGGCCGAAGCCTCCAAGCGCATCGATGCGCTTCGCGAGAAGCTGAAGATGTAAATCTTGGAGCCTTCCCCGGGTTCTGCTAGTGTCGCGCCTGGGGAGGGCCTGATCATGTCCGAAGAGCAATCCGTGCAGTCGGTCGTGCATCTTTACGTCGACGGGATGACCTTTGCGCACGAAGGTGCGCTTCGCAAAGCGTTTCATCCGAAAGCCTCGATCATTGGAAACTATGAGAACGCCGTCGAGTGGCTATCGGTGGACGAGTTTGCCGCGGCTGTCATTTCGGAAGGGTCAGCGCCTGCGGGAACGCAGCCGCTAATCGAGATCCTGGCCCTGGATATCACCGGCGACGCTGCCAGCGTCAAACTGATCGACGCGTTTGCCGGGCTGAAGTTCACCGACTATCTGTCGCTGCTGAAGGTCAACGGCCGCTGGGTCATCGTCAGCAAGCTCTACCATTTGCATTCCTGAATTCGAAGGCTAACGGCTGATGTCCGGAAAGCCCTGATACCAGTCGGAATGATCGCCTTCATGGTTGGCCATGCCGGGCTTGGTCAGCGTGCCGCGCGGCGCCGCAAAGCTTGTAATCGCCCGCACCGGTCTTTCGTGCCAGGTGACATTGACCGCCCAGAGCTTCGGGAAGAACTGCAGCGCCGAATATGGCAGGTGGTCGTGGATCCACCATGCGGGCCTGCGCCAGTCACCCTCCGCCTGATGACGGTCCCAGACCCAGGGAATGACGATACAGGCGGTGGCGCTCATGTAGCCCTGCCTGTCGCGCAGATCCCAGATGTGGCCGGCCGCATTGCTTTCATTGGAGCCGCAGTTGAGATCGTGCTCGTTGCCGAAGCCATTGACCTCTCGCGAGCGGTAGGCGGAGCGGATATGCAGCCGTCCGAAACTTGCCTGCAGTGGTTCGAGCAGTTCCTCGCACAGGTGCCTGCCCGCCTCGATGGCGAGATCCGGATCTTCGGGGATGTTCGAAAGGCCATAGAAGCTGGCAATCTCCGAATGGAGGAAGTCACGCAGGAAGAAATTCTGCGACAGTCTGGTGCGCCCGAGCTCTTCCAGCGCTTTCATCGATCCCGGCTTGCGCATGCGATCCCTCCCCTCCCAACGGCTCCTGCTGAAAGTATCGCGTCGGTTTGCCATCTGCCACCCGATTCAATTTTATAGTTGCATATGCAATTAGATGGCCTAGAATGCCTGGATGTTTGATCATTGCCTCTATTTCAACACGACAGCCCTTGCCCGCCAGCTCGAACGGATCTGGTCGGAGGCTTTCAAGCCATTCGACCTGACACCTCCGCAGGCCTTTACGCTGCGGGCGGTGCTGAGCCGGCCCGGAATGCTGCACAGTGAACTGTCCGACACGCTGAAGATCGCGCGGGCGACGACGACGCGTGCGGTGGATGGCCTCTCGGCGCGTGGCCTTCTCGAGAGGCGACCGACCAAACGCGACGGCCGGGAATGGGAGATACACCCGACAAAAGCCGCCATCGAGCTTCGGGACGCGCTGAATGCCGCAAGCGGTGCGGTCACGACGAGGTTGAAGGCGGAACTCGGAGAGGGCTTGTTCGCAGGCTTTGTCGAGCAGGCGCGGTCGATCACCAGCCAGTTACCTTGAAGTCCACTCATATAGTTGCATAGCTAACCAAGGAGAGTGACATGCCCATCCTCAACGTCAAAGTCAGCGGCAGCCGGTCCGATGCAATGACCAGCGCGATAGCCACCATGCTGATCGACCTTACCCAGCGCATCCTCGGCAAGGATCCCGCCGTCACCGCGATCGCCATAGACTACATCGACCCGCGCGACTGGATTGTCGGCGGTCGCACGCTTGCCGAACAGGGCAAGTCGAGCGTCTATTTCGACATTAAGATCACCGACGAAACCAATAGGAAAAGCGAAAAGGCCGCCTATATCCAGGCGGCCTTTGAGGGGTTTGCGGCCCTCCTCGGCAATCTGCATGAGGAGAGCTACATCTATGTTCAGGACGTCCGCGCCGCATCCTATGGATATGGTGGCAGGACGCAGGAATGGCGTTACCAGCGCGCCAGTTAGGCACGCAGGGTTCCGCCGGTGGACTTCTCGACATTGGCGACGATCTTGCCGGTCAGGGCGTCGAAGTCCTCGTCGGTCAGCGTCTTGTCGACGGGCTGGATGAGCACTTCGACCGCGACCGACTTCCTGCCCTCACCCAGCGACGGCCCTTCGAAGACGTCGAAGACATTGACGCCGGTGATGAGCTTGCGGTCGGCGCTGGTCGCGGCCTTGACGATGGCGCCTGCCTCGACGTCCGAGCCGACCACGAAGGCGAAGTCGCGCTTCACGGCCTGGAAGGGCGAGAGATCGAGCGGCGGCTTGGTGCGGGTCGCCTTCTTCTTCGGCTCCGGCATAGCATCGAGATAGACCTCGAAGCCGCAAAGCGCCCCGGAAACATCGAGGCTGCCCAGCGTCTTCGGGTGGAACTCGCCGAAATAGCCGAGCACGACCTTCGGCCCCATCTTAATGGTGCCGGAGCGGCCTGGGTGGTACCAGCCGGGTGCCCCCTTCTCGATCTGCACGTTGCCCATGGGCAGGCCGCAGGCTTCGAGAACCGCCAACGCATCCGCCTTGGCGTCGAAGACGTCGACCGGCTTGCCGCCACCCTTGGCGGTGTTGGACCACAGGCGCCCCATGCCGTTGATGGAAGCGGTGCCGCGGCGGATGCCGCCGGCCACGCGACGCTGGCCTTCCGGCCGGTCGTTTTCATAGGTGCCGGAGACCTCGAAGATCGCCACGTCGCCAAGCCCCTTGTCGGCATTGCGCTGGGCCGCGGTCAGCAGGCCGGGCAACAGCGAAGGACGCATGTCGGACATGTCAGACGCAATCGGGTTGGCAAGCTTCAAGGCGGTGCTGCCACCGCCGAACAGTTTTGCCTGGTCTTCCGCGATGAAGGACCAGGTGACCGCTTCCAGCATGCCGCGCGCGGCCAGCGCCCGCTTGGCGGTGCGGGTGCGGATCTGCAGCGTCGTCAGGATCTTGGCGTTGACGCTCGAGAGCTTTTCGATCGGCTCCGGCTTGATCTGATCGACGCCGTGGATGCGCATGACCTCTTCCACGAGATCCGCCTTGCCATCCACATCGGGGCGCCAGGAGGGAACGGTGACGGAGACATGCTCACCCTCGCCCTCAACGCCGAAACCGAGCTTGGTGAGGATCTGGCGGCTCTCGTCGGTCGAGACCTCGAGACCGGTCAGGCGCTTTACTTCCGCGAAGGGGAAATCCACGACCTTCGGCTGGTGGGCCGTGTAGCCGACGACCTTGGCTTGCGCAGGGGTACCGCCGCAAAGCTCCAGCACCAGCTGCGTGTTGCGGTCGAGGCCCGGGATCATGTATTCGGGATCGACGCCGCGCTCGAAACGGTAGCGCGCATCGGTGATGATGCCGAGCGCGCGGCCGGACTTGGCGATGTTGATCGGGTCCCACAGAGCAGACTCGATCAGCACGTCCGTCGTGTTCTCGTCGCAGCCGGAATGCTCGCCGCCCATGATGCCGCCGATCGACTCGACGCCGTTGTCATCGGCGATGACCACATTGCTCTGGGTCAGCTTGTATTCCCGCTGGTCAAGCGCCAGTACCGTCTCGCCGTCCCTGGCGCGGCGCACGGTGAGATCACCCTTGACCTTGGCTGCGTCGAAGACGTGCATCGGCCGGCCTTGGTCGAAGGTCATGTAGTTGGTGATATCGACCAGCGCATTGATGGGGCGAAGGCCGATCGCCTTCAGCCGCGCCTGCATCCAGGCGGGGCTCGGGCCGTTCTTGACGCCGCGCACCAGCCGCAGGGCAAAGCCCGGGCAGAGCTTTTCGTCGTCAAGCGTGATCGTCAGGCCCACCGTCGTCTCGCCCTGCAGGGCAAGTTCGGGCTTAGGCTGTGCCTTCAGGGTGCCGAGGCCGGCGGCTGCCAGATCGCGGGCAATGCCGTAGATCGAAGTGCAATCGGGGCGGTTGGGCGTCAGGTTGATGTCGATGACCGGATCGTCGAGACCGGCATAGGATGCAAAGGGCGTACCCACCGGCGCGTCCTGCGGCAGGTCGATGATGCCGTCATGATTGTCGGACATGTCGAGTTCCTTCTCGGAACACATCATGCCGTGGCTTTCGACGCCGCGGATATTGCCGACCGCCAGCGTCACGTCGATGCCGGGCACATAGGTGCCGGGGCTGGCGAGTGCACCGACCAGACCTGCGCGGGCATTGGGCGCACCACAGACGACCTGCACCGGCTTGCCGCCGTTAACGCCCGGACCTGCATCGACCATCAGCACCTTCAGGCGGTCCGCCTGCGGGTGCTTCTCCGCCGAAAGAATTTTGGCAATGACGAAGGGCTTGTAGGCCGCCTTGTCGTCCACATCCTCGACCTCAAGGCCGATCGCGGTCAACTGCTCGCAGATCTCACCGAGCGTCGCATCGGTCTCGAGATGATCCTTGAGCCAGGAAAGGGTGAATTTCATAGGTTTTCTCCTGAAGGTCTGGGCGCGGTGTTGGTCTCCAAGCGGGGCAGACCGTCGTCAAGATGGAAAAATGGCAATTCTTCGCGCACATATCCATGCACGCGTGGCGGATAGTTTTCCGGCGCATCCATGGCGCCGATCATAAAGAAGATCTGGTCTGCGAGACGCTCGTCCCGATAGGCAATTGGCGCGCCGCAGGTGCTGCAAAAGCTGCGCGAGACCGGCGCCATGCCATAGGTCGCACCCGTCTCGCTTTCGAAGGACACGTCCTCGGCATTGAATCCGACAAAGGCCGCCACCGGCGCGCCGCTCGCCCGGCGACAATCCGAGCAATGGCAGTAGCTGGCGTAGGTCGGGTCGGAACTGGCGGTAAAGCGGATGGCGCCGCAGCGGCAGCCTCCGGTATGGATGATCATGTCACTCTCTTTTTCCAAAGAACGCAGTCGTACACGTTGCCGCCTTCAGGTGTCTTTGCCATGCGGCTTTTGACCGTCTGCCCTCACATACTCTGTCAGCACCGCGTTGATGCGGCTCTGCCAGCCTGGCCCCGTCCGGCGGAAATGAGAGACCACCTCAGCATCGAGGCGCAATCCGATCCGCTCCTTGACGGCGGCCTTCTGCGGACCGCGTTCACCGCGTGCCTTGAAGAAATTGGCCAGTTCCGGAATTTCCGATGCAGGGCGGGCTCGTGCCATCATCTCGTCGGTCAGTTCCGGAATATCCTCGCCATGGGCGATTTCATACTCGTCGAGCGTCACCTTGCCTGCATCAACGTCAGCCAGAGTCGGGAGTACGAGGCCTTGCCCTTTCGTAGACTTTGCGTTCGCGTTCATTGATTTTCCTCAGCGAAATGATGCGCAACTTGCCGCTTCTCTCCGTCCAGCAGAAGCTGCACAGAACGCCGTTCAGATAGCCCGTCGAGTTATAGCGTGTTTCGCCATAGTCCCGCCGTTGATCGATATGCGTCACGACACTCTCAGGGTCGAAGTCGAGCACATCAGCAAAATCCAACCCCCGTTGCCGGAGGGTCTGCTGCCGCTTCTCCTCGTCCCATTCCAGATCCATCTCTAGCACACACAGCTATTTGTGGCCACAATAAAACTAGGCGCTCAAACCCCCGAACAGCGTTGGCATGTCGAGCGGGCGGAAGCCGTAGTGGTTCATCCAGCGGACATCGGCATTGAAGAAGTCGCGCAGGTCCGGCATGCCGTATTTCAGCATGGCGATGCGATCGAGGCCCATGCCCCAGGCAAAGCCCTGGAACTCGTCCGGATCAAGCCCGCCGGCGCGCAGCACGTTCGGGTGCACCATGCCGCAGCCGAGGATCTCCATCCAGTCGGTGCCTTCGCCGAACTTGACGATCGGGCCGGAGCGATCGCACTGGATGTCCACCTCGAAGCTTGGCTCGGTGAAGGGGAAGAAGGATGGGCGGAAGCGCATGGTGACGCTATCGACCTCGAAGAAGGCCTTGCAGAATTCTTCCAGGATCCAGCGCATGTTGCCGACATGGCTCTTGCGATCCACCACCAGGCCTTCGACCTGATGGAACATGGGCGAATGGGTGGCGTCACTATCCTGACGATAGGTCTTGCCGGGAATGATGATGCGGATCGGCGGCTTCTGCGCTTCCATGGTGCGGATCTGCACAGGAGAGGTATGGGTGCGCAGAACCTTGCGCTCGCCGTTCTCGTCCGGCTGGAAGAAGAAGGTGTCGTGCATCTCGCGGGCTGGATGGCCTTCGGGGAAATTCAGGGCCGTGAAGTTGTAGTAGTCCGTCTCGATGTCCGGACCCTCGGCGATGGCAAAGCCCATGTCGCCGAAGATGGCGGTGATCTCGTCGACGATCTGGCTGATCGGGTGAATGCGGCCCCGTTCTGCCGGCGAGGCGCGCACGGGCAGCGAGATGTCGACCGTTTCCGCCTTCAGGCGCGCCTCGATCGCTGCGTCCTTGAGCATGGCCTTGCGGCTGTTGATCGCCTCGGTGACCTCGGTCTTCAGGGCGTTGATCGCCGCTCCACGGGTCTGGCGCTCCTCGGCCGACATGGCACCGAGCGTCTTCAGGAGTTCGGAAACCGACCCCTTCTTGCCAAGTGCCGCGACACGTACGGCTTCGATCGTCGCCTCGTCGCCAGCGCTTTCGATTTCCGCCAGAAGCGAGGTTTTCAGGTTTTCCAGGTCGGACATGTTCTCTTCCGTATGATCGTTCGACGACAGCAGGCGGCAGCGGGTCTGGCAGCCAAGACCTTGCTGCAAAAGAAAAACCCGCGCCAGCCGAAGCCAGCGCGGGTTTCCCAAAACTCGATAAGCTCAATGAGCCCGGGAAGCGCTGGTCTTAACGAACCGCGCTTTCAAACTCGTTGGTCGTGCCGGCATCCTTGAGGTACTCGAGAGCCGTCTTTGCAGAGGCAACCAGAACACCGAAGGCTTCCGGTTCATGGATGGCCATGTCCGAGAGGATCTTGCGGTCGACTTCGATGCCAGCCTTGTTCAGGCCGTCGATGAAGCGGCCGTAGGTCAGGCCGGATTCGCGCACAGCAGCGTTGATACGCTGGATCCACAGAGCGCGGAAGTTGCGCTTCTTGACGCGACGGTCGCGGGTTGCAAACTGACGCGAACGGTCAACTGCAGCCTTTGCGGCGCGGATGGTATTCTTGCGGCGGCCATAAAAGCCCTTGGCTGCCTTGAGGGTCTTGGTGTGCTTGGCGCGGGAAGTTACGCCACGTTTTACGCGTGCCATGTCATGATCTCCTTAACTGATCCAAAAGTGACGAGGGTCTCAGAGACCGTTCGGCAGGTAGTTCTTGATAACCTTCTTGCCATCTGGTTCGGCAAGGACCATCGTTCCGCGTGCATCGCGGATGAACTTGTTGGACCGCTTGATCATGCCGTGGCGCTTGCCGGCAGCTGCAGCGACAACTTTGCCGGTTGCAGTGATCTTGAAGCGCTTCTTGGCGGCCGATTTCGTCTTCATCTTGGGCATTTTGCTACTCCGCAGTTGTATCGAGCCCAGCAGACGAAGCCAGGCTCAAGCATTTGGAACGGACACGGCATGCCCTGCCGGACCGTTCGGACGCGCGCTTATAACCGCGGACGGTCAAAAGCGCAATGGGGTAAGACAGCATGGTTGAGGACCGGCGAAACGCCGGGAAACCGCCTGAAACGGCGGGCGTGGCGCTTATCGCGGCGCCAGCACCATCATCATCTGGCGGCCTTCGAGCTTGGGCTCGGCTTCCACCTTGGCGATCTCCAGCGTGTCGTCCTTCACCTGCAGAAGCAGTTTCATGCCGAGTTCCTGGTGGGCCATTTCACGGCCACGGAACTTCAAGGTCACTTTAACCTTGTCGCCTTCTTCAAAGAAACGGTTCATCGCCTTCATCTTCACCTCATAGTCATGAGTGTCGATGTTGGGACGCATCTTGATTTCTTTGATTTCGACGATCTTCTGCTTCTTGCGGGCTTCGGCAGCTTTTTTCTGGTTCGCATACTTAAGCTTGCCGAGATCGAGGATCTTGCAGACTGGCGGTTCGGAGTTCGGCGAAATTTCGACGAGATCGAGTCCCGCCTCTTCTGCCATCTTCATCGCCTCATCAGTCGGCACTACACCGAGATTCTGGCCTTCGGCATCAATCAGCTGGACCTTGGGGATACGGATGTCCCTGTTGGAGCGCGGCCCCTCCTTAACGGGAGCATCGGCTTTGAATGGTCTGCGAATGGTCGTATTCTCCTTGAACATTTCGGAACGCTGGCGACAGCATCTGGCCACCCGGCTCGCGGCCGAGAGCAATGTCGTAATCGCCTGCGGGAAGTCAATAGCATACTCTGACGAGAAAATCACCTGCTGTCGGTACGTCGCGAATCTGTTTTATAGCGCGCCATAACGTCGAGGAGCCATCATGACGAACACAGCACCGGGCCTGGCCGAGCAGCGGATTTCCGTGGGCGATGAAATTTCGGCTCGCGACATCGCCATTCTCTATCGGCCCGGCAAGAGCCAGGATGCAACCGCCCTCGTGTGGCTCGGGGGCTATCGGTCGGACATGACTGGCACCAAGGCTTTGGAAATGGACGCGCTGGCTGCAGAACACGGGCTTGCCGCCATCCGTTTCGATTACTCCGGACACGGGGCATCCGGCGGCGCATTTCGCGACGGCACGATCTCGCGGTGGCTGGAAGAGACGATCGCCGTTCTGCAGCACATCAAGCCGAAGCGCATCGTGCTGGTCGGGTCCTCGATGGGCGGATGGATCGCGCTGCGGCTTGTGCAGGAGCTCTCAAAACAAAAGCGCTCGCCCAAGGTTCAGGCCATGGTCCTGATTGCACCCGCACCCGACTTTACCTTCGAGCTGATCGAACCGAAGCTGACCGAAGCCGAGCGTCAGTCGCTGGCCGAGAGAGGCTATTTCGAGGAGCCGTCGGACTACAGTCCCGAGCCGAACATCTACACGCGCGCACTGATGGAGGACGGGAGCCGAAACCGGGTGATGACCGGCATCATCGAGGCCGGATGCCCCATCCATATTCTCCAGGGCATGGCGGACCCGGATGTGCCGTTCGGTCACGCCCTGAAGCTGGTGGAATTCCTGCCGGGAGACGACGTGGTGCTGACGCTGATCCGGGACGGCGACCACCGGCTGTCGCGGCCGCAGGACCTGGAAAAGCTGAAGGCGGTTATTTCGGCATTAGTTCTTAATGATCAAAAATTGGGCTGATACTGAAATGCCGCAGTCTTAACCATATTCACAAACGCCATGTCTTAACAAAAGCTGAACAATTGACTAACGGCACGTCCGGCCCTTAACCTTTCGTTAGGATTTTAAGGGACGGGTCGAATGAGAATAGCCTTTCTGGCACGGCGTCTTGCGGTGGTCCTCCTGAGCACCCTCCTACCGGTGAGCGCGGCGATGCCCGCCGCGCGAACAATAGCCCCGTCCATGGTGACCGGCGCGATTACCTCGCAGCCCATCGGCCATTATGATTTCTGCCAGCGCTATGCTGCCGAGTGCACCATCAAGAGCCGGTCGGCTCCGGCACCGCGGGTGACCGCACGAGGCTGGGAAGTGGTTCGCGAGATCAACCGCGCCGTCAACGCGCGCTATGTCGCCCGCACCGACATGGACGTCTACGGCCGGGAAGAGTTCTGGGAATATCCCACCGTCTACGCCGATTGCGAGGACTTCGCGCTGGAGAAGCGCAAAGAACTGGCTGAAGCGGGCTTTGCCTATTCCGACCTGCTGATGACCGTGGTGCGCAAATCCGATGGTGAAGGCCATGCCGTGCTGACGCTGCGGACAGCCGAGGGCGACTTCGTTCTCGACAACCTGACGGACGAGGTGTTCGCCTGGTACGAGACGCCCTACACATTCCTGAAGCGCCAGGCGACCTTCAACACCGGCCGCTGGGTCACCATCGAAAACGGCCGCGATCTTCTGGTCGGCGCCCTGCGCTAGACGTTTCGAGACGACGATCAAAAAGCAAAGACCCGCCCTGCTTGCAGCGGCGGGTCTTTTCGTTTGGGGAATTGATTGGGTGCCGGCCCTTCGCTTTAGGCTCAGGGCGTTCGAAGCTCAAAACGCTCCACTGGAGCGTTTTGCCGGCCTGGCGGCCGTCGCTTCTCACCCATTGCCGATGAGGATGCCGGCTGCCAGCACCAGACAGCCGCCGACCACGACCTGGAAGACGGCCCGAACGAAGGGCGTTTCCATGTAGCGGTTCTGGATGAAGGCGATCGCCCATAGTTCGAAGAAGACGACAATGGCGGCAACGATGGTCGCCGTCCAGAACTCCGGAATCAGGTAGGGAAGCGCGTGACCGAGGCCGCCGACCGTCGTCATAATACCGCAGGCGAGGCCGCGCTTGATCGGCGAGCCGCGTCCGGAAATCTTGCCATCGTCATGCGCGGCTTCGGTGAAGCCCATGGAAATGCCGGCGCCCACGGAAGCCGAGAGGCCGATCAGGAATGTCGACCAGGTGTTCTGGGTGGCAAAGGCGGCCGCAAAGATCGGCGCCAGCGTCGAGACAGATCCATCCATCAGGCCGGCCAGGCCGGGCTGCACATAGGTCAGCACGAACTGGCGGTGAGCGGCCGTGTGTTCCTCGGCCGCGACATCCTCCGTCACATGCTTGTCCGACAGCATGCGGGCGATGTCTTCATGCCCTTCTTCGGCAAGCGCCAGGTCGCCCAGAAGCTTGCGGGTCTGGGCGTCCGATACGCGCTTTGCGGCCTCGCGATAGAAACGCGCCGACTGGACTTCCATGGCCTCGGTCTCGGCCCGGATCGAGTCCAGCGTCAGATTGTTGCGCAGCCAATCAGGCTTGCGGTCATAGAAGCCGCGCACGTGCTCGCGCCGGATCAGCGGAATGCGTTCCCCGAACCGCGACCGGAAGATGTCGATCAGCGTATTCTTGTGGGCCTGCTCGACTTCCGCCATATCCTCGAAAACCTTTGCAGAACCGGGGTACTGAGCCCTCAGGTTGTCGGCATAGGCGAGGTAGATGCGTGCATCCTCCTCCTCCGAGGCAATCGCCAGCGCCAGGATCTCCTGTTCGCTCAGACTGTCGAAGGATCGTTTCGAATTGGGCAGCAGCCGACCGAGCATTGCAGTTTCCTTGAGTCTTTCTTGTTAGAACGGTTCTAAACTAATCCATCCGCTGGAGAGATCAAGTGCAGGGACGCCTCACCCGGCATGATTTCCGCAGCCCGGCGGCTGGCGCAATTTTTGGGCCTAACCTACGGCTTCCACGCAATCTTTAGCAATTTCCGCTTGCCGTTCGTGAAACGAAGGTTTTAAGACCGTCGCCACCATACTGATCATCGAGGGAGGCGTATCGGCATGAATCGCAGACAATTTTTCCGGCAGGCAAGTTCTACCGGCCTTGGCGCAGCCGCCGCGACAGCGCTTGCTGCGCCCGCCATCGCGCAGGAAAACCCGAAGATCACCTGGCGGATGACGTCGTCCTTCACCAAGAACACCGACATTCTGTTCAGCGCCTGCACGGATATCGCCACCAGTGTTGCGGAAGCCACCGACGGCAATTTCACCATCCACACGTTTGCGGCAGGCGAAGTGGTGCCCGGACTGCAGGCCGCGGACGCGGTTTCCAACGGCACCGTCGAAATGGCCCATACCTGCTGCTACTATTATATCGGCAAGGATCCCACCTTCGCGCTGGGCACGGCCATTCCGTTCGGGCTCAACGCCCGCCAGACCAATTCCTGGTTCTCCGTGGGCGGTGGCACCGATCTGCTCAACGAATTCCTGGCAGGCTACAATCTGCATGCGCTGCCGGCCGGCAATACCGGCGCTCAGATGGGCGGCTGGTTCCGCAAGGAAATCAATACGGTCGACGACCTGAAGGGCCTGAAGATGCGCATCGCCGGGCTGGCCGGCCAGGTGATGCAGAAGCTCGGCGTCACGCCGCAGCAGATCGCCGGTGGCGACGTCTATGCGGCGCTTGAGAAGGGCACGATCGACGCGACCGAATTCGTCGGTCCCTATGACGACCAGAAGCTCGGCTTCGTGAAGGTCGCCAAATACTATTATTATCCGGCCTGGTGGGAGGGCGGCCCGGCCGTCCACGCCTTCTTCAACCTGGAGAAATTCAATGGTCTGCCGAAAAGCTACCAGCGGATCCTCAAGGATGCCTGCGCCAATGCCAATGCCAACATGCTTGCCCGCTACGATGCCAGCAATGCGAAGGCGCTGCGCCAGCTGGTCGGCGAAGGTGCCGTGCTGAAGGCCTTCAACCAGCAGATCCTGGACGCCAGCTACGCGGCGGCGCAAGAGACCTATGCGGAGCTGACTGCCAAGAACCCGGCTTTCAAGAAGATCTACGACAGCCAGCAGGCCTTCAAGAAGGACGCCTACCTCTGGGCCCAGATCGCCGACTATACCTATGACACTTACATGATGATCCAGCAGCGCAACGGAAAACTGTAAAGCCTGCGGCAAGCCCGGGTGGAGATCCGGGCTTGCCAAGGGGCCGCACACACGGCACAAGGCGTGTATTGCTGCTTCGAATCTCCGGTGCCGCATCGGACGCGCGCCCAGCGCCTCTGATGCCCGTGCAAACCGGTGGATTTGGTGCTGCTGCCAAATAAGTTGGCTTCCCTTCATTGCTTATCTATGATTTGCAGCTATATTGGCCGCATCGAAGATTGGTTGCGACCTTTGTCGACGCGCATGTTGCTCCGTCAGATTTCCTCTCAAATATCGATTACCCGGGCTGCAATTGCCAGCCCACGACCGATAGAAGGAAATCCCCATGAGCACGGGCATCGTGAAATGGTTCAATGGCACCAAGGGCTTCGGCTTCATCCAGCCGGATGACGGCACGACCGATGTGTTTGTTCACGTCTCTGCCGTCGAGCGCGCTGGATTGGGTTCGCTGCAGGAAGGCCAGAAAATCTCCTACGAGATTGTTCGGACCGCAAGTCCGGCAAGGATTCAGCCGACAACCTTCGCGCCGAATAGGGCATGTCATTCGCGCCGCTGACCACGGATGTACTGGCAGTGACGCTTGAACGACGGGAAGAGGTCGGGTCAGATCCCGGCCTTTTTGCTTGATGTGCGGCCAGCGGCCGATTTTAGGAGGAAGAGATGAGCCCCCAGACTTATGTCGTTGGCGATTGGCTCGTCTTGAAAGCCGGCTTGACGCGAACAGCGGTTGGCGATCGCACCTGCCGTGTGGTAGGCCTGCTGCCGAACGCCGATCGCGGCGAACAGCAGTATCGGGTCCGGTTCGGAAACGAGAATTTTGAACGGCGTATCGTCGAAAGCGATATCGACCGAACAGAGACCGAGACAACGACGACCGAGATCACGGTCGATGTCGGATCAAAGACTCCCGGCGGGCCATGGCTCAAGCCCGGCAGCCTCCGCATCGGCAAATAACTAATTCGAGGAAGCGGGACTTCCCGCATGGAAAGGAAATAGCTTGCAGGTTCTGGTTAGAGATAACAACGTCGATCAGGCACTTCGGGTGCTCAAGAAGAAGATGCAGCGCGAAGGCCTCTTCCGCGAGATGAAGGCACGCAGCGCCTACGAAAAGCCTTCGGAAAAGCGCGCACGCGAGAAGGCTGAAGCCGTCCGCCGCTCGCGCAAGCTCGCTCGCAAGAAGATGCAGCGCGAAGGCCTGTTGCCCATGCCGAAGAAGGCAGTGGCACCGACCCGTAGCCGCTAGCACTCGTACCGACTCTCCGGGAAACTCGAAGGAGGATGCCATGACTGCTACCAAGGACGAATTCTTCAATCCCGCGAAGCTTTCCGCACGCGACAAAGCTGCCGTGACCGATCATACGGCACGCTCCATCATTGCCGCGGAAGCCGTGGAGCGGGAAAAGAAGACCGAGAAATTGAAGCTGCTCCGCATGGAGCGGGAGGTGGCCAAGCCCGCCGCACCCCGCGCCAAGGGCAAAAAGCCTTCGACCGACTAGTAAACCATAAGGCCCGGCATCGTCCGGGCCTTATGGTTTTCAACGCCAGGCCGCGGGAGGAACAGGCGCACAACGCGTGTTCCAACACTCTGCAAATGCAAAAGCCCCGCACGAGGCGGGGCTTCAATAAGCTCCGAATAGCCGGTTACGACGGAAGTCTAGTTGCTGCCGTCGTTCGGGCGCGCCTTGCCGCCGCCATCCTCACGCGTCGTCGCGGTCTTGGCATCCGGCTGCTGGCCGAGGGACGTGCCGCCAAGGTGGCCGCCGGCGCTGGTGCGTTCCACCTGCTGCTCGGCCTTCTTCTGGGTTTCCTGCGGGTCGCTCTTGCTCATGATGGTCTCCTTTGCTTGGGGTGACTGAGGGGCTAACCCCGGTCTGCGGCCTAGGTTCCGCAAAATCCTTTCCCATCCAGACTTGACGTTCGTCATCCGTCACTCTATTTGGGAACGATCATTTCCTATTTGTGGCATCTATCATGACCAGCAGCCAGCCCATCTCCCGCACGCCCGGGCGACCGCGAGAATTCGAGATCGACGAGGCGCTCGACAAGGCGATCGTGGTGTTTTCCGAACGCGGCTACCACGGCACCTCCATTTCCGACCTCAAGGAGAGCATGGGGCTCGCGGCCGGAAGCCTTTACAAGGCGTTCAAGGACAAGAAGGCGATCTTCCTGGCCGCCTTCGACCGGTACAAGCAGGTGCGCAACGGCGTGCTGGACGGCGAGCTGGCGCTCGGCACCGACGGCCGCGACAAGGTGTTGCGCATGCTGCGGGTCTATGCCGACGCTTCGCTCGGCGAGGCTGGTCGGCGCGGCTGCCTGGTGGTTGGAACAGCGGTCGAACTGGCTGCCTATGATGCCGAGGCCGCAGAGCGGGTGCATCGCTCCATGAGCCGGACCGAGGCGCAGTTGGAGGCGCTGATCCGCGAAGGCCAGAACGACGGGTCGATTGCCGCGGCCACGGATCCGCACGCCATCGCGCGCCTGCTGCTGTCGCTTGCCTATGGCATGCGGGTGCTGGGCAAGACGGGCCCTACCCGCGAACAGTCCTATTGCGTGGTGGATGCGGCGATGACGCTGCTGGACCGCTGAGGTCTCCTGTCGTCCGCGCCTGCTTCTCCGCCCTTCCCTTCCCTTCTTTTATCGCATCCTCTTTAGGAGTTCTTCCATGACAAGCACAGCGGCTACGGCTGATCCGATGCCGTCTGCCATGTCTGCCGGCATGACATTCATGATGGCGGCGGCCTGTGGGCTGATCGTCGCCAATCTCTATTACGCCCAGCCGCTGGCCGGCCCGATCGCGGCGGCTATCGGTCTTCCGGCGAGCGCCGCCGGGCTGATCGTCACCCTGACCCAGATCGGTTACGGGCTGGGTCTGCTGCTGATCGTGCCGCTCGGCGACCTGGTCGAGAACCGGCGGCTGATCCTGGTCATGGTGGCGGCTTCCGCGATTGCGCTTCTGGGGGCTGCCATCTCCACCACGCCCGGTCCCTTCCTTGCCGCGTCGCTTGCCATCGGGCTTGCCTCGACAGCCGTGCAGATGATCGTTCCGCTTGCCGCAAGCCTTGCGCCCGACGCCGTGCGCGGACGGGTGGTCGGCAATGTCATGAGCGGCCTGATGATCGGCATCATGATGGCGCGGCCGGTCGCGAGCTTCGTCGCCCGCTTCTCCTCGTGGCATCTGGTCTTCTTCCTGTCGTCCGGCGTGATGGTGCTGGTCGGGATCATGCTCGCCTACCGCCTGCCGAAGCGCCTGCCGCAGACGAGGCTGAGCTACGGCGCCCTGCTTGCCTCGATGGGCAAGCTCTACGCGAGCCAGCCGGTGCTGCGTCGCCGCGCCTGCTACCAGGCGTGCCAGTTCGCGAGTTTCAGTCTGTTCTGGACGGTGACGCCGCTGGTGCTGGCGGGCCCGGCCTTCCAGCTCACCCAGGCCGGCATCGCGCTGTTTGCCCTGGCGGGCGTCGCGGGTGCCATTGCCTCGCCGATTGCGGGACGGCTCGCTGACCGGGACCTCAGCCAGCCGGCCACACTGTTCGGCATATTGTCGGTCGCCGCCGCCTATGTCATCACGCACATCGCGCCCGAGGGCTCCACGCTTGCGCTGGCGCTGCTGACGATCGCCGCCATCCTGCTCGACTTCGGCGTCACCATGACGCTGGTGATCGGCCAGCGGGCGATCTTCGGGCTGGGGGCAGACCTGCGGTCCCGGCTGAACGGCCTCTTCATGGCGACCTTCTTCATCGGCGGTGCATTGGGGTCGGCCATTGGCGCCTGGGCCTTTGCGCAAGGCGGCTGGCTGCTCGCCTCCTCGCTCGGGGTCGCACTTCCCATCATCGCGCTCGTCTATTCGCTGACGGAAAAGCGCGCCTGAAACCCCTCGCAAACGACCTGGATCATGTTCGAGGCCGTCCTTGAACGTCATCCAGGTCGATCCTGCCGCCACTTTCCCGCCAAGGTCGGCCATCGTTCACCACGGAGGCCACCATGCGATCGACCCACATTCTTCTCGCCCTTTCCCTTCACACTATCGCCACGCCGCTCCTCGCCGCCGACCCGGTCGGGATTGCCAAGATCAGCGTCGTCTCGCAGGACAATTCGCGGCCGCTTGCCGTCACCGTCTGGTACCCGGCAGCCGCCGCCGGGGCGCCGAGCCCGACCGCGCAGGACCGTATCTTCGAGATCCCCCCGGCCACCCGGGATGCGCCGATCCGCGCCGGCCGCTTCCCGCTTATCCTCCTGTCGCACGGCTCCGGTTCGCGGGCCGAGGGCATGGGCTGGATCGCCGCCGAGCTGGCACAGGCCGGCTTCATCGTCGCCGGACCCAATCACCCCGGCACGACAAGCGGCGATTCCACACCAGCGGCAACGCCGAAGATTTGGGAACGGACCTCTGACCTGTCCGCCGTCATCACCGCGCTTTCGATCGCACCGCAATGGCGGGCATCGATCGATCCGGCGCATATCGGAGCTCTCGGCTTTTCGCTCGGCGGCAGCACGGTTCTGGAACTGGCGGGTGCCCGCCCCGATCTCTCGGCCTATATCCGCTATTGCCAGGACCATCCTCAAATGATGGACTGCCACTGGTTTGCGGGCGGTCGCGGCTATGCCGGCGGCGAGCAGGTCGCTGTCGAACCCTTCGACCTCTCGAGCGTCGACAGGACCAAGTTCGAACAGTCCAACCGGGACCCACGGATCACTGCGGTCGTGGCCGTCGATCCGGGCCTTGCGACCGTGATCAAACCGGAAAGTCTCAAGGAGGTCACCACACCGCTGACCCTCATCAATCTGGGCAGTCGCGGCCAGGTCCCGATCGCCGTGCTGTCGGATCGATTGGCAACACAGATCGCCGGCGCGACCTATGCCCAGGTCGACGGATCCAACCATTTCAGCTTTCTGCCGGTCTGCAAGGCAGGGGCATCCGACTTTCTGAAATCGGTCGGAGAGGAAGATCCGATCTGCGAGGACACTGCCCGACCGAGGGCTGATATTCACGCCGAGCTGGTGCGTATGATCACCCGCGCATTTAAGGCGACCTTGTCGCCCGGCCAGTGAGCCCAAGCCGCGCGGGAGTTTGCCTCCCGCGCCGCTTCAGCCGATGCGCTTGTAGAACAACGTCGTGCCGCAGAAACCACCCTGCGGCCACATCGCATAATCGGGGATGACGCCCACCCGCTCCCAGCCGAAGCGCGGATAGATGCTTTCGGCTGGGCTGCCGGTTGCCGTATCGAGCACCAGAAGTGTGCGGCCGCGGCTTGCCGCCTCCGCCTCCACTGTCTCCATCAGCGTGCGCGACAGGCCAAGCCCACGCGCAGAGCGGTGTACCAAGAGCTTCATCAGGTCGCCGCGGTGCGGCTGGTTGGCTCTCGACGCAAGTCCCACCTGGACCGTACCGACCACTTTTCCGTCCACCTCTGCCACAGCCAGGATGATCGAGCCCGCCTCAATCGCCTGAGCAATCTCCCGCCAGTAGGCTTCGGCGTCCTTCGTGTCGAACGGCAGCATGAATCCGAGCGAGGCACCGCCGGCGACGCAATCGACCAGCACGTCCGACAGGTTTGGAATGGCGGCACGGGCGTCTTCGGCGCCCAGTATGCGGAAGGTGGCGGTCATGGTCTCTCTTTCGTTTATTGCTAATGGCCGCGGTCGAGGATGACCGCGTAACGGGTCGGCTTGTCGGACGGATTGTGAAAATCGAAGGCGTCGCCGATATGCATGAACAGGCAATCGCCCGGGTGGAGCGTGTGTACTGTCTCGCCGATGATCATCTCGAGCTCGCCCTCGAACAGCCAGACATGCTGGGTCATCACCCGGCTCTCCTCCCGCGGCGGAAAGCTGACCCGCGCATGCGGCGGAAAATCCACCTCGACGATATCGATCCGGCTCGGCACGCCGGGCGGCGAAACAGACCGGCGCAGGTAGCCGGTGTGAGGGTCGCGCCATAGTTTCTGGCTCGCCTTGCGGCTGACCGGCGAGGCTTCCGCCTCACCGTCTTCAGCGAAAAATGCCGAGAGCGAAAGGCCGAGCGCTTCCGACAGGCGCGCCAGCAGGGCGGCCGTCGGGCTCGCCTCTGCCCGCTCGATGCGGGATATCATCGCCCGGCTGACGCCCGACCTTGTGGCCAGCTCGTCCAGAGTCAGGCCATTGGAAGCACGCAGCGCTTTTAGCCGCGCTCCGATCGCAAGATCTGTCTCATCCGTTTGTTCCATTATCTGATAATTTCATTCTCTTATCGTGGAATCAAGTGCGAAATGGATGCTGCTGATTTTTCCGTGCGGTGGCGTTTCCGCGATAGCGTCGGCGGCCCGCGATCCGCTATGAGAGCACATCTTGCCTGTCGGGCCCTGCTCCGACGCCCATTTGCCGGAACAGAGCCATGAACGGGCACGCCACCGAGACTGCCTCACCCTTTTCGATTGCCAGCATCGTCTTTTCGATGACGCTTGCGGCGATCGGCAGCGGCGTTATGTTCGCTAATGTCCCCTTCATGCTGACGCATTCGGCAGCGCCCTCCTGGGCTGCGGGTGGCGCCGTGACGGCCGTCGCCTTCGGCGGACTGGTCGGTTGCGTCGTGGGCGGACCGCTGATCCGCCGCGTGGGCCATGCGCGCCTGTTTGCCTGCTCCATGGCGATGGTCATCCTCGCTGCCGTGATGATCGCGGCCGACCTGCCGCCGCTCTGGTGGATCTTTGCGCGCGCGATCTATGGTGCTGCCGCCAACGTCAACTTCATCATCGCCCAGAGCTGGCTCAACCACGCGGCCTCCAACGAGTGGCGCGGGCGGGCCATGTCGTTCTTCTACATGGCCTATGTTCTGGGTCTTGGCTGCGGCGCCTGGATCTTCGGGCAGATCCCGACCGACGGCAATCTTGCGCCGCTGGCGGTGGTGTTCTTCACGGCGCTCGCCATTCTGCCGATCGGGCTCACCCGCCTGCCCAATCCACCGGCGCCGGCGCGCGTCAATGTCGACATCAAGATGGCCTGGCGCATCTCGCCGGTCGGCCTGATCGGGGTGCTGGCATCGGGCGGCCTGTCCATGGTGGTGCAGGGGTACGTGCCAATCTATGCCGCCACCAACCAGGTGCAGCAGACCGACGTGGCGATGCTGATGTTCGTGATGCAGACCGGGCTGCTGTTCGTGCAATATCCGCTCGGCATCCTGTCGGACCGCATGGATCGCCGTTATGTGTTGCTGATCGCCTGCGCGATCATCGTGGCGGCCGGGTTTGCCGCACTGTTTTCGTCCTTCAGCCACCTCTACCTGCTGATGTTCGTGTTCATGGTGTTCGGCGGGTCCGTCGAGACGGTCTATTCGATCGGCAATGCGCACGCGAACGACCGCGCCGATCCGGGCGATTTCGTTCCCTTGTCTTCCACGCTGCTTGTTGCCTGGTCGACGGCGGCCACCATCGTGCCGCTTGCGGTGACGCTGCTGACCCCCATGCTTGGCGACCGCACCTTCATTGGCGCCGCGATGGCGGTGGCGGTGGCCTATGCAATCTTCGTCGTCCGCCGCCTCAGCGAACGGGGACCGGCGCCGGAGGCGGACCGCGAAACCTTCGAGGTGCGCAGCGCGCAGATTCCAAACGCTGCAATGCTGACCGAGCCCGGAGCGGGGAAACCCGACAACTAAGGGATTTCATCCTCAACGAAGGGTTATTTCTGCTTTGCGGCAGGGAACTGCGCTGCTATATGCGCCAGCCATGAGCACCACTTCGCGCACCCCACTCGACCATATCCGCAACTTCTCGATCGTCGCGCATATCGACCACGGCAAATCGACGCTGGCCGACCGTCTGATTCAGACGACCGGCGGCCTTGCCGAACGCGACATGTCCGAGCAGGTGCTGGACTCGATGGATATCGAGCGCGAACGGGGCATCACCATCAAGGCCCAAACGGTGCGCCTGCACTATATCGCCAACAATGGCGAGACCTACGTCCTCAACCTGATCGACACGCCCGGCCACGTGGACTTTGCCTACGAAGTGTCGCGATCGCTGTCGGCCTGCGAAGGCTCGCTGCTGGTGGTGGATGCCAGCCAGGGCGTGGAAGCGCAGACGCTCGCCAACGTCTACCAGGCGATCGACAACAACCACGAGATCGTCACCGTCCTCAACAAGATCGACCTGCCGGCGGCCGAGCCCGAGCGGATCAAGGAACAGATCGAGGAAGTGATCGGCATCGATGCGTCGCAGGCCGTGCTGATCTCGGCCAAGACTGGTCTCGGCATTCCCGATGTTCTGGAAGCCATTGTTCACCAGCTTCCGCCGCCCAAGAGCGAGATGGGCGACAAGGGCCCGCTCAAGGCGCTGCTGGTCGACAGCTGGTACGACACCTATCTCGGCGTCATGGTTCTGGTCCGCATCCTGGACGGCGTGCTGACCAAGGGCCAGACCATCCGCATGATGGGCACCGATGCCAAGTATCAGGTGGAACGCGTCGGCGTGCTGACGCCGAAGATGCTCGCCGTCGATAGCCTTGGCCCGGGCGAGATCGGCTTTTTCACCGGTTCGATCAAGGAAGTGGCCGATACCCGCGTCGGCGATACGATTACCGAAGACAAGAAGCCGACGGCCAAGGCGCTGCCAGGCTTCAAGCCGGCCCAGCCGGTGGTGTTCTGCGGGCTGTTCCCCGTGGACGCGGCCGACTTCGAGGACCTGCGGGCCGCCATGGGCAAGCTGCGCCTCAACGACGCGTCCTTCTCCTTCGAAATGGAAAGCTCGGCGGCTCTGGGCTTCGGCTTCCGCTGCGGCTTCCTCGGGCTGCTGCATCTCGAAATCATCCAGGAGCGTCTGGAGCGCGAGTTCAATCTCGATCTCATCGCGACCGCCCCTTCGGTGGTCTACCAGTTGACGATGAGCGACGGTTCCGAGCGCGAACTGCACAACCCTGCCGATATGCCGGATGTGGTGCGCATTTCCGAGATCCGCGAGCCATGGATCAAGGCGACCATCCTGACGCCGGACGACTATCTCGGCGGCATCCTCAAGCTTTGCCAGGACCGGCGCGGCATCCAGACCGAGCTCACCTATGTGGGCAAGCGCGCCATGCTGACCTATGAGCTGCCGCTCAACGAAGTGGTGTTCGATTTCTACGATCGCTTGAAGTCGATCTCCAAGGGCTATGCCTCGTTCGATTACAATCTGCATGGCTACCGCGAGGGCAATCTCGTGAAGATGTCGATCATGGTGAACGGCGAGCCGGTCGATGCGCTGTCCATGCTGGTTCACCGGACCGCTGCCGAAAAGCGTGGCCGCGACATGTGTGAGAAGCTGAAGGACCTGATCCCGCGGCACATGTTCAAAATCCCGATCCAGGCAGCCATCGGCGGCAACGTGATCGCGCGCGAGACGATTTCGGCCATGCGCAAGGACGTGACCGCCAAGTGCTACGGCGGCGACGCCACCCGCAAGCGCAAGCTGCTGGACAAGCAGAAGGAAGGCAAAAAGCGCATGCGGCAGTTCGGCAAGGTCGACATTCCGCAAGAGGCCTTCATCGCCGCTCTGAAGATGAAGGACGACTGAGGGCATCAATAGGTCGGGTTGAACCGCAACTTCGGTCTCCCGGCTCTGTTTGTCGGCCTCGTGGAAAAATGCCAGCTCTCGGCAGCAGGATGTTGCTTAGCCGGAGTTCGCTTGCTCATCGCTTGCTGATTTCGGCGACTGGATTTACGCATTTAGCTGTCCATAGCGCCAGGTGCTTCCCGCATGAAGCCTTTTTTGACGACTGTCACATTGCTGCTCAGCGACCTTGCTGCGAGCCTGGTATTTGTCATCGTTTTTTCGGCCACGGACGATCCCGTGTTGTCCGCCTGCGTGGGCATGTTCATCGGGATCAGCCAGCTTGCCGTGCAATTGATCCGCAAAACACCGATCGACAGCATGCAGTGGCTGAGCCTCGGGCTCGTTCTTGTCTCCGGCGCGGCCACGATGCTGACGGGGGATCCTCGCTTTGTCCTGTTCAAGCCCAGCGTCATCTACCTGATCATCGGCGCCGCCATGCTGAAGCCCGGCTGGATGAACCGCTACCTGCCGGCCATCGTGAAAGCTGTTGCCGCCGATATCGGCATGCTAACTGGCTATGCCTGGGCGGGCCTGATGTTTGCTTCTGCGGCCCTCAATGCCTATCTCGCCGTCAGCACCGATGTGGCGATCTGGGCGCTGACGATGGCGAGCTTTGCAATCGCCAGCAAAGTGGTTCTCTTCCTCGGCGGGTTCGGGGCCATACGGCTGGTCACGCGTGCACGCGTTCGCGCCATGCCAGCCGACCAGCGAGATGCGTTGCTGATATCGATCGGGTTGACGCCGACGGCGCGGCCGCCCGCCTCGGCGTGACGACCCCGTGCGGTTGCCGCCAGAGGTCGAATGGGCCTAAGCTGGCGCACAACCATGGAAATCAGACACCGCAAAACCCGGCTGACATGCCGGATGTGCTACCGCGAGGGTAATCTCGTGAAGATGTCGATCATGGTGAACGGCGAGCCGGTCGATGCGCTGAAGATGAAAGACTACTGAGGGCGATTAGCCCTCAGCTTCCAACCTATCCGCCGCTCACCCAGGTACTGCTGCCGCTTATAGCGTCTCACAACCACGCAGACGCGTGGCGGATGGATCCCGGCTCAAGGCCAGGATAACGGCGGCGAGCTTGGCGTCCCGCCTCAGGCCTGCGGCACGGTACCGTCGGGCGTCAGCCCGTCCACGGCGTCGGGCAGGTTGCGCGACAGGCGGCGCAGAACTTCAGCTTCCGTCAACCCGGTCTTTTCCGCCACATCGCGCACCACATCGGGGCCGAGCGCTGCGTGTAGCTCGTTGTCGTCGATCGGTTCGTTGGCGCCTGTGTTGACCCAGCTTTCGGCCTTTTTGGCCTGACCCGTCTGGCGGAACTGATCGAGCAGATCGTTCAATCCACCATTCAGGATCGAACCAAGGCCACCGGCCGCCAGGCCGCCGCGCAGCTTATCCATAATGTCGTCAAGACCGCTTACCGGACGAGCGGCGGCCGCATCTTCGGTTGACGCCTCGCCGGGGGGCTGGGACGACGCGCCCGGCGTCTGCCGCGGGCGCTCGGACATGCCCTTCAGGATCTCGGCGATCTTGTCACGGTTCTGATAGCCTGCCACCGCGAGCGTCGCGAGTAGCGCCTTTAATGGTCCACGCTGCATGATGTCCTCCTTGGCTTTTCTATCCCATCCCAACGGAAGCGAGCAAAATGGGTTCCTCTTTAGCACGCGCAGGCGAGGCCTGCTTTGACATTTGACCGGCAAATGCGTAGGAGAAAGACAATATTCGGCCGCGGTGGTTTGCGGCCCGGCCCTAGTGCCGCACTCCAAATCCGAAAGACAGGCAGATGACCGATTTTCCCGGCGCCGTTCCGGCGATCGCAAAGGCGTTGGCAAAACGCGGCTACGACACCCTCACCCCCGTTCAGACCGCCATGCTCGACCCGGCGCTTGCCGATGCCGACGCGCTGGTTTCAGCCCAGACCGGCTCCGGCAAGACAGTGGCTTTCGGCATCGCCATTGCGCCCACCCTGCTTCAGGGCCGCGACCAGCTTGAGCGCGCCAATAAGCCCCTGGCCCTGGTGATTGCCCCGACGCGCGAGCTGGCCCTGCAGGTGAAGCGGGAGCTCGAATGGCTTTACGAGCCGACCGGTGCGGTCATCGCCTCCTGCGTCGGTGGCATGGACATCCGCGCCGAGCGGCGCGTGCTGGAACGCGGCGTGCACATCGTCGTCGGTACGCCCGGCCGCCTCAGCGACCACATCCGCCGCAATGCGCTCGACATGTCGCAGCTGAAGGTGGCGGTGCTCGACGAAGCCGACGAAATGCTGGATCTCGGCTTCCGCGAAGACCTGGAATTCATCCTTGATTCGGCTCCCAAGGAACGCCGCACGCTGATGTTCTCGGCGACCGTGCCTTCCGCGATTGCCAAGCTTGCCAAGAGCTACCAGCGCAATGCGGTGCGCGTCGCGACGCAGGCCGAGGAAAAGCAGCATCTCGACATCGAGTATCGCGCGCTGTCCGTCGCACCTTCCGACCGGGAAAATGCGATCATCAACGTGCTGCGTTACTATGAGGCACCGAACGCCATCGTGTTCTGCTCCACCCGTGCTGCCGTCAACCATCTGACGGCGCGGCTGAGCAACCGTAACTTCTCTGTGGTCGCGCTCTCCGGCGAACTGACACAGAACGAACGCACCCATGCGCTGCAGGCCATGCGCGACGGACGCGCCCGCGTCTGCATCGCGACCGACGTTGCGGCCCGCGGCATCGACCTTCCGGGCCTCGAGCTCGTCATCCATGCGGACCTGCCGACCAATTCCGACACGCTGCTGCACCGCAGCGGTCGCACAGGGCGTGCCGGCCGCAAGGGTATCAGCGCACTGATCGTGCCGCTCAATGCGCGCCGCAAGGCGGAACGGCTGCTCGGCGGCGCCGGCATTAACGCCACCTGGGTGCGCCCGCCCTCTGCCGAGGACGTGATCGTGCGCGACGACGAGCGCCTGCTTGCCGATCCGGTGTTTTCCGAAGCTCCGCCCGAAGAGGCCCAGGAGCTGGTGCAGCGACTGGTGTCCACGCATGGCGCCGATCGGCTGGCTGCAGCCTTCATCAGCCTTTATCGCAGCAAGCATACGCCGCCGGAGGACCTGTTCGAGGTGTCCGCGCAGGCGGAATCGCGCAAGCCGCGCGAGCGCTCCGAAGGCAGCAACGAGTTTGCCGACACACCGCGCACGCCGCGCGGCGAATTCGGCCCGGCCGTCTGGTTCTCCCTGTCGGTGGGACGCAAGCAGAATGCCGAGCCGCGCTGGCTGATCCCGATGCTGTGCCGCAACGGGAACCTCACCAAGCGCGAGATCGGCGCCATCAAGATGCAGCCGGACCAGACGTTCGTGGAGATCTCGGCCGATCACGCCGATGCCTTCATGGATGCCATCGGCAAGGACAAGGTGCTGGAGCGCGGCGTCCGCGTCACGCGGCTTGAGGGTACACCGGATCTCAATGCCGCCCCGCGCGCGCCGAGCAACCGGCCGCCTCGTGACGGCGACAAGCCCGAGTGGAAGTCCAAGGCGCCCCGCAAGCCTGAGGGCGGCGACTATGCCGGTGCCGGCGCCAAGCCCAAGCGCCCAGGCGATGCGGATCGCTATCCGGCCAAGGGCAAGCCTGCCGGTCCGAAGAAGAAGAACACCTGGCCGGATTGATCAGCCCGTATTCGACTGGGCCCGGCTGAGCCGGGCCTTCATGTCGAACATGCTGTATTCTCCTTGACGCAAAAGAAAAGCCGCCTGCCCGTAAGGGCAAGCGGCTTCATTTATATGCGCTTGAGTTTAAGCGATTACGGCTGGGTGGTCGTGCCGCCCGTGGCAGGAGCCGGGGTCGCCGGTGCCGGAGTTGCAGGCGCCGGAGTGGCCGGTGCTGCCGGAGGCGTCGGGGCCGTCTCAGCGGGAGCCGTCGTGGACGAGGTCGTCGTTGCGTCGCTCGGTGCTCCGCCCATCTGCGACCAAACAAAGGCGCCGATGACGACAACGGCCAGGATCGCGACCCAAGCCATCCATCCGGAGCTGCGGCGAGCTACCGGTGTGGTGCGCAGATCAGGGCGTGGTTCTTTGGAATTGGGATCATATGCCATGTATTGGTCCTCCTGTTCTGGCCGGTCAATGCAGGACCGTCGGATTTTGTTCCCATAATTTATGGCGCGGCTTTCCCGCATCCCGTGCCGATCTTTCGCTGACACCACCTTCGACGCGACGGGACTGCCTTCGCCCACGCCAGCGGGAGCGCCTTTCGGGCTTGCCTTCAGCCGGTGCCCGCGTGCAGGAATAGGGCCAACAGCGGCCCGGCTTTCGGTGTTCGCCACAAGGGAGGCAGGTTGACCATGGAGCGCATCGGGATCGCAGGGCTCGGCCGCATGGGCAGCGCAATGGCACGCAGGCTAGCGGCGCAGGGATTCCAGGTCAGCGGCTGGAGCCGTCGGCCGCCGGAACCACAGAGTTCCGAAGAACTGGCAGGCGTTGCGCTGGTGCCCGATCTTGCGCGCCTGTCCGAGGCGAGCGACATTATCATCCTCTCGCTGCTGGACGATGGGGCCGTGGAGACCGTTCTCGACGGGCTTGCCGCCACGCCGCTCCAGGGCCGCCTCATCGTCGATACCAGCACCGTCAGCCCGCAGCTGCTGCGCGACCGCGAGGCAGGCTTCCTGGGGCTCGGAGCGCAGCTGCTGGACTCTCCCATCGCCGGCGGCCCCGAAATGCTGCTGGAGGGCAAGGTGGGCCTCTATATTGGCGGGAGGGGCGAAGACTACCTGCGCTTCCTGCCCGTCGCAGAAGTCCTGTCGGATCGCATCCTTCATGTCGGCCGGCTTGGAGACGGTGCTGCGGCCAAGCTCGTCAACAACATGATGCTGATGGGACTATGGCAAAGCCTGAAGGAAGCCCTGCTCTTAGGCAAGAAAGCGGGCCTTCCCTCCAGCACGATCCTGGAGATCCTTTCCGGCAGCCCGGCCGCAAGCCCCGCGTTCAAGAGCCGCCTGCCGGTGATTCGCGGCGAGACGACGGCGGTCGGCTTCCCGGTCTCGGGTGCCATCAAGGATGCACGGGTGGTGCGCGAGCTTGCAGCGCAGCTCAACGTAGCGCTTCCCGCGATTTCCGCATCGCTCTCCAGCTTTGAAGCCGCCGCTGCGGCCGGATATGGCGACGCCGATCTCGCCACCATGGTTCGGCTCGTGGCCGAATCGGACTGAAACATGAGGAAACCAGCACGATGAGCGACGGACCACACATCACCATTCTCTATTGCACCCAGTGCAACTGGCTGCTGCGGGCCGGCTGGATGGCGCAGGAACTGCTGCAGACCTTTGGCTCCTCGCTGGGTGAAGTGGGCCTCGTGCCGGGCACCGGCGGCGTGTTCGAGATTCGCCTCAACGGCGAACTCCTCTGGGAGCGCAAGCGCGACGGCGGTTTTCCGGGTCCGAAGGAGCTGAAGCAGCGGGTGCGCGACCTGATCGACCCGGAGCGGGACCTCGGTCACCTGGACCGCACATCGACGGAAAGCGGTTCATCTGGAGCAGCTTGAGACCCACTTGCTGAAGTTTTTTGTCCACTGACATGGAAAGTTCAAAAACCCGGTTGACAGGAGGAGGCCCCACCCGTACATCGCTCTCCGTCGCCCAGATGGCGGAATTGGTAGACGCGCCAGCTTCAGGTGCTGGTACCCGAAAGGGTGTGGAGGTTCGAGTCCTCTTCTGGGCACCATTCCGATTGATCTCTACCAGGATCAATAACTTACACGAAAAATCGCCGATCCTATCGCACCGCTGCCCAGGCAGCGGGCGGTGGGTCGTCGGCGTTTCTCAGCGCGGCAGGTCGCGCGGGTTGAGGCCCGGTACCCACTGGGTGTTGGGCATCTCGGTACCCGTATAGGTCACGCCACTTTCCGTCGTACAATGGTAGACGCGCCGCGGCATCGTATCGCCGAACAGCGTGTCGAAGCGGCCGCGGCCGATATAGACTTGGGCGATATCGCTGGTGCAGCGATAGGCATCCCGATCGACCCGCTGCTCCGGCGGGACAACGCCCGGCAGATCCTTGTAGACGCTGTCGGGCATGCGCAGCGGCGCGCGAGGCTCAGCTGCGAAGGACGCGGTCGGAGCAAGGGCCGCCAAGACCACGGCCGCCCGCATGATGGCGGCAAAAATCGAGTTGCCTTTCAACATTCAAAGTCTCCCAGGCTGCAGACCGTGCAGCACACTCCAAAGATAGGCATGGCTGCCCGTCCATTCCATGGTTGCGGCGGTGATTGGCGCGGCTTGCTCACCCGGCCTGCGGGACGCCTCTCCAGACGCCCGCATGTTCGTCACAGCGGTCGCCGGTAGCCGGTCGGGCGATCATAGAGCCAGCCGATCCGCTCTATCGCCGCGTCGAGGTTTTCGCGGGCGACGCTCATCGTGTGGCCATTGGCGTGGAGGAGCGTCTCCTCGTTCTCCATGATGCCCACGTGGCCCTTCCAGAACACCAGGTCTCCGCGCCGCAGCTCTTCCCGGGCAATCTCCGTTCCGAAGCCTGCCTGCATGTCGGAATCGCGCGGGGCTGCCTTGCCGACCATCATCATGGACAGCTGAACGAGGCCGGAGCAATCAATGCCAAAGCCCGATCGCCCACCCCAGAGATAGGGTGTCTCGGCGAAGGTTTGCGCGACCGACACATAGTCCGCGCCGACGACCTCGCCGACCGGACGACAATGGCGGGCGATGACGGCGCCGCCGTCGGCCAGTAGGCAATAGCGGGTGCCGCGGGTTTCCGCCTCGCCGGTGACCGTGATTCGGCTGCCCATCGACAGGGCAGCCATCGGCACCTGGCGCAGTTCGGCCTGCGGGTAAACGAAGGTGCGAGGAACGGTCACCCAGTGGGTGGGCTCCTGCGGCAGGCCGAGCAGGGTCTCCGGCAGGTAGCCCACGTAGCCGTCCTGGTCGGCCTTGACCCAGGCAAAGCCCCCGGCCCGGTCAAAGACCCGCACCGTCTCGCCCATCAACAGTTCGGTATCGATGCCGCGGGCAAGATCGGGTGCCGGCCGCAGCGGCGCCACGGGCACGATAATCCGTGCCGGTTCGCCCGCCACGAAACGGGCGGCCTCGACCTGGCCTTCCAGCGCGGCATCGGCAAGATCAGGGCGAAAGGCATGCAGGCGTCGGTCGAGGTTTATGGTCATGGTCGTCTGTCCATAGGGTTCATCGGCGGGCGGCGGCGATGATCCGGTCGCCGAGCTTTTCCAGAAAGAGCGCGCCGGCCAGCGTGCGCTTGATCACCACGTTGCGGCGGTCACGTTCATCGCGCTGCCGGTCCACCAGCCCCATGCCCCCCATGGAATCCAGGGCGCGGGTGATGACGGGCTTGGTGACGCCGAGCGTTGCGGCCAGATCACGGACCGAATGGGGCGGCGGCACGAGATAGATATGCAGCAGGATCGCCATCTGGCGCAATGTCAGATCGGGACCGTCGCGGCGCACCTGCTCCAGCGATACATCGTGCCAGAGGCCAAGTGCCTCCGTCGCCGTCAACTCCACCGCCATGATCATCCTCGGCTCGAGATCCTGATGCGCAGGACCTTAGCCGCGAGTTCTTACCGCTTTACTTCTGCGCCATGTCGCGGATGACCCGGTAGAGAGCGCGGATGGCGAAGGCCTCGCCACCCACCGGTGCATGCGGTTTATCAGCCAGTACCCAGCCGTAGATATCGAAATGGGCCCAGGTGCGGGTCTCCGTGACGAAGCGCTTGAGGAAGAGCGCCGCCGTGATGGCACCGGCCATGCCGCCGGAGGGCGAGTTGGTGATATCGGCCGCACGGGCACGGATATCCTTGTCGTAGCCCATCCACAGCGGAAGCCGCCACAAGGGATCCGCTTCGCTCTTTGATGCCTGCATCAGGCTGTTGGACAGGTTCTCGTCGTCGGTGAAGAAAGGCGCAAGCTCCGACCCGACCGCCACCCGGGCGGCACCGGTCAGCGTGGCCATGTCGATCATCAGGTCCGGCGGCGTCTCGTCGGCATAGGCGAGAGCGTCAGCGAGGACCAGCCTTCCCTCAGCGTCGGTGTTGTCGATCTGCACCGTGATGCCCTTGCGGCTGCGGTAGATATCGCCGGGGCGGAACGCATTGCCGGCGATGGAATTCTCGACCGCTGGCACCAGAACCTGCAGGTCGACCTTCAACCCGGCATCCATGATCATCAGCGCCAGGCCCATGACGTTGGCGGCACCGCCCATGTCCTTCTTCATCAGGGCCATGTTGGCCGCACCCTTGATGTCCAGGCCGCCCGTATCGAAGCAGACGCCCTTGCCGACAAGAGTGACGCGCGGATGGCCCTTTTCGCCCCAGCGCAGCTCCAGAAGCCGGGGGGCGCCCGTGCTGGCACGGCCGACGGTGTGGATCAGCGGGAAATTCTGGGTGAGCAAGTCGTCGCCGACAATGGAGGTGACGGTTGCGCCGTAATGCGCGCCGAGAGCCCGGAAGGCGTCCTCGAGCTCGGGTGGCCCCATGTCGTTGGTCGGCGTGTTGATGAGATCGCGCGCCAGGAAGACGGCCGCGAGCTGGCGCTCGAGCTCTGACCGATCAACGCCGCCGGGAACCGCCAGGCGGACATCCTTGTGCTTCTCGGACTTGTAGCGATCGAAGAAATAGGTGCCGAGTCCAAAGCCGAGCGCCAGATGCTCCGCAGCGGGACCGACGGCCTCCAGGTGCCAATCGCCGGCGGGCAGAAGCTTCGACAGCTTGCCAGTGCCGAAGGGCGTTTGAGCGGGCTCGCTGCCGAGACCGAAGAGTGCGGCAGACACAGGTGCACCCGTTTCGCCTGCCTTTTCGCCTTCAGGACCGGGGACGAGCAGAAGGCTTCCCGCCTCTGCCTTAAACCCTGCTGCAGTGGCCCATGCTCGCGTCTGCGCGTCCAGGCTCCCATCGTTGAGACCGGCGGGTGTAACGGCATGAATTGCGCGGGTGGCGGTGCCCTCGGCTGCAAAAACCGAGGGGCGGGTGACATATTGGTAAGGGGTCATGGGCAGCTCTCAAGCACGGGGAATCGTTCGGCTTAACGGTCTGTTAGGGTTAACAGTTTATTTCTGGAGTGGAAATGCGCGATGCGTCATCCGCCTGCTCGAAGCCTGGCGGCCGACCTGATCCCAAGAGACCGCCAACCATGATTGCTTCCGCTGCCGCCGTTTATCCTTCCAACACCCGGTCTGCTTCCAGGACCAGGCTCGCCCAGGCTGCGCTTCTGTCGCTGCTTGTGGCTTCCCTTGCCGGATGTGCCAGCACGAAGCGCGATGCGATCACCACCGGTTCCATTCCGACGCGGGTATCGACCGCCTCGCTCGACACGATGACGGCATCACAGCTTGCCGAAGCTGAACGATCGCTGGGCGCCAGCTATGTGCGGGATCCGCGCAACAGGGATATCGGCCTGCGCTACGCCAGAATTCTCAGCATGACGGGCAAGGGTAGCCAGGCGCTCGCCGTGATGCAGCAGGTGGCGATTGCCCATCCGGCCGATCGCGAAGTTCTGTCCGCCTATGGCAAGGCCCAGGCCGCTGCCGGCCAGCTCGAACAGGCGCTCGCCACCATCGACCGGGCGCAGACGCCCGACCATCCGGACTGGCGCCTTTATTCCGCGCAGGGTGCGGTGCTCGACCAGCTCGGCCGCTCCCAGGATGCCCGGGCGAAGTATCGCCAGGCGCTGGAAGCGCAACCCAACGAGCCGAGCGTGATGTCCAACCTCGGCATGTCTTATGTGCTTTCGGGCGACCTGAAGACCGCCGAGTCCTACATGCGCACGGCTGCCACGCAGCCGAACGCCGACAGCCGCGTGCGGCAGAACCTTGCGCTGGTGGTCGGCCTGCAGGGCCGCTTCTCCGACGCTGAGGACATTGCCCGGAAGGAACTGTCGCAGCAGCAGGCAGATGCCAACGTCACCTATCTGCGCTCCATGCTCTCGCAGCAGAATTCCTGGTCGAAGCTTGCCGCGCAGGACGCAAAGAAGCCTTCCACAAACTAAAGCGTGTCGCAATCTTTCAGATTCGCTCCTCACGCTTTACGTTTCTGCTTGATCGCATGTCGTTATCGCAAAACCGCTGCACACTTTTGCGCGACATGCTTCAGATCACTTCCGAACGTCACGCGGCGTTTCCCAACCGTGCCGCAGACCGGGCTGACACCGCACATGCCTCGTGCCCGCAATCCACAGCCGATCTTGCGACAACCGTAATTTAGTTAACGGACCGCCGCCTTCAGTTTCCTTTCAGCTTGGTGGTGCATAGCCGGCTGGCCATCAAGGCTTGGCGGGGACGACTGGTGCATGCGCAAGACCCTTACATGGACTGCCCTTGCTTTCGCGAGCCCCTTGGCTGCACTGGGTCTTTACGTCTCGGTTTTGCAGATCGGTGGCAATTTTCATGAGGTCTTGCCGGGAGAGCTGTACCGTTCCGCGCAGCCGTCGCCGATACAGCTGGACTCCTATATCAAGCGTTATGGCATCAAAACGGTCATCAACCTGCGCGGACCGAGCGACCGGCAGTGGTATCGGGACGAGGTGGCGATCACGACCAAGCTTTCGGCCGGGCTTGTGGATTTCAGAATGAAGGCAGACCGCCAACTGACCCTGGCCGAGGGCGAGCAGCTGATCACGCTCCTCAAAAATGCACCCAAGCCTATCCTGATCCACTGCCGGGCCGGATCAGACCGCACAGGTCTCGCCTCGATGATCTACCTGCAGCAGATTGCCGGTATTAACGAGGAAACCGCGGAGTGGCAGCTCTCCCCCTACTACGGTCACTTTGCCCTGCCGTTCATGGGCTCCTATGCCATGGACCGGACATGGCTCGGCCTGGAGCAGGCGCTCGGTATCGAGCCTGAGACGACCGCCTCCATCAACTGACGCGCCTGTGGGATTCGTGACGGCGGGTGCTGGTCCTTAGAAGCGGTCGGACACCTGGATTCCGGCGGGCCCTAGAATGACCGCAATCAGCACCGGCAGAAAGAACAGGATCATCGGTACGGTGAGCTTGGGGGGAAGTGCCGCGGCCTTCTTTTCGGCCTCGTTCATGCGTTCGTCGCGTCCCTCCTGCGCCAGAACGCGCAGGGCCTGCGCCACCGGCGTACCGTAGCGGTCGGCCTGCATCAGCGCCTGCGTCACTGCCTTTACGATATCGATCTGGGTGCGGTTGCCGAGGTTTTCCAGTGCGGTGCGCCGGTCCTGCAAAAACGAGAGTTCCGCCGTCGTCAGCGCCAGTTCCTCTGCCAGCTCGGGCGATTGCGTGCCGATTTCCTCGGCGGCCCGCCGCATGGCCGCCTCGATCGAAATGCCCGATTCGACGCAGATCAGCATGAGGTCCAGCGCATCGGGCCAGGCCCGCTTGATCGACAGCTGGCGCTTGGTGATGCGGTTGGAGATGTAGATGTTTGGGGCATAGAAGCCGACATAGGCAAAGCCGATGGCCGCCAGCATGCGGATGGGCAGTGGCCGCGTTGCCATGTTGCCCAGCACGAAGATCCAGAACACGGCACCGGCCAGGAACAGGAAGGGCAGAAGGAAGCGAGCGACCAGGAAGACGTTGAGCGCGTTCTGGGTGCGCAGGCCCGCCGCCCGCAGCCTGCCCATGGTGTTGTCGTCGACCAGCGCCTTGCGCAGATTGAACTTGTCGACGATCTGGCGGACCGACTGGTTGTTCTGGTTGCGCAGCGTGGTCTTCGACTGGTCGGCATTCATGCGCGCCCTTTCCCGGGCCCGGATCTGTTCGCGTTCGGTCGACACCGCCTTCATGCGCTTGTCGAGATCCCCCTTCTCGAAGAAGGGGGTGACAAGCGTGTAGAATGTGGCGAACACAGCGACCGAGACCAGAATGGCCAGCAGCATGGCCGGGTCGGTGAGGAGTGCGGCAAGGTCCTTCATGTTCCGTCGTCCTCAGATGTCAAAGTTGATCATGTTGCGCATGACCAGGATCCCGAACGACATCCAGACGCCGGCTGCCAGCAGGATGAGGTGACCGCGCGGATCGGTGAAGAGGATCATCATGTAAGTCGGTGACGTCATGTAGACGAGCAGCGACACGATGAAGGGCAAGGCGCCGATGATGACAGCGGAGGCCTTGGCCTCCATGGAAAGCGCCTTGACCTTGGCCTTCATCTTCTTGCGCTCGCGCAGGACCTTGGAAAGATTGCCGAGCGCTTCGGACAGATTGCCGCCGGCCTGGCCCTGGATGGTGATGACGATGGCAAAGAAGTTCACCTCCGCCAGCGGCATGGTCTGCATCATGCGCACGCAGGCCTCGGGAATGCTCAAGCCGATCTGCTGCGATTCCACCGCCCGGCGGAACTCGGTCTTGACCGGTTCCTGGCCGTCGGCGGCGATAAGGCGCAGCGCGTCGTTGAGCGGCAGGCCCGACTTGATGGAGCGAACCATGATGTCGAGCGCATTGGGAAATTCCTCGAGGAACTTCTTCTGGCGCCGCTTGATGAGGAAGCCGACGACCCATCGGGGAAGGCCGATGCCGGCCACGAAGGCAGCACCGAAGGCGGCCAGCAAGGGCATGCCGGCAATAAACGCGACCAGCAGCACGAAGAACCCGAACCCGCCGCTGGCCAGATAGAAATGGGTGAGGGTCAGGGACATGCCGGTCTGGCCGAGGCGCGACTTGAGGCTGCCGTCTCCGAGCTTCTTGGTCTTCTCTTCCTGCTTCTTTTCAAGGTCCTTCAGCGAGTCCTGCACCGACTTGCGGCGTTTCGAGAGCTCCTGCACGCGATCGCGCGCCGCCTTTGTCCTCTCGCGATCGTTTTCTGCGCTCTTGATGCGGCTCAGGCGAACGCCGGATTTCTTTTCCACCTCCAGGCGGCTGAACATGAAGCCGTAGCAGACCGCGCCCGCAGCCAGGGCTGCCAGACCGATGATCGCGACGATGTTGATATCCAGCCCGAACATGGATTGGTTGCTCCCGGGCCCTTAGCCCTTGCTGATTTCCATGGCATCGATAGCAGCAGCCAGACGCCGCTCCTCGTTGTAGTAGCGGGCCCGATCCCAGAAGTGCGGCTTTGCGATGCCGGTCGAGAGGTGCCGCCCGATCAGCTTGCCGTTGGCATCCTCCCCGTCGATCTCGTAGCGCATCAGGTCCTGGGTGACGATCACGTCGCCTTCCATGCCGATCACCTCGGTGATCTGGGTGATGCGGCGCGAGCCGTCGCGCAGGCGGGCCGCCTGGATGATGATATCGACCGAGCCGGAAATGATTTCGCGCACGGTCTTTGCGGGTAGCGAGAAGCCGCCCATGGCGATCATGGACTCCATGCGGCTCAAGCATTCGCGCGGGGTGTTGGCGTGGATCGTCCCCATCGAGCCGTCGTGACCGGTGTTCATCGCCTGCAGAAGGTCGAAAACTTCCGGTCCACGCACTTCGCCGACGATGATACGTTCGGGGCGCATACGCAGGCAGTTCTTGACGAGATCGCGCATGGTGATCTCGCCCTCGCCCTCGATGTTCGGCGGGCGGGTTTCGAGGCGCACCACATGCGGCTGCTGCAGCTGGAGTTCGGCCGTGTCCTCGCAGGTGATGACGCGTTCTTCGCGGTCGATGTAGTTGGTGAGGCAGTTCAGCAGCGTGGTCTTGCCCGAGCCGGTACCGCCGGAGATGACGATATTGCAGCGGACGCGGCCGATGATCTGCAAAAGGACGGCGCCTTCGGGCGTGATCGCACCGAATTTGACCAGTTGGTCGAGGGTAAGCTTGTCCTTCTTGAACTTGCGGATGGTGAGTGCGGGACCGTCGAGCGCCAAGGGCGGTGCGATAACGTTGACACGCGAGCCATCGGGCAGGCGGGCGTCGCAGATCGGCGATGATTCGTCGACGCGGCGGCCGACCTGGCTGACGATGCGCTGGCAGATGGAGAGAAGCTGCGCATTGTCGCGGAAGCGGATCTCAGACTCGATCGTCTTGCCGCCCACTTCGATGAAGGTCTGGCCGGCGCCGTTGACCATGATGTCGGCAATGTCGTCACGGGCGAGCAGAGGCTCGAGCGGGCCATAGCCGAGCACGTCGTTGCAGATGTCCTCGAGCAGTTCCTCCTGCTCGGAGATGGACATCGCGAAGTTCTTGATGGTGATGATGTCGTTGACAATGTCGCGGATTTCTTCGCGCGCGCTTTCGCCGTCCAGCTTGGCGAGCTGCGACAGATCGATGGTATCGATCAGTGCCGAGAAGACCTGGCTCTTGGTATCGTAATACTGCTCGGTGCGCTGCGGGCGCTTGCGACCAGCGGCCGTCGGCGCGATCGGCGGCGGCGCAACCGGCTGGCGATTGGTGGCCGAGTCGCGCAGGGGTTCGGCAAAGACTTCCGGCCCGGTGGGAGCTGCCTGAACGGCAGGCGGCGTCAGGGGTGCCGGCGGCGCTGCCACGCCCCCTCCCCGCCCAAAGCCCTCGTTTCCGCGTTTACCGAACATGGTGCGTTCCCGTTCTCATCCGTCTGGCCTACTTGCGTCCCAGCATTCCGAGCATTGCGCCCAGGCCGCCCTTCTTGGCCTTCTTCAGCGCCACCCGGCCGGTCACCACATGGGCAATCTGCGCGAAGGTTTCCGCGGCTGCAGACTTGGCATCGATCTCGGAAATCATCCGGCCGCTGTTGGCAGCATTGCCGAACAGCTGGGCGTCGAACGGCAGGATCGCGATCGGCTCGATCTCCAGCGGCTCGATAAAGTCGGCCGGGGCAATCTCGGGACGCTTGGGCATGCCCACCTGGTTGAGAACAAGGTGGGGCGGCCGATCATTGGGCCGCAGCTTCTTCAGCGCATCGAGCATGTTCTTGGTGTTGCGCAGGTTGGCGAGATCCGGAACCGCGCAGATGATGATTTCATCCACATCCGCCAGCACCGAACGCGTCCATTCCGTCCAGCCATGCGGCACGTCGAGAACCGCCACAGGCGCGCTGCGCTGCAGGAGTTCGATAATCGGCAGGAAGGCACCGCTTTCGAAATCATAGGCGCGATCGAGAAGCGAGGGCGCAGCGAGCAGGGACAGGTGGTCCGAGCACTTCGTCAGCAGGCGGTCGAGGAAGACCTCGTCCAGGCGGTCCGGCGCAAAGACGGCTTCCGCAATGCCCTGGGCGGGATCCTGGTCGAAATCGATATTGGCCGTGCCGAACGGAAGGTCGAGATCAGCCAGGATGGTCTCGGTGGAAAACAGGTTCGAGATCCCGAACGCGCAGTTATGCGCGATGGTGGAGGAGCCGACGCCGCCTTTTGCGCCGATCACCGCAATGGAGCGGCCGAGCGGCTCGGCATCCGGATCGACGAAGATGGATGACACGGAGGCCAAAAGGTCGGCCATCGGCACGGGCCCCACCAGATACTCCGAAATGCCGTTGCGGATGAGCTCGCGGTAGAGCGCGATATCATTGTGGCGGCCGATGACGATGACCCGGGTCGAGGCGTCGCAGACTTCGGCCAGCGGCGCCAGTTCGGTCAGCAGGCTCTTCGGCTCGGCGTCCGTCTCGAGGATGATGAGGTTCGGGGTGGGCGTGGAGGCGAACATGTTGGCGGCCGCAGCGACGCTGCCGCTGGTGACGCGCAGGTTGACCTTGGCGAGCCTTCTGTCACGCGCCATGCGGTCCATCATCTTCTGCATGGCCTCGCTTTCGCAGAAGGCATGAATGGAGATGCGCGGCAGCGGGCGCAGGACCCCCATCTCGGCGGCGCGATCGACCTCTTCGCCGAGGGCTTCGCCGTTGTCTGGCGTGCGGATATCGTAGTTGATCGCGCTCATCGCCTGGATCCGTTAGTTGCCGTTGATGGTGATCGTGGTGCCGCTGTCGCTGCCGGTGCTTTCACCACGATAGGTGCTGATGACCTTCGCCCGCTGCACCGCGTCGATGGGCGTCATGGCCCGCGGCGCGATGAGATCGGAAGGATTGGCGATCTGGGCGGCGAGGTTGTTCTGGCTCGCGCAGCCGAAATTATACCAGTTCTTGTTGGCGTAGGTGTTGTCGGACAGGTCTTCCGGCCAGTTGCCGCACTGGCTGGTCATGGCCTTGGTGGTGACGAAGGACAGGCGGATGGGCGCCGCATCGCCGCTGGGAGAGGCGGCATAGCTGCTCATCAGGATCCTCTGCTGGCGGATGCCGGCTTCGTTCAGGGTGCGGCGGACGTCACCGGCCAGCGTGGAGGCGGCACCGGCATTGTAGGAGCCGTGCGGCACCTGGATCTGGATGACGCCGGCAGGCGAGGCCACGAACTTTTGCGCAAAGCCACGCACCATGTCCTTCAGCCCGGTCGACAGCCGGATATCGCCGGAGGCGACGGGGACGTCGAGCGCGCTCTGGCCCTCGGCGAGCACGATCGGATGGCGCGTCCGGTAGTCGTCGGGAATGGAGCCGGTGGTCATCTGGCTATTGCCGCACGAGGCGAGCAAGCCGGCCCATGTGGCAACGAGGGCGATGGACGCCAGTCGCCTGGCCACGGGGCGATGCTTGTGCTGCTGCATGAGGGTCCAGCCTTTGCGGGTGGTGATTGCCATGGTTTGCGTGCTCATTGGCTGTCCGTGCCTCACTTGTAGATGAAGCCGACGGCGCCGTGGTATTGACCGGTTGCGACGTTTTCCTTGCGGCCGTAGATCTTGTTGACGCGGTTGAGGAAGAAGGTCGCGCCATCGCTATCCGGATTGAAGTTGTCGTCCGGACGGGCGATCTCGCTGCGGGCCACGGGCCGCACCAGGTAAGGCGTGGCGATAATGACCAGCTCGGTTTCGTTGCGGACGAAATCCTTGCTGCGGAACAGCGTGCCGAAGATCGGGATCTTCGACATGCCGGGAAGCCCGGACATGGCCTGGCGGACATTGTCCTGCACGAGGCCCGCCATCACGATCGAACCGCCCGAGGGCAGTTCGACGGTGGTCGACGCCTCGCGCTTGCGGATCGACATGTAAGTGTTGCCCTGGATTCTCGGGCTGCTGTCGTTGCCGGTGACGGCCGAGCCTTCATAGGTGGGCTCGGAGACATTGGTTTCGATGTTGAGGCTGATCCGGCCCGGAGACAGGACGACCGGCTTGAAGTTCAGCTCGATGCCGTAGTTGACCGAGTTGACCGTGCGGGTGACCGTTGGCCGGTTGGTTTCCTCATCGATCTGCACCTCCTGCTCACCTGGCAGGCGGAATTCGCCGCCGACGTAGAACTTGGCCTGCTGGCCGGAGATGGCGGTGAGGCTCGGTTCAGCCAGCGTGCGCATGACACCGGCCTGCTCCATGGCATTCATGTAGCTGACGATGCTTGTCGCGCCGAGGGTGCCAGACAGGCTCGACATCCCGAAGGTGCTGACCGCGTTGCCGAGGTTGGACGGGTTGGCGAAGGAGATGCCACCCTTGCTGCCGCTGATCGAGCCGTTAAAGCCGAGCTGCTTCATCACCTGGCGGCTGACTTCAGCCACCGTGACCTTGAGCGTGACCTGGTCCTCGCCCTCGATGGTGAGAAGGTTGACGATCTGCGAGGTCTGCCGGTTTTCAGCAAAGATGTCGGCGTCGCCGTTGTTGCCCTGGGCGGTAATGTTGCGGGTCGTCGCCTCGCCGCCCTTGAGGAAGGCCTTGGCCAGCTTTTCGGCCTGGGTCGAATCCTGCGGGGTGCGGACGTTTCCGGAGAGGACGATGTTGTCCGAGATGATCTCGACCTTGACGTCGCTGTCGGGCAGGAAGCGCTTCAGATTGTCCTGAAGGCCGGAGATGTCGCGCTCGATCTGGACGTCGAGGCTGACAATCTCCTCGCCATTGGCGCCGAAGACGAAGATGTTGGTCTGCCCGACGGTCTTGCCGAAGAGGTAGATGCGCCGCGATGTGCGGGTCACGGCATCGGCCATGCTCGGATCGGCGACCAGGATGTCATGCGCATCGGCCGGAAGATCGACCACCAGAGCCTTGTTGAGGCCGAGGTTGAGGCGCTTCTGGACGCCTGGGCCACCTTGGGTGATACGGATCAGGCTGGCATCGCCGGCCATTGCCTGCGAAACGCCGGTGCCGAGCGGCGCGATGGGGCCGGGCAGGCCGGATACAGCAAGGCAGACGCCCATGCTGGCCGCCGCGACGCTGCGAAATCTCACTTTAAGACTGGTCACGTGCCGCTCCCGTTCACTTCGCCTGCTGCGTCGTCGTGCCCTTGACGATCGCTCCTGATTTGATGACCTGCACTTCCCCCTTGCCACCGCCGTGCAGCAGGTAGTCGGCGGAAACGGTATCGGGCTCCTGGGCGTCGGCTATGGAACGAAGCGCCAGGGTCAGGCGTGCGGCCATCTGCTGTGCCACGGTAATTACCTTGGCCTGGTCCGGCGTAAGCTCGAGCGTTGCGGTGGTGCCGACCACGGCCTTGCCGCCGTCCGGGGCTTCCTGGATCTGCTGGTCGATCGCCAGCACCCGCACGTTGTTCAATACGGTTTCGGTGACGAGGCCGCCTTCGTCCTTCATGTCCCGCACCATGATGACATCGACGCGGTCGTTCGGAAGAACGAAGCCGCCGGCGCCGGTGGCGACCGAGATTTCGGTGGCGACGGCGCGTTTGCCCGAGGGCAGCAGGGAAGACATGATGCGGCTCGAGGAGTCTGCCACTTTTTCCGCGCGGATCGGCTCGCCCTTAAATATCGGCAGGCGCACGATGGAACCGGTCAGTTGCTGGACGGCTTCGGGGCGGGTGTCATTGGTGATGAAGCCCTCGACCAGACCACCCTTCGGCCATTCCATCCATTCGAAGGACTTGTCGTTGAGGCGGCTGCCCACGGGAAGGCTCTCCGAGGAGACCAGCACCTTGGTCGTCGGCTCCTTCTGGATGATCGTTTCCACCATGTCCGGAGCCTTGGCTCCAGAAAGGCGCATCGCCAGCAGTCCGGCGAGACCGGCTGCCACAACGGCGACTGCAAGGATGATGACGCGAGCGGGTTTCATGACCTTCCCCGGAGGAATTCAATTCTGTCCGGAGAATGGGCTTGAAAGGTGTAATTAAGGTTAATGAGCCGCTTACGCGTTTGGTTAACGCGGCGTTACCAGCCAACCGCTGGTCTATCCCAGCATATGCATGGCAAGTCCGACGATCGGCGCATCCTGGAAGCTCAGGAAACCGCCGATGGCAATGGCAATACCATAGGGTATCTTGCGGGCTGTGACGACGGATGCGGGCAGCGGAATGCCCATGGCGAGCACCGTCGTTGCCTGCGATCGGATCAGCAGGAACAGCAGCGTTACACCGCCGCCGACATAGGCAACCGTAACCAGAAACACGAGAAGGGAATGGTCGAAGCCGAACCAGACGGCTGCGGCGGTCAGAAGCTTTGCATCACCGCCGCCCATGATGTTGAGGGCAAACAGCGCAAAGCAGGCGGAAAACACTGCAAGGGCAGCAAGAATGCTTAACCCGATCGCCGGCCAGGGCATCCCGGACAGGGGCGCAAGAACGAGGAACGCGATGACGGCGGCCGCGGAGACGCGGTTCGGAATCGTCATCGAGAGGAAGTCCGTGATTGCAGCAGTCGCCAGGCAGAATGGCAGGATCAGAAGGATTGCGAACGAGATGATGATCACGACGGTGCCCCAACGATCTGCGGGAACTGGCGACCCGCTGCAAGCATGGCAGATAGCCGCCCCTGCGAGCGGCTATGATATCGGCCCAGCTTACTTTGCGTTCAGCTTCGTGGAGATGTTCACGAACTGAGTGTTCAGAGCAGTGCCGAGCGTGGTGGCGCCGGCAATGAGGGCAACGGAAATCAGAGCGGCGATCAGACCATATTCAATGGCGGTCGCGCCGGACTCATCTTTCATGAAACGAGCAAAAATCTTAGACATGGAAACTCCTACTCCACACGATGTTGTTCAGCACTTCCCGACAACTGTTTCCGCTGTTCGGATGAGGGCAAACCTACAGCGCAAGCCTTGCTAGCCGCTTAAGGGAGAGGGTTACCAAGGTCTTAACGGTTGATCTGCGTTAGTTCTGGTAAATAAATCTTCCAGTAAAAACGCGGTATTCTATGGTTCGCCAAAACTCACGCTTTCAGGCCATTTTTCTTTTCTGAATCAATTGTTTATGCTTTTCTATCGAGAGCCTGACAGACAGATTTCCAGGACATAGCTGCCATTCACCTGTCTCGGAGCGGCTCGCCATGCCCCTCGCCGGCGGCCGCTTAAGCATTGATTCACCACTTTCCGGCATGCTCGGTCACAAATTATCAATCGAAGGCCTCCCTAATGGTGTTGCGCAGTTTTCTCGTCACACTCGCCGCCCTGTGCGCATTGGTGGCCCTTCCGGTGAATGCTGCAGACGAGCAACTGCTTCGGGTGTTTATGAACCATGCGCGGGTGCTGAAGCTCGATCGCCCCGTGGCCAAGGTCATCGTGGGCAATTCCGAAGTCGCCGACGCCACCGTTGCAGATCCCATGACCATCGTGCTGACCGGGCGGGCCTTTGGCACGACCAACCTCGTGCTGCTTGACGCAGACGGCAATGCGATTGCGGACGAGCGCATCCTGGTCTCGATCGACGAAGGCAATACGGTTCGTGTCTACCGGCAGACCGCGCGGTCGGTGCTGTCGTGCACGCCCAACTGCGAGCAGCATGCCACGTTCACCAATTCGGCCGGGGCCAGCGGCAGCACGGGCACTGCTCCCTGACCATCCCATGGGCGCTCCGGCACCGGCGTGTCCCGTATCTTTCGGCCTGTTCGGGGCTGGGACGTCAATAAATTGCCATCGGCGGTAGAAACGGAATCTCAACAATCGACCTCTAGGATCCGGCTCTGCACTGATCGGGACGGGACCATGAGTCGGGACCATGAAGAAACACCCTGTGGCTCTGCTTCAGGCCAAGCCGGCCGGGGACACCTGCGCCGTCTGCTGCGATCCCGCGACGGCGCTGCGGCGATCGAATTTGCGATCCTCGCCATCCCCTATTTCCTGATCGTCTTTGCCATCATCGAGACCTTCGTGGCCTACACGGGCGAGCAGCTCGTCGGCAATGCGGTGGAGACGATGGGCCGCAAACTGCGGACCGGCAATATTACCTATGCCCGCACCCCTGCCACGGACAAGGATCGCACGGCCTTCCGGCAGGCCTTCTGCGACGAGATCTCCATTCTGATCAAGTGCAGCTCCACCGAGGCGGTGACGCCCGACAAGCTCTGGATCGACGCGAGAAGCTTTACCAGCTTTGCTTCAATTCCGACCACGGTGCCGCGCTCGCCCGCCAATTCCACCTATGGGGACCTCGACACCTCCAGCATCGGCTACGCCCCCGGCGGACCGAAGACCATCAACATGCTGCGGGTCTATTACAAGTGGGACATCATCACGGACCTGATCCGGCCCTATATCAGCAATGTGCGCCCCGCCGACGGCTCGCGACCCTCGTATTTCCTGATTGTTGAAACCGCTGCCTACCAGAACGAGGATTACCCGTGATGGACGCAAGTGCCGCGCAGCCTGGCCGCATGACCGGCATCCTCCTGCGCCTCAGGGCGTTGTGGCAGGATCGCAGCGGCGTCGGCGCCGTGGAATTCGCGTTGATCGCGCCGCTTCTGCTGTGCCTCTACATCACCGCCTTCGAGCTGACGATCGGCCTTAGCATGTCCAAGCGCACGACGCGCACTGCCAGCACGGTCGCCGACCTTGTGACGCAGCAGTCGTCGGTGACACCGACGGTGCTTGCGACCATGAAGGATGTCGCGAACAGCCTTTTTGCGCCCTATTCGCCGCAGAACCTGACCATCAAGATCACCGGCATCACGATCGATGCCAGCGGCAACCCGACCGTTGCCTGGTCCTGGGACCAGCTGAATGGCCGGCCCTATGCGGTAGGGACCGCCGTCACCAGCGTGCCGACCGACATGCGCACGCCCAGCACCTTCCTCGTGCGCGCCGAGATTTCCGTCACGCACCAGTTGTTCATGGTGATGCCGGGGCTTCTGCCAAGCCAGCTGAAAACCATCACCATGGGGCGCCAGTACTTCTATCGTCAGCGCGTGGGAACCAGCATCGCCTGCACCGGCTGCTGAGCTTACCCTTTGCCAAGTAGCAGCGGTGACTATATTAGCGCCACTGCCTGCCGCTGAACTGCGACCGGCCCCAACCCGAGCCCAGGATCACCGATGCCGCGCGCCTTCTTGTTCGTACTTGATTCCTTCGGCGTCGGCGGCGCGCGCGACGGGGCAGATTACGGTGACCTCGGAGCCGATACGCTGGGGCATATCGCCGAGTTTTGCGCAGCCGGGGTCGGCGACCGGGCCGGATTGCGCCAGGGACCGCTTAGCCTGCCCAATATGTCATCGCTCGGCCTGCTCGAGATTGCCAGGCTCGCCAGCGGCGCCTATCCGCTCGGCATGCCCCTGCCCGAGCGGATTTTCGGCCTGCATGGTGCCGCCAGCGAGATCTCCCGCGGCAAGGATACGCCGTCGGGCCACTGGGAGATTGCAGGCACGCCCGTCCTGTTCGACTGGGGATATTTCCCGACGGAGGGCGAAGCCTTTCCGGCAGACCTGGTGGAGGCCATCTGCGCAGAGGGCGAGGTGCCCGGCATCCTTGGCAATTGCCATGCCTCCGGCACCGAGATCATCAGCCGGCTTGGCGAGGAGCACATCCGGACCAGAAAGCCGATCTGCTACACCTCCAGCGATTCCGTGTTCCAGATCGCCGCCCACGAGGAGCACTTCGGGTTGGACCGCCTGATGGCGCTATCGGCCACCGTGCGCCGCCTGCTCGACCCGCTCAACATCGGCCGGGTGATTGCACGCCCCTTCCTCGGCGAAACCCCAGAGACGTTCGAGCGCACCGGCAACCGGCGCGACTTTTCGGTTCTGCCGCCGGAGCCGACGCTGCTCGACCGCCTGGTCGAGGCCGGACGCCAGGTGCATGCGGTCGGCAAGATCGGCGATATCTTTGCCCACCAGGGCATCAGCCGGGTGATCAAGGCAAACGGCAACATGGCGCTGATGCAGGCGACGCTCACTGCCATGGCGGAGGCTGAGGACGGGGACCTGGTGTTTACGAACTTCGTCGATTTCGACATGCTCTACGGCCACCGCCGCGATGTGCCGGGATATGCAGCCGCGCTGGAAGCCTTTGATCTGAGCCTGCCGGACGTGCACCGTCGCCTGAAGCCGGGCGACCTCGTCATCCTGACCGCCGACCACGGCTGCGACCCCACCTGGCGGGGCACCGACCACACACGCGAACGGGTGCCGGTCATGGCGTTCGGCCCGGGTATCCGGTCCCGCTCGATCGGCATCAGATCGACCTATGCCGACATTGGGGAAACCGTTGCGGCGCATCTCGGGATCGCGCCCGGCCCGCATGGCAGGAGCTTCCTGTGACCCGGCATCTCCTCAAGGCCGAAATCCACTGCCATCTCGAAGGCGCCGCACCGCCGGACCTGACGCGCGCGCAGGCGCAGAAGTACGGCGTCGACGTCAGCAGCATTCTCGACGAGAACGGCTATGTCTGGTCTGACTTCTCCGCGTTCTTGGTCTGCTACGACGCGGTCGCGAGCCTGTTTCGCACGGCGGATGATTACGCGAAGCTCACCGAGAGCTACCTTGCCGAGCTTGCGGCGGTAAATACGATCTATAGCGAGATCATCGTGTCTCCCGACCATGGCGACCGGATCGGGCTCGGTGCCGATGCCTATCTCGCCGGAGTGTGCGACGGCATCCATGCGGCCCGCGAGGCGACGGGGATCGAGGCGCGCATCATCGTCACCGGGGAGCGCCATTTCGGCCCGGAGCGGGTGATCGCGGCGGCTCAATACGCGGCGCGGGCACGCAATCCGCTGGTCACCGGCTTCAACATGGCGGGCGAGGAGCGCATGGGACGCGTGGCGGACTATGCGCGCGCCTTCGACATTGCCCGCGATGCCGGGCTTGGCCTTACCATCCACGCCGGCGAAGTCTGCGGCGCATCTAGCGTGCGGGATGCGCTCGACGTTGTGCGCCCATCCCGCATCGGCCACGGGGTGCGGGCGATCGAGGACACGGCTCTTGTCGAGCGACTGGCAGAACTTGGCACCGTGCTCGAGGTTTGCCCCGGCTCCAACATCGCGCTCAAGGTATTTCCCGATTTCGACAGCCATTCCCTGCGGGCGCTCAAGGCTGCGGGCGTGCGGGTCTGCCTTAACTCGGACGACCCGCCGTTCTTCCGCACGTCGCTTGCGCGGGAATACGAGATCGCCTCCAGCGCCATGGGTTTTAGCGATGCGGAGATCAACGGCATGACACGCACTGCGATCGAGGCGGCCTTCGTGGACGAGGCGACACGGGTGCGACTGCTTTCGCGGCTCGATGCCGAGACTGGGGACGACGGCAGGAAACCTGCCTGACGTCTTGCGAAGCCCGCAATTTTCCTGAATGAAGAGAGAAACAACGACGAGGAAAGTTCATGGACGGCGTCACTGTCATCGATCATCCGCTGGTGCAGCACAAGCTGACCATCATGCGCAAGAAGGAGACATCGACGGCCGGCTTCCGGCGGCTGCTGCGCGAGATCTCCATGCTGCTCTGCTATGAGGTGACGCGCGACCTCGAGCTTACGCTTGAGACCATCGAGACGCCGCTCACCCAGATGCAGGCGCCGATCGTGGAAGGCAAGAAGCTGGTCTTCGTGTCGATCCTGCGGGCCGGCAACGGCCTTCTCGAAGGCATGCTGGAGCTGGTACCCTCGGCGCGTGTCTCGCACATCGGCCTCTACCGGGACCATGAGACGCTGCAGCCCATCGAATATTACTTCAAGGCTCCCGAGGATCTCAACGAGCGCCTGCTGATCGTGGTCGACCCCATGCTGGCAACCGGCAATTCGGCGATTGCCGCGATCGAGAAGCTGAAGGAGCGCGGCGCCAGGAATATCCGTTTCCTCTGCCTGCTGGCGGCGCCGGAAGGCATCCGCAACTTCCAGGCGGCGCATCCGGATGTGAAGGTCTATACGGCTTCGATCGACAGCCATCTCAACGAGAAGGGCTATATCATGCCCGGTCTCGGCGATGCGGGCGACCGAATGTACGGCACCAAGTAGATCTTCAGGGATCGCTTACCACGCTGCCAGTTGACGCGGCCCGTTTCGCGAGAACGGCCCGCTTCGTTCAAGATTTTGCGCTAGGGTTACTCGGTTCCGTCGAAGCGAGACACTCCGAATGCTCCTGCGCACCGTCATTGTTGCAGCCCTGATCGCCCTTGCGGCGACGCAGATCCCTGCCCTGATCGCACCCTGGCTTGCGCCGGCTTCCGCGCCAGCAGCGGCCCTGAAGGCCGATGCCGACCTGACACCAGTTCCGGTCGCGCTCGGCGCAGGTCGGGTTCGGCTGCCATCCGACAGCCGCGGCCACTTCAACGGCACGTTCCGGATCAACGGCAAGGCGGTCGATGGCGTGGTCGATACGGGCGCATCGCTGGTCGCGATCAACGAAAGCACCGCCCGCCGACTTGGCTTTACCGGAAACGGGCTGGACTTTCGCTATACGGTCAACACGGCAAATGGCACGACCGATGCCGCCCATGTGGTGCTCGACCGGGTGGAGATCGGTTCCGTGCGGGTGAAGGACGTGGACGCCTTTGTGATGCGCGACAAAGCACTAAGCGACACCCTGGTCGGCATGAGCTTTCTCAAGAAGCTGAAGTCCTACCAGGCAGAGGGCGGCAGCCTGACGCTCAACCAGTGATCAGGCGATACGGCTGACGACGACCGGCAAGAGTTCCGGCGGCTGGTCCGCGATGGCGTAGAGACGCTGGATTTCGCTTGCCACCCTTTCCGCCTCCCCTTCCGTCGCGGCATGGACGGTGGCGATCGGCTGGCCCTTTTCCACCCACGACCCCAGCGGCAGCAGGTCGGCGATCCCGACACGATGATCGATGCGATCGGCCGCCTGCCGACGACCGCCACCAAGCTCGACGACGGCCATGCCGAGCGCCCGCGTTTCGCAGGTGCTCAGGTAGCCACTCGCTGGTGCAGCAACAGCCTTTTGAACCGGAGCTTTTGCCAGATAGGCCTCAGGGCGCTCGCAAAAATCCGCCGGCCCGCCGAGGCCATGCACCATCCGCCCGAAGCGTTCCATGGCGCCGCCCGAGGAGAGTGCGCGGGCAGCCATACGTTCGGCGTCGCCGAGGTCCGGCATTACGCCCGCCTGTACGAGGATCTCGGCGGCAAGCGCGAGCACCACGGCCTCCAGCCGGCTGCCCGACGTCTTCCCGTCAAGGAACTGCAGGCAGTTTATAACTTCCAGCGAATTGCCAGCCGCATCTCCGAGCGGCTGGTTCATGTCGGTGATCAGCGCGGTGGTCTTCAGGCCCGCGCCATTGGCAACCTCGACCAGCGAGCGCGCCAGGGTTTCGGCCTCCTGCCGGCTTTGCATGAAGGCGCCGTTACCCAGTTTAACGTCCAGAACCAGCGTATGCAGGCCGGCCGCCAGCTTCTTCGACAGGATCGAGGCGGTGATCATGGGCACCGATTCAACCGTCGCCGTCACGTCGCGCACAGAGTAAAGGCGCCGGTCGGCTGGCGCCAGATCCGCCGTCTGCCCGACGATGGCGCAGCCGACATCGCGCACCACGCGGCGGAAGACAGTCTCGTCCTGAGCGATCTCATAGCCGGGAATGGCCTCAAGCTTGTCCAGCGTTCCGCCTGTGTGACCAAGGCCGCGGCCGGAAATCATCGGCACGGCCAAGCCGCAGGCGGCTAGGATCGGCGCCAGCATGAGCGAGACATTATCGCCGACGCCGCCGGTGGAATGCTTGTCGGCCACGGGCACGGAAAGATCCGACCAGTCGAGGACTGTGCCGGAATCGCGCATCGCCAAGGTGAGCGCAATCGTCTCATCGCGGGACATGCCCCGGAAAAACACAGCCATGGCCAGCGCCGCGGCCTGCGCATCGGAGACATCGCCCCCGGTGATACCGGCCACGAAGCCGGCGATGTCGGCAGCGGCCAGGTTCTCGCCGTCACGCTTTCTGCGGATGATCTCCTGCGGGAGCATGCCCGTCAGTAGCCCGCCGAAGCGCGCATGGTGGTGCTGCCGCCCAGCACGGAGAGAATGTCGTCCAGCAGGCCGGAGGCCCCGAAGCGGAAGGTGGACGGCATGATCCAGTTGGGACCCATCACGGTTTCGGCGAGGCGCAGGTAGAGGTCGGCATCGGCCACAGTCGCGACGCCGCCGGCGGGCTTGAAGCCGACGCGCCGCTTGCTGTCGCGGATAACCTGCAGCATGACGTCGGCAGCCTCCAGGGTCGCATTGACGGTCACCTTGCCGGTGGAGGTCTTGATGAAATCGGCGCCCGCATCGATCGCCAGATGGGAGGCGCGGCGAATGAGGCTACTCTCCTTCAACTCGCCGGTTTCCAGAATGGTCTTCAAGCAGGACTGCGGACAGGCCTTGCGCACCGCTTCCACCATGGATGTCACAGCCGCTTCATCGCCCGCCATCAGCGCCCGGTACGGAATGACCAGGTCGATCTCGTCTGCGCCGTCTTCCACCGCGCGGCGCGTTTCATGCAGCACTTCGCCCTGCGACAGCGCGCCGGAGGGAAAATTGACGACGGTCGCGATCCGCACGGCCGAGTTGGGTCCAAGCAACCGTCTTGCCAAGGTTACGAAGCGCGGCCAGATGCAGATGGCGGCGACATTGCCGAAGGACGTCTGGGCGCGCGCGCACAGGGCTTCGATGGCGGCATCGTCGCAATCGTCGCGCAGATTGGTCAGATCGAGAAGAGACAGTGCGAAAGCCGCAGCCTCGCGCGGGCTATGAAGTTCCATGGTCGGCCTCCCCTTGCTTCGGATAGGCCGCCATATTTATCGTCCAGCCAGTCAGATGCAAGCCGCCTCGACCGCTCCGCTAGAGTGGCGCTGTTAGCGGGCGGACATGTGGGGGAGCTTAAGCCAGCATTTCCTTGAGGATGGCCGCGAGATGCGCGCCACCGATCGGTGCCACATCCTTGGTTTCCTCATGGCTGAGTTCGGCACCGGTCATGCCGGCCGCATAGTTGGTGACGACGGAGGCGGCCGCGACCTTGAGGCCGAGATAGCGGGCCAGAATCACCTCCGGCACCGTCGACATGCCGACCGCATCGGCGCCAAGAATCCGGGCCATGCGGATCTCGGCCGGCGTTTCGAAGCTCGGGCCGGAAAACCACATGTAGACGCCGCCAAACAGCGGCAGGCCGCAGCGGATTGCGGCGTTGCGCATCGCCACCGACAGGTCTGCATCATAGGCGTTGGTCATGCCCACGAAGCGGTCGTCGCCCTCTTCACCGATCAGCGGGTTCATGCCGGAGTAATTGATGTGGTCGGTGATCTGCATCACGGAGCCGGGCGGCATGTCCTCCCGCACCGAGCCGGCTGAATTGGTGAGGATGAGCGAGTGAACCCCGAGGCCTGCCAGCACCTGCAGCGGCAGGCGCATGGCGCGAGCGTCACCCTTTTCGTAATAATGCGACCGGCCCGACAGCATGATGACCGGTTCACGGCCGAGATAGCCAGCGACTAATTCCCCGGCATGGCCCGTGACACCGCTTGTCGGAAAGCCGGCAAGTTCGCTGTAGGGTACGCGTACCTGATCGGTCACCTGATCGACCAGCGTGCCGAGGCCAGAGCCGAGCACCACGGCATGGCGGGGCACGAGGCCATCCAGCCGTTCGATCAGCAGGTCGATGATACGTCTCATCCGATTACGTCCGTGTCGAAAGCGTAGGGCAGAAGCTCTGCCATGGTCACGGTCTTCTGGACGCCTGCGTCGTCGCAGAGATAGATGCGGGTGCTTGCCGAGGCGAATTCGGCGATCTTCTGCCGGCAGCCGCCGCAGGGCGAGCAGAGCGCCAGCTTTTCGGCGATCACAGCGAGTTCCACGATCTTCTTTCCGCCGCCCATGATCATTGCGCCGATGGCGGTCGGCTCCGCACACCAGCCCTGCGGGAAGGAGAGGTTCTCGATGTTGGCGCCGAGATAGACCTTACCGTCATCGGCGCGAAGGGCGACGCCGACCGGGAACTTCGAATAGGGCGCATGGGCCTTGGACATGGCGCCGCGCGCCGCCTCAAACAGTTCGTTCGGCGAGATTTGGTCGGACATGAATTACCGCTCCTTGGTATAGGGGACGCCGCCGGCTCTGGGTGGCCGCGCTGTGCCGATAAAGCCCGCCAGCAGCACGCAAGTCAGGATATAGGGCAGCGCCTGGAAGATCTGCACCGGAACCTCGCCGATCAGCGGCACGGACTTGCCCTGCATGAAGTTGGCAAAGGCATCGAGGAAGCCGAACAGCAGGCAGGCGAACATGACCGGCACCGGCTTCCACTTGGCGAAGATGAGGGCGGCAAGCGCGATATAGCCCTTGCCGGCGGACATGTTGCTGATGAAGGCGGCCGACTGGGCGATCGCCAGATAGGTGCCAGCAAAGCCTGCCAGGAAGCCGGTGACGATCAGCGCGCGGTAGCGCAGCCAGGCCACCGAGACGCCGGCCGTATCGACGGCGCCGGGGTTTTCACCGACGGCGCGCAGCCGCAGGCCGAAGCGCGTGCGGTAGAGCACCCACCAGGACAGCGGCACCATGAGAAAGGCGATGTAGGTGAGGATGTTATTGCCGGAAATGACATTGGCGTAGAGCGGGCCGATGAAGGGCACGCTGCGGATCTCATCGGCGCCCGGCAGGATGATCGGGGAAAAGCGCCCCTGCGCCGGAACCTGGGGGGTGCGACCGCCCTGGCCGAACCAGGCCTGGCCCAGCACGACGGTCAATCCGGCCGCCACGAAATTCAGAGCCACGCCCGAGACGATCTGATTGCCGCGATTGGTGATCGAGGCGAAGCCGTGAACGAGGGAGACGAGGATCGACACGGCGATGCCCGCGGAAAGGCCGAGCCATGGGTCGGCCGTCAAATGCGCGACGCAGGCGGCCGCAAAGGCCGAAGCGAGCATCTTGCCTTCCAGGCCGATATCGAAAATGCCGGCACGCTCGGAAAACAGCCCTGCCAGCGCTGTGAACAGAAGCGGGATGGACAGCCGGATGGCCGAGCCGAGGATGCTGATGAGGATATCGAAGTAATCCATGACCTATCTGCCTCCTGCGACCTGCTGGTAGAGCCGGACGATGGCCGGGCGCAGCATGTATTCCAGTGCACCGGCAAACAGGATCACCAGCCCCTGGATGACGACGATCATGTCGCGGGTGATGCTCGGCATATCAAAGGAGAGCTCGGCGCCGCCCTGGTAGAGAATCCCGAACAGCAGGGCCGAAAGCACGATGCCGGCGGGATGGTTGCGTCCCATCAGGGAAACAGCGATGCCGACGAAACCCGCGCCGCCGACGAATTCGATCTGCAGGCGTCCGGAGGCGCCCATGACCGGGTTCAGCGCCATCATGCCGGCGAGACCGCCGGAGATCAGCATGGTGATCATGACGATCTTTGCATAGGGGATGCCGGCATAGGCCGCGGCAGAGGGGCTGATGCCGAGCGTGCGCATCTCATAGCCGAGCTTGGTGCGCCAGATCAGCACCCAGACCAGAAAGCACATGACGAGCGCGATCAGGAAGGAGACGTTGAGGGGTGCTGCCCCTAGCTTGCCGCCGAACATGGCAATCAGCCAATCCAGCTTCGGCAGTTGGCCGCCCGGCAGGAAGGTGCGGGTTTCCGGCGCCATCTTGCCGGGCACGATCAGCAGGTGCACCAGCACGTAGTTCATCAGCGACGAGGTGATGAAATTGAACATGATGGTGGTGATAACGATGTGGCTGCCGCGCTTGGCCTGCAGCCATGCCGGAACCGCGGCGCAGGCGGCCCCAAACAGGGCGGCGCCGATGATCGCAAACGGCATGGTCACATACCAGGGCACGTAGCGATCGAGCGACAGCGCGACCAGTGCTGCACCCAGTCCACCCAGATAGGCCTGGCCTTCCGAGCCGATATTGAAGAGACCGGCGTGGATGGCCACCGCGACGGACAGGCCGGTGAAGATGAAGCTCGTCGTGTAGAAGAGCGTAAAGCCGATCCCCTCGCCGCGCCCGAGCGCACCAGCGACCAGCAATTGCAGGGCCTCCCACGGGCTTTCGCCGATCGCCCAGACCACGAGGCCCGAACACACGAAGGCAAGGACGAGATTGATCAGCGGAATGGCGCCGTAGTTGATCCAGCGCGGCAGCTGAACGGATGCCGTACTCATGCGGCGCCTCCCCTGCATGCGGGCAAGGCACAGTGGGCAATCTCGGAAACCATCAGCACCATCATTTCCTTGCGCCTCATGCGGCAATCCCGGCCATCATCAGGCCCAGCATCTGCTCGCTTGCATCACCGGACTTTTCGCCGACGATCTTGCCCGCGAACATGACCAGGATGCGGTCCGACAGGGAACGTACTTCGTCCAGCTCAACGGAGACCAGGAGAACGGCCTTGCCGGCGTCGCGCATGTCGATGATGCGCTTGTGGATGAATTCGATCGCGCCGATATCGACGCCACGGGTCGGCTGGCCGACCAGCAGGAGCTTCGGATCCCGCTCGATTTCCCGTGCGACGACGATCTTCTGCTGGTTGCCGCCGGAGAAATTGGCGGTGCGCAGGCGCGGGTTGGGCGGGCGAATATCGTATTTGGCGATCTTCTCTTCGGCTTCCTCGCGGATGGCGTCGAGATCGAGCAGGTAGCCGCGTCCGTAACGAGGGTCGCGGTGATAGCCGAGGATGGCGTTTTCATATTCCTCGAACTTCAGGACCAGGCCCATGTGGTGCCGGTCCTCGGGGATATGGGCAAGGCCCAGCTCGCGCAGCCCACGCGGATCGATTCCCGCCGCCGGCTTGCCGTCGATCCAGATTTCTCCCGAGGTGGGTTTTCGGATGCCGGCGATGGCCTCCAGCAGCTCCGACTGGCCGTTGCCCGCGACGCCGGCAATGCCGACGATTTCCCCGGCCCGAACGTCAAACGACACGTTGTCGACCATGACGACGCCGCGGCTGTCCTTGACGGTGAGGTTGCGCACCGAGAGGAGCACATTGCCCGGGGCCGCATCGCCCTTTTCCACGCGCAGCAGCACCCGGCGTCCGACCATGAGTTCGGCCAGCTCTTCGACGGTGGTCTCGGAGGTCGTGCGCGTCGCCACCATTTCGCCGCGGCGCATGACGGACACCGTGTCGGTGATCGCCATGATCTCGCGCAGCTTGTGGGTGATGAGGATGATCGTCTTGCCCTGGTCGCGCAGCACGCGCAGCACCTTGAACAGGTGGTCGGCTTCCGGCGGCGTCAGCACGCCGGTCGGCTCGTCCAGGATGAGGATCTCGGCACCGCGATAGAGCGCTTTGAGGATTTCCACGCGCTGCTGCGTGCCGACCGGCAGTTCCTCGACCACCGCATCGGGATCGACTTCCATGCCGTAGTCACTCTCAAGACGCTTCAGTTCCTTGCGGGCATGGCTGGTGCCCTTGGCCAGGAGCTGGCCGCCTTCTGCGCCGAGCATGACGTTTTCCAGCACGGTGAAATCTTCGACCAGCATGAAATGCTGATGGACCATGCCGATGCCGGCGGCAATGGCTGCCTGGCTGTCGCGGATCGCGACCGGCCGGCCGGAGATGCGGATCTCGCCCTGATCGGCTTGGTAAAAGCCGTAGAGGATCGACATCAGCGTCGACTTGCCCGCGCCGTTCTCGCCGATGATGCCATGGATCGTGCCCTTGGCGACGGTCAGGTTGATGTTCTTGTTCGCGTGAACCGCGCCGAACTTCTTATCGATTCCGACAAGCTCGATCGCAGGCTCGCTTGCAGATCCGAGGCCCAATGCTTCGCCTTTCCGCCCTTTATTACGAAAAAAGGGGCGCATGACCGCTCCGGCCATGCGCCCCCCATATCAATGCCTCACTTCGGGCAGGCGTTGTCGGCCATGTAGTCATGGACCTTGACGCTGCCGGAGATGATGTCGGCCTTCGCCTTGTCGACGGCTGCCTGCATTTCCGGCGTGATCAGCGACTTGTTGTTGTCGTCGATGGCTGCGGCGACGCCGTCTTCCTTGACGCCCAGCGACTGAACGCCGGCGGTGAACTTGTCTTCCTTAGTGTCCTTGAAGGCATTGTAGACCGCGAGGTCGACGCGCTTGACCATGGAGGTCAGGACGGAGCCCGGATGCAGGAAGTTCTGGTTGGAGTCGACGCCGATCGACAGCTTCTTGTTGTCTGCTGCCGTCTGCAGGACGCCGAGACCAGTGGCACCGGCTGCCGCGTAGACCACGTCGGCACCCTGGTCGATCTGGTTCTTGGTGAGTTCGCCGCCGCGTACCGGATCGTTCCAGGCCGCACCGGTGGTGCCGGTCATGTTCTGGAAGACCTGCGCGTCAGGCTTGGCCGCCTTGACGCCCTGAACATAGCCGCAGCCGAACTTGCGGATCAGCGGGATGTCCATGCCGCCGATGAAGCCGACCTTGCCGGTCTTGGAGGCCATGCCGGCCAGGACGCCCACGAGGTAGGAGCCCTCTTCTTCCTTGTAGAGCACCGAGCGGACGTTCTTCAGGTCGACGGAAGCGTCAACGATGGCGAACTTGGTGTCCGGGAATTCGGCGGCGACCTTTTCCATGGCCGAGGTCCAGGCGAAGGAGACGGCAACCACCGGGTTGAAGCCGCGGCTGGCGAAGTTGCGGATCGCCTGCTCGCCCTGCGTATCGCTGGTCGGCTCGAAATCGCGGTATTCCGTGCCGGTTTCCTTCTTGAATTTCTCGGCGCCTGCGTAGGCAGCCTCGTTGAAGGACTTGTCGAACTTGCCGCCGGTACCATAGACCAGCGCCGGCTTCACATCGGCCGCAATCGCGGTGGTCGACATGGCGGCCATGGCAAGAAGGCTTAAAAGGGTTTTCTTCATCGTGCAGCCCTGTTTTCTCTTGTTTAGGTTCTGCCGCAGACAGCCGAAGACGCCCATCCGCGGTCACCTGCCCCCCTCTACGAAGGCTTGGCTGGAGCGCACTCTTGCATGCGCGTTGGAAAATTTCACCCGATTTTTTTCATCTGGTAAAAATCGTTCATCTGGCTGACATGAAATACGAAAACGCCGCGGCGTTGTTCACGGCCGCGGCGTTTGGAAGGGCATTCCGCTCAAGATTTAGCCGACCGGGCAGGCGACGCCGGTGCCGCGAAGGCCGCAATAGCCGCCTGGGTTCTTGGCCAGATACTGCTGGTGGTAATCCTCGGCGTAATAGAATTCCTCAAGCGGCCCGATCTCGGTGGTGATGGGCGTCTTTCGGCCGGCCTTGTCGAGTGCCGCCTGGAAGTCATCCCGGGCCTGCCTTGCCTCGTCCGCCTGCGCGGGCGTGGTGGTGTAGAGCGCCGAGCGATAGGTGGTGCCGATGTCATTGCCCTGGCGCATGCCCTGGGTCGGGTCGTGCTCCTCGAAGAAGACCTTCAGCAGCTGGCGATAGCTCACCACGGCGGGATCGAAGACGACCTTGACCATTTCTGCGTGACCGGTGAGGCCCGTGGTGGTTTCATTGTAGGTGGGATTGGGCGTGACGCCGCCGGCATAACCGACAGCCGTGACGTAGACGCCGGGGATCGTCCAGTATAGACGCTCGGCGCCCCAGAAACAGCCCATGCCGAGGTAGGTCACCTCAAGCCCGGCCGGATAAGGGCCCTGCAAAGGCTTGCCGTTGACGAAGTGGGTATCGCCGGCGTTAAGCGGCGTGCTTCGTCCGGGCAGTGCCGTGTCCGCGGAGGGCATTACCGTCTTCTTGTTGAACATGTCGATCAGGAACATTCTTGCCTCCTAGCTTGGCAGATCACCGCACGTGCCGACTATGCCGAGAACCGTCCCGCGAAGCGCTCCCGCCTGTAGCCGACGATCCAGAAGATCAGGGCAAGCACGAGGAAGACGGCGAACGCGGGTTGGGCCAGCAAAGGTGCGATATACGGCCGCCATATGTCTGCGCTGATATAGGCATCGGCATTGAACTCTGCCAGTGTCAGGCTTTCGGGATCAAGGCTCAGCCAGGCATTGCCGAGGCTCGTCAGCACGGGCGTGGATGCAGACACGGACTGAATGGAATCCACCGTGCCGGCAACGATGGCCGCTGCCAGCGCCAGAAAACTCAAAGCATGCAAGAAGAACCGCACCACTGCCACAAGGCTCTCCATGTGCGCAGTTCGCGCCGCATTGTCGATGAAGATGGGAGGATAGCCGGACCGTCCCGGGATGGCAATGACAGGCTCTTCAACGGCAGCTGTCAAATTTCCTTCAGATTCGGGTTGATCCCACAGGAATCCTCGGTATATATCGCGCCGACCGCTGCTTCGCCTCCTGGCAGGCAGCCCTTATGTGCATAAGGACAGGTGGCCGAGTGGTTGAAGGCGCACGCCTGGAAAGTGTGTATACGTGGAAGCGTATCGCGGGTTCGAATCCCGCTCTGTCCGCCACTTTCTTTCGTCTGCACAGGCTTGCCCGCGTTGTGGCACTGGCTTATGTGCCGGATTTCTACTTAACCTTTGACAATCTTTATTCGGCACGCTTTCTGCGAGGATAGCGCGACAACGGCGTCGCCAAGGCTGCGTCTAAGGAGTTCCGATGCCCAAGAAGCCGCAAACCGAGCATTCCGAATTCTCCGGTGAATTCGAAGACGACGGCGTCACCGTTCTCGTCGACATCTTCCGCACGGCCGGCACCCAGGGCGACTGGACCATGGAAGTGATCTCGCAGACCGAAGTGGTCACCACCTGGGAAGAACCTTTCGCGACCGACCAGGAAGCCTGGGAAGAATTCCTGGCGACCGCCGAACGGGACGGGCTCAAGAGCTTCCTGGAAGACAGCGACCCTTCCGTTCACTGACGATCCGGCCTGTCCAAGCGCGCCTTCTGGCCCGCAACCTCCCACCGTCTGAATTCGTTGCGGGAGGACAAAGCCACAGGCATGGAAAACCCGCGTAGGGTCGCGTGCAACGATTCGCGGGCTCAAGGTGTTATTCCCGGTCCCCGATGCCGAAGCCTGGAGCCACCAGCGGATGCTCACGACCGAAAACACTCTTCTTCAGACACTGAACGACGCAGACCTGCAGATGCTGGAGCCGCATGTGGAGCGCATCGCGCTGGAGCGGGGACAGGACCTCTACGAGGCGTTTCGTCCGATCGAGTACGTCTATTTCATGGAGAGCGGGCTGTCGTCTGAGATCATTCGCAACAACGCCGGCAAGGGCATCGAGGTCGGTTGCGTGGGACGGGAGGGTTTCTCCGGTCTTCCTGTGGTGCTCGGCGTCGACCAGACGCCGCATCATGGCTTCATGCAGTCGGACGCCGTTGCCTTGCGCATGCCCGCCGACGTCGTGCAGAAGGCGATGGCGGCGAGCCCTGCGCTCAGCCGCCTGCTCCTGAAATTCGTGCATGTATTCATGACCCAGATCGCGACCTCTGCGCTTGCCGATGGGCGCTATGGGGTGGAACAGCGCCTGGCCCGTTGGCTGCTGATGTCGCACGACCGACTGAGCGACACATTGCCTCTGACCCACGAGTTCCTGGGGCTGATGCTGGGTGTGCGGCGGCCGAGCGTGACAGATGCGCTGCATCTACTCGAAGGCAAGCAACTGATCCGAGCCGAGCGCGGCCTCATTACCGTACGGGACCGGAAAGGCCTGGAGGAGCTGGCCGGCGACGCCTATGGCGTGCCGGAAGCGGAATACCGTCGGGTGATCCTCGGCCAGTGATCGCTGGTCTTCAGCGGTGAATTCAGCAAAGCTGAGCGCTATTCACTTTGCTGTTTCCTTCCCCTAAGGTGGCGACCGGCGGACCACCATAGCTGTCGCCGTCACGTCGACCCACGACGTGTACGGCAAAGGAAGACCTGCCACGGCAGGCCTTCCTTCTCTCTGCCGCTTTTAGCAGAGGAGGCGGATCAGCCGATTTCGTGCTCGTGCTGCCGATACCATTCCAGAAATTCGCCAACGCCTACGCTTAGCGTCGTTTCCGGCTTGCGGCCTGTGAGTGCGAGCAGGAGGTCCGGGCTGGCGAAGGTGCGCGGAACATCACCCTTCTGCATGGGCAGCATCTTGCGCCTGGCCGGCTTGGCCATAATGGTCTCGATGGTTTCGATGAAGTCGAGCAGGCCGATCGGCTGGCCGCCGCCGATGTTGACCAGCCGGAACGGTCCCTGGAGGGAGAGCGTATCGATCTCGGGAACGCGGTTGTCCTCGGCGGGCACGACGGCCGACAGGTCGATGATCGAATCCACCAGATCGTCGATATAGGTGAAGTCGCGGCTCATCTTGCCTTCGCCGTAGATCTCGATTTCCTGATCCTCGGTCATGGCCTTCACGAACTTGAACAGGGCCATGTCGGGGCGTCCCCAGGGGCCGTAGACCGTGAAGAAGCGGAAGGCAGTGGTCGGGATCTTGTGAAGATGGGCATAGCTATGCGCCATCAGTTCCATGGCCTTCTTGGTGGCGGCATAGAAGGTCAGCGGCTCGTCGGCCTTGTCCGTCTCGTGGAAGGGAATTCCGGGGCTGGCGCCATAGACGGAAGAGGTGGAGGCAAGCATCAGATGACCGACGCCCACCTCGCGCGCCGCCTCCAGCACATTCCAGGAGCCGACGAGGTTGGAATCGAGATAGGCCTTCGGGTTTTCCAGGCTATAGCGAACGCCGGCCTGTGCCGCGAGATGGATGATGACGTCGGGGCGAAAGGCGGCGATCGAATCCTTCACGAGCGTGCCATCTTCCAGCATGCCCATCACCGCATGAAAGGATGGAAACTGGACGAGGGCGGCATTGCGCGCCTCCTTGAGGCGAAGGCTGTAGTAGGGCGTCATACCGTCAAAGCCGACCACCTCATGCCCTTCTTCCAGCAACCGCCGTGCGAGGTGAAAGCCGATGAAGCCTGCCGTTCCGGTGATGAAATAACGCATGATAATTCCGGCTTAGTGGAACAGGCGAAGGCGTGCCGGCGGTGTGCCCGGCCGGCCGTTCTTGCGGTCGACTGCAAACTGGATCAGGTCCATGGAGGCCTGGTCCGTCAGCGGCTTTGCCATGACGCCGACAACTCCAGTCAGACCCGTTGCGATGAGGCCTGGGTTGCCGGTGATCATGATCACCACGATGCCGAACTGCGCCAGGGTTTCGGCGATGGCGGGGCCGGTTTCGCCATCCGCCAGCCGCACGTCGACAAAAGCGATATCGGTTTCGCGCGTATAATTCAGCGCAACCTTCATGTCCGGGGCGATACCCACGACGTCATGACCGCTGCGATGCACGGCGTCTTCGATGTCCATCGCTACCAGCAAACTGTCCTCGACGATCAGGAAACGATATTCCACGGCGAGCCCTCCAAATTTTGACTGACAAATAGACTTGGTACCGGGCGATGCAAGTGTCGATTGCTCATGGGTGCGACTTTTGCCCCATTCGTGGGGCTTTGCGAGACCGGTAATCGTCTTGCGGAGCATGCGGAGCGCTGAAAAACCTTTGTAATCCGGCCTCCCTTAAGCTTTCAGCTGCTTACGAAATGTGAGTGCTGCACAGGAACCGTCCCGAGTCTGGAGAATTGTTGCTGAGACGTTTGACGACTGACGACGGAGATACTTCATGAACAAGATCATTCTCGCTTCTGCCCTTCTCGCAGTCTCCCTCGCCACAGGCGCCAGCGCCCAAGAGGGCACGGTGACCGGTGCGGCCGGCGGCGCAGTGACTGGCGCCATTGTCGGTGGGCCTGTCGGTGCAGCAGTCGGTGGCGTCGTGGGCGCCGTTGCCGGTACCGCCATCGACCCGCCGCCTCACGAAGTCGTGACCTATGTCCAGGAGCAGCCCGCCCCGACGGCGGCGATCACGATCGAACAGCCGATCGTCGTCGGGAAGTCGATCCCGGAAACGGTCGTCCTAACGCCGGTACCGACCAACACCCGGTATTCCTACGCAGTCGTCAACGAGCAGCGAGTGATCGTCGATCCGAAAACCAATACGGTGGTCCAGATCGTCGAATAGGATTTGCCGTAAGAAACAGCTGTTACGACGCAGCTGTCGCTAGACGAGGACCGCCTGATCGACCCGGTCTTCCTGGCCGAAGAACTGCAGGTACCGCTGAACTTCGGCAGGATCCCCGGTTGCTTTCTGGGGATTGTCGGAGAGCTTGACGGCCGGACGGCCGTTGGCATGGGTCACCTTGCATACGACCGATATGGGCTTCAGGCCGTCGATCGCCTTGGGGGCGCAGCCGGCGAAATCGTTCGTGAGGTTGGTGCCCCAACCGAAACTCATGCGCACCCGGCCCTCGAAATGCCGATAGGTATCGACGATCGCCTCCGCATCCAGGCCATCGGAGAAGATCAGCAGTTTTTCCTTCGGGTCGCGCCCCATCTTCTGCCACCACGCAACGATCTTCTCGCCGCCCTCAATCGGCGGGGCGCTGTCGGGGCGGAAGCCTGTCCAGTCCGCTACCCAATCCGGCGCGTCGCGCAGGAAGGCGGCGGTTCCGAAGGCATCGGGCAGTACGATCAGCAGGTTGCCGTGGTAGAGTCGGTTCCAATCCTTCAGCACCTGATAGGGTGCCGCGCGTAGTTCCTCGTCGCTGCGGGCGAGAGCAGCGGCCACCATGGGCAGCTCGTGCGCATTGGTGCCAACTGCTTCGAGGTCGGAATCCATGGCGAGCAGGACATTGCTGGTGCCGGTAAAGGCCGGGCCGATGCCTTCCTTCAAGGCCTCGACGCACCAGCGCTGCCACATGAAGCTGTGGCGGCGACGCGTTCCGAAATCGGAGATCCGCAGCCCCGGCAGGGTGCGCAACAGCTCCACCTTCTCCCACATCTTGGCCTTGGCGCGCGCATAGAGAACATCGAGCGTGAAATAGCCGAGCGAGCGCATGGCCGAGCGCGAGCGCATCTCATTGATGATGGCAAGCGCCGGGATTTCCCACAAGGTGGTATCCATCCACTTGCCATGGAAGGTCAGCTCGTATTGTCCATCGTGCTTGGAAAGCTCGTATTCCGGCAGTTTGTAGGTCGACAGCCAGTTCAGGAACTCCGGCTCGAAGATCTGCTTGCGGCCGTAGAAGGTGTTGCCGGCGAGCCAGATCATCTCCTTCTTGGACAGGGAGACTGTGCGGGCATGATCGAGCTGTTCACGCAGCGCGCCCTCGTCGATCTCTTCGGCGAGCTTGACGCGGCTGGTGCGATTGATCAGCGAAAAAGTGACATCGACGTCCGGGTACAGCTTCCAGATCATCTGCAGCATGAGCAGCTTGTAAAAGTCCGTGTCGATCAGACTGCGGATGATGGGATCGAGCTTCCAGGTGTGGTTGTAGACTCGAGTCGCAATATCGGTCTTGGTCATGCCTGCCCCTGGTCCGATCCTCCCGGGATCAGCTGCTGAGTCCACCCTATTGAAGACGTCTGTGAGAGCGCCTTCTGGCCGAACATATGGGAAATTAGGCCCGATATGTCCAGACGGCAAATCGGCCGCAGAACTGCGGCCGATTTATATCAAGATCCCGCACTGAGAATGGCGGCTGATGCCGCCAATCCGCTCGCCTGCGATCAGTTGCTGTTCGCGGGGTTGGCGCCCGAAGTAGACGGCACCGGCTCGGCGGTTGGATTTGCGGCTGGCGCGAAGGTCGGATTGACAGGCGTGTTGTCGCCGGCTGGCGGCGTCGCTGTCTGCTCGGCCGGCGGTGCAGTCGATTCACCCCACCATTCGGCACCGCCCCAGGCGATGGCCGCCAGAACGAGGCCTGCGATCAGAACCATCAGAACAGGCCGGCCCGTGTTGCCTTGACGAGCCTCGGTTCCGGTAATCGGCTGCTCGGCGGCAGCGCCCGGACGGCTGGTGCCGCGGGTTGACGTCTGGTCCGGATCGCGTGGGGTGTTCATGATGTCGCTCCTCGTGCGCCGGATCAGCCGGCTGTTGCACGAGGAACGGGTGGTGCGGACGAATGTTCCCTGGGTCAGGGCAAGCCGCAGAGCGGTCAGTAGCCGGACTTGCGGTCCACCACATGCTGGAGCGGTTCGCCGGCCTCGTGCCGCTCCATCTGGACTTCGGCATTGCGGAACAGTGCCTTGACGTCGGATGCCGATGCCGCATGGGGCGTGATCAGCACAGTGTCCATCACCCAGAGCGGGCTTGCCGTATCCAGCGGCTCCGTCTCGAACACGTCCAGCGAGGCGCCGGCCAAAGTGCCGGAGTTGAGCGCTGTCGCCAGATCCGTCTCCACCTGGCTGCCGCCACGGCCGGCATTGATAAACACTGGGCCGCTCGTCGGGCCGGTCCGGTGAAGCTTGTTAAACAGGGAGGCATTGAAGATGCCGCGCGTCTGCGGGGTTAGCGGCAGGAGACCGACGAGAATGTCCGTCCGCTCCAGAAACGCATCCAGGCCATCGGCATCGAAGGTTTCGATGCCCTCCAGCGACTTGCGGCTGCGCGACCAGCCGATCACCGAAAAGCCCATCATCTTCAGCTTGTGCGCCGCATCCTGGCCGAGCACACCGAGGCCCATGATACCGACCGTGACCTCGCTTGCCTGCGGCTGCGGCCGCTCGTGCCACTGGCGTGCGCGCTGCTGTTTCAGGTAGGCCGGAACCTGCCGGAGATGTACGAGGCACTGCAGCACGACCCATTCGCTCATGCGGGTCGTCAGTGTGTGGTCGACAAAGCGGACGATGGGGGTGTCCGGCAGTCCCGGCACGCCCAGAATGCTGTCCACGCCGGCGCCGCCCGAAAACAGGACTTCGAGCTTGGGGGCACGGACGAAGAGGTCGGGATCCGGCTTCCAGAGCACGGCATAGCGTGCCGAGCTAAGATCTGCGGATTTGTCCGAAGCATGCAGGACCTGGCGTCCTGCAAAGGCTTGCTTCAACGCCTCCTCGACGTCATGGCGCCCGAACTTCAGGTCGATGACAACTGCACCCTTATCCAACACGGCTGTTCCTCACTTGGTCATTGCTCGACACCGCCATGCGCGACAGCTTCCAGGTTGAAAGCCGCTGCCGTGAGGGCGCGGGTATATTCGTGTTTCGGGGCCTGGAAGATCTGCTCCGCAGGGCCCTCCTCCACCACCTTGCCCAGCCGCATCACGATGACATGGTTGGCCAGCGCCTTTACCACCCGCAGGTCATGGCTGATGAAGAGGTAGGCGAGGTCGTGCTTCTTTTGCAGATCGCGCAGCAGATCCACCACCTGCGCCTGAACGGTCATATCCAGCGCCGAAGTCGGCTCGTCGAGCATGACGAAGCGCGGCTTCAGCACCATGGCGCGGGCAATTGCGATCCGCTGCCGCTGGCCTCCGGAGAATTCGTGCGGATAACGCCAGCGGGTGGCGGGATCGAGCCCGACTTCGTTCAGCGACCAGGCGACCCGCTCGTCCCGCTCGTCAGCGGAAAGCGCCCGTTCGTGGACCTTCAGACCCTCGGCAATGATATCACCCACCGACATGCGTGGGCTGAGCGACCCATAGGGATCCTGAAACACGACCTGGAGCCGGTCGCGCAGAGGCCGCATCTGTCCGGAGGTGTAACCATCGATCTGGTTGCCGATGAAGGCAATCCTGCCTTTCGAGCTGATGAGACGCGCCAGCGCCAGGCCGAGCGTGGTCTTGCCGGAACCGGATTCGCCGACGACGCCGAGCGTCTGGCCTGCCCGCAGGGTGAGGTCGACGCCATCGACCGCCTTCACATGGTCCACCACCCGGCGCATGAAGCCGGCCTTGATGGGGAACCAGACGCGGATATCGCGGCCTTCCATGACGACGGGGCCATCCGGATTGGGTGGAGGGGGCTCACCCCGCGGCTCGGATGCCAGCAGATGCTGGGTGTAGGCATGCTGCGGGTTCGTAAAGACGTCCTCGACCGTGCCGGTCTCGACGATCTTGCCCTTAGTCATGACGCAGACGCGGTCGGCGAACTTGCGCACGATGCCGAGATCATGAGTGATGAACAGCATGGACATGCCATGGGCGCCCTTGAGATCCTTCAACAGCTCCAGGATCTGCGCCTGGACGGTCACGTCGAGGGCGGTCGTTGGCTCGTCGGCGATCAGCAGCTTGGGACGGTTGGCGAGCGCCATGGCGATCATGACGCGCTGGCGCTGGCCGCCCGAGAGCTCATGCGGATAGGCCGTCAGCCGCTTTTCTGGATCGCGGATACCGACCTGGTTGAGCAGTTCCAGTGTCCGGGTTCGCAGGGCCTGGCCGCTCAAGCCCTTGTGGAGCTGCAGGATCTCGCCGATCTGCCTGTCCACCGGGTGCAGCGGATTGAGCGAGGTCATCGGCTCCTGGAAGATCATGGTGATATCGTTGCCGCGCACGTGGCGCAGGTCCGGCTCGCTTGCCTTGAGGAGATCATTACCCTCGAACAGGATTTCCCCGGACGGATGGCTTGCCGAGGGATAGGGCAGGAGCTTCAGGATGGAATTGGCGGTGACCGACTTGCCGGAGCCGGATTCGCCCACAAGCGCCATGACCTCGCCCGGCAGGATGTCGAAGGAGACACGGTCGACGGCAAGGCTGGTATTGCCGCCCTGGTGGAAGGCAACGGACAGATCACGGATGGACAGCAGCGGGGCCGTCATTGGCTGAGACTTTCGATGAGGGACGACAGGGTCGGTTCGTCGGGCCGGAGAACAATCAGAGACATGGCATCAACGGGTGGCGAACCTATCCCCTTGTCGGCCGATAATATGTATGTGCAGCCTGACTGTATGGCCGTGGCGACATGAACTGCGTCCGGCAGCTTTCGGGACGGTGTCTGCGCTCTGAGCTCTGCGGCCTTTATGAGGATGTCACGCGTGGCTGGGCGGACATCAAGTCGGCTGTTGGATACCAGCAGTCCGGAATAGAGATTGACCAGCGTATAATTACTTGTTCGCATGGGCAGAACGAGAAGTTCGGCCAAGGTCAGTTCGCTTGTTACCAGCTTCTGCGGCAGCGCGACTGCTACCTCGGAAAGCAACCGTGCAGCTTTATCGGCCAGATTGCCCGTAGTTTCGAACGCGGCAATAAAGACGTTGGCGTCAATGTAAATACGACCAATGCCTTCCATCAATCATCCCACTCGTCGCGCAGTTTACGTATCCTGGCAACGGCTTCTTCCATCGAGACGGACGGGCGGCCATCGGCTAGTAGCTTACGCCGAAGTTCCATGATGTCCTCGGGCTTGATGGGCTTGGCGGACATGGCAACGTCGAACAATGAGCGGCTATCGGGTGCGAGGGTTTCAACTTCCACGACAACCCGCACAGTCGCATTCTGATCCAGTCCCTCCCGGAGATCCTCGGGAAGATTGGCTGCCGGGTAATGCTCCCTGATGATCCTGTTCATGATGCAGCTTCCTGACGCGTTTCTCTCACTCTAGCGCACTTCCTCGCCATGACGAACCGCTTCACCCGAAGGTCTTTCTGGGGTCGAAGGCATCGCGCACCGCCTCGCCGATGAAGATCAGCAACGAAAGCATGATCGACATGGTGAAGAAGGCGGTGAAGCCGAGCCAGGGCGCCTGCAGGTTGTTCTTGCCCTGCTGGATCATCTCGCCCAGCGAGGGCGAGCCGGGTGGCATGCCGAAGCCCAGGAAGTCGAGCGAGGTGAGCGTCGCGATCGATCCGGACAGGATGAAGGGCAGGAAGGTGAGCGTTGCCACCATGGCGTTCGGCAAAAGGTGCCGGGACATGATGGTGAGGCTGCCGACGCCGAGCGCACGGGCGGCGCGGACATATTCGAAATTTCGGGCGCGCAGGAATTCGGCGCGCACGACGCCGACCAGGCTGACCCAGGAAAAGAGAAGCAGGATGCCGAGCAGGATGAAGAAGCCCGGCGGCAGGATGGAGGCGATGATCAGCAGGATATAGAGGACCGGCATGGCCGACCAGATCTCGATGAACCGCTGCATCAGCAGATCCGTCCAGCCGCCGAAATAGCCCTGTAGGGCGCCTGCGCCAATGCCGATGATGGCCGAGCAGATCGTCAACGCCAGGCCGAACAGAACCGACAGGCGAAAGCCGTAGATCATGCGGGCCATGACGTCTCGCGCCTGGTCGTCCGTGCCGAGCCAGTTGAGGTTGCCAAGCCTGCAGTTGGGATCCTCGCCCTTCAGCGCATAGCCGGCGCAGCGCTCCTCCCGGTCCATCAGCCAGAAGGGCTGGGTCGGGGCGGAATGAGGAATGTTGGAGTTGACCGTCTGGTAGGAATAGCGGATGGGCGGCCAGAGCATCCAGCCGTTCGCCTCGATCTCCTGGCTGATAAAGTCGGAGCGGTAATCCGTGGTCGCCAGGAAGCCGCCGAACTTGTCTTCCGGATAATCGACGAGGACGGGATACAGGATCTCGCCCTTGTAGGAGGCGACGATCGGCCGGTCGTTGGCGATCAGTTCGGCAAACAGGCTCAAGACGAAGAGTACCATGAACAGCCAGAAGGACCAGTAGCCGCGCTTGTTGGCACGGAAATTGGCCAGTCGCCGGCGGTTCGTCGGCGTGATCCATGGGCGCTTCTGGGGTGGCGCCTTGGCAAGCGGTGCTTCGGCGGCGGGCGTTGCTGTGGATGCCTGCATCAGACATCCCTCCGCTCGAAGTCGATGCGCGGGTCGATCCAGGTGTAGATGAGGTCAGACACCAGGTTCACGACCAGACCGAGCAGCGAAAAGATGAAGAGCGTACCGAAGACGATCGGATAGTCCCGATTGATGATCGCGAGATAGCCGAGGCGGCCAAGCCCATCCAGCGAGAAGATGTTTTCGATCAGCAGCGAGCCAGTGAAGAAGGCGGAAATGAAGGCGCTCGGAAAGCCTGCGATGACGATCAGCATGGCGTTGCGGAAGACGTGGCCATAGAGCACCTGGCGCTCCGTCAGGCCCTTGGCGCGGGCCGTGGTGACATACTGCTTCTTGATCTCGTCGATGAAGGAATTCTTGGTGAGCAGCGTGGTGGTGGCGAAGGCCGACAGCGCCATGGCGATCAGCGGCAGGGTGAGGTGCCAGAAGTAGTCGATGATCTTCTGCCACCAGGACAGGTCGGCGAAATTATCCGACACCAGGCCGCGCAAGGGAAACCAGTTGAAGAAGGAGCCGCCGGCAAACAGCACGATCAGTAGGATGCCGAACAGAAAGCTCGGCACCGCATAGCCGATGATGACGATCCCCGAGGTCCAGACGTCGAAGGTCGATCCGTCCGTGACCGCCTTGCGGATGCCGAGCGGAATGGAGATCAGGTAGGAGGCCAAGAGGATCCAGACTCCCAGCGAGACCGAGACCGGCATCTTGTCGAGGATCAGGTCCAGCACGGGCGTGTTGCGGAAGAAGCTTTCGCCGAAGTCGAAGCGGATGTAGTTCCACATCATCTGCAGGAAGCGGGTGAGCGGCGGCTTGTCGAAGCCGAACTGCTTTTCCAGCTTCTTGATCATCTCCGGGTCCATGCCTTGGGCGCCGCGATAGCGGCTGTCATCGCCGCCCTGGTTGAGCATGTCAGCGCTGCCCGAAAGCCGGTCGCCACTGTCCTGCCCTTGGATCTGGGCGATCACCTGCTCGACGGGACCGCCTGGGGCGAACTGCACGACCAGGAACGAGATCGCCATGATGCCGACGATGGTCGGTATCATCAGCAGGATGCGGCGCAGGATATAGACGCCCATCAGTTAGTCCCGACGCTTGCGCCTGATTGCCGGCACGCGTTTTCCTGAGCGAGAACCAAGAGCCGTCTTCCCCGTGTCGTGCAAACTGTCATGCGAATCATCGCGCCATTTGGACCAGTTGCCGGCCAAAGGCGCAAGCCTCACAGGGACGACTGCTTGGCCCACCAGATGTCGGGGAAGCCGATGCCGTATTCCGGCAGGGTTCCCGGGCGGTCGAACTTGTCCCAGTAGGCGATGCGCATGGCCATCATGTAGTACAGCGGCACCACATAGTGATGCGCAAGAAGGACACGATCAAGGGCGCGTGTGGCGGCAACAAGGCCTTCGCGGTCGGTTGCGAAGATCACCTTGTCGACGAGCGCATCGATGGCAGGATCGGCAATCCCGGCGTAGTTGCGGGTGCCTTCGGTTGTGGCGGCCTTGGAGCCCCAGTAGAACTGCTGCTCATTGCCGGGGTTGAGAGTCTGCGCCCAGACGACCCAGGTCATGTCGAAATCGAAGCTGCGCGTGCGGTTGGTGTACTGCGAGGGGTCCACGGTTCTCAGGCGCACCTCGATGCCGATCCGCTTCAGGGTCTGGACATAGGGCGACACGACGCGCTCGAGCTGCGGACTGCTCAGAAGGATCTCGAACGCAAAGGGGGCACCGGTCTTGGTGTTGACCATGGTGTTGCCCTTCAGGTCCCAGCCGGCAGCCTTCAGCAGCTGCACAGCCTGGCGCAGGTTGTCGCGCGCCTTTTGCGGGTCGCCTCCTACGGGATTGGCATAGGGCTTGGTGAACACATCGGCCGGAACCTGGTCCTTGAGGCTTTTCAGGAGGTCCAGCTCCTTGCCCTGCGGCAGGCCGGAAGACGCCAGTTCGGTGCCGAAGAAGAAGCTGTTGACGCGGGTGTACTGGCTGTACATCACCGTGCGGTTGATCTCCTCGAAGTCGAAGGCGAGGTTCAGCGCTTCCCTGACCCGTTCATCCTTGAAGAGATCACGACGGGTGTTGGGCACGAGCGCCTGCATGATGCCGGTGGCCCGGAAGGGATTGGGAAGCTCCTCCCGCTTGACCTGCCCATTGCGGGCGGCGGGGAAATCGTAGCGCGTCGCCCAGCGGGTGGCCTGGGTTTCCTGCCAGAAATCCACATTGCCGCCACGGAAGGCTTCGAACTCCACGTCCCGGTCGGCAAAGAAGGTGTAGTTGATCGTGCGGAAGTTGTTGTGGCCGCGGCTGACCGGAATATCCTTGGCCCAGTAATCGTCACGCAGCTCGTAGCGCAGGGTCGATCCGGCGGCGAGACCGGCGATCTTGTAGGGGCCGGAGCCCAGGACCGGCTCCAGCGTGGTCCTTGAGATATCCCGCTGCTGGCCCTTGGCGTCCTTGCCTTCCCACCAGTGCTTCGGAACGATCACAAGCTGGCCGACGATCGAGGGAAGCTCGCGGTTGTTTTTTTCGTCGAAGCGGAAGGTGACGTCGCGCTCGCCGGTCTTTTCGGCGGAGGACACCCGCCGGTAGTAGCCGGCCAGTTGCGGATTGAGCTCCTTGGCCTTGTCGAAGCTGAAGACTACGTCCTCCGGCGTGACAGGCTGGCCATCGGCCCATTTCGCCTCGGGGCGCAGTCGGAAGGTGGCGGAGGAGACATCCTGCGGATAGCTGACGCCAAGCGCCAGCAAGCCATAGGAGGTCGAGACCTCGTCCTCGCTCGGCTTCAGCAGGGTATCGAACACCATGGTAAGGCCGGCAGCCGGCGTGCCGCGCAGGGTGAGGATCGGATTGAAGCTGTCGTAGGTCCCTTCGGTCGAGAGGTTAAGGGTCCCGCCCTTTGGGGCGTCCGGATTGACATAAGGAAAGTTGGGAAAATCCGTGGGCAGCTTGGGTTCGCCCATCAGGGACACGCCGTGATGCCACTGCGGCTCCTCTGCCGCAGCACCGCTGACCCCGATTGCCACTGCCACGAGGGCGGCGGCAAGGCCGCGCTTCATCCAAGCCAAGTCCATGCGAGATCCCTGTCTGTTTTCTTGTTGCAAGCATAGGGCAAAAGGCGACGAAAAACAGGAGCTGCGCCTCATAACCGTCTTATCTGCGCAACATATCTTCGATTCACGCGTCCTGCATTTCGCATTACACTGCAGGCAAACGATGATTTGGCGGACCGGCATGACAGCGACTTCAGGAACACTCTTCAGACTGGCGGCAGCCAGCGTGGTATTCGGCATCCTTGCCGGTACCGTCCAGGCACAGGATGCGACGCCAGCAAAGCAGCTGTTCGGGGCGGCCAAGCTTCCGACGCAATCGGAAGCGGTGCCGATCGGCTTTTACGCAAAGGGGTGCATGGCAGGTGCTGTCGCTCTTCCAACCGACGGACCGACCTGGCAGGCCATGCGGCTGTCACGCAACCGGCGCTGGGGCAACCCGGCGATGATCAGTTTCCTCGAGCAGTTCTCCGGCGATGCCGCGAGACTCGGCTGGGGCTCCGGCATTCTGGTCGGCGACATTTCCCAGCCGCGCGGCGGCCCGATGATCACCGGCCACGCCTCGCACCAGATCGGGCTCGATGCCGATATCTGGTTCACGCCCAAGCCTGCCCAGCCGCTCACCGTGCAGCAGCGCGAAAGCATGCCGTTCACCTCCATGCTCGACAAGAGCAAGTTCCTGACGGTCGACCCCAAGCGCTGGGGGAGCACGAACGCCCGGCTGGTCATGCAGGCGGCCAGCTATCCGCAGGTGGAACGCGTGTTCGTGAACCCCGCCATAAAGAAGAAGCTTTGCGAGACCTGGAGCGGCAATCGCGACCTGCTGAGCAAGGTCCGGCCTGTCTATGGCCATGACGAGCATTTCCACGTACGCCTCTCCTGCCCGCCCGGGTCCAGCAGCTGCCAGAAGCAGGCAGACACGCCGAGCACCGACGACTGCAACAGCAAGGCGCTGGCCTGGTGGTTCACCAAGGAACCCTGGGCACCGCCACCCAAGCCGGACCCGAACAAGAAGCCGGTCAAGCCGCGCCAGGTGATGCTCTCCGACCTGCCGAAGGCCTGTGCTGCCGTGCTTTCCGCGCCCGCCCGCTCCGAGGCCGAAGCAACCTACGGCGGAGGTACCATGGCCTATTCCGAACGGGCACCGGTCAATGCCGCTGCGCGCAGCGTGGATGCGGTCGTGCAGCCCCCGCCGGCCGACGTGCCGCTGCCGAGCGAAAGGCCCCGGAATTAGGACCACACAAGACCGGGATCCGGCCGTCGCGGAGTTTCCGCGATCCCATCTTTCCAACCGGGCTGCGGCAGGCTAGAAGGCCTGCACATATCAACGGACGTCTGGCGAGGAACCTTCATGTCTGCCCAACCCTGCATTGCGCTCATCGCGCATGACCAGAAAAAGGATGACATGGCGGACTTTGCGCGCCAGCACCAGCTGGCCCTGCAGCGCTTCCGCCTGGTGGCCACCGGTACGACCGGCGGCCGCGTGCAGGATGCCTGCCCGGGCCTCGAAGTTACCCGTCTGAAAAGCGGCCCGGTGGGCGGCGACCAGCAGATCGGCGCCATGATCGCGACAGGCGAGGTGGACATGCTGATCTTCTTCATCGATCCCTTGAGCGCCCTGCCGCACGACGTCGACGTCAAGGCCTTGACGCGGCTTGCCACAGTCTACGACATTCCCATGGCGCTGAACCGCGCTACCGCCGAGAAGTTTATCGACTTCCAATGAGGAAGGATTCCATCCGCGCATGCCCGACGCTCTCACCGAAGCCATGCCGTTTCCGATCCTGATCGGCGACATCGGCGGCACCAATGCCCGCTTCTCCATTCTTGCCGATGCGCAAGCAGAGCCGGTCGAATTTCCGACCGTGCAGACGGCCAATTTCGCCACCATCGACGATGCCATTCGTGCGGTTGTGCTGGACGTAACGTCCGTGCATCCGCGCTCCGCTATCCTTGCGGTGGCAGGCCCGATCGACGGCGACGAGATCGACCTGACGAACTGCGACTGGGTCGTGAAGCCAAAGACGATGATTGCCGAACTCGGTTTCGAAGACGTGCTGGTTCTCAATGACTTCGAGGCGCAGGCGCTTGCCGTCGCGACGCTGCCGGCGGAGTACCGTGAGCCGCTCGGAACCGCGGGCGAGCCGCATCTTGCCTCGCGAGTGGTTCTGGGACCCGGCACGGGCCTCGGCGTCGCAGGCCTCGTCCATGCGCGTGACACCTGGTTTCCGGTGCCGGGCGAAGGCGGCCACGTCGATGTGGGCCCACGCTCGGAGCGGGATTTCCAGATCTTCCCGCATCTTGAGCCTATCGAAGGACGTATTTCGGCCGAGCAGCTGTTGTGCGGGCGCGGCCTCGTCAACATCTACCGCGCGATCTGCCTGTCCGACGGGATCGAACCGACGCTCTCCATTCCGGCCGACGTGACGGCGAAGGGACTTCAGGGCGACAATCCGCAGGCGGCGGAAACGCTGAGGCTGTTCGTGACCTACCTTGGCCGCCTGGCGGGCGACATGGCGCTGATTTTCATGGCCCGTGGCGGCGTCTATCTGGCCGGCGGCATTTCCCAGAAGATCATTCCGGCGCTGAAGGGCCCGCAGTTCCGGGAGGCTTTCGAGGACAAGGCACCGCATTCCGCCCTGATGAAGACGATCCCGACCTTCGTCGTGACGCATCCGCAAGCGGCGCTGGCGGGTCTTGCAAGCTACGCCCGCAAGCCTGCTGGTTATGGCATCAGCACCGACGGACGGCGCTGGCAGCGATAGACGGCGGCAGAGTTTCAGGGGTTCCGAAGCGGCCAGACGGCCGTTCGCTGCGCGTCTTATAAATGCCAGAATGCAACAGCTGCCGCCAAACTCGGCAGCCCGGCTTTCAAAACCGTTGATGACCCTTTAAGAGGCGCTGCAGGATATTGCCTGCGAACGCGCCAAGACGGGAAAGCAGATTGAAAGCCGCCAAAGACACCAAACGGCACGTTGATTCCGTCACCGTCGTCAGCGTGCTGAAACGGGTGATTGCCGAAAACGGCCGCGACCATATCCGCGGCTATGCTTTCGCGATCTCCTGTCTCGTCGTTGTGGCGCTCTCCACTGCCTTCACGGCGTGGATCATGGAATCCGTCGTCAACGAAGCTTTCGCCAACCGTCGTGCAGACATGGTGCTGCTGATTTGCGGCTCTATTCTGGCGGCCTTCGTCCTGCGCGGCTTTGCCACCTACGGGCAGGCAGTCACGCTGTCGAAGATCGGCAACAACATCGTCGCCCGCTACCAGCGACGCCTTTATTCCCACCTGATGACGCTGTCGGTCGGCTATTTCGCCGAGGCCCGGTCCGCTTATATGGCAGCCCAGGTCAGCCAGAACGTTAACGGCATCCGCGACGTCCTCAACCTGACGGTAACCTCGACGGCCCGGGACCTTTTGACGCTGGTCGCGCTGATCGGCGTCATGGTCGCCAAGGACTGGGTGCTGTCGCTGATCGTGTTCGCCGTGGCGCCGCCGCTCCTCTACGCGCTGCGCTATGTGTCGAAGCGCCTGCGCGCTGCCACCCGCGAGTCGGTTGAGATCAACAGCCGGGTGCTCGGCGCCATGCAGGAAACCATCCAGGGGATCGCCATCGTCAAGGCGTTCACCATGGAGCAGGAGCTGGAACGCAAGGTCAACGGCATCATCGACCAGGCCGAACGCCGCGCCAACCGGATCGCCCGTCTTTCGGAACGCACGTCGCCGCTGACGGAAACCTTTGCGGGCTTTGCGATTTCCAGCGTGCTGGCCTATGCCGCCTTCCGTTCGATCTACAACAACGTGCCGCCGGGCGCCTTCTTCGCCTTCGTGACCGCGCTTCTGATGGCCTATGACCCCGCCCGTCGCCTCGCCAAGCTGCAGGTGCAGCTCGACCGCGCCGTGGTCAACGCGCAGATGATCTACGCCCTGCTCGACACCCAGCCGGCCCAGCGGGAGAAAGAGGGCGCCAAGGACCTCGTGGTGACGGAGGCGCGCGTCGAGCTTCGCAACGTGGTGTTTTCCTACGGCAGCGGCAATCCGATCCTGCGGGGGATCGACCTGGTGGCCGAAGGCGGACAGACGACGGCACTGGTCGGACCCTCGGGTGCCGGCAAGTCCACTATCATCAACCTCATTCCGCGCTTCTATGACCCGGCAGAGGGCCAGATCCTGATCGACGGGCAGGACATCGCCCAGGTCACCAAGAGCTCGCTGCGCCGCCAGCTCGCCTATGTCTCGCAGCAGCCCTACCTGTTCGAAGGCTCCATCCGCGACAACATCCGCTACGGCCTTCCCTCCGCCAGCGATGCAGATGTGGAAGAGGCCGCCCGGCTTGCCTATGCGCATGATTTCATTCTGGCGCAGCCGCAGGGTTATGAAACGCCCGTCGGCGAAAACGGCGTGACTCTTTCCGGCGGGCAACGCCAGCGGCTTTCGATTGCGCGCGCTTTGGTGCGCAACGCGCCGATCCTGCTGCTCGACGAGGCGACGTCGGCGCTCGACAACGAGTCCGAGGCTGCCGTCCAGAAGGCACTCGACGTCGCCATGCGTGGCCGCACGGTGATCGTTATCGCGCACCGGCTGTCGACCGTGGTCAAGGCGCACAAGATCATCGTCATGCACGACGGTCAGGTCGTCGAAGAAGGCAGCCACGACGTGCTTGCGCAGCGAAAAGACGGGCTTTACGCTCGTCTCAACAATCTGCAGGCGCCGGCGATCGGCGTGGAAATCTGACAGCAAGGAACTGCCGCATGACCGCACAAGACATGAAGCTGGTGGTCGTCGGTGCGGCAGGCCGCATGGGCCAGACACTGATCCGGGTCATCCATGAGACCGAGGGCGTGACGCTGCATGCGGCGATCGAGCGCGAGGGCTCACCCTTCGTCGGCAAGGACGCCGGGGAACTGGCCGGCGTCGGCACACTTGGCGTTGCCGTCACCACCGATCCTCTGGAGGCCTTTGTGCATGCCGAGGGCGTCCTGGACTTCACCGCACCGGCAGCCAGCGTGGCCTTTTCCGTGCTCGCCGCGCAGGCACGCATCGTGCATGTGATCGGCACCACCGGCTGCTCGACGGATGACGAAGCCAAGTTCGAGGCCGCAGCACGGCACGCGCGCATTGTCCGGTCCGGCAACATGAGCCTTGGCGTCACCCTTCTTTCGGTGCTGACGGAGCAAGCCGCAAAGGCGCTTCCGGCCCAGGGCTGGGACATCGAGATCCTGGAAATGCACCACAAGCACAAGGTGGATGCGCCGTCCGGCACCGCACTTCTTCTGGGCGAGGCTGCCGCGAAGGGTCGGGGCATCGATCTTGCGGCTCAGTCCGTGCGGGTGCGCGACGGGCATACGGGTGCGCGCGAGGCCGGCACGATCGGCTTTGCGACGCTGCGTGGCGGCTCGGTGGTCGGCGACCATTCGGTCATCCTCGCCGGCGAGGGCGAACTTGTCACCCTGTCGCACAGCGCCCGTGACCGGTCTATCTTTGCACGCGGCGCGGTGACGGCAGCTCTGTTTGCCCGCAACGCCAAGCCCGGCCTTTACTCCATGCTCGATGTGCTCGGGCTTTCTTGACCTTACTCTCGGAGGAAATTTGATGAGCGGTACTCTCGTCCTCGTTCGGCACGGCCAGAGCGAATGGAACCTCAAGAACCTGTTTACCGGCTGGCGCGATCCGGAGCTGACGCCGCTCGGTATCCAGGAAGCGGAAACCGGCGGCCAGGCCCTGGCCGACACCGGCATCCACTTCGATATCGCCTTTACCTCGGTGCTGAAGCGCGCGCAGGACACGCTGAAGATCGTGCTCGACAAGGTCGGTCAGCCGGATCTCGAGACGATCCGCGACCAGGCGCTCAACGAGCGCGACTACGGCGACCTCTCGGGTCTGAACAAGGACGACGCCCGCGAGAAGTGGGGCGAAGAGCAGGTGCATATCTGGCGCCGCTCCTACGACGTGCCGCCGCCGGGCGGCGAAAGCCTGCGCGACACCGGTGCCCGCGTCTGGCCCTATTACCTGACCGAAATTCTGCCGCGCGTGCTGCGCGGTGAAAAGGTGCTGGTGGCCGCGCACGGCAATTCGCTGCGTTCGCTCGTCATGGTGCTCGACCGCATGAGCAAGGAAGAGATCCTCAAGCTCAACCTCGCGACCGGCGTTCCCATGGTCTACACGCTGAACGCGGATTCGACAGTCGCCTCCAAGGCGGTGCTGGGCGACATGTCCGGCGCTCACTGACGATAGAGCGGCGCCCCTGCCCCAAGTTGCGGGGGCGCCGCTCAGTTCTCGATGGTGAACTGCACCATGTCGGCTGGGAAACGGCTGACCGAGAACTGCACCGGCCGGCCTTCCAGATCGCAGTTGAGGGCGCGGGTCACGAGCACGATCGCACCCGGCGACAGCTTCAGATCGGCGCGGTCCTCCACCTCGGCGTGCAGGGCGGTGACTTCGGTGACTGCGCGAACGTAATCCTTAAGTCCCAGATCCCGAAAAGCCTCGGTGATCGACCCCGTTTCCCGGTAGGCCTTGGCGATGCCTCCGAAACGATCCGACGGGAACCATGACGTCGCCCGAGAGACAGGCCGCCTGTCTGCCGTGCGCAGCGTTTCCAGCCGGACGACCATCGTCCCCGCATCGATTGCAAGACGCCTCGCGATTTCCGTCGAGGCCTCCTCCTCTACTGTTGCAAGCAGCAGGCCTTCCTTCTCGCGCGCCTGATCGCCGATCCCTTCGGTGAAGCGGGTCCGGCGCGAGATGGGAAAGTTGATGCGCTGCTTGCGCTCGATCATCGTGCCCCGGCCCTGCTCGGCCCGCACAATCCCCTCTTCCGCAAGCGCCGCGAGCGCGCTTCTCACCGTGTGGCGGTTCACGCCAAACTGGGCTGCCAGAGCCAGCTCAGGCGGCACACGTCCGTCCGCGTCATAGTCACCGCTGGCGATCGATGACCGGATCCGGTCGGCGATCTGGCGCCAAAGCGCCACGCCGTTCTGCCTTTGCACGATCACCCGCAGCTCCCCTGTCACACGCTTGTAATACCGTCTGCCTATATGTACTCTTAACTTGTCTAGTTGTCTATATAAATAGACATTCCATTGGAAGTTGAGGTACTCGAATGACTGCTGTGAGAGAACCGGCGTTGAGACCCGAACAGGCTGCCCGTCAGCGCGCCGCAGGCCTCCTTGCCAAGGCGACCATCGCCGAACTGAAGGCGGCCTGGGACGGGCTTCCGCAGAAGCCTGCTGCCAAGCCGGTGCGCGGTCCGGAAACCGGGCTGGTGATGGTGCGGGGCCGCATCGGCGGCGGTGGCGCCCCCTTCAATCTGGGCGAAGCGACGGTGACGCGAGCGACGGTTTTGCTGCCATCGGGGACCGCCGGCCATGCGCAGGCGCTGGGCACCTCCAAGGAAAAAGTCCGGCTTGCGGCGGTGTTTGATGCGCTGTGGCAGGAAGAGGCGACCCAGAACTGGGTTGAGGCCGAGCTGCTTGCGCCGGTCGAGGACCGCCTTGCCGCCGAAGACAGACAGAAGGCGGAAGAGACCGCTGCGACGCGCGTGGATTTCTTCACCATGGTTCGAGGAGAAGACTGATGATCAACAGCGAGACGCTGAGCGGCGGGTTTGCGGAGCCGGTGTTCGGATCCCAGAGCCTGTTCCGAATGCTGATGGACGGCATGGCCCGGCCGGGGACGATCCACGTTCTGGCCTCGGACGTCGGCCAGCCCGAGCCGCTCGGAGCTGCTGCCGGTGCGATCGCGCTGACGGTCTGCGACCACGAGACACCCGTCTGGCTCAGCCCCCGCCTTTCGCAGTCGGCGGTTGGCGCATGGATCGGCTTTCACGCAGGGGCGCCGCTGACGCGGGAAAAGTCGGAGGCGCGGTTTGCCTTCCTCGAGCCGGGCATCGCGCCCGCATCCTTCAGCCTGTTTGCGCTCGGCACGCAGGAATACCCGGACCGGTCGACGACACTGGTGATCGAGGTGGCGTCGCTACGCAGCGAAGCGGGTGCCGGCGCCGGCGCCGGTGCCGGTGCCGGCGAGAAGCTCACCCTGACAGGTCCCGGCATCCAGCACGCGCGAGAGATCTGGGTCGAGGGCCTGCCGGAAAGCTTTCTGCGCCTGCGAATGGACAACCGCGCTCTCTTCCCGCGCGGTGTCGATGTGATCCTCACGGCAGGACCAAATCTTCTGTGCCTGCCCCGCACCACCCAGGTTGCGTCGGGCGGCGCAACCCAGGTCGCGTCGGGTGGCGCAACCGAGGTTGCGGCCCAGGACGAGACCAGAGCAGGAGAATAAGCATGTATGTTGCCGTCAAAGGTGGCGAAGCTGCCATCAACAATGCCCACAGGCTGCTCGCCGACCGCCGCCGCGGAGACCGCTCGCTGCCCTCCATGACGATCGAGCAGATCGTCGAGCAGTTGGGCTTGGCCGTCGACCGAGTGATGGCCGAGGCCTCCCTCTACGACAGGTCGCTTGCGGCCCTTGCCGCGCGCCAGTCCCGCGGCGACCTGATCGAAGCGATCTTCCTGCTGCGGGCCTATCGCACCACCCTGCCCCGGTTCGGCATGTCCGTTCCCTTGGATACGGCCCGGATGCAGGTGGAGCGACGCGTGTCGGCCACCTACAAGGACCTGCCCGGCGGACAGCTGCTGGGGCCGACCTTCGATTATACCCACCGCCTGCTCGACCCTTCGCTGCTCGAGGACCAGCCGGTCGACGAGCCTGCCCGGCGCCCGGCACCGGACGAAGAGGTGATGCGGGTTTCCGACATCCTCGCCCACGAAGGCCTGATCGAAGGAGACGGGAGCTTTCCGGAGGAGCACGAGGCCGGCGACCTGACCCGCGAGCCGATGGAATTTCCCATGCCGCGGGACCTGCGTCTGCAGGCGCTCGCCCGCGGTGACGAGGGATTTCTGCTGGCGCTCGGCTATTCGACCCAGCGCGGCTACGGGCGCAACCACCCCTTCGTCGGCGAGATCCGCATCGGCGAAGTCGAGGTGGAGATGGACATGCCGGAGCTCGGCTTTGCAGTCTCGCTCGGCCGGATCCGGGTGACGGAATGCCAGATGGTCAACCAGTTCAAGGGATCAGCCAAGGCACCGCCGCAGTTCACCCGCGGCTACGGCCTGGTGTTCGGCCAGAGCGAACGCAAGGCCATGGCCATGTCGCTGGTCGATCGGGCGCTGCGTGCGCAGGAACTGGGCGAGGATATCATCGCCCCGGCCCAGGACGAGGAATTCGTGATCTCGCATTCGGACAATGTCCAAGCGACCGGCTTCGTGGAGCACCTGAAGCTGCCGCATTACGTAGACTTCCAGGCGGAGCTCGCGCTGGTGCGCCGGATGCGGGGGGATATCGAAAAAGCACGAACCCAGGATGACGACATGCAGGAGGCTGCGGAATGACCGAACTCGCCACCTACAATTTTGCCTATCTCGACGAACAGACGAAGCGGATGATCCGCCGCGCGATCCTGAAGGCGATCGCCATCCCGGGCTACCAGGTGCCCTTTGCCTCGCGCGAGATGCCCATGCCCTACGGCTGGGGCACCGGCGGCGTACAGGTGACCGCGTCGATCATCGGGCCAGACGACGTGCTGAAGGTGATCGACCAGGGCGCAGACGACACCACCAATGCCGTCTCCATCCGCGCCTTCTTCCAGAAGGTCGCCGATGTGGCCGTGACCACCCACACGCGGGATGCGACCATCATCCAGACGCGCCACCGCATTCCCGAGCAGAAGCTGTCGGAAGGCCAGATCCTGGTCTACCAGGTTCCGATCCCAGAGCCGCTGCGGTTCCTGGAGCCGCGCGAGACAGAGACCCGCAAGATGCATGCGCTCGAGGAATACGGCCTCATGCATGTGAAGCTCTACGAAGACATCGCCCACCACGGCCGCATCTCGACGACCTATGCCTATCCGGTGAAGGTTGCCGGCCGCTACGTGATGGACCCTTCGCCGACGCCGAAGTTCGACAATCCGAAAATGCACATGTCGGAAGCACTGCAGCTTTTCGGCGCCGGACGGGAAAAACGCATCTACGCCGTGCCGCCCTATACGGACGTGGTGAGCCTGGACTTCGAGGACCACCCGTTCGAGATCCAGACGTTTTCGCAGGACTGCGCGCTCTGCGGCGCGCATGGCGTCTATCTCGACGAAGTGGTGCTCGACGATAAGGGCGGGCGGATGTTCGTCTGCTCGGACACCGACAATTGCGAAGACCGGCGGGAACATGGGCACACCGGCGAGATGCTGGCGCCGAGCCAGGAGGCTGCGGAATGAGCGATATCCCTCTCCTCAAGGTCAGCGGCGTCTCCAAATTCTACGGCAGCCGGATCGGCTGCCGGGATGTTTCCTTCGATCTCTGGCCCGGTGAAGTGCTGGCCATCGTCGGCGAGTCCGGCTCGGGCAAGACAACGCTCCTGAACTGCCTGTCGACCCGGCTGATGCCGACCGCCGGCAGCGTCGAATACCGGATGCGGGACGGCCAGTTCCGCGATCTCTACCACATGAGCGAGGCGGAACGCCGCTTCCTGATGCGGACCGACTGGGGCTTCGTGCACCAGAACCCGGCCGATGGCCTGCGCATGACGGTTTCGGCCGGGGCCAATGTGGGCGAGCGGCTGATGGCAGTGGGCGACCGGCACTACGGAAAGATCCGCGAGACGGCCAGCGACTGGCTGACGCGGGTGGAGATTTCCACGGACCGGATCGACGACCAGCCGCGCGCTTTTTCCGGCGGCATGCGCCAGCGCCTGCAGATCGCACGCAACCTGGTGACCGGGCCTCGCCTCGTGTTCATGGACGAACCGACCGGCGGGCTCGATGTCTCGGTCCAGGCGCGGCTGCTCGATCTGGTGCGCGGCCTCGTCAACGATCTTGGCCTGTCGGCCATCGTCGTCACCCATGACCTTGCCGTGGCGCGGCTTTTGTCGCACCGGATGATGGTGATGAAGGACGGCTATGTCATCGAACAGGGCCTAACGGACCGGGTGCTCGACGATCCGCGCGAGCCCTACACCCAGTTGCTCGTCTCTTCCATTCTCCAGGTATAAGGACGCTCCGATGGCCACTCCCCTCGTCGTTTCGGAAGTCTTCAAGAGCTTCACCATGCATTTGCGCGACGGGCTCAAGCTCGCCGTCGTCAACGACGTCAGCTTCTCCGTCGGCAGCGGCGAATGCGTCGTGCTCGGCGGCCCTTCGGGCATCGGCAAGAGCTCGATCCTGAAAATGCTCTACGGCAATTATGCCGTGGATGCCGGGCAGATCCTCGTCGACCACCGCGGCAAGGTGATCGACATCGCTAGCGCCGATCCGCGCACTGTGCTCGACGTGCGCCGGCATACCATGGGCTATGTCAGCCAGTTCCTGCGCACCGTCCCGCGGGTTGCCGCAATCGATGTGGTGGCGGAGCCGCTGGTGGCGCGCGGCGTCGATGCGGTCGAGGCGCGGGACAAGGCCGCCACGCTGCTGGCCGGGCTGAACCTGCCGCGGGACCTGTGGAACCTGCCGCCCGCGACCTTCTCCGGCGGCGAGCAGCAGCGCGTCAATATCGCCCGCGGCTTCATTACCGATCACCGGATCCTGCTGCTCGACGAACCGACAGCCTCGCTCGACGCGGCCAACCGCAAGGTCGTGGTCTCGATGATCGCTGCCAAAAAGGCCGAGGGCGTGGCCATGCTGGGGATCTTCCACGACGAGGAGGTGCGCGAAGCCGTCTCCGGCCGCATCCTCGACGTCAGCGCCTTTTCACCCCGCAAGGCGGTGGCCGCATGAGCGCGCGGCTCGGACCGGAGGCCGCGATCGACCCGACGGCCATCGTCACGCGCTCCACGCTTGGGCGCTACACGGAAGTGGGCGAGCGCTGCAAGATCGACGAGACGGAGATCGGCGACTACTCCTACATCATGCAGGACGGCATGGTGTGGTGCGCCAGCATAGGCAAGTTCGTCAACATTGCCGCCTCCGTGCGCATCAACGCCACCAACCACCCAACCTGGCGGGCAACGCTGCACCACTTCACCTACCGCGCCGCAAGCTATTGGGACGATGCGGAAAACGAGCAGACCTTCTTCGAGTGGCGGCGCGACAACCGCGTCAGCATCGGCCATGACGTTTGGATCGGCCACGGGTCCACCATCCTGCCAGGCGTGACGGTCGGCAACGGCGCGGTGATCGGCGCAGGTGCCGTGGTCTCCAAGGATGTCGCGCCCTACACCATCGTCGGCGGAGTTCCCGCCAAGCTCATCCGGGAGCGGTTTACGGCTGCGACAGGTGCAGCGATGGACCGACTTGCCTGGTGGGACTGGGATCATCTCCGGCTGCGCACGGCGCTCGACGATTTCCGCGCACTCTCGGCTGAAGAATTTCTGTCACGTTACGCCTGAGCGCTCGGCCTATCAGGCGCTCCGAATTGTAACAGAACCGACATGGAACCGACATTCAAGCTTCATCTAGCCGCGCTATTCGATCCTCTGGAAACGCTGGACGGGCAAGAGAGCATGAAGTTCGAACTCAGAGACCTGACCCGCCGCTTCGGTGACCGTATTGCGGTCAACGCGGTGAATGTGGAGATCCCGCAGGGACAGATGGTCGGCGTCATCGGCCGGTCCGGGGCGGGGAAATCGACCCTGCTGCGGATGATCAACCGGCTGCAGCAGCCGAGTTCCGGTTCCATGCATTTCGGCGATACGGATGTTTCGCGCCTCAAGGGTGCGGCACTGCGTGGGTGGCAGCGCGATTGCGCGATGATCTTCCAGCAGTTCAACCTGGTTCCGCGCCTGGACGTGATGACCAACGTCCTTCTGGGGCGCCTCAACCACCGCTCGACGACGCTGAGCATGCTCAGCATGTTTACACGCGAAGAACGGATCATGGCGATCGCCGCACTGGAGCGGCTCGGGATCGAGCAGACGGCGTTACAGCCGGCAGGTACGCTGTCGGGTGGCCAACAGCAGCGTGTGGCAATCGCCCGCGCGCTGATGCAGACGCCGAAGATGCTGCTCGCCGACGAGCCGATCGCTTCGCTCGACCCGCTCAACGCCAAGATCGTGATGGATGCGCTGCGCGACATCAACGAGCGCGAAGGCATCACCGTCATCACCAACCTTCACACGCTCGACACGGCCCGCAACTACTGTGACCGCATCATCGGCATGGCGGCCGGCAAGGTGGTGTTCGACGGCCCCGCAGCTGCGCTGACCGCTTCTGCCGTCCAGGAGATCTACGGATCCGACCGGGATGGTGCCGGGATCGACGAGAGCATGACATCCACGAGCATCGACATTCCCGCCGCGGCTGCGCCCGCCGGCGAGGTTCAAGCTGCCGCCAAGGGGGCCGGCATCGGGACACTGGAAGGCGCCAGGGCCTGAGCCGCAGCAGGATCGCCCGCCCGCACACCAACGGGCCGCGACACTTCGCAACATAAATACCGGGACACCGGTCAATCAGGAGAGACCTCATGCTGAAGAAGATTCTTTTTGCAGCGACGGCACTTGTCGCATTGGCAAGCGGCGCCGCCGCACAGGCTGCTGACCTCAAGGAACTGCGCATTGGCATCCTCGGCGGCGAAAACGAAGCCGACCGCCTGCGCAACTACGCCTGCCTCTCGGACCACCTGAAGAAGGAATTCGGTTTCGAGAAGGTCTCGCTGTTCCCGGCTGCCGATTATGACGGCGTGATCCAGGGCCTGCTCGGCGGCACGCTGGACGTTGCCGGCCTCGGCGCTTCCGGCTATGCAGCCGTCTACCTGAAGGATCCGAAGGCGGTTACGCCGATCCTGACGACGCAGCAGAAGGACGGTTCGACCGGCTACTTCTCGATTGGCCTCGCGCTGAAGTCCTCCGGCATCAAGACCATCGCCGACGCCAAGGGCAAGAAGCTCGGCTACGCCGATCCGGACTCCACCTCCGGCTACCTGGTTCCGCTGACGCAGATCCCCAAGACCACCGGCCAGCCGAACGACAAGTTCTTCGCCTCCACGCAGTTCAATGGTGGCCACGAGAACAACCTGCTCGCCGCCTATGACGGCAAGGTCGACGTTGCCGTGGACGATTCCTCGGGCCTCGGCGATTTCAAGGACGGCTACACCTCCGGCACCTTCCACAAGGTCGTTGCCAAGGGCTCGGTCGACCCGAACAAGCTGGTCGAAGTCTGGCGCTCGCCGCTGATCCCGAACGGCCCGGTCGTCGTGCGCAACGCACTTGGCCAGGAATGGACCAAGAAGATCGCCGACTTCTACCTGGCGCTGCCCAAGAGCGACACCAAGTGCTTCAACGCCATCGAAGGCGGCGATTTCACGGGCTATGTGCCGGTGACCCACGACTTCTACAACGCCGTCGTCGACGTGCGCAAAGCTGCCATCGGCGGCTGATTTCAAGCATCAGGGACAGGGCGGCCGGAAACGGTCGCCCTTTCTTTATGACCGCAGGTTTGGGACGACGGGGCATTCATGACCACCACCGACATGCAGCCGACAGGCCGTGAGATTGGCGCCACCTGGGAGCGGATGGTGGCCAAGCGGCGTCTCTACACGCTGATCGGGCTTGCCATCCTGCTGTTTGCCTTCGTCAGCTCGGTCCGCTTTGCGGACGAGAGCAATGCCGGGCACTTCTTCGAGCGCCTGCCGCATCTGTTCGATTTCCTGAGCTGGCTCATCCCCAAGGAATGGACAGACGTCTGGCGCGCCCTGTTCGATATCGCCAGCCCCAACGACAAGGGCGGCGAGGAGTATAACTTCGCCAAGGGACGGGTCTATTTCTGGGGCGATTTCTACGTTCCCGAATATTTCGAGCTGATGATCACCACGATCAACATTGCGATCGTGTCGACCATCGTCGGCTTCGTCTTTGCCGTGCCCTTGAGCTTTCTCGTGGCACGCAACTTCAGCCCCTCGACCCCGCTGCGGCTGGTTGCCAAGCGGATCATGGAGGTGCTGCGCGCCTTCCCGGAAATCGTGATTGCCGGTCTCTTCACCGCCGTTCTCTCGATCGGGCCGGTTGCCGCCATCATCGCGGTCAGCCTCCACACCATCGGGGCGCTCGGCAAGCTGTTCTACGAGGTGGTCGAGAACGCCGACATGAAGGCTGACGACGGCTTGCGGGCTGTCGGCGCCAACTGGTTCGAGCGGGTGCGGTTTGCCGCCCTGCCGCAGGTCATGCCCAATTTCGCCTCCTATGCGCTGCTGCGCCTGGAGATCAACGTGCGTGCCTCGACCATTATCGGCGCCGTTGGCGGCGGCGGCATCGGCGAAGAGCTGAAGCTGTCGATCTCGCGCGGGTTTGGCGCCAAGACCGTGGCTCTCGTGCTTCTCCTGTTCGTGACGATCGTAGCCGTCGACCAGTTCTCCGCCTGGCTGCGCCGCAAGCTCGTCGGCGAGCACGCCTTCCTTCTCCAGCATTGACGCCAGGGGCCGCCGCCATGACCTTCACCATGATCCATCAGAGCCGGCGCCACGAAATCGAGGAGCGCTATCCGGAGTATTTCAAGCGGTCGTTCCGCCAGCGCTTCGGCTTTGCGATGGTCGTTGCGGGAACACTGCTCTACGGCCTCTATGCGCTCTGGTTCTTCGATCTGCCGCGGCTGGTCGCAGAGGCCCAATGGCAGCGCTTCGGCATCTATCTCAGCCAGTGGGTGAGCTACGACGTGCAGCCGGAGCTTCGCGTCAAGGACGACGGCAGCATCGAGACGCGCTACCCGCGGTTTTCCGTGCTCGGCGACGACCCGCATCCGGACTGGATCGTCGACACCGCCGACGGTGGCAAGACGGTGCTCATCGACGGCACAAGCCGCAGCGTGGCCGTCAACCACAAGCAGGCCGTCGTTACCGCGCAGGGCCAAAGCGTGACCGTTGATCTCAGCGGCGAGAACCCCCGCGTGATCGGCCAGGCTCCCGCCTGGATGACGGTCTACGACGACAACGTGCTTGCCAGCTTCGGCTTTGCCGGCGATGCCAGCATCTCGTCCGACCGGGTGCGGGTACGCAAGCGCTTCCTCGGCTGGGCCAACTTCGTGTTCGACACCCATTCGCCCTTCTTCAACAAACCGGCAGGCGAGGTGATCAGCCTTATCACATCCGGCCCCCGGATCGACCCGGAGCAGTCCAACCTCTCGCTCGCCTTCGACAACATCTGGTTCAACAATGCCTGGCAGCATGGCGACGTATGGACCAAGCTGTTCCAGACGATCGTGATGGCGTTTCTCGGCACGCTGCTGGGGGCGCTCGCAGCCTTTCCGCTGGCGTTTCTCGCGGCCCGCAACATCACCCGCAATCGGTTGGTCAACCAGGTGCTGAAGCGGATGTTCGACTTCCTGCGCTCGGTCGACATGCTGATCTGGGCGCTGTTCCTGACGCGCGCCTTCGGTCCCGGACCGCTGGCCGGTAGCGGCGCCATCTTCCTTACCGAGACCGGCACGCTCGGCAAGCTCTACTCCGAGGGGCTGGAAAACATCGACGACAAGCCGCGTGAAGGCATTAAGTCCACCGGCGCATCAACGGCGCTGGTCCACCGCTACGGGGTAATGCCGCAGATCGTGCCGGTCATGGTCAGCCAGACGCTGTACCAGTGGGAATCCAATGTGCGTGGCGCTACCATCATCGGCGCGGTCGGTGCCGGCGGCATCGGTCTGAAGCTCTGGGAGGCGATGCGGACGAACTCCAACTGGGCCAACGTCGGCTACATGGTGTTGCTCATCCTGATGGTCGTCTTCCTGTTCGACGCAGCCTCAAACGCCGTCCGGCACCGGCTGATGGGCACCAACAAAGCCGCCATGGGCCACTAGAAATTGCTTCAATATCATCATTCTGTCATGTAAATCTTCTAGCGCATCCCATGCCGGAACCGCCGTTTGCGGATCGTCGGCCCTCCCCGAACGTCCGGACCACCATCGTGCGCTATGCCCTCTATTTTTCGCCTTCCGCCACCGATCCGCTGACCACGGCTGCGTCCGCCTGGCTCGGGCGTGACGCCTTTACAGGCGCGACCTATCCGCTGCCGGCGGTCGAGGGAATCGCGCCTGACACCCTGCATGCGCTGACCGCCGACCCGCGCCGCTACGGTTTCCACGCAACGCTCAAGGCGCCGTTTGCGCTGGCCGAAGGCCGCACGGAAGACGAGCTGGTCGACGCCTTCGAGACCTTCTGCGCGCAGACACCTGCCTTCGACATCCCTCGCGTCGTCATCGGCCAACTCGGCCGGTTCTTCGCCTTGGTTCCAGACGAAGTCTACGCACCCCTGCAGGAGTTTGCGTCTCAGGTGGTCGAGGCTTTCGAGCCCTTCCGTGCGCCGTTGAGCGAAGCGGACATGGCCCGTCGGAAGCCCGAAACACTGACGGCTTCTGAACGGGTCCACCTGGAACGCTTCGGCTATCCTTACGTGAACGACGACTTCCGCTTTCATATGACGCTGACCGGACAGGTGGAGCCAGCACTTGCCCCTGCCATGCGGGCCGAACTCGACCGGCGCTTTGCAGACTTTGTCGGCGCGCCACTGCCGGTCGATGGGCTTGCCCTTTTCGTGGAGCCCGCGCGCGGCGAGCCCTTCCATGTTCATCGCCGGCTTCCCCTGCCGGTATCCCCGGACAACAGAAAGACCACGCCATGACTGCCGAGCTCGCCTTCACCAACGCCCGTATCGTGCTGGAAGACCGTATCGTCTCCGGCTCCGTGCTCGTGCGCGACGGCAAGATCGCCGACATTTCCGAAGGCAATGTGCGCAGCGGCGAGGACCTTGAGGGCGACTACCTGATCCCCGGGTTGGTGGAACTGCATACCGACCACCTGGAGCAGCATTATTCGCCCCGCCCCGGTGTGCGCTGGAACATGACGGCCGCCATCCAGGCACATGACGCGCAGGTGGCATCTTCCGGCATCACCACCGTGTTCGATTGCCTGCGCATGGGGGCCGACGAGGACGGCGGCTTCGAGCGCGGCGAGATGCGCGGCATGGCAGACGCGATCCAGGCTGCGGAGCGCGACGGCCGGCTGCGGTCCAACCACCTGATCCACCTGCGCTGCGAGGTTTCGGCCGACAATGTGCTGGAGCATTTCTCCGATTTCGAGAACGATCCCTTCGTGCGGCTCGTGTCGCTGATGGACCATGCTCCCGGCCAGCGTCAGTTCCAGACCATGGACCAGTACATCTTCTACTATCAGAAGAAGCGGGGCCTCAGCGACGACGTGTTTGCCCAGTTCGTTGCCCGGCGGCAGGCGGAATCGGCGCGCAATTCTACGCCGCACCGGATCGCGATCGCTGAAGTCTGCAAGGCGCGGCACATCACCATGGCGAGCCATGACGATGCCACGCGGGCGCATGTGGACGAAGCGATCGACAATGGCGTGCGGCTGGCCGAGTTTCCCACCAGCTTCGACGCCGCCAAGGCATCGCATGATGCGGGCATGAGCGTGTTGATGGGCGCGCCCAACGTGGTGCGCGGCAAGTCTCATTCCGGCAATATCGCGGCCCGGGACCTGGCGGAAGGCGGCGTGCTTGACGTGCTCTCGTCCGACTACGTGCCACTCAGCCTGCTTTACGCACCCTTCGTTCTGGCAGACGAGGTTGAAGGCGTGACGCTGCCGCAGGCGCTTGCCATGGTGACGGCAACGCCTGCGAAAAGCGTCGGCCTGGACGATCGCGGCCGCATCGCCACGGGGCTTCGTGCCGATCTCGTGCGCGTCCACCGCCCGAACGGCGTGCCGGTGGCGCGGGCCATCTGGCGCGAAGGCCGGCGGGTCGCCTGATGAGCATGGCGCTTGAAGAGCATCCATCCCGAGCGAGCGGCTGCATGGTGGCCGTGGTCGGACCGAGCGGTGCCGGCAAGGATACGCTGCTGGCTCATGCCGGACGGTTCTTCGAAGACCGCGAGGACGTGATCTTCGTGCGCCGGATCATCACCCGCAACCCGGCAGCCGGCGGCGAGATCCACGACGGTGTGTCCGAGCACGAGTTCGAGATGCTGAAGCAGGCCGGGCGTTTTGCGGTGTGCTGGGATGCGCATGGCCTGCGCTACGGGATCCCCGTCGAGACCCGCGATGCCGTCGACAAGGGCCGGCTGGTGGTTGCCAACGGATCGCGCTCGGCGCTGAGCCTCTTCAAGGCGGCTTTTCCGGCACTGGTGGTGATCAACGTCACGGCGCGGCCGGAGGTTCTGGCCTCCCGGCTGGAGGCACGCGGTCGCGAAACGCGCCAGGACATCGAACGGAGGCTGGAGCGCAGTGGACTTGGCGTCGCCGGCGACTACAAGGTTGTCACCATCGACAACAGCGGCCCCATCGAGCAGTCGGGTGCCGCGATGATCGAGGCGCTGTCCAGCTGCCTGCTGCTGAAGGGCTGACCGGAAAAACACCGCCCTGCGCTTTACAGTTCTGCCGCTGCCTCTATTTGCCTTTGTCCAGATTGAGGGCAGTCGCATGAGCCAGATGCATACGCAGGACGACACCAACAGCAACGGCAGGAGCCAGGGCGGCGCGCCGCGACCGGATCTGGAAGCGCGCGTGGTGGTGCTGGAGATCGTGTCGATGACCGCGCTGGCACTCGCTCTCGATACGTCCGACAATGCGGATGCCGAGCATGTCCGCTCCATCGCCGAGCTGATCCGGGACACGGTGCACCAGCGCTGCAGCGAAACCGGAATGGACGAGGCCTCCCGGCTTTCCGCCTGCGCTTATACGGACGAGCTGCTTTCGACAGCGCTACAGGCGCTTTACCCGCACAAGCCGTAGAGCTCTTGCAAATGCTCTAGTGCGCCTCGTCCCAATTGGCGGCGGCGCGAGCGTCCACTTTCAGCGGCACTCTCATGGCGATAGCCGGCATGGCTGCCTGCTCCATGGTGGTTACCACCACGGGCAGGGTCTGCTCGATATCCGCATCCTCGACCTCGAAGATCAGTTCGTCGTGCACCTGCAGCAGCATACGTGCCTTCTCGGCCAGACCTGCCGTCGCAAGTGCCGAATCCATGCGCGCCATGGCCCGTCGGATGATATCGGCAGCCGACCCTTGAATCGGCGCATTGATGGCAGCGCGTTCGTTGAAGGCGCGCACGGAGGGATTTGAGGAGCGGATCTCCGGGTAATGTGCCCGGCGGCCGAAGATGGTTTCCACGTATCCATGCTCTCGGGCAAAGCTCTTGGTGCTTTCCATGTAATCGCGGATGCCCGGGAAACGCTCGAAATACTTCTTGATGTATTCGCCGGCCTCGGACCGTTCGATCGACAGCTGGTTGGCGAGGCCGAAGGCCGAGATGCCGTAGATGATGCCGAAATTGATCGCCTTGGCGCGGCGGCGGATATCGGCCGGCATGCCTTCCACCGGCACGCCGAACATTTCCGACGCGGTCATGGAATGGATATCGATGCCGTCGGCGAAGGCCTGGCGCAGCTGCGGGATCTCGGCCACATGGGCGAGCACGCGCAACTCGATCTGGCTATAGTCGGCAGATACCAGCTTGTGTCCCGGTGAGGAGATGAAGGCAGCGCGGATCTTGCGGCCTTCCAGCGTACGGATCGGGATGTTCTGCAGGTTCGGCTCGACGGACGACAGGCGGCCGGTGGTGGTGGAGGCGAGCGAGTAGGACGTGTGGACGCGTTTGGTCTGCGGGTGGACATAGCCCGGCAGGGCGTCCGTATAGGTCGACTTGAGCTTGGTGAGCTGGCGCCAGTCGACGATCTTGCGCGGCAGTTCGTGGATGGCCGCCAGTTCCTCCAGCACCTGCGCCGAGGTCGACCACTGGCCGGTCTTCGTCTTGGCGCCGCCGGGCAGGCCCATCTTGCCGAACAGGATATCGCCCAGCTGCTTTGGCGAACCGATGGTGAATTTCTCGCCGGCGAGCTGGAAGATCTCGTCCTCCACGGCCGCCGCCTTCTGGGCGAGCTCGCCCGAGAGCCGCGACAGGATCTGGCGGTCGATGGTGATGCCGCGCTCTTCCATGTCGGCAAGCGTTGCGACCAGCGGGCGTTCGAGACGCTCGTAGACGGATGTCAGGCGTTCGGCCGCCAGCCGCGGCTTCAGCACAAGCCAGATCCGCATGGCAAGATCAACTTTTTCCGCGGCATAGGCCATGGCCCGCTCGGTCTCGACCCGGTCAAAGGTGAGGCCGGACTTGCCGCTGCCTGCAACGTCCTTGAAGGTCATCGGGAGATGGCCGAGCCAGCGCTCCGAGAGCGAATCCAGACCCTGGCCTCCCTTGCCGGCCTCAAGCACGTAGGACATCAGCATGACGTCGTCGTAGCTTTTAAGGGTCACGCCGTGGCGTTTGAGCAGGAGGTAGGCGAACTTCAGGTTATGGCCGACCTTGAGGATGGACGAGTCTTCCAGCAACGGCTTCAGCCGATTGAGCGCCACGCCCAGCGGCAGCTGGTTCTCGGCCATTCCGCCACCCAGAAGATCGCCTTCGCCGGACCTGTGGCCGAGCGGAATATAGGCCGAGCGGATGTCGCCGCCGGATGGCGCATGGGTGTTGTCGGCAAGCGCCAACGATATGCCAGCCAGCTCTCCCTGCATGGGATCGATGGAGTTTGCTTCGACCTCAATCGAAAGGATGCCGGTGTCGAGCGCGCCGCGGATCCAGTCGTCCAGTTCCTCAACCTCGCGGATCGTCACGTAGCAGGACCTGTCGATCTTGGCGGTGGCGAAGGCATCGGCACGGGTCTTGGCCAGATCGGCCGGAGCCATGTCCTTGCCGGCATCCGCGCTCGCCGCATTTGCTCTCGCGGAGCGTGGCGCAGCCGGAGCGGCGGCAGACCCCTCTCCTGCCTGTCCCGGATCGAGATCAGGGCCGTGCGCAGCCGTTCCGCTTTCGACGGTGATCACGGCCGGATCGATGGCGTCGGCGTCGCAATGGCAGGCAGCCGCCACGCGGCGGGTCAGCGAGCCGAATTCCATGGCCTTCAAAAATGAGACGAGCTTTGGTCCGTCCTGCGGCTCCAGCACCAGAGCCTCAAGATCGAGATCGAGCGGCACGTCGGTTCTCAGCTCCACCAGACGCCGCGACAGGCGCGCCTGATCCGCAAAGGCGACGATGCTTTCCCGACGCTTGACCTGCTTGATTTCTCCGGCCCGCGCGAGAAGCGTTTCCAGGTCGCCGAAGTCCTCCAGCAGCTGCGCCGCGGTCTTCGGGCCGATGCCCGGGATGCCCGGCACGTTGTCGACGGAATCTCCGACCAGCGCCTGCAGGTCGATCATCTTTTCAGGACCGACGCCCCATTTTTCGAAGACTTCCGGAACGCCGATCTGCTTGTCCTTCATGCTGTCGTACATGTGGACGTTCTGGGTCACCAGCTGCATCAGATCCTTGTCGGAGGAGATGATGGTCACGTCGGCACCGGTCGCCTCGGCCTTGCGGGCATAGGTGGCAATGATGTCGTCGGCTTCGAAACCCTCCGTCTCGATGCAGGGCAGGTTGAAGGCGCGCGTCGCCTGGCGGATCAGCCCGAACTGCGGCACCAGTTCCTCGGGCGGCGCGGAGCGGTTTGCCTTGTAGGCGTCGTAGATGTCCTTGCGGAAGGTTTTGGAGGAATGGTCGAAAATGACGGCGAAGTGGCTCGGCGTCACGCCCACCGAGGTGTCGCGCGCATCGGTCAGCAGCTTCCACAGCATGTTGCAGAAGCCGGAGACCGCACCGACGGGCAGACCATCGGATTTGCGGGTCAGGGGCGGGAGCGCATGGAAGGCCCGGAAAATGAACCCGGAGCCGTCAACGAGGAAGAGATGATCGCCTTTTTTCATGGGCACTGGAATAGCGCGGGCCTGCCACGGCGTCCATGAAAACTTGGGCTATCCAGTACCGCTCGGCCTCACCGGAACGTTACCGATTTGTAATTCCGGCTTCCCTTGAATTACCGCAATCCGAGCCTCATTTCCATCCTACCGGCGATTGATCACGCCGCGGTCTGGCAGCCGGCATGTCCCCCGCCGCACCAGACTGGACAAAGGCCTCACCCCCCTCTCCGGGCCTTTGTCCCCTTATCGACCGCCACGGCCCTCCCCCTCCCAGGCCGTGGCGGCTCGCCTTCCGCCCCAGCATTTCCCCCCCTCGACGACACAGGTTTGGCGAAAGCATGCCATGCGATATATCCTGTCCTCTACAGCTTGCGTCAGCCGAAGATTGGACCCCGTGGCCATGGCATTCGATCGCACCCAATCTGCCACCTATCTGGCGGGCCAGATGGCGAAATGCTTTGCCCGTTCGCTGCAGAAGCGATCGGCGCTTCTCGGCTTCTCGCCCGGTCAGTTTCCGGTCCTCCTGGAACTATGGCAGCAGGACGGTCTGACCCAGAAGCAATTGCTGGATCGGCTGGAGGTGGAGCAGGCGACGCTTGCCAATACGCTGGCGCGGATGGAGCGCGACGGATTGATTTCCCGCCATCCACACCCGAGCGACAGGCGCGCGCAGATCATCACGCTTACGGAACTTGGGCGAGAGCTGGAGCTCAAGGCGCTGGAGGCTGCGGCGGATGCGGACGCCGTGATGTTCAAAGGCTTCCGTCGATTCGAACGCGAACTGATGATCGAATACATGCGAATGATCATCCAGAACGCCCGCGCCCTCTAGCGAGACGCCAAACCGGCGCGGCGCACTTCTGGCCGCCTTTAATCCTGTTTTTCGTTGTGTCGTCAGCTCCGGGCTTGTTAACTGCCGGCCGCGGAGCCGCACAGCGTCCCCTGCTTTGCCGCTTCCATCTCGAAGACAGGATATTTTCATGACCGATCTTTCCGCCGTCCTTGCCCGCGCCGACGAGAACATGCCGCAGAGCCTGGAGCGGCTCTTCAGCCTCGTGCGCATCAAGTCCATTTCCACCGACCCCGCCTATAGCGCCGAGTGCCGGAAGGCCGCCGAATGGTTGGCCCACGAGCTGACGGCGCTCGGGTTCGAAGCCTCCGTCCGGGATACGGCCGGTCATCCCATGGTGGTGGGGCATCATGCAGGCGCGCGCGCAGATGCGCCGCATGTGCTCTTTTACGGTCACTACGACGTGCAGCCGATCGATCCGATCGAGCTCTGGGAGGACGATCCCTTTGACCCGAAGCTCAAGGATCTCGGCAATGGCCGCAAGGCCGTTACCGGACGCGGAACGGCGGACGACAAGGGGCAGTTGCTCACCTTCGTCGAGGCCTGCCGCGCCTACAAGGACGTGCATGGCAGCCTGCCGGTGCGGGTGACCATCCTGTTCGAGGGCGAGGAAGAATCCGGATCGCCGTCGCTCAAGCCTTTCCTCGACGCCCATGCGGACGAGCTGAAGGCCGACTACGCGCTGGTCTGCGATACGGGCATGTGGGACGGCGAAACGCCGGCGATCACCGCTTCGCTGCGGGGACTGGTGGGCGAGGAGATCATCGTCAAGGCCGCCAGTCGCGACCTGCATTCAGGCATGTATGGGGGCGCTGCCGCCAATCCGATCCAGATTCTGTCAAAGATCCTCGCCGGTCTTCACGACGACACGGGACGGGTGACGCTGGACGGCTTCTACGACGGCGTGGAAGAAACGCCCTCCAACCTCAAGGCATCCTGGGCGGCCATGACGGGCGGCGGCGCGGATCTTTTGACCGACGTCGGGCTTTCGGAACTGGCCGGCGAGAAGGGCCGCTCCATGCTGGAGCTACTGTGGGCGCGTCCGACCTGCGAGTTCAATGGCATTACCGGCGGCTATACGGGCCAGGGGTTCAAGACAGTGATCGCGGCGCAGGCCTCTGCCAAGATTTCCTGCCGGCTGGTTGGCCACCAGGATCCGGAAAAGATCCGGGCGAGCTTGCGTGCCTATGTCCAGTCGAAGATCCCGTCCGATTGCTCGGTGGAGTTCGTCGAGCATGGCGGTTCGCCGGCGATCCAGCTGGGCTATGATTCGCCGCTCCTGACACGGGCCAAGACCGCGCTTTCGGACGAGTGGCCGAAGCCTGCGGTGGTTGTCGGCGTCGGCGGCTCGATTCCGATCGTCGGCGATTTCCAGACCATACTCGGCATGGAGTCGCTGCTTGTCGGATTTGGTCTGAACGACGACAGAATCCATTCCCCGAACGAGAAGTACGACCTGACATCCTATCACAAGGGGATCCGCTCCTGGGCGCGCATCCTTGCGTCGCTGGAGCAGTAGCACACATACAAAAGGGCGCCGCATGGCTGCGGTGCCCTTTTTGCGTGGTGCAAAAGCGTGTCGCGATTTTTCAGATTCGCTCGTCACGCTTTGCGTTTCTGTTTTGTCGCATGTCGTTGTTGCAAAACCGCTGCACACTTTTGCCCGACATGCTTTAAAACACAAAAAGGTCGGGCAAGCCCGACCTTTCCAGTCCTATCATGCGTGCCAGTACATCCGTGGTCACAGCCAATAGGCAGGCATTTCCGATGCGACCGCAGGCGGCCCTTGCGGACCAAAGCGGCTCTAGCGATCATCATCTCTCGAAATAGTTAACGAACCGTTAACACGGTAGCGACAACCAATCTGAGATGGCACAGTTTCCCGTATGTGCCTTTATCAGATGAAGCGGCAGTTCACACTGCGCGGCTCCAAAGGATGCGTCGGAAACGCCATTGAAGCTGATGTGGTGGCGCGGCATGGGAATTGCAAGATCCGCAGTCCATTTCAAGCCGTCGTCCATAAAAAAGACCGGCAGGTGCCGGTCTTCACTGTGCGCATGGGATGGGCCGAAACCCAGATAATGGCAGGCTCAGGCAGCCTGCAGGTTGTCGGCCGAGACCTTGCCGGAGCGACGGTCGGTCGTCAGTTCGAAGGAGACCTTCTGGCCGTCAGCCAGCTGGCCAAGGCCGGCCCGCTCGACTGCCGAGATATGAACGAAAACGTCCTTGTCGCCGTCGTCGGGGGTGATGAAGCCGTAGCCCTTGGTTGCATTAAACCACTTTACTGTACCGGTCGCCATAACGATGCCTTTCTCTGCAAATGACCGAATGTTCCAGCTCCAAAAGTCCGGAACGGTGATTTTCGTATTTGTAGAAAGAACGTCGCAGGTCGCTCGTTTGGCTTAGTGCTGGCTTGTCAAACAAATATCGATGCGGAGGATTTAAGGTCTGGCAAATCTGGCGTCAAGACCTGCAACCTGAAGGACGTCTACCGGGCGGCGGGATGCCGGATACAGAAAACCCGGCGCGGGAGGAGGTGCGCCGGGTTTCTGATACTGACCAACAACCGGGAGGAGGAGGTGTTGTCGGTCCCGTCGAAGGCGCTGGGAGGAGGAGCGCGCCGTTCGATGATTTGAAGATACTCGATGCCAGCTTAAAAAACAGACATGATTTCGCACCGCAGCATTGCGCTATTTGCATGGCTGTCGCGGGGGCTTGAAGCATGAGGGACGATGCGCCTATCTTGCACGTATGACCCTAGCATCCGTTCGAGACTTCTTCGCCGCCAAAGCCCCGGATATCGAGATCATCGTCACACCGGAGAGTTCGGCAACCGTCGCGTTGGCGGCTGAGGCGCATGGCGTAGAGCCAGCACAGATCGCCAAGACGATCTGCGCACGCGCCGGCGAGCGTACCTTCGTCGTGGTGATGGCCGGAACGACCCGCCTGGACAACAGGAAATTCAAGGATCTGTTCGGCACGAAGCCGCGGATGCTGGGGGGAGATGACGTGGTGGAGGTGACGGGCCATCCGGTCGGTGGCGTCTGCCCGTTTGGGCTGCTCTCAACCCTTCCCGTCTATTGCGACCAGTCGCTGCGACGGTTCGATATCGTGGTGCCGGCAGCCGGCGCCATCAATGCGGCGGTGCGGATCAACCCCGAGCGCATGGCGGAACTGACCGACGCCGTATGGGTGGACGTCGGCCAGGATCCGGAAGGTGTAACGTCCGCTTAGAAGCGGTCGTTCAGGTAACGCTGGTACCAGGCCTGCTTGCTGTCTGCGGCAGCCGTTGCGACTGCGTAACCAATCGCAAAGCCGAGGGCGCCGATCAGCGTGAATACGGTGGTCGTCGCGGCAGGGTGTTCGCGGATCGTGTCGGCGACCGTGCTTGCTTCTTCCGAGACATAGTCCACGGCATTGCCAGCGCGCTTGGCGACGGCATCATAGGCTTCGCCACCGCGGTTTGCGATCATATCGCGCAAGCTGGCGATTTCAGACTTAAGACGACCGATCTCATTGCCATAATCACCGCTGTTGGACGGCTCGTGGTCAAACGAGGTGGTTGTGGTCTTCAGGCTTGTTACGGGGTCTGCCATAGGGGCCTCCTGGATTGATCGAGAGAGCCCGGTCAACTTCTGGAAGGCCAATAAGTTCCAAATGTCAGAGGTTGGTGGCCAAAGCGTCCGCTATGGCCGACAGCTGCTCGGGCTCGCTGGAGCCCTTTTGCAGGGAGTTCACCAGGATTAGAGCCAGCGCTTCCGCGTCTGGGCTGTCCTTGTCGATGTGGTGCTCGGCACACGTATCATCGAACACTCTCTGTAGAAGGTTCAGCTGATCGGAATTAACCGGATTGCGGACCATTTGCATAGGCATGATATCCTCCCGACCATAAGTCCGTGTGACGGACTTATACCTCCCTAGCACATCGCCCGCGGGATGAAGAGGGGTCTTGCGCCATAGCGGCAGACCGATCCGTCCAACTTGACCAATAGCAAATTACGGAAGCTATTTGACCGCTAGCAGTTTGAGATATGCCTAATAGAATAGCAATTACAAAATAGAATAGGTGCATTCTAAGGGTGTCATTTCAAAACGCACGCTTTGAACAGTGAAGAGGCGCGATGGATTTGTCCATCGCGCCTTTCTTGATCTCTATGCCATTCCGGCTGGGTCGCCGACCGGAAGCAGTGCCGGGTCAAGCGTTGGATCCTGCGGGTTCTTGCTGTCCCCTGGATCCTGAAGTGGGGGAGCCGCCGGCTTTTCCTGGGTGCGATCCGGGATGCCGTCGTTGGAGATGGGTCCCCTTGGCGTTTCGACACCAGGGATGGGAAGCGGGTCACGGTTCGGCATGACAGTCTCCTTGCTGTGTTGCTCTCAGGTCCAACGAGCCAGCAAAGCGATGGTTCCGAGGGCGTGGAACGCTAGGGTGTCCGCCTAGCGCCAGCGATGGCGACGGGGTTTAGAGGACGTGCCGAGCATATAGCCGGTGACAAAGGCGAGCAGTGCCACAACAGCCAGGGCAGATCCCGTCACCGCCGGATGATCGGTGACATGGGCCGCAACAAGACCCGCCTCGTCGCGCGCGCGGTCGACAATGGCCTTCGTTCGGGCGGATGCGCCCGTCGGATTTGCGATATCACCGGTAAAGCCGGCAGACAGTGCATTTCGTGCCATAAGTCTCTCCTTCTCGTTTTGATGGGAGAGAAAGGAACCCGAAGCATGAGCCGAAGGTTCCGCAGGCGGCACGGTCAGCTCAATCCACTACATGAGCTTCGACAGGGTTTCGCGGGTAACAAAGACATCCGTCTTGCCCGCTTCGTATTCCGGATGGCTGAACTCATAGATGCCGCGTTCGGGCATCTCCAGCGCCTGCTTGATGCTGACGAGACCGACCGCAATCCTCCGATCGCCTCTCCTGACGACTGCCTCCACAATCTTCTGCATTTCTTCCTCCTCCTCCAAGGTGGAACCAACAGATACATCGTGCGCTATTTCACGCAAATGTGCAGCATCTTTCTGAGCTGAAGCTGAAAAAACCCGGTCTGCAGGCAGGGTTTACGCCTCCTTAAATCGCCGCATTTACAGTTCAGTCGAAGCCGGGCGACGGGAAACCAGAAAAGACCTGATCATTCAGGCGCACGACGGGGGTACGCCGGCTCATCATGGCAGCCAAGGGAAGATCGGACAGACGCGTCGAACCCTCATTCGGCGGATCGCGCGACGAGGGTGAAGACCTTCGCCTCGACGCCAATGAGCGAATCGTCGGCAATGGCCGGCAACCGTCGAAGTCCCAGGCGCAGAAACGCCCGAACCGGCGAGACCGGGAGACTGACGACGTGCCGGCAGACGAGCCACGACGGGCGCCTGCGCGCGGCAGAAGCCGGAAGCAGTCACGCTCTGGCGGCGGCGGATTCTTCGGGTCCATCCGCGGCCTTCTCTACTGGTGCATCGTGCTTGGCATCTGGGGCGCGATCGGGGTTGGCGGGCTCGTGCTCTATTATGGCGCGCGCATGCCGGCTGCTAGCACCTGGGCCATTCCGGGCCGACCTCCGAACATCAAAATCACAGCCATCGACGGGTCCGTCATCGCCAACCGCGGCTCGACCGGTGGCGAGGCGCTGGCGCTCGAGGAAATGTCGCCCTATCTGCCGCAGGCCGTCATGGCGATCGAAGACCGCCGGTTCTATTCCCATTTCGGTGTCGATCCGCTCGGGCTTGCCCGCGCACTCGTCAACAACCTGACGGGGCAGCCGATCCAGGGCGGCTCCACGATCACGCAGCAGCTCGCCAAGAACCTGTTCCTGTCGCCGGAGCGCACGTTCGAGCGCAAGATCCAGGAAGTGCTCCTGTCGTTCTGGTTGGAGCACAAGTTCACCAAGGACCAGATCCTTGCCATGTACCTGAACCGCGTGTTCTTCGGCTCGAACGCCTATGGCGTCGAAGCGGCGTCGCGGCGGTATTTCAACAAATCGGCGCGCGACGTGAACCTCGGCGAAGCGGCCACCCTTGCGGGGCTTCTCAAGGCGCCGTCGAGGCTCTCCCCGGCGCGCGATCCGCAGGCGGCCGAAGCCCGTGCGCAGGTGGTGCTGGGTGCCATGCGCGAAGAAGGCTATGCGACCGACAGCGATCTCAAGACGGCCATGTCGCAGCCGCCGGCCAAGGCCAAGAGCAACTGGAACGGTGCCCAGCAATATGCCGCCGACATGGTGGTCGATGAAATGAAGGGCCTGATCGGGGAGCCGAAGGCGGACATCATCATCGAGACGACCATCGACTCCCGCCTCGAGACCGCCGCCGACAAGGCGTTGAACGACATTCTCAAGAAAGAAGGCGGCAAGCTTGCCGCATCCCAGGCCGCGCTTGTTTCGGTGGATGCCACCGGCGCCATCCGCGCTGTGGTGGGCGGGCGCGATTACGCGAGCAGCCAGTTCAACCGCGCCTCCAAGGCGAAACGCCAACCGGGCTCGGCCTTCAAGCCCTTCGTCTATGCATCCGCTCTGGAAGCGGGCGACCGGCCGGACACGGTCCTCAACGATGCGCCCGTCCGCTACGGCACCTGGGCGCCCGAAAACTACGACCAGAAGTTCCGCGGCCCCGTGACCATGGCGTCCGCCTTCGCGCAGTCGCTCAACACGATCGCAGCGCAGCTCGTCATGCAGGTGGGGCCGGAGAAGGTGGTGAGCCTGGCGCACCGGCTCGGGGTGGATTCCGATATCCAGGCGAATGCCTCGATCGCACTCGGCACGTCCGAGGTCTCGCTGGTAGAACTGACCTCGGCCTATGCTGCCTTCATGAACGGTGGCTACAAGGCATCGCCGCATATCGTCAAACGCATCACCGATACGGACGGCAAGGTGCTTTACGAGGCGGATTACGCCAACCCTCCCCGCGTGCTGAGCGAGGCGGTTGCTGCCACGATGAACAGCATGATGAACCGGGTCATCAACGAGGGAACCGGACGGGCGGCGCGACTGGACGGATGGCAGGCAGCCGGCAAGTCAGGCACGACGCAATCCTTCCGGGACGCACTGTTCGTCGGCTATACCAGCATCATGACCACGGGGATCTGGTTCGGCAACGACGACGGCAGCTACATGAAGAAGGTGACCGGCGGCGGACTTCCGGCAAAGGCCTGGAAGGAATACATGACCGCGGCCATGAAGGGCTACAGCCCGACGCCGCTGTTCGGCACCAATCGGGGCCTGGAACTGCCGCCCCCGGCGGCACCGACGCAGGACGAGCCCTCGACCTCGATCGGCGACATCATCTCGGGGATCATACCCGGCGTCGGTACCCGGCGGACGGAAGAACTGGCGCCGGATTATCCGCCGGCACCGCGTTCGCCGGCCGCCGATCCCACCTATCCGGAGCCTGCCCGTGCCCAGCCGCGCCGCACCTACCCGGCCGAGCCGCAGTATGAGCAGCCCCATTATGACGAGCCACCGGTTGGCCGTGCGCGCAACCGGTATGGCGATCCGGTTCCGCCTGGCGACGTGCCGGTGCGCGATTACCGGGACTACCGGGGCCCGTACGATTCCACTGGTCCGATGCCGCCCGGCGAGGTGGGGGAAGGTCCCCTGCCGCCCGGAGACCTCGGCCATGGGCCATCCGAACCGCCACGGCGCCGCACAACGCTCCTCGACATCCTGACGGGGCAATAGCGTTGCGGGACGATCCCACCCGAGTCTTCGGGATTTTTGCTCCACCGCAGTGAAATTGCTGCCTTGCAGAGGGAAAAACCCGTCCTTATATACGCCGCATGACCGCAGCTTGTGCTGCGAGGATCAAAGACCATCCCAGTCGAGGAACCGTCAGCGGAATGCCTTCAAGGGGTTCCGATGGTTCGCTTAAGGAGAGAGAAGAAATGGCAAAAGTAATTGGCATCGACCTCGGCACCACCAATTCCTGCGTCTCCATCATGGACGGCAAGGATGCGAAGGTTATCGAGAACGCCGAAGGCGCACGTACGACGCCTTCCATGGTCGCATTCACCGAAGATGGCGAACGCCTCGTCGGCCAGCCGGCCAAGCGCCAGGCGGTGACCAACCCCACCAACACCCTGTTTGCAGTCAAGCGCCTGATAGGCCGCCGCTACGAAGACCCGACCGTCGAAAAGGACAAGGGCCTGGTTCCCTTCGACATCGTCAAGGGCGACAACGGCGACGCCTGGGTGAAGGCTCAGGGCAAGAATTATTCCCCGGCCCAGATCTCCGCGATGATCCTTCAGAAGATGAAGGAAACCGCAGAAGCCTATCTCGGCGAGAAGGTCGAGAAGGCCGTCATCACCGTGCCGGCCTACTTTAACGACGCACAGCGCCAGGCGACCAAGGACGCCGGCCGCATCGCTGGTCTTGAAGTGCTGCGCATTATCAACGAGCCGACGGCAGCAGCGCTTGCCTACGGTCTCGACAAGAAGGAAGGCAAGACCATTGCCGTCTACGACCTTGGCGGCGGTACCTTCGATATCTCGGTGCTGGAAATCGGCGACGGCGTGTTCGAGGTGAAGTCGACCAACGGCGACACCTTCCTCGGCGGTGAAGACTTCGACATGCGCCTCGTCCAGTATCTGGCCGATGAGTTCAAGAAGGACAACGGCATCGACCTGAAGAACGACAAGCTTGCCCTGCAGCGCCTCAAGGAAGCCGCTGAAAAGGCCAAGATCGAACTGTCGTCCTCGCAGCAGACGGAAATCAACCTGCCCTTCATCACGGCGGATGCTTCCGGCCCGAAGCACCTGACCATGAAGCTGACCCGCGCCAAGTTTGAAAACCTGGTCGACGATCTCGTCCAGCGGACCGTTGCACCGTGCAAGGCAGCCCTCAAGGATGCCGGCGTGACTGCAGCCGAAATCGATGAAGTCGTTCTCGTCGGCGGCATGAGCCGCATGCCGAAGGTACAGGAAGTCGTCAAGCAGCTGTTCGGCAAGGAGCCGCACAAGGGCGTCAACCCGGATGAAGTGGTCGCCATGGGCGCCGCGATCCAGGGCGGCGTTCTGCAGGGCGACGTCAAGGACGTACTGCTGCTCGACGTGACGCCGCTGTCGCTCGGCATCGAGACGCTGGGTGGCGTGTTCACCCGCCTGATCGACCGCAACACGACGATCCCGACAAAGAAGAGCCAGACCTTCTCTACCGCCGAAGACAACCAGTCGGCCGTGACGATCCGGGTTTCTCAGGGCGAGCGGGAAATGGCAGCAGACAACAAGCTGCTCGGCCAGTTCGACCTCGTCGGCCTGCCACCATCGCCGCGCGGCATGCCGCAGATCGAAGTCACCTTCGACATCGACGCCAACGGCATCGTCCAGGTTTCGGCTAAGGACAAGGGCACCGGCAAGGAGCAGCAGATCCGCATCCAGGCTTCTGGCGGTCTGTCCGATGCCGAGATCGAAAAGATGGTGAAGGACGCCGAGGCGAATGCCGAAGCGGACCGGAAGCGTCGCGCCGGTGTGGAAGCCAAAAATCAGGCTGAAAGCCTGATCCACTCGACCCAAAAGTCGCTGCAGGAATACGGCAGCAAGGTCACCGAGACCGACCGCAAGTCGATCGAAGATGCACTTGCTGCGCTGAAGGCCTCCGTTGAAGCTTCCGAGCCCGACGCGGACGACATCCAGGCCAAGACGCAGACCCTCATGGAAGTGTCCATGAAGCTCGGTCAGGCGATCTATGAGCAGCAGCAGGCCGAAGGCGGTTCCGCCGAAGCCGGCAAGGACGACGGTGTCGTCGATGCCGACTACGAGGAAATCAAGGACGACAAGAAGTCGGCCTAACCTCTTGGTTGCCCGTAGCTCAGACCTCGCCCATATTTGAGCAAGCATCCGGCTGCCTTCGTGCAGCCGGAACCCTTTTCCGGAGCCGGTTCTCTTAATGGCAAAAGCTGACTTTTACGAAACGCTGGGGGTTGGCCGTACGGCCGACGAGAAGGAGCTGAAAAGCGCCTTCCGGAAGCTGGCGATGAAATTCCACCCGGATAAAAATCCGGGCGATGCCGAGGCCGAGAAGAAGTTCAAGGAACTGAACGAGGCCTATGAAACGCTGAAGGACCCGCAGAAGCGGGCGGCCTACGATCGCTACGGCCACGCTGCCTTCGAGCAGGGCGGTATGGGCGGTGGCGGTGGCTACTCCTCCTCCGGCGGCTTCTCCGATATTTTCGAAGACATTTTCGGCGACATGATGGGCGGCGGCCGCGCACGGCGGTCATCGGGTGGGCGCGAGCGCGGCGCCGACCTTCGCTACAACATGGAAATCACGCTTGAGGAGGCTTTTGCCGGCAAGACCGCGCAGATCCGGGTTCCGACCTCGATCACCTGCGACGTCTGTTCCGGCTCGGGCGCCAAGCCTGGGACGCAGCCCAAGACCTGTGGCACCTGCCAGGGTTCTGGTCGTGTCCGCGCCAGCCAGGGCTTCTTCTCCGTGGAACGCACCTGTCCGACCTGCCATGGTCGCGGGCAGACGATCACCGATCCGTGCGGCAAGTGCCACGGCCAGGGCCGTATCACCGAGGAACGCTCGCTGTCGGTCAACATTCCGGCCGGTATCGAGGACGGTACGCGCATTCGGCTGCAGGGCGAAGGCGAGGCCGGCGCACGCGGTGGTCCTGCGGGCGACCTCTACATCTTCCTTTCGGTCAAGCCGCATGAGTTCTTCCAGCGCGACGGCGCCGATCTCTACTGCATGGTGCCGATTTCGATGACGACGGCCGCTCTTGGCGGCACGTTCGACGTCGCTACTCTGGACGGATCCAAATCCCGTGTGACGGTTCCGGAAGGTACGCAGGCCGGAAAGCAGTTCCGCCTGAAGGCCAAGGGCATGCCGGTGCTGCGTTCGTCGCAGACAGGCGATCTCTACATCCAGATCCAGATCGAGACGCCGCAGAAGCTGACCAAGCGGCAGCGCGAACTGCTGCAGGAATTCGAGGAAATCTCCTCCAAGGAGAACAACCCGGAGTCCACCGGCTTCTTTACCCGGATGAAGGAATTCTTCGAAGGATAAGCCGCAGCGGACGTAAAGCCGCCCCCAACACAAAACCAGAGCCGCCGCTTCCCGGCGGCTCTTTTTGTTGGGGCGTAGCGACGGCATCTTCCCTCACCCGCCCCTTGCGCTTTAAATTGCCCCCAGACAGGACCACAGGAGAGTTGATGGCCGATGCTAAGCGCCACTGGCTGCGAACAGACGACCAGGATTCCACGAAGGCGAGCTTTCCCGAGCTGTTCTTCGACCTCGTCTTCGTCTTTGCACTGATCCAGCTTTCCGAGACCCTGGCTGCAGACTTTACCTTCGGGATTGCCGCCGAGGCTCTGCTGTTCATTCTCGCCCTGTGGTGGGTGTGGATCCACACCACCTGGGTGACGAACCTTTTGAACGCGGAAATCATCCCGGTGCGGCTGATGCTGTTTGCCATGATGTTTCTCGGCATCGTGCTGGCGATCGCGTTGCCGCGGGCCTTCACCGACCTCGGGCTGGCCTTTGCGCTTGCCTATTCGGCCATGCAGCTCGGCCGGTCGCTGTTCACGCTCTATGCCTTCCACGGCACCGACCGCGAAAGCTTCCGCACCTTCCTGCGGATCACCCTCTGGATCGCGGTCTCCTGCGTGCTGTGGGTGGCTGGTGGTCTGGTGGACCCCGCGCTGCGGATCTATCTTTGGATGGCTGCCCTTGCCATCGAATATGCCGGGCCGCTGATGCGCTACCGCCTTCCCGGGCTTGGGGCCGCGCCGCAGGAGACGCTCGACATCAAGGGCGAGCATCTGGCGGAGCGCTGCGCCCTGTTCGTCATCATTGCGCTCGGCGAAACCATTCTGACCACCGGCAAGATCGCCTCGGCGCACCTGGAGAGAGAGATGACGCCGGTGGTGCTGGTGTCAGCCTTCCTGTCGACAGTGCTGATGTGGTGGATCTATTTTCACGAGGGCCAGGAGCAGGCAGCGGACAAGGCGGAAGACAGCGAGGCACCACAACGCACCGCGCAGCACCTCTATGTCTACGGGCACCTGCCGATCGTTGCCGGCATCATCCTGACGGCGGTGGGAGAGGATTTCGCGCTGTCGCATCCGGATGAACACGGGAGCCTTGGCCATGCGCTCGCACTGCTCGGCGGGCCCATGCTTTTCCTCGGCGGTACCGCATGGATGAAGAGGATTGCCTCACATTCCCTGCCGCCATCCCACGTGGCGGGGGTGGTTGCGCTGGCGGGCGGCCTTCTGCTGACGCCCCTCCTCCCGAATTTCGGCATCCAGATGCTGGCGATCGTCGTGCTGCTGCTGGTGGCTGCCTGGGAGTATGTGGCGCTGAAGCGAGGCCGCTCTCTTGCCTGATCAGTAATGCGGCGGACGGGTGATGGCCGGCGCCTCGAGCGAGGCTTCCTCCACCGACAGGAACCGCTCGGTCAGCTGGCTGAGTTTGGCACGGGTCTGCTCCAGCACCTTCCATTGTTCGGCAAGCTGGTCGGACAATTCTTCGATCACCTTTGCCTGGTGCGCGGCGAGCTCCTCGAGCCTGACCAGCCTATCCTCGTTCATTACGCTATCTTTCCTTTTCAAGTCTTCCGGGCCCGGACCGCATCGGGCATGCCATCATGCGGACCCAGCGGTCGCTCCGGCCCATCCTCCCACCAGTCCTCGCGCAGGGCTTTCTGCTCGGGGTTCTTCGGGTAAACGATGCGGTTGTCGGATCGTCTGGTTTCCCCCGCCACAAGCAGATGCACTTCCTGCTGTGAATTGTTGATGAAGGTGTGGGCAATCCCTGTGCCGGCCGGGAAGCCGACAGAATCGCCGGGGGCGAGGCGGTGCAGCCGGCCATCCAGCCAGACATCCGGCGTTCCCTCCAGCACATAGACGAACTCCTCCTCCGTGCTTTCTGCATGGGGGAAGGAACTGCGGCGCCCGGGCGGAAGCCGCAGATGGTGGATGCCGAGCCGCGTCATGCCGAAATGCCGTGCGAGCGGCGCGCCATAGCCCATCCGCTCGTCATCACCATCATAATGGCCTTCGGCAGGCTCCTCCACCTCGCTCCAATGGCGGATGCAATCAGGCCGGTCGGTCATGGGTGCCCTCCTCGTCTTTCGGAGATGCACCCTAGTCGAGCCGGCCATCATCGTCCATGGGACGAGGGGATGCTCAGGCCCGCAGGCGCTGGCGGTCGGCCTGAACCGGAGCGGACGATCGGGTCTTGAAGCGGGCGATCAGGGAGGCCAACCGGCCGCTGATGCTGACCAGGCTCTGGGCAGAAGCATTGGTTTCCTCCATGAGGGCTGCGTTCTGCTGGGTGATCTGGTCCATGCTGCGGACGGCCGAGTTGATCTCATGGATGCCGGACGACTGCTCCTGGGCCGATTGCACGATGGCCGAGATGTGGCCATCGATCGCCTTGACCTGGGCACCGATGCCGACCAGGGCCTCGCCTGCCTTGTTGACCAGTGTCACCCCACGCTCCACGTCGCTCGCCGAGCGGTCGATCAGATCCTTGATCTCCTTGGCGGCGGCGGCCGAACGCTGCGCGAGTTCACGCACCTCCTGCGCAACCACCGCGAACCCCTTGCCCTGTTCGCCGGCACGGGCGGCTTCCACGCCTGCATTCAGCGCCAGAAGGTTTGTCTGGAAAGCAATCTCGTCGATGACACCGATGATTTGCGTCATCTTCGTGGAGGATTGCTGGATATCCCCCATGGCATTGATGGCCTGCTCCACCACCTGCCCGGAGCGGACAGTTTCGGCAGCCGATTCCCGCACGATGACCTGGACCTCACGCGTCCGGTGCGCCGACTGCTGCGAGATCGTGGTGATCTCCTCCAGCGCCGCCGCCGTCTGCTCCAGGGCGGATGCCTGCTGCTCCGTGCGCTTGGCCATATTGTCCGCGGCATTGGAAATGTCCGACACCTCGGCGCTGACGTCGGTTACGGAACCGTCGATTTCGCTCATCGCTGCGTCGAGCGCCGACACCGACTGATTGTAGTTGTCCTTGAGGACGGCAAAGCTCGGCGCGACCTGCTGCCACAATTCGATCGTGAGGTCACCCCTGGCCAGGCTTCTCAAAGCCTCGCCCAGAGCCGCCATCGCCTGGTCCTGCTCGTCCTTGACCTTCTGCCTTTCCGCTTCGGCTTCCAGCCGCTGCGTGTTGAGGACGTCCAGATAGATCGAGATGGCATAGTCCATGTCAAGCATGGCCGCCTTGACCACGGCCGAGACATGCTCGACCATGATTGCAGCCTTCTTCTCCTGGAAAAACCCCTTCATCTCCTTCTGGACGATCGCCCGGATGATGCCGTCCACAATCATGGCATAGCCGCCGATATACCACTGCGGCTCGAGCCCCAGGCGCGCATGGGTCCTGCCGATCGCGCTCACGCCCTCCACATAGGCTTCGTTGTATCGACCGGCCGCAATGACGTTCCAGTGCGATGCCTGACGTTCCTTGGCGTGGGCGATGTGGGCTTCGTTGCTGAAGAATTTTGCCGTGTGCGGGTTCACCTTCGCCTTTCGGTAGAAGGCATCCAGCGCGCCGCCGATTGCCTCCTTCACCAGAGGTGCGACTGCCGCAAGGTGAGCACACTCGGCTGTCCCCAGACCGATGAAGTCAAGCCGATCTTTCAGGCTCGTCTGCTGGTTCGCTGTCTGGGTCTGTTCAGTCACGTCAATTCCCCGTCAAAACGTTGTTCCGGTCGAAGCGCCGGACCCTTGCAATAAAATTAGCAATCAGGAATTAACTGCCCGTTATCCATCTCCCCCCTGCTTCTGCACCCCAAAAAGTTGTTGTCGATGTTCTAATGTCAGAACTCCTGCCCGCTCATTGCGGCGTTGCCCGGTCCACTCTATCGTGCTTTCTCATGCTTGCGTTTCGCCCTTAGAGCCCTTAGCTCCACTGCAAGCAGCACTTCCCCACCTCTGAGTCCCATGGCCGAGAAGATCTCCCTTTCCCGCTTGAACCTGACCGACTTTCGCAACTACGCGGAAGCTTCGCTAAGGCTCGACGGCCGGCATGTGGTGCTGACGGGCGAGAACGGGGCGGGCAAGACCAACCTGATGGAAGCGGTGTCCTTTCTGTCGCCGGGGCGGGGCCTCAGGCGCGCCGTGCTGACCGACGTCAGCCGGGTCGGCGCATCGGGCGGCTTTACGGTGTTTGCCGACGTGGACGGCATGGAAGGCGAGGTGTCGCTCGGCACCGGAATCGAGGGCATCGACGGCGAGGCTGTTTCGCGCCGGCTGCGCATCAACGGCACGCCGGCACGCTCGACCGAAGAACTGACGGACCACTTAAGCGTGTTGTGGTTGACGCCGGCCATGGACGGCCTGTTTACCGGGCCCGCCGGCGACCGGCGGCGGTTCCTCGACAGGCTGGTGCTCTCGCTCGACCCCGCCCACGGACGCCGCGCCAGCGACTTCGAGCGGGCGATGCGCAGCCGCAACCGTCTCCTGTCCGAGGGGCGCTTCGACCCGTCCTGGCTGGGAGCGATCGAGGCGCAGATGGCCGGGCTCGGGATTGCCATGGCCGCGGCCCGGCAGGAGATGCTGGGCCTGTTGAGCAAGCTCTCTTCCGCGAACGGCGAAACACCGTTTCCGACGCCGCTTCTGGCGTTGCGCGGCTTTCTCGACGAGGGCATGGACCGTCCGTCCGCGGATCTGGAAGACGATTACCGCGCCATGCTGGAGGCTGGCCGCACCCGCGATGCTGCAGCCGGGCGGACACTTGACGGCCCGCACCGGGCGGACCTTCTGGTACGCCACCGCGAGAAGGATATGGAGGCGGAACGCTGCTCCACCGGCGAGCAGAAGGCGCTGCTGATCGGACTGGTGCTCGCCCATGCGCGGCTGACGGCCGACATGACCGGCTATGCACCAGTGCTGCTGCTCGACGAGATCGCCGCGCATCTCGACGAGGGTCGCCGGATTGCCCTGTTCGACCTTATCGACGCGCTCGGCGGCCAATCCTTCATGACCGGGACCGACCGGCAGATGTTTGCCTCTCTGGGCGAGCGTGCGCAGTTCCTGACCGTCTCGCATGGCGGGATCCGCGATGACGCTTAACCGGGCCGGCGCAAGATGCTATAGACCAGCACATGGATAGCTCGACGCCAGACCCCCTTGCCACGCCTCTTTCCGCGGATGAAATCGAACGCTACCGGCGCCATATCCTGCTGCCGGAGATCGGCGGCTCCGGCCAGCAGAAGCTAAAAAGCGCGCACGTGCTGGTGATCGGCGCCGGCGGGCTTGGCGCACCCATCCTCGAATATCTTGCAGCGGCCGGCATCGGAACGCTGGGGATCATGGACGACGACCGTGTCTCGCTTTCCAACCTGCAGCGGCAGGTGATCCACGATACCGGCACCATTGGCGAGATGAAGACGAAAAGCGCAAGGGAGGCCATCGCCCGCCTCAACCCGCATGTGCGCGCGGTGGATTTCGAGGATCGCTTTTCGGCGGACTGGGCCCGGCAGCACCTTGCGCGGTTCAATGTGCTGATCGACGGATCCGACAATTTCGACACCCGCTATGCAGCCGCGGACGCTGCCGAACAGGCCGGCATTCCGCTGGTAACAGGCGCAGTCGGCCGTTTCGACGGGTCGCTGACGGTGCTCAAACCCTATGAAACCGGCCCGGACGGCGTGCGTCACCCCGGATACCGGGATCTGTTTCCGGAAAAGCCGCCGGAGGGGCTCATTCCCGCCTGCGCGCAGGCCGGCGTGGTGGGCGCGCTGACCGGCGTGATCGGAACGCTGATGGCCATGGAGGCAATCAAGCTTTTGACCGGGATCGGCGAGCCGCTGGTCGGCCGGCTGATGCTCTACGACGCGCTGGCGGCACGGTTCGACATCATCAAGTATCGCCGCCGCAAAGCATGAACTCTATGTCTATGACAACCACCAATGACCTCGAGATCATCCGGATCGATGCGCGTTTCGACGAGTGGGAGGCGCTGCTTGCGCTCATTCTGTCGGCCTTCGCCTCGATGGACGGGGTGATCGATCCGCCATCGTCAGCGCACGGACTGACGCCAGCCAAGCTTGCCCAGAAAGCCGAAACGGAAATCGGCTTCGTGGTCCTGCGCGACCAAGAGCTGGTGGGCTGCCTGTTCTGCCGGCCGGAACCGGGATTTCTCTATCTCGGCAAGCTGGCCGTCTCTCCCGACTGCCAGGGCAAGGGGATCGGCCGCCGGTTGCTTGGTGTCGCCGAGGATCTTGCCCGCGAGATGCGTCTGCCGGCGCTCCGGCTCGAGACCCGCATCGAGCTTACCGGCAACCACCAGACCTTTGCGCGATGGGGATTTGAAAAGACCGCCGAAAATTCGCACCCAGGTTTCGAGCGCACCACCTCGATCGAGATGCAGAAGCGGCTCGCCTGATCAGTTGCGTCCGGGCAGAACCCGGTTCGGCGGACGATGTCCGTCAAAGAAGGTGCGGATGTTGATGATCACCTTGTCACCCATCTCGATCCGGCCCTCGATAGTAGCCGAGCCCATATGCGGCATCAGCACCACCCTGCCCTCACGGGCGAGCTTGACCAGCTTGGGATTGACGGCCGGCTCGTTCTGGTAAACGTCGAGGCCGGCTCCGGCGATGCGATGGTCTCGCAACAGCTGGATCATCGCAGCCTCGTCGATGATATCGCCACGCGCGGTGTTGACGATGATGGAGCCCGGCTGCATCAGCGCCAGCCGCCGTGCCGACAGAAGGTGGAAGGTCGCAGGCGTCGAGGGGCAGTTGACGGAAACGACATCCACCCGCGCCAGCATCTGGTCGAGGCTGTCCCAATAGGTCGCCTCGAGTTCTTCCTCCGTCGCCGGATTGACGCGCTTGCGGTTGTGATAGTGGATCGACAGGCCGAAGGCCTTGGCGCGGCGGGCAACAGCCGTGCCGATACGGCCCATGCCGACGATGCCAATGCGCTTGCCCCAGATCCGCCGACCCAGCATCCAGGTGGGGCTCCAGCCACTCCAGTCGGCCGGGTGCTCGGTCAGCACGCGCGAGCCTTCGGTCAGGCGGCGATTGACGGCGAGAATGAGCGCCATGGTCATGTCGGCTGTGTCTTCGGTCAGCACGTTCGGCGTATTGGTGACGGTGATGCCGAGCTTTGCCGCCGCGTCCACGTCGATCTGGTCAGTGCCATTGGAGAAGCTTGCAATCAGCTTCATCTGCGGGCCCGCTTCAGCCAGAAGCGCTTCATCGATCCGGTCGGTGACGGTCGGTACCAGCACGTCGAAGCTGCGGATCGCGGCCAGCAGCTCGTCGCGGGTTCGCGGCTTGTCGTCGATGTTGAGCTCGGCGTCGAATAGCTCGCGCATGCGTGTCTCTACCGCATCGGGCAGCTTTCGGGTGATGTAGACCCTGGGTTTTTTCTTGGCGGTCATATCGTTCAAGAAGCCTTTAGATGTCCTTAACCAAGACACGCGATATTCGGTTCATCCAGGGCGTTATCTACCAGACCCGCCGACGAAGACAAATGAAACCTCGCGGGGACCGGCCAACGCGCTCCTGTCCTCAGCTGGAATGATATTCATGCGGATCGCCACATTCACCACCCTTCTCACGCTCTCCATCAGTCTCCTGGCCGGCCTTTCCACGCCGGGTCTTTCCCTTGCGCAAGGTGCCGGCAAAGGCGCCAGCGGCCTGCCGCTGCCACGCTACGTCAGCCTCAAGTCCAAGAAGGTCAATATTCGTATCGGCCCGAGCACGGACTATGCTGTCTCCTGGATGTATCTGAAGGCGGGAACGCCGATGGAAATCATCCAGGAATACGACAACTGGCGGCGCGTGCGCGACGCCGAGGGCACCGAGGGCTGGGTCAACCAGGCTCTGCTGTCGGGCGAGCGTACCGCATTGGCCGCCCCATGGATGCGCGGCAAGGGCACCGAGGTCTATGTCAACCTGCGGCGCGATCCGCAGACGACGGCGAGCGTCGTTGCCAAGCTCGAGCCCGGCGTCATGGTGAAGATCAACGAGTGCAACGGCGACTGGTGCGAAGCGGAAGCCGGCGGCGCCAAGGGCTGGGTGGCGCAGGCCGAGATCTGGGGCGCCTATCCCGGAGAAGCCTTTAAATAAGGCCTTCGCGCTCGGCAGCCTCCTTCAAAGAGACCATGGGGCGGGGACCGATCTGCTGGATGCAGATGGCGGCGGCGAGGCAACCGAGCTTGCCGCAGGCCTCTAGCGGCATGCCGCGGGTATGGCCAAACAGGAAGCCGGCGGCGAAGAGATCGCCGGCACCGGTCGTGTCGACCAGTTCGCGGATCGGATAGGCTTCGATTTTCACGCGCTCCGTTCCGCGCACCAGGATCGCTCCCTCCTCGCTCAGCGTCACGGCCGCGAGCTTGCAGTCTGCTGCAATGCTGTCGAGCGCCAGATCCAGGTCCTCCGTCTCATAGAGCGACAAAGCCTCCTCCCGGTTGGCGAAAACGATATCGACCGTGCCCGAGCGCATCAGCTCCAGGAATTCGGCGCGGTAGCGACCGACGCAGAAAGGGTCCGAGAGGGTCATGGAGACTTCGCGGCCATGCGCATGAGCAATGCGGGCGGCGGCGCGGATGGCATCCTTGGCGCGTGGCGGATCCCAGAGATAGCCTTCGAAATAGGTGACCTTGGCACCTGCCACCACGTCCTCTTCCACATGCTCCGGCCCAAGCTCCACGCAGGCGCCGAGATAGGTGTTCATCGAGCGCTCACCATCCGGCGTGACGAAGATCATCGAGCGGGCGGTGGGCGGCGCCACACCTTCCGGCTTTGTTTCGTAATGGACGCCCTGGGCGCGGATATCGTGCTGGAAAATCCGCCCGAGCTGGTCGTCGGCGACCTTTCCGAAGTAGGCGGCCTTTGCACCAAAGCCTGCGATGCCAGCGGCCGTGTTTCCCGCCGAGCCGCCGGATGCCTCAACGGCCGGGCCCATCTTGTCGTAGAGTAGTTCGGCCCGATCGGCGTCGATCAGGTTCATGGCGCCCTTGATGATGGCGTTCTGCCCCAGGAAATCATCGTCGCAACGAGCCAGGATATCCACGATGGCGTTGCCGATGGTGAGCACGTCGAACTGAGGCATGTGGTGGGATCCTGTTGATTGGCGGCCGAAAACCGGTATGCGGCTTTGCACGCAATGGGAAGCATCAAAAGTGGTCCCTACCGAAAAACCGTGGCGTTGTCATTCCCGCGTCACTTTCGGTTGTTATTCGGGGATCATCCGACGTATGGCCGACCACGGATGAACTGGCGGCCGACACGGACACCCTGGTAGGACCAGGAGGGAAAGCGGGGCATGACCCCGCTTTTTGTTTGGCCTTACGGCAACCGGTTATTCCAGCCAAAAGTTAGCATACGAAGGGTGTGATGCCGGCGGCATTTGCGCTAGAGCCAATGCGGTATCCCTCGCCTCATGCCGCAGAGCTTGCCCGTGACCACCGTCCTTGCCAATGTCGTTCCGGTTTTCCTTCTCATCCTGATGGGCTGGTGCGTGGCGCGGGTGGGACTGCTGAAGCAGGAAACGGGCGACGCGCTCGGCGAGTTCGTGTTCAAGATCGCCGTGCCCATGCTGATCTTCCGCACACTGGCAGACGCGCATTTCGAGGGAGCCTCGCCGCTTCCCCTCTGGGCCGCCTATTTCATCGGTGTGGCCGTGACCTGGACCACGGGCCACATCCTGGCAAGAGTGCTGTTCAGCCGCGACGCCAAGATCGGTGTCATCGCCGGCATGTCGTCCTCCTTCGCCAACAATGTCTTCATCGGCCTTCCGCTGGTTGCGCATATCGTCGGGAAGGAAGGACTGGTGGCCGTCTCCATCCTGCTGGCGATCCACCTGCCGATCATGATGATCGTCGGGACCATTTTGATGGAAGGCGCTTCGGCGCGGGTGGATGGCGGTGCGGCGCGCAGCCTGACCACGGTGCTGAAGCAAGTGGGCAGCAACCTTGCCCGAAATCCGCTCGTCATCGCGCTGGTGATCGGCGTGGCGTTCAACCTGCTCGGCCTCTCCCTGACGCCGCCGGTTTCGACCGTGGTCGACCAGCTTGCTGCCTCCGCCGGACCGGCCGCCCTCGTCTCCATCGGCATGGCCCTAACCCGCTATCCGATCCGCGGCGATATCGGCCTGTCGGCCAGTGCCGGCGTGCTCAAGCTGCTGCTGATGCCGACGGCGGTGTTCCTGGCCAGCAAGATGCTCGGCCTGCCGCCGGACTGGCGGGCAGCGCTGGTGCTGACATCCTCGGTGCCCACCGGCATCAACGCCTGGCTGATCGCCCAGCGCTTCCGCTCCGGCCAGAGCCTTGCCGCATCCGTCATCAGCATCACCACCGCCTTCGGAGTGCTGACCGTCAGCTTCTGGGCATGGGTTCTGTCATAGCGGCGAAAAGGTCTGCCCGCTGCTGACGCGGGTTCCCAGACGCGAAAACGCCCGGACAGAGCCGGGCGTTTCAAATTCAACTCACTGACTTTAAGATCTCAGTTGGTCGCCGGAGCCGGCGCATTGGGATCGGGCAGCGGAACCGGTGCGTCCGACAGCGAGTGGAGATAGGCGATCAGGTTGGCGCGTTCCTCGTCCTTCTTCAGGCCGGCAAAGCCCATGGCGGTGCCCTTGATGTAGGCTTTGGGCGCTGTCAGGAAGTGGTTGAGGTGCTCGAAGGTCCAGTGTTCCGCACCACCCTTGGAGAAGTCCTTGATGGCGGCAGAGTAGGCGAAGCCCTCATGCGAGGCGATCGGACGGTCGACCACGCCCCAGAGATCGGGACCGACCTTGTTCGGGCCGCCCTTTTCACCGGAGTGACAGGCCTGACACTTCTTGAACACGGCTTCACCGGCCTTGGCATCCGCCTTGACCAGGAGCTGAGCGATCGGAACGGCTGCAGGCGCAGCTTCACCGGCCGCAGCATCACCGGTCGGCTCGGCGGCGACGATGGCAAAGCCTTCCTTTTCGGGAGCCGCCGAATGGAAAATGCCCTCCGAAGCAATGGAGACCGACATCATCACAAAAACCGTGGCCAACAGGGCACCCACCGCCATGTTCACATAGGGGTTCATCCGCAAACGCTCCTTCCCAACCGCTCCGTCGAGCGGACCTCTTGAATTCGGCGGAAACCTATGTCTTTTGCACTGTCCATGCAACACGAATGTCGTCCCGCGGTTGAGACGTTTTGCCACTGTTTTCGCGCTTTTAGAAGGGTCATCCCATGAAGAATCCGGCTTTTGAACGCACGCTGGTGCTGATCCCTGCGCGAATGGCCTCGACACGCCTTCCCGGCAAGCCGCTTGCAGACATTGCCGGGCTGCCGATGATAGTCCAGGTTGCAAAGAGGGCACAGGAAGCGGAAGCAGGCCGAATCATCGTGGCGGTGGATCATCAGGATGTCTATGACGCCGTGATTGCTGCCGGTTTCGAGGTGGTGATGACCCGGGTTGACCACCAGTCGGGCTCCGACCGGATCTTCGAAGCGGTCAACAAGGCGGATCCGGACGGACGGATGGAATACGTGATCAACGTCCAGGGCGATCTTCCGACCATTGAACCGGAAGCCGTGCGCGCATCGCTCCGCCCGCTGCAGGACAATGATTCGACCGACATCGCCACGCTGACGGTGGAAATCACCGACGAGCACGAGAAGACCAATCCCAACGTCGTCAAGATCGTCGGCTCGCCGCTGTCGCCGTCGCGGCTGCGGGCGCTGTATTTCACCCGCGCCACGGCGCCTTACGGCCAGGGACCGCTCTACCACCACATCGGTCTTTATGCCTACCGGCGCGCGGCGCTCGAAAAGTTCGTGTCGCTCGGCCCGTCGGTGCTGGAAAAGCGCGAATCGCTGGAGCAGTTGCGGGCGCTCGAAGCCGGCATGCGCATCGATGCCGAGATCGTTGACTCGGTGCCGCTCGGTGTCGATACTCCCGCCGACCTCGAAAAGGCCCGGGCGATCCTGTCTGCCAAAGCCGCCTCATAACCGGATATATCCATGACCGCAGTCACCAACCGCATCGCCTTCCAGGGCGATTTCGGCGCTAATTCCGACATGGCCTGCAGGGACATGTTTCCCGGCATGGAGCCGCTTCCCTGCCCGACGTTCGAGGATGCCTTCCAGGCGCTGGAAAACGGTGACGCGGATCTGGCGATGATCCCGATCGAGAACACGATTGCCGGCCGGGTGGCCGACATCCACTACCTGCTGCCGGAATCGCGGCTTCACATCATCGGCGAATACTTCATGCCGATCCGCTTCCAGCTGATGGTGCTGCCGGGCGTCAGGCACGACGAGATCCGCACCGTGCACAGCCACATCCATGCGCTTGGCCAGTGCCGCAAGATCATCCGGTCGAACGGCTGGAAGGCCGTGGTAGCCGGCGATACCGCCGGCGCCGCCAAGCTGGTGTCCGAAAAGGGCGACCGGAGCATGGCAGCGCTTGCGCCGCGTCTTGCCGCCGAACTCTATGGCCTGGAGATCATGGCCGAGAATGTCGAAGACACGGAAAACAACGTGACCCGTTTCGTCGTGCTGTCGCGCGACGCCAAACCTGTGGAACGGGCCGACCCGACGGACGTGATCGTCACGACCTTCGTGTTCAACGTCCGCAACATTCCGGCCGCGCTCTACAAGGCCATGGGCGGATTTGCGACGAACGGCATCAACATGACGAAGCTCGAAAGCTACCAGCTCGGCGGACGCTTCGTGGCGACCCAGTTCTATGCGGATATCGAAGGGCATCCGGACGACCTGCCGGTCCGCCGCGCGCTTGAGGAGCTTGGCTTCTTCTCGGAGAAGGTCCGCATCCTCGGCAGCTACAAGGGCCATCCGATGCGCGGCGCGCTCTGATCACGCCGCATTCACCACCGTCAGCGCCGCACCCATAGCCGTGCCGATCAGATGCAGGTCGCCGGGCGCGATTTCGAACAGGCCGAAGCGCAACTGATAACCCCAGTTGCGCTTGTCCCTGGTGAAGGACAGACGATCCAGCAGCGGCTGGATCGGTGCCGAACGGGCATCCGCCCAGCTCACGTCGCGGCGAAACGGGTTGAACCCGTTGCCCATGTCGACCTGGTAGGGGACGCCTGCGGCAACAGTTCCGATGGCCGTGAAGGCTTTCAGCGGCTGACTGCCGCCGAGGGTTTCGGCTGGCGAGTAATAGGCAACCCCATCACCCGGGCGGATCCGCTTCAGCGGACCGCCCTTGCCGTGGCAGATCTGCATGAAGCCACCGTCTCGACCGCGCCGCACGTGGGCGGCGCAGGCCACGGCCATCCAGCATCTTTGCTCATCACCCGAGACAACCACCGTCACGCTCCGGTCATCGCATAGGCGCGCAGGCGATGGCCGTCCGGGTCGGCCACCACGAACGTGTAGCCGAAATCCAACTCGACGGGCATCTGCAGGACGCGGAGGCCAAGGCTCGACCAGTCCGCATAGATCCGATCGACGTCCGCGATGCTGTCACACTTGACGCAGACCTCCGAACTGCCGCTGGCGGCCGTGACCGGAGGCTGGGCCGTGTGTCTGGACCAGAGACCAAACTTCAAACCCGTCGGCAGGACGAACAGGACGAAGGTCGGCGACCGCTCGACGGGTTCGACCCCGAGCAGCGACTGGTAGACATCGGCGCTCTTGAGCGGGTTGTCGACGAAGAGGATGGTGAAATCGGGGTGGACCATGTCAGTGCTCCTTGGGTTGGGACTGACCGGATATTATCGCAGCCTACTGTCAGATTCTGGCAGCAGCGATCAAACCTCGGCAGGAATTCCTTCTGCCTTGCGCCATTCCTTCAGCAGCATCTGACGGCGGCGGGGATAGCGGGTTTCGGTCAAACGGAGGCTGAGGATGCGATCGGTGCGGAAGTGGCGGAAGTCCTTTCGCAATTCGCACCAGCCGACGACCACCCGGACACTGTCGAAGAAGCCGATGGCGAAGGGCCAGATCGTTCGTTCCGTGGGTGCGCCGCCTGCATCTTCATAGGTGATCTCAAGGCGGTGCTCGGCGCGGATCGCGCTGCGGATCACGGCGAGATCCGCCTTGTCCGCCTGCCGGCGCGACGAGGCCACCAGAAGGGTCGAGGCTTCCAGCTCCTCTTTCAGCGCTGGCGGCAGGACGGCTGCAATCTTTGCCAGAGCATCGGCGGCACCGGCGGCAAGCCTCGGATCGGCGGTCTTGGCGACCCAGCGCGAGCCCAGGACCAGCGCCTCGATCTCCTCTTGCGAAAACATCATGGGTGGCAGCATGAAGCCCGGGCGCAGAACATAGCCCAGCCCCGCCTCCCCCTCGATGGGTGCGCCCTGCGCCTGAAGGCTGGCGATATCCCGATATAGCGTGCGCAGGCTGACACCGGTCTCGACCGCCAGCACGGCGCCGCTCACCGGTTGCCGATACCGCCGCAGCACCTGGACCAGGGCCAGCAGACGTTCGGCACGTGGGACGGTCATGGTTTCCTCCCGGCCTCGCCTACCGCTCGCCGCCCCATTCGATCCAGTCGCGCAGCAGGTGGTGAGCGATCGCACCTTTCAGCGGCGCGAAATACTGGCTGTCCGTCCCGGCATCCAGCATCGCGGCGGCCTCGGCGCGGCTGAACCAGCGCACGTCCTGCATTTCCTGCGGATCGATGATGATCTCCTGCGAGCTCGCTTCCGAATAGCAGCCGATCATCAGCGAATGCGGCATGGGCCAGGGCTGCGAGGCGTGATAGCGGACACGTCCGACGCGGATGCCCGCTTCCTCGAAGGTCTCGCGACGCACCGCGTTCTCGATCGTCTCGCCCGGTTCCACGAAACCGGCCAGGCAGGAGTACATGCCCTCCTGGAAATGATGGCTGCGGCCGAGAAGACAGCGGTCGTTCTCGATATCGATGGTCAGCATGATCACCACGGGGTCCGTGCGCGGAAACAGCATGTGCTGGCACTGGGTACAGACACGCTTGTAGCCGCCGATCTTCATTTCCATGGTGGAACCGCATTTGCCGCAGAAGCGGTTGGCGGCATTCCAGTTGAGAAGTGCAATGGCCTGCGCCGCCTCGCCCTGCAGTTCCTCGTCGAGCAGGCCATCGCGAAACAGGGCCCGCGCTTCGGCCGGTTTGTAGTGGCTTGCCAGCTCTTCGGCCGCGATCAGTACCGGCACCGCGATCCGCGGTTCACCGTTATCCCGGTAGCCCAGCAGCACGGCATTGTCGAAATCGGGCTGCAGCTCCGCCAGTTCATAGGGCGCAAAAAGCGGATCGAGGATCTGGCCGTCGTGCTTCAGGATCAGCCGCGGCCCGGTAAAGGCGAGGATGTGGGTACCTTCGGCGGCCAGCGCCTTCTCGACGCAATCGTCCGCCCGATTTTCCGACTGCCGGTCCAGCCTGTTGCCGGCAAATGCCGTGAGAAGGCTCGGCTCGGGATGGGGTGCATTGTTGTGAAAAATATCTGCTGTCATGAGGAAAGCGCTTCAAGGAGTTGATGGATGAATTCGTCCTGCCGGGGCTGCTCGTAGGGCACCGCCTGACCAAAGCCCCAGATGGGGCCCGGCCAGTTGGGATCGCCCTCCGAGCGCGCGATGACGTGAACATGGAGCTGCCGAACGATATTGCCCAGCGCGCCAATGTTAATTTTCGTCGCGCCCGTCACCGTCTTCAGCGCAGTGCCGACCATGTTGGTCTCGAAGGTGAGGAGCGCCTGGTCGAGCGGCTTCAGGTCGAAGATCTCGGTCTTGCCGTTGCGCTGCGGCACCAGCATCAACCAGGGCCAACGGCTGTCCTTGAGGATGCGGAGCTGACACAGACCCAGCGTGGACACCAGCTCGGTATCCCTTGCCAGCCTCTCGTCCAGTTCGAATGCACTCACGCTTTGTCCCCCGATGTTGCTTTGATCCGTATTTTTTAGAGGGCTTGGCTTGCATTTGAAAGCGTTATTGACGATATGTGCGGCGGGAGGTTGGTGGTGGACGAGCCACTCGCCAACCGGGTCAGGTCCGGAAGGAAGCAGCCCTAACGAGCCAGGCACGGGTCGCCGTGCCAGCCTCCCACCCTTGCTTCATCGGCATCTCGGTCATTTTCCGCTTCGGTTATGTGATCGCAGCGTGCAATTCGGATGTGAGGACGTATTGAACGATTTGGGCCCCACACCGAGCGAACAAGCGATCGCCCCTTCCAGCGGCGGAAGCTACCGGGTGCTTGCCCGCAAATATCGTCCCAAGGATTTCTCGGACCTGATGGTCGGCCAGGAGCCGATGGTCCGCACACTCACCAACGCCTTCGAGACGGGCCGCATCGCGCAGGCCTATATGCTGACCGGCGTACGCGGGGTCGGCAAGACGACGACGGCTCGCATTCTGGCGCGTGCGCTGAATTACAAGACACCCGAAATCGACAAGCCCTCCATCGACCTCAGGGTGCTCGGCGAGCATTGCCAGGCGATCATGGAAGGCCGGCATGTCGACGTGATCGAGATGGACGCCGCCTCCCATACGGGCATCGACGACATCCGCGAGATCATCGAGCAGGTGCGCTACCGTCCGGTCTCGGCACGCTTCAAGGTCTATATCATCGACGAAGTGCACATGCTGTCCACCCAGGCCTTCAACGGCCTGCTGAAGACGCTCGAAGAGCCGCCGGAGCATGTGAAGTTCATTTTCGCGACGACCGAAATCCGCAAGGTTCCGATTACGGTCCTGTCGCGCTGCCAGCGCTTCGATCTACGCCGGATCAGTGCCGCGGATCTGGTCGGCCTGTTCACCGCGATCCTCGAGAAGGAGGGCGTTGCTGCCGAACCCGAGGCGCTGGCCATGGTCGCCCGTGCCGCGGAAGGTTCCGCGCGTGACGGTCTCTCGCTGCTCGACCAGGCGATCGCGCATGGCGGCGGCCGGGTGATTGCCGATACGGTCCGCAGCATGCTGGGCCTTGCCGACCGGGCGCGCATCGTCGACCTGTTCGAACACGTGGTGCGCGGCGACGTGACCGCCGTCCTGAACGAGTTTTCCGAACAATACGACGCCGGCGCCAACCCGGTCGTGGTGCTGACCGACCTTGCCGATTTCACGCATCTGGTGACGCGCTTCAAGTACATTCCGGAGTCCGCCAACGATCCTTCGCTGAGCGAAGTCGAGCGTGTGCGCGGCGCCGAATTTGCCGGCAACGTCGCCGTCAGCACGCTGTCACGACTCTGGCAGATGCTGCTCAAGGGTATTCCGGAAGCGGAAGCCTCGTCCCGCCCGGCCGGTGCCGCCGAAATGGTGCTGATCCGGCTTGCCCATGCCGCGCACCTGCCGTCTCCGGAAGATGCCGTGCGCCGTCTGGTGGAACTCGGCAGCAACGATACGGACCGCGGCGCAGGCAGCGGCGGTGGCAGTTCGTCCGGCCGTCCGGGTGCCGCGTCCCTGCCGCCGGCCAATGCCCGCAGTCTGGAAACACCGGCCGCGCGGATGCCCTCCGGCGGTCCGACCGCGATGCTGCGCGCGGTTCCAGCACCAGAACAGGCAGCTCCCGCCGTGGAACAGGCTCCGCAGCCGGTCATCGAGGCGCCGCCAGAGCCGCTGGTGCCGGTTCGCTCGCTCGAAGACATCAGCGATCTCTGCGGCAAGAACCGCGAGCCCGTCCTTCGTGCCCGGGTTCGTTCCTCCGTTCATCTGGTGAAGATCGAGCCGGGCCGGCTGGAGATCAACCTCGAGCCCGAGGCGCCGAAGACGATCGTCAACGACCTGACGACCAAGCTTCGCGAATGGACGGGTGTGACCTGGTGGGTGACGCTGTCCAACGAGCAGGGCGGGCCGACGCTGGTACAGGCGGAAGAGCAAGCCAAGCAGGCGCGGTTTACCGATGCAAGATCTGATCCGGACGTCGCCGCCATCCTGGCCCAGTTTCCCGGCGCCCGGATCACCGATGTGCGCATCCGGGCCGGGGAAGAAGAGATCCAGGCAGACGAACTGCCGGCAGCCGCCGCGGCCGAGTCCGACGAGGGCGACATCCTGCCCGGCGACGATATCGAACTATAAGCGAAGAGGATAAAGCGATGCGCGACATCATGGGTATGATGGGCAAGGTCAAGGAAATGCAGGCCAAGATGGAGCAGATGCAGGCGGATATCGCCGCTCTGGAAGTCGAAGGCACGGCCGGCGGTGGGCTGGTGACCGTACGCATGAACGGCAAGGGCGACCTGCTCGGCCTGAAGATCGACCCTTCGCTCTACAAGGAAGACGAATCCGAGATCCTGGAAGACCTGATCGTTGCGGCCCACAAGACGGCCAAGGATCGCGCCGAGGCCATCACTGCCGAAAAAACCCGGGAGCTGACCGCCGGCCTGCCGATCCCGCCCGGCATGAAGCTGCCTTTCTAGACACGCCAGACCGTCAGCCGCCGAAGGTCGCCTTCCACCGGCTGCCGATGGGGGCCGCAAGGAAGCGACTCTTCTCCGCATCCGACAGGCGCTTGCCGACTGCGGCGAGCATCTCAGGGATCATGACCCGGTCGCCGGAATAGGGTTCATGCGTGACGGGCTCGCCGGTCGCAAGCGTGCCTGCGGCAATCACCCGGCAGTAGATGCCGGGCCGCTCGCCGCGGAAGTAAGTCTTCACGAACTTGGGATCGGCCATCTTGACCGCGAAGGTGTTGCAGGGGCTGCGCGGGCAGGTTGCCTCCAGAACCACATCGCCGATCGAAAAGCGGTCGCCGACCGCAACGTCCTGATTGTCCAGGCCTTCGATCACCAGATTCTCCCCGAAGGTGCCGGGCTCGAGCGGGCGACCAAGCTCTTGCGCCCACCAGTCCAGCGTCAGGGAGCCTTCGAGCAGGATCGCCTGATCCTCGCCACCGTGATGCTTGGCATTGCAGACCGCATCGCCGACGAGACCCAGCCTGTCGAGCACGGCTGCGCCGACCGGGGCCTTGTTGATACCGGTCTTGTAGCTCTTGCCCGGAAGCTTTTCGGGGCGCCCAATGCAGACGGCTTGCAGTCTCATGGCGATGCTCCTCAGCTATTTCCGTTTCATGCACATATGGGCTAAAGAGCAGCCATGGCAAAGCGAGTCACCGGTCCTGAAATCGAAAAACTGATCCAGCTGCTGGCGAAGGTGCCGGGCCTTGGACCCCGCTCGGCGCGCCGGGCCGCCCTGCACCTGATCAAGAAGAAAGATCAGCTGCTAGGTCCCCTGTCGCACGCCATGGGCGAAGCCTACGACAAGGTGAAGATCTGCTCCCGCTGCGGCAACGTCGACACTTCCGATCCGTGCACGGTCTGCACCGACATCCGCCGCGACCAGACCATTCTGATCGTGGTGGAAGACGTGTCGGATCTCTGGGCCCTTGAGCGGGCCGGCGCGATGAATGCCGCCTATCACGTGCTTGGCGGCACGCTGTCGCCGCTCGACGGGGTCGGACCGGACGACCTCAACATTCGCGGCCTGATCGACCGGGTCGGAGAAGGCATCGTCCGCGAGATCATCATCGCGGTGAACGCGACGGTGGAGGGCCAGACCACGGCCCACTACATCACCGACCAGCTGGCGGACATGGACGTCAGGATCACGCGGCTTGCGCATGGCGTGCCCGTCGGCGGCGAACTCGACTACCTGGACGAGGGCACGCTGACCGCAGCACTTCGCGCCAGAACAGCCATCTAGCGGTGAGAAGGATGACGATGACCAAGCTCGCCCCCCTCCGGCCTGCCTTCAGGCATTTCGCAGCGCTTCTTTTCGTCACGGCAGCAGCTCTTCTGCCCCTGCCCGCGCTTGCCCAGAACAAGCCGGACGTGGAGAAGCAGTTCCAGCGCTGGATCGCCCGCGATCTCGCAGCGCAGGCAAAGAAGGCCGGCGTTTCCGACAGGACGCTGAAGACGGCCTTCGAGGGGATTTCGCTGAACTGGGATCTGCCGGATCTCGTGCCGCCCGGTACCACGCCGCCCAAGGAGCAGGACCAGAGCCAGGCGGAATTTTCTTCCCCTGGCGCCTATTTCTCCGAAAAGCGGCTGCAGGGACTGGCGACGACTGGCCGCGGCCTTGCCTCCACCTACGCCTCCACGCTCAAGCAGATCGAGCGGACCTATGGCGTGCCGGGCGAGATCGTCGTGGCAATCTGGGGCCGGGAATCCGGTTTCGGCAAGGCCAGGATGCCGTATTCGGCAATCCAGGTTCTGGCCACCAAGGCCTTCATGTCGACGCGCAAGGAGATGTTTCGCGACGAGCTGATCGCGGCGCTGACGATGATCGAGCGTGGCGATGTCGCACCGGCGACGATGAAGGGATCCTGGGCGGGAGCGCTGGGGCAGCCGCAGTTCATGCCGTCAAGCTATCTCAAATATGCCGTGGACTTCGACAAGGACGGCCGTGCGGACATCTGGAATTCGGTTCCGGATGCACTCGGCTCGATCGGCCACTACCTGCAGATGCAGGGCTGGCAGCGCGGCCGCGACTGGGGGTTCGAAGTGACGATCCCGGACCGGCTTTCCTGCGCGCAGGAAGGGCCGGATCTTGCAAAGCCGGTGTCAGCCTGGGCCTCGGCCGGTATTGCCCGGGTTTCGGGCAAGGGCTTTCCCTCGGCGGATCTCAAGGCGGACGGCATGATGCTGGTGCCCGCTGGCCGGCACGGGCCGGAATTTCTCGTCACGCCCAATTTCTACGTGCTGAAGCAGTATAACAACTCCGATCTCTATGCGCTGTTCATCGGCAATCTTGCCGACCGGATCGCGCATGGGGCGGGCCCTTTCCAGGGCGACTGGGATGACGTGGGCAAGATGCTGCGTTCGGATGTGCTTGCCATGCAGAAGGCGCTGGTCGCCAAGGGCTATGATGTCGGCAATGTCGACGGGCTGCCCGGCTTCAAGACCCGCCGGTCGCTGGGCGACTGGCAGGCGAAGGCCGGCATGTCGCCCACCTGCTATCCGGATGCCTCGCTCAAGGGTCGCATCCGGTAGCAACCGGGGCGGCGCGTTTCAGTGATGGATGTCGATCGCCGTCTTGTGGAAGATGTCGTCGCGCGGCGGGATGGCCTGCCGTTCGATCATCCGGTGCACCCGCGGGCCATCCGGTCCTTCATGCAGTTCCCGGATCCGCCGCCAGACCTCTGAGTCCGCCTGGGTCCGCCGCTGGTTGTGACGGACGTAATCCGCCCAGGTGGCCGTATGATAGGTCTCGGTCCAGACATCCGGGTTTTCAAGATCGCGCATTAGCGACCATATGCGGGCACCGTCGCGGATACGGATCCGCCGGCGCTCGGACATCAGGGTCAGGAATTCCGCCACATGCTCTTCGCGGATCGTGTAGTCGACCAGAAGCACGATCGGGCCGCTGCGGGGCTGCAGGTCAAGGCGCAGGGACGGCTCGCGGAAGGTGCCCACGGGATCAAGGTTCAGCGTTTCCAGCGAGGGCAGGGCGAACTTGAGCCCCACCAGCGCGCCGAACACCATGGCAAGGCTGGCGATCATCAGCGAAACCGATACGCCATAGTTCTCTGCCAGCGAGCCCCAGAGCCAGCTGCCGGCGGCAATGCCCCCGAAGGCTGCGGTCTGGTAGAAGGAGAGCGCCCGTCCAACCACCCAGCGCGGTGTCGAGAGCTGGACGGTGGTATTGAAGAGCGAGAGCGCCAGGACCCAGCAGGCGCCGGGAATGAGAAGCGTTGCGCAGGTGAGCCAAGTGCTTGTGCTCAAAGCGGCAATGACGGCGCTCAAGGCAAAGCCGATGAATGACAGGCGCACGATCATTTCGCTCGACAAGGCTTCGCGCAGACGGCCGGTGAGAAGGGCACCTGCCACCGCACCGACCCCAAACGCTCCCAGCATCAGGCCGTAGGTAAAAGGGCCACCGGCGACGAGGTCGCGTGCGACCAGCGGAAGCAGTGCCAGAATGGCGCTCGCCGCCACGCCGAACAGGGCCGAGCGGAACAGCACGCTCACCAGCTTCGGTGACATGGCGACATAGCCGAAGCCGGCCGACAGCGCCCGCCCCAAGGTTTCGCGGGGAAGCGTGCTAACGGTGACATCCGGCTGCCAGCGAAACAGTGTGTAGAGCAGCGGAAAGTAACTCAGCGCGTTGGCGGCGAAGGCTGCCGCGGCTCCGAGCGTTGCAACGATCGCGCCGCCGAGTGCGGGACCGACGCTGCGGGTGATATTGAAGCCGACGCTGTTGAGCGTCACGGCGGCAGGCAGGAGTTCCCTCGGCACCATATCGCCCACCGACGCCTGCCAGGACGGATTGTTCAGCGCGGCACCACAGCCGATCAGGAAGGTGAAGGACAGCAGCAGCCAGGGGGTCAGCAGGTTGAACTGGGCAAAGACGGTCAGACACAGCGAAACGGCCAGCATGAAGATCTGCGCCGTCAGCATAATGCTGCGGCGATTGTAGTTATCGGCAAGCGCTCCGGACACCAGGGAAAACAGCATGATCGGCAGCGCCGTCGAGGCCTGCACCAGGGCCACCATGTTTTCCGAGTTGGAGATCGCCGTCATCATCCAGGCGGCGCCGACCGACTGGATCAGGCCTCCGAAGTTCGAGGCGATGCTGGCAGTCCAGATGGTGCGGAAGATCGGAACCCGAAAAGGCGCAAGCGTTGGTATCCGATCAGGCACGTGTCGTTCCTTTGGCTGCAATGCTTCGGATAGGTTATAGACCGCAATGCCTCGATTTCCACCCGGTTCATAGGGTGCAGACGCGGAAGTCTTGCAATTGTCCGCCCGACCCCGTATATGGAGGCCATATTCTTGATCGTCCGATGAAGAGTGGGCCCCACCGGACCCGCTCTTTTTTGTTAGGCGATCGACCCATCCGGACCTGGTGCGACCAGATCCGGCAATGATGGCCGGAGAACCAATGCCGCAAACGGAACAAGAGCCGCGGCTCATCGTCGAAACCGGACTCGATCTGAGAGTTGCCGAGCTCATCGAGCCCGTGCTGGCCTCGATGGAGTTCAGGCTAGTGCGCGTGCGCACGCTGAACCAGAACGGTGCCACGCTGCAGATCATGGCGGAGCGCAACGACGGGACGATGGACGTGGAGGGCTGCGAGGCCGTGTCCACGGCGATCTCGCCCGTTCTGGATGTGGAAGATCCCGTCGATAAGGCGTATCATCTGGAAGTGTCTTCGCCCGGCATCGACCGCCCGATGGTCCGCAAGTCGGACTTCACGCGCTGGACGGGCCATCTGGTCAAGTGCGAAACCTCGATCATGATCGACAACCGCAAGCGTTTCCGCGGCCGGATCACCGAGACGGATGCCGATGGCTTCACGATCGAGCGCGACCAGGTTGCCTATGGCGAGGCGCCCAAGGTGACGATCCCGTTTTCGGCACTGGCCGAGGCAAAGCTTATTCTGACCGACGATCTGATCCGCGATGCGTTGAGAGCCGACAAGCTCGCCAAGCAGCAGGCGGCAAACCAGAACGGCGAAGAAGACGACGAATAGACTGAACAATCCTGGGCTTCGTTATCACAGCGCCCGAAACGATCCCGACTACGGAGACCAACGACAATGGCAGTGAGTGCAAACCGGCTGGAACTTCTGCAGATCGCCGATGCAGTGGCACGCGAAAAGGTCATCGACCGCGAAATCGTGCTGGCTGCGATGGCCGACGCCATCCAGAAGGCTGCCCGCTCCCGCTACGGTTCGGAAACCAACATCCGCGCCGACATCAATTCCAAGACCGGTGAAATCCGGCTGCAGCGCCTGCTGGAAGTGGTCGAGCATGCCGAGGATTACGGCACGCAGATCCCTCTGGCACTAGCGCGCGACCGCAACGTCGACGCCAAGATCGGCGACTTCATTGCCGATCCGCTGCCGCCGATGGATTTCGGCCGCATCGCCGCCCAGTCCGCCAAGCAGGTGATCGTCCAGAAGGTTCGGGAAGCCGAGCGTGACCGGCAGTTTGACGAGTTCAAGGACCGCGTCGGCGAGATCATCAACGGCACCGTCAAGCGGGTCGAGTACGGCAATGTCATCGTGGATCTGGGCCGTGGCGAAGGCATCATCCGCCGCGACGAAATGATCCCGCGGGAAAACATGCGCTACGGCGACCGCGTTCGGGCCTATGTCTACGACGTGCGCCGCGAACAGCGCGGTCCGCAGATCTTCCTGTCGCGTACCCATCCGCAGTTCATGGTGAAGCTGTTCACCATGGAAGTGCCGGAAATCTACGACGGCATCATCCAGATCAAGTCGGTTGCCCGTGATCCCGGCTCTCGCGCCAAGATCGCCGTCGTCTCGAACGACAGCTCCATCGATCCGGTCGGCGCCTGCGTCGGTATGCGTGGTAGCCGCGTTCAGGCCGTCGTCGGCGAGCTGCAGGGCGAAAAGATCGACATTATTCCGTGGTCCAACGAGCCGGCGAACTTCATCGTCAACGCTCTGCAGCCGGCGGAAGTCTCCAAGGTGGTTCTCGACGAGGATGCCGAGCGCATCGAAGTCGTGGTTCCGGACGAGCAGCTGTCGCTGGCGATCGGTCGCCGCGGCCAGAACGTGCGGCTTGCCTCGCAGCTCACCGGCTGGGACATCGACATCATGACGGAGGCCGAAGAGTCAGAGCGCCGCCAGAAGGAATTCAACGAGCGCAGCAACCTGTTCATGGATGCGCTCGACGTGGACGAAATGGTCGGACAGGTGCTGGCTTCCGAAGGCTTTGCGGCCGTCGAGGAACTGGCCTATGTGGACCTTGAGGAAATCTCCTCCATCGACGGTTTCGACGAGGATACGGCGAGCGAGATCCAGATGCGCGCCAAGGAATACCTGGAGCGGATCGAAAGCGAAATGGATGCCAAGCGCAAGGAGCTTGGCGTGCAGGACGAACTGCGCCAGATCGAGGGCCTGACCAGCCAGATGCTGGTGGCACTGGGCGAGGACGGCATCAAGACGATCGAAGACTTCGCCGGCTGCGCCGCGGACGACCTGGTCGGCTGGACCGAGCGCAAGAACGGCGAGACGAAGAAGTTCGAAGGCCTGTTCTCCAAGCTGGACGTATCGCGCACGGAAGCCGAAGCCATGATCGTGCAGGCTCGCCTGTCGGCCGGCTGGATCACCGAGGACGATATTGCCAAGCCTGAGGATGAAGCCGCCGAAGAGGAGGCCGAGGCCGTAGGACAGGAATGATCCCGCTGGCCAACCAGCCGGACGAAGGGGACGACGAGCAGGAGATTGTCGTGAACGACCGTACCTGCATCGTCACCCGGGAAGCGACGTCCCCCGACGACCTGATCCGCTTCGTGGCGGGTCCGGACGGGCGGATCGTCCCGGACCTGAAACGGCGCCTGCCGGGACGGGGATGCTGGGTCAAGGCCGACCGGGCGCTGGTGGAGCGGGCAGTGGCGAAGAAGATCTTCGCCCGTGCCCTCAAGGCGGATGTGAAGGCCGATGCCGATCTGCCGCAGACCGTCGATCGGCTGCTGGTCGCGGACATGGCCGGCATGATGCACATGGCCCGCAAGGCCGGACAGTTCGTGTCGGGTGCAACAAAGGTCGATGCCGCCATCCGTGCGGGTGCTGCTGTGGCGGTATTTCATGCCTCGGACGCCGCAGCGGACGGGGTTCGAAAGCTCGACCAGGCTCGCAAGGCCTGGAAGCTGGGGAACGACAGAGAAGACGACATTCCGGCATTTTCGCAGCTAACGGCTGCGGAATTGGACGAAGTGTTGGGCCAGAATGCTTTTATCCATGCCTGCGCGCTTGCAGGCCAGGCGGGTGAGGGTGTAGTGAAGCGCGCAAACCTACTTGAACAGTACCGCATGGGCGGGCTGTCCCAGACAAAGGGTGTCGTTGACATGCCTAACCGATGACGCGGTCACCGGCTTACTGCCGGACGCAGAAGAATAGACGAGAATTGAACGACAGGTCGTGATGGTTTCCATCCGTTCCTGTCCGAAGGAACAGGAACGGATGACCGATAACAAAGACGATAAGACGCTGGGTGTAAAGAAGACCCTGACTCTCAAGCCCTCAGGGATGAGCCAGGGCACCGTGCGCCAGGACATGGGCCGGGGACGCACCAAAGCGGTCGTCGTCGAGACCGTAAAGCGCCGGGTTGCCCGGCCGCTGGACGAAAAGCCCGCTTACACTCCTGCTGCCGCCCCGGTTGCAGCCAAGCCTGCCGAGTCGGCGCCGGTTGCAGCAGCACCAGCTGCCGCGGCTCCTGCACCTCAGCCGAGCAGCCCAACACCGCCGCCTCAGCGCGTGCACCAGCCTGCCCCGCAGAACAGCCAGCGTCCTGCCCAGCAGGGTCAGCGTCCGGGCAGCTACAACAACAACAGCAACAACAACCAGGCGCCGCGCCCGCAGCCTTCGCCGCAGCGTCCGCAGCGCCCGAACGTGCTGCACGACCTGTCGGCCAGCGAAATGGACGCCCGTCGTCGCGCGCTGATCGAAGCCCAGGCACGCGACATCGAAGATGCCAAGCGCCGCGCCGAGGAAGAGGTCCGTCGCCAGGCGGACGCCGAGCGTCGCCGCATCGAGGACGAAGCGGAAGCTGCACGTCGTGCCGCCGAACCGGCTCCGGAACCGGCGCCTGTCGAGGCACCCGCACCCGTCGTAGCCGAAGCTCCGTCTGAACGGGCTGCCGGCGCCGTTGCGCGGGCTGGCCAGGACGGTCGTCCGGCTGCCGCCAGGCCTGCCGCTCCCGGCGCCACTCCGGCTCCGGGCCTTGTTGGCCGCCGCAAGCCGCAGGACGAAGACGAAGACCGTGGCCCGCCGCGTGGTGGCATCCCCGGCCGTGGCCGCGCGCCCGTGCCGGCACCTGCCAAGGTTCCTGCCCGCCCGAAGACCGAGGACGAACGTCGTCGCGGCAAGCTGACCGTCACCACAGCCAATGTGGACGGCGAGGATGCACGTGGCCGTTCGCTTGCTTCCATGCGTCGCCGGCAGGAGAAATTCCGCCGCAGCCAGATGCAGGAGCCGCGCGAGAAGGTCATTCGCGAAGTGGTGCTTCCGGAAACCATCACCATCCAGGAACTGTCGCAGCGCATGTCTGAACGTGCCGTCGACGTCATCAAGTTCCTGATGAAGGAAGGCCAGATGATGAAGCCGGGCGACGTCATCGACGCCGATCTGGCCGAACTCATCGCCGTCGAATTCGGACACTCGGTCCGTCGCGTGTCGGAGTCCGACGTCGAAGAAGGTATCTTCAACGTGGTCGACGTCGCCGGCGAAATGCTGCCGCGTCCGGCTGTCGTCACCATCATGGGTCACGTCGACCACGGCAAGACATCGCTGCTCGACGCCATCCGCGAGACGAGCGTCGTTTCGGGCGAAGCCGGTGGCATCACCCAGCATATCGGCGCCTACCAGGTGGAACAGCGCGGCCACAAGATCACCTTCATCGACACGCCCGGTCACGCCGCCTTTACGGCCATGCGTGCCCGTGGTGCACAGGCGACGGATATCGCGGTCCTGGTGGTTGCGGCAGACGACAGCGTCATGCCGCAGACCATTGAGTCCATCAACCATGCCAAGGCTGCCGGCGTGCCGATCATCGTGGCGATCAACAAGATCGACAAGCATGAGGCCAACCCGGACAAGGTGCGCCAGCAGCTGCTGCAGCACGAAGTCTTCGTGGAATCCATGGGCGGTGAAGTGCTCGACGTGGAAGTTTCCGCCAAGAACAGGCTCAACCTGGACAAGCTCCTGGATGCGATCCTGCTGCAGGCAGAAATTCTCGACCTCAAGGCCGATCCGAGCCGCACGGCCGAAGGCGTCGTCATCGAAGCGCAGCTCGACCGTGGTCGCGGTGCCGTTGCAACGGTGCTCGTCCAGAAGGGCACGCTGAAGCCAGGCCAGATCATCGTTGCCGGCGACCAGTGGGGCCGCGTTCGTGCCCTCGTCACCGACAAGGGCGAGCAGGTCAAGGAAGCCGGTCCGGCCATGCCGGTCGAAGTGCTTGGCCTTTCGGCTACGCCTGCTGCCGGTGACCGGTTTGCGGTCGTCGAGAACGAGAGCCGTGCCCGCGAGATCTCCGAGTACCGCCAGCGCCTGACCCGCGACAAGGCAGCCGCCCGTCAGTCCGGCCAGCGTGGTTCGCTCGAACAGATGATGAGCAAGCTGCAGAACACCGGCTACAAGGAGTTCCCGCTGCTCATCAAGGGCGACGTGCAGGGTTCGATCGAGGCCATCATCGGCGCGCTGGACAAGCTCGGCACGGACGAAGTCCGCGCCCGGATCGTCCACTCGGGTGCCGGCGGCATCACCGAGTCGGATATCTCGCTTGCCGAGTCCTCAGATGCGGCTATCATCGGCTTCAACGTGCGTGCCAATGTGCAGGCTCGCCAGGCCGCTGAACGGGCCGGCATCGAGATCCGCTACTACAACATCATCTACGACCTGGTGGATGACGTGAAGGCAGCGATGTCGGGCCTGCTTTCGCCGGAACGTCGCGAGACCTTCCTCGGCAATGCGCAGATCTTGGAGGTGTTCAACATCACCAAAACCGGCAAGGTCGCAGGTTGCCGCGTTACGGACGGCAAGGTGGAACGTGGTGCAGGCGTTCGCCTTATCCGCGACAACGTGGTCATCCACGAAGGAAAGCTCAAGACGCTCAAGCGCTTCAAGGACGAAGTGGCCGACGTGCCGATGGGCCAGGAATGTGGCATGGCCTTCGAGAACTACGAAGACATCCGCGCCGGCGACACCATCGAGTGCTTCCGCGTGGAGCACATCACCCGCACGCTGTAAGCGTCATCACGGGTTTGACTTTAAAGCCGCCGGAGCCTCGCTCCGGCGGCTTTTTCTGTTCGAGGCCCGCAACCTCCCCCATAGTCCCAACCCGCGGTAGACCAACCAATCAAATTGGATTCGCGTACTCAAGATTTATTAGTTGCCATTCTCACTCATGTTTATTATCCGGTAGCTGCAATTGCGAACCGGCAGCGGCCGGCGGCATCCCATCTGCTGCATCCGCATCACGATCCCTGCCGCGCCCTCGCCTGTCGAACAGTCCGGAGTCCCGCCGCATGACCGCCATCTCGACGCCTCGAGCCCACGCCTCCCGCCCGATCCATGCCCGACGCACCGCCGGTTCGGCTCTGCTTCTGGTGCTGAGCCTTGTGGCGTCTGCGGCGATGGCACAGGCTCCCGCGCCGGAGACGCCCGCCTCAGCTCCACAGCTTGCGGAACCGGCAGCGCCGGTCAGCCCCCCGCCGGCAACTCCTGCAGCGCCACCTGCCACCGCTGCACCTGTGCCTGCACCAGCCGCCGCCGAACCGCTGACGCCGGTGCTTGCCGCCGACACGCGGGCAGACCTGCCGCACGACCTTTCTCCCTGGGGCATGTTCATGGCCGCCGACTGGGTGGTGAAGGCCGTGATGTGCGGACTGGCTTTCGCCTCCCTCATCACCTGGACGGTCTGGGTTGCCAAGACCATCGAACTTGCCGGTGCCCGCAGCCGGGCGAACCGCGCGCTGGCCGTGATCCGCAACGCCCGTACGCTGCCTGAGGCGCTCGAGGGCGCCGGACGCCGGCGGGGTCCAGCCGTGCTGATGCTGAAGGCGGCGGACGAAGAGATGCGTCTGTCCGACGCAGCACTCGACCATGCGGGCGGCGACGGCGTCAAGGAAAGGGTGGGCTCGGTCCTGTCGCGCATCGAAGCCAATGCCGGCCGCCGGATGACCCGCGGCACCGGGGCGCTCGCCACCATCGGCTCGACCGCGCCCTTCGTCGGCCTGTTCGGCACGGTCTGGGGCATTATGAATGCCTTCATCGGCATTTCCCAATCCAACACCACGAACCTTGCCGTCGTGGCGCCGGGGATTGCCGAGGCGCTGCTTGCGACCGCGATCGGTCTGGTCGCCGCCATCCCGGCCGTGGTCATCTACAACGTCTTTGCCCGTTCGGTGACCGGCTATCGCCAGCTTCTTGCGGATGCGGCGACGGGCGTCGAACGGCTGGTCAGCCGCGACCTCGACTTCCGCAAGCTGCCGCCCGGCCGCAAGGCGCCGGTTTCGCTCGTGGCAGGAGGCTGAGGCATGGCTGGCGGCATCCGGGAGCATCGCGGCGAGGACCTCGTGGAGAACCACGAGATCAACGTGACGCCATTCATCGACGTCATCCTCGTGCTCCTGATCATCTTCATGGTGGCGGCACCACTGGCGACGGTGGACGTGAACGTCGATCTGCCGGCCTCCAGCGCACAGCCGGCGGAGCGGCCCGAGGAACCCCTTTACGTGACCGTGAAGCAGGATCTCAGCCTTAACATCGGCAACGACCCGGTTGCGCGGGAGATTTTTGCCGCATCGCTGGATCGGATGACGCAGGGTGACCACACCACCCGTATCTACCTGCGGGCTGACAAGGCCGTGGACTACGGCCAGTTCATGGATGTGATGAACCTCCTGCGCGATTCGGGCTATCTGAAGATCGCCCTGGTCGGCCTGGAGGCCGTCGGCGCGGCAAGCCCGCCGGTCGATGCTCCCGCACAGCCTGCGGTGCCCAGGGATGGCGCCTGGAGTGCGCCATGAGCCATGTGCTGGCCTATGGCGAGAGCGGCGGCCTGCGGCTGCGGGAGCTTGGCCTGTGGAGCATGGCGGGCGCCCTGGTGCTGGCTGCGCATGTGGCCGGCGCTGCGCTTCTGATGCGCGAGGACCAGGAGATGCCCTCCGACAATTCACCACCGGCTGCGATCATGATCGAGCTTGCGGCGGAACCGGAAGCGGTGAACACCCAGCAGGAACAGATTGCGCCTGATACCAGCAACGCCGAGGAAGTGATCAGCGAGCAGGTGGAGCCGGTCGAGGAGCCGCAGCCTGCGCCGGTCGAGCAGGCGCAGGTGCAGCCGGAACCGCAAGCTGAGCCTTTGCCCGAGCCAATGCCGGAGCCAATGCCGGAGCCGCCACCGGAACCTGTTGCAGAACCCACGCCGGAGCCGGAGACCACCCAGACCATTCCCACACCGCCGCCCGTGGTCGAGCCGCCACCGGTGGAGCCCGAACCGACCCCGGTCGAACCCGAGCCGACCCCGGAGCCTGTCGATCCCGTAGAGCAGCAGGCGACGGCGGCGCTTGAAAACGTCGAGGTGCCCTTGCCGATGACGCGGCCCGTGCCACCGGCACCCGCGCCAAAGACGGCAGAACCCGCACCCACCAAGCCTGCGCCACCCAAGCCGCCCGTCAGGACGGCGGCGAAGCCGAAGCCCGAGCAGGCGCAAAAGGAGCGCACGCAGGCCGCGCTGCCGACTACGCAATCGAACCGCACCGCCGCCAGCCAGACGTCGACCGGCTTCTTCTCCTCGTCGGTCTCGCCCGCCAAGTGGAAGTCGCGGGTAGAGGCACGGATCGCCCGCAACGCCCGAAAATGCCCAGGCAATGGGACGGGCACTGCCGCGGTGCGTTTCAACTTCGACGGCAGCGGCAATATCACCAAGGTTTCCCTGTCGCGCTCGTCCGGCGATTCCTCCATCGACGACTATGTGGTTTCCGCCGTTCGCCGCGCATCTCCTATTCCGGCGCCGCCCTCCGGTGTTGCAAGTTATCTGGATCAGGCTCTAAAGTGCGAGTGATCTCATCCTCCCCGCACCTCCCCCATTCTGGATAAACGCATGCATATCTCTCTTTCCGACGCCGAAACGCTCGTGCAGGGCGTGTTCGAGGCCAATGGCGTGTCTCCGGCCACGGCACGTGCCGTGGCCTCGGCCCTGGTTCAATCGGAGGCGGCCGGCCAGTCCGGCCATGGGTTGAGACGGGTGCCGGCCTATGTGAGTCAGGTTCGCACGGGCAAGGTGGACGGAAAGGCCAAACCTTCCTCCCTGCGGGCCAAGCCCGGGGTTCTCGCCATCGATGCGGCTCATGGGTTTGCCTATCCGGCGCTGGACCTTGCGGTGGACGAGCTTCCCGCCATCGCCCGCGAACAGGGGATCGCCTTTGCCGCCATCCACCGCTCCCACCATGCGGGCGTGATGGCGCTGACTGTCGAGCGCTTTGCGCAGCAGGGACTGGTGGCGCTGATGTTTGCCAATGCGCCCGCGGCCATGGCGCCCTGGGGCGGCAAGGTGCCGCTGTTCGGCACCAATCCGATCGCCTTCGCAACGCCAGTGGCGGGCAGCGATCCACTGGTGATCGATCTTGCGCTTTCCAAGGTGGCACGCGGCAAGGTGATGGAGGCCAAGCAGAAGGGTACCAGCATTCCCGACGACTGGGCCTTCGATGCCGATGGCAATCCGACGACCGATCCTCATGCGGCCTTGAAGGGCACGATGGCACCTTCCGGCGGCGCCAAAGGCGCTGCCCTTGCGCTGATGGTGGAAGTGCTGTCCGCCGGACTGACCGGGGCACATTTTTCCTACGAGGCGAGTTCGCTGTTTGACGAGAAGGGGCCGCCCCCGGCGTTGGGCCAGGCCATCATTGCGATCGATCCGCTGGCCACGAGCGGCGCAGGAACCGCCGAGCGGTTGGCAGATCTTGCCCGGGAGATGGGTCGGCAGGAGGGCGTGAGACTGCCCGGCAAGCGCGGCCGCGGCGCGCGGGCAAAGGCTCAGTTGCATGGCATTGAAATCGACGATGAAGTTGTGGCGGCGATCACGGCGCTGGGCTGAGCCGCAAGCCTAAAGGCGGAAGCGCGATGCGCAGCGGTCACGGAAGTGCGCTGCGCCTCATGCCGAGCGCCTTGGCGAAATGTTTCAGTCGTAGAAGGAAGATATCCTCGAAACGTAAAAAGCCTGGCGCGGGAGGAGGATGCGCCAGGCTTTGAACTTGATCGACAACTGGGAGGAGGAGGATGTCGTCGACCCGTATCGACGACGCTGGGAGGAGGAGGTGCGTCGTTCGATGACCCCTATGTAATTGAACCGGCCTGCCGCACCAAGAGGCTCTGCTGCAACGCAGCAATGCATTTAACGCAGAGCTGGGCATTTGCTCATTCCGCAGGCATTCTGGGGATCAGCAGCGGCTGTCGTACAAGGGTGGGCTTGCACCGATTGCTGGTCTATAGCCTTGGCAACACCGATCAGATGAAAGACGCACCCATGGCCGAGATCCGATTTCACGAAGGGGACATTTCCGAAGCGGATGTAGCGCGCTATCGCGGCGCCGTTGCCGTCGATACGGAGACGCTGGGCCTGGTACCGCGCCGCGACCGGCTCTGCGTGGTGCAGATTTCACCGGGTGACGGCACGGCCGACGTGATCCGGATCGCCCGGGACCAGACGTCGGCGCCGAACCTCGTGTCTCTGCTGGCCGACCCCGGCCGCCAGAAGATCTTCCACTATGGCCGCTTCGATATCGCGGTGCTGTTCCACACCTTCGGGGTCACGACCACACCGGTCTTTTGCACCAAGATCGCGTCACGCCTGACCCGCACCTATACGGACCGGCACGGGCTCAAGGACAATCTCAGGGAGTTGCTGGAGATCGACGTGTCGAAAGCCCAGCAGCAATCCGACTGGGCCGCGGAGACCCTGTCGCCCGCGCAGCTCGAATACGCCGCCTCTGACGTGCTGCATCTGCATGCCCTGCGCGACAAGCTCACCGCGCGACTTGTGCGCGACCACCGGATCGAGTTGGCGGAGGCCTGCTTCCTGTTCCTGCCGACGCGCGCCAAGCTCGATTTGCTTGGCTGGGACGAGACCGACATCTTCGCGCACAGCTGAGCGGCCTCCCTTCCGGCAAGCAGGCGTTATCGGCGGCTTAACCATTATTCTCCATAGTGGACAGCGTTTCCCGGCCTGAAGCCGCTCTGGATCGCTGCGACTGCAAGGTCGTTGTGCCATCAGCTTTTGGTCCGGGCAGCTCCGCCCCCGTCAGCAGATGGAGCCCACGTCATGCTGCCACCGGTCCGTGCCATAAGCCTGTTTCCCGAAGCCACACCGCCCGCGCTGCAGCCGGCGGCCAAGCTACAGCCCGTGCATGCGACGGCGGCCAACGATCACGACGCGTCCATGCCTGTTTCGGGCGGCCGTCTCGGGGCCATGTCGCTTTCCGTCCAGCTTCAGCTCGCGCAAGGGCTATCCATCTTCGCTGAAACCATCGGTGCTCTCCTCAAGCTTCCGCGCGGGCGAGACGAGGGGCTCGACGATTACGCCCAGCGAATTGCCGCTGCAGTCGAGGCGCTCGACCCGCCCGCCCGCGCGCAGCTGGAGACGGCACTCAACCAGCTTGTCCGCGGCGCGACCCTGCGACTGCTTGCCGACATGCTGAAGGACCCGGCGGGGCCTGATGCGGCGCGGCTTGCGACACTGCTGGAAAACCCGGCATCAGTGGGCAAGGACCTTGCCGCGAAGGCCGCCGTCACATCCTACCTGCAGAACGAAGGCCGCGATGCGCGCGCCCCAGGTTCTGGCGCGCGGCCAGTGCAGCCCAGCACGCCGACTGGAGCCGCACCGCCGCCCACCACAAGCAGTACAGCCAGTTTGCCCGTGCCGAGCGGTGCAGCGCTGCCCAGGCCGGATCTGGCGCCTCTGTCCGGCGAGATAGCCACAGAACCACTGGTACTCGCCGGCAAGACCGGAACCGTTCCATCCGCGGCGGCAGGCAGCGTCACCACCCCGTCCGCCAGCGCAGGTTCGCTCGCTCCTGCCCCTACTCCAGCAATTCCAGCAGCATCCGCACCGATTTTCGAACGGGCGTCCGCTCTTGCACCGGGAGCCACCCCGGCTGTTGTTTCGGCGATGCCTGTGCCGGACGCTGTTGGCCCCCCTGCCCCGACCATCAACCCGGCGGTTCTGGCGTCTCTGGACGCCGCTGCCGATCTTGCGGTCCCGAATGTCGACCTCGAGGTCATCAAGGCCGAAGCGATCGCTGTGGCCGGCGCGCTGGCAAAACTTCCTCTTTCCATTTTGACAGGACGGGCGACGACCGACCTTGCTCTTCCTGCCCCCGGGAGCGCCATCCCCGACCTTGCGTCGATTGATGACCCGGGCGAAACGCCCATTTCCATTCCGCTTCGCGACCCGCTTCTGGAGCTTAAAGCCGGGCGTGCTGCCGGCGGCTTCGACTCCAACCCTGTGCTGGCGATCACCGAATGGCTGGTGGAAAATTTCATCGGAAGGCCGTTGCCGCCCGCCGCTCCCGCCAGCCCGATGAAACCGGAACGCAGCGGCGCGGATGCCCTGATCGCCAGCCTGATCGCAGGACCGCCGGCAACTCCCCCCGTCGCGGTGACCGACCATGGCGCACTGCCGGGAAAAACGTCCGCCATGCCGGACGCAGGCGCGGCTCCTGTGCCAGTGGGCCCCGATCTCGATGCGCTTGCGACGGGTAGTGTCGTGCCTGCCAAGGTGGCGGCGAAACCTCATGGCGCGGATGGTCTTCCTGACACGCCGGCGTTCGTCCTGCCAGCGTTCGTGCCACGCGAGGGCGTGCCGCTTGCCTTCGTGCCCTATCCACCGGCGGCCGAGCAGAGACGGGAGCGCGGCGGTCGCAAGGCCCAGCCCGTCACAAAGGTGGACGAAGAGGGCGAAGAGCCACCGCCCGGGGGCCAGCCGGGATATCATGGTCACGGGGGAGACAAGGACCCGTCCGGGGGAGACACGGGCAATCCGGAGAGCCAGGGGAACGGCAACCGGGACGCGCTCAGCAAGGACCAGGACAGTCAGGGCGATGCCAATGCCCAGGACTTCTACTGGCGCATGGCGGACTGGTCCTAGGTCGCTTCAGGACAGACGCCAAGCGGTTCCTTGACATGCAAAAGCCGCCGGACTTGCGTCCGGCGGCTTTCGTTTTGCTCAAAACAGCAGACGATTACTCGTTGCCGCCGCGGTTCTTCAGAGCCGCACCAAGGATGTCGCCGAGGGAAGCGCCCGAGTCGGACGAACCGAACTGTGCGACGGCTTCCTTCTCTTCAGCGATTTCCAGCGCCTTGATGGACAGCATGACCTTGCGATCCTTCTTGGAGAAGTTCACGACGCGGGCGTCGAAAACCTGACCAACCGAGAAACGCTCCGGACGCTGATCATCACGATCGCGGGCCAGGTCGTTACGGCGGATGAAGGAGGTGATGTCGTCGTGAGCAACCAGCTTCACTTCGACGCCACCATCGTTGACCGCGATCACTTCGCAGGAAACGACAGCATTCTTGCGCAGTTCACCGGATGTCGCAGCGTCGCCAACCGCATCGCGGCCGAGCTGCTTGATGCCGAGCGAGATACGCTCCTTTTCGACGTCAACGTCCAGAACGACAGCCTTGACGACGTCGCCCTTGTTGAACTCCTCGATGACCTGTTCGCCCGGACGGTTCCAGTCGAGGTCAGAAAGGTGAACCATGCCGTCAACATCGCCGTCGAGGCCGATGAACAGGCCGAATTCGGTCTTGTTCTTGACTTCGCCTTCGACTTCAGTGCCGGCCGGGTGACCGTAGGCAAATGCCTGCCACGGGTTTTCCAGGGTCTGCTTGAGGCCGAGCGAGATTCGACGCTTGGACGGATCGACTTCGAGAACAACAACGTCGACATCCTGCGTGGTGGACAGGATCTTGCCGGGATGTACGTTCTTCTTGGTCCAGGACATTTCCGAGATGTGGATCAGGCCTTCGATGCCCGGTTCCAGTTCGACGAATGCACCGTAGTCGGTGATGTTCGTGACGGTGCCGGAGATCTTCTTGCCGACCGGGTACTTGGCGGCAATGCCATCCCACGGATCCGACTCGAGCTGCTTCATGCCGAGCGAGATACGGTGGGTTTCCTGGTTGATGCGGATGATCTGAACCTTGACCTGCTGGCCAATGGACAGGATTTCCGACGGATGGTTGACGCGGCGCCATGCCATGTCGGTCACGTGCAGCAGGCCGTCGATGCCGCCGAGGTCAACGAACGCACCGTAATCGGTGATGTTCTTGACGACGCCGTCAACAACCTGGCCTTCTTCGAGGTTCTGGACGATTTCCGAACGCTGTTCTGCACGGGACTCTTCGAGAACCGTACGACGCGAAACGACGATGTTGCCGCGACGCTTGTCCATCTTGAGGATTTCGAAGGGCTGCGGGTTGTGCATCAGCGGAGTCACGTCGCGGATCGGACGGATGTCGACCTGCGAGCGCGGCAGGAAGGCTACGGCGCCGTCGAGATCGACGGTGAAGCCACCCTTGACCTGGTTGAAGATGACGCCTTCAACGCGTTCGCCAGCTTCGAACTTGAGTTCGAGCTTGACCCAGCTTTCTTCGCGGCGAGCCTTCTCGCGCGACAGAACAGCTTCGCCGAGAGCATTTTCGATGCGCTCGACATAGACTTCGACTTCGTCGCCGACCTTCAGCGTTCCGTCTTTGCCCTTGGCGCCGAATTCCTTCAGCGCGATGCGACCTTCGACCTTGAGGCCGACGTCAACAACGGCCATGTCCTTTTCGATCGCCGTGACGATACCCTTGGTTACATAGCCTTCAGCAAGATCGTTCGTTGCAAAGGATTCTTCGAGAAGGGCTGCGAAGTCCTCCCGCGTGGGGTTAGATAGTGCCATAGAATCTCCTGGTGTGTCCGTTCTCGGACACGCATGCGCCGGTGGCTGGTGTTAAAGATACCCGAAGTGCTGTCCGCCTCCCTGTTCAGGAGGCTATCCGGCGCGTGGACTGACTGCGGGCTTTCATGCGCGTGCCGGCAAGCCGGCAGGCCATTAACTGTTTTTCAGAGCAGCGTCAGTGATGGCTTTCGCGGCCTGAAACGCGGCTTCTATACTCATTTCCGACGTATCAAGCAAGTGCGCGTCCGGTGCCGGCTTCAAGGGGCTATCAGAGCGACTCATGTCGCGGTCGTCGCGGGTCTTCACCTCGGCAAAAATCGCCTCGTAATCGGCATTATCGCCCTTGGCGACGATCTCCTCATGGCGGCGACGCGCCCGTATCTCGGGAGAGGCCGTGACATACAGTTTCACCGGCGCATCCGGGCACACCACGGTGCCGATGTCGCGTCCATCCAGCACCGTCCCCGGCTCCTTGCGGGAGAAAGCGCGCTGCGCGTCGACCAGAGCCCGGCGCACAGACGGCATGACGGCGATCCTGGACGCTGCCTCGCCGATCGCATGGGCGGACAGGACATCCCGGTCGAGACCCGACAGATCAACCTCGGCGGCCATCTTTGCCGCGACGGTCTCGTCGTCCAGCGGCAGGCCAGCATCGATCAGCGCCTTGGCCGTCGCCCGGTAGGTCAGGCCCGTGTCCAGGTGGTGGAAGTGGTAGGCCTCGGCGATCTGCCGCGACAGGGTCCCCTTGCCGGCCGCAGCCGGCCCGTCGATGGCGATGACGATGCCCATCAGGCCGCCAGTCCTTCGATCTTCGCGCCAAGCCCGGTCATCAGGTCCATGAACTCTGGAAAAGAAGTCGCGATGATCGAGGCGTCGTCCACCGTCACCTCGTGCTCGGAAACGAGGCCCATGACGAGGAAGCTCATGGCGATGCGGTGGTCGAGATGGGTGACGACCGGGGTTCCGGCTGCATTGCCGTAGCCTTTGCCGCCCGGCCGACCCCGCACCACAAGCGTCTCCTTGCCTTCGTCGCAATCGACGCCGTTGAGCTTCAGGCCTTCGGCCGTGGCGGTCAGCCGATCGGATTCCTTGACGCGCAGTTCCTCGAGACCGAGCATGGTCGTGGTGCCTTCCGCAAACGCCGCGGCAATCGCCAGAACCGGGTATTCGTCGATCATGAAGGGCGCACGATCGGCCGGCACGGTGACGCCCTTGAGGTCGGAGGCGCGAACCCTGAGATCTGCGACATCCTCGCCGCCAGCACTGCGGGCGTTCATGACCTCGATATCGGCGCCCATTTCCTGCAGGGTGAGGATCAGGCCGGTGCGGGTGGGGTTCATCAGCACGTTCTCGATCGTCACATCCGAACCGGGGACGAGCAGTGCCGCGACCAGCGGAAATGCAGTCGACGACGGATCGCCTGGCACATCGATCTTCTGGCCAAGCAGACGGCCGCGCCCTTCCAGCCGGATGGTGCGCACGCCGTCGCCGTCGGTTTCAACCGACAGTTCGGCGCCGAAGCCTTTGAGCATTTTTTCGGTATGGTCGCGGGTCATGACCGGCTCGATGACCGTGGTCACGCCCGGTGTGTTGAGGCCGGCCAGAAGTACGGCCGACTTCACCTGAGCGGAGGCCATGGGCACGCGGTAGCTGATCGGGTTCGGGGTCCTCGGGCCCCGCAGCGTGACGGGAAGACGATCGCCCTCCTGCGCCCGCACCTGGACGCCCATTTCCCGCAAAGGATTGAGGACGCGGCCCATGGGCCGCTTGGAGAGCGAGGCATCGCCGACGAAGGTGCTGTCGAAATCATAGACGCCGACAAGGCCCATGGTGAGGCGGCAGCCGGTGCCGGCATTGCCGAAATCGAGCGGTGCCTGGGGTGCGAGAAGCGCGCCATTGCCGGTGCCCCGGATGATCCACTCGGCGCCGACCTTCTCGATCGTAGCCCCCATGGCCTGCATGGCCTTGCCGGTGTTGATCACATCCTCACCTTCCAGAAGGCCGGTGATGCGGGTTTCGCCGGAGGCCAGGCCGCCAAACATGAAGGAGCGATGAGAGATCGACTTGTCGCCGGGAATGCGAACCGTGCCGGACAGGTTGCTGGATTGTCTCGATTTTGCCGGCTTCAGCGCGATACCATGCGACATGGCCTGTCCTCTAATACTGGCGCCTCTCACAGACGCTTATGCTGCGCATGTGCGCGGGATGGGGAATGTAGGCCGTCGTTATCATAAAGGCAGAGGCCGGTCATCCGCTTCCGCCCCCGGCAAATCAAGAAAGTTAGGCTTTGACACGGGATGCTAATGGCCTTATGGGGACGCGCTTAGTTTTCCACCCAAAAGGCCGCATTAGGCGGCTCGCCGAACTATTCGGCCATCCCTCATGAGGCTCTGACTGTGGCTAAAGCGGAACTCGGAACAAAACGCACCGACCCTGATACCGGCAAGAAATTCTATGACCTGAACCGCGATCCGGTTGTTTCTCCCTACACCGGCAAGACCTGGCCGATGTCCTTCTTTGCGGAAAACAGCGCTGCCGTGAAGATGGAACAGGCGGAAGAAGAAGACGTCCAGGAAGTCGATACGGAGAACCCGGAAGTCGAACTCGTCTCCCATGAAGAGGGCGACGATGCCGCAAGCGGCGACGACATCCCGGATCTGGGCGACGACGAAGCCGAAATCGGCGGCGACGAGGACGACACCTTCCTCGAGGTCGACGAAGACGACGAAGACGGCGACATGACCGGTATCATCGGCGTCACCGGCGACGACGACGAGGTCTGATCCTCTTCCAAGCTCCGGCGATTTAACGAAAAATCGCCGGAAGCCAAAAATCGGGCTTGCGCTTCTCGGAAACCAGACGTAAGAAGCCGCCACTCCGCTAGACACAGTGCTTCGGAGTTCCCAGGACCGGCTCACACCGGACCACCCTGATGGGGCTATAGCTCAGCTGGGAGAGCGCTTGCATGGCATGCAAGAGGTCAGCGGTTCGATCCCGCTTAGCTCCACCAAACTTTTTCCCGACCCTTCCCCTTCACGGCGATCTGGAAATTGCAAAGATAGTTCCAAGGGTTAGTGCGCCTTTGGCGGCTTCCGCATGCGTTTTGGAGCGCCTGTTTTCCCTAAGGCTCGGCGGCTCCGCCTGGCTCTCTCGAACGCTCTTCAACGGCAAGACCAAGGCTTCCCTTGCCACGCGAAGGGTAGCCATAATTCAGGCCATATAGCCGCCATCGACACTCAAGATCGTTCCTGTGATGAAAGAGGCGCCGGGACTGGCGAGGAATAGTATTGCCGCAGCAGCCTCCTGCGCTGAGCCAAGCCTTTTCATGGCGTTGGATGCAACCTCCGCTTCCAACTGCTGGGCGGTGACCCCTTGTAGCGCAACGTCGATAGCCCCAAGCTGCACCACATTCACGGTGATGCCGCGCGCGCCGACATCGTGGGCCGCGCCTTTGCACCAAGCGACCACGGCCGCCCGCGTCGCCGCATAATCGGCCAGTCCCGGCGTGCCGACGCGATCGGCGACACTCGCTCCCACGGCGATGACGCGGCCCCCATCATTCATGCCCTTGATGGCTGTCCGGATAACAGCAAGCGTCGCCGTCACGTTGACGGCGAATTGGGTGGCAAGGGCGTCTTCGTCCTGATCAAGATCATCGACCTGCCACTGCAGCTTTTGCTCGCAATTGACGATGAGGACATCAAGCTTTCCGACAGTGGCGATCACCCGTCTGACGAGGCGGATACAGGCCTCGCAACTGAAGGGATCAGGGATCTCGAAGACCGAGATCTTGGCGCCGGTGGAGCGAAGTGCATTGACGAATGCAGGCTCTGGCTTCGCGCTGAGGAGCGAAATCGCAAGGTCCGCGCCGCTCTCGGCCAGAGCCCATGCGGTTGCTGGCCCGATACTGACGTCGGCACTGGTCAGAAAGACAGTCTTACCGGCCAACGGCCTGCCCTGTTTCAAGTCCATCCCCGTATGCACCCCTTTGTCGTCGATCAGCCTTCTCCGATGACAATGGGTACCTTGGCGCCTTGTGCTGACTGCCTATTGTCGATTCGTGCTCAAAGGAGAGCACATGCCCTGGCGACAGGCCGCTCCAGCCGGCTGGGGGCAGTCGTCAAGCAACGCGAGATCGGGCGACATCTCCGACGCGACTGTTCTGGTGCAGAACAGCACCCGCATTGCTTCGGCTTGTCCGGCGCCATTGCAGGGGGGTCATGCCCGCAACCCGGCGGAACGACTTGCACATATGCGCCTGGTCACACATGCCACATTCGCCGGCGATCTGGCTGAGGGGCTCGTCGGTCTGCTGGATAAGCTCCATGGCGGCACCAACGCGTCTGGAAAGAACATAGGCATAGGGCGGCTCGCCAAACGAGACTTTGAAACTGCGCGAAAAGTGGCTGGCGCTCAGGTGAACCAGCGCGCCGAGATCTACAACCCTCAGGTTCATCCGCAGATTCTGATCGATATGGCGGATGATCTTCTTGACCTGCCAGTCCGCGAGGCCCCCGGCGTGGCTTCGATCCGGCGAGACGTAATGCGCTGCGTCATTGGAGGCGCCGACGACCGCGAATTCCGGTCTCGTCATCTCCTGATGACGATCCGACAGAAAGGGTCGTGGCGTCGAGGACGATGTCGTGAATGTCATGGGATGACCTCGCTGTGTGGCTGACAGCAAGGTGCCCAAAGACCGCAACAACAGCGAGTTATTGGATGTTAAGAGATGTTGCCCGGCGCTGCAGCGGCAGGCCACTGGGCTTTTGGGCTAAAAACTGTCCAGCCTGCCGACAGGGAGGATCAGGCGATCGTCGACCGTTTGATCATGCCCTTCACCTTGACCAGATCAGCGCTATCCAGACCTTCTGAAAACTGCTCCAGGGTCCTCTGGAGAGCCAGGAGCGCCTCCTCCAATGTCGACGGATCGGCGGCGATCTCGGCCAGGTTCGCCAGGACACTCAATTCGACGGACAGGATCCCATCGGCGCGCGCCTGGGCTAGCGCCTCCTGCAAACCCTCCACATAGGCCTCCCGGTCGCCGCGCTCATGCCAACCATAGACGGCGCGCCGGCGCATGAAGTCTGCGAGATAGATCTTCGTGCCCGTTTCACGAACCCGCGACAGGGTTGTGTCTGCCAGTTCCCGGGCATCTCGGTAGCGGCCTGCCAGGTAATAGGCCTGCGCCAACTGGCCCCGCATCAGCGCTTCCTGCAGCAGGCTATTGGTTTGCAGCAGTTGCTTGACGCTGCGTTCCAGGAGCTCGATCCCCTTTTCCGCATCCCCCTTCAACACAGCAAGAAAGCCGCTATGCCCGTCAGCCACATAACGGAAGGGCAGGAGCGCGCTGCGGGTCGCGCATTCCGCAAGCCGCTGGTTGCGCTGTTCAGCGAGATCCGGTTCGCCTGCCCAGAGAGCAAGGACGCTCCCCCAGACCAGAGCGGTGGCCAGTGGAACCGGGCTGCCGAGCGCTTCTGCCTCCTCGATGTTCCGGCGTGCCATCTCCCTTGCCTGATCCCGATATCCGTGGATCCAAAGGGCCAGGCTGTAGGAACTATAGGCCCAGACGCGGTGATCGACACCGATCCGCAGAAAGCTGTTTGACCGCTTGATGGGAAGGATGGCGAGTGCGCGTGCCGCATGCAGCCGGTTCGTTGCCAGCTCGCCCGCAAAGAAGGCAGCCACACAGTGCATGCTTTCGAGGATCCCGCAATCCTGCAGGCCTTCCGTCATCATCTCGGCGCGGCGAATGGTGTCGCGCATTCCGACAATGTTTCCCGCTCTCAGGTAAAAGGTGAACAGGGCCGACACCGTGCTTGGCCAGAACACGCTGTCTCCCAGTTCCTGCGCAAGGTTAAGGGCGCGGTCGATCGCCTGCCGGACGTCTTCGGAATTTCCCCGCATGAACAGCAGCGGCATGGCGAAATGGGTCGAAAGCGCCATCTCGGCATGGGTACCCTTCTGGACGTCGGTAAGATGCTCCAGCGCCACCGCAGCCCATTTGGTGCATTCACCCAGGAGAGACAGGTCCGTCATCAGATCTGCCGCAGCAATGGCCAGTGCTATGCCGATCTCCACATCGCCTGGCTGCGAGAAGCACCAATCGAGAGAAATGCGGACATTGTCGATGTCGGGACGCAGATGCGCCAAGGTTTCCTGAGGCCGATGCTGCGCTTCCTGCTGAAGCAGGGACAGGTAGTAGCGGGCATGTTGGCGACAGAAGAGAGCGGTCTCCGCAGCCTCCCGCAGGCGTTCCGACGCATATTCGCGCGTCGTATCGAGAAGCCTGAAGCGGACCTGATCATGCGCAACATCCGCGGAGACGAGCGACTTGTCGACGAGATTGGACAGAAACTGCGCCACGTCATGCCGTGCAAGATCGCCGTCGCCCGCAATGTTCTCAGCCGCTTCCAGGGAAAACGAACCGGCAAAAACGCTCAGGCGGCGCAACACGATCTTCTCTTCTTCCTCCAGAAGATCGTAGCTCCAATCCATTGTCAGGCGAAGAGCCTGGTGCCGCGGCTGTGCCGTGCGCCGTCCTCGGTTGAGAATGCGGAAGCGCTGATTGAGGTAACCGGCCAAGCCCTGAACGCCGAAGCTCGCAACCCGCCCGGCAGCCAATTCGATCGCCAAGGCCAGACCGTCGAGACCACGGCAGACCTGAGCCACCAGTGCTGCATTCTCATCCGTCAGGCGGAAGTCGTCCGCCTGGGCGCGAGCGCGCTCGACGAAAAGCGATATGGCCGGATAGAAAAGCGCAGTCTGCGCGGTCGTCACCTCGCCCTCGGGCGGAAAGGCCAGGCCCTGCAGACGATAGACCTGTTCCCCGTGAACACGCAGCGGCTCCCGCGTCGTCGTGAGCAGATGAACACCCGGTGCAGCCTCGGAAATTTTTTCGACAAGTTCGGCGACGGCGCCGATGACGTGTTCGCAATTGTCGATGATGAGAAGGATCCTGGCCGTCTCGAGCGCCGCCAGGATATTGGTCGTTTCGTCCTCACCCCGCACGGGCAGACCAAGCGCAGTCGCGAATGCGCCATTGACCATTTTCTGCTCGCGCAGCGGCGCCAGATCGACAAAGACCACCGCGTCCCTGAAATCGGAAAGCAGCGTCTCGGCGACGGCAAGGGCAACTGTGGTCTTGCCGATGCCACCTGTCCCGACGATCGACAGGAAACGGTTTGCCAGCAGTTCATGCCGGATGCGCTGAACCTCTTCCTGACGACCGACCAGTTTTGGCGGTCGCAGGGGCAGAGGATCGAAGCGGCCCACCGGCTGTACCGGCCCCACCACATCCGGGGCCTTTTCATCACGCTGTCTGACGACGGCCGTGAAGGTGTAGCCGCGGCCAGGGACGTTGAGGATATAGCGTTCCGCATCAGCGGATTGGCTCAGCATCTTGCGCAGTTCCGAAATATGTACCCGCAGGCTCACCTCTTCGACATGAAGGGGCCCCCATACCTCCAGCATCAGGTCCTCATTGCTGACGACCTTGCCTGCATTCCGGATGAGACAAAGCAGGATATCCAGCGCACGGCTACCGAGGCGGATGGCACGCCCATCGAGGCTTAGCCGTCGCTCACCTGCCGACAGGCAGAAGGAACCGAATTCCCAGACATGTCCGCTCGTCACCGCTTGCTCCTTTGGTCACACGGACAGGACGAAAATGCCGGGGAGGCATGACCTGCTGAAGAGGCAAACCTAGGATTAATCGGTCTTTACGGAAACGACAACCGGCCGAGGGAACACTCCTCCAGGAACAGGCAGAAAATGCTTCAGCGCTATGCTTTTCCGACACGCCTGAGCCGCAGCGCCGAAAGGCGCGAACTTACAAGAACATTGCCGGCAATGCCCCTAGGACTGTGCTGACCGCCAATGGGCGGTCTAACGGTCCCCCAGCCGACGGAACGTCACAATGAGCGACGATTTTCATCTCCAACTCTCGCGACGGCAGACGCTGATCGCTGGCGCCTCGCTGTCATTCGCGATGGCCACGCCGGCCCTTTCTGCCTCCAACACGACCCTGAAAGGAATCGATCCCATGACCGAGAATTTCATCAAGACCAAGGACGGCGTGAACATCTTCTACAAGGACTGGGGCAAGGGCCAGCCGATCGTTTTTCATCACGGATGGCCGCTCTCCGCCGATGACTGGGACGCGCAGATGCTCTTCTTCGTCCAGCACGGCTTCCGCGTCATTGCCCATGACCGACGTGGTCACGGCCGCTCGACCCAGGTCAGCGAAGGCCACGATATTGCCCATTACGCAGCCGATGCCGCGGCACTGACGGAACATCTGAACCTGAAGGAGGCGGTTCACATCGGGCATTCCACCGGTGGCGGCGAAGCGGCGGCCTATGTGGCACGCCATGGCAAGGGTCGCGTCGCCAAGCTCATCATGGTCTCCGCCATTCCGCCGCTGATGGTGAAAACCGCATCCAATCCGGGCGGCACGCCGATCGAGGTGTTCGACGGGTTCCGCACGGCGCTGGCCGCAAACCGCGCACAGTTCTACATGGATGTGGCGTCCGGCCCGTTCTACGGATTCAACCGTCCCAACGCCAAGATCTCGCAAGGGTCCATTCAGAACTGGTGGCGTCAGGGCATGATCGGCAGCGCCAAGGCCCATTACGACGGCATCAAGGCCTTTTCCGAGACCGACCAGACCGACGACCTGAAGACGATCGACGTGCCGACCCTCGTCCTGCACGGAGACGACGACCAGATCGTTCCGATCGCCGACTCTGCGGAACTCTCGGTCAAGCTTCTCAGGAAGGGCACGCTCAAGGTCTACAAGGGCTATCCGCATGGCATGCTGACCACCAATGCCGATGTCCTCAACGCGGACATGCTGGCCTTCATCAAGGCTTAAGCCGCGCCGGACGCGCCAAACACACGTGGCGCGTCCTTCCCTTGAGAGCCTGCCATCGGGGCCGGCGCCGCAACCCGGCCACCGAACTTAAAACACGAGGTCTGCCATGCGAACGATATTTCCCGCCGCCGCCGCTGCGGTGCTTCTTTTGACACTTCCCCCTGCGTCGGCCTTTGCCGATGGAGACGCCGAAAACGGCAAGAAGCTTTTCGCGCGCTGCAGCGCCTGCCACGCCATTACCGACCAGAACAAGGTCGGCCCGGGCTTGCACAACATCGTCGGCCGGCCGGCGGCGTCTCAGCCGCAGTACAAATATTCGCCGGCCTTGGCGGCTTCCGGCCTGACCTGGGACGAGCCGACGCTCGACACCTTCCTGAAGGCACCGACAACACTGGTGAAGGGGACGCGCATGAACCTTGCCGTGGCGAAGGATCAGGACCGCGCCGACATCATCGCCTATCTCAAAACCCTGTCGGGCAACTGACCCCGGACCCTGCCGAGGAGGACAATCCCCATGAAACAGCTCGTCATCAACGGCATCGCCCATGACGTGGATGCGCCCGACGACATGCCCCTTCTGTGGGTTCTGCGAGACGTTCTGGGAATGACCGGAACGAAATATGGCTGCGGCATCGCACAGTGCGGCGCCTGTACCGTTCATCTCGGCGACCAGGCGGTTCGTGCCTGCCAGACCACGCTGGACATGATCGAAGGCCAAGCCATCACCACGATCGAAGGCGCGGCGGGTAACCCGATCGGTGCAAAGGTGCAGACAGCCTGGCTGGAAAAGGAAGTGGTCCAGTGCGGCTACTGCCAGTCCGGCCAGATCATGTCGGCGATCGCGCTCCTGTCCACGAATGCAAAGCCCACCGATGCCGATATCGACGATGCCATGGCCGGCAATATCTGTCGCTGCGGCACCTATGTGCGCATTCGCGAAGCCATCCACGCTGCAGCATCGCTCTGAGGGAAACGGTCATGATCACCAATCTCCACTCGCGCCGCGGCTTCCTCAAGGGAACGGCTCTCGCGACCGGCGGCATTCTCCTTTCGCTGCAACTGCCCGACGCAATGCGCAGCCGCGCCGCACTTGCCGCCGATAGCACTGCCCCTTTCATTCCGAATGCCTTCGTCAAGATCGACGAGCACGGCGTCACCCTGATCATGCCGCACACCGAGGTCGGCCAGGGCATCTACACCTCCAGCGCCATGATGATGGCAGAAGAGCTGGAGCTCGATCTCGACCAGGTGACGGTGGAAGCTGCGCCGCCGGACATGTCGAAATATATGGACCCCAATCTCTACGACCAGGCGACCGGCGGCTCCATGTCGACCCGCTCCGACTGGATGCGCCTGCGCCAGGCCGCCGCAGCGGCACGGATGATGATGGTATCGGCTGCGGCCGCCCGCTGGAACGTCGATCCGTCGACGCTGAAGGTCGAACGCGGCATCATCCGCAATCCTGCCAACGGGCAGCATCTGTCCTATGCCGAGATTGCACCGGCAGCCGCCGGTCAGCCTGTACCAACCAAGATCACGCTCAAGCAACCCTCGCAGTTTCGCCTGATCGGCACCGGCGCCAAACGGGTGGACACCCCGGCAAAGGTCAATGGATCGGCCGTCTACGGCATCGATATGCGCCTACCTGGCATGAAGATCGCAACGCTTGCCATGTCTCCGGTCAAGGGCGGCACGATCGCGTCCATGGATGAGGCGGCCTGTCGAGCGACCCCGGGCGTGGTCGATCTCGTCCGATCCGGCAATGACGCCGTCGCCGTGATCGGCGAGCACATGTGGGCGGCGAAACAGGGCCTCGAGGCCCTCGCCATCACCTGGGACAGCGGCGCGAACGGCAAAGTGACGCTCGACAGCATCATCGAAAAGCTGGACGAAGCGTCGAGGTCGCAAGGCGTCGTGATCCGCAATGAGAAGAACGCTCAGGCCTCCATCGACACGGCAGCGATAAAGCTTTCTGCGGTCTACCAGTCCCCCTTCCTGTCGCATTCGCCGCTCGAGCCGCTGAACTGCACGCTGCATATCACCGGAGACGGAGCGCAGCTTTGGGTCGGCACGCAGGTTCCGGTGCGGGCGCAGAAGGCCCTGGCCGATGCCATCGGGCTGTCGCCCGACAAGGTGACCGTCCACAACCAGCTGATGGGCGGCGCCTTTGGTCGCAGGCTCGACGTGGACAGTATCGAGATTGCCGCCAAACTGCTGAAGGACATCCGCTATCCGGTCAAGATGGTCTGGACCCGCGAGCAGGACATGACGCACGACTATTACCGGCCCTATTACTACGACCGCGTCGCCGCCGGCCTTGATGCAGACCGCAGGCTCGTGGGGCGGACGCATCGCGTAACAGGCTCTTCCATCTATGCCCGCTGGGCCGCCGCCGCCTTCAAGAATGGCATCGATCCGGATGCGGTCGATTGCGCTGCGGAGACGCCCTATGACGAGGATGCGGTTCTCACCGATTATGTCCGCCAGGAACCGGACGGCATGAACACGAGCTGGTGGCGCGGTGTCGGCCCGACCCACAACGTCTTCGTGGTCGAAAGCTTCGTGGACGAAATGGCCGCCGCCGCCAAGCAGGATCCTCTGGAGTTTCGCCGGCGGATGCTCACCCGCAATCCGAGAGCGCTTGCCGTTCTCGATCTTGCAGCGGAGAAGGCGGGTTGGGGGCAGCCTTTGCCGGCAGGCCACGGCCGCGGTATCAGCCTGCAGTTCGCTTTCGGGACATATCTGGCGCACATCCTCGATATCGATGCGACTTCATCAGACCAGATTAAGCTGATCCGCTCCGTCATTGCGGTGGACTGCGGCATCACCATCAATCCCGACACCGTCCTTGCCCAGATGCAGGGTGGGATGATCTTCGGCCTGAGCGCTGCCATGTTCAACCAGATCACGCTGACCGACGGAGCCGTCGACCAGACGAACTTCGATACGTACCGGGTCATGCGCATCAACGAGGTGCCGACGATCGAAGTGCACCACATCCTTAACAACGAGGCGCCCGGCGGCGTCGGCGAAGCGGCAACCTCGGCCGCGGCGGGCGCCCTTGCCAACGCCATTTGCGCGGCCACCGGCAAGCGCATCCGCAGCCTGCCACTCAGCGCCTGACGGCCGCGCCCTTCGCCGACACGGAAAAAGCCGCCGCGGGAAACCACGGCGGCTTTTTATCGCCCGTCAACAATCGTCGCTTCAGCGATTACTCTTCCCGTAGAACCGCCGATCGAGCCCGATGGCAATGGCTTCCGATAGGGCTGCGATGGCTCCTATCCCCCAGACGGTTCCGGTTCCGATCACCCCTGCCCCCATGGCAGAACCGATCGAAAAGCCGAGATACATGGTCGACGTGTTGAGCGCCAAGGCGACCGAGGCCTGGGACACGTCACCGGCGGCAATCAAACGGGCCATCTGCGCCGGAAAGAAAGACCAGACGCTAAAACCCCAGACAAGAACTGCCGCGAGAACAGGGACCAGCGCAGCAGCGGGGGAAAGAGGGGTGACAAGCGCAAGCACTGCGAATGCTGCGCCGAGCAGCACCAGCGACCAAAACACGACACGATTGGAACCGAAGCGGTCGTTCAGCCTGCCGCCCATCGTGACTCCGATGGCCGCCGCAACGCCCCATAGGGAAACGGTTGCACCAATGCCGGCCGGTCCGAAATCCAGAACCTCCGTCAGGTAAGGCGCAACATAGGGATAGGCCGTGTAGGCGCCGATGGACCAGAAGAGAGTTATCGCCAGGAGACGTAAGACCGGTTTCTGTCGAACAACACCCAGGCGCTGGCCGAGAGTGGCGACAGCGATCTGGCTTCCCGCATCCCTCCTGATGCCCCAAAGGATGCCGATGATCGCAACAAGACCCATCACGGCTACCGCCAGAAAGGTTGAGCGCCAGCCGAATGTATGGCCGACCAGCGCGCCGAGTGGCAGGCCGAGCGCGATCGCAATGGTCATTCCGCCGCTGACGATAGCGAGCGCCCGTCCCCTTTTCTCCGCCGGGACGATCACCCCGGCCAGGGAATTGGCGCTTGGGACATAGAGACCGGACGCAACCGCCATCAGGATCCGCGCGATCATCAAGGTGGAGAAGGAGGACGAGAATGCCGCCAGAAGATTGCCAAGCGTAAAGATGACCATGGCAACCAGCAGCGTGTTGCGCCGACGCAGGCCTGCGGTCGCGACCGTGCTGATGGGCGAACTGAGGGACATGACCAAGGTGAAGACAATAACCAGCGTGGCAGTGGCCGACAGGCTCATGGCCACATCCTGCGCAATCGTTGGCAGAAGCGGCGCGATCATGAACCCCTCCGTTCCAATCGCGAACGTGCCGAGTGCCAGGAAGTAGGGCGGCAGGAGCGAAGCGGTTGCGGCAGGCGCACCTTCGCCAGCGGTCTGCAGCGGTGCCCGGGAAGACAGTTCGGCTTTCTGGTGCATGGGAGAATCTCCAGGCTGCAGAACGGCCGGCAGGAGATCGGCAGTTGCAGCGGCTTAAAGCGGGGGCGACGGATAGACTACTGGATCTCGCGGGCAGGCTTTTGCGCGCTACCCCACCTCGACGCGAGGCCGGCCGAAAGGTGGGATCAGGACTTTCGACCGGCCTCATCCAGATCGCGAAACTCCTGATCGCTCAGGGCGACGGAGGCAGCCGCGACATTCTCTTCAAGATGCGCCACCTGAGACGTGCCGGGGATCGGCAGAATGACGGGGCTGCGCTTCAAGATCCAGGCCAGTGCGATCTGGCTTGGTGAGGCCCCTTTTCGCGCCGCCAGGCGGGACAGGATGGAGCCTTTTTCGAGGAGACGGCCAGCAGCAAGCGGATACCACGGTATGAAGCCGATGCCGTTTGCATCGCAATGGTCGAGAACATCTTCACTGCCTCGGTCCGTGAGGTTGAAACGGTTCTGCACCGTGGCGACGGGAAAGAAAGCACGCGCTGCCTCGATTTCCGCCACGCTGACTTCGCTGAGACCGGCGTGACGGATGATGCCAGCCGCGAGAAGCTGGCGGATGGCATCGAACTGCTCGTCTTGAGGAACGCGCGGATCGATCCGGTGCAGTTGCCAGAGGTCGATGCGATCGACGCCGAGCTTCCACGCGCTGCGATAGGCTTCCTGGATCAGATATTCCGGCCGGCCCAGAGGGTGCCATGCATCCGGGCCGGTGCGCACAAGACCCGCCTTCGTGGCGATGACCATGCTGCCGTAAGGATGCAGGGCCGCCCGGATCAACTGTTCGGAAATGTCGGGTCCATAGGAATTGGCCGTATCGACGAAGTTGACCCCGAGCTGCGGCAGCCGACGAAGCGTGTCGATGGCCCCTGATCGATTGTCGGGCTCACCCCAGATTCCCCGTCCAGTGATGCGCATAGCACCAAAGCCCAGGCGGTTGACTTCCATATCCCCGCCAATGCGGAAGGTTCCCGATCGGCCGGCGTCGATATCTGACATGCTATCCTCGGTGCGATGAATGGACTGCCATCCGTTTACCGCTGATCCGGCTGCTTCGATTGTCGAATACTGTCCAATTCGCCCATCCCTCCGCCGGACGGAGAAGCGCGATCATCCAATATTGGTCAACCGCCGACGGCTTATCATCTGGCACGATCCGGAGACCGCCATGAATGCCCTTCCTTCTCCCGTCATAAATGCTCCCCAAGGCAGTGCGGAACGCCGCATTCCAGTTGTCCCGGCAGCCTTCTTCGGCATCGTGCTCGGTCTCGGAGGCCTGGCCAATGCCTGGCGGGCGGCGGAAGCCTTGTGGCATCTCCCCGCGTGGCCCGGGCAAACGATCGGGCTGTTCGGCATGCTGGTCTGGCTGTTGCTTCTGGCCGGCTATGCACTGAAATGGATCCTGCTCCGACCCAGGGCACTCCAGGAACTTGAGCATCCGGTGCAATGCTGTTTCGTCGGCCTGATCGGCGTCTCCACCATGCTGGTCGGTGCACTGGCCCTGCCCTATTCACCCGTCGCCGCACAACTGCTTTTCTGGTGCGGCGCCCTGTGGACGGTTTCGTTTGCCGTCTGGCGCACCGGCGCGCTCTGGACCGGCGGTCGCGAGCCCACCACGACGACAGCGGTTCTCCACCTTCCCACCGTTGCGGGTTCCCATGTCCTTGCCATTGCCGGCGCTTCTCTCGGATATGGCGACATCGCCCAGCTGGCCTTTGGCGCTGGCTTCTTTTCATGGCTCGCGATCGAATCAGTGCTGCTGAACCGGCTGCTGACGGCACCGACTTTGGGCGAGCCCCTTCGTCCCACGATCGGGATCCAGCTCGCCCCACCGGCCGTCGGCGCTGTCGCCTATCTCAGCGCGACCACGGGCCCGCCCGATATGCTGGCGCATGCCATGCTGGGCTACGCTCTTCTCCAGTTGCTGCTGATGCTGAGGACGCTGCCCTGGGTAATGAAGCAGCCCTTCACCGCTGCTTACTGGGCCTATTCCTTCGGATTGACGGCGTTGGCGAGCGCCACGATCCGGATGGCCGACCGCGGAGACGGCGGTATCGTGGCCAGTCTCGCGCTCCCGATCTTCGTGCTGGTCAACGCGGCCATCGCGCTTCTTGTCGTCGCAAGCGGCGTCGCCTTCGTCCGCGGAAAGCTCTTCCCGCAATAGCTCAGGGGCCTGCCAGCCTGACCTGACACCACGACGCGTTCGACGCAGCGCCATTCGCCAATACCGGCCGTCTGGGCGGGCTTATGGTGGAGCTCAAGGGATGTCTGCAGATGCCGTTTCCATGACATGGGAGACCGGACGTCCGAGAGCCGAGAATGAACCGTCCCAAACAAGCAAAGGAGCACTGACATGACGTCACGTATCGACACACCGGCTGCCACCGCAGCGACCGGCGAAACCGCGGAGGTCTTCGCGGCAATCCGCAAGTCCATCGGCATGGTCCCGAATGCCTATGCCGCCATCGGGGCGTTGAACACACCCGCCCTTCAGGCAATGCTTGCGGCGGATGCAGCGCTGGCGCAGGGCGCGCTGTCCGCCCAGGATCGCGAAACGGTCAAGCTCGTCGTCAGTGCGGTTGCCGGCTGTGACTACTGCGTGGCGGCACACAGCCTTGCCGGCAAGGCATCCGGCATACCCGTCGACGCCGTGCGCGCCATCCGGGCGCTTGAGCCGACCGGCGACGCACGCCGCGATGCCTTGGTCCGCTTCGTGCGCATTCTTCAGGAGCATCCTGGCACCCTGGACAAGGCCGAACTCGATGCCTTCCGCTCGGCAGGTTTCCCGGATCAGGCCGTCGTGGATGTCGCGCTGGCGATCGCAGTCATTAGCTTTACCAACGTGTTCAACCGCATCAACGACACCACCGTCGATTTCCCGCCGCTGAAGTGACGTTGCAGCTCCCTATGCGAGAAGGCTTGCATCGGAGCTCATTCTGACTTGCTGCCTCTCCGTCATTGGGGAGAGGCAGGCTGAAAACTGTCCTCCACCCGCAACACCCCGGCTAAGGATCAAAGGAAAAGACGATGGCGACGACGCTCGCGCAGACAATAATGGATGCCCATGGCGGCCTTCAGACATGGAAGAGGTTCACCCGGCTGACGGCGCATCTGAAGCAGGGCGGCGCGCTCTGGGGGCTCAAGGGCCATGCCGGTAAGCTTGACGAAACCAATGTCACTGTCGGGCTTGGCGATGCGTGGGCGTCGCACCATCCGTTTGGTGCCGATGGCAGGACGAGCCTGTTCCGGCCTGACCGGGTCGAGATCATAGATGGCTCCGGCGTCGTTCTTGAGGCGCTCGACGCGCCGCGCGACAGCTTTGCCGGGCATACGCTTGAGACGGCCTGGAATGAGCCGCAACTGGCCTATTTTGCCGGCATCGCCATGTGGACCTACCTCAACATGCCCTTCCTTCTGGCAGCGCCAGGGGTTGTCTCTGAGCAGCTCTCGGACTGGAGCGAACAAGGCGAAACCTGGCAGCGCCTCAAGGTGACCTTTCCCAGGGAAATTGCCACGCACAGCACAATCCAGACCCTCTATGTGGATGCAGACGGTCTGCTGAAGCGGCACGATTACGATGTCGAGATTGCCGGCAACACGCCGGGCGCTCATTACATGTCCGGCTACACGACGGTCTCGGGCATCAAGTTTCCGACCGAGCGGCGGATCTTCCCGCGTCAGGCCGACGGGACGTCGCTGCCCGAACCGCTGGTTGTTTCGATCGATCTTTCGAGATTACGCTCGCCTGACGGACGAGCGCTGCCGGCGATGATGCTTCGGCGAGGAGAACAAGTTAAGCCGCCTTTGCCTCATGCATCCATCGTGTCCGAGCCGGTCGATGCTGCCGCCGAGTGTTGCAAAGCCTGATCGGCCACCTTTGACGCTGCCGACCAGGTGGTGCCGATCATCTCGATGAGCGCATTGGCATGGTAGGGCTTGCTCAAGACGCCAGCTCCGACCTCGTTCTTGACGCGGGAGGCATCGCCCGTTGCAAAGACGATCGCGGCCGAGGGACGCAAGGATCGCGCCCGGTCAGCGAGTTCCGGACCGGAGGCTCCCGGGAGATTGACGTCGGTGACCAGCACGTCGAAGGGCACGGTCTCCAGTGCCGCCATCGCGTCTTCGGCACTGGCGGCCTCCACGACGATGTAACCCGCGTCCTGCAGGATTTCGGCTGTATTGACCCGGATCAGGGCATCGTCCTCGACCAGCAGAACGGTCAGCTGTGCCGTCACCAGGGGCTTTGGCCCGGAAGCGACCGGTTTGGCGATCTCGCTTTTTGCGACGGGAGCCGGGGCCGCGACCTCGTTGCCCTTGCCGAGAAGCGCACGGAACTTCCGAGCCAGGGCTTCGCGGGTATAAGGCTTGGACAAGAGCTCGACACCGGCGTCGAGCTTGCCGCCATGGACGATCGAGTTTTCGGTATAGCCGGATGTGAAGAGGACCGCGATATTGGGCAGACGTTCCTTCGCCTTGCGGGCCAGTTCAGGGCTCTTCAGCGTGCCGGGCATGACCACGTCGGTAAACAACATGTCGATCGGGATGCCGCTTTCGATGACGACGAGCGCGTTTGTCGCGTCGACTGCCTTGAGAACCCGGTAGCCGAGGTCGGACAGCATCGCGACGACCGTTTCGCGCACGGCATCGTCGTCCTCGACCACCAGGACCGTTTCCGTGCCACCGGCGATCGGACCGTTATCGACGGCGACCTCCACGTCCTCGGACTGAAGGGCCCGCGGCAGATAGAGCTTGATCGTGGTGCCTTCGCCGACTTCCGAGTAGATCTTCACGTGTCCACCAGACTGCTTGACGAAGCCGTAGACCATGGAAAGGCCAAGCCCGGAGCCCTTGCCCTCGGCCTTGGTCGAGAAGAACGGCTCGAAGACTTTTTCGATGATGTCCGGCGACATGCCGGAGCCCGTGTCGCTGACGGCGAGCATGACATACTGACCCGGCACAACCTCGTCATGGGTCAGCGCATAGGCGTCGTCCAGATGGGCGTTGCCTAGCTCGATCGTCAGCTTGCCGCGGCCGTCCATGGCGTCGCGGGCGTTGATCGCAAGGTTGAGCAGGGCGTTCTCGACCTGGGCCGGATCGATGAACGTGTTCCAGAGCCCGCCGGCGACAACCGTTTCCACTTCGATCGCTTCGCCGATGGCCCGGCGCAGCATGTCATCCATGCCGCGCACGAAGCGGCTGATGTTGATGACCTTGGGCTCCAGCGCCTGGCGCCGGCCGAAGGCCAGGAGTTGGCTGGCCAGCTTGGAACCGCGTGCGACGCCCGCCATCGCGTTCGTCACCCGCTTTTCCGCGCGCGGATTGCCGGCAATATCCTTGGCAAGAAGCTGCAGGTTGCCCGACACGACCTGCAACAGGTTGTTGAAGTCATGGGCAACGCCGCCGGTCAACTTGCCGACGGTCTCCATCTTCTGCGACTGGGCAAGCTGGGCTTCTGCCCTGCGCCGCTCGTCGATTTCGGCAATAACCCGGGCTTCGAGATTTTCGTTGACCTGGCGCAGCTGGTCTTCGGCGCGCTCGCGATGACGCACCTGCCGCACGAGTGCCTCCGCCTGCTCGCGCAAGGCGGCTTCGGCCGCACGCTGGTGCGTGATATCGCTATGGACGCCGACCCACTCGACGATGTTGCCGGCGCTGTCGAGGATCGGCAGACCCCGGATGGTATATTGGCGCCAGACGCCGTCGTGACGTCTGACGCGGTGTTCGTGGACGAACATGCTCTTGGCCGCGACAGCTGCCTGCCATGCTTCGACGGTTGCGGCCACGTCGTCCGGATGCACGGCGTTAGTCCAGCCGTAGTCCTGGTACTCTTCCAGCGTCTGGCCGGTGAGGTTCGCCCAGCCGTGCTGTTCGCCGATCATCTTTCCGTCGGGGCTGTTGGTCCACAAGACGCCGTGGACGGCATCCATGGCCGTGCGAAACCGGCTGTTGCTGATCGCAAGCGCCGCTTCCCGCTGCGCCCGCTCCTGAACATCGATACCCAGAATGTAGACGCCCGGAACAGAGCCGTCCGGCTCGATATGAGGAACGTAGCGAACCTCCAGCCTGCGCGTACCACCCTCGTGATGCGGCATATCTGTCTCGGAGATCAGTGTCTCGCCAGCCAGGCCCCTGGCAATCGAAGTCCTGCGGTCATTATAGGCGGCTTCGCCGATGACATCGCGCACATGGCGACCGACCATGCTTTCCGGATCGACGCCAAACCAATCCCGATAGGTGCCGTTGGCGAAGCGATAGATGTAATCCTGATCCACGTAGGAGATCAGCATCGGCACGGCATCCGTGACGCGGCGCAACTCGGCTCCGCGTTCCGCCAGGCGGGTCTCGGCGGACACCCGTGCGCTATTGTCGACGACGGTACACATCACGCCGCCAACGGTCCCATCGGCGTCATAGACAGGTGTATAAAAGAGGTCGAGATACAGGGTCTCGGGGCCGTCGGCGCGGTGGAACACGATCGGCCGGTCGTGGTGGGAGACCCTCTCTCCGCGCATGGCGGTCTCGAGGATCGGCCGGTTCCAGTCCCAGACTTCCGGGAAGGCGGCAGCCACGGGCGTACCGAGCGCCATGGGATGACGATCGCCTGCGATGTCGCGGTAGGCGTCGTTGTAGATCATGACGTGGTGCGGGCCCCACATCAGCACCTTGGCGACCGGGGAATTGACGATATTGGCGACCGTCGCTCGCATTTCCGTGCTCCAGCCCTCGATGGGGCCGGCGAGACTTTTATGCCAATCCTTGGAGCGGACGAGTTCGCCGCACTCCCCGCCGCCCTTCAGCCACTCCGTGCCGACCGGACGCGGCGCTGTGCCGCCACCCCGCAGGCTGCACAAAGCTGCCCGAACAACCTCGCTGGCATTGGCGTAATCGCCACTGGCCAGACTGTCATTGATAAAACCCTCGAGCTCGGGGGTCAGCGAAACATTGCGGGATCGACGTTGTGCCATGCGATTCTCACTGGCAGTTCATCAAGGCTGTGTCAACGAGTGTCACAGCCTTGATGAAATTGGATTTCGCCTGGGATGGATCTGCCCCACTTGGGCACTTCAAGGTGTGACGTTCCGGCCAATTCTGCTCGGATCGCCGCCAGCCTGCCGCAACAACCGCGTGGAGCTTTCAAACAAAGCAACGGACGCCGGGACGAGAGGCGCTTGCCGGATCATGACAGCATAGAACCCTTCGACCCAACCGGCGGACCTTGCAGCTTGCTTGCTGTCGTCGGACAGCTCCCCACTCCGACACAGCTTAGCGGCGAAAAACCCGATCTGCTGTCTCCCTTTGCGACGATCACTGCTGTCCGGAGGCCTCACTTGTCGGATCGGCACAATGACGCGTGCCTGTACGCCGCAGGAGGGCCTGCCCCGTTAACACGCGGTTCGGTAAATTAGATCTTAGTGGATAACGGCGGACGTTTGACGTCGTCTTTCCCTTCGTTTTCCTGCAGCCTGTTGCAGCGCACACTTTGCAGCGCATGGAACTGAAGGAGTAGATCATGGCCCAATTCATCCTGAACGCGCTCGGCCAGCCGCTCTACAAAAGCGGCGCCTCAAGCGCGTGGCTGTCTGCAACCGGATCCGGGCCGGTGCTGAACGGTACGGCAGGCAATGATTCGATCTGGGGCGACAGTTCCGTCAAGGTGACGATGCAGGGCGGCGCCGGCGACGACATCTACTATCTCTATTCCAGCCTCAACCGGGTGTCGGAATCGGCCGGCGGCGGGACGGACACGATCAGCACCTGGATGGATTATACGCTGCCTGCGAACATCGAGAACCTGACGGTGACTGGCGCGGGCCGCTATGCCTTCGGCAACACGCTGGACAATATCATCTCGGGCGCGTCCGGCAGCCAGACGATCAACGGCGGGGCCGGCAACGACGTGCTGACCGGTGGCGGCGGTGCGGATACCTTCATCTTCGACCGCGGCAACGGCAGCGACCTCATCACCGATTTCAAGAGCGACGACACGATCCGCCTTAACAATTACGAGCTTTCATCCTTCGACCAGGTGCTGGCCCACACCACGCAGGTGGGGGCGAACCTGTCTCTGGATCTGGGGGGTGGAGAAACCCTCGTGTTTGCCGATACCAAGGCCAGCGATCTCAAGGCCAGCCAGTTCCAGCTCGGGCTCGACCGTTCGCAACTGACACTTTCCTTCGACGACGAGTTCAACAGCCTGTCGCTGCGCAGCGGTAACCAGGGGACCTGGGACGCGAAATTCGCTTGGGCGCCCGAAAGCGGCGGTACACTGACCACCAATGGCGAGGAGCAATGGTATGTGAACCCTTCCTATGCGCCGACCGCCGCTGCCAATCCGTTCTCGGTCTCCAATGGCGTGCTGACGATCACGGCCAAACCGGCGTCGGAGGCTCTGCAAACGCAGATCAACGGCTACGACTACACCTCCGGCATGCTCAACACCCATTCGTCCTTCGCGCAGACCTACGGCTATTTTGAAATCCGCGCGGACATGCCGAGCGATAACGGCGCCTGGCCGGCATTCTGGCTGCTGCCCGAGGACGGCTCCTGGCCACCGGAGCTCGACGTGGTGGAGATGCGCGGCCAGGACCCGAATACGGTTCACGCCACGGTGCACAGCGCCGTCGGCGGCGGACAAACCTCCACTTCGTTTCCGGTAAAGGTGCCGAGCACCGAGGGCTTCCACAGCTATGGCGTGCTCTGGGAAGAGGATACGATCACCTGGTATTTCGACGACGTGGCTGTCGCCCAGGCGGCGACGCCCGACGACATGCACGACCCGATGTACATGCTGGTCAACCTCGCAGTCGGCGGCACGGCGGGATCGCCGTCGAACGGTCTTGCCAACGGGTCGAAGATGCAAATCGACTACATCCGCGCCTATGAGCTCGATGATGCGCCGACGCATGCAGCCAACATCAGCACCGATCCCGACTGGCACGCCTGATCAGCTCTGATTGCGACCGTGTCAGGCCATGGCGCGGTCGCTGGCGTCGAAGCGATGCATGAAGGCCTTGTCGGGCGTCGCGAAGACGATGTCGTCGGCATCATATCGGTGTTCGCCAAACAGCCGGACGGTCAGGAGTCCGGTCACCTCGGTTTCCAGGTAGAGAATGGTATCGGCGCCCAGATGCTCCACGTGGATGACCTTGCCCCGCCATTCGCCGCTTTCGCGCGACAGCGCGATGTGCTCGGGCCGGATCCCGATCGTCTTGATGCCGGCCCGGGCAAGCTCGGGCAGGCGCTCGACGGAGATCAGGTTCATCTGCGGTGACCCGATGAAGCCGGCCACGAAGAGGTTCGCCGGCTTGTTGTAGAGCTCCATGGGCGAGCCAACCTGCTCCACGGCGCCGGCGTTCATCACCACGATCTTGTCGGCCAGCGTCATCGCCTCGACCTGGTCGTGGGTCACATAGATCATCGTCGCCTTCAGGCGCCGGTGCAGGCCGGCGATTTCCAGCCGCGTCTGGACACGCAGGGCTGCATCCAGGTTGGACAGCGGCTCATCAAACAGGAAGAGTTTTGGTTCGCGCACGATGGCTCGGCCGATCGCCACGCGCTGGCGCTGTCCGCCCGAGAGTTCCGCAGGGCGGCGGGCTAGGTAGGGATCGAGCGACAGCATGGCGGAGGCCTTGGTGACGCGGGTCTCGATCTCGCCCTTGTCGGTGCCGGCCTGCTTCAGCCCCAGCGCCATGTTGTCCTTGACCGTCAGGTGCGGATAGAGCGCATAGGACTGGAAGACCATGGCGATGCCGCGCTTGGCTGGCGGCGTGTTGATCACCTCCGCCCCATCGATCTGGACGCTGCCGGAGGTCGCATCCTCAAGACCCGCGATGACCCTGAGCAGGGTCGATTTTCCGCAGCCAGAGGGGCCGACGAAGATCACGAACTCGCCGTCCTTCACCTCGAGATCGATGCCCTTCAGAACCTCATGGTCGCCAAAGGCCTTGCGGATGGATTTCAGTTGCAGCGAACCCAAGTGCGTCTTCCTTCAATCTGGTCTTCAGAGGCGGATCGGTTGACCCGTGCGGGCACTTTCGTCGGCCGCCAGGCAAATCCGCAGCGACTGGACCGCATCGTCCATGTGCCGGGTAAGATCGATATCGTCGCGGATGGCCTTCAGCACATAGGCCTGCTCGATATCGCAGAGATCCTGGTGGCCGGGTTCACCGGCCATGGTCATGTCCTCGTCCGGTCTCACAAACTTGCCGTCCGGGCCGGTCTCCGCATTGTGCAGGCGGATGACAGAGGTCTTGGTGTGGGTGTCGATGTCGTCCGACTTCGCCTTCGGATCCATGACGATCGACACCGAGCCCTTGGGCGACATGACGTCCTTCACGAAGAAGGCGGTCTCCGAGATCATCGGTCCCCAGGCCGCCTCGTACCAGCCGAGCGAACCATCCTCGAAAAGCACCTGAAGGTGGCCGTAGTTGTACATGTCGGGCGCGATCTCGTCGGACAGGCGCAGGCCCATGCCGCGCACCTCGACAGCCTTCGCATCGGTGATCTGGCACATGACGTCGACATAGTGGACGCCACAATCGACGATCGGCGGCGTGGTCTGCAGCAGCGCCTTGTGGACATCCCAGGTGGGGCCGGAGGACTGCTGGTTGAGGTTCATGCGGAAGACGTAAGGCGGCCCGAGCTTGCGGGCCTCGGCGATCAGCCGGATCCAGGACGGGTGGTGGCGCAGGATATAGCCGATCACCAGCTTCTTGCCGGCCTTGTTGGCCGCCGCGACCACACGCTGGGCATCCGCAACCGTCGTCGCCAGTGGCTTTTCCACGAAGACGTCGCAGCCGGCCTCGAAGGCGGCCACGGCATAGTCGGCGTGGCTATCGGAATAGGTGCAGATGGAGCAGAGGTCAGGCTTCAGCTCTTCCAGTGCTTCCAGGAAATCCGGATGGATGGTGTAGCCGGAGAGAGCCGGATCGAGCTTCGGCTGCGAGCGGTTGACGAGGCCGACGATCTCGAAGCCCGGATTGTTGTGATAGGCGAGCGCATGGCTGCGGCCCATGTTGCCAAGGCCGGCCACGAGGACGCGGATGGGTCGGTCGGAGGTGCTCACTTGACAGCTCCTGCGGTGATGCCGCGGATCAGCTGCCGGGCGAAGATGACGTAGAGGACAAGGATCGGCAGGATGGCGAGCGACAGCGCCGCCAGCACGGCGTTCCAGTTCGTCACGAACTGCCCGATGAAGATCTGGCTGCCGAGCGTGACCGTCTTGGTCGCCTCGGAGGGCGCCAGGATCAGCGGGAACCAGAGATCGTTCCAGATCGGGATCATGGTGAAGACGGCGACCGTGGCCATGGCCGGCCGGACCAGCGGCAGAACGAGACGGAAGAAGATCGCATATTCGGACAGGCCATCGATGCGGCCGGCGTTCTTCAGGTCGTCAGACACGCCGCGCATGAATTCCGACAGGATGAAGATGGCGAGGGGAATGCCTTGCGCCGTGTAGACCAGAACCAGTGCCGTCAGCGTGTTGACGAGGCCGGTCTCGACCATGCCTTGCAGGATGGCGACTGTTCCGAGCCGAATCGGGATCATGATGCCGATCGCCATGTAGAGGCCCATCAGGGCATTGCCGCGGAAGCGGTATTCCGACAGGGCAAAGGCCGCCATGGCACCGAACAGAAGCACGAGAACGATCGAGGCGATGGTGACGACGAAACTGTTCTGGAAGTAGTGCAGGAAATCCGCCTGGCCGAGCACGGTCTTGTAGCCGATGAGGCTGAAGGTGGATGGCAGCGGCACCTGCAGGGGCGAACGGAAGATGGCGTTGCGGTCCTTGAAGGAATTGATGACGGTCAGGAAGACCGGGAAAAGAGCGATCACCGTATAGGCGGCCAGCGCCAGATGCACGAGGCCGGTTCGGACGGGAGACATGCGGGCTCGGTTGGACACAGCAGCCTCCTTCAGAACTGGTAGCGGCGCATGCGCCGCTGGATGGCGAAGAGATAGAAGGACACGCCCGCCAGGATGATCAGGAACATCACGGTGGCGATGGTTGCGCCCATGGAACGGTCGCCCAGTTGCAGCTGGAACCCGAAGAAGGTGCGGTAGAGCAGCGTGCCGAGGATATCGGTCGACATGTCGGGCCCGGCCAGCGCGCCCTGGATGGTGTAAACCAGATCGAAGGCGTTAAAGTTGCCGACAAAGGTCAGGATGGAGATGATGCCGATCGCCGGCAGGATGAGCGGCAGCTTGATCTTCCAGAACTGGCTCCAGCCGGTGATGCCGTCCATTTCCGCAGCCTCGATCACCTCTTCCGGGATGCTCAAGAGGGCCGCATAGATCAGCATCATCGGGATGCCGATATACTGCCAGTTGGAGATCAGCGACACGGCCACCAGCGCCGGGCCGGACTGGCCGAGCCAGGGGGCAAACAGCGACTTCATCCCGACAAGGCCCATCAGCCAGGGGGCGACGCCCCAGATCGGCGACAGGATGAGCTTCCACACGAAGCCGACGATGACGAAGGACAGGAGCGTCGGGAGGAATATCGCCGTGCGGTAGAAGGCAACGAAGCGCAGCTTGGGCGTGGACAGAAGCGCTGCCAAGGCGATGCCGATCGGGTTCTGCACGCACATGTGGATGGCGAAGAAGACGAGGTTGTTGCGCAGGGCGTTCCAGAAATCATGCGCCCAGCGCTGATCTCCGAACAGGACCTGGTAGTTTGCGAGCCCGATGAAGGTAGAGACACCGTCGACCGTATTGAAAAACGACAGCCTCAAGGTCTCGATCAGCGGCAGGACCATGATCGCCGAGTAGACGATGAAGGCCGGAAGCAGGAACACGGCGATGTGCCAGCGCACCGGGCGCCTGATCGAAACCGGCTGAAGGGCCGCTGGAGTGTTGATGTCGCTCATGGCTTTGCCTGTTTTCTTGGGCTTGCGCGGGCACAGCATGATCACGGCACCTCCCCCTTTAGGGCGGAGGTCGCAGCGAAGCTGCGGGTGGGGGTGACGCCACCCGCACAGGGATCGCCCCACCCCGGCCCGTCGGGCCGACCCTCCCCCTTAAGGGGAGGGGCAAGCTTTTTACTTAGCCGGCTTGTACCAGCTGTCGAGGCCCTTCTGGAGCTTCTCGGCGGCGACCTTCGGCGTGTCCGTGCCGTTGATCACGTTGGCCGATTCGACCCAGGTTTCGTTTTCGAGGTTCGGCTTGCCGCGCGACAGGATCTGGTAGGTCGAACGGACGCTCGGCTTGAACGTGCCGCGCCAGGAAACGAATTCCTGGGCCAGCGGGTCGGCCATCTTCACCGGTGTGGAATTCAGGCTAAAGAAGCCCGGCAGCGCGTTGGCATAGATGTCAGCGAACTCCGGCGAGGCAACCCAGGTCAGGAATTTCTTGGCTTCTTCCTGGTGGGCGCTCTTGGCATTGAGGGCAACGCCGATATCCGGATGGTCGGAGATGTAGCCGGTATCGCCAGCCTTCGGAACCGGCGGCGGGAAGGCGCCCATCTTGAACTGGGCCTGGCTGTTGAAGAGGGAGATTTCCCATGAGCCGGCCGGATAGATAGCGGCGCGGCCGAGCGTGAAGAGGTTCTGGCTGTCAGAATAGGTCTGAGCTTCAAAGCCATCGCCGAGATAAGGCTTCCACTTGGCGAGCTCTTCGTAGGGCTTGACCCAGTCTGCATCGGTCAGCTTCTGCTTGCCTTCGATCAGCGCCTTGCGGCCATCCTCACCCTTCCAGTAGTTCGGGCCGATGTTCTGGTAGCCCATGGTGGCGGCTTCCCAGAGATCCTTGGTGCCCATGGCGAGCGGAATGTAGGTGCCGTCCTTCTTGATCTTGTCGAGCGCGGCGTAGAATTCGTCGTTGGTCTTCGGAACGGCAATGCCGAGCTTCTCGAAGGCGTCCTTGTTGTAGATGAAGCCGTGGATAACCGAGGCCATCGGTACGCAGAAGGTCTTGGAGCCGTCGTCTGTGGACCAGGCGGCCTTGGCGACGGGCGAGAAGTTGCTCATGCCGGACAGGCCGGTCAGGTCGACGAGCTGCTTCTTGTTGAAGAGCTCGAGCGAGGCATCGAACGGACGGCAGGTGATGATGTCGCCGGCAGAGCCTGCATCCAGCTTGGCGTTCAGCGAGGCGTTGTATTCGGTCGGCGCGGTTGGCGAGAAGACGAGCTTGATGCCCGGGTTCTTGGCCTGGAAGGCCGGGATGAGCTTTTCCTGCCAGATGGCCAGGTCGTCGTTGCGCCAGCTCTCGATGGTGAGCGTGACGTCGGCCGCATGCGCCATGCCGGCGGACGCCAGCACGGTTGCGGCAAGAAGCATGCCTGTGGTTGCGCGGATCATGATGCTGTTCTCCCTTTTATTAGCGCCTCAGGCGCGTTTGATGGAACTCGTGGAATGGCCCAGTTCGGCCAGAGCCGGGCGCAGGACCTGCTGTGTTTGCAGGAGAAGCGCCTGAGCTGCGGCGAGATCGGAGGCGCCGGCCGCCAGAAGGATGGCAAGCTTGACCGAGCCTCCTGCCTTCCCCAGCCAGTCGCCTGCCTGCTCGATCTCGATGCCGGCAATCTCCGCCACCATTCCGGCGGCGCGCGCCCGAAGCTTTTCGTTGTCAGCGCGCAGATTGATCATGTGACCGTCGTGGACGTGGCCGAGCTTGATGGCAGCCAACGTCGACAGCATGTTCAGGGCGATCTTCTGGGCCGTGCCCGCTCCCATGCGGGTGGAGCCCGCCACAAGTTCTGGCGGCGTTTCGAGAAGGATGCGGATATCGGCTTCGTGGAACAGCTTGGCATTGCCGTTGTTGGCCATGGCAATCACCTTGGCGCCGCGCGCCTTGGCCTGATCGGCGATGGCAACGGCATAGGGTGTAAAACCGCTGGCCGAGACGCAGATGACGCAATCGGACGGCACGATCGCAGCCGCATCCCGTTCTGCAAGGAACAGATCGTCCTCGGGCGCGCCTTCCATATCCGTGAGGCTCGACATTCCGCCGGCCAAGAGAAGGACGATCTGCTCGCGCGGGATGCCATAGGTGCCGGGAAGTTCCAGCGCATCGGCCATGGCCATGAGACCGGAGCTGCCGGCGCCCACGTAGACCAGCCTGCTGCCATCCCTCAGGGTATCGGCGACGAGTTCCGCGGCGCGCGCAATGGAGCCCAGCGCCTTGTCGACAGCCTTCGCCGCCTCCTGCTGGCCCGCGGCCAGACGCTCAAGCACGGCAGCCGGCGGCAGCCTGTCGAGACCATCCGCTTTCCCGTTGGTTGCTTCGGTGGCGATTTTGCTCATCCGGTTCTCCCTCGTTTAAAATGATGCCAAAAAAATACCAATTGTCTAGCAAGAAATTAACGGAGGGTGACGAAATCATCGCTCTCTGAACCTCAGGACAGATTATCGGGAACCTTTTCAAGGATTTGTCTATCACATTAGCAAATTTCTGAAAACAGGCTTGGTAAATGGTATTTTTTTGGTATCCTTTTTGCGGAGGTATCGATGACGGTCTATTTCCTGGGAATTGATGGTGGAGGAACCAGCTGCCGTGCGGCGCTGGCCAATGCCGACGGCTTGGTGATCGGTCGCGGCAAGAGCGGCGCCTCCAACATACTGACGGATCCGGACACCGCTCTCAAGCATATCATCGAAGCGTCGGAACAGGCGTTCGAGGACGCGGGGTTGTCGCCGCAGCTTGCCTCGAGCTTTGCCATTCTCGGACTTGCCGGCAACAACGTCGGCGACGCTGTCAGTTACGTGACGGCGCGGTTGCCCTTTGCAAAGGCCGATATCGTCTCGGACGGCGTGATCGCCCTGCAGGGTGCCATCGGCGACGCGGACGGCGCGATCGGCATCGTCGGGACCGGGACGGTCTATATCGTGCGGCAGGACGGCCTTCTCCGCTCAGTTGCCGGCTGGGGCTTCCAGGTGAGCGACCTCGGCAGCGGCGCCCGGCTCGGGCAGATGGTGCTGCAGGAATGCCTGCTCGCCTATGACCACATCCATCCCATGACGGGCTTGTCGGAAGCGATCCTTGCGGAGTTTGCTGGCCGACCCGAAAACGTGGTGGAATTTGCCCGGCTGGCAAAGCCCGGCGAATTCGGCCGCTTCACGCCGACGCTCTTCCAATGCGCCGAGCGTGGCGATGCGGCAGCGCTGCGCATCCTCGAGACGGGTGCTACCGGCATCAACGAGGCGCTTGATGCTGTTGCCAAGCTTACCGGCGACAGGGGACGTCTCTGCCTTCTCGGTGGCCTTGCGCCGCTCTACCCGCCTTACCTTGCCGAGCGCCATCGCCTGCGCCTATCGCAGCCGCTCGCCGACGCCCTGACAGGTGCGGTTGCGCTTGCGGTGAAAACCTATGGCGTTCCCGACGCGGCTCGGGCGGAGGCCCGGGCATGAGCCAGACGCTTTCCGACATCCTGCCGCTCGACGGGCTTCAAGGTGCGGGCACCGGTCCGCTTTACAGGAAGCTGCGCCAGAGCCTTGAAGAGGCGATCCGGTCGGGCAAGCTTGATCACGGCGACGCATTGCCTGCGGAGCGCGACCTTGCGGATTATGCGCATGTGAGCCGGGTGACGGTACGCAAGGCGGTCGACGACCTGGTGCGAGACGGTCTGCTGACGCGCCGGCATGGCTCGGGTACCTTCGTGGTAAAGCCGATGTCGCGGGTGGAGCAGCCGCTGACCCGGCTGACCTCGTTTACCGAAGACATGGCGCGGCGCGGGCTGGTGACGCGCTCCGAATGGCTGGAGCGCGGGCTTTTTCACCCCTCGCCCGAAGAGATGATGATGCTGGGGCTCGCGCCCGGCACCAGCGTGGCGCGGATCGGTCGCCTGCGCATCGCCAACGACATGCCGCTTGCCATCGAACGGGCCAGCATTTCCGCCGAGTTCCTCCCCGACCCGTCGGCGGTCACCACATCGCTCTATGTCGAGCTTGAAAAGAAGGATGCCCGCCCGGTGCGCGCCATCCAGCGGATTTCCGCCTGCAACATGAAGAAGACCGATGCGGGACTTCTCTGCGTGCCGGTGGAATCGGCGGGGCTTTCCATCGAGCGGGTCTCCTATCTGGCGTCCGGTCGCGTGGTGGAGCTGACCCGGTCGCTCTATCGCGGCGACGCCTATGATTTCGTGGCCGAGCTTTCGCTTGGCGAAAACTAACAGTTCCAAGGACATGACCATGCAGACGCATATGCGGCAGGAAATCAACGAAATCCCCGAGGCGGTGGCCCGGCTGCTGGAGCGCTCCTCGACCGAGCTGGCATCGGCCGGCCGCGCCCTGCGCGAAAAGGATCCGGCATTTCTGGTCACCATCGCGCGAGGATCGTCCGACCATGCCGCAACCTTCATCAAATACGCAATCGAGCTTACCGCCGGTCGCCCGGTTGCTTCGCTCGGGCCCTCGCTTGCTTCCATCTACGGCGCCAAGCTGCAGCTCGGCGGAGGAGCGGCGATCGCCATCTCCCAGTCCGGCAAGAGCCCGGATATCGTCGCCATGGCGCAGGCGGCGACTGCCAGCGGTGCGGTTGCGATCGCGCTGACCAATACCCTCCCCTCGCCGATCGCCAGCGCCTGCTCGCATGCCATCAATATCCAGGCGGGACCGGAGCTTGCGGTTGCGGCCACCAAATCCTTCGTCAACTCGATCGTTGCCGGGCTCGCACTGCTCGCCGAATGGGTTGATGATGCGGAGCTGCGCGCGGCGCTGCAGCGGCTCCCCGGTCACTTCGAACAGGCGGTGAAGCTCGAGTGGAACGAGCTTGCGCAGGAACTGGGCGAGGCGGAATCGCTTTACATGCTGGGTCGCGGCCCGGCACTGGCGATTGCCAGCGAAGCGGCGCTGAAGTTCAAGGAAACCTCCAACATGCATGCCGAAGCCTATTCGGCGGCGGAAGTCCTGCATGGTCCGGTGGCGCTTGTGGAAAGGCATTTTCCGGTCGTGACCTTTGCGGCACGTGACGCTGCCGAAGGATCGGCTGTCGAGATTGCCGATGCACTGGCCACCAAGGGCGCGCTGGTGTTTGCCACCTCCGACCGGCTTTCGACGGCCCGCCGTCTTCCGTTTGTCGCAACCGGCCACCCACTCACCGACGCGCTGGCGCTGATCCTGCCGTTCTACGGCTTCGTGGAAGCCTGGTCGCGCGCCAAGGGCCTTAACCCGGATTCACCCGTGGCGCTCAAGAAGGTGACGGAGACCCTATGAGCATGTCCAAGGCCCTCACCGGCGCCCGGATCTTCGACGGCACCTCCTGGCACGACGACAAGGCGCTACTTGTGGCCGACGGCCGCATCGAGGCGCTGGTTGCACAGACCGATCTTGCCGAGGGTGTCGAGATCATCGACGTGTCCGGCCAGATGATCGTGCCGGGCTTCATCGATCTCCAGGTGAACGGCGGCGGCGGGGTTCTGCTGAACGAGGCGACGACGGTTGCCGGCATTGCGCAGATCTGCTCGGCGCATGCGAGGTTAGGCACGACCGGGCTTTTGCCGACCCTGATTACCGATACGCCGGCGATTACCGCCGCCGCCATCGAAGCGGGCAAGCAGGCCATGCGTGAGCGCGTGGCCGGTTTCCTGGGCCTGCACCTGGAAGGGCCGCATCTGTCGCTGGCGCGCAAGGGGGCCCATGATCCGGCGCTGATCCGTCCGATGCTGGAGGAGGACCTCGAACGCATTCTGTCCTGCCGCGGCGTTTTCCAGGCGCTGATGACGACAGTTGCGCCGGAAAGCGTGACGCCGGAGCAGGTGACGCGGCTGGCGGAGGCCGGCTTCATCGTCAGCATCGGCCATACCGACAGCAGCTATGCCACGGCAGAGATCTATGCCGCTGCCGGCGCGCGAACGGTGACCCATCTCTTCAACGCAATGAGCCCGCTTGCCCATCGCGAACCCGGCATCGTCGGGGCGGCACTCGACATCGGCGCGCTTCATGCGGGCTTGATCGCAGACGGCATCCATGTCCACCCCGTTGCCATGGGGGTCGCGCTGCGTGCCAAAACCGGTCCCGGGCGGATCTTCCTGGTCACCGACGCCATGTCGACCATCGGCACGGATCTCACCAGCTTTACCCTCAACGGGCGCGAGATCCTGCGCCGCGACGGGCGGCTGACGCTTGCCGACGGGACGCTGGCCGGTGCGGACATCGACATGATTTCCTCGGTTCGCTTCGTGCATGACACGCTTGGGCTGCCACTCGAAGAGGCGCTGCGGATGGCATCTGCCTATCCCGCCGAGGCGGCGAAGCTTTCCGACCGAAAGGGAGCGATCCGGCCCGGCCTCGACGCGGACTTCGTGGTGCTGACGGATAAGCTTGACGTGCAGAGCACCTGGATCGGCGGCACTTGCGTCTACCGCGCCAGCTGAGGCACGGGACCATTGTCGGCCGGGGCAAAGGCGACCTGCACCTTGAGCCCCCGGCCGGCGTTTCCTTCCAGAAGGGCAAGTCTTGCGCCGTGAAGGCGGGCGATCTCTTCCACGATCGGAAGTCCCAGACCGGTTCCGGAGGCATCGGCGCGGCCACCGCGTTCGAAGCGAGCAAGCACGGCGGCGCGTTTTTCCGCGGGGATCCCCGGGCCGTCGTCTTCCACCTCCAGCACAGCGGCATCTCCCGGGCGTAGAATGCGCACCGTCACCTCGGCACCGCTGCCGGCATAAAGGAGGGCATTAGCAATCAGGTTCTTCAGGAGCTCGCCGAGCAGAAGCGGCTCGGCCATGACCTGTACTTCACCCTCTCCCTCAAAGCCGAGGTCGATGCCCGCGTCGGCCGCCTGCGGCACATGATCGGCGGTGGCGGAGCGGGCGAGGCTGACAAGATCGACCTGCTGCATGGATGCTGCGCGGGTGGCGGCATCGATCCTTGCCATCAGCAGCAGCTGCGCCAGAAGCCGCTCGGCATCCGCCACCGCCTCATCAGCCTTGCGGGCGGCCTGGCGCGCCTCCTCCAGCGTGCCGGCCCGATTGGCGAGCGCCAGCTGGGTGCGGATGATGGCGAGCGGCGTGCGCAGCTGGTGGCTGGCATTGCCGGTAAAGTGACGCAGGGCATCGAGCGCGCCCTCCAGCCGCACCATGAAGGAGTTCACGGTCTCCACCAGCCCCTGCACCTCGCTCGGCACCTGTTGGTCGATCGGGTGAAGATCGTCCGGGCTGCGCTCGGCAATCGCCTCGCTGAAGCGGTAGAGCGGCCGCAGCGACAGGGTGACGGCCACCCAGACGATCACCGCAGCGCCCGCCATCATGAACAGGAGGCGCAGCGCCGAGCGCAACAGGATGGTGCGCGTCAGCTGCTGGCGGGCCATGGTGGTTTCGGCCACGGTGACCAGGAAAGGGACCGAGCGGATGCCGGTCGAGGCGGACCGGGCGAGCGCTGCGACGCGGATGGGTTCGCCGCGGAAGATGGCATTGCCGAAGGCGGCGGCCTGACCCTCGCGACGGGCAAGCGACGGAAGGTTCTGGTAGCCGGTGATGAAGTTTCCGGGCGGTCCGTCGACCCGGTAGAAGACCCGGTCCTGGGCTGCCGAGGTCAGCATTTCCAGCGCCACATAGGGGATATCGACCTCGAGCGAGCCGTCCTCCGAGACGATGACGCGTTCGGCGATCGCCAGTGCGGATCCGGCCAGCACCCGGTCCGATACTTCGTTTGCCGTATCGACTGCTTCGTTCCAGGTGTCGGCCATGGCGACGACCCCGATCACCGCGGTGGAAATCAGAAGCCAGGCCAGCAGGCGCCGGCGCAGGGAATAGGCAGCGGTCGGCGTCATGGAGGCGTCGCCAGCCGTTCCAGGTAATAGCCTATGCCGCGGGCGGTCTTCACCGTCAGGCCGTGGGGCGCCAGACGTCGGCGCAGCCGGCTGACATACTGCTCGATGGCATTGGCCGAGAGGTCCTCGTCGAAGCCGGTCAGCGAACGCATGATCGCCTCCTTGGAAACGACCTTGCCTGCCCGCAGGAACAGGAGCTCCAGCAGCGCCACCTCACGGGCCGGAATGTCGATCGGCAGATCGTCGTCGCTCCGGAAGGTGCGCGAGGTGAGATCGAAGGTGACGGCGCCATAGGTGACGAGCGAACTGCGCAGGCCGGAGTGGCGCCTCAGCAGCACGCGGATACGCGCCTCGAACTCGGAGACATCGAAGGGCTTGATCATGTAATCGTCGGCGCCGAGGTCGAGCCCCTTCACCCGCTCTTCCGGGGTGCCCCGCGCCGTCAGGATCATCACGGCCGCCCGGTTCTGCCGCGCCCGCATGGAGCGCAGCACGTCCAGCCCGTCCATTTCCGGCAGGTTGAGATCGAGGATGACAAGATCGTAGATTTCGGCGGCAGCAACTGCCTCGGCGGAGGCGCCGTCGGCCACGCGGTCCACCGCATAGCCGCTGCCGCGCAAGATGGAGGCCAGCCCATCAGCCAGCGTCTGATTGTCCTCCACCAGAAGAATGCGCACCCGTGGCTGTCCCCCGTCCCGTTCGCGCCAGTCTACAGGCGCGACGGGTGGAAGTCACGGGAGCCGGTGCTACTGATCGGCCTTGCCGAGGAAATCCAGCTTGCCGATCGGAACGCCCTTGTGGCGCAGGATGGCGTAGGCGGTGGTCAGGTGGAAGTAGAAGTTGGGCAGGGCGAAGTTCAGCAGATAGTTGCGGCCGTTAAAGGTGGTGGAGCCGGCGCGGGTCTTGATCACCACCTCGACGTGTTCCTTGTCTTCCATGCTGGCAGGGTCGACAGCCTTGAGGAAATCCACCGTCCGGTCGATGCGGGAATGAAGATCGGCAAAGCTTGCCTCCTCGTCGGCCATGCCCACGGTCTCCACGCCGCCGATCCGGACCGGCACGAATTTGGCAGTGTCGCTGACCCGCTGGATCTGGCCGGTGAGCGGCAGCATGTCCTCGTAGAGGCGAGCCTGCAGGAGTTCGGTGTGCGCGATGCCCTTTTCATCGGCGAAGGCTTCGGCCTTCTTCAGGATCGCAGACAGGTTGCCGAAACCGCGGATGAAGGCGGGAACGCTGATATCGTAGAGCGAAAGCGACATGGGCAAGGACCTTGTGTGTCGGAGGCAGGCAAAGGAGCGCCAGCGGGAAGCGCCCATGAGGTAAGGATACCCCGCGTGTTTACAAGATCCGATACGGCAGCCTTGTGACACGGCGCCTGCTGCGGCATTGTCGCGCCCATGAAACGGTGCCTCCCGCTTGTCCTCCTGCTTCTCTTCGTGCTGCCGCAGACCCCGGCAGTTGCTGCGGCGATGTTCTTTCCCGCCTTGTCGGGCAAGACCGATGCCGCGGCACTGACCGTCTATTCGTCGCTGGACGAGCCGCTCGCCCGGCCGATGATCACCGGCTTCCAGCAGGCCAATCCCGACGTCGCCGTACACTACGAGGAAATGCTGACGGGCGAGATCTTCGACCGGATCGTTCGCGAAACCGATGCCGGACAACGGACGGCCGATTTCGCCTTTTCCTCCGCCATGGACCTGCAGGTGAAGCTTGCCAACGACGGCTATGCCCAACGCAGCGACCTGCAGATGAGCGGGCTGTGGCCTGCCTGGGCGAACTGGCGCAACACCGCCTATGCGCTGACATTCGAGCCGGCCGTGTTCGTCTACCACAAGCCGAGCTTCCAGGCGTCTCCGCCACCGTCCACACGAGCGGAACTGGTGGAGTTTCTGCAGGGAAACGGAGATGCGGTCTACGGGCGGATCGGCACCTATGACATCGAGAGGTCCGGCGTCGGCTTCCTGTTCATGGCGCGCGACCAGGAGCAGTTCGGCGACATCTGGTCCGTGATCCGGGCGATGGGGGCGGCGGGCGTGAAGCTTTATTCCACAAGCCAGGCGATCCTGGAGCGGGTGGCGGACGGCCGTTTCATGCTGGGGTACAACATCCTCGGCTCCTATGCAGCGGACTGGGCCGCTCGCCACCCGGACGTGGGGATCCTGCTGCCCAAGGACTATACGGTGGTTATGTCGCGCATCGGGCTCGTGCCGCAGGCGGCAGCGGCACCGGAGCTCGGCAAGCGCTACCTGCAGTTCTTCATGTCGAAGGAGGGACAGACGATCATGGCGCGCGAGCTGCAGATCCCGGCCGTCAGCCCGGAGGTTGCCGGCAACAACACAGCCACCACCATGCGCGAGATGCTGGGCGGGCAATTGAAGCCGGTGCCGGTCAGCCTTGGCCTGATGGTTTACCTCGACCAGGTGAAGCGGGCGCGGCTGATTGCACGCTGGAACGACGTTCTGCGTCTTCAATAGGCACAAATTCGGTTGCGCAGGTCGTTTCACTGCTGTCAGAATGGCCTCGCAGCATACAATGTCAGCTAAATGTCAGGTTGTTATGCTGGCTTAGGGCATTCGGTTCCGTGGAGGCGGAACCCGAGTGACGATAGGGAGGCTCTCACAGTGTTCACCGCTGCAGGTCCCCCTTCGTTCCCATGACAGCTGCGTCCGAAGAGACGCCAACGGAGGATATACCCTTGAAACATCTCATGCTTGCAACGATTCTGGCAGGTGCCATGGCCCTTCCGGCCTACGCCGCCGATTATTCGATCATGGCACCGGCCGCTCCCGGCGGTGGCTGGGACCAGACCGCCCGCTCGCTGCAGACCGTTCTGCAGCAGGAAAAGATCTCCAAGCGCGTCCAGGTGATGAACGTCCCCGGCGCCGGCGGCACGATCGGCATCGCGCAGTTCGCCAGCCAGCAGAAGGGCAACCCGAATGCACTGATGGTCGGCGGCTACGTGATGGTCGGCGCGATCCTCACCAACAAGTCGCCAGTCACGCTCAAGGACGTGACCCCGGTCGCCCGCCTGACCGGCGAATATGAATCGATCGTCGTGCCGGCTTCGTCGGACATCAAGACGATCGGCGACCTCGTCGCCAAGCTCAAGGAAAACCTGGGCGCCGTGTCCTGGGGCGGCGGTTCGGCCGGCGGCACCGACCACATCACCGTCGGCCTGATGGCCAAGGCGGCCGGTGTGGACCCAACCAAGATCAACTACATCGCGTTTTCCGGTGGCGGCGAATCGCTGGCGGCTATCCTCGGCGGCCAGGTCACGGCCGGCATTGCCAGCTACGGCGAGATGGAATCGCAGATCAAGTCCGGCACACTGCGCCTGCTGGCGGTCTCCTCCGAGAAGCGCATCGAAGGCATCGACGCACCGACGCTCAAGGAAAGCGGCCTCGACGTCGTGATCCAGAACTGGCGCATGGTGGCTGCGGCTCCCGGCATCACGCCTGAACAGAAGGCAGCGATCGTTGCCGACCTCGACAAGCTGAACCAGTCCAAGGGCTGGCAGGACACGCTGAAGACCAAGGGCTGGCAGGATACCTACCTGACCGGTCAGGCTTTCGACGACCAGCTCGCCAAGGATATCTCGGCCACTGAAACCATTCTCAAGGACATCGGTCTCGTCAAATGAGCCTCGACCCATCGAAATCCACAAGCGTACAGCGCCGCCCCGATTGGGCGGCGCTTGTTATTGCCGCCATTCTTCTGGCGATCGCCGGCGTCATTCTCTTTGACGTCGCGCGCCTGAGCGATGTGGGCGGATATTCGCAGGTCGGCCCTGCGACGGTGCCGAAGTGGATTGCCTTCGGGCTGATCGGGCTTGGCATCTGGACCGTGTTTGCCGCCTTCCGCGGCGACTTTCCCGTGCGTGAAAAGCAGGAAATCAAACCCGTCGTGTGGATCGTCGCCGGTCTTGCAGCGCAGATGCTGCTGATCCGGCCGCTCGGGTTTTCCATCGCGACCGGCGTCCTGTTCGGGCTGACGGCTGCCGGTTTCGGCGCACGCCGGCTGTGGATCACCATTCCGATTGCGATCGTCATCTGTCTTGCCATCTGGTGGCTGTTCTCGGTCGTCCTGTCGCTGTCGCTTCCGGCCGGGCCGCTCGAAAACCTTCTTCAGTGACGGGACCCAGAGAGTAAGATTATGAGCACTTTCGACTTTCTTCTCCAGGGTCTGGCTGCAGCCATGCTGCCGATGAACCTCTTCTACGCGCTGGTCGGCGTCACGCTCGGCACCATGGTGGGCGTGCTTCCCGGCATCGGCCCGGCAACCACGGTGGCCCTGCTTTTGCCGGTCACCTACCAGCTGGACGCGACCGGTTCGCTGATCATGTTTGCCGGCATCTACTATGGCGGCATGTATGGCGGCTCGACCACCTCGATCCTTCTCAACACGCCCGGTGAAAGCGCGTCCATCGTGACCGCGCTCGAGGGCAACAAGATGGCCCGCGCGGGCCGCGGCGGACCGGCGCTTGCGACGGCTGCCATCGGTTCGTTCGTCGCTGGCCTGATCGCGACGCTGGCGCTCGCCTTCATCGCTCCTTACATCGTCAAGCTGGCGCTGGTGTTCGGGCCGCGCGAGTATTTCGCGCTGATGGTGCTTGCCTTTATCACCGTCTCCTCGGCCTTCGGCGATTCGACGCTGCGCGGCCTCACCTCGCTGTTTATCGGCCTGGCGCTGTCGCTCGTCGGCATCGACCAGCTGACGGGGCAGAACCGCCTGTCGTTCGGCGTGCCTGACCTGCTCGATGGCATCGAGGTGACGACCATGGCGGTTGCCATGTTCGCGATCGGCGAGACGCTCTACATCGCGGCCCAGGGAGCTTCCGCTCCCGACAAGATCGAGGCGATCAAGGGCTCGGTCTGGATGACGGCGCAGGACTGGAAGCGCTCCTGGAAAGCCTGGCTTCGCGGCACCGTCATCGGTTTCCCGATCGGCGCGATGCCGGCAGGCGGCGCCGAGATCGGCACCTTCCTGTCCTATGCGGCGGAACGCAAGCTCAGCAAGCATCCGGAAGAGTTCGGCCATGGCGCCATCGAGGGCGTCGCCGGTCCGGAAGCGGCCAACAATGCGTCTGCCGCCGGAACGCTGGTGCCGCTGCTGACGCTCGGCCTGCCCACCTCGGCGACCGCGGCGATCATGCTCGCCGGCTTCCAGCAATACGGCCTGCAGCCGGGTCCGCTGCTGTTTGCGACCAACCCGCAGCTCGTCTGGGGCCTGATTGCCTCGCTGCTGATTGCCAACCTCATGCTGCTGGTCCTCAACCTGCCTCTGGTCGGCCTCTGGGTGCGGCTGCTGACGATCCCCAAGCCATGGCTCTACGCCGGCATCCTGCTGTTTGCGACGCTCGGCACGATCGGCGCCAACCCATCGGTGTTCGAGCTCGGCATGCTCTTGCTGTTTGGTCTCGTCGCCTACGGCATGCGTGTGTTCGGCTATCCGATTGCGCCTGTGATCGTCGGCCTGATCCTCGGACCGCTTGCAGAACAGCAGCTGCGCCGTGCGCTGTCGATCAGCCAGGGCGACGTGATGACGCTGTTCCAGTCGCCGATCGCAGCGGTTCTGCTGATCCTTGCAGCACTTGCGCTGATCGTGCCGCTCATCCTGCGCAGCCGCGGCCGCGGCGACGTGCTGACACAGATGGCGGCCAGCGAAGACTGAGGTCGGACGTCAAGACACGCGAAAAAAGCCCGGTTCGTCCGGGCTTTTTTTATGCCTGGCAGCCGGTCCTGCTATTCGAACACCGACCAGCCGGTGCGGTTGGCGAGCATTTCGAGCGCCAGCGACCCGATCAGGGAGTTGCCGTTGTGGTTCAGCCCCGGCGACCAGACCGCGACGGAGGCGCGTCCCGGCGCCACGGCCAGAATGCCGCCGCCGACGCCGCTCTTGCCCGGCAGGCCCACATGGTAGGCGAAGTCGCCCGAACCATCGTAATGGCCGCAAGTCAGCATCAGCGCGTTGATGCGGCGCGCGCGCTGGCGCGACACGACCGTGTGCCCGGTTCCCGGGATGCGACCGCCTGCGGCCAGGAAAAGACCCGAGCGTGCGAGCTGCGTGCAGGTCATGGCAAGCGCGCAGTGGTGAAAATAGACGCCCAGCACATGCTCCACCGGATGATCGAGCTTGCCGAAGGAGCGCATGAAATTGGCGAGCGCGAAATTGCGGTAGCCGGTCGCTTCTTCAGACTTCGCAACGGCCGGATCGATGGCAATGCTTTCGTCGTCGGCCAGATAGCGGACGAAGCGGACGATCTCGCCGATCGCCTCGCGCGGGGTATGGCCGGCAAGAACGAGGTCGCTGACGGCGATCGCGCCTGCATTGATGAAGGGATTGCGTGGCTTTCCCTCCTCCTGCTCCAGCTGGACGATGGAGTTGAACGCGGTGCCCGATGGTTCGCGGCCGACCCGGTTCCAGGTGGTTTCGCCATGCTTGCCGAGCGCCAGCGTCAGGGTGAAGACCTTGGAGATGCTCTGGATCGAGAAGGGCACGTCGAAATCGCCGGCCGTGTGGACTGCGCCATCGACCGTGACCACGGCCATGCCGAAGGTTTTCGGATCCACATGCGCCAGCTGCGGAATGTAGTCCGCAACCTTACCCTCGCCCAGCCTCGGGCGAAGCCGCGCATAGATTTCGTCCACGATCGCTTGCAGATTCGGCATGTTATCCCCTTGTCCCCGGGTGGAAAATGCCACTCCGACGGTTTTAGAGGAAGCGCTATTTTCAGGTTACCGTCAGAGGGAGGCTGCCGCCCGCGCCGCCTGGTCGTAGTGGCCCGACAGCGCCCTCAGGCGGGCCGCCATGGCAGACAGGGTCTCGGCCGTGACCTCGGTCGACAGCACGGACTTGACCAGAAGCGCCTCGCGCACCGCCTGGTAACGCCTGCAGGCATCGGCACCGGCCTCGGTCACCATGACCAGCTTTTCCTTGCCGCGGCGGCCGGACTTGATCAGCTTCAGCCGCTCCAGCTTCTTCAGGGCGTAGGTGACCACATGGGTGTCCTCGATGTTGAGGACGAGTGCGATGTCGGCGAGCGTCTTGGCCTTGTCGCGGCTGTTGATGTTGTGGAGGACCATGATATCGACCGGCGACAGGTCCGGCACGCCAACGGCTGCCATGCAACGCACCATCCAGCGGCTGAAGGCATTGTTCAGCATGATCATGCCGAACTCGATCTCCGACAGTGCCGGCAGAGCGCCGCTTGCCAGATGTTCGGACGATACGATCGGGCCGAAGTCATTTACCCATGACATGACGTTTTCCTCCCGCAGTTCACGCGTCGCGGCAGGGTGTGCCGCGACGCTCCTCAGATCACATCTTCCGGTAGGCGTCCAGAATGGCCTGGCCTTCCGCCCCGGCCTTCTTCGACCAGTCCTCGGTCAGCTTGGCGCCGACCTCCGAAAGGCCGGTCTTGAGCTCTGCGCTGGGCTCCTGAACCTGCATGCCGTTCTTCTTCAGCGTCTCCATGTAGGAGGCTGTCTTTTCGGCAGCCAGGGTCCATCCGCGGGTCTCGGCGGCGGCGGCTGCATCAGTCACGGCCTTCTGGATGGCGGGATCGAGTGCGGCGAAGGCGGCCTTGTTGACGAAGATGACGTTCTTCGGGATCCAGGCCTGGGTGTCGTAGTAGTGCGTGAGCGATTCCCAGATCTTGCTATCCACGCCGGTTGCGCTCGAGGTCATCAGGCCATCGACGACGCCGGTCGCCAGCGCCTGCGGAAGTTCGGCCGCCTGCACGGTAACCGGCTGGGCGCCGACGAGATCGGCGATCCGCGAGGTGCCGACGTTATAGGCGCGCCACTTCAGGCCCTTCAGGTCGGCAACACTGTTGACGTCCTTCTTGGTGAAGATGCCCTGCGGCGGCCAGGGCGTGGTGTAGAGAAGCTTGAGGCCCTGCTTGTCGAGCGCCTGCTCGATGGCGGGCTTTGAAGCCGTCCAGAGCTTCTTCGACTGCTCGAAGCTACTGGCCAGGAAGGGCACGACATCGATGCCGTAGACCGGATTTTCGTTCTCGTGCAGCGACAACAACACTTCGCCAGCCTGCGCCTGGCCGGTCTGTACGGCGCGCTTGATATCCGGCGCCTTGAACAGCGAGGCATTCGGATGAACGGTGATCTTCAACTCACCCTTGGTCGCCGTGTCGATATCCTTGGCGAACTGATTGAGGTTTTCGACGTGGTAGTTGGCCGCCGGATAGGCGGATGGCAGGACCCATTGGCTGGCGGCGAAGGATGGGGCCGTGGTGGCGAGAAGCACTGCTGCAGCCATTCCAAGGCGGGCGAATTTTCCAGTCACGTTCATTTCTCAAGTCCCTCTCATCATTGACCCGGGAACGCCATTCGCGGCAGGATCATCACGATGTCCGGGAAGACCGTGATGATGGCGACGGTCGCCACAAGCAGGAAGAAGAAGGGCAGCGAAGCCTTGGCAACGGTCAGGCTGTCGCGGCCGCTCATCGTCTGGAGTACGAAGAGGTTGAAGCCGACCGGCGGCGAGACCTCGGCCATTTCGACGATCAGAACCAGGAAGATGCCGAACCAGACGAGGTCGAAGCCTGCCTGCTGGATCATCGGCAGAACGACGACCGTGGTCAGCACGATCATCGACAGGCCGTCGAGCGCCGCACCCAGCAGGATGTACATGATCGTCAGCACGGCGATCAGCGCATAGGGGCTGAGGTGGAAGCTATCGACCCAAGCCGCCAGCGCATTCGGAATGCCGGTATAGCCCATGGCGATCGACATGAAGCCGGCGCCGGTCAGGATCAGCATGATCATGCAGGTCAGCCGCGTGGCGCCCATGACGCTGTCCCAGAAGGCTTTGGCAGTCAGGGTTCGCGACCAGGCCGCGATGCCGAGCGAGCCAAGCACGCCCCAGGCAGCGCACTCCGTGGCCGTCGCCCAGCCGAGGAGGAGCGTTGCAAAGACGAAGATGATCAACAGGCTGACCGGGATGAGGTTGGCCGATTCCCGCAGCTTTTCCTTGAAGCTCATCTTCGGCGGTGCCGGCGGCTGCTTGTCGGGATTGAGGAGCGCCCAGATAATGATGTAGCCGCAATACAGCACCATCACGATCAGGCTCGGCAGGAAGCCGGCAAGAAAGATCTGAATGATCGAGACGTTTGCCGCCACCGCATAGACGACCATGGTGATCGACGGCGGAATGAGGATGCCGAGCGTGCCGGCGCCGGCCAGCGAGCCAAGGCTGACCATTTCATCATAGCCGCGCTTTTTCAGCTCAGGCAAAGCAATCTTGGCAATCATCGCGGTGGTGGCCGCCGATGAGCCGGAAATCGAGCCGAACAGGCCACAGCCGAGCACGTTGACATGCATCAGCCGCCCCGGCAGCCAGCCGAGCCAGGGCGCAAGTCCCCGGAACATCTCTTCCGACAGTTTTGTCCTGAACAGGATTTCGCCCATCCAGACGAACAGCGGCAGGGCTGCAAGAGACCAGGACGCGCCATTGCTCCAGGAATTGGTGGCAAGGACTGCCCCCATAGGGATGCCCGGCACGAAGAGCATGGCGATGAAGCCGCAGATCAGCAGCGAGATGCCAATCCAGACGCCGGCTGTCAGAAGAGCGAGAAGGGCAAGGAGGACAATGCCGGCGACTTCGACGAGTTCGATCGTTCCCATGCGTCAAGCTCCGCTCTGGATTGCGCGTTCGATGACTTCCTCGGCCGTTTGCGGCGGCGGCTTTTCGTAGCGCGGCAAGCCGCCGAAAATCACGTGGACTAGTTCGTCCGTCATGGCGATCGCCAGGATGATCAGGCCGCCGGAAAAGCCGATCTGCGGGATCCACAGCGGCATGGCGATAACGCCCTGCGCGAGATCGTTGAACTGCCACGAGGTGCGGTTCATGTCGAAGGCGTACCAGGCGAAATAGATGGCGGCGATGGATCCGATCAGAAGCGACACGATTTCGAAAACCTGACGCGTGCGCCCGGTGAACCGCTCGACCAGCAGGCCGACGCGGATCATTTCGCCGGAGCGGAAGGTATGGGCCAAGCCCAGAAAGGCCGAGGCGGCCATGGCCCAGGACGCGAAATCGTCGCCGGCCGGGACGTCGATGCCGAGCGGGCGGCCGGCGGACAGGGCAAGCATGATGACGAAGATGGCGATGAGGAAGAGACCGGCCAGCCAACCGGACACGAGGTACAGCCCGTCGAGTGCGCGGCGCAGGGGTTCCGGGAAGATGCTGTGACGAGGATCAGCGGTCGACATGGCCGGTCCTCCGCGAAATCATGCGGAAACAAAACATCGATGGCTCCCCTCGGTTGCCAGTGGCCGGGTCAGGCTCTTGCGGCCTTTTGCCCGTTGAATAGGCATGATGCAGCAATAGGCAATTTCCTGTCAATCAAACATTGACGTTTTATCGACGAAATGTTTTCGTTAGCGTCATGCTGAGTAAGGGTGGACGGATATGACGGAAGGCAAGTGGGATTTTTGGGTCGACAGGGGCGGCACGTTTACCGACATCGTCGGCCGCGCGCCGGACGGAAAGCTTTCGGCGCACAAGGTGCTGTCGGAGAACCCGGAGGCCTATCGTGATGCGGCTGTCCAGGGGATCCGCGAACTGCTGGGTCTTTCATCCGGGCAGGCTATTCCGGCAGGGCTGATCGGCGCGGTGAAGATGGGCACCACGGTCGCCACCAATGCGCTCTTGGAACGCAAGGGCGAGCGGACGCTGCTGGTGACGACCCGCGGGTTCCGGGATGCGCTCGAGATCGGCTATCAGGCGCGGGCGGACATCTTTGCAAAGAAGATCATCAAGCCGGAACTCCTCTATTCGGCCGTGGTCGAGGTGGACGAGCGGGTCCGGGCCGACGGCACCATCGAGGCCGCGCCTGTAGCAGACACCGTTCGCGCCGACCTGCAGGCGCAGTTCGATGCGGGCTTGCGCGCCATCGCCATTGTCTTCATGCACGCCTATCGTTACCCGGCTCATGAGCAGCTGGTCGCGGAGATCGCGCGCGAGATCGGCTTTACCCAGATCTCGGTCAGCCATGAGGTCTCGCCGCTGATCAAGCTCGTTGGTCGCGGCGACACGACCGTTGTGGATGCCTATCTGTCGCCGATCCTGCGCCGCTATGTGGAACAGGTGGGCGAGGAGCTCGGCTCTGAGCGGGAAGACGGACCGCAGCTGATGTTCATGCAGTCTTCCGGTGGGCTTACCGCTGCCCGGCTGTTTCAGGGCAAGGATGCTATTCTCTCCGGACCCGCCGGCGGCGTGGTCGGTGCGGTCGAAACATCGCGGCTGGCCGGGTTCGACCGCATGGTCGGTTTCGACATGGGCGGCACATCCACGGACGTTTCGCACTACGACGGCGAACTGGAGCGCTCGTTTGAGACCGAAGTCGCCGGCGTGCGGATGCGCGCACCGATGATGTCGATCCATACGGTGGCTGCCGGCGGCGGCTCCATCCTGCACTTCGAGAACGGCCGCTTCCGCGTCGGGCCTGATTCGGCCGGTGCCAATCCCGGACCGAAAGCCTATCGCCGGGGCGGCCCGCTCACCGTCACGGACGCCAACGTCATGCTTGGCAAGCTTTCGCCCGAACTGTTTCCAAAGATCTTCGGCCCCAACCGCGACCAGCCGCTCGATGCGGCAGCCGTGCGCGTGGCCTTCGAGGAGATGGCGAAGACCGTCGGCGACGGCCGCTCGCCCGAAGACGTGGCCGACGGCTTTCTCGCCATTGCGGTCGAAAACATGGCGAACGCCGTGAAGAAGATCAGCGTCCAGCGCGGCTACGACGTGACCAACTATGTGCTGACCTGCTTCGGCGGCGCCGGCGGCCAGCACGCTTGCCTCACTGCCGATGCGCTGGGGATCTCCACGGTGCTGATCCATCCCTTCTCGGGCATATTGTCAGCCTATGGCATGGGGCTGGCCGACATCCGCGCCACGCGCCAGCGGACCGTGTCGCAGCCGCTCGCGGAGGCGCTCGCATTGCTTGCCCCCGTGCGCGACGAGCTGTCGGAGGCGGTGCTTGCGGAAATCTCGTCCCAGGGCGTGTCGGCCGGCGATACCGAGGTGCTGCACCGGGCTCACCTCCGCTATCAGGGTACCGATACGACTTTGTCCGTTACCGTCAGCGATGATGCCACCATGACCGCTGCCTTCGAGGCAGCGCATCGCAAGCAGTTCGGCTTCATCTTCGAAAACCGAGAGATCATCTTCGAAGCCTATGAAGTGGAAGCGATCGGCGGCGGCGCCGATTCGTCCGAACCGGAGCATGAGGTGGATGCGGCGCCACCCACATCTGCAGAAGACACCCGGTTCTTCTCCGGCGGTGAATGGCGGGACGCGCCGGTCTATCGGCGCGCCGACATCCGTCCCGGCGCAATGGCACACGGCCCCTGCCTGATCGTCGAGCCGCACCAGACCATCGTCGTCGAGGCCGGCTGGGCCTTCGAGATCACCAAACTCGATCACGTGGTCCTCAAGCGGGTGGCGGCACTTTCCCGCGCCCGGCCGATCGGCACGCAGGCAGATCCGGTTCTGCTGGAGGTCTTCAACAACCTCTTCATGTCGATTGCCGAGCAGATGGGCGTGACGCTGCAGAACACAGCATCCTCGGTCAACATCAAGGAGCGGCTGGACTTTTCCTGCGCGGTCTTCGACGCCTCGGGCGCGCTGGTCGCCAATGCGCCGCATATGCCGGTGCATCTGGGCTCCATGGACCGATCGGTGGAAACCGTGATCGCCGCGAACCGCGGCCGGATCCGGCCGGGCGACGTGTTTGCGCTCAATGCGCCCTATAACGGCGGCACGCATCTGCCCGATATCACCGTCGTGACGCCGGTGTTTGACGAGGCGGGTGCCGAGATCCTGTTCTACGTCGCCTCGCGCGGGCACCATGCGGACGTGGGCGGCACCGCGCCCGGCTCCATGACGCCGCTCGCCACCACGGTGGACGAGGAAGGCGTGCTGTTCGACAACGTGCTCCTGGTCGACCGCGGCCGGTTCGACGAGGACGGGATTGCCCGGCTTCTCTCCGACCACCCCTACCCGGCTCGGAACGTGCCGCAGAACATCGCCGACCTGCGTGCCCAGATTGCCGCCAACGAAAAGGGCGTGCATGAAATGCGCAAGATGATCGCGCAGTTCGGGCTCGACGTGGTGCAGGCCTATATGGCGCATGTGCAGGACAACGCCGAAGAAAGCGTGCGCCGGCTGCTGGAGACGCTGGAGGATTCGGCCTTCTCCTATGCGACGGACCAGGGCAGCGTGATCAAGGTGAAGATCACCGTCGACAAGGCCAAGCGGGAAGCGACCGTCGATTTCACCGGGACGAGCCCGCAGCAGCGCAACAACTTCAACGCGCCGGAGCCGGTGACCCGGGCCGCCGTGCTTTATGTGTTCCGCGTGATGGTGGAGAGCGCCATCCCGATGAATGCCGGGTGCCTTCGGCCGATCCACATCATCGTGCCCGAGGGTTCGATGCTAAAGCCGCAATATCCGGCCGCCGTGGTGGCCGGCAATGTGGAGACCTCGCAGCACGTGACCAACGCGTTGTTCGGGGCGCTAGGGGCGATGGCGGCAAGCCAGGGAACGATGAACAACCTCACCTTCGGCAATGCGACCTACCAGTATTACGAGACGCTGTGCTCCGGCTCGCCGGCCGGCGTGTTCAACGACGGCACCGGCTTTGCCGGCACGGACGCGGTGCATGTGCACATGACCAACTCGCGCCTCACCGACCCGGAGATCCTGGAGACGCGCTATCCGGTGCTGCTGGAGGATTTCCACATCCGCGCAGGTTCCGGCGGCAAGGGTCGGTTCAGCGCGGGAAGCGGTACGCAGCGCACCATCCGCTTCCTGGAGGAGATGGACTGCGCGATCCTTTCCTCGCACCGGACGATCCAGCCGCATGGCATGGCGGGCGGCACGCCCGGTGCGCTGGGATCGACTTCCGTGCGGCGGCGCGACGGGCGCATCGAGGTGCTTAATGGCTGCGACCAGACGGTGATCGGCGCCGGCGAGGCCGTGACCGTGGTGACGCCGACTGCCGGTGGCCACGGGAAGGCGTGACGGCGCAAATACTGCAGAGAATTGCGTTTGGCGTTCTTGTGGCGACTCGGGGCCGGGACTAACCTCCCGGCTCCCGCCATCAGCAGCGCCACGGTGCCCCGCATGCCAAGCGAAAGAAGTCAGTATCGCCTGGGCGTGCTCTATGTCTCGGCGTCGGCGCTGGCCTGGTCGCTGTCTGGCCTGTTCATGCGGTCCATCTCGGCCGACCTACCGACGATCATCTTCCTGCGCGGGTTGGTTTCGGGCACGACGACCTTCCTGTTCTTCTTCTATCTGGAACGCGGCAACGGCTGGCTGGTGCTCCGCTCGATCCGCGGTCCCACGCTGATGGCGACGGTTCTCTCCTCCGCCTCGATGATCTCGGGCCTGGGGTCGATCTATTACACCTCGGTTGCCGATGCGATGGTGATCTATGCGACCGTCCCCTTCGTCACGGCCGGCCTTGCCTTCGTGCTGATCCGCGAGAAGGCCAGCCGCTCCACCCTGGTTGCAAGCCTCGTCGCCTTTGCCGGCGTCGCCGTGATGCTGACGGACGTGCACGGCGGCGGCTCGATGCTCGGCAAGGGCCTTGCTGTGATCATGACCTTGACGGTAGCGGGGCTTGCCGTTGTGATGCGGCAGTACCGCAGCGTGCCGATGCTGCCGGCCATGGGGCTGTCTGCCTATCTCTGCTCCTTCTCTATGGTCTGGTTTGCCACTCCGACTGCCGCGACGGGGCAGGACATCCTGCTGATCATCGCCTTCGGCATCGTCCAGAACGCATTCGGGCTTATTCTCTACACCTTCGGAACCCGGCTGATCCCCGCTGCGGATGCCAGCCTGCTAACGGCGCTCGAAGTGCCGCTGACGCCGCTCTGGGTCTGGGTGTTCATGGCGGAAGTGCCTCCCCAGGCCACGCTGATCGGCGGGCCCATCGTGCTTGCGGCCCTGTTTGGCCATATCTGGTTCGAGGTGCGGCGCAACCGGGAGCCCATCATTGCGGTCGTCGGCGGCGCCGGCTGACTTCCCACGCCGCACGTGCTAAGGCCGCCGCAACGGAGACGGCATTTGACACAGACATCGATCGCAATCATGGGCGGCGGACCGGCGGGACTGATGGCGGCGGAGTTTCTGTCTGCCGCCGGACATGCGGTTGATGTCTACGACCAGATGCCGACGGTCGGCCGCAAGTTCCTGCTGGCAGGCAAATCCGGCCTCAACATCACCCATTCGGAGCCGTTCGCACAGTTTGCGCAGCGGTTCGGGGTATCCTCCGGTCGGCTTCAGTCGGCGATCGAGGCGTTCGGACCTGACGATGTCAGGGCCTGGGCGGACGGGCTCGGAACGGAAACCTTCGTCGGCAGCTCCGGCCGAGTGTTTCCGACGGCCATGAAGGCATCGCCGCTGCTGCGGGCCTGGCTGAAGCGGCTGGAAGCGCAGGGCGTGCAGATCCACACCCGGCATCGCTGGCTCGGCTTTGGCCCGGACGGCCATCGCCTGCAAACGCCCGATGGCGAGATTTCAATTGCGCCCGATGCCGCCCTTTTGGCGTTTGGCGGCGCCAGCTGGCCGCGGCTCGGATCGGACGGGCGCTGGACGGAGGGCCTGTCCGACACGGGCGTTGCCATTTCGCCTTTCAAGCCCGGCAATTGCGGCTTCGATGTTGCCTGGAGCGAGACATTCCGCGAGCGGTTTGCCGGGGAACCGGTGAAATCCGTTGCGGTCACCTCTGCCGCCGGGCATTCGCAAGGGGAGTTCGTGGTGTCGCAGCACGGGGTCGAGGGGAGCCTCGTCTACGCCCATTCCGCCGTGCTGCGTGACGCGCTGATCACGCAAGGACAGGCAGACCTCGTGCTCGACCTTGCGCCCGGCCGCAATGCTACCCGGCTGGCCCGCGATTTCTCCCGCCAGGATGCCAAGGCAAGCTTTGCCAACCGGTTGCGCAAGGGCGCCGGTCTCGAGGGCGTGAAGGCAGCGCTTCTGCGCGAAGTGCAGCCGGACGCGAACCGGCTGGAACCGGAGGACCTTGCCTCACTCATCAAGGCGCTGCCGATCCCGCTTTTGCGCCCCCGGCCGATCGAGGAAGCAATTTCGTCGGCGGGCGGCGTGGAATGGGGCAGCGTCACCGAGGACTACATGCTCAAGTCCGTGCCGGGGCTCTTCGTGGCCGGGGAAATGGTCGACTGGGAGGCGCCGACGGGCGGCTATCTGCTCACCGCCTGCATGGCGACCGGTCTGGCTGCGGCAAAGGGTATCGATCGGTGGCTGACAGGCAATTGATCCCTGGAGCCAAGACAGGAATTGCGATCTGCTGCACGGATGCGGCATTCTAGGCCGAACAACTGAGACAGCCTCCTCCAGGGACAGGCGCGAACACGATGCAGAGACGACGCAAGATCATTCACACCAGGCGGACCGTCACCGGACTGGCTCTCGTGGCTGCCATTTCCTTCGTGGCCGGCATGACGGACGCGGTGGGGCTGATCCGCTTCGGTGACTTCGTCTCCTTCATGACCGGCAATACCACCCGTGCGGCGCTCGATTTCGCGGGCGGCAACTACAGCCATGCCCTCATTCTTTTCTTGGCACTCTGGGTGTTCATCATCGGCAATGCGCTTGGCATCGTGATTGCCCATACGGTTTCCGCCCGCCGCGCCTTCGTGGTGCTCGCCAGCGTTTCTCTGCTTTTGGGGATTGCGGCCGCCCTGCCCGCCGATCTGCCGCGGGTCGCCTTCTTCCTCGTGGTGCTGGCCATGGGTGCGATCAACGCCACGGTGGAGCATATCGAGGGGCTGCCGATCGGTCTCACCTATGTCACCGGGGCGCTGTCGCGGTTTGGCCGGGGTATCGGAAGATGGCTGGTGGGCGACCGCAATCCGACCGGCTGGCTGATCCAGTGCGTGCCGTGGACCGGCATGGCCGGCGGTGCGCTCAGCGGCGCTTTCCTGACCCGATACGCGCCCGACTTCGCGCTCTGGGTCGTCTCGCTCGTGGCACTGACGGTGGCTCTCGTCACGGCCTTCCTGCCCCGCCCCCTGCAGCTGCATTTCCAGCAACCGATCAAGCCGGCCGGGCGCGCCCTGCCCCGCGGCCGTCCTTAGAGCGCTTCAGGGCTAAATCCAACAAGGTATTTGATGTTTCTTCTGTCCAAGCTCGTCTGGCTGATTGCCCAGCCTCTCTCGCTCGCCTTCCTGGCGGCCGCACTTGCCGCCATCTTCAGTTTCGTCGGATTTCGAAAGCTCGGTGGCCTATCGGCACTTGTTGCAAGCCTGCTGCTTTTCACTACGCTCTACACGACGGCCGGCCCCGTCGCTCTGCAGTCGCTGGAAAACCGCTACGCGAAGCCCACCAGTGATCCGGCATCCGTCTCCTGCATGATCGTGCTTGGCGGCGCCTTCGACAACGAGGTGACCAGCCGGCGGGGCGGGATGGAGTTCAACCAGGCGGCGGACCGTTTCATCGAATCCTTGCGGCTCGCAATCCGGTTTCCGCAGTCACGCATACTGGTCTCGGGCGGCGACGGTTCCTTCAGCGGGGTCTACGAGGGTGAGGCGCAGGCTTCGGAGCGGTTTTTCACGGCCTTCGGCGTTTCGGCGGACCGGCTCGTCAAGGAAAACACCTCCCGAACGACCTTCGAGAATACGGAGAACACGGCAGAGATGCTGAAAAGCCAGGGGCTCGAGCAATGCCTGCTGATCACCTCGGCCTTCCACATGCCGCGTTCGATGGCGCTGTTTGCCAAGGCCGGCATTCCCGTGACGCCCTGGCCGGTCGATTACCGCACCGGCGGCACGGTCCGGCTCGGGTTCGATTTTACCCAGCCGAGCCTCAACGCCCAGATTACCGCCACGGCGGCCCGGGAGTGGATGGCGATCATCGGCTACCGGATGGCCGGCCGCATCGACGGGATTACCGGTCTCGGGGAGTAACCTATTTCTTCGAGATCGTCAGGAAGCGCCCGCCACGGACGCGGACCGTCATTTCGCAGGGCGCGGCGTTCGTCCGGTCGCAGAAGCGCGGGTGCATCTTCAGCACGAAGACCATGTTGCCGAATCGTTGAACGAAATCATAGTCGTAGATCTGGGCGGTGGCGATCATGATGTAGCCGCCTTCCTTGACCTGCACGTAGAAATTATGGGCGCAGCCGTCCGCGTTGCAGGAAGGGCCGCGCATCCCGTCGCAGGTCAGTTCGCTGTTGTCGGTCACCACATCGGTGAGGCCGTCATTGTTGATGTCGATCCGCTTGATGAAGCCCGGGCCGAAGTCGGCGGTCTTGCAGCTCTGCTGGAAATGGGTCTTCTCATAGACCTCCGGATCGTCCACAAGTTGCTGCTGCGCCAGGGATACGGCCGGCACGAGCACCAGCGCGACCACATGCAGAAGCACGATCAGAAGCGTCTTCAAGTCTTTCACCCTCGCCAAATTCATCTGTTCATGGCACGGCCGCGTGGATGACGGGCGCTGCTCTTGGCCGCTAACATACGGTTGCGCACTTGCGCGACGCTGGAGGATAGCATGTTTCTGTTGATGGCCCTGGATTATGCCGGCGTCGGCCTGTTTGCCGCAACCGGTGCGCTCACCGCATCGCGCAAGCAGCTCGACCTGATCGGCTTCCTGTTCTTTGCGGCCGTTACCGGGCTTGGCGGCGGCACGTTGCGCGACATCGTGCTGGGACGAGTGCCGGTGTTTTGGGTGATCGATCCGACCTATATCCTGATCTGCGTGGCGACCGGTGCCTTTGTCTACCTGACCGCCCACCGGGTGGAATGGCGCTACCGGCTGCTGATCTGGCTCGATGCGGTCGGGCTTGCAGCCTATAGCGTGCTGGGTGCTGCCAAGGGGCTGGCGGCCACCGGATCGCCGACCATCGCCATCGTCACCGGCGCGCTCACCGCCGCCTTCGGCGGCATCCTGCGCGACCTTCTGGCCAACGAACCGTCGGTTCTGCTGCGGCCGGAAATCTATATCACCGCGGCTCTGGCGGGTGCCGGCGGGTTCACCGCAGCCCATGCCATCGGCCTGCCGCTCTACGCAAGTTCGGGCCTTGGCGTGGTGATTGCCTTCGGGCTGCGTGGCGGGGCGCTCTATTACGGCTGGAGCATGCCGCGCTACAAGCCGCGGGCCGGGCGTCCCCAGGAGGAGGCCATCAGGGCGAAGAAACCGAAGCGGAAGCGCTAGGCGCAGCGCCCTGTCGAGAAGGCCTACTTCTTCTTTTCACGCAGCCGGATGATGACGTCGACATGGGCGATTTCCATGCCTTCCGGCGCCTCGGGAAGATTGCCGATCGCGATGTTGTTGATCGGGATGTCCAAGACCTCGTTGCGTCCTTCGACGAAGAAGTGGTGATGGTCGGAGACATTCGTATCGAAATATGTGCGCGCGCTTTCCACGGCGAGGACCCGGATCATGCCGGCCTCGGTGAACTGGTGCAGCGTATTGTAGACCGTGGCCAGCGAAACCGGCACGCCGGCGACGATCGCCTCCTCGTGCAGTTCCTCGACCGTCAGGTGGCGATCGCCCTTGGCAAACAATAGATCGCCCAGCGCAACGCGCTGACGGGTAGGGCGAAGGCCGCAATCACGCAGTCTCGTCTCGATGTCCGCAATGGCCTGGGCCATATGTCGTTCAGCTCCCACCGCTGGCGTAAAACACTATCTTGACTGTGGGATATAACTTTTGCGGGGCCCAGTTTCAATAGTTTCCCCGGCCGCAGCCGCCGATGGCCCGCGATTTGGCGATATTTCCGCCGCCTGCCTCTGGTTTGCGCCTTCAGCTTCCTATATGCGGACGTCGTAAACGCTGTTCCTGCCGCCCATCTCCAACCCCGAAATGGGTGCGGGACCAACTAGTGCTTCAATATCTGGCGATCTTGCTCTAGAGCTTGGAAAAACCAGCCGTAAGCTTCAAGGGGGAAACGGGAATATATGGCCAGCACACAGTCCAGCTTCTCTTACGAAGACCTTATCGCCTGCGCCCATGGCACATTGTTCGGGCAGGGTAACGCGCAGCTGCCGTTGCCGCCGATGCTGATGGTTCACCGCATCACGGATATTTCCGAGACCGGCGGCGCCTTCGACAAGGGTTATCTTCGCGCGGAATACGACGTGCGCCCCGACGACTGGTACTTTCCCTGCCATTTCGAAGGCAATCCCATCATGCCGGGTTGCCTTGGCCTTGACGGCATGTGGCAGCTGACCGGCTTCTTCCTGGGCTGGCTCGGCGAGCCCGGCCGGGGAATGGCGCTCTCCACGGGCGAAGTGAAGTTCAAGGGCATGGTACGCCCCGACACGAAGCTTCTGGAATACGGCATCGACTTCAAGCGCGTGATGCGCGGCCGTCTCGTGCTCGGCACGGCCGACGGCTGGTTGAAGGCCGATGGCGAAACCATCTATCAGGCGACCGACCTTCGCGTCGGTCTGTCGAAGGAAAAGTCTGCCTAGCCGGCGCAACCGCCGCAGGCAGGAACACAGAAAAAAGGTTGATCAGATGAGACGGGTAGTTGTCACGGGCCTCGGTATCGTGTCTTCGATCGGAAACAATGCCAGCGAGGTGACGGAATCCTTGCGACAGGCAAAGTCCGGCATTTCCTTCTCCCCCGATTTTGCGGAGCATGGCTTCAAGTGCCAAGTCTGGGGCAAACCTAATCTCGACCCTTCGGAACTGGTCGATCGCCGCGCCATGCGCTTCCTGTCCCAGGGCGGCGCGTGGAACCACGTCGCCATGAAGCAGGCGCTGGCCGATTCGGGTCTCGAGGAAAAGGACTACAGCGAGAACGAGCGCACCGGGATCATCATGGGATCCGGCGGCCCGTCGACGCGCACGCTGATCGAAGCGGCCGATATCACCATCAAGAACAACAGCCCGAAGCGCATCGGCCCGTTTGCCGTGCCGAAGGCAATGTCTTCGACCGCGTCCGCCACGCTTGCCACCTGGTTCAAGATCCACGGCGTCAACTACTCGATCTCGTCGGCCTGCTCGACGTCTGCGCATTGCATCGGCAACGCCATGGAGATGATCCAGTGGGGCAAGCAGGACGTGATGTTTGCCGGTGGCCACGAAGACCTGGACTGGACGATGTCCAACCTATTCGACGCAATGGGCGCCATGTCCACCAAGTACAATGACCGCCCGACCGAAGCCTCGCGTGCCTATGACGCGGACCGCGACGGCTTCGTGATTGCCGGCGGTGCAGGCGTGCTGGTTCTCGAGGAACTGGAACACGCAAAGGCGCGCGGCGCCAAGATCTACGCCGAACTCACCGGCTATGGCGCGACCTCCGACGGCTACGACATGGTGGCACCTTCTGGCGAAGGCGCGATCCGCTGCATGCGCCAGGCGCTTGCCACCGTGCAGGGCGAGGTCGACTACATCAACACGCATGGCACCTCGACCCCGGTCGGCGACAGCAAGGAGATCGGCGCCATTCGCGAGGTGTTCGGGTCCAAGATCCCGCACGTGCAGTCCACCAAGTCGCTGACGGGCCACTCGCTCGGTGCGGCCGGTGCGCAGGAATCGATCTATGGCCTGCTGATGATGCAGGAGCGCTTCATCGGCGAAAGCGCGCATATTGCCAATCTCGACCCGGAATTCGAAGGGGTGCCGATCGTGCGCAAGCGCATCGACGATGCCAAGATCGATACCGTCCTTTCAAACTCGTTCGGTTTCGGCGGCACCAATGCCACGCTCGTCTTCCAGCGCCACAACGGATAATTCCATGACAGGACTGATGCAGGGGAAACGCGGCCTGATCATGGGGGTCGCCAACAGCCATTCTATCGCCTGGGGAATTTCCAAGGCACTGGCGGCCCAGGGTGCGGAACTTGCCTTTACCTATCAGGGCGAAGCGCTCGGCAAGAGGGTTCGGCCGCTGGCGGCCGAGGTCAACTCGGACTTCGTCGTTCCCTGCGACGTGGAGGATATCGCCTCGGTTGACGCCACCTTTGCGGCGATCCAGGAGCGCTGGGGCTCGATCGACTTCCTCGTCCACGCGATCGGCTTTTCGGACAAGAACGAGCTGAAGGGGCTTTACGCCGACACCACGCGCGAGAACTTCTCGCGCACCATGGTGATCTCGTGCTTCTCCTTCACGGAGATTGCCAAGCGGGCTGCCAGCATGATGAACCCGGGCGGATCGATGCTGACGCTGACCTATAACGGCTCGCAGCGCGTCATCCCCAACTACAACGTCATGGGTGTTGCCAAGGCCGCGTTGGAAGCCTCCGTGCGTTATCTGGCGGCCGACTACGGCCCGCGTGATATCCGCGTCAACGCCATCTCGGCGGGGCCTGTACGCACGCTCGCCGGCGCCGGGATCTCCGATGCCCGCGCGATCTATTCCTGGAACCAGGAAAACTCGCTGCTGCGCCGCACGGCGTCCGTGGAAGACATCGGCGGTTCCGCCGTCTACCTTCTGTCGGACTGGTCACGCGGCGTAACGGGCGAGATCCACTATGTGGACGCCGGCTACAGCATCACCTCGATGCCGACGCTGGAGCGGCTCCGCAAGGCGGACGTTGAATAAGACACACAGCAAAACGGGGCCCAAGCGGCCCCGTTTCTCTGTCGACGTTCATGCAATTTGATAGAAGGCCGGGCTGCCGCTACTTGCGGCCCCAGAGCACCTTGAAGCGGGAATTGCGGCAGGTCTCGCCGCTTTCGCGGAAGCCTTCGGCGAGCAGCGGCTCATAGGGCATGCCGCGATTGGCAACCAGCATCAGCCGGCCACCGTTGCGCAGCGCAGCCGTCGCACCCCGGATCAGCGTCTTGCCGATTTCCGGATCCGCAACCTGCGTTTCGTGGAAGGGCGGGTTCATGATGACGAGGTCGTATTTTTCGCGAGCCGGCTCGGAGCCGAGATCCTGCCAGAAGAAGCGGGCCTCAAGCTCGGGGCAGTTGCGGGCAACGTTCTTCTTGGCATATTCCAGCGCAAGCCAGTCGGCTTCGAACAGGTCGATGCGGTTCACGCGCGGCGACTTCTCGGCCAGCATGATCGAGAGATAGCCCCAGCCAGCGCCGAAATCAGCGGCGTTGCCGTCGAAATCGGTCGGCAGCCGGCTGGCCAGAAGTTCAGAACCGCCATCCACCTTTTCATGGGAGAACATGCCGGGTGCCGCCTCGTAGCGAGCCTCGATCACCACCTTCGACTTCTTCAGGGCAGCGATCGCCGCATCCGCATCGGCGGGCCGTGCCAGCCAGATGGCGACGCCGTGGTACTTGGGCGTGTAGTCGATGGTCATGCCGAGCTTCAGCAGCGTTGTGCGGAGTGGCTGGATGCCATCCTCCTTGCCGCCGGCGATCACGATCATACCGCCCGGGCGAACCCGCTGCAGAGCCTCGCTGACCCGGTTCTCGTTCTCGCCGCGATGCTTGCCGCACAGCACGAGCGCACCATCGTAATCGGCACCCTCGGCCTGCGGGAAGGCATTGTCGCCGAGGTGGCGGAAGAGCGGCCGGAAGGGCTGTACCTTGACGAGATCAGCCATGAAGCCCTCCGGCAGCGGCTGGCCCGCCTCGGCGCCGAGGAAGAGCACACGCTCGCCCTCGCCCGGCATGGGGACGGCTTCAGTGACGAAGGGGTGAAACAGGGTCTTCAGGGCTTCGCGGCTCATGATGGCGGTCTCGATCGTGGAGCGTCAGATAAAAGAAAAGGCGCGGAGAGCTTCCGCGCCTCGTTTTTCGTGAGGAGGAGGGAAGCTTACTCGGCTGCTTCGCCTTCTGCACGCTTGATCTCCTGGCCGGTGGCCTGGTCGACGACCTTCATGGACAGGCGAACCTTGCCACGCTCGTCGAAGCCCATGAGCTTGACCCAGACCTTCTGGCCTTCCTTGACGATGTCCTGGGTCTTCGCAACGCGCTCGGAGGCGAGCTGCGAGATGTGGACGAGACCGTCGCGGGCGCCGAAGAAGTTGACGAAGGCGCCGAAGTCGGCGGTCTTCACGACCGTGCCTTCGTACACCATGCCGACTTCCGGCTCGGCAACGATCGAGTGGATCCACTTGCGGGCCGCTTCGATTTCCTTGCCGGAGGAGGAGGCGATCTTGACCGTGCCATCGTCTTCGATGTTGATCTTGGCGCCGGTCTTTTCGACGATCTCGCGGATGATCTTGCCGCCCGAACCGATGACTTCACGGATCTTGTCGACCGGGATGTTCATCACTTCGATGCGCGGTGCAAATTCGCCGAGCTGCGAGCGACCTTCGGTGATGGCATTGGCCATCTCGTTCAGGATGTGCTTGCGGCCGCCCTGTGCCTGGCTCAGAGCCACCTTCATGATCTCTTCGGTGATACCGGCGATCTTGATGTCCATCTGCAGCGAGGTGATGCCGTCGGTGGTGCCGGCGACCTTGAAGTCCATGTCGCCGAGGTGGTCTTCGTCGCCGAGGATGTCGGAGAGAACTGCAAAGCGCTCACCTTCCAGGATCAGACCCATGGCAATGCCGGCAACCGGCTTGGCCAGGGGAACGCCGGCGTCCATCAGTGCGAGCGAGGTGCCGCAGACGGTTGCCATCGAGGACGAGCCGTTCGACTCGGTGATCTCGGAGACGACGCGCAGCGTGTAGGGGAACTGTTCGACGGTCGGCAGCATCGGGCGGATGGCGCGCCATGCAAGCTTGCCGTGGCCGATTTCGCGGCGGCCCGGGGAGCCCATGCGGCCGGTTTCACCGACCGAGTAGGGAGGGAAGTTGTAATGCAGAAGGAAGCGTTCCTTGTACATGCCGGTCAGTGAGTCGACGTACTGTTCGTCTTCGCCGGTGCCGAGGGTCGCAACAACGATCGCCTGGGTTTCGCCGCGGGTGAACAGGGCCGAACCGTGGGTGCGCGGCAGGATGCCGACTTCCGAGACGATGGCGCGAACCGTTTCGAGGTCGCGGCCGTCGATGCGGCTCTTGGTGTCGAGGATGTTCCAGCGAACGATCTTCGCCTGCAGGTGCTTGAAGACGGCACCGATGACTTCATTGGTGTACTTCGGTTCGGCACCTTCCGGGAAGAAGTGGGCCTTCACCTTGGCCTTGACGGCGTCGACTGCGGTGTAGCGGTCAGCCTTCTGGGTGATCTTGTAGGCGTCGCGCAGTTCGGCTTCGAAGTGCTGCAGCATTTCGGCTTCGAGCGCGGAATGATCTTCCGGCTGGAAATCGCGGGGTTCCTTGGCGGCAACTTCAGCGAGCTTGATGATCGCGTCGATGACCGGCTGGAAGCCCTTGTGGCCGAACATGACGGCGCCGAGCATGACGTCTTCGTTCAGTTCCTTGGCTTCCGATTCCACCATCAGGACGGCGTCCTGGGTGCCGGCGACGACGAGGTCGAGGGTCGACTCGTCCATTTCGTCGAGATGCGGGTTGAGGACGTATTCGCCGTTGATGTAGCCGACGCGTGCGCCGCCGACCGGGCCCATGAAGGGAATGCCGGAAAGCGTCAGGGCAGCGGAAGCGGCAATCATCGACAGGACGTCGGGATCGTTTTCAAGATCGTGCTGGACGACGGTGACGACAACCTGGGTGTCGTTCTTGTAGCCTTCCGGGAAGAGCGGGCGGATCGGACGGTCGATCAGGCGGGAAACCAGCGTTTCCTTTTCCGACGGACGGCCTTCGCGCTTGAAATAGCCACCCGGGATCTTGCCGGCGGCGTAGGTCTTTTCCTGGTAGTTGACGGTGAGCGGGAAGAAGTCCTGGCCCGGCTTCGGCGACTTGGCCGAAACGACGGTGGCGAGAACGACAGTTTCACCATAGGTGGCGAGAACGGCGCCGTCGGCCTGGCGGGCGATCTTGCCCGTTTCCAGCTTCAGCGGGCGGCCTGCCCATTCGATTTCGACGGAGTGGGTATTAAACATATCTTGTCCTTTCGTGCGGGAGCTCACGCATCGCCAAAAAACTTGGCGCAGCGCATAGTCGACCGCACTCAATGCGACACATCACGGGCAAGACAGCGGGAGGCTTTGGGTTTTCGGCCGCGCCCGGGGCGGGCCATGACCAAAGCCTCGCGGGCTTCGACCGAAAGCATCCGGCAATCCTGCCCCATGACAGGTCAGTGGTTTGTTTGGCAGATCCGGCCCATCCGGGTCCGCGGCAGTCTTATCGCTCCATATCCGGAGCCAAATGCGTCATTCATCAGGCGCGTGCCTGAAAAGCGTTCGGCGAGCCCGTTTCCGAGCCCGCCGACCAAGTCTTAGCGACGGATGCCCAGGGCAGCAATGATCTTGCTGTAGCGGCCTTCGTCCTTCTTCTTGAGATAATCAAGAAGCGAACGACGGGTGGATACCATCGTCAGAAGGCCACGACGGGAGTGGTTGTCCTTCTTGTGGCCCTTGAAGTGCTCAGTCAGGTTGTTGATGCGCTCCGTGAGGATTGCGACCTGGACTTCCGGGGAGCCGGTGTCGCCTTCAACGGTTGCGTATTCCTTGATAAGCGCAGTCTTGCGCTCTGCAGTGATCGACATCGTGTGATCCTTTCTACGGAGAGGAGAAGATGACGCCAAAAGCCGAGATGTCGTCCAGCTTTGGCCATGAAAAGCAAAAGGCGCGGCAGAGCCTGCTTTGTGCTGGCGCTGCCTATAGACTATCCAGGCTCCAAAGGGAAGAGGCCCCCCTTCAAAGCCCGAGCAGGTCAGGCGGTCAGCCGAACACGCGCTTGGGCCTGAACTCGCCCTGCTCGATCTCGCCGATGGCAATCAGCCTGCCGCGCGCGGTGGCATAGACTTCCGCCTCGGCAACGGGCGCGCTGCGGCCGCGCAGGATGACCGGATTGCCCATGCGCAGGCGCAGAGCCTGATCATCGGTGACCGGCAGATGGGTGAGGCTCGACAGTGCCTCGGCGGTGTCGATCAGGTAGGCATCGAGCGCTGCCAGGCGCTCCTCGCGGTCCTCGATCGCTTCCAGCGCCACGAGGTCGGCCAGCGGCACCATCTTGTCTTCGCCGAAGGGCGCAACGAAGGTGCGCCGCAGTTCGGAGATATGCCCGTAGCAGCCGAGGTCGCGGCCGAAGTCGCGGGCGAGCGCCCGGACATAGGTGCCCTTGCCGCACTCGACTTCGAAATGGGCCTTGTCCTGTTCCACGCCCAAGAGGGTAAGCCGGAAAATTTCCACCTCGCGGGAGGGGATTTCCACCGTCTCGCCATCGCGGGCAAGGTCATAGGCGCGCTCACCGGCGATCTTGATCGCCGAGAACTGCGGCGGGATCTGGCTGATCGTGCCGGTATAGCCGGGCAGAAGGTCGCGGATCGCGGTGTCCGTCGGGCGCGTGTCCGAGCTTGCGGTCACCTCGCCTTCGAGATCGTCGGTGGCGCGCTCCTCACCCCAGGTCACGGTGAATTCGTAGATCTTGCGACCGTCCATGACATAGGGAACGGTCTTGGTCGCATCGCCCAGCGCGATCGGCAGCATGCCCGAGGCCAGCGGATCGAGGGTACCGGCGTGGCCGGCCTTCTGGGCATTGAACAGCCACTTGATCTTGGACACGGCTTCCGTCGAGCCGAAATCCACGGGCTTGTCGAGGATAAGCCAGCCGGAAACCGGGCGGCCCTTGGGTTTACGAGGTTTGGACATGAATTCTCTTGGCTGTTCTTATTCGTCGGTGTCGCTGGAAAGGTCCCTCTGGACCTCCGGCGAGCGCAGCAGCTCATCGATCTTCTTGTAGTTGTCGAAGCTGGTGTCGTCCCGGAAGCGGACTTCCGGCATGAATTTCATCTGCCGCAGCTGGCCGCTCAAGCGGCCGCGGATGTACTTGGCATTGCGGTTGAGCGCATCGATGACGGCCTGGTGTTCTGGCAGGCCGAGCGGCGTCACATAGGCGGTGGCGACCTTCAGGTCGGTCGACATGCGCACTTCGGACACCGAGATGACCGTGTTCTCGATCAGGTCATCGCGCACATCGCCCCGCTGCAGCACCTGGATGATGGCGGCGCGAACCTGTTCGCCAACGCGAAGCATGCGCTGGGAGGGCGCCGAGGAGGTTGGTTTTGTCATCTTGTTTCTCTTGTCGAGCACCGCCGGGGATCGTCCCGCATCGCGTGCTTCATCAGCATTTTCCGGTCACATGCCGCAGGCTGCCGCAAAGGTCAAGGCGCAGGGGCCAATAATGTCCGGTGCCGACCGGCGGCGTTTTGCGCCAAAAGCGCCACCGCCGCCCGGTTTTCCGCAGCTTCCGACGGGCTAGAAAAGCGCGTCGTCGATGTCGTCGTCGCTCATCACGGTCGCAAGGACCGGAGCCTCGACCGGGGCCGGCGTGCCCAGCACGCGGGCGTGAAGTTCGCGCTCCGAGACCATGGTGTAGAGGCGCCCGATCCGGCCGCCGAGGTCGGCGATGGCCGTCTCCAGTCCGGCAACCGGACGCGCCGGTTCGGCGAGAAACTCGTCGGCGCAGGCGCGCAGGATTTCCCCAAGCTCGGCATTGAAATCAAGCCGGGCCAGCGAGCGGTCCATATCGCCGAGTGCCGCCTCGCTCTGGATGCCGAGGGCGTCCATTTCCACGTCCATGCGGTCGCCGGCCGTGCGGATGCTGTCCATGGCCTTTTCCAGCCTTTGATCCAGCGATTCTTCCGCGTTTCCGTCTTCCACGTCGTTGAGCTTGCGGGCCGCCTCCTGCAGCGTCTGCAGTTCGGCAAGGATCTTGTCGGCCGTGACATCCAGCTGGGCTGCGAAGTTGCGCAGTTCCGCCGTCACCACATTGATGGCGCGGCCTTCTTCGCCGATCTTGCTGCAGCGCAGATTGGTGTTGAGCGCCATGTAGTGGATGTCGGTGCGCACGAGCTGGATGACGCCGATGCCCTGGAGCAGATCCCGGACCGTGTCGGCCGTGGTGCGGCTGAGGTCGGCGGCTTCGCGGGCGACGGCTTCGATATCCTGGACGGCGCTGCGGGCGGCACCAACGCCGGTTTCCAGCTGACGCATGGCATTGTTGCCGTCATCGCCGCCGTCTAGGCCCATGGCACGACGCAGCGCGTCAATTTCCGTAATGTCGGCGCGGAAGCTCGCGACCGTCTCGACGATCTTGGAGGTATCGCGGTCGAAGTCGTCGATCGACTGGCTCAGTTGCAGCGAGACGAGTTCCCGGATGATCCGCGAAAGGCCCTCGCGCTGAGCTTCGTCCAGCCCTGCGACGTCTCCCGAGACAAGATAGGCGTCGAGGATCTGGAGGCTCGACTGGCAGTGTTCGATGCGCTGGCGGGTGATGTCGCCGATCTGCATAGCAGACAGCGTCGAGGCGAGCTTGTTCTGGATGCCCCGGGCAATGGCCCGGACGCTGTCGGCGCGCTGCATCAGCACCCGGCGCTGGTTGCCGATCTCGACGCCGCCGCTCGACAGGCCGGCGACGATCTGCGGGATGGTCTGGTCGTAACTCTCTATGATCTTCTGTCCCTTGACCCGGATCGGGCCAAGGTCGCTGCCGAGGTGGTGCAGCTTGCTCGCAAAATCGTTGACCTGGCGCGTTCCGTCCTGGATGCGCTGCAGGATCTCTTCTGCAAAACCGGCAAAATCGGGGATGCCGGCGCCGGTGATCTTGGCGGTCACGGCAAAGGTCCGCAGGTAGCGCAGCGTCTCCTGCATGTCGTCCACATGCGGGCGCAGGTTCTTCTCGGTGCCGGCAATCTCCCCGAAGCGGGTCTGGCGGGCGATTTCGATGGCGCTCAACTGCGACAGCCGGGCGACCGTGCTTTCCAGCTCGGCCAGGGTGGCATTGGCGGTTTCCTCGTCAAACGACCCGGTGACCTGGTCAAGTGCTGCGACCAGCTTGTTGAGCACATCCAGGATGGACAGGAGTGCGGCGCCGCCTTCGAGGAAACGCTCCTCGATCCGCGACCGTGCGACCTCCATCCGCTCGACGAAAGGCGCCGAAGCACCGAACGCTTCCGTTACCGTCATTAAAGCTGCCGTAACCGCCACCTTACCAATACCCCTTCGACCGACCGTCTGCCGCCCTCTTTAAGAAGGCGGTCGTCCCTGTTGGATTGCTGCGGAACGGCGAGCCTACGCTGGCATCCCGTTCTCGTCTTTTATCCATCCCAGTCTGCCGCGGCGGCGGTTAATCGAACCCCAACGCAGTGGGCCTTTCCCCATCCGTGGTTAATATTGCGTCGTGCTGAACTATAAGATCCTGCATGCAACATATGCTGCATCAGAAGTCGGCGGTGAGAATTAAGTCGCCGTTAATTCGCGAGGACCAAATTCGGAAAGATATTCCAGTCACGTCGGATGTCTATCGGAGTTTCCATGCCTGCTCTACATCCTACAGATAACCATTTTGCATTGCCGGCCAACGCCACACTGCGAACCGTCACCGATACCCACGAGGACCTGCTTGCGTTCATGGCTTTCCATGACACGACGGTTCTTGACTGGGCCGAGACCACGCAGTTCGACATCAGCCTCCTTCAGCTGCTTGAGGCTGCACGCATCCATGCCGGTACAAGCGGCAAGGACATCTCACTGGCCGAGCCAGCGACCGGCTTACTTCTCGACACATTGCGACGCAGCGGTTTCCTCGAAGGCATGTCCGCAGCCGATGCACAATTCTGGCTCCATCAAGGGGAAATCCAATGAGCGCCAACATCCTGACGGTCGATGACTCCGCGAGCATCCGCCTGACGACCCGGGTCGCGCTGAGCAATGCCGGTTACCAGATCACCGAAGCCGTGGACGGCATGGACGGGATTGCCAAGCTGACCGGCGGGCAGTTCGACCTGATCGTGACCGACCTCAACATGCCGAATATGGACGGCCTGACGATGATCCGGGAACTGCGCAAGATGCCGGCCCACATGGGCGTCCCGGTGATCTTTCTCACCACGGAGTCCGACGGCGAAATCAAGCAGCAGGCCAAGGCCGCCGGCGCAACCGGATGGCTGACCAAGCCGTTCGATCCGGAGAGCCTGGTCAAGATCGTACGGAAGGTTCTCGGCCGATGAGCTTTCCCGATCCCATCGAGGTGTTCAGAACGGAAGCCGCCGAGCTTCTGGAGCAGATCGAAGCGGGTCTGCTCGATCTCAACGTCAATCTCGGCGACAAGGACCAGGTGGATGCGGTGTTCCGCGGCCTCCACACGCTGAAGGGTTCCGGCGCCATGTTCGGCTTCGAAGCGCTGGCCGCCTTTACCCACCACTGCGAAACCGCCTTCGACCGCGTCCGCAAGGGCGAGGTTCCGGCCACCCAGGCGCTGGTGACGGCGGTGCTGGACGCCAAGGACCATATGCGGGCGCTGGTGGAGACCCCGAACGGCGACCACGAGGCGCGTGGCGAACATCTTCTGGCCAGCCTGCGCCAGGCCGTCGACGGCTCCGAGACCGGCCATGCCTCAACGACTGCTGCCGGCCCTGCGCTGACGCTTTACAAAATCCGCTTCAGCCTGCCGCAGAACGCCATGGCGAACGGCACCAACCCGCTGCCGCTGCTCGATGAACTGCGTGACCTGGGTGAGTGCCGGATCACCGCCGACCGTTCGGCCATTCCTGCTCTCGACCAGCTGTTTCCGACCGACCTGCATATCTCCTGGACGGTGGAACTCCTGTCCGCCCAGCCGCGCTCGGCGATCGAGGACGTGTTCATCTTCGTGATGGACGAGATGGAGCTGGCGATCGAGACGCAGGAGCCCGACGCTCCGGCTTCAACACCGGCGGTGGCGAGCGCAGCACCTGCGCCGCAGGCTGCTCCGGAAGCATCCGTTGCCGAGCCTGTTCGCGCCGTCGTACCGGCCATCGCCGTTCCGGCATCTACGCCGGCCGATGCCAAGCCCTCCAAGGCCGCTGAGAACGTCCGCGTTCCGGCCGAAAAGCTCGACGAACTGATGGACCGGGTCGGCGAACTGGTGATTGCCCAGTCGCGGCTCAGCCAGCTGGCCGGCGGTAGCGGCGATCTGCAGCTGCGGGCGGTTTCGGAAGACGTCGAGCGTCTGTCGGGCGAATTGCGCGACACGATGATGGTGCTGCGGATGGTGCCTGTCACGCATCTGTTCAGCCGTTTCCGCCGCCTCGTGCACGATCTTGCCCATGAAACCGGCAAGACGATCGAGCTGATCACCGAGGGCGAAACCACCGAGGTGGACAAGAGCGTGATCGAGCGTCTGGCCGATCCGCTGGTGCACCTGGTGCGCAATTCCTGCGACCACGGGCTGGAGCCGCCCGAGGAGCGCCTCGCCGCCGGCAAGGACAAGGCCGGCCACATTCTGCTGTCCGCGCGCCAGCAGGGCGGCGAAGTGATCATCACCATCAAGGACGACGGTCGCGGCATCAACAAGGACCGGGTGCGCGCCAAGGCGGAAGCCTCAGGCCTCATTCCCGCCAATGCCAGCCTCAGCGACCAGGACCTCTACCAGCTGATCTTCCAGCCCGGCTTCTCGACCGCCCAGACCGTGACCAACCTGTCCGGCCGCGGTGTCGGCATGGACGTGGTGAAGCGGACGATCGATGCGCTGCGCGGCACGATCAACGTGGTGAGCCACCCGGGCCAGGGCTCGGAGATCTCGCTTGCCATTCCGCTGACGCTTGCCATCATCGACGGGCTGCTCGTGCGCGTCGGCAGCGGCCGCTACGTGATCCCGCTCTCGGCGGTGGAGGAGTGCCTCGAACTCTCTATCGAAGAAGACATGCGCTCGCGCGGCCGCAGCTTCATCTCGCTGCGCGACAGCCTCGTGCCGTTTATCCGGCTGCGTGATCTGTTCCGCACCGGAACCAAGCCCGATCCCTTCCAGAAGGTGGTGGTCATCTCCACCGGCTCAGAACGGGTCGGCCTGGTCGTCGACCAGATCATCGGAGACCACCAGACGGTGATCAAGGCGATGTCGAAGCTGCACCATGACGTGGCGACCTTCTCGGGCGCGACCATTCTTGGCGACGGCGACGTGGCGCTGATCCTGGATGTGGGACATCTGGTGTCGGAAGGGCAGCAACAAGAGGCGCATCTGCGGGCGGCGGGATGAATCAGGCTGTGAGAAAACTACCAGACGAACTTTGGGGCGGACGCGAGGAACTGGAGGTCCTGACCTTCGACATCGCCGGGGAGATGTTCGCGCTCGAGGCCTTCATCGTCCAGGAAATCCTCGACCTCCTGCCTGAAACCGTGGTGCCTGGCGCCAAGCCTTTCGTGGGCAGCGTCATCAACTTCCGCGGCAAGGTCATACCGCTTGCCGACATCCGTCTCGCCTTCGGAATGGAGGCGACGCGGACCACCATCGACAGCCGCATCATCGTCATCGCGCTTGATGTCGACGGTGACGGCGAGCCGGTGCTGACCGGTCTGCGCACGGACAAGGTGCACGAGGTGACGACACTGCTGCGTGCGGCAGGGGAAGCTCCCCCCAGCGTCGGCATGCGCTGGCGCCCCGATTTCATCGACTGCCTGGTCCGGCGCGGAAGCGAATTCATCATCGTTCCGAACCTTCAGGCCATCTTCACGGCACATCACGATCACGGCGGCACCGGTCATCCCCGCGGCTGAACCTATCGACGGAGACAAGACATGCGCGCGTCCATTAAAATGAAACTGGCTTCGGCCTTCGGCTTCATCATCCTGATGCTGGTGGTTACCGCAGGCTACGGCATCTACAGCCTCGGCAACCTCAACGAGGCGCTCGGCCAGGTGATCCTTGGGCCGGCCACCCGCCTGAAGCTCGCCCAGCGGCTCAACGCCGACCAGCTGCAGGAACTGCGCCAGCAGAAGAACATCCTGCTCGCCAACGCCCCCGCCGAGATCCAGGGCTATATCGCCAAGAGCGACGAGGCGCGCCGCGACTTCGATGACAATCTGAAAACCGTCCTTGCGCTCGCTACGGCACAGGGCAAGCCGATCTGGGAGAAGCTTGGCACACTGAGCGACACCTTCCGCCAGCATGACGACGAGATCCGCAAACTGATGCTGGCTGGTCAGAGTGACGCAGCCCTGAAGGTCTCGACCACCGAGGCTCGCGCCGTGACCAACGAGGTGGATGCGCTGCTCGACCAGGTGGTCAAGCTCGAGGAAAGCCGACTTGACGAAGCTGACCGGCAGGCGGACCTGGATTACGCCCAGACCCGCATGATCCTGATCTCGATCGCCGGCGCGGCTCTCCTCATCGCAACGCTTGCCGCCTTCTGGATCGCCATGAACATCAGCAAGGGCCTGCGCGGCGCCGTCCAGGCCGTCCAGTCCGTGGCCGAAGGCGATCTTACCCGGTTTGCACCGATCAACAGCCGGGACGAGATCGGCGACATGCTCGGCTATGTCAACATCATGATCGAGCGCCTGCGCGGCGTGGTCGGTGATGCGCTGGCTGCCTCCGACAACGTCTCTTCGGGCAGCCAGGAACTGTCGGCCAGCGCCGAACAGCTGAGCCAGGGTGCTACGGAACAGGCGTCGGCCGCCGAAGAGGCGTCCGCCTCGATGGAAGAGATGGCATCCAACATCAAACAGAACGCCGACAATGCCGCCCAGACCGAAAAGATTGCCCGCCAGTCCTCCAAGGATGCGGAAACCTCCGGACAGGCGGTCAACCGTGCCGTCGGCGCCATGCGCACCATCGCCGAGAAGATCTCGATCGTCCAGGAAATCGCCCGCCAGACGGACCTGCTCGCCCTGAACGCGGCTGTGGAAGCGGCGCGTGCCGGTGAGCATGGCAAGGGATTTGCAGTGGTTGCGTCGGAAGTCCGCAAGCTTGCGGAACGCAGCCAGGCCGCGGCTGCCGAAATCAGCTCGCTGTCCGGATCCACCGTGCAGGTGGCGACGGAAGCCGGCGAAATGCTGAGCCGCCTGGTGCCGGACATCCAGAAGACCGCCGAACTGGTGTCGGAGATTTCTGCCGCCTGCCGCGAACAGGATATCGGTGCCAGCCAGATCAACGAAGCGATCCAGCAGCTCGACAAGGTGACCCAGCAGAACGCAGGCGCATCGGAAGAAATGTCTGCGACATCCGAAGAGCTTGCCTCGCAGGCGGAAGAACTCCAGGCCTCGATCGCCTTCTTCCGGATCGAACAGGCGACGGGTGCAAAGCCTGCCAAGCGGGTTGCGGCTGCGTCCCCGATGGGCCAGGCCCGGCCGGCCGGCAAGGTGCCGGCAAGGACTTCCGCCGCGGCACGGCCCGCCGCACCGGCGCGCAAGCAGGAGCATTCGGTCTTCAACCAGCAGGCCCGGGCAAAGGGCTTTGCGCTCGACATGTCGATGGGCGGTCCCGACCAGGACGACGAAGACTTCCGCGAAAGCGCCTGAGACCAAAGAGACAGGGTGCCTGGCTTTTAAAAAGCCCGGCATCACCGCCGCCGTGTGTATGCGACGACGTTAGCCGGGCCTCCGGCAGGGCAGCAGAGTGAATGTTCGCTTGGTTGCCTCCACAGCACCTCCGCCGACGCGGATGTGCAGGTTGTCATTGCAAATGCCTATCGGAGGACAAACCGTGCGCTTTACGATCAAACTGAAATTGGCTCTGGCCTTCGGCCTTCTCGTGATCCTGATCAGCCTGCTCGGACTATTCAGTCTCCTTCAGATCAGCAACGTCAATGGCAAGGCCAACGAGATCGCCACGAACTGGATGCCGAGCGTCGAGACATCCAACCGGCTGAATACGGCTACATCAGATTTCCGAGGCGCGGAGCTGCAGCACGTCATCGCACAGGATGAGGCCGGCATGAAGCGCTGGCTGACCGAGCAAGGCGAGCTGTCGAATACGATCAGCGAGCTTCAGGCGAAGTACGAAACGCTCATCGCTTCCCCGGAAGAGCGTACTCTCTACGAAGCCTTCCAGAAGCCGTGGAAAGAATACCTGAAGTTCCATGATCAGGCGGTCGTGCTGGCAGCGGCGAACGACACCGCAAAGGCCATGGCGATCTACAACGGCGACGGCCTCAAGGTTTACACCGAGGCGTCCGATGCCCTCCTTAAGCTCGTCGACTACAACAGCCGGAGCGGAGCCATCGCTGCGAGCCAAGGCACTGCGATCTACGAAATGTCCAGGCTGCTGGTCAGCGCCGGGATCGGCTTTTGTGCACTCTTCGCAATCGTCGTCGCCGTCTATATCTCCCTGTCGATCGGTCGCGGCCTGAAGCGCAGCATCAACCTCACCGAAGCTGTCGCCATTGGTGATCTCAATTATGAGATTGAGCACAAGTCAAACGACGAGATCAAGGATCTGGTCGATGCCATGCAGCGGATGACCGGAAACCTTCGCAATACCGCTGATATCGCCGACCAGATCGCCAATGGCGACCTGACGGTGACGCCAACGCCGATGTCGGACAAGGATACCCTGGGGATCGCGCTTCAGAGCATGGTGGAACGTCTGCGCGGCGTGGTTGCCGATGCGCTGGCTGCGGCGAGCAACGTGTCGTCCGGCAGTCAGGAACTGTCGGCGAGCTCGGAACAGCTGAGCCAGGGCGCCACGGAACAGGCCTCGTCCGCGGAGGAAGCCTCGGCCTCGATGGAGGAAATGGCCTCCAACATCAAGCAGAACGCTGACAACGCCGCCCAGACGGAAAAGATCGCCCGCCAGTCCTCCAAGGATGCGGAGGAGAGTGGCAAGGCGGTCAACCGTGCGGTCGGCGCCATGCGCACCATCGCCGAGAAGATCTCGATCGTTCAGGAAATCGCCCGCCAGACGGACCTTCTCGCACTGAACGCGGCTGTGGAAGCGGCCCGCGCCGGCGAACACGGCAAGGGGTTTGCCGTGGTTGCCTCGGAAGTCCGCAAGCTTGCGGAGCGTAGCCAGGCCGCAGCTTCCGAGATCAGCTCGCTCTCGGTCGAAACGGTTCAGGTTGCAACGCAGGCTGGCGACATGCTCGGCAAGCTGGTTCCCGCTATCCACCGGACGGCGGAACTGGTGTCGGAAATCTCCGCTGCCTGCCGCGAGCAGGATATCGGCGCCAGCCAGATCAACGAGGCGATCCAGCAGCTCGACAAGGTGACCCAGCAGAACGCCGGCGCTTCGGAGGAGATGTCGTCGACCTCGGAGGAACTCGCGGCGCAGGCAGAAGAACTGCAGACCTCGATCGCCTTCTTCCGCGTTGACGGCGGTTCGGCCCGTCGCGGCCAGATGACGGAGCGGGCGCCGTCTGCAGCCCAGGGTGCAAAGCCCCTGCCCCAGGCCGCCCACAAGTCGCCCCCGGCACGGCCTGCCGCCAAGCCGCAGCCCAAGCCAACCGATCGCTCGGTGCAGTCGCAGCAGGCCCGCGTCAAGGGTTTTGCCCTCGACATGTCACTCGGCGGACCGGACCAGGAAGACGACGACTTCCGGGCCAGCGCCTGACCCGAATTCGCGGGGCGGCTTCGGCGGCCCCGCCAGCACCCGGATCGTCCGGCGTGAGCAAGCAGAACTGCGGCCCCGACACACACGGCCCGTCGGGAACGACCGGCACCTTGGTAGCCGCCTCGATTGAAGGATATGGAAATGCGGTTCACGATCAAAACAAAACTCGGGCTCGCCTTCGGCCTGCTCACCCTGTCGCTTTTGGGCATCGCAGGTTATTCCGGGCTCAGCCTTTCGCGCCTGGACGATGCCAATGGCGGGCTGATCAACGGGCCGGTGCAAAGGCTGCAGCTGGCCATGGAAGTGGATGTCGCCGAACTCGACGCTATCCGCGCGCAGAAGAATGCCCTGCTTGCTTCCTCCCCGGCGGAGGCTGAGAAATTCTTCCGGCAGGCCACCACCAACATGGAACTGATGCTGAAGACGGTGGATGAGGGCGTCTCCGCCGCTCCTGCCGACGAAAAGGCGCGTTGGGAAAAGCTGCGCGCCTTCGGTGCCCGGTTCCGCGACGATTCGGCTTCTCTCGAAACTCTCTACGACAAGGGCGAGAAGGCGGCGGCGCTGGAACTCTCGATGGGTGAACTGCGCGAGCTGACAGCCTCGATCAACGACGAAATCAAGAGCCTCGTCGATCTCCAGCGCAGCAAGATGGCGCAGACTGGCGCAGAAAACGACGCCCTGTTCGACCAGACCATGCTGGTCATGGCAATCGTTGCAGCGCTCTCGGTGATCCTTGCCATCTCGGCCTCGGCCTGGATCATGCTCGGCATCAGCCGCGGCCTTGCCAAGGTCGGCTCCGTCGCCAGTGCGGTTGCAATCGGCAACCTCGACACAAAGGTCGACGTGCACACCAACGACGAAATCAAGGACCTGATCGACACCGTCAACGTGATGACGGCCAACCTTCGCCAGAAGGCGACGCTCGCCGATCGCATTGCTGCGGGTGACCTTGCAGTGGATGCCAAGCCGACCTCCGACCAGGATACGCTGGGGATCGCCATGCTCAACATGGTCAACAACCTGCGCAGCACGGCGACGGTGGCAGACCAGATCGCCAACGGCGACCTGACCGTTTCGCCGAAGCCCCTGTCGGACCAGGACAGCCTCGGCCTCGCGCTGAAGAGCATGGTGGAGCGCCTGCGCGGCGTGGTCGGCGATGCGATCGCTGCCTCGAGCAATGTGTCCTCGGGCAGCCAGCAGCTCTCCTCGAGCTCGGAACAGCTGAGCCAGGGTGCCACCGAACAGGCGTCCGCCGCCGAAGAGGCTTCCGCCTCGATGGAGCAGATGGCCTCCAACATCAAGCAGAACGCCGACAATGCGGCTCAAACGGAAAAGATCGCTCGCCAGTCGGCACGCGATGCGGAGGTCTCCGGCAAGGCTGTCGGTCGTGCAGTCGGCGCCATGCGCACGATTGCCGAGAAGATCTCCATCGTGCAGGAAATCGCCCGCCAGACGGACCTGCTGGCGCTCAACGCCGCTGTTGAAGCGGCGCGTGCCGGCGAACACGGCAAGGGGTTTGCCGTCGTCGCATCGGAAGTCCGCAAGCTCGCCGAACGGTCCCAGGCCGCAGCCGCCGAGATCAGCTCGCTGTCGGGCGAAACCGTGCAGGTGGCGACGGAAGCCGGCGAAATGCTGAACCGCCTGGTGCCGGACATCCAAAAGACCGCAGAACTGGTGTCGGAGATTTCAGCCGCGTGCCGCGAGCAGGATATTGGTGCAAGTCAGATCAACGAAGCGATCCAGCAGCTCGACAAGGTGACCCAGCAGAACGCAGGCGCTTCGGAGGAGGTTTCGGCCACGTCGGAAGAGCTTGCCGCGCAGGCAGAAGAGCTGCAGGCCTCGATCGCCTTCTTCCGGGTCGACCGGCCAAACACGAAGGCCCGGGCGCCTGCACCGACCATGGCCGCACCTGTGCGCACCGGCCGTGCAGCGCCGACGGCACGGCCATCCTGGGATCATTCGCACAGCGAGCGCACGGTTGCGGCACAGCAGTCCCGTGCCAAGGGCTTTGCGCTCGACATGTCCATGGGTGGTCCCGACAAGGATGACGACGACTTCAAGGAGAGTGCATAATGGCAGCCCCATCCGCTGAATCCCAATTCGTGACCTTCAGCCTTGGAGACGAGATCTTCGCGGTGCCGGTCGATGTGGTGCGGGAAATCCTCGACCACGAGGAGCCGTTCCGGATCCCGCACGGGCCGGACTATCTGCTGGGCCTGCGCGACGTGCGCGGCCAGGGTGTGCCGGTGATCGACCTGCGGCTGCGGCTCGGCATGTCGGGGACGGTGAGGACGCCGCATACCCGCATGCTGGTGCTCGACGTGCCGGTGGCCGATCGCGTGCTGGCGCTCGGACTGGTGGCAGACCGGGTGTTCGAGGTCGTGCCGTTTCGGCGCGAGCAGATCGAGAACGCACCCGACATCGGCATCCGCTGGCGCTCGGACTACATCGCCGGCGTGGTGCGGCGGGATGGCGGCTTCGTGGTGATCATCGATCTTGCCCGGCTGTTTTCCGATTCCGGTTCGGCGCTTTCCCATATGGGCGGCGCGCCGGCAGAGCGGCAGCCGATCGGGGCGGTTGCCTGATCGGCGCCAAGCCGCAGTGCAGACAGAGTGGAGCGTTACGACGTTGAACATGACCATGGCGGCGAAAAACCAGGCGCTGGACGACCGCCTGAGTAAGCGCAATTTCGACCTGCTTTCGAAATTCATCTACGACTACAGCGGCATCAAGATGCCGCTCAACAAGGTGACGATGCTGGAAGGCCGCCTGCGCCGGCGGCTGCGCGTGGCAGGCATCGCCAGTTTTGACGGTTACTGCGATTACCTGTTCAAGCAGGGCGGGCTCGAGAGCGAGGCCGTCCACCTGATCGATGCCGTCACCACCAACAAGACGGACTTCTTCCGGGAGCCCAAGCATTTCGAATACATGGTGCAGGCGGCCCTGCCCAATCTGCTCGCCGCCTATGCCGACAAGCGGATCCGCATCTGGAGTTCGGCCTGCTCCACGGGTGCCGAGCCCTATACGCTCGCCATGGTGATGAGCGAATTCCTTGCCGCCTCGGCGCCGGAGCGGGATTACTTCATCCTGGCGACGGACCTTTCCACGGACGTCTTGCAAAAGGGCCAGCGCGGCATCTACCAGAACGACCTGTTGCAGCCCGTGCCTTCCGACATGATGCGCAAATACGTAATGCGGTCCTCGGACCCTGCGCGCCAGGAGATGCGTATCACGCCGAAGCTGCGCAGCAAGGTGGGGTTTGCGCGCCTCAACCTGATGGACGACCGCTACCCCGTCGGCGATCCGATGCACATCGTCTTTTGCCGCAACGTGCTCATCTATTTCGACAAGCCGACACAGAACCATGTACTTTCCCGACTTTGTGACAGCCTCCTGCCGGGCGGTTACCTGTTTGTCGGTCACTCCGAAACCGTTACCGGCTTTGATCTTCCGATCAAGCAGGTGGCAAACACTGTGTTCCAACGGATGTAAAACACCATGCCCGGCAAGATCCGCGTGCTTATCATCGACGATTCGGCCAGCGTCCGGCAGACGCTGACAACCGTGCTGTCTGCCGACCCCGAGATCGAAGTCATGGGGGTGGCCAATGATCCCTTCATGGCGGCGCGCAAGATTCGCGAGGAGATCCCGGACGTCATCACGCTCGACGTGGAGATGCCGCAGATGGACGGCATCACCTTCCTGCGCAAGCTGATGGCGCAGCATCCCATTCCGGTGGTGATGTGCTCCTCCCTGACCGAGGCGGGCTCGGAAACCCTGATGCAGGCGCTTGAGGCCGGCGCGGTGGATGTTATCCTGAAGCCGAAGATCGGCGCGGCGGACCATCTGGCCGAAGCGGGCGACCGGATCCGCACCGTGGTGAAGGCCGCCGCCAAGGCGCAGATCTCCAAGATGCGCGGCAGCCGCGGCACGGAGCGCGCCACCACCGCCAAGCTGACGGCCGACGCCGTGCTTCCGCCGCCGCGGATCGGCGCGATGGCCAAGACCACCGAGATGGTGGTCTGCGTCGGCGCCTCGACGGGCGGCACGGAGGCGCTTCGGGAACTGCTGGAGGCGCTGCCTGCCAATTCGCCCGGCATCGTCATCGTGCAGCACATGCCGGAAAAGTTCACCGCAGCCTTTGCCAAGCGGCTGAACGGCCTGTGCGAGGTGGAGGTGAAGGAAGCGGTCGACGGCGATCCCGTGCTGCGCGGCCATGTGCTGATCGCGCCGGGCGACAAGCACATGCTGCTCGAGCGCAAGGGCGCCCGCTACGAGGTCTCCGTGCGGGAGGGGCCGCTGGTCAGCCGCCACCGTCCCTCGGTCGACGTGCTGTTCCGGTCTGCCGCGCGCTCGGCCGGCTCCAACGCCATGGGCGTCATCATGACCGGCATGGGCGACGACGGCGCCCGCGGCATGAAGGAGATGAGCCAGGCCGGTGCCTATACGGTGGCGCAGGACGAAGCGACCTCGGTCGTGTTCGGCATGCCCAAGGAGGCGATCGCCCACGGCGGGGTGGAGAAAGTCGTGCCGCTGGAGCAGATCGCCCGCGAGATTCTCGGCGCCGACAAGCGCCGCTAGCGCTATTCTTGCGGGTCCGCATTGGAGGTTCCTTAACCATGTTTGGCGAAGATGGAACCGGCATCATGAGGGTGCAGCGCCAGAGCATGGGCTCGCAGCCGAGAAGAATCAGAAGATGCCAGTCATTACTTTCGCCAACACCAAGGGCGGCGCCGGCAAGACCACGGCGGTGCTGCTGCTGTCGACCGAACTCGTCCAGCAGGGCTACCGCGTCACCATCCTCGATGCGGATCCGCAGCGCTGGATTTCCCGCTGGCACCAGCTTTCGCCGGCCGACGAGCGGCTCAGGGTCATTTCCTATGTGACCCAGTCGTCGATCGACCGGCACATTGCCGAAAACGTCTACAAGACCGATTACTTCGTCATCGACCTGCCGGGGGCGCAGAGCCCGCTTCTGGCCAAGGCAATCGGCCTCTCCGACCACGTGCTGATCCCCATCCAGGGATGCGCCATGGATGCCCAGGGCGGCGCCAACGTGCTGGAGCTCCTGCGTTTCCTGGACGAAAAGGGCGGCATCAAGGTTCCGCATTCGGTCGTTCTGACCCGCGTCAACTCCATGGTGACGACGCGTGCGCTGCTGGCGGTAAAGATGCTGCTTTCCGAACGGGGCGTCGAGGTGCTGGGTACGCCGATCATCGAGCGGGCCGCCTTCCGCGACATTTTCGACCTCGGCGGCACGCTCTACAGCCTGGATGAAAGCCGGATCAGCAACCTCGACAAGGCGCGCCAAAACGCCCGGGCCTTCGCGCTGGAGATGATCCGCCGGGTGCCACTCAAGGGCACCAAGCCGATCTCCAACCGTTTCGCGCAGTCGGCCTGACGGACAAGGATCCCTCTAGGCAATTGGTCCAAAGCGCCGTCACTCGACGCGGGAACGGCTTGCGTGATCCGGCGGACGGGTTACACAAGCAGTGGGCCGTCGAGGAGACATCATGCGCGAAGTTCTGGGTGAAGTGGAGAAGCGCCGGGCCGAGGCCCGGCTCGGCGGCGGGACCAAGCGCATTGCCGCGCAGCACGCCAAGGGCAAGCTGACGGCCCGCGAGCGGATCGACGTCCTGTTGGACGAAGGCTCCTTTGAAGAATTCGACATGTATGTCACCCACCGCAGCACCGATTTCGGCATGGCGGAGCAGACGATTGCCGGCGACGGCGTGGTGACGGGCTGGGGCACGATCAACGGCCGCCAGGTCTATCTTTTTTCCCAGGATTTTACCGTGTTCGGCGGCTCGCTGTCCGAAACGCATGCGCAGAAGATCTGCAAGATCATGGACATGGCCGTGCGGGTCGGGGCGCCGGTGATCGGCCTCAATGATTCGGGCGGCGCCCGCATCCAGGAAGGGGTCGCCTCGCTCGGCGGCTATGCCGAGGTGTTCCGCCGCAATGCGGAGGCCTCCGGCGTTGTGCCGCAGATCTCCGTGATCATGGGCCCTTGCGCCGGCGGGGCGGTCTATTCGCCGGCCATGACCGATTTCATCTTCATGGTGCGCGACACGTCCTACATGTTCGTGACCGGCCCCGACGTGGTGAAGACCGTCACCAACGAGATCGTCAGCGCCGAGGAGCTCGGGGGCGCCCGCACCCATACGCAGAAATCCTCGGTCGCCGATGCCGCCTTCGAGAACGATATCGAGGCGCTGGAGGCGGTGCGGCAGCTGTTCGACTTCCTGCCGCTCAACAACCGCGAGAAACCGCCGGTGCGACCCTTCCACGATGCGCCCGGGCGAATCGAGATGCGGCTCGACACGCTGATCCCCGACAGCGCGGCCACGCCCTACGACATGAAGGAGCTGATCACCGCGCTTGCCGACGAAGGCGATTTCTTCGAGATCCAGGAGGCCTTCGCGCGCAATATCATCACCGGCTTCATCCGCATGGAAGGCCAGACGATCGGGGTGGTCGCCAACCAGCCGATGGTGCTTGCCGGCTGCCTCGACATCGATTCGTCACGCAAGGCGGCGCGTTTCGTGCGCTTCTGCGACGCCTTCTCGATCCCGATCCTGACGCTGGTCGATGTACCCGGCTTTCTTCCCGGCACCGCCCAGGAGTTCGGCGGCGTCATCAAGCATGGCGCCAAGCTGCTGTTTGCCTATTCCGAGGCGACCGTGCCGATGGTGACGCTGATCACCCGCAAGGCCTATGGCGGCGCCTATGACGTGATGGCATCCAAGCACATCGGCGCCGACATCAACTACGCCTGGCCGACGGCCGAAATCGCCGTGATGGGCGCCAAGGGTGCTGCGGAAATCCTCTACCGCTCCGAGCTGGACGATGCCGACAAGATCGCCGAGCGGACCCGGCAATATGAGGAGCGTTTTGCCAATCCCTTCGTGGCCGCCGAGCGCGGCTTCATCGACGAGGTGATCCTGCCGCATTCGTCGCGCCGGCGCATCGCGCGGGCCTTCGCCTCGCTGCGCGGCAAGCAGGTGACGACCCACTGGAAGAAGCACGACACAATCCCGCTCTAGAGCTTGGGCGGCAACGGCTCTATATTTGTCCCGGCCGCGCCCGCGCGCTCGCACCGATAGCAAGGATCATTTTCATGACCGAAAAATCCCCCGCCGACAATTTTCCCGCCGGCTACGAACTGCCCAAGGTCTGGACCTGGGAAAAGGGCAATGGCGGCCAGTTCGCCAACATCAATCGCCCGATTGCCGGGCCGACGCACGACAAGGTCTTGCCGGTCGGCAAGCATCCGCTGCAGCTCTATTCGCTGGCGACCCCGAACGGCCAGAAGGTCGGCATCATGCTGGAAGAACTGCTGGCGAGCGGCCACCACGGCGCCGAATACGATGCCTGGCTGATCAAGATCGGCGATGGCGACCAGTTCGGATCGGGCTTCGTCGAGGTCAACCCGAACTCCAAGATCCCGGCGCTGATGGACCATTCGACGCCCGAGCCGACGCGGGTGTTCGAGTCCGGTGCGATCCTGCTCTACCTCGCCAACAAGTTCGATGCCTTCCTGCCGATGAACCACAAGGCCCGGACGGAGACTATGAACTGGCTGTTCTGGCAGATGGGGTCCGCACCCTACCTCGGCGGCGGCTTCGGGCATTTCTATGCCTATGCGCCGATCCACATCCAGTATGCCGTGGACCGCTTCTCCATGGAGGTGAAGCGCCAGCTCGACGTGCTGGACCGGCATCTTGCCGATCACCAGTTCATGGCGGGATCGGAGTATTCGATTGCGGACATGGCGATCTGGCCGTGGTACGGGAAGCTCGCACTCGGCCAGGCCTATGGCGAAGCCGGCAAATTCCTGGAGGTGGAAAGCTACACCCACGTCCAGCGCTGGACGGCCGAGATCGCAGCCCGACCTGCCGTCAAGCGCGGCTGCATGGTCAACAAGGTGAACGGCGACCCATCCGAACAGCTGCACGAACGCCATGAGGCCTCCGACTTCGATACGAAGACGCAGGACAAGATCGGCAGGACCTGAAGGACTTTTAAGATGGCCAGACCGCCCGAAATGACCAAACACCGAGGTTTTCCCTCCGGCCTACCGGGCCATGGCCATCACTTCACCATCCGCCGGGCAAACGAGAAGACGACGCCGCTGAAGGCGCTGCCGCGGCTTGCCCGGCCAAACACCATCGAACAGAAGGTGGATGCCGCTTTCCTGCATGCGCTGTGGCACCACTTCGGCGACGAACCTTTCGAGCGCGGCAATCTCGACGCCGGGCGGCTGAACCTTTTGTTCGGCAGGGAAGTGATCCCGGCGGAGCAGCCGTTCGACCCGACGTCCTACGAGGCGCTCCTGCGGATCGACGAGAGGGTCGGCCGCAAGAGTTTTCCCGAGGCCTTCGAAGACGTGTTCGAGGTATAGCGCCTTGCCGGACCAGACTTACAACAGGGCCTCACACTGATGGCGAAAACACCAGAAATGCCCAAGCACCGCGGCTTTCCGCTCGGTCTGCTCGGAACCCAGTGGCAGTTTACCATTCGACGGGCGAACTCCAAGGTCACGCCGCTCACATCCTGGCCGCGCCAGCGCAGCATGGATCCCTCCGTCGCCATGGCCGACATCGGCTTCGTGCAGGCGATCTGGCAGCATTTTGGCGCGGAGACCTTCGAGCGCGGCAATCTGGACGGCGAGCGCCTGTGCCGCCTGTTCGGGCGGGAGCTTCTACCGGCCGAGCGGGGCTTCGACCCCCTGTCCTATTTCGCCAAGCTGAAGCTCAACGTGCCACTGGCCCGCAAGAACTTCCCGGAGGCGTTTGGCGAGGTCAAGAACGAGCAGAGCGTGGCAAGGGGCGTGAAAAAAGCCGAGCCGGAATAGTGCCGTCCCTTATGCGTTCATCACCATTTTAGAAACTCTGTCTCGGGAGGAGACATCCGGTGATCCAGAAAATCCTCATTGCCAACCGCGGTGAAATCGCCTGCCGGGTCATCCGGACGGCAAAGAAGATGGGGATCGCGACGGTTGCCGTCTATTCCGATGCGGACCGCGACGCGCTGCATGTGCGGATGGCCGACGAGGCGGTCCATATCGGCCCGGCGCCGTCCAGCCAGTCCTATATCGTCATCGACAAGATCCTCGAGGCGATCGCCAAGACCGGCGCCGATGCGGTCCATCCCGGCTACGGTTTCCTGTCGGAAAATCCCCTGTTTGCCGAGGCGCTCGCCAAGGCGGGTGTCACCTTCATCGGTCCGCCGGTTGGCGCCATCAAGGCGATGGGCGACAAGATCACCTCCAAGAAGCTTGCCGCAGAGGCCGGCGTCTCGACCGTTCCCGGCCACATGGGCCTGATTGAGGATGCGGAAGAGGCGGTGAGGATCTCCGGGTCGATCGGCTATCCGGTGATGATCAAGGCTTCGGCCGGCGGCGGCGGCAAGGGCATGCGGATCGCCTGGACCGACGCGGAGGCGCGCGAAGGTTTCCAGTCGTCCAAGAACGAGGCGAAGAATTCCTTCGGCGACGACCGCATCTTCATCGAGAAATTCGTCGACCAGCCGCGCCACATTGAGATCCAGGTGCTCGGCGACCAACACGGCACCGTGCTCTATCTCGGCGAGCGGGAGTGCTCCATCCAGCGGCGCAACCAGAAGGTCATCGAGGAGGCGCCCTCGCCCTTCCTCGATCCGGCAACCCGTCGCGCCATGGGCGAGCAGGCGGTGGCGCTGGCCAAGGCGGTCGGCTATTTTTCGGCCGGCACGGTGGAATTCATCGTCGACGGAAACCGCAACTTCTACTTCCTCGAGATGAACACCCGCCTGCAGGTGGAGCATCCGGTCACCGAACTGGTGACCGGCATCGACCTCGTGGAGCAGATGATCCGCGTTGCGGCGGGCGAGGCGCTGTCGTTTGGCCAGGACGACGTGGCGCTGACCGGCTGGGCGATCGAGAGCCGGCTCTATGCCGAGGATCCCTATCGCAGCTTCCTGCCGTCGATCGGCCGGCTGACCCGCTACCGGCCGCCGGCGGAGGGCAAGCAGGCGGATGGTGTGATCGTCCGCAACGATACTGGCGTCTTCGAAGGCGGCGAGATCTCCATGCACTACGACCCGATGATCGCCAAGCTCTGCACGTTTGCGCCGGATCGGCTGGCTGCGATCGACGCCATGGGACGTGCGCTTGACGATTTCGAGGTGGAGGGGATCGGCCACAACCTGCCCTTCCTGTCGGCCGTCATGCAGCAGGCACGCTTCCGGTCCGGTGAGATCACCACCGCCTATATCGCGGAGGAATTTCCGGACGGGTTTACCGGCGTGCAGCCTGACGATCTTTCGGCCCACCAGCTCGCCGCCATTGCCGCCTTCATCAACCGGATCCTGCAGCAGCGGGCGACGGAGATTTCGGGCACGATCGGCAATCACGCCCGCGTGCTTGGCCGGGACTGGGTGGTGACGCTTGGAGGCTTCGAACTGCCGCTGATGCTGGAGGCGGAGGCTTGGCAGGCCACCGCCCTGTTCGACGACGGAACCCGGATGACGGTTGCCGGCGACTGGCTGCCCGGCCGCAGCCATGGGCGGTTCGAGATCGACGGCAAGGCGTTTGGAGTCAAGGTCAACCTCAACGGATCGGTAATCCGGTTGCGCTTGCGGGGCATGGACGTGGCGGCGCGGGTGCGCACCCGGCGCGTGGCCGAACTCGCCCGGTTGATGCCGGTGAAACTGCCGCCGGACACGTCGAAGATGCTGCTCTGCCCCATGCCGGGGGTGATCACCTCGGTTGTGGTTGCGGCAGGCGACACGGTCGAAGCCGGCCAGACGCTGGCGACCGTCGAAGCCATGAAGATGGAAAACGTGCTGAAGGCGGAGCGCCGGTCCGTGGTGAAGCGCGTCGCCGCCTCCACCGGCCAGAGCCTTGCGGTCGACGAGCTGATTTTGGAGTTCGAGTAGGGGCTTCGCTTAGCAGGATCGTCGGAGAAGGCTGGGTTCCATTCCCTCGCCGCGCATGGTCATTTGGGGCAGAAGCTGGCGGCGAACGCGGCGTCCCCTCTCCCCTTGAGGGGGAGGATAGTTCGCCCTGCGAGGCCCTGCCGAGCGGTTCGGCGAACTTGGTGAGGGGGAAGGGTCTTCCGCCATCCAGACGCATGGCTGGTGGATCCTCGGGTCAAGCCCGAGGATGACGGAGAGGTTGGAGCCCCGAGGAGGACGACGGTGGGGTTTGAGGATGACGCCGGAGCGGTCGAGGATGACGGCGGGGAGATCGTAACCTGGCAAAAGCGAGCGGCGAACGCGACGCCACCTCTCCCCTTGAGGGAGAGGATAGTTCGCCCCGCGAGGCTCTGCCGAGCGGTTCGGCGAACTTGGTGAGGGGGAAAGAGGATGGGGCACGTTTCCCGCACCCGCCGCCAATCCCCTCAACCCCTTGCCCCAAATGTCATCCCCTCGCGTCCCCGCCTTATCATCCCGTGCCTAGAATACCCCCGTCCCGCATCGGATACACCAGAAGGCGTTCTGGCGAGGCGGGGCCGGCGCGAGTATCGAGAACAGGACGCAAGGTCTCGATATCCGGGTTCGCGGAAACTGGTTTCCCTCCGGCGACACGGGAGAGGTTTTGAGGCGGAATACCGGCCTTGATACCTCCGAAGCCCGACAGAGAGCGCCGGATGTGCCTGTGCGGCACGCAAGAGGCCAGACCGGATGGTTCGCCGGCGTCACGGTTCCGACTTTTGTCGGGACGCCTGCGGCGGCTGGACGGGTTGTTGGCGGTAAGTCGTTCCGCCCGGGATCCGCCCCAGCCAGACGAACATCATCCGGGGGAGGCCATCGCAGAGAGACCGAAGTCGCGCGCATAAACCGC
>UCJA01000039.1 GCA_900472675.1 Hyphomicrobiales bacterium
ATCCTGGACGGTGAGGCGGTGGTTCTCGACGAGCAAGGCCGCTCCGATTTCGGCCTGTTGCAAGGCTCACTCGGCGCCACGGGTAAGGCTGCTGGCAAGCTGCCGTCTCGTAACTCCATCCTCTACGCTTTCGACATCCTGTACCTGGACGGCCATGACCTGAGGCGGACTGAATACCGGGTGCGGCGGCATCTGCTAGAGGATGCACTGCAGGGGCACGGCGGGTCCATCCGCCTGTCGGAAGAGTTCGATGCGGATCCGGATGCCATGATGAGGCACGCTTGCCAATACGGGCTTGAGGGTATTATCGCCAAGCACCGCGACCGGCCATATCGTTCCGGTCGCACCGGTGACTGGATCAAGATCAAGTGCGTCCAGAGTGACGCCTTCGTGGTCATCGGTTACGAGCCGTCGACAGCTGTTCCGGGCGCCATCGCCAGCTTGCTACTCGCCGCGCGGTACCGAGACGGCTTTGTCTACGTCGGCAACGTCGGAACTGGCTTCAGGCAGGATGAGGCGCGCTCACTGAAGAAGACGCTCGACAAGCTGAAGACGCGACTGCCTCCGGTCAAGGTACCGGGAAAGAACTTGGTCCTAACCAGCCCAACGCTGATTGCGGAGATCGAGTACCGCGCCTGGACGAATGACAGCAAGCTCCGGCACGCCTCTTACAAGGGGCTGCGTGAGCGGCAGGACAACGCGGATATCTATTTGATGCCGGACTCTCTTTAGGGAGATGAGAAACGGGCGCAACCACATGAGGGGATAGCTTTGGCGCCTGACTTCATCCCCGCGATTAGGAGTTAACGACTGCTCTGGCGGGTATGTGCCTTCATTTCGGACACAGAGGCCGCTTCGCGCGTGACTGGGAGCAGACATCAGCTAAGCATTAAAAGCGTCCATCTATTGATGTGCGTTTTCTTCTTAAAGTCTGGCTGAAGCATTCTTTCGCGTCGACCGATCGTCTAAAAACTCCTGACTCTCATAAAGTCGATGAATGCCCGAACAGATGCAGCCATGTGGGAGCGTTCCGAATAATATAGGTAGAAGCCGGGAAAAACTTTGCAGAACGGTTCAAGGACTCGCATGAGTTCCTTTTTTTCCACAAAGGGTTCCACCAGATCCTCGATGAGATAGGCCAATCCAAGCCCATGACGAGCCGCTGAAAGCAGCAGATCCGTATCATTGACGGTCAGTACATTCTCTACATCAACATCGAGAGTGCCATCGTCGCCTTCGAACCGCCATGGGTACAGAGCTCCAGTGCTTTTCCATTTGTAGGTGAGGCAGAAATGGTCCTTCAGGTCGCCTGGCGCCTGAGGCGGCGGCCGATTAGCAAAATAGGAGGGTGCGCCCACAACCGCCATACGAAGATCGAGCGTGATGCGCACCGCGATCATATCGCGGCTAATTTGCCCGCCAATTCGAACGCCCGCGTCAAAACCTTCCGCAACGACATCCGCGATATCGTTGTCTAACACGAGTGACCTGAGACCCAAAACT
>UCJA01000035.1 GCA_900472675.1 Hyphomicrobiales bacterium
AGTTTTGGGTCTCAGGTCAGGTGCGTATGATAGCCCAAACCCAGCTGGTTGGTAGAAGCAAGATGGCTGCAGTTATCTGATATGGGCCGTGGAAGCCTTACGCCGAAGTAGCCGGTGATTGGCGGCGTGAAGTCGGACGCGTCTATAAGGAGAGGATCGCATGACACAATATCTGGTCTCTATCCATCGCAGCGTTGACTACAATCCTGCGTCGGCAGAAGACGACGCCATACTCAATAGCATCGACGTGCTCAACGAACAGATGGTCGCGGCCGGAGTTCGGATTTTCGTCGGGGGACTGCAACCGGCGCCCAGTGCTCGAACACTCCGGGCGCAGCCTGATGGTACAGTTTCGGTCACCGAAGGCCCGTATCTGAACACTAGGGAACAAATGGGTGGGTTCTGGGTGCTTGAAGTAGCCAACCTCGCGGATGCGTTGCTCTGGGCGCGCAAGGCCGTGTTAGCTTGCAGGGCTCCGGTGGAAGTGCGGCCGTTACACTAGTCGTATTATCGGATCGCAGTATGTAGGGGCCAAGAGCTAGAGGCCGAGATTGATCGTTGGCGTCGAATTTTTCGTTCGGACTTACGATGGCAAGCTCCGGCAAGCCTCGTACAAGGGACTACGCGAGCGGCAGGACAACGCTGGACGCGGCCAAGGCGATTGACAAGAAGGTGCCGGCGTCGGCGCCGGTCGTGATCCAAACGCCCACGGGCGTTCCGGACATCGTCATCCCCGCCGAGAAGGCCTGACCCATGCGGATCGGTCTATCTCTTGCCCAGACCTCCCCTCGCTCACAGGGAGGTGGGTGAATGAGCGAGCTACTCACCTGATCTGCAGCGGTGATTTTACAGCGTCAGCAGCCATCCGGGTGTCAGTCGGACTTAAGAAGGAAGTGGATTGTGGCCGTCTCTCGCATGATGCGAAAGAGCGCTGGTTTGACAGGCCCATCCAGGCGGTCAGGCTCCAACGCAGCCATTTCAATCGTTGCTCTCACAAGCTGGCGGCGGACGTCTGCTAATGGAGTCAGCGTCCTGGCCCATCCCTCCAGTAGCCGGAACAAGTGGCGTCGGTCGTCATCTTCCATTGAGATACAGGGCGCCATTTCGGCCCCACCTGTCGCAATGCAGGCGGGAGCATTCAGCCCTCTGTTGTCGGCGCCTACCTATTCGGTTGCCTACAATAAAACCACCTTACGAGCCTACGAAGATTACTCCAATCACCATTTCCTAGAGGTAAGAAATGGTGCGGCGCCCGCCAGCTTAAGTAGGCAGCAGAGACGAGCCAGCAACTGTTTTAACGAACGTTGTGTTGCCGACGATCATCACCGTCTTTCCGTCCGTAATATGGAGGGGCTACTCCAACCGCAGAGCCGAGCGGAATGGGACGTCGCGGAGCACGGTGCCGTCTTCAGCGGTAATTTCGAAGCTTTGCCCGTCTATCAGGTCGGCGGCAAGAACCTTCTCCGCGAGTATCTCCCGAGCGGCGAGAATCGCCTCATCATGGGCGTCGTCGAGAGTGGCAAACTCAGATCCTTCCGTATCTCGATCGAAGGAGGTGTGGCTGCGAACATGGAAGTAATACCTGGGCATTTCGTCTCTACTGAGGTTGCAGATCCAAACCCCCGATGGAACGTTCAGTTCCCACTATCCCTGGCAACGAACAGCACCTGGAACAAGCAGGCACTGCTGTTTTAGTTTGTACGCGCGTAGGTAGAACCGAGCGCGAACAGGAGCAGAACCCATCATCCGGACCGAATCAGCGGGCAGCTGGAGCGCCAGCGGGGACGCTCCAGCAAACAGGCCAAGCTTGGCGGCCGACCCGTCGACAGGTGCTGATACTGTCAACCCGACCCCGAAGGGTGCTAGACTGTGCCAAGAAGCGGTTAATAATTCGGACGCGGCAATTTCAAAAAAAAAGCTGGAGCCGTACGCGGCTAGTCTCCGATGGGCCCAAGAACCCGCTGCACAAACACGGACTTCCCGTTTATGCTGTAGAGGCCGGCCGCTACAGCGCCAAAGGGTGTGAACTGCACCAACCACATGACCCGCACCCTATTGTTTGTGGCCTTCGTCGCCGTCCTTGCGAGTACCCTTGTACAGGTAAGCATAAGCAACTTCCATTTTGGGTGGTTCAGTCGGCCTCCGGCTGAGCAATACTCCCTTGACCGGCTTCTTAGGTCGACGACGAAGCGTCGTCTTTGGCTGGCGATAGGTGTTGATTCGCTTTCGTGGCATGTAAAAGCTCCCCCGAGTTTAGAGAGCATTACACGCATTGTTGTGATATAGGCCAATAGTTTTGAATATTAAATCAAATATAATTGTGAAGGTATAGTACATTTGCGACAAGTGTGCATTGACCATACTGGTCCGGTTCAGAAGCGGCACAAATACGTAGGAAAAAATGCAGACTTAGCGGACAATATTAGCCAAGCTATAAGCCCTCAAGATCGCAGCTTGTCGTTAGCCCTTGAGGATCTCAATAATACGCTTAGAGACGAGGCAGGAGTTCAAAAGAACCGTTGGATCGTCGCGGTTGTTGAGCGAGCTCATCATAGCCCTCAGATCCAAGTCCTGCATGTCACACTCATAGATCACCATCGATCCAAGTTCTTCTCGCGTGAAATCGCCACTTGCATGAAGCTCGCTTCGTTGTTCGACCGCGGCGGTACGCACTTCGTCCAGGCTCGGCGCAAAATGCAGAAGCTCATCGTTCCCAGCCATGATCTGGTAGGGGTATGCAGTAAACCCCATCAATATTATTCCTTTTGAGCTACCTTACGCGGGCGGCTGGCTGCTCGCTATGCGGGATTCTACCCAGAGATCGTTATTGTCCGTCTAGCGCCAGGACGACGACGACCGCGCGAGCTCGAAAGAGCGGTCATAAGCCGCAAAGATCCGGGGCCAAGTCATTGCCAGCGCCATGGATAACGCTATCTGATGGCGTATGACCGAGAGGCAGCTCAACATAATCCTCAAGACGCCGACCATCGACTCCGGGGTAGTTCGGGTCGATGACTAGGTGCCCCTAATGACACAGGATGTGCCGAGCATCAGCGAGATGAACGATGCGCTATCATTCTTTGAACACGGCGTCATGGGGCAGGGCACCTACGATGGCAACGGGTGGTCCTTTCAGTTTACTGTCGTGCAGCCTGAGGCCGGCTGATCGTCAGCAACTCTGCTCAAGCATCGGGTTCAGTGGATGCCTCTGCCGAAGCGGACAGCCTTAATACGGCTCAGATCTGCAATAACCTCCTGCCAACCTGTAGGCCGATGTCCCCGCACCTCGTCCGGCCACTCGCATATTCCGTCTTTATCGACATAGCCGATCCATCGTCCATCAGTCACTCCGGCGAAAATTAACAATACCAGGCGGTCGGGTTGCAAGGTTTCAATCGAGTTCCAGGTCATGCACGTCACTCACATCTGCAGGCTGTCGCAGGCACGGAAATGAAGCAGTAGCCTTACGTCAGCATGGCCAACAGCACGCTAATGTTTGCTGATCGGCACTGCTCTCAAAGGTTTAAGGCTGACGAAAAAATCCTCGCCAGGGATGACGAGGATTTTTCATGCGGAGGTCGGCCGGTGGATCGGCGATTCAATAGTAAGGGAAGCTTAGTATCTAAGTCGTCAATTCACAAGTCATTGAGTTGTCTTGGCACGCGCTTTGCGGAGACCGACTTGCCGTTGATGCTGTAGAGGCCAGCGGAAAGCACTGCACGGACCAGCGCCATATGCGGTCGGTCCTTTACAAGCTCGAAGTCCAGAAGTGTTTGCTCCGCCTCGTCCTGCGTCATGCGCGCGTGAAGCAGGACTTCGCCAGTCTCTTCGTCGTGGATGATGAGATCGAAGATATCGTCACCCATCAGTGGACTTTCTTGTCGACGACGTGCAGCACCGATTTAAAGACCTCGGTGAGGTCCGGCGGCTGGTTCCAATCATCATCTGGTGCGCACCGGGGACAGAGTATCGCGGCTGCACCACATTGGCAGCCATGCATGCCCACACCGGGCTTGTCCGGGTGATCCTCGCATACCCACTTCGTATCGCGGCACGAACGACTTAGCATTTGTAAAATACCGCAGCTGGCGCTCTCAGTGCCAGTCAGAGATGTGATCACTCCTCATTATCTACCTATTCCAATTGGCGTCAGCAGATCCTCAGCCGGCGACGAGCAAAAACGCCCCATATGCCAAGGCGATCCACCATGAGAAAAGAAGCGCAAAGGCAATAGCGAAGTACACCTTAATCAAGACTGCATTCCTTGTTGCGATATACGACAGTAGAATTGCGCAGGTACGGCTCTTATTAGCTCAAAAATATCATCTATTCGAGCCCGTTAACAAGGTGGCCTGACGCTATGTTGGGAGAATGCGCTCTTCGCAATCACTCCTGATCATCGACATATTTTCCGCCGCTGAGGCTGTGTGACGTGCTGAAGTCGCCGAAGCCGCTGGACGTGCTGCTGGCAACGGCAGGCACATAACGCTTCCTGGTGACGGTGAACTTGCGCATCAGTGCTCGGGTGATGTCGCCGGCCGCCTCGAAGCGGGCGACGTCTCCCTCCGTCTTGCTGGACCAACGCTTGGCGTCCTCCTCATCGATGTCGAACAGGGCGGTGAAGACGGTCAGGTAGATGTCGCTGCTGCTCGCAGGCTCGCCGTTGCCGAAGTCCCAACGGAAGCTGAAGGGCTCGAACACGCAGCTGCCAGTGATCTTGCGAGCGATGGCATGGATGTCGCCGCTGTTCCTCGTCCGGCTTCGTCCGGTTCCCGCGAAGCCGTTTATGTAAGGGCGCTCGATGCACGCGATGCGGTGGGCGATGGCGTTCTTCAGGTCTTTGGTGATGTCCATGGCGGCAGATCCTGCTGTGTCTCGTTTGTGGCGCCGCCATGCGCGTTCCCTAAATGTTCTAGCCATATTCAAGAGTCAACATAGACACTGGAGGAGAGATGGTATTCCTCACTCACATCCGCGATAACTTCGCAGATGCGTTTTTCCCGCGCCTTTCGGAATGGTGGGCGGCGGGGGTTCTGATGGCGCTGGGCTATGTGCTCATAGCCAATCCGGACCTGATGCTGTCCAGCAAAGCCGGAGCCTACCAGTTGCTCCTGATGATCTGCTCACAGGAGGCCTGGGCGGACGTCATGAGGGTGTTTGCCCTGATGCGGCTCGTCATCCTACTGATCAACGGTGCATGGCGGCGCAGTCCGCACTTGCGGGCCGTGGGTGCGTTCTGCAGCTGCTTCTTCTGGGTCCAGATTACATTGTCCGTGTGGCACACAGCAGGCTTCCTTTTCATCCTGGCTGCCGGCGTCTTCGTCCTCGACTTTGCAAACTTCATCCGTGCCATGAGAGACGCGCGGACCGTCGACTACATTTATGCCAATGCGAGGAAGACTGACGGTGGAAAAAGCTGAGATCCTGACGAACATCGGAATCCTTCTAGCTGGCCTGTTCGCCGGCATGATCGCTTACTTTGGAAAGAGACCACCGGAAAAGCCTGGTCCGAAAGACACCGTGGTTGCAGGCTTGGGTATTGAGTTCGGAAACCGGCTGCAGGTCGATCAGGCTATCGCGGAGCTGAAGCGCATCGCTGACAGCCTGGCGATCATTGCCGACCGCAAGCAGGCAACGACGGAAGCCAAGCTTGATCGCATCCTTGAGGAACTGGACGAGGCGGAAGAGCGGGAGCGGGAGAAAGCCAACCAGGTGTCGCGGCCGGCGCGTGCACCTCGATCTCGTAAGCCCCGCCAGTAAGAATATCAGCCCGGCGTGCCTTGATCGGTGCGCCGGGCATTTTTGCGTTCCAGCTAAAGCATCCGACCAGCTGCATGGGGCTGGCTTCTACCGCCGCCATAATCGGTCAGGAGTCATCTGGTCCTTCCTTAGCAGAGCTGCCCTGGGCTTTATGATACAAGATCACTCGAAGATCCCGGATCGTCCCGGCCGCCTCTAGGAGAGCCATTTTCACCCGCGTGGGTGTGGCCCAGCCAATCGTGATAGCAGCAGAGATAAACTGGAGCTCGAAAATTGGGTCGCTAGCGCTTAGCTTTGCGGTCACACCAGCCAGTCGACGAAGATGGTGGATTACGTGGATCGCGTCCTCCATCAGCCGGCTAAGCTCAATATCGTTTTGCTGTTCCAAGTTGTTTGCGGCGCGAACCAATTCCGCGACGAATTTGGATGTGTTACTCACCACGAGTTCTCCTGCACCAGCAGCTTCCGGAGTTCAACCGCTGGTGTCAAGAGTTAGGCTATTATCATAGCCCGCTCCCTTTCTGCCCTTTCCACCATCTGTAGCGATTGGTCGGCCGACAGAGGGCGGCCAGCACAGCGCTCAACTTGACGTTGATCGAGAGCAATCAGATCGCGAGGGAAATGACCGAGGTTCACCAGCAACTCGCCGACAAGCTCGTCAAAATCCGAGAGGAGATCCGTATCCAGCGTAAGGCTGGACGGTGCGAGCAATGATGCCGGAACTTTCGTGGAGGAGGCTTGTTCTGAGGCTTCCACAGGAGGAAAATAATTATGAAGTTGACCACCCTAACTGCCGCCCTATTGATGACTGCACCCGCCGCTTTTGCCCAGTCGGCACCAAGCACTGAAGAGTTCGTAATGAAGGCTTCCGCTAGCGACATGTTCGAGATCGAGTCGAGCAAGCTGGCTTTGAAGCATGGCGACAAGTCCGTCAAAACATTCGCCCAACAGATGATCAAGGATCATGAGAAGACTTCAAGCGAGATGAAGTCTATGATTTCCAGTGGGAAGCTGCAGGCAAAGCCTGCGACGGCGCTGCCTGAAAAGCTTAAAACCGAGGTTGATGATCTGGCGAAGCTCGACGGGAAGAAGTTTGACAAGGCTTACATCAGCGAACAAGTCGAGGCTCATGAGGCCGCGGTCAGTCTTTTCAAAAGCTATGCCGGCTCGGGAGAGAACGCCGAATTGAAAGCTTGGGCCGCAAAGACACTGCCGGCGCTGGAACATCACTACATGATGGCCAAAGATCTCGACAAAAAGTAGATCAATGATTCAGGAAAGAGGCGGCAGATGTGCCGCCTCTTTCCAGTTCCCACAAGCACCTAAGGCTACTGGCGGTTCTCGCACCAGCGGTTCCCTTGTTCGGCTAAGGCTGAGCAAGTCCCTCGCGAAGCAGTACCTCGCCAGCGTCCCGACCATCAGGAAATATGACGCGCACAAGTCCGCGGTGATCTGAAGTTCGATCCTTGTCGCCGCTACAACGCAGGTCACCTTACACGCCGCCCGGTTCCCGCCGCAACGCTGGCAGCCTGGGTGTTCGCAATAGTGGTTCTCGTGGATGTTGGCTCCGGTTGACTGCTGTGACCCTCGAAGCTCATATGAGCGTTCCCTGGGTCACTGGCGCTTCCTCGACCGGGAGGAGGATGAGCTTCTCATCTGGCAGTGGACGCTGCAGAACCTTGGCTTCATCCCACGGAGCGTTCATCCAGACCTCGATCTCTTCCTCGGTTGTTAGGATGACCGGCATCGCCTTCGGGTGGATTGGCCCAACCACGGAGTTGGGCTCGCAGGTGAGGAAGGCATAGAGGTCGTGCAAGCCATCACGCGGTGTTTTCATCGAGCCTCTTACGCCGCTCCAAGTGGTCCAGATGCCGGCGAAGAAGGCGAGGGGTTGGCTCTCGTCGATCGCGAACCATCGCTTGGTCTTTTTGGGCTTGGTGTCCTCGTATTCGCAGAAGGTCGTCCAAGGGACGATGCAGCGGTTGTCCGGCCCCAGCCAGCGCCGCCAGTGCGGGGATCCGATGTTGCGGATGTTCGTCACGCCGCTGTCCGGTTTGCCCTGCAAGATCGTCTGCGGAGTCGGCATGCCCCAGGTCAGCATCGCCATTTCCCGGCCGTCAGCCGTATTGCGGACCACAGGCGCCGGTCTATCCGGATAGACGTCAAGCGAAGGCTGCAGGTTGCCGAGCCGGTCGAGCGCCTTTGTCAGCGCGCGGATGGCTTCCTGGTTGGTCGTGACATTGTAGAGATTGCACATCGCTATTCACTCACATCCGCGATCAGTTCGTCGACGAGTGCCCTTGCACGATGGCCATTGGCACCCCTGTGGACGTGTCAGATCGCCCGATTGCGCATGACATCCGACTGATCTCCGATCCACACAGGGTTGGCGCACTTCAAGCCGACAAGCAGAGGTCAAGGAATAATCTCATGGCCGTGGATTTCCACGACGAGTGCGGTCATCTACCTGGGGTCCATGTGACAAAGGCCACGATTGCCCGCTGGCTTCCTATTCCCGACGACGCGACGGCAAAGCTGGTGGCCGATCAGTTCCTTAATCCCACGTATGAGGCATTGGTAATCGCGAGTTTCGAAGACCCCACCGATGCCAAGCTTTACCGCTTGTCAATCTGACCGCGAAAATGGGCCTACTTCTTCGGCTCTAAATTTACCAGATCGCGCATGATGATTTCTTTGTCGTTAACCTCGCTCCACCGAATCGTCTGCATCGCAGATGGCGCGTAGATAATGCGGGACTGTGGTCGATCCCCAAACGAACCGTCGCCTTTCGCGCTGTAGATTTCGATGGTCTTGGTCGCGAGACTGCAACCGTTCAGCAACGCTGGCTGATTGTCTTTGATCTCTATCTGGATCTTCCGCGTCGGCCCGTCTTTCCAATCCTTTCCGCTCTGCCGGTAGTGGATCTTACGCTCGTATAATGATTTCCCGGGGGTAGATAATATGGTGCCCAAATCCGTACCGAAGTCTGAGACAAGCTCCATCGTTTCCACTTGGCCCGTAGCCTTCTCCGTCTTACTCGTCATTGTAGTTTGAGGTGCATAAAGGCCGAACGCGCGCTCAATCTGGATTCGAACGTTGGCATCCTCGCCTGTTTCAACCGTTGCCCGGCTTTTTACTTCCAGAGTATCGATGATCTTTCTCTTGTCCGCACCAACATAGGTTTGTGTGTAGACGGCAGGTCGGCCTGAATTGAGTGCGGCACACTCCTCGAAAGACATTGCCGCGTGCGACGCGGAAGACGATCCAAGAAGGCACATGGCAGCGATGGAAATTCTAATCTTCATCTGAGGATATCCCGACGTTGTTCAGGTTAGAAGTTTTATTCGGCATTAGTCTAATGCCGTCAAGGCCTTGATGCGGTTGTTCTACGAACGCGACACAGGGATGCTTTACAGCGTCGCGGAACAATTCCTCAACCCCACGTGTGAGCCGCTGGTGATCGCGAGTTTTGAAGATCCAGCGGATGCTACCCTGTACAAGTTGACCGTCGCCTAGGTGTGAAAGGGCGCACTTGATGGGATCACCTTCACATGCGCCCACTTTTCGCTGTTGCTGAGAAAGTGCTGGACGCTGCGCAGGGTGGACGCACGCGTCCGCCCCTTCCTGCGACGTCGATGTCGGTCGGCGGCTGCGGAAGTCAATCACAGCATTCCTACCAGGTGCGGTCACAACCGCGTAATGGTCCTGAGGGGTATAGATCGCAATTCGGTAACCTTTGTATTCCTCGACGCGCTTCGGCATGCGGACTCCCATCGTGCGACCGGTTCTGCAACTGAGGATATGGCGAATCAT
>UCJA01000010.1 GCA_900472675.1 Hyphomicrobiales bacterium
GCGCTCGCACGCCAGGTGGCGTAAGCGCCAGCTGATCCGGCAAGACCGCCAAAGGGCGACGGAATAGTGATTTCGCAAGATCCGTCAATCTCCCGTTAACCGGGCGTTCACCTTTGATCCCCAAATCTGACAGAAGCCAAATCACGTCAGAAGGTGGTCATGCCGGGAAGCAGGCTTTCTCCCCGCGCTCCAGACGCGCTCGATATGTACCAGGACCTGAGGTCGGTGCCCAAGCACCGGCAACTCGGCCGCAGCGACATCGTCGAGCGCTTCCGGCTGGCCGTGCCGTTTGACTATATCGCGATCAGCGGCCTGGACGTCGATCACTACCGGTTCGGCGGAGGCTACTCCACCGACACGGACCTGCCGCCGGCGTTCATCGAGGCCTATTATGCGGCGCGGCTGCACGAAACCGATCCCTTTGTCGCCGCAGCCAGCTCTGCCAACGAGGTGGTGATGGAGCATCTGGTCTACGATTCCACGCCGCCGCCACAACGCCTTCTCTATCTCGCCCGCACCTTTGGGGTGCACAACAGGACCCTCTTTCCCGTGAAGCGGGGTGAGCTCGTCTACGGTGCCGTCATTGTCTCCCGGTCGACACCCTTCGAAGAGGGTGAGATCGATTTCCTCAGCGCCGTGGCGGACTGCATCCATACGGCTGTCACCAAGCCGCTCATGGAACGGTTTGCGGTGCAGCAGATCGGCTTGACGCGTGGCGAGATGGCCTGCCTATCCCAGGCCAGCCTCGGCCTGACCAGCGAGGCGATTGCCAAGGTAACAGGATTCCAGACCGAAACCGTGAACAGCTATATCAAGGCGGCGATCAAGAAACTCGGCGCGTCAAACCGTGTCGAGGCCATCGCGCAGGCGCTGCGCCGCCGTCTTATTCCCTGATTTCGCCGATCCCAAGCCGGCTCTGGACCTGAAAGATGGAGATGTCTCGGGTTCGAACGGTCCCGTTCACGGTTCTTCAATTCCGTTGCCCTATTTTTGGGGTCGTCCCTTCGAAATGAACTCGTTCGGCATGACGCCGGGCGGTGATGCCGTTGGAAAAGCAAGCGGTCTAACCGTCTGGGGGCATCGGGGTTCAACTGATTCCGCAAAAGGCGCCTGCACGGTTTGGCGGCTGCGGACCGCGTGGCTTTTGCCGGCGGAGACGATGCTCGAGGGGAAATCATGTTCTGGAAAGTAAGGTCTCTCTCGGCCGGTGCCGTTGCGGCTATCTGTCTGCTGCTGTCTGTTGGCAACGCCTTTGCCCTGAGCGCCCCGACCGGGGAGGTCATCCTCACCGTCGTTGGCAAGATCGGGCAGACCAATGCCGATGGACGCGCCGAGTTCGATCTGGCCATGCTCGAAAACCTCAAGGGCCGAACCACACGCACGAAGACGCCGTGGATGGAGGGGCAATCGGCATTTTCCGGACCGCTGCTGCGAGAGGTTCTCGCGGCGGTCGGCGCGACGGGCAAGACCCTCAAGGTCACGGCTCTCAACGATTTTGTGGCCTACTTGCCCGATACGGACGCGCTCGAACACGACACGATCCTGGCGACCCGCCTGGACGGCAGCATCATGTCCGTGCGCGACAAGGGCCCCATGTTCCTGATCTACCCGTTCGACCGGGAGCCCGCTCTCTATAATGAGAAGTATTTCGCCCGCTCGGTTTGGCAGATCACCGAGATCGAGGTGCGGGAATGATGAAGGCGGTTGCGCGCAACGCGCGGGAGGCGAGGCAGGGCAGTCGGGTCACCATGCTCCTGCAGATGTCCGTGGTCCTTCTGGTGGTCGTCCTTTTCTCCATGCTGGTCGACATCGCCAGCCGTTACACCAAGTTGCAAGACGGGTTCCGGGAAAACGCCGTCTGGTCCATGTACCAACTGGACCGGGAGAGCCGTAAGTTCCTCGATGCTCTGCATCGGCTCGTCGACGATGGCGACAGGTCGCGCGGCGCGGTGAAAACGGCTGTGACGCGCTACGACATCGTCTTCTCGCGGATCCGGACCGTCGAGAAAGGCCGCTTCGATATCAACGTCAATGCCGACAGCGATATTACCCGCAACATCATGGCGATCAGGGCCCTGGTCCGAGGCGCCGAGCCCACCTTCAATGCGCTGGCTCTGGGGCGCGAGGTCTCCCAAGAGGATCTCGACCAGACCAAACGGAACTTTGACGCCCTGCTGGCCATGACGGAGGAGCTTCTCGTCTATACCAACAACGCCGCCAGTACCTACCGCGCCGATACCCGCACCGAGCTCGCATCGCTGCAGATACGCTCGGCACTCCTCATCGGTCTGCTGGTGTTCTGTGTTGCCTGCCTTGTCTATTCCCTGCGCCGTCAGCTTCGATCGATGCGCGAGGCAGGCGCCAGCCTCGAAGCCATGGCAGAACGCCTCAACTCTGCCTATCTCGACGCGGAAGCCGGCAACCGCGCCAAGTCGCAGTTCATGGCAACCATCGGGCACGAGGTGCGCACGCCGCTTAACGCCATTCTGGGAACCGCCGAGCTTCTGCAGCTGTCGGCGCTGCCTCCGACCGTCTGCACGGGCATCGCCACGATCCGGCGATCCGGTGAGTCCTTGCTGGAGATTATCAACGAGGTGCTCGATTTTGCGAAGATCGAACATGGCAATCTGGTGATCGAAACCCGCGCGGTCGATATTCGCGAAGTGGCGGTAACAGCCATGGAAATCATTCGCGACCGCGCCGTCGAAAACGGCAACGAGGTCCATCTCGTGGTCGCCCCTGGCTTTTCCACCGACATTGTCCTGACGGACCCGACCCGGCTGCGACAGGTTCTCCTGAACCTCATGAGCAATGCAGCCAAGTTCACCAGCGGGGGTACCATCTGCCTCAGGCTGTCCGATGTCGCGCGGGGCGACTCGAGCGTCATTCGCTTCGAGATCAGCGATACCGGGATCGGCATCGACCCGGCCGGTCTCAGCCGCCTGTTCCAGCCGTTCACGCAAGTGGATGCAACGATCAGCCGGCGGTTTGGCGGCACGGGGCTGGGGCTGGCCATCTGCAAGCAGATCGTCGAAGGCATGGGCGGCAGGATCGGCGCTGAGAGCGAACCGGGCAAGGGCAGCACCTTCTGGTTCGAGATACCCAGGGTGTGCAGCAACGATGTCGCGCAAACGGATGCGGCGCAACCCTGCCTGGAGGATAGCCAGGCCATCCGCACAACGGCAAATGCTGCGACGTCCACGGTGGCTGATGGTCCGTGCGCGGCACAACCGGGCGACCTGCCGCAGTTGAGCATCCTCCTTGTCGAAGACAACAAGATCAACCAGCAGGTGGCGACGGGCCTTCTGAATCATCTCGGGCAATCCGTCTGCATCGCCGGCGACGGCCTTGAGGCGGTCTCGCTCGCGCAGGCGCAACCCTTCGACCTCGTGTTGATGGACATGCAGATGCCGGTGCTCGATGGTATCGAGGCCAGCCGGCGGATCAGGGCGCTGGGCGGCCGCTCCGCCGTCGTTCCGATCGTTGCCATGACCGCGAATGCATCCGACCATGACCGCGAACTGTGCCGTGAGGCCGGAATGAACAGCTTCTGCTCGAAGCCCATCTCTCTCGACCAGCTGCGCAAGCTGATCGTCGCGGCAGCCGACAGATGCCAGAGCATTGCGACGCCAGCCCTCGAAACCGGAGACTTCCAGACGCGGAGCGCCGAACTGGTCGCTGTTCTCGGCGAGCAGGACTTTATCGATCTTCTCCGGCATTTCTTCGTGGACGCCGACGAGCTGGTCTCCGAATTGTCCGGCGCACTTGCCCGCAACGACCACCGCGCGGCAGACCGCATTCTTCATTCGCTCAAAGGCGCAGCGACCAGTGTCTGTCTGCAGGAACTGGCGAACCAGATCCAGGACTTGCGCAGCACCGGCGTCTCCGATCAGGGCATCAATCAACTAAGGCACGGGCTTGCCACGCGACGACAGCGGCTTGCAGCGTAAAGGGAGCTTTCATGCGTATTCTACTGGTGGACGACAACCGGACCACTCTGCGGTACATGACGAAGCTGGTCCGCAAACTGGACGCAGAGCCGCTTGCCTATGACTCGCCTGAATCGGTTTTGAGCGACACGTCACGGCTGGACTTCGATATCGGCGTCATCGATTTCCAGATGCCGTTCTGCAGTGGCGTCGAGCTGCTGAGGGCATTGACGAGGCTCGAGAAATACCGCGACAAGCCGTTCATCGTCGTGACCGCCGACACCGATCCTTCCACGCGCATGGATGCGTTGAACGCCGGCGCCATCGACTTCTTGACCAAGCCGATCAATCCGCTGGAGTTCCAGGCTCGGATGCGCAACCTGTCGGCGCTGGTGGATGCCCGCAACAAGCTTGCCGACAAGGCGGACTGGCTGCGCCAGGAGGTGGAGAAGGCGTTGCGGGAGATGCGCGAGCGGGAGGAGGAGATCATCAACCGCCTGACGATCGCCGCAAGCTACAAGGATCAGGATACCGCCCAGCACACGCGCCGCGTCGCGGAGTATTCGGAGGCGATCTCTGCAGCCTACGGTCTCGACGTGGACCGGTGCCGCGACATGCGCCTTGCCTCGCCGATGCACGACATCGGCAAGGTTGGTATACCCGACGTCATCCTGCTGAAGACCGGCAAGCTGACAGAGCAGGAATTCGCGACCATGCAGCGGCATGCGCTGATCGGGCGCGATATACTGGCGGAATCATCCTCAAGTCTCCTGCAACTCGCGGCCGAAATCGCCGGCAGCCATCATGAGCGCTGGGACGGGCAGGGGTATCCCCTTCGTCTCGCAGGCACTTCCATTCCACTGTCGGGCCGGATTGTTGCCCTTGCCGACAATTTCGATGCGCTGACGACCGCGCGTCCCTACAAGGCGGCCTGGGATGTGGAGACCACCGTCGATCACATCAACGAGCGGTCCGGCAGCCAGTTTGACCCCGATGTGGTGAAGGCGTTCAACAAGGCGCTGCCGAAGATCCTGTCGGTCATGCTGGCACATCTCCCATCCACTGTATCCCGGGAGGTGCAAAGGGTGCGGTCGGCCTGAGGGTCCCGGAACTGCCTCAGAATGCAGCTATGCAGTCATAGCAATCTTGCATGGCTGACCTGCTAAAATCTGCCTATGAATTGTGCGATTTTCGCGTATTCTCCTTCTTGTCGGCTTGACCTATCTCCTCCCAGGAAGGGCCGACCTAGCAGGGATCCAATCCTCCTCCCAAGGATTCCCTGCCGGAGCAGCAGCACTCCTCCTCCCGAGCTGTTGCTCTACTTATTCAAGAAGCCTGCCGCACCTCCTCCCGCGGCAGGCTTTTTGGTTTTTGGAGCCTTCCCCTTCTAAAGTCCCGACCGATGCGGTTCAGCCGAGCTTGCGAAGGCGCCAGGTATTCTTTCCGGCAGCCTTGGCCTCATAAAGCTTTTCGTCAGCGGCGTCGGTCAGTCCGCGCAAATGGTCGGGTTTGCGCGGTTACCAGGCGCCACCCACGCTCGCGTGAACCGCAACTGTATGATCTCCCAGCTCAATCGGCTGGCGGAGCTCCTCGACGATGCGCGCCGCAATGCCTTCCGCGGCACTGTGGGGCCCGTCGATCAGCACCAGGAACTCGTCGCCGCCCATGCGTGCGATCGTATCGATCTGCCGCACGGATCGCTTGAGCCGCAGGGCGGCTTCCACCAGCACGGCGTCGCCCATGCCATGGCCGAAACGGTCGTTCACTGCCTTGAACCCGTCCAGATCGACCGCCAGAAGACCGCAGCCCAGGCTAAACACACCATGCGTGAAGCTCTTCTGGATGCCGCGGCGATTGAGCAGCGACGTCAGTGAATCAGTATCGGCACTGGTTTCGAGCTGTTCTAGCCGCGTGTGTTCCGCCGTCATGTCCATGGCGACGCCGACGATCCGCATCGGCTTTCCCTGATCATCACGCAGCAGGCGGCGGTCGCACCGCATCCATCGCTCGCCGTTGCGGGTGGCCAGCCGATATTCGGCGACCGACTGATCAACGGTGCCCGCCAACAGGTCGGCAAGACTGGCATTGGCGCGGTCGCTCGGCATCACCAGTGCCATATAGCCCTCGAGATCCAGGATGGCCGCATCGGGGCCGCTGATGAACTGGGCGAGACGGTTGGAGGTTTCGAAATGCTGCGTCTCGACGTCCATATGCCAGAAGCCGCCGCGGATCGCCTCCAAAACCAGTTCGAGCTGGGCCGCCCTTTCCGCCAGCTGACGCTCCGCGCGCTTCTGTTCTGTGATGTCCTCGATCTGGGAGATGAAGCGAACAACGGAGCCTTCCGCATTGCGCATCGCCGTCACCGTTAGCGCGGCATAGACAATCTCGCCATCGCGGCGCAGATAGCGCTTTTCGATCCGGTAGCCATCACGCTTGCGAGCCAGCACCTCCTCGAACAGGCCGAGATCGACCTCAAGATCGTCCGCATGGGTGAAATCGCCGAAGGACTTGGCTTCGAGTTGCCGCTTGGAAAGCCCCAGCATGCGCGCGAAACTCTCATTTCCCTTGATGATACGGCCCTGTGTGTCAACCAGCGCAATCCCGATCGGCGCAGCCTCGAAAGCATAGTCGAACAGTGCACTTCGCTCTTGGAGATCCTGCCTGTCTGGATTCATGAACGTTGATGCCTCGCGCTACTTCATCGGCGGGTTTCAGCCTCCGGAAATCGTTCAACCGGGCCGCTACCGGGCCTAGGATCCTAGCATACATTAGAAGACATTCACAGACTCTCAACGAGCCGCACCGGCTGGGCGACACCGTGAGGAGAGCCGTGAAGCCTGTTGCGGTTGCTGGCGTTTTGTCACAAAGTGAAAAGCATTCGAAAGGAAACAGAAGATGCACGTCACTGAGCGTCAGGCGAGGATCATCGAACAGGCGCGGTCTTCCGGACGGGTCGCCGTGGAAGACCTGGCGACGCGCTTTGCGGTCACGCCCCAGACGATCCGCAAGGACCTCAACGATCTCTGTGATGCGCAGCTGCTTACCCGCATCCACGGAGGCGCCACCTTTCCGCGCGGAACCGAGAACGTCCGCTATGATGCCAGGCGCCAGATCGCAGCCGCGGAGAAGCAAGCGATCGGCGCTGCAGCGGCTGCCATCATTCCTGACGGTGCCTCCCTCTTCATCAACATCGGAACCACGACGGAGGCGGTCGGAGAGGGTCTGGTCAGCCATCGCGACCTCATGGTGATCACCAATAACCTGAACGTTGCCAATCACCTGCGGGTACTCGACGATGTCGAAGTGGTGATCGCCGGCGGCGTGGTGCGGCAATCGGATGGCGGTATCGTCGGCGAGGCGGCCGTGGACTTCATCCGCCAGTTCAAGGTGGATTATGCGGTGATCGGTGCCTCGGCCATCGATCCGGATGGTGCCTTGCTGGACTATGATTTTCGCGAGGTGAAAGTGGCGCAGGCCATCATCGCCAACGCACGGCACGTCATCCTGGTGGCCGATTCCACCAAGTTCGAACGGACGGCGCCGGTGCGTATCGCTCAGATCAGCCAGGTCCACACTTTTATTACCGACCAGTGCGATTCCCCGACCATCAAAACCCTTTGCCAGCAGAGCGGCGTCCGGCTGATCGAGGCTGCCCGCAGCGAGCATGAGATTGTGCTCTGACATTCGTTTGACATTCGGAATTTTTTCGATTTAATGGATTTAGGTTTCGGTTGGATGCTTCGGTATCCGGCGTTTCGGCTCAGGAGGGGCGGGCCTTTTCATGCATGATCTGTTCGTCATCGGAGGAGGAATCAACGGCTGCGGCATCGCACGCGACGCTGCCGGCCGTGGATATTCCGTGGCGCTCGCCGAAATGGACGATTTTGCTTCCGGCACCTCATCCGGCGCGACCAAGCTCATCCACGGCGGCCTGCGCTATCTCGAGCACTACGAATTCCGGCTGGTGCGCGAATCTCTGATGGAGCGCGAAGTGCTGTGGGCGATGGCCCCGCACATCATCTGGCCGATGCGCTTTGTGCTGCCCTATCAGAAGGGCGGGATCCGTCCCGCCTGGCTGATCCGTCTTGGCCTGTTCCTCTACGACCATCTTGGTGGGCGCAAGCTGCTGCCACCCACCAGCGTGCTCGACATGCGCAAGGATCCGGCGGGCAAGCCGCTGAAGGCAAATTTCACCAAAGCTTTTGAGTATTCCGACGGCTGGGTGGATGATGCCCGCATGGTGGTGCTCAATGCCCGCGATGCGGCCGATCACGGCGCCCGCATTATGCCGCGCACCAAGGTGGTCGGCGCGCGTACGGACAACGGCAGCTGGACGATCGAGACGGTCGACGTGGTCTCCGGTCGCCGCGAGACGCACCAGGCCCGCATGCTGGTGAATGCCGCCGGTCCATGGGTGGACCAGGTCATCCGCAATGCCTTTGGGCAAAACGATGCGCACCATGTTCGCCTGGTTCAGGGCAGCCACATCGTCGTGCGCAAGAAGTTCGAAGGGCCGCGCGCCTATTTCTTCCAGAACCCCGACAACCGCATCATCTTTGCCATTCCCTACGAAGACGATTTCACGCTGATCGGGACGACCGATCGCGACTATGACGCGGACCCGAGGGACGTGCGCATCTCGGACGAGGAAACCACCTATCTCTGCAACGCCGCGTCTGAATATTTCCGCGAACCAGTAACGCCGGCGGATATCGTCTGGACCTATTCCGCGGTCCGGCCACTGTTCGACGACGGGGCGTCAAAGGCGCAGGAAGCCACGCGCGACTACGTGCTGAAGATCGAGGAGGGGCAAGGCGCCCCGCTTCTGAACGTGTTCGGCGGCAAGCTCACCACCTACCGGCGGCTGGCAGAGCACGCGCTGGAAAAGATCGGCGAGGCCATTGGCGCGAAGGGTCCGAACTGGACCTCGCAAAGCCGCTTGCCTGGGGGAGATTTTCCCGCGAAAGGTTATGAGGGAGAGGTTGCAAAGCTTCAGCAGCGCTACGCGTTCCTTCCGGAACGGCAGGCGCGTCATCTGGTGCGCCGGTACGGGACGCGGTCAGCCACGATCCTGGGAGGGGCGGCTCGGATGGAGGATCTGGGCCGGCAGTTCGGCAGCGATCTCTATGAGGCGGAGGTTCGCTACCTGATGGAGCAGGAATGGGCCATGAGCGCGCAGGACGTGCTTTGGCGGAGAACCAAGGAGGGCCTGCGCCTGACGGCGGAGCAGGCAAGGGATCTGGAGGAGTACATGGCCGCACAGCCGGCAAGTCTGGCTGTTTAAATGCGGCATGTTCCCGGTGTGAGGAGGCACGGGATCGCATGTTGGAATTGCGCAACGTGGCAAAGCTTGTGGGGGGTGATTATCACATTCACCCGACAAGCCTTTCGCTCGAACGTGGCACGCTGAACGTCCTGCTCGGGCCAACGCTCTCGGGCAAGACCTCGCTGATGCGCCTGATGGCTGGTCTCGATCGCCCGACCGAAGGCTCCGTGCTGTTCGATGGTGCGGATGTCACCGGCGTGCCGGTGCAGAAGCGCAAGATCGCCATGGTCTACCAGCAGTTCATCAATTATCCCGCGTTCACAGTCTACGAAAACATCGCCTCGCCGATGCGGATCGCCGGCAAGGACAAGGCCACCATTGACCGCGAGGTGCGCAAGGCGGCCGAACTTCTGCGCCTGACGCCCTATCTCGACCGCACGGTGCTCAATCTCTCAGGTGGGCAGCAGCAACGTACGGCCCTGGCCCGCGCACTCGTGAAGAATGCCAGCCTCGTGCTGATGGACGAGCCTCTCGCCAACCTTGACTACAAGCTTCGGGAAGAGCTGCGCGCCGAGTTGCCGCGGATTTTCGCACAGTCCGGCGCGATCTTCGTTTACGCGACAACCGAACCCTCCGAAGCGCTGCTTCTCGGCGGCAATACGGCCACCCTGCGCGAAGGACGCGTCACCCAGTTCGGCCCGACCATCGAGGTCTACCGCCGGCCAGCCGATCTTGCGACGGCAAAGACCTTCGCCGATCCGCCGCTCAATGCCCTCGACGTTGTGAAGGCGGGCGGAACATTCCGGCACGGTGGAGGCGGCACGCTTCCGGTACCGCCGCATCTCCTGAGCGTTGCGGACGGCCCGGTGACGATTGCCTTTCATCCGCACCATCTGGCGCTGATCCCGCAAACGCCGCAGGCGTCGCTGCTGCGGGCCCGCATCCAGATCGCGGAAATCACTGGCTCGGAAAGCTTCGTGCACCTGGATTTTGCCGGTGCCCGCTGGGTCATGCTGGCACCGGGCATCCACGACATCGATCCGGACACCGAGGTCGACGTCTTTCTCGACAGCCGGCACCTGATGGCCTTCGGCGGTGATGGCCTTGCCATCGCAGCGAAACTGGCAGCGTGAGGGGGAACGGACATGGCACGCATCACCCTCGATCACATCCGCCACGCCTACGGTCCTAATCCCGTCTCTGACCACGACTACGCCTTGCGCGAGGTCGATCACGAGTGGGAAGACGGCGGCGCCTATGCGCTTCTCGGTCCGTCCGGCTGCGGCAAGACGACCCTCCTCAACATAATTTCCGGCCTGCTGCACCCCTCGCACGGCCGCATTCTGTTCGACGGGAAAGATGTCACCGATCTGTCGACCGAGGCGCGCAACATCGCCCAGGTTTTCCAGTTTCCGGTCATCTACGACACGATGACCGTCTACGACAATCTGGCCTTTCCGCTGCGCAATCGCGGTGTGCCGGAGCCGGAAATTGATCGCCGTGTCCGCGACATGCTGGAGATCATCGACCTCAGTGACTGGGCCAACCGAAAGGCCCAGCGCCTGACCGCAGACCAGAAGCAGAAGATCTCGCTCGGCCGCGGATTGGTGCGCAACGACGTCAACGCCATTCTCTTTGACGAGCCGCTGACCGTGATCGACCCGCACATGAAATGGGTGCTGCGGTCGCAGCTGAAGCGGCTGCACAAGAAGTTCGGCTTCACCATGGTCTACGTGACGCATGACCAGACCGAAGCGCTGACCTTTGCCGACAAGGTCGTCGTCATGTACGAGGGCGAGATCGTCCAGATCGGCACGCCGGCTGAACTTTTTGAGCGGCCGCGCCATACCTTCGTCGGCTATTTCATAGGCTCGCCCGGGATGAACGTTTTACCGGCCCGGCTGGATGGTGCAAGGGCCGTGGTCGGCAACGAGACGCTGGCCCTGGACCACGCGCCGGTTGTCGCACCCGGCGACAAGATCGAGATCGGCATTCGCCCCGAATTTATCCATCTCGGGCGAGAAGGGATGCCCGTGCGCATCAACCGGGTGGAGGATATCGGCCGCCACAGGATCGTCCGCGCCGAGTTCGAGGGGCAGCCTATCGCCATCGTCTCTCCGGAGAACGAAGACATTCCCGCAGAGGCCCGGATCACCTTCGATCCTGGTGCAGTCAACATCTACGCCAATTCCTGGCGCGTCGGCGCAAAGGTGTGAATGAATGGAAAAGACCTGGAATAACAAGGCCTGGTTTCTGGTTCTGCCGGTGCTTCTGCTGGTCGCCTTCTCGGCGGTGATCCCGCTGATGACGGTGGTGAACTATTCCGTCCAGGACACCTTCGGCAACAACGAGTTCTTCTGGGCAGGCACGGACTGGTTCAGCCAGATCCTGTCCTCGCCCCGCTTCTGGGATGCACTGGGCCGCAACCTTTTCTTCTCGCTGATCATTCTCTTGATCGAGATCCCGCTCGGCATTTTCATCGCGCTCAACATGCCCAAGCACGGCATCGGCGTCCCTGTCTGCCTGGTGCTGATGGCGCTTCCGCTGCTCATTCCGTGGAACGTGGTAGGCACCATCTGGCAAGTGTTCGGGCGCGTCGATATCGGCCTGCTCGGACACACGCTCGAGGCGCTGGGGATCGACTACAACTACGTCCGCAATCCGACCGACGCCTGGGTCACCGTCATCCTGATGGATGTGTGGCACTGGACGAGCCTCGTGGTGCTGCTCTGCTACGCCGGCCTCGTCTCTATTCCGGACGCCTATTACCAGGCGGCCAAGATTGACGGCGCCTCGCGCTGGGCCGTGTTCCGCTACATCCAGCTGCCGAAGATGAAGCGGGTGCTGTTGATTGCCGTTCTGCTGCGCTTCATGGACAGTTTCATGATCTACACCGAACCCTTCGTCGTCACCGGCGGCGGGCCAGGAAACTCCACGACCTTCCTGTCGATCGACCTGGTCAAGATGGCGATCGGGCAGTTCGATCTGGGCCCGGCCGCTGCCATGTCGATCATCTACTTCCTCATCATCCTGCTGATGTCCTGGGTGTTCTACACCGTCATGACCAGCAGCGATGCAGACGCCTGAGGGGAGAGGAAATCATGGCCGCCAACGCAAAATACAAGCCCGCCGGAAACCTCTCCTGGCTCGTCTCGACGCTCTACATCATCTTCCTGCTTTTGCCGATCTACTGGCTCGTCAACATGAGCTTCAAGGAGAACGGCGAGATCACCGGCGCCTTCTCGCTCTGGCCCCAGAACCCGACGCTCGCAAACTACATGGTCATCTTCACTGACCCGTCGTGGTACAACGGCTATATCAACTCGATCATCTACGTGGCGCTGAACACGCTGATCTCGGTCGCGGCAGCATTACCGGCGGCCTACGCCTTCTCGCGCTACCGGTTCTTAGGTGACAAGCATCTTTTCTTCTGGCTGTTGACCAACCGCATGGCGCCGCCGGCCGTGTTCGCGCTACCCTTCTTCCAGCTCTACTCGGCCTTCGGGCTGATCGATACCCATATCGCCGTGGCGCTCGCGCACTGCCTCTTTAACGTGCCGCTCGCGGTGTGGATCCTGGAAGGTTTCATGTCCGGCGTACCGAAGGAAATCGACGAGACCGCCTATATCGACGGCTATTCCTTCCCGCGCTTCTTCGTGCGGATCTTCATGCCGCTGATTGCGTCGGGCATCGGCGTCGCTGCCTTCTTCTGCTTCATGTTTTCGTGGGTTGAGCTGCTTCTGGCCCGCACGCTGACGACGACAGCCGCCAAGCCTATCTCGGCGATCATGACCCGCACGGTCTCGGCAGCCGGCATGGACTGGGGGGTGCTGGCTGCGGCCGGCGTGCTGACCATCGTGCCCGGCGCGCTCGTGATCTATTTCGTTCGCAACTACATCGCCAAGGGCTTCGCGCTCGGTCGCGTCTGAAGGGGAGGGACCGCACATGAACCTGACATGGATGGCCTGGACCTGGCCCACCGCGACGTTCTTCCTGACGATCCTTGCGCTGCTGGTGGGCATGAGCGTCTGGGAATACCTTGTGCCGGGCGGCTCGCCCCGCAAGGGCATCCTGCAATTCGAAACGACCCGGGGGGACAGGCTGTTCATCTCCCTTCTGGGGTCTGCATTCATTAATCTCGCATGGCTGGGGCTGATCGGTCCCAACCTGTGGTGGGGTCTTGCCGTCGCAGTGGTCTACGCAATCGGCGTGTTCCGCTTCGTCTGAGGCAAGGTTGATATGGGCGCGGGGGAGGCCGGCGCCCAGTCGGAAACTGCAATCGCAACCTTTGGGAGGACATTATGCGAACGCATCTATTGGCAACGACAGCAGGTATTCTGCTGGCACTGACAGGCACTGCCTTTGCCGGCATGAACGAGGCAAAGACGTTCCTGGACAAGGAAATCGGCGACCTCTCCACCCTTCCACGGGCGGATCAGGAAAAGGAAATGCAGTGGTTCATCGACGCGGCCAAGCCGCTCGCCGGGATGGACATCAAGGTCGTGTCGGAAACGCTGACCACCCACGAATATGAATCCAAGGTCCTCGCTCCCGCCTTCACCGCGATCACCGGCATCAAGGTCAGCCATGACCTGATTTCGGAAGGCGACGTGGTCGAAAAACTGCAGACGCAGATGCAGTCCGGCGAGAACATCTACGACGCCTATGTCAACGACTCCGACCTGATCGGTACCCACTGGCGCTATCAGCAGGCGCGCTCGCTGACCGACTGGATGGCGAAGGAAGGCAAGGACGTCACCAATCCCGGCCTCGACCTCTCCGACTTCATCGGTACGTCGTTCACCACGGCGCCGGACAAGAAGCTCTACCAGCTTCCTGACCAGCAGTTCGCCAACCTTTACTGGTTCCGGTACGATTGGTTTAACGACGCCAAGAACAAGGCCGACTTCAAGGCGAAGTACGGCTACGACCTCGGTGTGCCGGTCAACTGGTCGGCCTATGAGGACATCGCAGCCTTCTTTACTGGCCGCGAGATCGACGGCAAGAAGGTCTTCGGCCATATGGATTATGGCAAGAAGGACCCGTCCCTTGGTTGGCGCTTCACCGATGCCTGGCTGTCCATGGCCGGCAACGGCGACAAGGGCATTCCAAACGGTCTGCCCGTCGACGAATGGGGCATCAAGGTCAACGAGAAGTCCCAGCCGGTCGGTTCCTGCGTCGCACGTGGCGGCGATACCAATGGACCAGCCTCCGTTTACGCGATCCAGAAGTATCTCGACTGGTTGAAGGCTTACGCGCCGCCGACAGCGCAGGGCATGAACTTTTCCGAATCCGGTCCCGTGCCGGCGCAGGGCGAAGTGGCCCAGCAGATCTTCTGGTACACGGCCTTCACCGCGGATGCCGTCAAGAAGGGTCTGCCCGTGGTCAACGAGGACGGAACGCCGAAGTGGCGCATGGCACCCTCGCCGCATGGCGTGTACTGGAAGGACGGCATGAAGCTCGGCTATCAGGACGTGGGTTCCTGGACGCTGATGAAATCCACCCCGGACGCTCGCGCCAAAGCCGCCTGGCTCTATGCGCAGTTCGTGGTCTCCAAGACTGTGGACGTGAAGAAGAGCCACGTGGGCCTCACCTTCATCCGTGAGTCCACCATCCGCGACAAGAGCTTCACGGAGCGCGCTCCCAAGCTCGGCGGGCTGATCGAGTTCTATCGCTCGCCGGCCCGCGTCCAGTGGTCGCCGACGGGAACCAACGTGCCGGATTACCCGAAGCTTGCCCAGCTCTGGTGGCAGGCTGTGGGTGATGCGTCTTCGGGTGCCAAGACGGCCCAGGCCGCCATGGACTCGCTCTGCGGCGAACAGGAAAAGGTGCTGCAGCGCCTTGAACGCGCCAAGGTACAGGGTGAAATGGGGCCGAAGCTCGCCGAAGAGCACGACCTTGCCTACTGGAACAAGGACGCAGCTGCCAAGGGCAACCTTGCCCCGCAGCTGAAGGTCGCTAATGAGAAGGAAAAGCCGGTCACCGTGAACTACGATGACCTGGTCAAGAGCTGGGCCGACGCCAAGAAATAAAGCGGCCAGATTGCATGAGCTTGCCACCCTGTCGCGCCCCTGCGGCCGGGTGGCTTTTTTTTTGAAAAGTCCGTTGCTCGGCCTCGACCCGGATTTTTTAAAGCACCAGGGGGAGCAAAAAGGCGGCCGGACGTTCCACACGTCTCCCGGCCGCCCGCCTTGCTTCCGGCCTCCACAGGGATTGTAGCCGGAAACGCGGCCGCTCAAGGCTAGTCCCTCGAGATAGAAATTACTTCAATAACAAAACGCAAGTGTCCTCCGGAGGCGTTCCGGGCGGACGCTTGCAGTTCAGGTGCGCCCCAGTTTCCGGTCTACGCTGATCGGGCCCGCGCCCGAGGTGACGAAGTAGAGGAACACGAAGCAGAGGACGATGGCGGCATAGCCGCCGTTCTCGGTCGGGAAGAAGCTCTTGGGAAAATGCGAGATGAAATAGGCGAAGGCCATTTCGCCAGACAGGATGAAGGATACGATCCGTGTGCCGGCGCCGACCAGGAAGAGGAAGCCAAGCACCAGTTCCAGCAGGCCGGCAATCCAGGGAAGGGAACCCGGCGGCGGCATGAACTGTCCAGCGTGGAAGTGGAAGATCTTGGCGGTGCCGAAGGAAAAGATGACGAGCCCGACGGCGATTCTCAGAATGCTGAGGACGATCGGCTGGGCTTGCTGAAGTTTGGTGATCATGAGGTGCTCCGTAAATGACGGAATGTCTCTCGTCATTGACCGGGGCACGGTCAATGTGGGGAGCAAGCACGTCTTCGTGAGGAGCAGGTGTTTAGAGAGTGACGGCGTTCACCGCCATGAGGACAGGAACCATGGACAGCCCTATGGCTGCGATCCAAGCACCGAGGATCTTCAGAAGATAGACGTTACGCGCAGGCGATGCATTCCACTCGAAGTACATTACTCAACTCCCGATCTGGCGCCACCATGAGCGAGGCGAGATCGGGTGTCGAGTGCGGGTTAGCAACAGTCTAAATTAGAAGTTTATTCGCACCTGCAGCATGCCGAGGGAGACCCGGCGCGCGCTTGGGGCGTGATCCGAGCGCCGGGTCTCCAACCGCCAGGACAATCGGGGGAATCTCACGGCGGTACAGACCTACTTGAAGCGACGGATCTCTTGGTTCCACTTGTGTAACTGAACATGCTTAAGCATCAGTGAATACCCACAGGCCGGTGTCGGTATGGCACAACAACCGGCCACGAACCATCAACTGTTCAGCCGGCGCGGACCGCTCAGGTTGAGCGGCAGCTGGATGCCCTTGGGCACATTGGGCGTACGCAGCGAGGCGAGCTCGATCCTGGTGTAGATCTCGCGTCTCTGCTGGTCATGTCGTTCCCGCAGCGCCTTTGATGCCGCCACCGCTGCAAGGGCGCGAGCAACCAGTTCGTCTGTTCTCTGCATCGCAATCTCCTTTGTTCTTGTTATGTTCTCATTTTCGGCGGAAATGTCAAGAGGTGTGATGTTCATCCGCCTTAGGGGTCTCTGCGGCACGCTTCGGCATGCGGTTCCAGTTTCGGCTTGCAAGATCGCCGCCGCGCTCGTATCGCCAAGTCATCGGCGTCTGCTGGAAAGGACTGGCCATGCAAATTGGAATGATTGGATTGGGCCGCATGGGTGCGAACATGGTTCGCAGACTGATGCGGGGCGGGCATGAATGCGTCGTCTTCGACGTCAATCCTGCCAATATCGCCGCCTTGGAGGCTGAGGGTGCTGTGGCTGCCCAGTCGCTGCAGGACATGATCTCCAAGCTCGAGAAGCCCGCGGCGATCTGGCTCATGCTGCCGGCGGCCGTTACGGAACACACGCTCGTTGCCCTGTCGGACAGCCTGGTACCCGGCGATGCGATCATCGACGGCGGCAATTCGAATTACCAGGACGATATAGACCGCGCCGGTCGTCTTGCCGAAAAGGGCCTGGACTATATCGACGTTGGCACGAGTGGCGGCGTCTGGGGCCTTGATCGTGGCTATTGCCTGATGATCGGCGGGCCGACCGAAGCGGTGCGGCGCCTCGATCCGATCTTCCATTCGCTGGCACCCGGCGCCGAGATGCCGAAGACATCCGAGCGCACCTCGGAGCTCGGCTATCTCCACTGCGGCCCGAGCGGTGCCGGCCACTTCGTCAAGATGGTCCACAACGGCATCGAGTACGGCATGATGGCCGCCTATGCCGAAGGCATGAACCTGATGAAGGCAGCCAACGCCGGCCAGAAGAGCCGGACGGTCGATGCGGAAACCAGCCCTCTTCAGCATCCGCAGTATTATCAGTTCGACATCGACGTCGCGGCCGTCTCGGAAGTCTGGCGGCATGGCAGCGTCGTTTCGTCCTGGCTCCTCGATCTTCTGGCCCAATCGCTGCAGAACGACCCGATGCTCGAGAATTTCTCCGGGCGCGTTTCGGATTCGGGCGAGGGCCGCTGGATGATGAAGGCGGGCATCGACACGGGCGTTCCGCTGCCGGTCCTCTCGTCGGCGCTCTTCCAGCGCTTCTCCTCACAGGGCCACGAGGTCTATTCGAACCAGGTGCTTTCGGCCCTGCGTGCTGCCTTCGGTGGCCATGTGGAAAAGCCGCATGGTTCCGACCACTAAGGTCTGCTGATCGACCGTTTCCCGCCGCAGCGCAGAGCGTGGCGGGGAACCAAACCTGCTGCTTTCTTGTTCTTTCATCAACAAAAGCAGGAGGAAATACCGATGGAAAATGATCGCGAAAGCCAGATCCGGGACCGTGCCTACGCTCTTTGGGAGCAGGAAGGCAGGCCGCAGGGCGATGACCTGCGTCATTGGCTGGCCGCTCTGGAGGAATTCGGCTCCGAATCCCTGACAGAAGATACGATTGCCGAGAACACCTCCGTGCTCGGCGAGCCGGATAATGCGGGTGCAGCCTCGGGGTTGAATGCGTCGGCCAACGCTAAGGCCGGCAGTAAAGCCGGTCGCAAATTCAAAGGCCAGTCATCCAAGCCGGCCTCATCCAATATTACGACCGGGCAGGAGAGCGCGCGTTCTTCCGTGAAGGGCGCAGAAGGTCCGTAACCGGCAGTCCTACTCTGGAATCGCGCGGCCTCTAAGGGGGCCGTGCGATGCTAGTGCTTGCCCACGGAACCTGAAAAGCTCGGTTTGCGTTCCGGGCCACGATTTCTCAACCTGGCGTGACCTATGACCGGCCCTCATGTCCCCACAAGGGGCGAAGACGCTCCTGTCTCTTCGACTCATGCTCGCCGCTATCCTATTGGCGCCGAATGCGGGCCGACCGGCGTTTCGTTCCGGGTCTGGGCACCGGCCCGATCTGCCGTCTCTGTTGTTCTCGAGGACGGCTCGGAGCATCCGCTTGCTGCCGAGACCGATGGTTACTTCGGTGGCGAGATCTCCGGAACAGGCGCCGGCACACTCTATCGGCTGCGCCTCGATACCGATGCAGCACTTTTGGCCGACCCGGCGTCCCGCTTTCAGCCGGATGGTCCGGCTGGCCCATCCATGGTCGTTGATCCGCATGGCTTTGCCTGGACCGACCAGGACTGGAAGGGCGTCGGTCCGCAGGGTCCCGTGCTTTACGAGATGCATATCGGCACCTTCACCCGCGAGGGAACCTGGGAGGCCGCAGCAAAACAGCTGCCCAAATTACGGGAAATTGGCATTACCTGCCTCGAGATCATGCCCATCAACGAGTTCGAGGGAGAGTTCGGCTGGGGCTATGACGGCACGCTGCTCTACGCGCCAACGCGTATCTACGGTGGCCCGGATGACGTACGGGCCTTCGTCAATACAGCGCATGGCCTCGGCCTTGGTGTCATCCTGGACGTCGTCTACAACCACTTCGGCCACGGCGAACGGTTTTCCGAGTTCACGCCGGATTACTACACCGATCGCCATGCCAACGACTGGGGGAAATCCATCAATTTCGACGGGCCGAACGCCCATGGCGTGCGGGATTACATGGCCTATAACGCCGCCTACTGGATCGACGAATATCATTTCGACGGGCTGCGGCTGGATGCGACGCAGGCCCTGTTCGACGACAGCGACGACCACATAGTGGCGCAGATCGCCCGTGAGGCTCGCAAGGCCGCGGGCGGAAGGCAGATTGTCCTGGTCAGTGAAAACGAGCCGCAGGAAACCCGCATGGTCCGGTCGCCCGACAACGGCGGCTATGGTCTGGATGCCCTGTGGAACGACGACTTCCACCATTCCGCGAGTGTCGCGCTGACCGGACGCCGCGACGGCTATTATCACGATCACAAGGGGCTCGCCTCGGAGTTCGTATCCGCTGCCAAATATGGATACCTGTTTCAGGGGCAGCGTCACAGCTGGCAGAATGCACCGCGGGGCTCGTCCGGCTTTGATCTGGCCGCGCGTAACTTCGTGCACTTCCTGCAGAACCATGACCAGATCGCTAACCTCGGGGTCGGAACGCGGCTGAGCGGCCGCGCTTCACCGGCGCGCGTGCGTGCGATGACGGCAATCCATCTGCTTGGACCGCAGTCGCCTATGTTGTTTCAGGGCCAGGAATTCGGCGCCACCACCCCCTTCTATTACTTCGCCGACCGGACAGGCGAAATGGCCGACAAGGTGCGAAAAGGGCGGCTGGACTCGCTCAGCCAGTTCCTCAACCTCACCGATAAAGCGGTTATCGCTCGCATGCCCGACCCTTGCGCCCGCTCGACCTTTGACGCGGTCAAGCTGGACTGGACCGAATGGGACCGGCACAAGCCGATCGTTGCGTTGCACCGTGACCTGCTTGCCATGCGCCGTAGCCATGTCGCCTTTGCCGCGCAGCCTGCTGCCAGGGCAGGCATGCTCGACGGCAGCGTCCTGTCGCCCTCAGCCTTCCTGCTTCGTTATTTCGCGGACCAGCCACGCGACGAGCGGCTGCTGATCGTCAACTATGGCATGGACCTCGATATCGACAGCCTGCCGGATCCGCTGTTCGCGCCGCTGGCGGGCCAGCAGTGGGAGGTCATTTGGTCCAGCGAGGACGCGGTCTATGGCGGCAGTGGCCGGCGCCCTTACGATTTCCACAAGCCTTGGCGACTTTCGGCCGACATCGCGCTGGTCCTGGCACCAGTCGCTGCAGAGCTGCGCAAAGCTTCGACAGCCGAAGAGATGAAGCGCTGGCAGGCTTTGCTGTCCTGCGATCCACGAGAGTAACGCGCTGCGGCTGCTGGAGTTTCTGCAAGAGTGCCGCTACTCCTCGCAGGACGGGATCTTGGAGTGGTCATGAGTGATATTGACAGGAAGCTTGCCCAGACGCTGATGCACGAGGCGGGGCTGGATGGTCTGGTGTTGTTTCAGCCGGAATCCTTCCGCTATGCCATTGGCGCGCCTGCCGGCGTGGCCACCATGTGGGGCAGGGCCGGTGCGGCGATCGCCCTTGTGCCGGCAGAGGCGTCGACAAGCCTCGGCGCCGTGGCAAGCGACCATGCCGCGCCTGCCATCCGCGCGGACGCGCCGGAACTCGACCTCAGGACACACCGTATCTGGATCGACATGCTCGATCTTGCCGGAGTCACCAGCATCGAGGGCGTCAACGCCGCCTATCAACGGACGGGTCCGATCGGGCCACGTCCGGAGACTTTCGATCGTGGCCTTGCCTTCAATCTGCTGAGCGATCTTCTGCGCGACCGGGGTCTGCAGCAGGCGAAGCTTGGCGTGGATCTGGAATTCATGCCCACCGTCGATTTCGAGGCGCTGAAGGCGGCGCTGCCGCAGGTGACCTGGGTTGACGGATCGCTGGTGCTGCGGCGGATGCGCGCGATCAAGTCTCCGCGGGAAATCACCCGCCTTCGCCGCGCAGCACTGGCAGCCGAGGCGGGCCTTGTTCAGATGGCGCAGGCAATCCGGCCAGAGGCGTCGGCATTGGACCTTTCTGCCGCCTGGAAGGACGGCGCGTCTATCTATGCCGCGGCAAACGGCTTTGCCCTGAGCGGCCACTGGGACTTCATTTCCGTCGGACCGGATCTTTCCGATCCTGCAGCACGGGTGACGCCAGGCGCGCTGATCAAGGCGGACGTCGGAACGCTGGTCGAGGGATATTCTTCCGACGGCGCACGGACCTTCAGCCACGGGCCGGTGTCCGGTCTCGCGCAGCAGATCTTCGGTGCGCTCACCAATGCCTTCGAACGCGGCCTGGAAGCGCTGCGGCCCGGCAATCGCTTTAGTGCTGTGCACGAGGCGATGATGGCGTCGATGCGCGCGGACGGGTTTGCTGCGTACAATCGCGGCCACTTCGGACATTCGGTGGGCGGGGCGATCGGCATGGAGGAGTGGCCCTTCTTCTCCGGATCCAATTCGGAAGTCATTCAGCCGAATATGGTGGTGGCGCTGGAGGCGCCCTTCTATGGCCAGGGGCTGGGTGCCCTGATGATCGAGGATCAGTTCCTCATCACCGAGACCGGTTGGGAGCGGATGACGACGCTGCCGTGGACGCTGCGCAATATGGCCGAGGAGATCGGCTGAACTGGCACGCCGTCCTGCGCAGGTGCAGCGTTCAGCAGTAAATTGGAGACGATTGGCGGCATGCGGAAGGAAAGACGGCGTTTACCAGCAGAATTAGAGCTTTGTAATATTTCGCCGTGATATCGGTTGTCGGCAGCGCTGAAAGCGGACATGATGTCGTTCTGCAGTCCCTGGACATATGATCCTCCCTCCTGGAAACGATCACGTGCCGCAAGCCCAGCCGATCAAGACCCGTTCCGTCTTTGCTATCACCTGTGTCGTGCTGGTTCTCGCCGCCGTTATTGGTGGCCTGGGCGCGCATGTGGTCTCCACGATGCGCCACTCGGCCGACGCCATGGACGATGAGCGGGCGCTGCGGGCCGCGCAGTCAGCGATCTCGTCCATGAAACTTCGGATGAACAACACTATTCGTGACAACGCCGTCTGGGACGAGGGCTATGACGCGATCACCAATGGACAGGCGCAGGAGTGGGTCTATTCCAACTGGGGCAAGACCTCCGAAGATTACCCGCTCTATGAAGCCGTTGCGCTGACCGGCGTAGACGGCAGCAACATCTCGTCTTTCTGGAAGGGTCAGAAGTTCGACCCGCGAGCAAGCTTCGGCCAGCTGTTTCTCGACCAGGTCGCCAAGGCGTCGGCGGAGAACGCCAATCCGGTCGTTACCTTTTTTCGCCGCGGTGACGAGATCGTGCTGGTCGCCTCGCAGGCGGTGCAGCCGTTCGAGCAACCAACAGACGACCGGGATTACAGCGTCTTGAGCTTCTTCAAGGTCCTGAGCGCGCAAGTCGCGGGCTCCATGGCAACAGAGTATCAGCTCGACGATCTCATTCTTAGTCAGGCGGCGGACACCCGCCTGCTGAACGTGGCACTTGACGATCTGCGCGGCCGGCCGGTCGGCTATCTCTCCTGGCCGACGAAGTCCCCCGGCACCAAGGTTTTTGAAACCGTCCGCCCTTACGTGATCGCCTGCATCGCCCTGCTGTCGATATTTCTGACCGCGGTGATTGCCGCCGGCCGTGCGGAAGCGCGCCGCATGAAGAGGCTGGCAGAGGCGGCGCGCCTGCAGGCGACGCATGACAACCTCAGCGGCCTGCTGAACCGGATGGGTCTGATCGAGAGCCTGAAACATCTGCTGGGTCAACGGGGGCACAGGCCGCCACTGGTGCTTCATTTACTCGATCTCGATGGCTTCAAGCCGGTAAACGACGCCTGGGGTCACGCGGTCGGCGACATGCTCCTGGTTCTCGTCGCGGACGCCCTGCGCGGTTGCCACGCCGAAGTGACCGCTGTTGCCCGCATCGGTGGAGATGAATTTGCCCTTGTCCAGGTCGGGCCGGCGGATCCGGTCGACATCGCCCGCTCTGTGCTGGCCGTCCTGCGCCACCCCTTCCAGATCGACGGGCGCACGATCGAGGTGGGCGCGACGATCGGCTTTGCAGACGAGGACGCTATTCAGGATCCGCATGAACTTCTTCGGCGCGCCGACATGGCACTTTACCAGGGCAAGGAAGACGGAAGGGGACGTCACGTTGCCTATTCGAGGGACCTGGATCTTGAGCGAGAAAGGATCTCTGAGCTGGAGAGCGATCTGCGCCGGGCCGTCGAGCGCAACGAAATCCGCCCGCTGTTCCAGCCGCTCGCCTGCGCCGTCACCGGCCAGGTAAAGGGTGTCGAGGCCCTGGCCCGCTGGCGGTCTGATGGGGACAATGTTGGGCCGGATGTCTTCATTCCGCTGGCCGAGAGATCCGGCCTGATCGACCGGCTGGGCCTGCAGATGCTGCGCCTCTCCGTACAGGCCGCGAAGGCCTGGCCGGACCTCAGCCTGTCCGTGAACGTGTCACCGATCCAGCTCTGTAATCCAAGCTTTGCCGGCGACGTGCTGAACCTCCTCGCAGTCGAGAGTTTCGACCCCAAGCGGCTTGTCCTTGAAATCACCGAGGGTGTGCTGATGTCCAATCCGGATCAGGCCAAGCGCGCCATCGATGCACTGAAGGCAGCCGGTATCCGTTTCGCGCTCGACGATTTCGGTTGCGGATACGCCAGCATCGGCGCCCTGCGTCAGTTCGGCTTCGACCGTATGAAGATCGACCGCTCGCTGGTGCTTGCGGTCGACAGCGATGGAAGCGGCATCGGGGTATTGAAGGCGACCATTTCGCTCGCCGCGGCGCTGGGCATCCCGGTCACGGCTGAAGGAATCGAAACCGGTCGGCAGGCGGACGTGTTGCGCGAGGCAGGATGCGACCAACTGCAGGGATATCTGGTGGGCCGGCCGATGTCTCCGGAGGATATCTCCAAGGTGATCGCGCTCGGCGACGAGGCAGCCTGACCCCGGGCAAGCGTCACGCTGTTACCGGAGAAGCGGCTGCAGCGACGAGGCCACGTCCTTCAGAGCGTCGAGGTAGCGGTCCGCCAGGTCGGCGGCCGGGACACGAGCTGCCGGCGCTCCGATGTTCAGCGCGGCCATCACCCGACCGCGACTGTCCAGCAGCGGCACGGCAATCGAGCAAAGCCCCATCTCCAGTTCCTGGTCGATCACCGCATGACCTTGCTCTCGGACCTTCGCCAGTTCCGTCATCAGCTCCGGCAGCTCCGTTTTCGTCTGGGGCGTGAAGGCCGTCCGCGGTGTCTGCTCAAGCAGGCTGCGTGCCTCCTCAACCGGCAGCGCCGCCAGCAGCACGCGGCCCATGGAGGCACAATAGGCGGGTAGGCGGCTGCCAGGCATCAGGTTGATCGACATGACACGGCGCTGAGAGGCGCGGGCGACGTAAACGATTTCCGCGCCGTCGAGAACGCTGACGGAACTGCTCTGGCCCACCTTTTCCGACAGGCCATCGAGAAACGGCTGGACGAGGCGGGGAAGCGGGGTCGCCGACAGATAGGCGTGGCCGAGCCTCAGGATCTTCGGCGTCAGCGCGAAGAACTTTCCGTCGTAATCTGCATATCCGAGTTCCGCGAGCGTCAGCAGGCAGCGCCGCGCGGTGGCGCGATCAAGGCCCGTCGCCTTGGCAACGTCGGCGATCGCAAGCCGCGGCCTGTCTTCTTCAAAGGCTTCGATGACCTGAAGGCCGCGGGCAAAACCGCTGACCATATCGCCGTCCCGCAATGCCTCGCTCCTGTGCGCTATACGAACAAAGATCGGATAGCGCACAGATTGATTGATGTCCAGTCGGGGAGCCTCTATCTCTGCAAGCCAAGGCAAGTGAATTTCGGGAGGAAGACGTGGATAAGACGATAGGCAATGTGGCTGCGGCCGTTGCGGAGATCGGCGACGGTGCCACCGTCATGATCGGCGGCTTCGGCGGTTCAGGCGCCCCGATCGAGTTGATCCACGCCTTGATCGACAAGGGGCCGCGGAACCTCACCGTGATCAACAACAACGCCGGCAACGGCCGTATCGGCATCGCCGCGATGATCGACGCCGGCCTGGTCGCCAAGATGATCTGCTCCTTCCCCCGCTCGTCCGATCCGCGCGCCTTCACGGACCGGTACCTCGCGGGAGAGATCGAGCTCGAACTCGTGCCGCAGGGGACGCTTGCGGAGCGGATTCGTGCCGGTGGCGCAGGCATCCCTGCATTCTATACGCCGACCGCCTATGGCACTGAACTCGCAGACGGAAAGCCGATCGCCGAATTCGACGGCCGCCATTATGTGCAGGAACGCTGGCTGAAGGCGGACTTCGCCATCGTCAAGGCCCAACTCGGTGACACCCACGGCAACCTCACCTACAACAAGGCCGGCCGCAACTTTAATCCGTTGATGTGCATGGCGGCAGCCGTCACCATCGCCCAGGTTTCCTGCATCGTGCCGGCCGGGGGAATAGATCCGGAGCAGGTCATCACACCGGGCATATTCGTGGATCGCGTTGTCCAAATTACCGATCCGCAGCAGGAAGAAACGCTGATCCGAGCCGGAGTGGCCTACGCATGAGCATCGACATGAACACCCAAAGCCCGCGGGACGACCTCAAGCTTTCGAACGCGCAAATCGCCTGGCGCGCCGCGCAGGACATCGTTGACGGCGCCTATGTGAACCTCGGCATCGGCTTTCCGGAAATGGTGGCCCGCTACCAGCCGCCGGGCCGGCAGGCGATCTTCCACACGGAAAACGGCATTCTCGATTTCGGCGAGGCTCCACCTGCCGGCGAGGAGGACTGGGATCTCATCAACGCAGGCAAGCGGGCCGTGACCCTGAACCCGGGAGCGGCCTTCTTCCACCATGCGGACAGCTTTGCCATGGTGCGCGGTGGGCATCTGGATGTGGCGATCCTCGGTGCCTACCAGGTGGCGCAGAACGGCGATCTGGCCAACTGGCGCGTCGGTGCCAAGGGCGTCCCGGCGGTCGGCGGCGCCATGGATCTGGTTCACGGCGCGAAGCAGGTTTTTGTCATCACCGAACATGTGACCAAGGACGGCAAGCCGAAGCTGGTCGACAAGTGCACCTTTCCGCTGACCGGTGTTGGCTGCATTACCCGCGTCTACACGAGCCATGCCGTCGTCGACATCAGGGACGGTCACTTCGTGCTGCGGGAAAAGCTCGCGGATATGAGCGTCGAGGATCTGCAGGCCATTACCGGTGCACCGCTTCACACGGATGGCCCCGTCGGCGACCTGATCGTTCCGCAAATCTGAGGAATTCCCATGACCGAAGCATTTATCTGCGACTATATCCGCACGCCGATCGGCCGCTTCGGCGGCGCGCTCTCCTCAGTTCGGGCCGATGACCTCGGGGCAGTCCCGCTGAAGGCGCTGATGGAGCGCAATGCCGGTGTCGACTGGGAGGCGGTGGCCGACGTCATCTATGGTTGCGCCAACCAGGCTGGCGAAGACAACCGCAACGTGGCACGTATGTCGCTGCTGCTGGCGGGGCTGCCGGTCTCCATCCCAGGCACCACGATGAACCGCTTATGCGGCTCCGGCATGGACGCAGTCATCACCGCTGCCCGCGCCATCAAGGCAGGCGAGGCTGACCTGATGATCGCCGGCGGCGTGGAAAGCATGAGCCGCGCTCCCTTCGTCATGCCGAAGGCGGAAACCGCATTTTCGCGCAGCGCCGAAATCTACGACACGACGATCGGCTGGCGCTTCGTGAACCCGCTAATGAAGAAGCAGTATGGGGTCGATTCCATGCCCGAGACCGGCGACAACGTGGCTCTCGACTACCAGATCTCCCGGCAGGACCAGGATGCCTTTGCCGTGCGGTCACAGAACAAGGCAGCGGCGGCGCAGGAGAATGGCAGGCTGGCTCGCGAGATCACCCCGGTGACCGTGCCGCAGCGCAAGGGCGACCCGCTGCAGGTCGATCGGGACGAACATCCGCGCGCAACCAACATGGAAGCGCTCGCCAAGCTGAAGCCGATCAACCGGATGGAGGGTGCATCGGTGACGGCCGGCAATGCTTCAGGCGTCAATGACGGGGCCGCGGCCTTGATCATCGCCTCGGAGGCTGCGGCCATCAAGTACGGCCTGACCCCGATCGCGCGCATCCTCGGCGGTGCGACCGCCGGTGTGCCGCCGCGCATCATGGGCATGGGACCGTCGCCTGCGACGCAAAAGCTCTGCGCGCGGCTCGGGATCTCGCCAAGCGACTTCGACATTGTCGAACTCAACGAAGCCTTCGCCAGCCAGGGGATCGCCGTGCTGCGCGAGCTCGGCATTTCAGAAGACGCAGAGCATGTGAACCCCAATGGCGGCGGTATCGCGCTCGGTCATCCACTGGGCATGTCCGGCGCGCGGATTGCTGGAACGGCGGCGCTCGAGCTGTCACTGCGCGAGGCCAAGCTGGCGCTGGCGACCATGTGCGTCGGTGTCGGGCAGGGCATCTCCATCGCGCTCGGCCGCGTCTGACCGCTGGGCCGCAGAGGTCCTGGCTCAGGCTGTGTGCTGCCGGGGTGCCTCGCCGAACGTCTGCCGGAACGCATGGCCGAACGCACTCTGGGAAGTGTAGCCGACCAGCTCTGCCACCTCGCCGACGCTGGAGTGACGATCGGCCAGCGCAACGCGGGCGCGCGTCATTCGCCAATGGCGCATATAGGCAAACGGCGCCCGTCCGAGACGGCTGGTAAAAGCGGACGAAAAGGCCGCCCGTGACATTCCCGCCTCGCGGGCAAGTGCGGCCACTGTCCATGGTCGGGCGATATCGCCGTGAAAGCATTGGATCGCCCGTCCTATCCGGGGGTCCGACAGCGCCCCCAGCCAGCCGCCCGTCGTGTCGGATGCCGAGGCGAAGGTGCGGATGGCATGGATCATCAGAACCTCCGCGAGCCGGGCAGTGACGACCTCATGACCCATGGCGGGCTGTTGCGCCTCCGCCTCCAAGAGATCCAGAACCGCTGTGATTGCGGTCGCGCCCGCCGAAATTCCCGGTACGTGCATGAAGGCTGGCAGCATATCGAGAAGAAAGCTCGCCACACCGGGCGTGAAAGAAATGCCGCCGCCGATTGACACCATCTCGTCACCGCCCATGCGCACGAGCGCCTTGCCCTCGTCGTAGAGGGACCCGCCGTCGATCGGCGCCAATGCAGGATCGCTTGCAATGGCGTAAGCGGTGCGTCCGATAAGGCAGCAGTCTCCCGTCTCAAGCCGCTGGGCCGCGGCCCCGGGCAGCAGGAGCCAGCAGGCTCCGCGCAACACGGCCACGAACTTCAGGCGTTCGAGTGCGGGAAACTCAAGCGACCAGTCCCCTGCAGCCTCCAAGCGGGTTCGGCGCGTCGCCTTGGCTGCGAGCACGGTCAGCACATCAGAAAGCGGATCGGCGATATGAGACGATTGCGATAAAACCATGGTGGGTCGAGCATAGCCCGTCCAAGTGCTTCTTCCTAGTGTGAGGAAAAGGAGACGTGTTCATGAGCATTGCAGGCAAAGTCGTGGCGATCACCGGTGCGAGCAGCGGCATCGGCCGCGCGACCGCCATTCTTCTAGCAGAGGCGGGCGCGACAGTGGTGCTTGGCGCGCGTCGCGAAGACCTTCTGGCAGATGCCGCCCGCGACATCGCCGCCGCAGGCGGCAAGGTCACCTACAAGGTCACGGACGTCTGTGTTCGGTCTGACCTCGAAGCGCTGGTGGCACGCGCCGTCGAGTACGCAGGCAGGCTGGATGTGATCGTGAACAATGCCGGCATCAGTCCGCTCTCCCGTTTCGATGCCCTGCGCGTGGAAGACTGGGACGCGATGATCGATGTAAACCTGCGCGGCACGCTCTATGGCATCGCTGCGGCACTGCCGGTCTTTCAGCGCCAGCGCAGCGGGCATGTGATCAACGTCGTTTCGACGGCCGGCATCAAAATCGTGCCGACGATGGGTGTCTATGCTGCGACCAAGAATGCCGTCCGCACGATCAGCGAAGCCCTGCGGCAGGAGGCGGGAGCACATCTGCGGGTGACCGAAGTGTCGCCGGGCATGATTGCAACCAATCTGACGGATTCGTTCACCGACCCGGTCGCTAGGGATGCCATTGCGGCTCGCGTTGCTGCTGTGGCAATTCCTGCTGCCGCGATCGCCCGGGGCATTGCCTATGCCATCGATCAGCCGGACGACGTGGACGTGGGCAGCATCGTCATCCGGCCGACAGCGCAGGATTGAAGTAAACGGTAAGGGTCGGGCATGAGGGGCTCCCGGCTGTCGCCTTAAGTATGCGTGTTAGCGATATCCGCAAATTTCCCTGCAAGGCAGCTGCCTGGTCAATTGCCATACGGCGATTCGAAGAATATCTCCCTTTTGCCGGCGGAACGATACTCTGGCGGCGTTTCAGTCCGGGGGATGCTACATGCGCAAGATCTTATATACTATCAGCTTGGCAATTGTTATTTCGGCTCAGGCCTCTTCGGTCTTTGCTTTCGGCGCTATCGCCGTCAACGACTCGCAGGGCACCGCCGCCAGCGAAGCAGGTTATGGCGTCGGCTGGGGCAGCACTCGCAAGGAAGCCGAGCACAACGCGGTCAAGGAATGCAAGGGCGCCGGCAACGACGACTGCGAAGTGGCCGTCTGGTTCGAGCGCTGCGGCGCCTATGCGGGTGATCGCGTCAACTATGGCATCGGCTATGGCGAGACCCTGAAGACTGCCGAGAACATGGCGCTGAAGGATTGCCCGCACTGCCAGCTTATTGTGTCCGACTGCCAGTAGCCGTCAACCCGCCTCCCGATGTTGGAAAACCCGCCTCGGCGGGTTTTCGCGTTTCAGGCGCCCGCTATCGGGCTCCATCAGGGCGTCTTGACGCCGTAGAAGGCCTTGACGTCGTCGGTAAATGCCCGTCGTGATTCCGGCCGCGTGTAAAACATATGGCCGCCTGGATAGACCTTGAGGCCGGCGCGTTCCTTGCCCAGACCCGCGGGTAGGTGATCAAGCACATAGCGGCTTGCGCCATAGGGTGTCAGCGCGTCGGTGTAACCATGGGCGACCATCAGGTGGAATCTCGGGATAACCGACAGCAGGTCGCGGATATCCGTAGAGACGCTGGCAAGTCCGCGGGCGTCTCCACCGCGGCTACCGTTCCACTCCCAGCGGCGGTTCACCTCGTCGCTGAGGAGATTGTAGGTCATCTCGCTGCTGAAATTGAGATCCGAGCGGGCATAGCCTACGAAGGCGCTGCCATAGGCGCGGGTATAGCCGTCAAGAATCGGATCGTCGTTGCGGGCAAAGACATCTTCCGGATAGGCATCCGGCACCGTGTAGGTAGCGTCATAGGGGCTGACGACCTTTCCGGGTCCTGCCATCTGCTTCACGTAGAGATCGCCGATAAAGCCTCGGCTCTGCGCCACCCGGTCGCGCGGAATGCCGGTCATCTCCGACAGACGTCCGTAGAGGCGGTCTGCATCCGGACCCTCGGGTGCCGGGCCCGCAAGCGCCGGCAGATAGTCGCGCAGCGCAAAGCGTTCGGCCTCTCCGAGCGCCTCCAGGCTGAACTTTCCGTCCCGCTCCAGCTTGGCCGCGGCGATCGAGGGAAGCTGCAGGGCGGCACTCAGCGGGTCGTCGGAATTGGCAAGGAAGCGACCTTCCAAAAGCGGCGACAGCATCACGATCCCGGAGACCAGCATGCCCTGGTTGTTCTTTAGCGAGACGGCGACCTTCGGTGCCCGAAACCCGCCGTAGCTTTCCCCGACCAGGTATTTCGGCGCATCGACGCGGTCGTTCTTCTGGACGTAGAGCGAGATCGCCTTGGCGAGGCTGTCGGCATCCTGCCGCACGCCGTAAAAGGCCTTAGCAGCATCATCTCCTGCTGCCCGGCTCCAGCCGGTGCCGACCGGGTCGATCAGCACGAGGTCGGTGAAGGGAAGCCAGGTCTCCGGATTGTCCCGCAGCACCGGCGTGGTGCCGTCATTGCCGTCCTTGCCGAAGTCGAGGATTTTTGGCCCCAGCAGGCCGAGATGAAGATAGGCGGATGCTGCTCCGGGGCCCCCATTGAACACGAAGCTGATGGGGCGCCCGGGCGTGCGATCCTTGGAAACATAGGCGGTGTAAAAGATCTTGGCTGTTCGGTTGCCGTCCTGGCCGAATAGATCGAGCGTCCCGGCCGTCGCCGTATAGGAGAGGTCTCCGCCCGGCAGCTTCAGCACATGATCCGTCTTCGCATCCGCCGGGATCAGGCTAAACACGCCGCCAGGGGGCTGACGTTCCTCGGCACCGGGACGCGCACTGCCTTCGCGCGGCGGCTGCTGTGACGCTGCGGGATGGACAAGGCAAAGCGAAAGCGCAAGGCCGATAAGCATAGGACGGATAGGCAATGGACATCTCCCTGGTCAGCCAGTCCCCCATGTAGGGCCAGAGGAGGCCGCGCATAGATCACTTCCTCTTGATGGCGGCCGTGTAGGCCCTAGCCCACGAGCCGCCCGCCGGTCATTGGCTGGGCAACGCCGGTGGTGGTCGGAAAGCTGATGGGCAGGCCGCGAAGCGCCCGAACGGCGAGGAAGGCAAAGCACTCCGCTTCCACCGCATCGCCGCGCCAGCCGAATTCGTCCGCCGACACGGCGTTCACGCCCGCCCGGCTCTCAAGCATGCGCATGATGGTCGGGTTGCGGCGACCGCCGCCCGACACGATCAGCCGTTCCGGCCGGCGCGGCAGGAGATCAAGCGCCTTGCCGACTGCGGCAGCCGTGAAGGCCGAAAGCGTCGCTGCGCCAGCGGCGGGCGAAAGCCCGTCGGCCATGGCGGCCGTAAAACCGAAGCGGTCGAGCGATTTTGGAAAGGGCGCGGTCATGTAGGGGTGCTGCAGCAGGCGCGCGAGCCTCTCTTCATCGACCGTACCGGATGCGCCAAGCGCGCCGTCCCGGTCCATTTCGCCAAGCCCGAGGCTCTTGATGAAATCGTTGAGCGGCGCATTGGCGGGGCCGGTATCGAAGGCAACCACCAGATCTTTGCCATCCCACCAGGTGATATTGCCGACGCCGCCGAGGTTCAGCACGGCCGTCTCGCCACCCGAACCCAGGCTGCGCATCAGTGCTGCGTGATAGATTGCGGCGAGAGGCGCGCCCTGGCCTCCGGCGCGAACATCGGCCGTACGGAAGTCATAGGCGATCTTTGTATCGAGGAGAGAGGCCATCAGGCCGCCGTCGCCAAGTTGGCGGGTATCCCCCAGCCGGTCGCGCGTTGGTGCCCGGTGCAGCACGGTCTGGCCGTGAAACCCGACCACGCCGATATCGGCGAGCGACAGGCCGGATCCTTCGACAAGGTCTTTCATCGCTTGCGCCTGCGCCTTTGTCAGCGCGGCCTCGGCCCGGGCGAAGATCTCCGGTTCCGGCCCTTCGAAATTCCAGCTTCGGGCCTCGGCAAGCGTTTCCTGCAGCAGGTCCACCATCCCCGGCGGGTAGGGTGCCAGCGTATAGGCACCGAAGGTATCGATGGTCTCTCCATCGGTCTTCAGGAGCGCGACGTCGATATTGCCGTCCAGGACCGTTCCGGTCATCAGGCCCACGGCCCAGATTGGCTCCATCATCTCACGCTCCTTGTCTGTCTTATTTTGCCTTCTCTCTCACGGATTGCTGCAGGACGGAAGGCGTCACGCGTGTGCCTGCTGGGGTCTGATCGGCGGTATAAGGCATTGCTGTTGCCGGTTCCGCGTCGAGAATCCACTTGACGCGACTCAACTACGTAAGCACTCCTACGGAATAGGGCGGTTTATGTCCGTTTCAGCGTTACCATCGTGTGTCACTGTTAGTTAGACGACGGAGCGTATAGACTAAGCGCGAGAATCGCAGTGCCTGACTGTATGCCGATCGGCGATCGGCATACCACGAAACGAACAGGGCCGTTGAGCGGGCACGAGGGAGAATGGCGGACATGGCGGCAGCGGCTAAGAAATCGGCGGCTAAAAAAGGAGGAGCGGGGGATGCTCCACGCCTGCTCGCCGATGAAGCAATCGCAAAGGATGCCCGCGCCCTTTCCGAACAGTTGAAAGCGATGCGCGAGCGGCTGTATCCGCCGGCCTCGATGAAATCCCTGCGCGGCTTTTCGTCCGGGGAAGCTGCCAAGCTGATCGGCGTCTCCGACGGCTACCTGCGCCAGCTCTCGCTGGCAGGCGAAGGTCCCCAGCCGGATACGGGTGCCGGCGGCCGGCGGTTCTATTCGCTCGCCGACATCAACGCTTTGCGCGTTCACCTTTCCGAGCAGGCCCTCGCGAAGGGCAATACGGCCAAGGCCAAGGCCTATCTGCCGCGCCGGGATGCGGCAGCCGGCGAGCATCTGCAGGTCATTTCCGTCACCAACTTCAAGGGCGGCTCGGGCAAGACCACATCTGCCGTGCATCTCGCCCAGCATCTGGCGCTCAAGGGGCATCGTGTTCTCGCGATCGATCTCGATCCGCAGGCCTCGCTGTCGGCTCTGTTCGGCTACCAGCCGGAACTCGACCTCACCGGCAATGACACGCTCTACGGCGCCATCCGCTACGACAGCGACAAGCGTCCGCTGTCCGAGATCATCCGCGGCACCTATTTCCCAGGGCTGGACCTGGTCCCGGGCAATATCGAACTGCAGGAATTCGAGCATGTGACGCCCCAAGCGCTGACCCGCCGGCAGGGCGGGGAGGATGTCGGGCCGCTGTTCTTTGCCCGCATCCAGGCTGCACTCGAGACGGTCGAGGCGGATTACGACGTGGTCGTGATCGATTGCCCACCACAGCTTGGCTATCTGACGCTTGCAGCCCTTTGCGCTTCGACGTCGGTGATTGTCACGGTGCACCCGCAGATGCTCGACGTGGCGTCGATGAACCAGTTCCTGTTCATGACCTCGGACCTGCTGTCCGTGGTGCGCGAAGCAGGCGGCACGCTGAACTTCGATTTCCTGCGCTATCTGGTCACGCGGTTTGAACCCAACGACGGCCCGCAGGCGCAGATCGTCGGCTTCATGCGGTCGCTGTTCGGGGACCGGGTACTGACAGCGCCCATGCTAAAATCGACCGCCGTCTCCGATGCCGGCCTGACAAAGCAAACGCTCTACGAAGTCGGGCGGGAGAATTTTACACGCGCCACCTACGACCGTGCGCTCGAGGCGATGAATGCTGTCAACGGCGAGGTCGCGGAGCTGATCCACGCGGCGTGGAACCGATGACGAACAAGGGAAGGCTCAGCGATGGCTAGCCGGAAAAACGAACTGAAGGCACTGTTTGGCGGCGGTCTCTCCCCGTCCGAACCCGTGAAGGCGCCCGAGACCAAGGCCGCGCTGGATGGCGAGGCACCCCGGTCGGCGCCTGCCGACCTGCCACCACAGCGCACGGCGTCCGGGGCGGTTAAAGCCATGGGCCTGTCTCTCGGAGCGATGACCCGCGAGGCGGAAGAGGCGCGCGCGCTGCGCCAGGCGATCAACGAAGGCGAACGCGTGATTGCGGTTCATCCCGACAAGATCGCCTCCTCCTTCGTGGAGGATCGCCTGCGGCTGGACGACCGGGACGACGAGGACTTTGCCGCACTGGTCGACAGCATCCGCGAGAGTGGCCAGCAGGTGCCTGTGCTGCTGCGGCCGCATCCGGCGGAAGCTGGCCGCTATCAGATCGCCTATGGTCATCGTCGCGTGCGGGCCGCCGGACGGCTCGGCATCGAAGTCAAGGCGATCGTCCGACCGCTGTCTGATTCCGAGCTTGTGCTGGCGCAGGGCAAGGAAAACGCCGAGCGGCGCAATCTCTCCTTCATCGAACGAGCACTGTTTGCCAGAAACCTCGCCAACCACGGGTTCGAGCGTAAAGTCATCGGCGACGCTCTGGCGGTTCAAAAGAGCGAGCTTTCTCGGCTGCTGGCGGTGGTGGAAACCATCCCCGAAACCTTCATCCGGGTCATCGGTCCGGCACCCAAGGCCGGTCGCGACCGCTGGATGAAGCTTGGCGAGATGCTGGAAAGCACGTCTGCCCAGCGCATCGCCAACGACGAGATCCAGTTCCAGCGCTTCCAATCGACCGATAGCGACGGTCGCTTCCAGCTCCTCTTCGACCGCCTGTCGCGACGGCAGAAGCCGGAGGCGCCTCAGGCCGAGGAGCTGAAGGATGCTAAGGGCAAGGTTTTTGCGCGCATTCGTCGTGACGGGAAATCGAAGCGGATCGAGTTTTCCGCGGATGTGGATCCCGAGTTCCTCGACGACATCGCGGCGTCGCTGGCAAAGCGATACCAGGAGTTTCTCGCGAAACGCTCGGCCGGTAAGGCCTGAGACCATCGTGAGGCAATAGCCCGCGAGGGTTCCGATCAACCTCGAATAAGGAAGCCAAGAGAGCAAGAAAAAAGGCCCCCAAAACGTCACCGTCCTGGAAGCCCTCTTCAATCTAAGCAGTTCAAGAGAATCACTTCCGATGCCCAAAGTCAAGAGTCGGCGACAGATTTGTCGTTTCCGAGCGCTCTTCCTTTGATCGACGCTTGCTGTTTTGCCGGGTGCTTGCCTCCGGATGGAGACGGACATGGTGGAACGACTGGCAACGACGCCTTTTGGCGGCGCGCCGTTCAGTGCGCGCAATTTTTCCCTGAGGGCAGAGGTTGAACGCCGGCAGGAACGGCTTCGCGCAGGCGATGGCGGCAACCAGACAGGCAGGGCGGAGAAGTGGCAGCTGCTGCGGGCGCTGACGGAGGCGCGCGAGGCCTATGGTCTTTCCGACCGCTCGATCAGCGTTCTGGAGGCGCTGGCAAGCTTCCACCAGGATCGGGAACTGAACGGCGAAGTGCCGATCATCGTGTTTCCCTCCAATGCTGAGCTGTCGATCCGATCGCGCGGCATGTCGCCGGCGACGCTGCGTCGCCATCTGGCAGCGCTGGTGGATTCAGGCTTCATCTTTCGTCGTGACAGCGCCAATGGCAAGCGGTTCTGCCGGCGTGACGACCGGGGACAGGTGGAGAATGCCTTCGGCTTTGATCTTGCGCCCCTGGCTCTGCGTGCAGACGAGATCTTCTCCCGGGCCGAGGAAGTGCGCGAGCAGGCAAGACTGCTGAACCGCGTACGATCGGAGATCACCCTGCACCTGCGTGACATTGCCAAGACCATTGGAGCGGCCCTGGAAGAGCGCCGCTCGGGTGACTGGCCGTCGCTGGTCGATAGGCTGCATGCCTTCTCGGGCAAAGTCTCCCGCACAGGCGAACTGGAAGATCTCAAGACGCGCCGCGATGGGCTGGTTCGGCTTCGTGCCGAGGTGGAGACCGCCTACCTCGAAAGCCTCACAGAACAAGAAATGAGCGCCAATGAGTCCTTTTTTGAGCGCCACATTCAGATTTCAAATACTGAGCCAATATCTGAATTAAGCGGCATAGAACAAAATACCCAGGCGCCTCTTGCCCCGGACCGCAGGTCTGTGGGGATTGGCCTGAAGGAATTCCTCAAGATATGCCCTCAGATCGGCGAATACGCCCGTGGCGGCGTGCAGGGCTGGGGTGATATTCTGTCCGCGGCTGACCTTGTGCGTTCCATGCTCGGCATTAGTCCGAGTGCCTGGGCGGCGGCCCGAAAAGCGATGGGCGACATTCCGGCTGCCATCGTCATTGGTGCCATGCTGGAGCGGGCGGAGGCGATCCGATCGCCGGGCGGATACCTGCGCGACCTGACGGGCAAGGCGGAAAAGGGCCGCTTCTCTATCCAGCCCATGCTGAACGCGCTGAAATCGTGAGAAACGCCTCGACGGGCCGCGCCATTCGCTGCGAATTCGCTCGCGGCGCCGAGGTGAGGCGTTGACGCCGGGTCTGCGCTGCGCCGATAGTGGCGTCCAGGCCTTGGCGGCGACGAGGAGGAAGCGTCGTGCGATGACAAAGGTCATTCCTTGGAGGAGGAAGTCCATGCTTACCAGGCGCAGTCTTTTGGCAGCAGGCCTTATCGGGTCCGTGCTCGCCGCAGTCCCGGCCGCAGCGGCGGATGTCGTCAAGATCGGGGTCGTCCTGCCGATGACGGGACCGTTCGCCTCGACCGGGCGGCAGGTCCAGGCGGGGATCAAGGCCTATGTCGCCCTCAACGGGACGACCGTGGCCGGCAAGACGATCGAACTCGTCCTTCGCGACGACGGCGGTGTCGCCGACCAGACCCGGCGCATCACGCAGGAACTCGTGGTCAACGATGGCGTCAAGATGCTGGTGGGCTTCGGGCTGACGCCGCTTGCCATGTCGGTCGCTCCCGTCCTCAACCAGGCGAAGATCCCGGCGATCATCACCTCGGCGACGACATCGGCGATCATGAAGCAGTCGGAGTATTTTGTGCGTGTCTCGATGGCCGGACCCCAGTCGGCTGTGCCCGTTGCCATCTGGGCCAGCAAGAACGGTCTGAAGAAGGTGGTGACGCTTGTGTCGGATTACGGTCCGGGGATCGATATCGAACAGGGCTTTACCAACCAGTTCAAGAAAGAAGGCGGCACCATTGTGGAAGCGGTGCGTGTCCCCCTGCAGAACCCGGACTTCGCACCCTTCCTGCAGAGGGTCCGCGATGCCAAGCCCGATGCGGTCTTCGTGTTCGTGCCCTCCGGCGTCGGCGCCCTGTTCATGAGGCAGTTCGTGGACCGGGGCCTGGCGGATGCCGGAATCCGGCTGATCGCGACCGGCGACGTGACGGACGACGACCTCCTGAACGGAATTGGTCCTGCCGCCACGGGTGTGACCACTGGCCACTTCTATTCGGCCGTGCACGACAGCGCTGAAAACAAGGCATTTGTGAGCGAAGTCCGCAAGGCGAACAACAATATGCGACCGAACTTCATGGCGGTGGGCGGCTTTGACGGCATGCACCTGGCCTACGCGGCGCTGAAGAAGACCAATGGGGATACGGATGGCGGAAAGCTTGTCGAGGCGATGAAGGGCATGGCGTGGGCGAGCCCGCGCGGGCCGATCACCATCGATCCGGCAACCCGCGACATCGTCCAGGATATCTACATCCGCGAGGTGAAGGAGGTGAACGGGGAGCTCTACAATGTCGAACTCGCCACCTACCCGAAGATCCGGGACCCCAATACGGCAGGAAACTAGCGGATGGCGGTTCATTCCCGGCGGGTGATGCAGTTTGCCTAGACAGTTGCGTTCATGACTGCGCCATCCGCCGATCGGGCGCTGAAGATATCCCGCCACAGCCTGCGCCATCTGCGCGCCTTCCTCGCCGTCGTGGAGACCGGCTCGGTGACCCGAGCCGCAGAGCTCTGCTTCGTGTCTCAACCTGCCGTGACCCAGGCGCTGGCAAAGATCGAGCAGACGGTTGGGCTGCCGCTGTTTTCACGCACGCCGCAGCGGATCTTTGCCAACCCGGCCGGAGAGATCCTCGCTCGGCGCATCACGCGCGCCTTCGCCTTTCTCGATCCTGCCCTGTCGGAGTTGTCGCCGCGCCTGAGGGTCACCACAACGATGGCGCAGCTGACCTCGCTTGTTGCCGTGCGCGAGACCGAGAACTTCACGCTGGCGGCGCGGCGGCTCGGCCTTAGCCAGCCGGCGGTCTACCGCGCTGTCAGCCAGCTGGAGCAGGAGGCGGGGCGTCCACTGTTTGATCGGACCGCCCATGGCATCGTGCCGACGCGGGCGGCGGATGCGCTGGCACAAGCAGCGCGGCTCGCCTTTCTGGAACTGGAGCAGGCGGATGCTGATCTTGCAGAACTGACCGCCGCGGAAATCGGCGAGATCGTCGTCGGTGCAACGCCGCTTGCCAAGTCCTTCGTTCTCCCGCGCGCCATTGCCGAGTTTCGCAGCTTTCGCCCCAACCTGCCGATCCGGATCAAGGAAGGTCCCTATCCGGATCTTCTGACGGCCCTGCGGCGCGGCGAGATCGACTTTCTGATCGGAGCGCTGCGTGATCCACCCCCGATCGGCGACGTGGAGCAGAAGACGCTGTTCTTCGACACCGTGGTGCTCGTTTCGGGCATCCATCATCCTCTTGCTGATCGTGCGAACGTCACCATCGAGGAGTTGGCTGGCTATCCCTGGGTCGTTTCGCCGGCTGGTACGCCGATCCGGGGCTATTTCGACAACCTGTTTGCGCAAGCAGACAGTGCGGGGCCGAAGAGCATTGTGGAAACCGGTTCGCTGATCCTGATGCGCGAACTGCTGGACTGCTCGGAGCACCTCGGCTGTACGTCCCGTCTGCAGGCGGAGGCGGAAATCGGCCGCGGACTGATGCGGGCACTCCCCATCGACCTGGCGCAGACTTCGCGACCGATCGGTGTGACGCTGCGTCGTGACTGGCTGCCGACCCTGGCGCAAAAGCGCTTTCTAGAGCTTCTGCCGAGCGCTGCGGAGAGGAAGGGAAACCCCAGTATAACGAGAACTTATGAGGCCGCCAGACGATCTGATAAAGCCTAGCCTGCTGTGGACGCTAGGATAGACTGCAAGATGCGCGATCGAACGGGAGGAGCACCGTCTGGTTCGGGTGACCGGATAGCGGTGAAGGCTCGATGCGCAGGGATGCCGCAAGGCTTGGATATTTCGCTCTAGGGAGGAGTCGATGATCAAGGGAATAGCACTGGGTGTGGCCGGATTGGCGGCTGCCCTGACCACCGCTCTGCCGGTGACTGCGCAGGAGGCCGTGAAGATCGGCCTGATCCTGCCGATGACCGGACCCTTCGCCTCGACGGGGCGGCAGGTTTCGGCAGGCGCCAAGGCTTATATGGCCGCCAAGGGCGATACGGTTGCCGGCAAGAAGATCGAGCTGGTGATCCGCGACGACGGCGGTGTTGCCGACCAGACGCGGCGCATCGCCCAGGAACTGGTGGTCAACGACGGCGCCAAGGTGCTCGCCGGCTTCGGTCTGACGCCTCTCGCCATGGCAGTCGCACCGGTTGCGACGCAGGCAAAGATCCCGACCGTCGTCATGGCCGCCGGAACCGCCGCCATCACCAAGGCATCGCCCTTCATCACCCGGACATCCGGCACCCTTCCGCAGTATTCCATGCCCGTCGGCACCTGGGCCAGCCAGAACGGCATCAAGAAAGTGGTGACGCTGGTGTCGGACTATGGCCCGGGCATCGATGCGGAAAAGTGGTTCAGCAAGGAGTTCAAGGCCAAGGGCGGCGAGGTCGTCGAGGCTGTTCGCGTGCCTCTGCAGAACCCCGATTTTGCCCCCTTCCTGCAACGCGTGCGCGATGCCAAGCCGGATGCGGTTTTCGTGTTCCTGCCGTCGGGCGTCGGTGCTCTGTTCATGAAGCAGTTTTCCGATCGCGGTCTTCCGGAGGCCGGGATCAAGCTGATCGCCACCGGCGACGTGACGGACGACGATATCCTCAACAGCATGGGCAAGCCGGCGATCGGTACGATTACCGGCCATTTCTATGCGACGGCCCACGAGAGCCCGGAAAACAAGGCCTATGTCGAGGTCTTCAAGAAGGTCAACAACGACATGCGTCCGAACTTCATGTCGGTCGGCGGCTACGACGGCATGGCGCTGATCTACAACGCGCTGGAAAAGACCAAGGGTGACGCCACTGGGCCGGCCTTCATGGAGGCGGTCAAAGGCCTTTCCTGGACGAGCCCGCGGGGACCGGTCAGCATCGATCCGGATACCCGTGACATCATCCAGAACATCTATATCCGCGAGGTGAAGGATGTGGGCGGTGAGTTGCAGAACGTCGAGATCCAGACCTTCGCCAATCTGAAGGATCCGGAAAAAGCCGAAGCCAAATAGACCGAAAAGAAGGAGGGGCGGCGGGCTTGTGCCGTCCCTTTCGTCGCGCGCCCTCATGGCGCGTCGGTTGAACGACAGACGTGCGAAACGCGGACGGCCGGGCGGCAGACACCCGGTCCGGACGCCCTGAAGAAGATCCCTATGCTGACAATCCTGTTCGATGGCATCGCATACGGCATGTTGCTGTTCATTCTGGCCTGCGGCCTGACGGTAACGCTCGGCCTTATGAACTTCATCAACCTTGCGCACGGCGCATTCGCCATGGCGGGCGGCTACATCACCGTCGTGCTGATGAACCGCTACGGCATCTCCTTCTACTGGTGCCTTCCCGCCTCCTTCCTCGTCACCGCCATTCTGGGTCTTGTTCTGGAGCGGACGCTTTACCAGTGGCTCTACAAGGCGGATCACCTGGATCAGGTGCTGTTTTCGATCGGCATCGTCTTCATGTCCGTTGCAGGCGCCGATTACTTCATGGGAGGGCAACAGCAACTCATCAACCTGCCGCCGGAACTGTCGGGCCGGATGGATGTGCTGGGAGTCGGGATCGGCCGCTACCGGCTGTTCACCGTCGTCGTCTGCTCGCTGCTGGCGATCGCGCTGCAGCTCATCCTTTCCAAGACCCGGTTCGGCAGCCGTCTTCGGGCCGCGGTCGACGACCGGCGCGTCGCCATGGGCCTCGGCATCAACGTCCCGCTTGTCTTCGCGCTGACTTTTGCCTTCGGTTCCGGCCTTGCCGGCCTCGGCGGGGCCATGGGCGCAGAAATCCTGGGGCTCGACCCGAACTTTCCCCTGAAGTTCATGATCTACTTCCTGATCGTCGTCTCGGTCGGCGGCACATCGACAGTCTCTGGTCCCTTCCTGGCGGCCATGCTGCTCGGGATCGCTGACGTTGCCGGCAAGTATTACGTGCCCGCCATCGGTCCCTTCGTCATCTATGCCCTGATGATCGTCATGCTCATTCTGCGCCCGAACGGATTGTTCTCGAGGGGGATCGGTCGATGAGCCTCGTTGAGCAGGAAGACGCCGGCGCCCTGGCCACCACTGACGCTGCGACCGACAGCCGCGCTGCCCGGTTGATGAAGCGCCGGAGCCGTATCCGTCTCTATGAGGTCGCCATCTGGATCGCCGTGATCGCTGCCTACTTTGTGCTGCCGTCGAAAATGCTGATCCTGACCGAGATTGCCATCCTCGCCCTGTTTGCGGTCTCTCTCGATCTGGTGCTCGGCTTTGCGGGCATCGTGTCACTTGGCCATGCGGCCTTCTTCGGTCTCGGCGCCTATGTGGCCGGCCTGTTGGCGCTGCACTTCGTGGCGGAACCGGTCACTGGGCTGGTGGTCGCGGGTCTCATCACCGGTCTTTTGGGCTTCCTCACCAGCTTCCTCATCCTGCGCGGGTCGGACCTGACGCGGTTGATGACGACGCTGGGGATCGGCCTGATGATGGCCGAGCTTGCCAACCAGATGGCCTGGCTGACGGGTGGCGCTGACGGGCTGAGCGGCTTTTCGCTGAACCCGATCTTCGGCGTCTTCGAGTTCGACCTGTTCGGCAAGACTGGTTATGTCTATTGCCTGGTGGTGCTGTTCCTCGGCGTCATGATCATGCGGCGCATCGCGTTCTCGCCTTTCGGCCTGTCTCTCAAGGCCATCAAGAGCAATGCCATGCGGGCCGGGATGATCGCCGTGCCAGCTCGCAAGCGGATCGTCACGGCCTACACGATCGCCGCGGTCTTTGCCGGTGTTGCAGGCGCACTTTTGGCGCAGACCACGAGCTTCGTGTCACCCGACGTGCTGGCCTTCCACCGCTCGGCCGACGTGCTGATGGTGCTGACCATCGGCGGGACGGGCTATCTCTACGGCGGCATCTTCGGCGCGATATTGTTCACGCTCGTCAAGGATGCACTGTCCATCGTCACGCCCCAGTACTGGATGTTCTGGATCGGCCTCATCCTGGTGGTTCTGGTTCTGGTCGGTCGCGAACGCCTCAACCGCTGGGTGGATTATCTGCCCAAACGCATGGCGGGCCGGGAGGACGACCGATGAGCGAGATCGTGCTGGAAACCCGGGGCCTGTCGCGCCGCTTCGGCGCCTTCATGGCCACCAACGACGTCAGCTTGAAGGTGGAGCGCGGCGCCCGCCACGCCCTGATCGGCCCGAACGGCGCGGGCAAGACCACGCTGATCAATCTCCTGACCGGCGTCCTGCCGCCGTCTGAGGGGCAGGTCTACCTGGAGGGCGAGGATATCACGGGGCTCGCCTCCTTCCGTCGGGTCAAGCGGGGCCTGACGCGGACGTTCCAGATCAACCAGCTGTTCCCCGAGTTCACGCCGCTCGAGACCGTCTGCCTGGCGATCACCGAACGGCAGGGTGTGGGACACAGCCTTTGGAGCACGATGGCCGGCTACGGACGGGTGATCGAGGAAGCGGCGTCACTTCTGGAGCGCTTCGGGCTCGCCTCGGTGATGGGCGAGCGCACGTCGATCCTGCCCTATGGCAAGCAGCGGTTGCTTGAGATCGCGCTGGCCTTCGCCTCCCGGCCCCGCGTGCTTTTGCTGGACGAACCGGCGGCCGGCGTTCCCGAGGACGAGAGGCACGAGGTGCTGTCGATCGTCTCGGATCTTCCCAAGGATGTCACCGTCCTCCTCATCGAGCACGACATGGACCTGGTCTTCTCCTTTGCCAGCCGCATCTCGGTTCTGGTGGCCGGCGCCGTGTTTGCCGAAGGCACGGTCGCGGAGATCTCCGCCGATCCGCGGGTCAAGGCTGTCTATCTGGGAGAGAATGCATGACGGCGGTTCTGGTGACCGAAAAGCTGGTGGCAGGCTACGGCGAAGCGAGCGTTCTTGCCGGTATCAGCCTCACGCTCCAGGAAGGCCGCACGCTTGCCCTGCTTGGGCGCAACGGCACGGGCAAGACGACCTTCGTCAACACGCTGGTCGGCGTCACCACCCATCATTCCGGCAGGATCCAGCTGATGGGACGCGATGTGACGCGGCTTCGTGCCGACCGGCGGGCGGCAGCCGGGATCGGCTGGGTGCCGCAGGAGCGCAATATCTTCAAGTCGCTGACCGTCGAGGAGAACATGACGGCGATCGCAAGGCCCGGTGTCTGGACGCTGGAGAGGGTGTTTTCCATGTTTCCGCGCCTTAAAGAACGCCGCCGGAACCTCGGCAACCAGCTTTCGGGTGGCGAACAGCAGATGCTAGCTGTCGGTCGGGCGTTGATGGTCAACCCGAAGCTTCTGCTGCTGGACGAGCCGACCGAGGGGCTGGCGCCGATCATCGTCGATGAACTGCTGGCGGCGATCCAGCGCATCACGCGAGGCGAGGGCATGTCGGCGATCATCATCGAGCAGAAGGCGCGCAAGGTGCTGCCGCTGACTGACGATGTCGTGATCCTGGATCGCGGGGCTGTGGTCTACCAGGGCCACAGTGCCGATCTTCTGGCCGATGAAGACGTGCTTGGCCACCACCTGGGTGTCGAGAACCGGGCAAGGGCCGCCCAGACCTGAGGAACAACGCCCGCCTTGGGGGATTACCCAGACTGTAGGCCCGCATGGGGTCGCACGGCTTCGGGACGGATCGCACATGAATCCCCACATTCGCATCAAACGCTATGACGCTCCGGCCGGTGGCTGGGGATCGGTTCAATCGCTGGTGAGAAAGGGGCTCGAGGCCCGCACGCGGCTGACGACGCTGGATGCGCTGGCGCACCAGAACAAGACCAAGGGCTTTGCCTGCGTCAGCTGCGCCTGGTCCAAGCCCGCCAAGCCCAATCCTGCAGAATTTTGTGAAAACGGTGCCAAGGCGACTTTCTGGGAATTGACCAGCAAGACGGCGACGCCGGAGTTCTTCGCAGCCCATACGGTTGCCGAACTGCGCACCTGGGACGACTACCAGCTTGAGAATGTCGGCCGTCTGACGCATCCCATGCGCTACGACCATCTGCTCGACATCTATGAGCCCGTGTCCTGGGACGTGGCTTTCGCGGAGATCGGGCGGGAACTGAAAGCAATTGCGGCCGACGATCCCAAGAAAGTGATCTTCTACGCATCCGGCCGCGCGTCTCTCGAAACATCCTACATGTACCAGTTGCTGGCGCGCGTTTACGGCAACAACAACCTGCCCGACAGCTCCAACATGTGCCACGAGACGACGTCAGTCGCCTTGCCGGAGGTGATCGGTCAGACGGTGGGATCTGTCCGCCTTTCCGATTTCGATCATTCCGATGCCATCTTCTTCTTTGGCCACAACCCCGGGTCCAACAGCCCGCGCATGCTGCACCAGCTGCAGGAAGCGGCCAAGCGCGGCTGCTCGATCGTGACCTTCAATCCCCTGAAGGAGCGGGGCCTCGAGCGCTTCACCAATCCCCAGAGCCCGGTCGAGATGGTCACGCGGTCCGAGACCACGATCAGCCATCGCTACTACCAGGTGCGGGCAGGCGGCGACATTGCCGCCATCACCGGCATGTGCAAGTCTCTGTTCGAGCGCGAAGCGGCCACCGGAGACGTGCTCGATCATGCCTTCATCACCGAACACTGCCACGGCATGGATGACTTCCGCTCCTTCTGCGAAGCCCAGACCTGGGCCGATCTGGAACGGGAATCCGGCCTGACGCAGGCTGATCTTGAGGAAGCGGCCGGCATTTATGCGCGCGCCAAAGCGGTGATGGGCATTTACGGCATGGGTCTGACCCAGCACAAGGGTGGCGTGACAAGCGTCCAGACGCTGGTCAACCTTCTCCTGATGCGCGGCAATATTGGCAGACCGGGCGCCGGCATCTGTCCCGTGCGCGGCCATTCCAACGTGCAGGGCCAGCGCACGGTCGGCATCTCGGAAAAGCCTGAGCTGGTGCCGCTGGACAAGCTTGCAGCCCTTTATGACTTCGAGCCGCCGCGTGAGGAAGGCTTGACGACGGTCGACGCCTGCCGCGAGATCATCGATGGCAATATCCGCGCCTTCCTTGGCCTTGGCGGCAACTTCCTTCGCGCCGTTCCTGAAACCGCGCTGATGGAAGAAGCCTGGCCGCGCATGCGACTGACGGTGCAGGTGGCAACCAAGCTCAACAGAGGCCAGCTGTTCAACGGGCACGTGGCCTATCTCCTGCCCTGCATCGGCCGCATAGAGGTCGATATCCAGGCTGGCGGCCCGCAGGTGGTGACGATGGAAGACTCCACCTCCTGTATCCACACTTCCAAGGGTCGTGCTCATCCGATCAGCAAGCATCTCCTGTCGGAGCCGAAGATCGTTGCCGAGATCGCTAAGGCGGCGCTCGCGGGCAACGCCAATGTGCCATGGGACGAATGGGTCGCCGATTACGGCAAGGTGCGCGATGCCATCGAAGCCACTTATCCGGAGATCTTCAAGAATTTCAACAACCGCCTGTGGACACCGGGCGGCTTTGAAAAGCCGCTGGCTGCTGCCAATCGGGAATGGAAGACGGACACGGGCCGGGCCAACTTCAAAGTACCGCAGATGTTGGGCGCAAGTTTCGACAGTGGCAAGGATCCCGATGTACTGCGTCTGATGACGCTGCGCAGTAACGACCAGTTCAATACGACAGTCTATGGTTACAGTGACCGGTTCCGCGGCATCGAGGGCACGCGCATGGTGGTGCTGCTCAATGCGGCCGACATCCGTCGCTTCGGGCTGATCGAGGGACAGAACGCGACGCTTCAGACCGCCACGTCCGACAACATTCCGCGCAGTATTTCGGGCCTGCGCGTCGTGGCCTACGACATCCCGGAAGGCTGCGTTGGTGCCTACTATCCGGAGTGCAACGTGCTTGTTCCACTCGATCAATATGCCGAGGGCAGCAAGGTACCGGCAGCGAAGTCCGTTCCCGTGCGGCTGATGGCGGACTCAGCGGTTTCGTTGCAAGCTGCGGAGTGAAATGGTGGCCGTTCCCCTCGCTGGAGCGGCCAAATTCGTCAGGTGACAGGATCGTGACCGGATTGTGACCCTCCAAGGTCGCATCCTCTTGGCCGCCTTTCATGCTGGGGCTTTAGGACTGACGCAGCACTCACGCGACCATCCCTGAGTACCCCTCAGATGTCCATTTCCGGCACATGGCCTCCTGTCGTTAACTTTACGTTAGGCCTCAGATTTTCCAATAAGGCGTCACCGCGGTCGGCTTCCAGTCCGCATTTCCCGCCATTTCTGATTGAGGAGGCACGATGTCCATCAAGCTTTTCACTCTCACCGCACTCGCATTCTGCGCTGTGTCCGCCCCTCTCCAAGCCCAGCCAGGCCCCACCCCAAGCATGGTCAAGTCCTTCCAGGACTGGGGCGTCTATTCCTATCGCAGCGGCGGTTCGTCCAACTGCTATGCGCTGACCATGGCCAAGGAGGCCCGGCCGGTGAGCGTCCAGCACGGCGACAATTTCTTTCTTGTGGCGCCCAAGTCTTCCGGCTCGGGTTACTATCCGCAGGCAATCATGGGCTACGATCTGAAAGAGGGCTCGCAGATGCGGGCAACCATCGACGGCGAAGCCTTCCTGATGACAGCCAGGGGCAATGGTGGCTGGACCGCCCAGGAAAGCCGCGATCCCGCACTGATCGCCGCTCTCAAGTCAGGACGGTCCTTGACGCTGGAGGCCGTCTCCAAGCGCGGGACAGAGACGCGCTACACCTTTTCGCTGTCCGGGATCAGTGCTGCCCTGACGGAAGCCAGCCGCTGCAGGTGAGCCTAGTCCGCCCGGGTCCGGACTGACGGCATCATCATCGGTGGCAGACCCTCCGCCGGTGCGGCGGGTACCACTGGCTGGTCGAGTTCCTTCGGCTTGCGTCCGATGATCTGCCGGTAGCCCTGCTTTGAGAAGGGTTGCACGACCTGGCCCCAGAAGCTGCTCGCGACCCGTCCCGTGATGCCGATATCGGTGGAGGACGGGCGCGGCGGATTGAAGTAGGTGCCGAAGACCTGGTCCCACAGAACGAGATTTTCGCCGTAGTTGGTGTTGCCCTCAGCCAGCACGCGGGAATGGTGCCAGCGGTGTAGCCGCGGTGTGCTGAGGATCCAGTCCAGCGGCCCGGTCCGCACATCGATATTGCAATGGGTAAGCAGCCCGACGAATGCAGTGACAGCGCCGATCCAGAGGAAGACCGGGAGCGGCGCGCCGAGGAGGTAGAGGGGGATCTGGCTCAGCCCGATCTTGATCAGCGAATCCATGAAGTGGAAGCGCCCCGTGTTGACCACCCAGAGACGCTGGACGCTGTGATGCAGTGCGTGAAAGCGCCAGAGGCTGAGGTGTTCGTGGGCCAGCCGGTGCGCGAAGTAGAGGCCGAATTCTGCGATGATTAGGCCAAGTATCGCCTGGAAGACCATCGGCCAGTGGTCTGGCCAGAAATGCACCGGCGACACCAGGACCGGCTGCGCGAAGCTAGCGACTGCAATGGGGAAAGTGGCGCCGATGGCCGCGGCGATCTGCACGCCGCCCTTGTTGAACAGGGTGTGGGCGATGTCGTTGAAGGTTTCGCCGTCACGGGCAAGCCAGGTTTTCTCATAGGGCATCAGTCGCTCGAACAGAGCGATGATCGCGACGACCGAGAAATACACGACATTGAACCACAAGAGCGGTGCGCTCGACTGGAATGCGAAATAGGCACCGGTCAGCCCCGCGCAAAACACGCCCGGCCAGATCAGCCAGGACAGGAGAGGGTAAAGGAAGGAATTGCGGAAACCCGTCATGCTGCTGCCTGGTCTGTATGGAGAAACGTCGGTGCTTTGCGATACCCGTGATCGCGTGTCAGAGGGCGGAGATTGCAGACCGTGCCCCGTTGCGTCAATAGCCTGATGGCTGAACGCGGCCCAGCCCTGGCCTAGTCCCCGCTTGGAACCGCCCGTTCAAGCCGCTCGCGCCAGACGTTATCGACGACCGCGTGTGTTAAGACCGGCCGGTCGTTCCCCAGTCCTTTTAACGAATGGTTAAGCTTGTCTGTTTAGACTTTTCAGATGAACAGGTCGATGCACTCCATCCTTGGTCTTCTGAGCGCGGCGGTTCTTTTCGCCTTCGCGGCAAAGCCGACGAGCGCGACAGAGAGCCAGCCCTGGACCGACACGTCCCGCCCCCTGGTGGTGGATGCCTATGAGCTGAACGCCATCGACTGGCAGGCGCTGCTCACCGACAAGCGGATTGCCGGCTTCATCCACAAGGCCTCGGACGGGTTGCCGGAAAGCTATACCTGCACGGACAAGCACGCCGGCGACAGTTTTGCCCACTGCAAGACCATGTGGCGGAAGTACGCGGTTAGCCGCGAGCTTTACCAGACCCGCCGGCTGGTCGCACGCAGTGCCGGGCTTTTGTGGGGCGCCTACCATCTGGCGCGGCCCGACAATCCGATCGACCAGGCGAACCATTTTCTCGACTATGCCCAGCCTGCCGCCGATGATCTGATGGTGCTCGATATCGAGGATCTCGGCGACAAGTTCATGTCGCTCGAGGATGCCGAGATTTTCGTGCGGCATGTGAAGACCCGCACCGGCCGCTACCCGATCCTCTACACCAACCACAATGTCGCCCGCTATGTCGCGGCGCGGGCGAAGGACTATCCGTTGCTCTCGCGACTGCCGATCTGGTATGCGCGCTATCGCCCGGATGTGACCGGCGTCTTCCCGATCGGGAGCTGGTCCAACTATATGCTGTGGCAGTTTTCCTCCGGCGTAAACTGCTCGGCGCGCAAATGCCCCTACCGGGTGCCGGGAACCGCCACCGATATCGACGTCAATGTGGCCGGCGTGGGTCTCGAGGAACTGAAGAAGGTCTGGGCGCAGGGGACGCTGCTGCCGTCCAACACCGCAGGTCCCGAAGTCATCGCGGATGCAACCATCCCCAACCGGCCCTTCTGACCGGCTGTCCGGTCTGCCCTCACGGAATTGCTCAAAAGCAACACAACGCATGCGATAGTAACTCATCCTTCAGATCGTCAAGATAGAGTTATGGCGAGGGATGGAGGTAGCATTGGTTGATTTCCTGAAAAACAGGGCGGGGCGACAGCTCCTGCAGGTTGCAGGATGGGGCGTGGTGCTGTGGCTCGCCTGCTATGCGTTTAGTGGCCATCTGCTGGCCACCGTCGAAATCATCAGCGCCGGCCAGGCCCATCTCGTCATCATTTCGCTGATCGTGCTCGGCCTTGCCAGTTTCGCCTATTCGGCGCTGCGCATCCTCGATATGCGCGACGAGATGGAGGGGCGGCGCAAGGCCTTCGACACGGCAGACCACATCGCAACCCACGACCATCTCACCAAGCTCCCGAACCGTTACGCCTTCGACCGCTTTGTGCTGCCTCAGGCTCCGGACGGGCAGGAGGCACTCGATGCCGGTGCTGCCGAACCGGTGATACCGACCGCGACGGTGTTTTCCATCGATCTCGACGGCTTCAAGAAGGTCAACGACCTGCTCGGCCACCAGGGCGGCGATCTGCTGCTGACGGAGGTTTCCCGCCGTATCTCGGCGCTGGCCGACCACGAGTGCGTCTTCCGCTTCGGCGGCGACGAATTCGTGGCCGTGGCGAGCGGCATGCCGCCGGAAAAGGAGGAGCTGTTCGCACAGCTGCTGATCCATTCGGTGTCTCGCCCGGTTCGGATCGATGCGCTTCCGACGCAGGTCGGCGCGAGCGTCGGCTACGCCCGCATGCCGGAGCACGGCAGCACGCTGGAAGAGGTCCGCCACCGGTCCGACGTGGCGCTCTACGAGGCAAAGAGCAGGGGACACAATCAGTATGCCCTGTTCCAGCAGGACATGCAGGACAAGGTGGCCCAGCGCGCCCAGTTGGAGGGCAACCTGCGCCGCGCCATCGAAGACAAATCGATCAGGCCCTATTACCAGCCCCTCATCAACCTGAAAACCGGCGAACTCTGCGGCTTCGAAGCGCTTGCGCGTTGGCGGAATGCTGACGGCGTGTTCGTTCCGCCGCAGGAGTTCATTGCGGTTGCCGAGGAGACCGGGCTGGTGACGGCTTTGTTCGAGCAGTTGCTGGCGCAGGCCTGCCGCGATGCACAGACGTGGCGCGCGCCGCTGCTGCTTGCCTTCAACGTTTCACCGGTGCAGATCGAGGATCGGCTGCTTCCCAGCCGCATCCTCAATATTCTTGCCGAAACCGGCCTGCCGCCATCTCGCCTGGAGATCGAGATCACCGAGAACGCGCTGATCGGCGATCCGGATCTTGCCGCCGCGACCATCGAGCAGTTCCATTCGGCCGGCATCCAGGTGGCGCTGGACGATTTCGGTACGGGCTATTCCAGCCTCTCCCAGCTTGCCCGCTTTCGCTTCGACAAGATCAAGATCGACAAGAGCTTCGTGTCCAGTTTCGTTGGGAACGACAAGAGTGCGAAGATCGTCGACGCCATCCTCGGTCTTAGCCGCAGTCTCAATCTGAAGACGACGGTTGAGGGGATCGAGGAACACGCGCAGCTCGCCTATTTCCTAGGCCAGGGCTGCGATATCGGCCAGGGCTATATCTTCGGCAAGGCCATGCCGCAGACGGACGCCATCGCCTTTGCACGCCAGCGCAAGCGGGTTCTGGCGGCCTGTTGATCGTAGGCCTAGCGCAGAGACCTGCGAAAGCTGGCAAGCGAGAGGCTGAACAGGATCGTCGCGATGACGGCGAGCCATAGAAACTGCGGCCAGACCACCGAAAATCCGGCGCTTCGGTACAGAATGGCCTGGGCCATCGTGACGAAATGCGTGTTGGGTGCGGCAAGCATGATCATCTGGATCACCTCCGGCATGCTGTCGCGCGGCGTGGTGGATCCAGACAGCATCTGCAGCGGCAGCAGGACTAGCATCAGCAGCAGTCCGAACTGCGGCATGGAGCCGGCAAGCGTTGCCAGGGCAATTCCCATGGCCGTGGTTGCGAGGAGATGCAGCGCCGCACCCGCCATGAACAGGGCGAGCGAGCCTTCGATCGGTACCTGCAGCACGTGCTGAACCATGATGACCAGCGACAGCCACGTGGCGATGAACACCACGAGCCCCATGGACCAAACCTTGGCCAGCATGATCTCCGCCGGTGTCACCGGCATCACGAGCAGATGTTCGACGGTTCCGTGTTCCCGCTCCCGGATCAGTGCCGTTCCGGCAAGGATGATCGACAGCATGGTGACATTGTTGATGACGGCCATGACGGCTGCAAACCAGGTCTGGTTGAGCCCGGCATTGAAGCGGGCGCGCAGCGCAAGGTCGACCGTGGGCGCTGTGCCGACCCCACTGTCTGCGGCAAAGCCCGCCACTTCCTCAGCAATGATCGTCTGCACATAGCCTGACCCGGAAAACGCCTGTGTCATCCGCGTCGCATCGACGTTGAGCTGGATGACCGGATTCTTCCCGGCCAGCAGATCGCTCTGGAAAGAGGGCGGAATGTCGAGCGCAAAGGTATCGATGCCGGCATCCATCCGTTTATCCATCTCATCTGCGGTGATGATCTCTGGCGGCTGGAAATAGGGCTTCAGGAAGGCATCGCCGATCCGTCGCGACAGCGGCGAATTGTCCTCGTCCACCAGCGCGATCGGCGCCTTGTTGAGCGCATCCGGCATGGCCCGGGTCTGCGCGTAGACGGCAACACTGAAGGCATAGACGATCAATCCGATCAGGATCGGGTCGCGCATCAGGCCGCGCAGTTCCTTGGTGCCGAGGTGGAAGATGGTGGCGATGCGCATGCGTCACCTCGCCTGCTTCTTGAGGAAGAATGCGCTGACCAGAAGCAGCAGAGGTCCCGCCACCAAAAGCGGCAGGAGCGAAGCCTGGAGATCGTCAAGCGCCAGGCCCTTCGAGAAGGTACCGCGCGAGATGATGTTGAAATAGGTGGTGGGGAAGATCTCGCCGACCACGGCACCCAGCCCCTGGAGCGAGGACACGGGATCGATCATGCCGGAAAACTGGACCGCCGGGATGATGGTCATCAACGTGGTGCCGAAGATGGCGGCGATCTGGCTGGACATGAAGGTGGAGACCAGCAGGCCGAAAGCGGTCGAGAAGAAGACATACAGAAGGGCCGCCACGGTGAATGCAACAAGACTGCCGGTGAAGGGCACCTGGAACACGAAGACTGCGAACAGCCAGAGCAGTGCAGCGTTGGCCATGCCGATCGCGAGATAGGGGAGCTGCTTTCCCAGCAGGAATTCCAGCCGCGTCACGGGCGTGACGTAGAGATTGACGATCGACCCCAGCTCCTTTTCCCGCACGACAGACAGGGCGGTAAGCATGGAGGGGATGAGAAGCAGTAGCAGCGGTATGACCGCCGGGACCATCGCCACAAGGCTTTCGATACCGGGATTGTAGCGGAAGCGGGTCTCCACCGTAAACTGGCCGGATGCTGCCTTGCCGTAGATCTCCTGCGCCTTGCGGCCAAGCCAGGCCTTGTGCATGCCCTGCACATATCCCCTGATCGTTTCCGCATGTTGCGGCATTGCTCCGTCGATCCAGGCGCCGATAGCGACATCGCGGCCGCGAGCCACGTTCTGGGCGAACCCCGACGGAATCTCGACGGCGAGCTTGAGGGTGCCGTTGCGCATGCGCCGGTCGATATCCGCATAGTCTTCGAGCGGCGGGCGTTCGGTAAAATAGCGAGAGCCGGCAATGTCGGCCACATAGTCCCGGCTGGTCACCGTGTCGTCCCGGTCCAGCACGGCGAAGGTGATGGCGTTGACGTCCATGTTGATGCCGTAGCCGATGACGAACATCAGGATGACGCTGCCAATCAGGGCAAGGGTTGCCCGGATGGGGTCGCGGCGGACTTCCAGTGCTTCGCGGGCGCTGTAGCTCAGCAGGCGTCGCAGGTCGAAACCCGGGCGGGGCTTGATCGCGGCGAAGGTCTCAGCCGATTCCGTTGTCTGCGCCGCTTTGTCCGGCGCCATCTGGGTCTGCCCGGTGGGGCCGATCGCATCCTCCAGATACCCGATGAATGCCGCTTCCAGCGTTTCGGCGCCGCGGCTCTCGCGGATGGCGTCCGGCGTGTCGCTGACCAGGACGTGCCCGGCATGCATGAGCGAGACCCGGTCGCAGCGCTCCGCCTCGTTCATGAAATGGGTGGAGATGAAGATGGTGACGCCGTCCTGGCGCGACAGGGCGATCAGCTCCGTCCAGAGCTGGTCGCGGGCAATGGGATCGACGCCGGAGGTCGGCTCGTCGAGGATCAGCATCTCCGGCCCATGCACAAGGGCCACGGCCAGCGACAGCCGCTGCCGGATGCCAAGCGGGAGTGAGTCCGGAAGCGCGTCCATCAGCTCGAGCAGCTGGAAGCGGCGCGCCATGTCCTCGATCCGGCCCGGAATGTCGGCGTTCGGAATGCGGAAGAGCTGCGCATGCAGCACAAGGTTCTGCCGCACGGTGAGCTCGTTGTAGAGCGAAAAGGACTGCGACATGTAGCCCACGCGCCGGCGGACCTCGAGGTCATGCGGATCGACGGTCCTGCCAAACAGCTTGGCCTCACCTTCGCTTGGCTGGAGAAGCCCGGTCAGCATCTTCATGGTCGTCGATTTGCCGCAGCCATTGGAGCCGAGAAAGCCGAAGATTTCGCCGCGGCGGATCTTGAAGCTGGCATGGTCGACCGCGGTGAAATCGCCAAAGCGCATGGTGAGGTTTTCAGCTTCGATTGCAAAGCCGTCCGTCTGCGCCAAAGGCGGGAGATGCTCCACGCGGTGATGGGCCGCACGCCTTTGCTCCGGAAGAAGAGCGATGAAGGCGTCGTCCAGGGTCGTCGTTTCAGTCTGTGCAAGGATTTCGGCGGGGGATCCGGTTGCAAGCAGCCTGCCGGCATCCATGGCAGCCAGCCAGTCGAAACGCGCCGCCTCTTCCATGTAAGCGGTGGCGACCACGACTGTCATGTTCGGCCGCTCGCGCTGGATATCGCCGATCAGGTCCCAGAACTGTCGCCGGGACAGGGGATCGACGCCGGTTGTCGGCTCGTCGAGGATCAGCAGGTCGGGATCGTGGATCAGGGCGCAGCAGAGCCCGAGCTTCTGCTTCATGCCGCCGGAAAGCTTGCCCGCAGGTCGGTCGGCAAAAGGCAGCAGGCCGGTCCGGGTCAGGAGCGTACGGATGCGGCTTGTCCGCTCCGCCCGCGACTGTCCGAACAGCCCGCCGAAGAAATCGACGTTTTCGGAGACCGACAGCGTTGGATAAAGGTTCCGGCCGAGACCCTGGGGCATGTAGGCGATGGACGGGCAGACGCGGCGGCGGTGGGCGCTTGCCCGCATGTCGCCATCAAGGACGGTCACTTCGCCTTTCTGGATGCGGCGGGCTCCGGCGATTAGTGACAGGAGCGACGACTTTCCTACCCCGTCGGGACCGATGAAGCCGATCATGCGGCCGCGCGGGATGTCGAGCGTGATGTCATCGAGGGCAGTCTGCTTGCCATAGGCGTGCGAGACTGCCTTCAACCGCGCCACGGGCGTTGTCCTCGGTGAAAGGTCCATCGGGGTCGCACCCCTCACGGAACAATGGGTTGCGAAAGGGATGCCGGCCACGGAGCAGCGGGATCGGTCCTCACATAGGCCCGCCCGGGTAGGCCTGTCTTGACCTGCGCGATATGTTTCTGCAGCAGCTCCTTGGGCACCTGCGCCTTCAGCCGGAACATCAGCTTTTCACGCTCCTCGTCTGTTTCCACCGTTTTCGGGGTGAACTGGGCGACGTCGGAGACAAAAGAGATGCGGGCGGGAATGACGTATTGCGGGGCCGCATCCAGCACGATGCGGGCCTCGCTGCCGATCGCCGTGCGACCAGCCTCGGCCGTCGGCAGGAAGAAGGTCATGTAGACGTCCCCCACATCAAGCATGTTGAGCACCCGGCCGCCGGCAGACACCACCTCTCCCGGCTGGGCGACGAGATACTGGATCCGGCCGCTTCTGGGCGCCTTGAGTTCGCAGTCCCGCAGGTCCACGTCTATCCGGGCAACGGTTGCCAGCGCCGCATCCACTGCGGCCTCCGCATCGACCACCTGCGCCCGCGCGGCCGAGATTCCGGCCTCCGTTGCAGCAAGGTTTGCCCTAGCGGCGCCAAGCGTTGCCGCAGCGCCATCCACATGCGCCCGATCGTCGTCCAGCGTCTGCTCGGACACGGACCCGCTGGTGGACAATTGAACGCTTCGGGCCAGGCGCTTCTGTGCCGATTGAAGCTGGACGTTGTTCTGCGCGACAGTGGCGGTTGCCGCCTCCTTCTCCGCCTCGCGCTGGTTCACGAAGCTGCGGGCGGTCTCGATGCCGACACGGGCGCGGGCAAGCTGCGCTTCCGACTCGCGCTTCTGGGCACTCAGCTGTTCGATATCCATCCGGGCAAGAACCTGCCCCGCCTGCACGAAATCGCCTTCGCTGACCAGCACGTCGGAGAGACGTCCCGCCGTGCGAGCGGCGATATCGATCTCGACGGCTTCGATCCGGCCGTTGCCGCTGGAGATGCCGAGCATGGCGCTAGCTGCCAGCCGCGTCTGTTCATATTGCCAGGCGAAATAGCCGACGACTGCGGCGGCAACCAAGGCAAGAGCGATTTTCAAAGAAAGGTTCAAGTCCGGTTCCTCTGGTCCGCAGGATCCTGTCCCTCATCGACCGCTTCCGCGGGCAAAACCTTGATGGAAATCAAACCGCAGCTGCCCGGCAGCGATTGACAAAGATCATCGCCCGCCGGCCCCCCCTCGCTAGGCTGATCTCACCGGGCACCAAAAGCCCAAGGACAGCCAGGAGAGGAACATTCCATGTCTTTCAAAACCGTTCTCGCGGTCATCGGCGCCGCCGGTGCGACCGCCGATCTGGACCAGGCCATCGCAGTGGCATCCGAACTCGACGCCCATCTGTCGGTCCTGATCCTTGGCGTTGCCCTTCCGCCGATGGCGGCCGACTATCCGGTCGCGACGGCCTGGCTTGACCAGAGGCAGGAAGACCTCAATGCGCTTGCCGCCATCCGCACCGATGCGGAAGACAACTGCCGCCGCAGCGGCATTCCCTACGACGTCGATCACATCTATGATGATCGTTTCATCCTCGAAAGCAATGTGTCGACGCGGGCGATCTATGCGGATGTGGTCGTGGCCGGCGCTGGCCTTCGCGGCGATTCCGGCCTGCGGAAGCTCGTGATCGGCGGCTCTGCCTTCGATGCGCGCACGCCTCTCCTGCTGGTGAACAAGACAGGCAAGGCTAGCCTGAAGCCACGCAATGTGCTGCTGGCTTGGAATTCCCGGGCGGAGGCGGCAAGTGCTGCCAAGGCAGGAATGGAGCTTCTGGCCGGCGCCGATACGGTGCGTGTGGTGCTGGTCGATCCGGACGCATCCTACGGCCGCAATGGTGGCGAGCCGGGCGCCGACATCGCCGCCTTCTTGGATCGCCACGGTGTCAACGTGGTGGTGGAACAGGTGGCGAGCTGCGAAAGACGCACCGAGGATGTGCTGCGCCAGCATGCATCGGAAACCGGCTGTGACATGATCGTCATGGGCGCTTACGGCCATTCGCGGCTGCGCGAGCGGATCTTCGGCGGCGTGACCGCCTCCATTCTGCAGGAGTGCAGCGTGCCGGTCTTCCTCGCCCGCTGAACGGCAACGGCATGCCGAAGGAACGATAGGAAAGAGCGCCCGTCCTGATCAGGACGGGGCGCTTTTTCGTGGGTGGGGCAGTCAGGACTGCGGCGCCGCCGCCGACGCCGACGGGGCTGCAAGTCTCGGGGTGATCCGCAGGGCCCTCAGTGCATTGAGGATGACCGCCACATCGATCGCCTCCTGCAGGAAGGCGCCTTGGATAGGCGTCAGGTAGCCGGCGGCGGCCACGATCATGCCGGCGACCGAAAGTCCGATGCCGGCAAAGACGCTCTGCAGCGCAATGCGCCGGCACCCCCTGGCGATCTCCATCCCCTCCAGGACACGGTCCAGCCGCTCCACCAGCAGCACCGCATCTGCCGCTTCCGCAGCGCCGGCCGAACCGTGCACGCCCATGGCAAGGCCGATATCGGCTGCGGCCAGGGCCGGAGCGTCGTTGATCCCGTCGCCGATCATCATCACCGGACCGTCCCGCTTTTCAGCCTGCACGATCGCGATCTTCTGCTCCGGCGACAATCCGGCCTCGATCCGATCGAACGGCAGCTTGCCTGCCACATGGCGGGCGACCTCCGGGCTGTCGCCGGAGGCAAGGATGAGCCGCTTCACGCCCACTTTGCGGAAGCCATTGAGCGTATGCGCGACGCCCTCGCGCAGCCGGTCCGAAAACAGCAGCGTGCCGGCATACTGATCGTCGACCGCCACGGCGGCCGCCATGGTTCCCGGCTCATGGGATTCGGGAATGGCTATGCCCAGCTTCGAGGCGATATAGCTGAGGCTCCCGATCGCGACGTGCCGCCCGCCGACCTTGCCGACCACGCCCTCTCCCGGCTGTTCGATCACCTCGGTCGGCGGGGTGAGGACAATGTCCCTCTGCCTTGCCGCATCGACCAGCGCCCTGGCGGCCGTGTGGCTGGAGGCCTGGTCCAGCGAGGCCACCAGTTGCAGCAGTTCGTTTTCCGGCAGCCGGGACTGAATGGCTGCAAGGGTCGGCTTGCCTTCGGTCAGCGTGCCGGTCTTGTCGAGCACCAGGGTCCGGATGTTTCCGAGCCCTTCCATCACTCTTGCACCCTTGACCAGCAGCCCGCGCTGGGCGCTGCGCGACATGCCGGCGGCCCAGGCGATCGGCACGGCAAGGATCAGCGGGCAGGGCGTGGCAATGACGAGGACAGCAACCGCCCGCCTGGGGTCGCCGGAGATGAGCCAGCCCAGTGCCGCGAGCCCAACCGTCACTAGCAGGAATAGCAGGGCGTAGCGGTCGGCAAGCCGGGCCATGGGTGCCTTGCTGCGCCGTGCCGTCTCGACCAGCCGGACAATGCCGGCATAGGTGCTTTCGGACGCCGGACGGGTGGCCTGCATCCGGAACAGGTCGCCCAGATTGCCGACGCCGCTCATGATCGGCGTGCCCTGGACACGTTTCACCGGAAGCGTCTCGCCGGTCAGCGCCGCCTCGTCGAGCACCGCCACCGCATCGAGGACGATGCCGTCGACCGGCACCAGGTCACCCCGCCTCACGACGATGCGATCTCCCACGACGATCGTCTCGACGGCGACCTCCTCCAGGCGCCCGTCCAATTCCCGGGTTGCGGTGCGTGGCGTGCGCGACAGAAGAACGGTCATCTCCCGCTGGGCACGTCCCTCCGCGATGCTCTCCAGGTACTGGCCGCCGGCGTACATGAGCGCGACCACGCCCGCCGCCAGGGTTTCGCCAAAGAAGAGGGCGGATCCCATCGACAGGAGTGCGATGACGTCCAGGCCGAACTCGCCCTGGCGCAGGCTGGAACCGATCTGCATCGCGAGCACCAGCATGACCACAAGCGTCGGCAGGGCGATGGCGAACCCATAGAGGTCGGGAAAGCCGCCGTGCCAGGCGGCGAAGGCAATGGCGAGCCCGAGCGCCGGGGCTGCAACCAGCCACGGCCGGAGCGAACGCAGCAGACTGTCGAGTGTCATGGAATTCTCTCCCTCGGGAATCGTGTCCGACACTGGGGGAGGCTGCGGCACATGTCGTTGACCTTTATCAGCGGGCGGACATCACACCGCTGCATTCACTGGGGACTTTCTCCCGCTCCGTAAAAAAGCCAAAAGGAAAGCGATGGGTCGGGCCGTCCGGATCGTCCGGTTCGGCCTTCGAATGGAGTGAGACATGAGATTGAAAGACAAGGTTGCCCTGATCACCGGAGGCGCGCGCGGCATTGGGCTCGGGTTTGCGGAAGCCTTCGTCAAGGAAGGCGCCCGGGTCGTCATCGCCGATATCAACATAGAGCGCGCCAGCCAGGCGGCGGCCGGGATCGGGCCGGCGGCCACGGCCATGAAGCTCGACGTCACCAATCTGGACGATATCGACCGGGTCGTTGCCGCCGTAGACCAGGACTTCGGCGGGATCGACATCCTCGTCAACAATGCCGCCATCTTCGACATGGCGCCGATCAACGACATCACCGAAGAGAGCTATGCGCGCGTCTTCGACATCAACCTCAAGGGCCCGCTCTTCATGATGAAGGCTGTGTCCAACGTCATGATCGAGCGCGGTCGCGGTGGCAAGATCATCAACATGGCAAGCCAGGCCGGGCGCCGGGGCGAAGCGCTCGTCACGCTTTACTGCGCCTCCAAGGCCGCCATCATTTCCGCCACCCAGTCTGCAGCGCTGGCACTCGTGAAGCACGGCATCAACGTCAATGCGATCGCACCGGGCGTCGTCGATGGCGAACACTGGGACATGGTCGATGCGCATTTCGCGCAGTGGGAGGGCCTGAAGCCGGGCGAGAAGAAGGCCCAGGTGGCGAAGGTCGTGCCGATCGGCCGGTTCGCCACACCAGACGACATCAAGGGGCTGGCCGTCTTCCTTGCCTCGTCCGACAGCGACTATATCCTTGCCCAGACCTACAATGTCGATGGCGGCAACTGGATGAGCTGAGCCTTTTAGGCGTGGCGGTTCCGATCATCGGGATCGCCATGCTGGCCACGCCAGCAACCGGGGATCAGTTTCCCGGCTTGCTGGACAGCTCCCATTGGTGGGGCACCGAGCCCACGAGCTCCTTCAGGTCCTTCGGGTTGACCGCGCCCGGCACTTCCTTGCGGTCGAACACGGCAGCAGTGGCGAAGGCCACCATGCGGCTGCCCGCAAATGCCATATTGTCCGGGTTCTGCGTCTGCAGGATATGCGGGCCGAGAAACACGGAAATGTCCTTCAGTCGCTTGGCCCGCTGGTATGTAGCAAACGACCCCTCCAGCCCCTCGACATAATCCCAGGTGCCCTTGACGATCTGCAGCGCGGGCCACTCGCCGACATGGCCGAAAATGCCAGAGTCAGGATAATACGTGGTGTTGAAGTCGGTCCGGAGGGCCCCTTCCACCAGGTCATGTCCGGCGAGCCGGTAGCCGAGGCCGGCGGAACTTGGGCCATAGAGAATGGCGCCTTTGATATTGTCGAGGCCTCGCGCCGGCTTGCAGGGCTTTTCCGCAATATCGTAGTTGCAGTCTTCCACGACGTTCTTGTGCATGAACCACTGCGTCGCGTAGGAGCCGCGGGAATAGCCGCCGACCACGATCGGAACCTGTCTGGCGGACTGCCCGTCGAGCAGGAATTTCGCGGCCGCTTCTCCCTCGCGGGTCGTGCCGTCCGGTCCGAGCAGGCGCAGGCCCTTGCCGCTGTCCAGCTGGTCGATCTCGCGGAACATGTCGTTGGCCTGTTCCGCGGTGTTGAAACCGTTGCGTCCGCCGGAGATGCCGTTGCCTCGGCGATCGGTAATCAGCACGTCGAAGCCTGCCGCGTTGAAGGCGCGCAGGAAGCCGCGCCAGTGCCGCATGCCGGGCTCTTCGCTCAGCTCGTCACTCTTTGCCGGCGTATAGGAGCCTGTCGCCTCGTCGACGGTGAAGGGGGGCGTGCGGGGATCGTCGATGGCGGTCAGTTCGCCACCGCCGCCATTGTTCATGATCACCAGCGCGCGCTTCGGCTTGCCCTCGCCATCCGCAATGCCTGTGCCCTTGATGTACCAGCCGCGCAGCTTCATGTCGCCTTCCAGCTTGAGCATCCGGGTCTCGTAGCTGTCATGCGGAACGGTGAACTCGACGACATAGGTGGTCGGATCGCTCTCGGCGATGGCCTCGTGGTATTCGGGCTTGCCGAAGTAGGAAGGGCGGCGGATCTTGGAGAGGTCGACGCTGCCGTCCACGTCGATGAAGCCGTTACGGTCCACCGTTGCGGTATCGCGTGGCTCATACTGGACGAAAGCCCGGGCGGCCGTCAGTGTCTTTTCCTGGCAGACGGGATCGGCCTTGCAGACCTGCCATTTCTGCCGGATGCGGTCGTCGGAAAACTCGCCGATGTAGAAATCGTCGGGTGAGACGCCGCGCGGCAGCAGCTGGTTGGTCGGTGTGAAGGGCAAGCAGACGTCGCCGCTTTCCCAGGTCACGCGATAGCCCGGCAGTTCGGCGTTGCGATCGACGTTGACCCGCTGGCGGCATTCGGGAACGGGCGTGCCGGGATTGACGATCGGCTTGCTGGCGTCATCCGCCAGGGCTCCGCTTGCTAAAAGCATCCCGGCAAGCAGCGGCGCATCATATCGTCTTCTCATTGCGATCGCTCCTCTGCGGTTATCTTTGGCGATGGCTTATCCTCCTAGATAGATCCGGCGCAGTCGGCAACCAGTGCAAGCAAGACAATTAGCGCAGACATTGAATTGCCGCATCCGCATCCTATCTAATATCCATACCCCTAACAGTGACAGTCCTCCTATGAGCTGACGCCTTTGCCGCGCTCATCCGGACCGTCCTTTGCAGACCGCATCACGCGGAAAGGATCTCCTTGAACGACAAGCAAAATATTGGCGCCCGCCCAGTCACACAAGCCGTCGGCCGCCCCGTGCCGCCGCAGCCCGTGCCTTTAGACTGGAAGCCGGATCCGTGTCTCCTGACGCGCCGGGAGATGAAGGCCCTGGTGGCCAAGGAACTTGGCTGAGACGCCGCCCACGGTTGTCCCAGCAAACATGAGATAGGACATTCGCATGGATGAACTTTATTCAATGACGGTCTCGGACGAACGGCTGGATGACTGCCGCGACGTCGTCGAGCCCGATCTCCAGGACCTGGTCCGCTCAGTAATAGCGTCCGGATTCTCTGCCGAGGAAGTGCTGATTGCGATCAGCGAACTGGTGTCGGAAGATTTCGCGGCAGTTGTGAAGGCGCCGAGCGTCCACTGAACCAAGCCATCAGGCTTTGATGCCAAAAGGGTGCCATCGTGAAGACGATGGCGCCCTTTTTCATGCCGTGAGCTCGTCCACCTTGCGCTTCAGGTCGGCGATATAGGGCCCCGTCGAGAGGTCGCTGCCGGTCGCTTCCACGAGCAGCTGGCTCGGGGTTTTCGACCGGCCAAACTGGTAAACCTTGTCGTTCAGCCAGGTCTTCAGCGGCAGGTAGTCTCCGGTTTCGAGCCCTTGCACGACCGGAGTGTCCTTGCAGGCGGCGGCAAAGAACTGCGACGACATCACGTTGCCGATCGTATAGGTCGGGAAGGATCCCACCATGCCCGACGACCAGTGCACGTCCTGCAGCACGCCGAGGCGGTCGTCCGGCACGTCGAGCCCGAGCATTGCCTTCATCTTGTCCCGCCAGATCTCGGGAAGATCGGAGACGCGGATTTCCCCGGCGATCAGCCCCGCCTCGATCTCCGAGCGCAGCATGATGTGGAGATCATAGGTCAGCTCGTCGGCTTCGACACGGATGAAGCCCGGGCGGGCTCCGTTGACGGCACGCCAGAAATCCTCGGCTGTCACATCGTCCAGCTGGTCCGGGAAGGTCTGGCGCAGGTCGTCGAAATGCAGTTCCCAGAAGCGTCTGGAACGCCCGACGCGGTTTTCCCAGAGCCTTGACTGGGATTCGTGCGTGCCGAAACTGGCGCCGCCGACGGCATAGAGGTTGATGAAATCGGTGGTGAATACTGATCGGCTGAAGGCTTCCGAAATGCCCTGCTCGTACATGCCATGGCCGGCCTCGTGCCAGACCGCGAACAGGCCACCCGGCAGCCAGGTCTCCCGGAAGCGTCCGGTGATGCGTACGTCGGACCGGGTAAAGGAGATCTCGAAGGGATGGACAGTGTCGTCCAGGCGCCCCCGGTCGAAGTCATAGCCGAAACGGGAGGAGAGAAGGCTCGAAAATTCCCTCTGCTTCTCCACGGGATAGGCTCGCTCAAGGATCTCGCTGCGTACCTTGGCTTCGCGTGCCTGCGCCAGCAGCGGCAGCAGGCCCTGCCGAAGTTCACCGTAGAGCACCTGCAGGCGCGACCAGGTCATGCCCGGCTCATAGGTCGAGACCAGCGCGTCGTAGGGGTGTTCGCCGCCACCGAGCGCTGCCGCGATTTCCCGCTGCATTTCCATGCTGCGCTCAAGCATCGGGGCAAACCCGGCAAAATCGTTGGCGGCGCGGGCCTTGGCCCATGCCGCCTGCGCCACCGTCTTCAGTTCGGCCGCTTCGCCCACCAGGGCTGCCGAGATCCGCGCAAGCGCCCCGATCGATTGTGCCGCCTGCTCCACGGCCAGAACACGCACATCGCTTGCCGGCAGCCCGGCGAGTTCTGCACGAGCGTCTTCGATCGCCCGCTGCAGCGCATCGCCGGTTGCCAGTTCGCGCGCCAGCCCGACCAGGGTGGCGATCTGCTTGCCGCGCGCGTCGATCCCGCCCGGCGGCATCATCACCCGCGCATCCCAGGTCATCAGGTTCACGGCACAGAGGATGTCGTTGATCCGGGCGATCTCGTGCGAGAAAGCGGCATAGCTCATGATGTCAGTGTCCTGTGGGAAGTTGGTCGGAGGATGCACCGGGGGCACCGAAATCCGTCAGGTGGCAGGCGGCCATCTGGCCCGGTCCGCGCGGCGTGAGAACCGGTCGTTCCACCCTGCAACGGTCAAAGACGTGAGGGCAGCGGCCGGCGAAGGGACAGCCCGGCGGCAGGTCGAGCGGGCTCGGCAGTTCGCCGCGCAGCGCAACGTTGCGGTTCTTATGGGCGGGATCGAGCTCGGGGGCCGCTTCCAGCAGTGCCTTGGAATAGGGATGCCGCGGCGCACTGAACAGGGCCTCGGAAGGGCTGATCTCCATGACCTGCCCGAGATACATGACGGCGACCCGGTGCGAGATGTGCCGCACGAGGCGAAGATCATGCGCCACGAAGACGACGGTCAGGTGGAGTTTTTCCTGCAGCTGCAGCAGGAGGTTGACCACCTGCGCCTGAACCGAAACGTCAAGCGCCGAAACCAGTTCGTCGGCGACGATGACTTCGGGCTCGACGGCCAGCGCCCGGGCAATGCCGATGCGCTGGCGCTGGCCACCGGAAAACTCGTGCGGATAGCGGCCGGCGGCGTCAGCCGGGAGCCGCACCAGGTCGAGCAGTTCCGCGATGCGGCCGGGGATCTCGGGTTTGGGGCGCATCTTGTGGACCGACAGCGCTTCACTCAGCACCTGCGACACCGTCATGCGCGGGTTGAGCGAGCCGTAGGGGTCCTGGAAAATCATCTGGACGCGGCGGTTGAAGGCACGCCGCGCGCCGCCGCTGAGGTTGGAGATATCCTGGCCATCGAAGCGCACGACGCCTTCGTCGGCTTCGTGCAGCCGCACGAGACAACGGGCGAGCGTCGACTTGCCGCAGCCGGATTCGCCGACGATGCCGAGCGTTTCGCCGCGTTCCACGTCAAGCGTCACATTGGTCAGCGCATGCACCGCAAGCTGCGGTTCGCTTTTGAAGCGACGCAGCAGCGAGTAGGGACCGCTGAACCGCTTGTAGACGCCGTTGACGGAGAGGATCGGGATATGTCCATTCATAGGATCGGCTCCGCCGCGGCGACCCGCTCGTGGTGATGACAGGCGGCTCGGCGGCCGTCCGTGCCGACAAGATCGAGTGGCGGCCTCTGCTTGAGACAGATCTCGGTCGCGAAGCTGCAACGCGGGTGGAAGGCGCAGCCGTCCGGCAGGTCGGTGAGGTTCGGCGGCGTGCCATCGATGGACTGCAGCATGGTGCGCGACTGGCCGGAGCGTGGCACCGAGCCCAGCAGGCCGCGCGTATAGGGGTGGTTGGGACAAGCGAAAACATCGGCGACCGTTCCGGTCTCGACGATGCGGCCCGCATACATCACCGCCATGCGGTCGCAGGTGGCTGCCACAACCCCGAGGTCGTGGGTGACGAGCACGACGCTCATCGCCATCCGGTCGCGCAGGTCAAGAAGCAGCTTGAGGATCTGGTCCTGGATGGTGACGTCGAGTGCGGTGGTCGGCTCGTCTGCCAGAAGCAGCTTTGGCGAACAGGCAAGCGCGATGGCGATCATGGCGCGCTGGCGCATGCCGCCAGAAAACTGGTGCGGATACTCGTCGAGCCGGCGCTCCGGCGCGGGAATGCCGACGATGTTCATCAGTTCCAGCGCCCGCTCGCGCCGTTGCCGGCGATTGAGATCGGTGTGGGCAACGAGGTTCTCCTCGATCTGGGCACCGATCGGCAGCACAGGATTGAGCGCCGTCATCGGCTCCTGGAAGATCATCGCGATCTCCCCGCCGCGCACCCGACGCAGTTCCTCGGCCGGCATTGCCACGAGATCCCGGCCGCCCCATTCGACTCGCCCGGTGACTTTGCCGGGTTCGCGGATCAGCCGCATGATCGAGCGCAGGGTGACGCTCTTGCCGGAGCCGGATTCGCCTACGAGCCCGACGACCTCGCCGGGCGCCACGTCGAAATCCACGTCTGCTGCGGCAATCGCTACGCCGCGCGAGGTATCGAAGGTGGTGGTGAGGCCGCGCACCAAAAGGCCAGGTGCGGTCTGCGGCAGGGAAGTTGGAACCGTCGACGCCGTCATCGCCGCACCCTCAGGATTTCGGCGACGCCGTCGCCCGCCAGGCTGAAGCCGAGACCGGTCAGCACGATCGCGACCCCTGGAAACACCGAGATCCACCAGGCCGTGTTCATGAAATTCTTGCCATCGGCGATCTGCACGCCCCATTCGGCCGTGGGCGGCTGGGCACCGAGGCCGAGATAGCCGAGGCTGGAGCCGAGCAGGATGGCGAGTGCCATGTCGGTCATCCAGTAGACAATCGCGGGCGTGATGGCGTTGGGCAGCAGATGGCGAAAGACGATCCGCCATGGCGTATAGCCCATCACCCGGCCGGCATCCGCATAGTCGAGGCGCTTTTGAACCTTGATCTCGGACGCCACCAGCCGCGCATAAAACACCCAGCCGACGATACCGACGGCCACATACATATTGCCGAGCCCGGGGCCGAGAACCGAAACAATGGCGATCACCAGCACCAGAAAGGGGAAGGTGACCGTCGCATCCACCAGTCGACCGAACAGGGCTTCCCAGAAGCCGCCCACATAGCCCACAAAGGCGCCGACCAGCGTGCCGAACACGAAAGGTCCGACGGTGGCAAAGACGGCGATCTGCATGTCCACCGTATAAGCGTGGATCACGCGCGACAGCACGTCCCGGCCGAAGCTGTCGGTGCCGAAGGGATGCGCCAAGCTCGGCGCCGCCAGCAGCGCGTTGTAGTCGAATTCATTGGGATCATAGGGAGCAAACAGCGTCGGCCAGACCGCCATGATCAGGCTGACCAACAGAATGCTGCCGCCGGTGATGAGCGAGCGGGGCATGGGCTTGCCGCGCAGCATGGATCGTGCCGTTTTTGCAAGGGCGCTCATCGGGCAATCCTCGGGTCGAGCCAGGCCTGGAGGATGTCCGTGACGAGGAAGGTCAGGGAGACAAGGACGGCAAGAGAAATCGTCAGGCCCTGCAGGACAGGGTAGTCGCGGCCATAGATGCTATCGATCAGCAGGCGGCCGGCGCCTGGTACGGCAAATACGGTCTCGGTGATCACGGCGCCGCCGAACAGTGTGCCGATCTGCAGCCCGAACAGGGTGACGGTCGAAATCAGGGCGTTGCGCAGGATGTGCTTGATCATGATCACCCGCGACCTGAGCCCCTTGGCGATCGCAAAATCCACGTACTCCGCATTCATCACGTTAATGATCGAGGCGCGCAGATTGCGCATCAGCACGGCTGCGAAGCTGAGAGCAAGCGTCAGCGCTGGCAGGAAGAGGTGGTAGAGCTTGTCCGGCAGCGTGGTGCCGTAGCCGCCGACGGGAAACAGCTTCCACTGCGCGGCAAAAACCGTCAGCAGGATGATCCCTACGTAGAAGACCGGCATGGAGAGGCCGACCTGGAAGGTGCCGCGGATGACGCTGTCGGCGAGTTTCTCCCGCTTCATCGCCGCCACGAAGGCGAGCGGCACGGAAAGCACCAGCGCGATGACAGCCGACATCACCGTCAGCATCAGCGTCACCGGCAGGCGGTCGGCGATCAGTGAGGCCACCGAGACCTTGAGGCCGATGGAATTGCCGAGGTCACCCGTGACGACCCGTTCGGCGAAATAGAAGAACTGCACGATTAGCGGCTGGTCAAGACCAAGCTCATGGTTGATGCGGTTGACGTCGGCATCCCGGGCGCGGTCGCCGAGCATTGCACTGGCCGGGTCGCCGGGCAGCATGCGCACCAGAACGAAGGTCACGACCAGGATGAAGATCACCGTCGGGATCATCTGCAGAAGACGGCGGATTACGAAACTGAAAAGGGGCAAACGCCGCTCCCGGATTACCTCTTGCGGAAAAAGCCGCGGACTCCATTTGCGGAGCCCGCGGAGCAGGTTGGGCCGTTATTTGTCTTTCCAGGTCTTGGCAAAGATGTTGTTGCCAAGCGGGATCTGCAGGAAGCCGTGAACCCTCTTGTTCAGAGCGACCGGGTAGGGGGTCTCGAACAGCGGCACGGTCGGACCCGTCGAGTTGTAGATCTCTTGCATCTTCGCATACTGCTCGGCGCGCTTCTTCGGATCCATTTCCTTCTGCGAGGCTTCGAACAGAGCGTCGGCCTCCTCGCTCTTCCAGCCCGAATGCAGGGCTTCGATGGTCTTGGAATTCACGAAGTAGGAGGTGATCTCGCTCGGGTCGGCGATGTCGTCCGTCCAGGCGGCATTGCGCATCAGGAAGGTGCCGTCACGGTACTGCTTGGTCAGCGTCGGATTGTCCACCTGCTGTAGGTCAAGCTTGATGCCGAGCTGCGACCACATCTGCTGGACGGCGGTGGAAATGCCGATCTGGTCCTGGTTGCCGGCAAGCACCAGGATGCTGGTCGAGAAGCCCTTTTCAAAGCCGGCTTCCTTCATCAGCGCCTTCGCCTTGGCGATGTCGTAAGGGTAGAGCGGCTTGTCACCCGTATGCAGCGGCGTTGCCGTCGACATGTAGGAGGTCTGCTGCGTGCCCACGCCATGCGTGACGATCTGGATGATCGCCGGCTTGTTGATCGCATAGTTCATCGCCTGCCGGACCTTGGGGTTGGCCAGCGGGTTGTCCTTGCCGCCCACCTGCGGACGTACGTTCATCGTCAGGTACTGGACGCGGGTCGAGGGAAACAGCTGCATGTCGAGGTTTGCCGCCGACTTCAGTTCCGCCACGCGCGAGTAAGGGATCAGCTCGGCACCATCCAGTTCGCCCGAGTTGAGCTTCAGGATGCGTGTCGCATCGTCCGGAATCAGTTCGAAATCGATGCCGTCCAGATAGGGCAGTGCTTTTCCGTCCTCGCCCTTGCCCCAGTAGTATTCGTTGCGAACGAGCTTCAACGAGGAGCCGCGGTCCCAGGACTTCAGCACGAAGGCGCCGGAACCGACCGGATGCTCGCCGAACGACTTTGCCTTTTCCGCCTCGGTGGCGCCTGCGGATGCCTCGAAAGCCTTCTGCGGCATGATGCCGGTGTTGAACACGGTCAAGGCTGCGAGGATCGCAGGGTCGGGATGCTTGAGCTTGATGGTGACGGTCTTGTCGCCCTCGGTCGTCACGTCATCGATGGACTCGATCATGAAGCCCCAGATGCCGTTGTCCTTCTTGGACGCGCGCTTCAGCGACCAGGCCACGTCGGCCGGCGTGATCGGCGAACCGTCCGAGAACTTGATGCCGTCGCGCAGCGTCAGGATGACGCTCGTGTTGTCGGCAGACATCTTGTACTCGCTGGCGAGGCCAGGCTGGACGCCCTTGCCATCATCGGTCGGCAAGAGCAGAGTGTCGTAGAGGTTGGACAGGATCCAGATGTCGACATTGGCGTCGTTGAGCACCGGATCAAGGAAAAGACTGTCGGCATAACGGCCGTAGGTCAGCGTGCCGCCCCGTTCCAGGGCGGATGCGGACAGGCTCGTTCCCAGCAGGAGCGTTGCGGCAAGGGCCGCAGTGATCAGGTTCTTCATGGCATTCCCCTTGTTCAAGCTTTGGGCAGCTGTTCTTATTGGCTATAACGATTTCACGGGTCCACAGCTCTGTCAACCGGATTTATAGCGGCTCCAGGTGCTTGGTTGGCTTGACCGTTTGGGTTGCGAGGGTCTAATCGTTATAGTCATGTATAACGGTCCATGCTGATTGGCTTTCATGGAATTCTTTGTCGACCGCGACCTGCCGGTCCCCCTGCGCACGCAGCTTCAAGGGCTGATCGAATACGGAATCTCCGGCGGTGAGCTGGGGCCGGGCGAAGCCTTGCCGTCCGTGCGGGAGCTGGCGGAAAAGCTCGGCGTTGCGCCGATGACGGTCAGCCAGGTCTATGCGGACCTGAAGGCAGTCGGCCTGATTGAGACGCGGCCCGGCGCCGGCACCTTCGTCAGCGAGCAGCGGCCGGCCGGCCGGCGCGATCCCGGCGTCCTGCACCGGCATATCGACGAGCTCATCGACGAAAGCCGGCTGCTCGGCATCCGCTCGGCCGAACTTGTCTCCATGGTCAGTGCACGCGTCTTTTACCGCGAAAGCGTCGGCTCACGCCTGCGCATCGTCGTCGTCGGCCTGTTCCAGGATGCGACCGCCAGCTATGCGCGGTTTATCGCCGCCCGCCTCGGTCGCGACGTGACTGTGGAGCCGATCACCGTTTCGGCGCTCGAACGCGATCCCCAGGTACAGGCGCTGGCCAATTCCGCCGATCTTGCCGTGACCTTCGCCAACCGCCAGAAGCAGGTGGCGACACTGGTTCCGAATTCCCGCGTGGTCAGCATCAGCTTCACGCCATCCGAAGAAACCCGACGGGCGCTGGCCACCCTGAGTTCGCTCGCCCGCATCGCCCTGGTGTCGCGTTTCCCGGAGTTCCTGCCGGTGATGAAGACCGGCGTGCAGCGCTTTGCGCCGCATGTGGCCGAGATATCGGCCGGCGTGCTCGGGGGGCAGGGGCTGGATACGACGATCGCCGCGGCGACAGTGGTCGTCTATGCCTCCGGCGCGGGAGAAGTGGTGGCGGAGATACCCGCCGGCATGCAAGCGATCGAATACCGGCATGCGCCGGATGTTGCAGATATCGAGCGGGTGATCGTGCCGATCATGCGGGCTGCCGGCGTCACGTCCCAGCCCGGGGAGACGCCGCAGCCCGACACCGTCAATGAACAAGCCTGAGAGGACAAAGCGGCCATGAAGATATCGGAATGTAGCTGGCAGCAGATCGAGGACTATCTGAAGACCGACGACCGGGCGATTCTGCCGCTTGGCAGTACGGAACAGCACGCGGGCCTGTCGCTGTCGGTGGACTCGATCCTGTCGGAGAAGGTCGCGGCGGATGCAGCCGCGCCGCTTGGCATCCCCGTGTTTCCGGTCGTCGCCTATGGCGTCACGCCCTACTTCCTTGCCTATCCCGGCACCATCAGCATCCGCATCGAGACCTACATCCGGCTGGTTGCCGATATTCTCGACGGGATGCGCCGCCAGGGCTTCCGTCGCATCCTGATCGTCAACGGGCATGGCGGTAACCAGCCGGCCGGCAGCTTCGCCGCCGAATGGATGGCCGACAATCCGGACACGGTGGTGAAGTTCCACAACTGGTGGAACGCGCCAAAGACCTTCGCCAAGGTGCAGGAGACGGATACCGTCGCCTCGCACGCCTCCTGGATGGAGAATTTTCCCTGGACGCGGCTTGAGGGCGCCATCCAGCCGACCCAGCAGAAGCCGATGATCGACCTTGCCCGCATGCGGGTCATGCCGCCAGATGCGGTCAGGGCCTATCTGGGCGACGGCAATTTCGGCGGATATTACGAGCGGCCGGACGACGAAATGCAGGCCATCTGGAAGGTGGCGGTTGAAGAAACCCGTGATCTCCTGGAAGGGGGCTGGTCATGACCCCGCCCATCCTGATCTGGGGCGCCGGCGCGATCGGCGGAACACTGGGCGCAGCCTTCATCCGGGCCGGCGAAGAGGTGATCTTCGTCGACAACGTCCAGGCGCATGTGGATGCCATCAACGAAAAAGGGTTGAAGATCGTCGGCCCGATCTTCGAGGATACGGTCAAGGCAATTGCCTGCATGCCGGATGAACTCATGGGCGTCTTCGAGCGCAGCTTCCTTTGCGTCAAGGCGCACCACACGGAAGATGCGGCCCGCGCCATGGTCGAGCACATCGCCTCCGACGGTTATATCGTCTCGGCCCAGAACGGGTTAAACGAACGGGTCATCGCCCGCATTGCCGGCCAGAACCGCGTTGTCGGCTGCTTCGTCAATTTCGGCGCTGATTACCTGGAGCCGGGCGTCGTCCAGTACAGTGGCCATGGCGCTGCGGTGATCGGCGAACTCGACGGCCGCTTCAGCGATCGGGCCGAGGATATCTACCAGCTGATGAAATCGCTCGAGCCGAAGGCGCTCATCACCAGCAATATCTGGGGCTTCCTCTGGGGCAAGCTGGTCTATGGTACGCTGCTGTTCGGCACGGCGCTGACCGACGATAGCATCGCCGATGTTTTCGCGGACGTGACGGCACGGCCCGTGCTGCGCAAGCTGGCGCTGGAAGTGGCAACGGTCGCTGCCATCAACAACATCCAGCCGGAACCCTTCGACGGGTTCGATCCCGTCGCCTTCGGGCCGCTGGCAACGCCGGAGCAGACCGACAAGTCCTTCGACGACATGGTCGTCCACAACCGCAAATCCGCCAAGTCCCATTCGGGTATCTGGCGTGACCTCGCCGTGCGCAAGCGCAAGACCGAAGTGGATGCGCAGGTGCTGCCGGTGGTCGAGATCGGCCTGGAAACGCATGTGCCGACGCCGCTGACCGCGCGACTGATGGAGATGATCCACGAAATCGAGGATGGCAAGCGGCCGCTGTCGCGCGCCAACCTCGATGAACTTGCAAAGGCTGCCCCATGAACATCGGTTTTGACAACAAGGTTGTGATCGTGACCGGCGCGGCCCACGGATTCGGACGCGCGATTGCGCAGAATTTCGCCGACCGCGGTGCTGTGGTGCATGCCTGCGACATCAATGCTGACGGTCTTGAGGAAACGGTTGCGCTTTGCGGTCCGCGGGCGAAATCCCATATCCTCGACGTCGGCCAGCGGGCGCAGGTGCAGGCAGCGGTGGCGCAGATCGGCGACGTCGATATTCTCGTCAACAATGCCGGTGGGGTGCGTGGCCAGGTCGGCCGTCCGATCGAGGAGATCTCCGAAAGCGACTGGCAGGGGATCTTCGACGTCAATCTTTCGGGTGCCTTTTTCATGAGCCAGGCGGTCGCGCCGGCCATGAAGCGGAAGCAGGCGGGCCGTATCGTCAACATCTCGAGCGGTGCCGGGCTCGGCATTTCGCTCACGGGAATCCAGGCCTATGCCAGCGCCAAGGCCGGGCAGATCGGCTTGACCCGCCAGCTTGCCCATGAACTCGGACCCTGGAACATCACCGTCAACAATGTCGCCCCGGGCTTCGTGCGCTCCAATCCGAGCACGGAAAAACAATGGGATGCCATGGGGGAGGAGGGGCAGGCGCGCCTTCTCCAGAACATCGCCCTGAAGCGGCTCGGAACAGCCGATGACATCGCCGCCATGGTGATGTTCTTCGCCTCCGATCAGGCAAATTGGATAACCGGCCAGGTGATCAGCGTCGATGGTGGAAAATGAGCGTCGAAACCTATCTGGAAGACCATTATCCTGACGCGCTGGATGACCTGAAGGCCTTCTGCCGGCTGCCGAGCGTCAGCACCGATCCGGCCTATGCCGAAGGGATCAGGGCGGCGGCAGGCTTCGTCGCGGACCGATTGACGCGGGCCGGTTTCTCCGGCGTGCAACTTCTGCCGACGGATGGGCATCCGGCGGTGTTCGGCGAGATCATCACCGATCCGGCTCTGCCAACCTATCTGGTCTATGGCCATTACGATGTGCAGCCACCGGACCCGCTGGACAAGTGGCAGAGCCCACCCTTCGAGCCGACCGAGCGCAACGGGCGGCTCTACGCACGCGGTGTGTCCGACGACAAGGGCCCGCTGCTGATCCCCATCCTGGTGGCTGAAGCCTTTCTCAAGACCGAGGGCCGGCTGCCGGTGAACCTCAAGGTGCTGATCGAAGGCGAGGAGGAATCAGGCAGTCCGCATTTCGAAGACGTCCTGACGGCGCATCGGGAAAAGCTCAGCTGCGATCTGGTTCTGTCGGCAGACGGCGCCATGTGGCGGTCCGATCGTCCGTCCATCACAGTCGCCAGCCGTGGCCTGGTTGCGCTCGAAGTGACGGTGACGGGCGCGGGCAAGGACCTGCACTCCGGCCGACACGGAGGCGGTGCTCCGAACCCTATTGCAGCCCTTGCGGGCCTGATGGCCTCCATGCATGGGCAAGACGGTCGTGTCAGCGTCGACGGCTTCTGGGATGGCGTCACGCCGCCCGATCCGAAGATCATCGCCGCCATTGAGGAGGCAGATATCGACGCCGCTGCCTATTACCGCGAGATCGGGGTAGAGGGAGCAGGGCCGATCGCCACCGGGCGGGAGCTGCTGATGCGCCAGTGGCTGGAGCCGACCCTGGAATTCAACGGGATCTCCGGCGGCTACCAGGGAATGGGCACCAAGACGGTGATCCCGAACACGGCGAGCGTCAAGATCACCTGCCGGCTGGTGGCGGGGCAGGTGCCCGACCAGGTCCTGGGTGCCATTACCCGTCATCTCGAGGCGCGGTTACCGAACGGCGTTACGCTCGACGTTCATCGCCACGGACCCGGCAGCGCCGCGGATTTCGTGGATCCGGACCTGCCGGCGCTCAAGATTTCGGAGGAGGTTCTGGGCGAACTTTTGGGCGCCACGCCCCTGCGGGTCGCCATGGGTGCAACGGTGCCGATCGGCAGCGCCTTCCGCAAGCACCTGGGCTGCGCCTCGATCTTCTTTTCCTTCTCCACCTCGGACGAGGATTACCACGCGCCGAACGAGTTCCTTCGGCTCGACAACTTTAAGATCGGGATGAAAGCCTGGGCACGGCTCCTGCACCGTCTCGGTGCATCCGGCGGCTGATACTGAAGCAACCGGAACGTGCACCTGTGCCATATCCGGGCACAGGTGCCTCCGGCTTTAAGGCTGAGGAAGCCATAGCGTTTGCTTTTGGTGTAACCTTTTTCGCAGCCGACGCATTGTCGAGTCATGACGAGACGGCTCAGAAACTACCTACTGGCGTTTGCGATTTCGATGGTGATGTGGATCGCCATCCTGACGATGATCGCCTGGCTATGGTAATAACGGCTTCAAGCGCCGCTACGCTCATGCATCCCTCAATCCGTAACCGCCCGGCTATGCCGCATGCCTGTTCAGTCCACGCGCCCGATCTTGAGACGTGGCGGGAGTGTCTGGCCGTTGTCCGGTGCCGGCTCCGGCTTGGGGCGTTCGCGGTCGATCAGGCGCCATTCGCGCTCCAGCTTATCGACCAGGCTCTGCGGTAGGGTCTCTGCCATGCTTCTCTCCCGTGTGTGAAAAAAGGAAATCACGGGCAATCCGCCTCTGCAACCGAAAGTAAACATTAAGCTTAGCGGGTGAGGTTAACGCGCAGATCCATCGTCATTCTGGGATGTACTGTCGAGAACTGACTATAGATACCGCGCTGCAGCAGACGGTCGGTCGATCAAATGACAAGGACCACCCCGTGCCCGAGGGTGGGCCGCGGCTCAAACTGCAACGGCGTGGCTGCCCCGGATCCGGATTTGTTCGAGCGATTTTGCCGGCCCTGCAATCCTAGCCGTGTATTTAAGTCAGATCTAATTGTTTATCTATGTATATGTCGACGCTATGCCTTGCTGATTAAAGATTAACTTCCGATTTAAGCAGTTTTTACCATTTGCTAACCTTGATCTGAAATATTGCGGACAAATCAACCCCAAGCTGCTTTGGCCGACTTTTAACCGCTGAGTGGCAGAGAGATAAGTATGCTGCACCCTCGGTTTGCAATGCTCCTGCTTATTCCCCTGCTGCCCGGCTGTGTGGTGGGACCAGACCACAGGCCGCCAACGATCGCGCTGCCGCATGCCTATGCCGAAGGGCGACAGTCCGCCAATGGCGATCCCAAGGCGACCGCTTGGTGGAGTGCTTTTCGCGACGCCCGCATGAGCGGCTATATGCGAGCGGGCCTGGAGCAGAACCTAGACGTCCAGCAGGCGCTGGAGCGGGTGATCGCAGCACAAGCTGACGTCACGATCGCCGGTGCCGGTAGCCTTCCCGCCCTGACCGTCTCAGCCTCCGACGCGGCAAGTGGCGTTCGTGGCAACAGCGAAAGCAGGAACACGCAGAACCTGGCATCCGGCGGTCTGGATGCATCCTGGTTCCTCGATCTGTTCGGCGCCTACCGCCGCTCCAAGGAGCGCGCCCTGGCCGACCTGGATGCTGCCTATGCCAGCGTGAATGTGGCGCGCCTGACGCTTCTGTCCCAGGTCGCCTCTGCCTATGTCGACGTCCGCTATTACCAGCAACGCGTGTTGGTCGCGCGCCAGAGCCTCGCATCGCGGCGCGAAACCGTGAAGCTGACGCGTCTTCAGCTCGAGGCGGGTGCGGCGGCGCGCTTGGACGTGGTGCAGGCAGAAGGCCTTGTCTATTCTACCCTGGCCGAAATTCCAGGACTTGAAACCGATGTCTTACGTGCCACGCACCGGGTCGCGACCCTGTTGGCGCGGCCGGCCGCGGATCTGGATACGGACCTCAGCCGGGATCCTCGCCAGCCTGTGGCATCGGCCAATATCGATGCGGGCGTGCCCGCCGATCTGTTGCGCAATCGTCCTGATATCCGGGCTGCAGAGCGGAGACTGGCATCAGCCGTTGCCAATATCGGCGTTGCGCAGGCTCAGCTCTACCCGGCACTGACACTGGGTGGCGCTGTCACCGCCAATGCGCTGGCCGTCAAGGGAAGCGGCAATGCCAATCTGCTGTCCTGGTCGTTCGGTCCTGCCTTGAGCCTTCCGATTTTCGACGGCGGCGCTCTTCGGGCAAACGTCACGGTGGCGCAGTCGCAGGCGCGCGAAGCCTATCTGGCCTGGAAAGCTACCGTGCTTAATGCCGTCGAGGAGGTTGAGAACGCCTTGGCGGCCTATCGTCGCGACAGCCAAACCCTTTCGGCCTCGCGCAAAGCCGTGCAAAGCTACCAGGAGGCGCTGCAGCTGGCGACGTCCAGCTATCGCGACGGCGCCTCATCCCTTCTCGACGTGCTTGACGCGCAGCGACAGGTTTCGGCGGCTCAGGTCGGAGTTGCTGATGCCTTGCGAGAGATGGCGCAGGATTATGTGGCACTCAATGTCGCAATCGGTGGCGGCTATGCAGCCTTCGATCCACCCGTCGTCAAGACCGCCGCAAGGTAGAGCTGTCGCGCGACATCGACCAGGACTGAGACACGATCCGGAACAATCGCAGGAACGCGCGGTGCAAACCTGACGGTGTGAAGGTCGCCACCGGTTCTGGCTGCTTTGCAGCGGCCTGGACATAGGGAGTGCCGCCCTCGATATCGGACGCCGATCGGGCCGACAGCTCCGACAAGATGTGACGGTCGAGGATGAGTCCGAGGACATTGTCCTTCTTGTCCCGCAGGCTGAGGAACACTTCATCGTCCTTACCGAAAGTCAGGTCGACAATGGCCGAGGCCTTGAATGGCCCGAAAAATGTTCTTCCCACTGTCACGTCCTCCTTGCGGTATGATCACGAGTGTGAACGAACCCTTAACAAGATGCAACTATATTGTCTTGAGTATACAGATAATAATGGCGCCGCAACATTTGCAGAAGCATACAATGTGATTTTTGCTGCATTGCGGAATCTAAGGAAATGCCATGTTGAACTTTGATCACCATCAATAGACATCTCTATTCTGGAGTTACTGGCTGCCTCGGACGATACTAGAAGCCGGCTTTGCGTAGCCCTTCCCGGTACAGTTCTTTCTGCCATTGTTCCTTAACGGGCAGCATCGAAAGCCATTTCGCCAGCTCGAAATAGGGATTGAGCTGTAACGCTCTCTTGCGATGCTGGCGGGCCTGTTCGAGATCGCCGGCCATGGCGTAGCTCGCCGCCAGCAGGCGCTGCGCGGGTGCCGGATCCGACATGCGTTCGATCCAGGCGACGGCCTCCTCGAAGTGCCCCAGGAAATAGCTGGCGCCGGCCGCAACCCAGTAATAGTCGTCCGGCGGCATGGGGTTGAGAGACAGACCTTTTATCGCCTTGGCCAACCCCTCCGCGGGCTGGGACGCATGCACGAGTGCATCCCCATGGCCGCAGATCGTATCCGCAAGATGGGGTCCCAGCCGCTCGGCGTGATCAAGAACCTCGAGACTGTGATCGACGTCACCGAGGTAAAGCCACGCCATGCCAAGCTCCCGATGCGCCATGGGAAGTTCTGGCGCCTTCGCGACCGCAGCCAGCGCGTAATCGCGGGCCTTGGTGAGGAACGCCGGATCGCCGCTGGCTGTCAGAACCCATTCCCAGGTATAGGTTCTGGACAGGGCTGCGAGCGCCGGCGCGAAGTCTTCCCGCAGCTTCAGCGTCTCGTACAGCGCCCGGCGGGCCCGGCGCACCTCCTGCAGGCTGCTATGTCGCAGATGCTGGCTGCCAACCAGGTATGAGTGGTATACCTCCGGGTCTCCGCGATAGTCAGCAAGCTCCTCCTCGCTCGTGTGGAGCTGGAGGCTGATGTATCGGACGATCATCTCCGCCATGGCTTTTCGGTGGAGGAAGAAATCGCCGGCTTCGAGCCGGAACCGTTCTGCCCACAGCACGCTGTCGGTCGGCAGAAACACCAGCTGCACGTAGAGACCCTCGCTGCTTATTGCGGCATCCACCACATAGGAGATGCGGTATTTTTCAAGCTGGGCAATCCTGTCTGGATGGGACCGGATGCGGGCGGCGGTGTGAGGCGCCACAACGGCGACCTTCCGCAGGGCGCAGAGCCCGATGGTAATATCCTCGAAAAGCGAATGAACCAGCGACGATCGACCGGGCTCCTCATCCGGCGGAAGCAGCACCAGGCGTGGAATGAGGTCCGAGGGCGGCCAGAGCGACTGTCCGGCGCCGGGAGCGCTCCTGAGCGCGGCGGCCGGACTTTGGCGTGTGCCCTCGCCGTTGCGCCGATGGATCTGAACGAGCGTCCCCGCCACTTCGTAATCCTGGGGCACATACTCCAGAAAAAGCTTGGCGCTTTCCTTCCAGAGGGATTGCTGTTCAGGCATTTTGGCTGCCGCACGGGTGTCCAGCAGTACCTGGCGAAAGCGCTGCAGCCATCGATCCTGCTGGATGCTGATCCAGGCGTGGGCACCCTCCAAAGGCGCGTTTTCCAGGAACCGGGCCTGAAGAAGCTCGAAGATCTTTCTCAAGAGATCCTGAGACGACGGGGTGCTTTCGGCGAACACCTCGAAATCCGCAGCGATGCTATCGGGATCAAGTTTCGCCGCGTCGTTCGAGAAGGAAAGGGGGATTTCCCATCCTTCGACGGCGCACCGGCGGACCCGCTCCACCAGTTTTCGAAAGCTGGCCAGGGCGGTCGGCAAGGTGTTGCCGTGAAAGAGGGAAACCAGCCGCTCCCGTGGGATCTCGGTGCGGTTTTCGATCATCATATAGGCGATGAGCACGAGCGCCCTCTCGGGCAAGGGAACGGTGCGGCCCTGCTCATCGCGCAGGGCGGGCTTGCCGAACGTCTGCAGATAAAATCTGGTCATCGACCCCTCAAGCTTCAGCAATCCAATGACGTGCCCCGCCATCACGCAATCAAGAGTCTTCACATGACTAGTAATGCAAGTTTAAATTCAGAAATATACGTGACTAGTATGGGAAATATTTCAGTTTTACGACATGGTAGGATGCTTATGCAATATGAAGACAAAAATAATATCGAATGGACATTGTCTTTGCCGTCGATCTTCTTGAAGTCCTGGCGGGGTGTCTATTGTGGGAAGGCGGTCTGCCGCGGCGGGATCCGAACCCATCATCAGGCGCTGGCGCGGGGCCGCACCCGAGGCGATGCCGCCCCAGGCGATTTGCCAGTGAGATGTTGTTATTTACAAATGCGGAAGGTAGTGTCACGATACACTAACTATTCTTAATTGCGGACAATGATATATTCGCTATTGACCGGGTCATTCGAATGTATAGTTTCCGGTATCTGTGTCTCGGATGATATTGCGGCAGACGTACAGGGTGTATTGCGTATGAAATTCGGCACAAGCGGACTCCGCGGTCTTGTTGTTGATCTGGAAGGCCGGACGTCCGCCCTTTATGCACGAGCATTTGCCGAGCATCTGTTGCGGCGTGGTCTTGCGGCGCCTGGAGACCGCATCCTGGTCGGCCGGGACTTTCGCAGCTCCAGCCCTGGCATATCCGCCACCTGCATTGGCGCCCTTTCGCGTGCTGGTCTCTCGCCGATCGACTGCGGCACGATCCCGACGCCGGCGCTTGCGCTCTACGGACTGACGCTGGGCGCTGCATGCCTGATGGTCACTGGCTCGCATATCCCGGACGACCGCAACGGCATCAAATTCTATCTGCCCGATGGTGAGATCGACAAGGATGACGAAGCGGCCATTTCCGCAATCGCATTGGCGCTTGGGGACGAGGAGATCGACATCGCTCCGGGCGAAGCGCCGGATGGAAGCGAAGCGGCAAAATCCCTGTTCGTGGCGCGCAACGCGATCGTACTCTCAGACAACGCCCTTTCCGGATTGACGATCGGCGTCTACCAGCATTCCACCGTAGCGCGGGACCTGTTCGTCGAGGTGTTGACCGGCTATGGCGCTGAGGTCGTGGCACTTGGCCGGTCGGAACGGTTCATCCCCGTCGATACGGAAGCGGTTTCCGCGGATACCGTCCAGGCGCTTCAAGCGTGGGCCGCCGAGCATCGGCTGGATGCGATCGTGTCTGCCGATGGCGATGGCGACCGGCCTCTGGTGGCAGACGAGCACGGCGAGCCGCTGCGGGGCGATCTGCTCGGCCTGGCCGCTGCACGCTTTCTGGGCGCCGGCGTTGTGGTGACGCCCGTTACCTCCAATTCCGGCATCGAAGAGGCCGGCAGCTTCTCGGTCATCCGCACCCGGGTCGGTTCTCCCTTCGTGATCGCCGGCATGCAGACAGCAAGCTCTGACGTGGCGGATGCCTCAAAGGCTGGCATCGTGGGATTTGAGGCAAACGGCGGCACGCTGACCGACAGCGCATTCGTGGTTGCCGGCGGCACGCTTGCACCGCTCCCGACCCGCGACAGCTTCCTTCCCGTTCTGGCCGTCCTTGGGCTTGCTGTCGAGCGGGGCGTGCCGCTGTCCGATCTTGCAGCATCCTTCCATCTTCCGTTTGCCGCTTCCGACCGGCTGGAGAACGTTCCGATCGAAACCAGCGGGGCGCTGATGGCGCAGCTGCGGGCCTCGCCCGAGGCGCTGGCAACCTTCGTCGCGCCACTCGGCACCATCGCCGACACGAGCGACATCGACGGATTGCGGATGACGCTATCCGACGGACGCATCCTGCATTTTCGCCCGTCCGGCAATGCGCCGGAAATGCGCTGTTACGTAGAGGCCGAGACGCAGGCGGCGGCGACGAGCCTTCTGGAAGACGGTCTTTCCCTGGTCCGCCGCTTCGCGGCGGCGCATCCCCATCCATAATCCCGACAGAGCGGCGACGGAGACTAGTGTCATGAGCAACAAAATCGTTCCGGTCATCATGGCAGGCGGCAAGGGCACCCGTCTGTGGCCCTTGTCGCGGGCATCGGCCCCCAAGCAGTTCATCCAGTTCGTCGGCGACCTGACGCTGTTCCAGGCGACCCTCGTCCGGGTCAGCAATCCGGCGCTCTACGAGCCGGCCGTCGTCATCACAAACCAGGATTTCCGCTTCCTGGCCGCGGACCAGGCGCGCGAGCTCGGCGTGACATTGTCGGCCATTCTCCTCGAGCCAGTTGCCCGCAACACGGCGCCTGCGATTGCCGCGGCGGCGGCCTTCGTCGCCAGCCGCTTCGATGAGACAGCTATCCTTCAGATCCTCGCCTCGGATCATGAGATCGTTGCCGACGAAGGCTACGACGAGGCGATCCGCATCGCCCGCGAGACGGCCGCATCCGGCAAGCTCGTGACCTTCGGGATCACACCCACCGAGCCTGCCACCGGCTTCGGCTACATCGAAGCGGGGGAAAAACTCTCCACCGGTGCCTTTGCGGTGAAACGCTTTGTGGAAAAGCCTGTCCTTGCAGCAGCCGAACAGATGATTTCTGAAGGCGGCTATTTCTGGAATGCCGGGATCTTCATGTTCGCCGCCGACCAGGTGATGCGGGAAATGAAGAAATACACCCCGGGTGCCGCAGATGCGGCAACTGCTGCGGTCAAGAAGGCTACCGTCGACCTCGATTTCATCCGTCTCGACGCCCAGGCCTTCGCCACCAGCCCGGACATCTCGATCGACTATGCGGTTATGGAAAAGACCTCCAACGGCGCGGTCGTACCCTCTTCCTTCACCTGGTCGGACATGGGCAGCTGGGATGCGGTCTGGAAGCTCGGACAGAAGGACGATGACGGGAATGTCGTTACCGGCAATGCTACAGCCATGGAAACCCGCAACTCGCTGATCATGTCGCGCCACGGCCATCTGGCGGTGCAGGGGCTGGACGGGGTCGCGGTGATCGCCAGCGAGGACGCCGTCTACGTCGGGCGACTGGACGACAGCCAGAATGTAGGTCGGCTGGTCAAGCAAATGGCCGCAGCCAAGGGCACGGCCTCCCTCACCGAGGTTCATCCAACCGCCTACCGTCCTTGGGGCGGCTATACCTCCGTGCTGAACGGCGATCGCTTCCAGGTGAAGCGCCTGTTCGTGACACCCGGCAAGAAGCTGTCTTTGCAGAAGCATCATCACCGGGCCGAGCACTGGATCTGCGTCAAGGGCACGGCGGAAGTGACGATCGGAGACGAGATCCGGGTGCTGCGCGAAAACGAAAGCGTCTATATTCCTCAAGGGGAAATCCACCGGCTCGCCAACCCGGGCAAGATCATGCTGGAACTGATCGAGGTGCAGACGGGCTCCTACCTCGGCGAAGACGACATCATCCGCATCAACGACGAATTCGGACGGTAGCAGAGAGCCTGGCATCTGCCCGCCCCGCGCAGGCCGGGAGCCTCGACGCCAGAAGCGTCGGGGCGGCGTTGACCTGTGCTTCGCGATCCCACCGACCCGGCCAGGATCTATACTGTTGAGCGGGCAATCGAATATAGCATTCGATCTAACAAACCTGTGGCGCGGAAGATACTAATCATGAATTTATTGATGTCACGCTCGTGTCACGCGCTGCAGTCTTGAATTCCTGCTAAAGTAAAAGCTCCGGAACTCGTTATCCTTTTTTCGTCTCTGCTGATTTCTGGGCTCAAGAATCTTCCTGATCGAAGCCTTGGCCAACAACGAACACCGTCAGGAGCAGATTTATCATGGAAGTCATACCGCCTCCCCACATTGCCCGTCTGGGCGCCAAACGACTGGATGCATGCCGCGCCGCCCTGGGCGCTGCGTTTCTCGAACTCGCTGATCGTGCCGTTACAGCGGGTTGGAACGAGACCGAAATTGCCTTAGCGCTTGCCGACATCAGCGAAGCCCATGTTGAGTCCGTCGCGAAGATGTTGGACATGAGGGCGGCATCGCCGTCAGGTGCCGTCTCCGCGGCGAAGGGGCACCACAGCCCCAAAGTTTCGATGAGCTGAGCATCTTATAATCGAACTATGTGCAGGCGTACCAAGGTCCCAGACGTTCCGGTGGGACCACGCCTGCACACCCCCGGCACGGGGGAGTTCAAGGTCCTGATCAGCAGAGGAGATAAGCCACGGCTGCATGACGCAGCGCGACGACAAAAGCAGGCCACCCGCATCGCATGTCACTGTGGTGCCGCCGTTGTCCATCGTTGGGGATGCTTCCTACGGCCGGACGGGACCTGCAAACAAGGCTAAAGTTCCAGTACTGCCCGCCCACCTTTCGACGATCGTCGCGGAGCAGGCAGGAAAATCACGCAGAGGAGACGAGACTTAAGAGAGACAAGCCACAGAGACTTTGCCGGTGACTGTTTCGTATCTTGCCGGCTTCCCCCGTTCATGAGTTCGGATTGGAGAAACGCATGTCTCAGTTTTCAAATGCAAATGTCTGGCTGTCAGATCTGTCAGATATGGATGTCGAAGGCATTGTTGGCCAGATCGAAAAAACAGGCATCTTCTGTGCCCAGGACTTCCTGTCGCAGGAAGATCTCGACCGGATGAAGACTTTCGTATCCACCTCCCTTACGCGCGCCGGCAAGGAATCCGTTTCCCTCGGAAGCTCGCAACTGGCCGGATCAGGCTTGGAAGAGCTCGCCGAAATGCCAAAGTTCAAGGCGCTGTTCTCCCGACTTTACACAGCCGCGCTAAAACGGCCCGCGCCGGACGTGACGTTCTACCAGATCCTGCGCTGCCTGACGGGCAAGACAGTCGCCAATCATTCCCTGATGTTCCACTATGATTCCTATGTGATCACGGCCCTTCTGCCCGTCGAGATCCCGGCGGTCGGCAAGCGAGGCGACTTCCTGCTCATCCCGAATACGCGAACGATCCGGTGGAGCTATCTGCGAAACCTTGCCGACAAGGCTGTGATCGATAACCGGTTGATGCAGGGTTATCTGCGCAAGCGCGCCTCCAGCCCCTCCATGCAGCGCGTGAGTATGGTGCCCGGCAATCTCTATCTGTTCTGGGGATACAGGACCATCCACACCAATGAACCGGTCGATGAGGGAGCGGTGCGGGCAACGGCCTTATTTCACTATGCCGATCCGCACGCAGGCAGTTTCGTCAAACGAAGTCTCCGCCGCGCCTGACGACCGGATATCACCCCACGACTGCGTCAGTTTCATAGCAACGGCCTCGCCTTGATCCAAGGCGAGGCCAGGACCGCTGATGTCATCTGGCGCTGGGACCCGCCCCTTTGTAAGGGCTCTCCCGGGATCTTCACCCATCAAGCAAGCAACGTGAGTTGAGATGATATTTAAGATCATCGCAACTCAACGCAGCTATATGTCGTGAATGTTCTGAATATGTATTCAGATCCACGTTTATCGTCGTTGAATATTCTATCTGCACGCAAGGGCCATCGCATTTAAGCGGAACCATCCTCCAGCACGCCACGCGCTCAATAATCTATCGTATCTAATTTAGACAAAACGAACTTATGTAACCAGGAATTGTTTTCCTTTTCAAGTTTAAATTTAGAATACCTTGTAAATACATTTCTATATAAGGTATAAATATAGTAACGCGATAAATAAATCGGCAGCAACCATAAGATGATCTGATCATTCCTGTGACGCGGGACTGATTGGCTAGAATTTCTTTGGCCGTCACCATGTATAAGTCAGCGGGTAGGGGTCTGTATGATCGAGTTGCGTAGTGTGCGTTCAAGTGAATCTTGGAAGGCGCTTGCCGTCGTCCGTTGCGGCGACAACAGCCTCCATCGAAGCTGGGCAGGGGGAGATCGTAAGTTCGATGTCGCTGTCAGCTATTTCGGCTCCGATTCCGAACGATCGTTTCCGGAAGCCCGCTATCTGCATCGGTTCAAAGGCGGCAAGTGGAACGGGATCTTTGACTTCTTTGCGCAGTATCCAGAGACGCTTGAACAGTATGACCTGTTCTGGTTCCCGGATGACGACATCCAGGCAACGGCCAAGGACATCGATGCTCTCGTAGAGCTTGGGCGGACCGAGCAGCTGGACGTTTTCCAGCCGGCTCTGGACCAGCAGTCCTACTATTCGCATCTGATTACCCTGCGTCATCCCAGTTTCACGATGCGCTACACGAATTTCGTCGAGATCATGGTGCCTTTCGTCAGCAAGCGGCTTCTGAAGGAAACATTGCCGATGCTGAAGGACAGCAGAAGCGGTTTCGGCATGGACTTCGTCTGGCCGGAAATAGCCGCCCGCGTGAGCAAGGGTCCGTTTTCAGCTGCGATCATCGACAAGGTCAGCGTGAGGCACACCCGACCGGTCGGTGGCAGTCTTCACCAGCTGATGAGCCGCAGTGGCGGACCGAGCACGCTTGACGAACTGGGCATTGCCCTTGACGGAGCCAGCGGCAGGCGCCGCTCGCTGATCAACGGCGTACCGGTGCCTCGGGTGGACATTTTGTACGGCCGAAAAAACAACGGCAAGACGGTCAAAGGCCTGCCTCTCGCGGCCATGGTTGCCGCCGACATGCTGCTCCTGCAGACCAACAGCGTCCAGCCGATTGCCCCTAACTTTGCGATGCGCCACGCATTGAAGTGTGCCATCCGAGGCTGACGGGACAGGGAGTGTTCCCGCCTGGAGCCGTCGGACAAAGGGGCCATGGGCCTGGGTCTAAGTGGTTGTCGTCACATAACATTTGGTAAAATCAGGAAGCCGAGAGCGTCCAGTCAAAGGATTCGAAGGGATGGTGTCACTATACGACGGATGTAAGAGTTTTAACCCGGCCCAAGTTGTTCATGCTCGTCGTGTTGAGGATATCAGCCGGGCGATCAGAGCGGCTTCGAGTTCGGGGTTCGCTCTTAGGCCAATGGGGTTGGGATATTCCTGGTCCGAGCACTCCTTTACGCGCGGTGTCTCGCTTCATCTCGATGCGATGCGCAACTTTTGCACGGTTGATCGGGCGAGAAAAACGGTCACTGTCGATGCTGGAGTGCGCATGGGCGATGTCACGCGCGCGCTTGCCTTGCATGGGCTGTCGCTGCCATCGCTGGCCTTTCTGCCGGAAATGACGGCTGGCGGCGCCGTGGCGACTGCCACGCACGGCACGAATTGTCGCAGCGGCACGATGTCGGATTTCGTCAACTCCATTGACCTCGTTCTTGCCTCCGGGGAACAGAAGCAGTTCAACGCTGCGTCGGTGCCTGAGGACGACATGCGGGCCGCGCGGGTCGCTGTCGGCATGTTGGGCGTCATGACCCGCATCGAGTTTCAGGCAATCGACATGCCATGGGTCCGCTCCGCCAGATTTGAACTGGATCTCGATGTGTTCATGCGAGATCGGTTGGCCATCCTCGGTCGGTACGATCATGTCTGGGCGCATTGGACGCTGGGACGAAACATCGTACGAATTGACTGCCTCGAGACCCGGACCAAGCCCGCCGACGGGTTCTATCCCTATGTCAACTACCGCAACGCGAGTTGGGTAGAACGTCCGAGATCCCCGATCAAGGATGTCTTCCTCCCGGCGTGGCGCAAGTTGCACGACGTCATTCGGCCGAGACTATCCGTGACGAGGCCCAGGTCGAAAACCGTGGCTCGCAACAGCATGCAGTATGCAGTTCCGACCTACCGGTGGGAAGCGGTCGTCGACACCATTGCAAATTCGGAGTTCGCCAAGGCGAATGCCGGACAGATCATGGAAATGAAATTTGTCCAGGGAAGCGATCGCTCTTTCCTTGGCCCCAATGCCGGCCAGAATGCAGTCTGCTTCAACGTCTACTGGAATGTTCCAAGGGAAGAACTGACCAGCAGGCTCATTCCCTTCGAGGAACTGATGCAGGGCTTTGACGCACGTCCGCACTGGGGCAAGGATCACACCACGCCGACGGTCGCTTACATGCGCAAAGCCTACCCGCAGTGGCAGCGGTTTGAGACCGTCAGGAAAAAATACGACAAGGACGACGTGTTCCTTACCATCAAGCCTTAACGCGCCAGGAGGGCGTTCTGCGGCCCCGCATCAGCGAAAGAACCGGCAGTCCGGACATGCTCCGGCTGTCGGCGCATGCGCTTGTGCCAAAGGCCTGCCATATCCGCGGCGCGGTCGATAATTCCACGTTATGGGAAGTTGATCACGCCATGGTCTGCGTGTGAACCGGCAATGGCGCGCCGGCCGTCTCTTGCTCTTCCTGCCTTTGTGGTAAAGCGCATGCCAATCCAGCCATGATGAAGAAGAGCAAGCCCAGGTCAACAGTTGGGCCCGCCACCAGAGCCCCGATCAATGCGCACAGACAGCCGTTACGTGCGGCAAGGTGAGTGTCCGAGACGGCGGTTCGCGGCGGCAGTTTGGGTATCAGGACGGCGAGCAGGAAAAAGATACCGAAGAACAAAGTTCCAGGAATACCCACGTTCGACAGAAGAGCAAAAACGAAACTGGAGGTCCGGGCGGTGCCAAGCCCGACGCCTAGACCGTAGGAATCGAGGAAATTCTGGTATCCGTGGAAGTTCCAAGATGCGCGTTCTATCCCCGACGCGGACGTCGCTTTGCTGAAAAGAAGCAGATCGAAGTAGTTGTAGAGCAGCCGGTAGACCTCATCGTTGAGCAGGATCATCATTGCGATCAGGAGCACAGCCGGCGGGGCAAACAGGACGATAGCAGCGCTCGTTCGCGTTCCGGTTCGCCCTCCACACCGGGCAAGGCTGGTGAGATAGAGAACGCAAAGACAAACAGGCAGGCCAAGAAGTCCGGTGGAAGAGGTCGAGCGAATGATCAGCACGGACGATATCAGGAACAGCAGCGCATTGGTCCAGCTATAGCGCCCGCACAGCCATAGGGTCCCGGTAAAGCCAATGGCGCCAAGGCTGATGCCGGCAAAGGCTGAGGCCTCCGGCCAGGATCCAACCACGCGCTTGACGCCCGCCACTACATCGTCGTCATGGAACGTATACTGCGCATTACGGATGTAGCCGAACAGCGATTGCAGGGAGGTGCCGGCGGTTGCGAGGTCGAGAATGCCGAACAACGCATTGGCTGCCGTGAAGGCCATCACCCCCCAGCACACAGCGCGGAAACCCCGCATGGTGGAGCCGATCGCAACGATCAGGACGAAGGTGACGAGATCGGCAGTCAGATAAACGGCCTGCGTAAAATTGCTGGACACCGGACCGAGCGGTACTGTTCCACCGGTTTGGGGATATTCGGACGTCCCAAGCGGAATGATCTCCGTCATCTTGGCAAGCATACGCGGTGCGAAGTAGCCAAGAATGACGCCGTAGACGAGGAGACATGCCAACCACATGGCCGGTTTCCCAATCTGGAGGGAGCTGACGGCAGCCTTGGCCTTGGTGGAATAGGAGAGGGTGGAGAAAGCCAGAAAGGCGAGGAACAAATGGCCGGGCTGGATGCCCGTGGAGCCGATGAGCACCGCGGCAGCGCCGCCGAAGACGGTAAAGACCGAGAAAGCAATGACAGTCGCCGTGTAGCCGCTCAGCAGGCAGATCAGACCGACCACGATGGTGAAAATTCCGACCGGTTCCAGGTTCATCGCATCATCTCCGCCACATTCAAAGGCCGCTCTTGGCTTGCGGGCAGGCCATCCGTGGAGCGCTGCATATCAGGCGTCCGGCCTCGGTCACCGTACCCTGCCGGAGGAAGGCATCCGTGTCCGGTAGTTGTCTTAGGTCTTGGCGACGCAGACACGCAGACAGTTTAATTGAATGCGTTTACAATATCCGGCTGCAGTCGCCTGATTTTCCTGAGTAGTTTGTAAGTTGTCGTGATCTTGGATGCAATATAGCGGGGCGCAGTCGAGCCGCCAAATCCCGAAAAAAGCAGGATTGCTCCCGGACTTGCTACGCCGTCGAAATCAAACAGCAGGCCACGCGCTGAGGCCCATTTGATGGCGTGCCAGATCAGCAAAGGGATTGCACCGTTGCCACTGTCCGATCGCCGTGTGGACATGAGGTAATAGCAGCTGTGCGCATCCCAGACGCAGAAGATGGCCGCTTTCGGCAAGCCATTCGCATCATGCGCGGACCACACGCGGCCGCGGCCCAGCTCCAGCGCCTTGGAGGCAATATTGCGACAAATGCCGACGTCGATATTCGCCTCGCGCTGTCGGGAGGCAATATTGGTCTCCAGCAGGTGAAAGAATGCGTCTGCATCCATAGAGTCTGCAATCAATGTCGTTTCGGATGCACGGCGAATGACGTTGCGCGTCTTGTCCCGCATTGCGGCCCAAAGCTTCTTCTCGTCGCAGGCAGGAATTTCGAACGTGAATTGCACCGCGACCTCATATCCCTCCGCCTGGAAGGACAATGCATCCGTGACACCCCGGTGCATTTTCTGACGGAATGACGAGAGGTTCGGCAATTTGCGAATGAGTTCGCGCGTGATCGACTGGCGCTTGATGTAGCGGTTGACCTCGCTGCCTCTTCCGTCGTCGATGCCGGGGCCGAGAAAATGTGTGAGCATCGGCATGTTGCTGCCGGTGAGACCGTAGCGGCTGTTCATGAGATAGGGGAGGCGGCCGACCACACGGTTGCCATCCGCAACCTCCACGAAACGGATCCGACCGTCCGTCGCAGCGTCCAGCCACCAATCCTCGTGAAATATAGTCGGTCTCAGAGGATCCGTGGGGCCAATCATCGTATTCGGATTGTACTGTGACTCAAAAAAACTCGTACTCACCACGCTCATTCCCATTTCTCCTCAAGATCATAATATCGATGCTGTTTCCATTCAGGAGATGAGTAACAAAACACTAATATTGCTTTTTGTTGTGTCAGTCAAACACATGATCTATTCAGATTTATATTTCGATGCTTATAGTGAACGCGCGCATTTTCTTGTGCTTGTCAAAGCGTCTTCTGACCCGCAAGTATCTTCACGGCAACGACCCAGCATTGCAAGCGATGAGGGCAATGGATGGAGGATGCGCTTCTTGCGGGGCCTAAGCCCGCACGGCTGACACTGAATGGGCCATCATGGGGCGTCAGATGTCCCGGAGACTGGAAGCGTCAAACTACGTCGAGCCTGGGGCAGGTCGATTAAAGTCCGTCTGCTGCAGGACTGGGAACTCAGGGATTGTTGATTTCCCGGGCGGAGCGAGGTTCCAGTTTGATCTCGGCCTCTCGTCTGCGGTCCGCCGGACGGCGGACATACATCATGTAAAACGCGATGTGTGTCGCCATATTGCCTGCGGACAAAGCCGTCGACACCAGGAATGCCCAGCCGAGCGACGGCAAAAACCCGAAGCCGGAGAAAAGGGCAGCAATAAAGAACATCGCGACCATGGCCACGGCAACGAGTGCGAAAATCAGTGTCGGCAGACCCGCCGCACAAATGGCGCCCATAAGCCCGGACAGGAGCAGCAGCCAGATCATCAGATGCCTTTGCGTCAGTGTCGATTGCAAGCAGACTTGATATTACAAGTCTGAGCGAACGACTCAAGGCAAATGATACTTGAGCCTCACTGGCTGCTGGGCGGTTGGCTTTCCTCTCCGCTCGCCAGGCTGCCGGATCCCGGCTTGTCGCGACGCTCCACCCGGATGACGTCACCCGGTATGACCGCGTCATCATCCTTCACAAGGAAGGTCTGGATGACGCCGTTGATCGCCCGGCTGATCTTGGTGAGCGTCACGGGCCGACCCTCACGGTCCATGCTCGGCAAAACGCCAGGCGCGCGCATCTCGACATTGGCGAGCAGGGCCCGGGCTGTGCGCATCTTCTCATCGTTGGCAGACAGACGATCGCGCAGCTCCGAGGCTTCCATGAGCGCGTTGGACCGGTATTTCTCGCGCACATCCAGTGCGTCCTGATCGAGCTTGGCAAGATCCTGCTGGGTTTTCACAATCGCGAGCGCCACGTCCAGGTTCCGGCTTTCGAGATCGCCGACATTCTGGTTCGCACCGAGTTGGCGTGCGGAGACCGTCAGACCCTGCGAGACCAGCTTGTTGATCGAGTTCAGATCCTTGCTGGCCAGTTCAATCTGCTTGGCGAGCGACTCTTCCTTCAGCCTGAGAGAGTCCAGCTGGTTCTTGGCCAGGATTTTGGATTGGCTGATGGAGTTGAGTTCCGTGTTGACCGATCGAAGGCGGCTGTCCAGCAGGCTCTGCTCCTCGGACATCATTTTGGCAACGCCAGGCTCGCTTGCGTGTGATGCGACGTCGTCCGGAAAACTGATCTTGACCTTGTCGCCCAGCACGGCATCGACGCGCGCCTGCCTGGCTGCAAGGCTGATGCGTTCCACTTCAAGTTCGCGGACCGCCCCCTGGCTGACCAGGGCATCGTGCTGAAGCTGCAGGATCTGTGGATCGGCCGATCCGGTGCCGCCGGCCATGCTGAGAGCCTGCACGACCGTCAGGCCGGGAATGAAACTATACTTGCCCGGTGTTCCAACCGCGCCAGTAACGAAGAAGGGACGATAGACGGAGACTTCCACGGAAGCGTTCGGACGCTTCTGAAGCCCGATCTGCCTTTGCAGTTCCTCGCCGATCGTCTCAGACACCTGGTCGACAGTGCGACCGCTGGCGGAGACGCTGCCAATGATCGGAAGCGAAAGATTGCCGGAGGCAGAGATCATGAATTCGCCGGTCAGCGGCACCCACTCGTAGGCGGTCCCGGTGCTGGGCCGCCACTCGTATACCCTGATCCGCAAGGTATCCTGCGGCCCCAGAACGTACTCTTGGCTGCTGCTGCCGGCATTGGCCGGTGCCATCGTCAGCAGGCAAGCCACGGCGCCAAGCGCGGACCCAAGCCATGCCGCCCTCAGTTGGGCGGGCCTGGGCAGGCCGGACAGACGCCAGACAGAGCCGGACCGATAGAAGACAGAGCCGAAACGGGATTTTGCCAAGCGGCTCTCCCTGGGTTCAGCCCCGAGCACATTTGCTGAAGTCATCCAATAAGGCTCCGTTGTTCAGGCGACATTGGCAGTCGCGGCAGGCCAGGACGTGTCCCCGGACGCTGTCGAATTCACCATGGCCTTGAAGCGGTCCATGAAGACCGCGGTCCGAAAATCCGAAGCTCTGGCCACGGCATCGGCTGGATTGAAGTCCATGGCTTCCATGCGATGCACAGCGTCGATCATGGCTTCGGTGGACTGGGTGGTGAAGAACACGCCGGTCTTGCCGGCAACCACGGTTTCGGTTGCGCCGCCGCGACCGTAGGCAATGACAGGCCGACCGCTCGCCATGGCCTCGACCGGCACTATACCAAAGTCTTCCTCTCCAGGGAAGACGAGAGCCTTGCAACGGGCATAATGATGCTTGAGAACATCGAAAGGTTGTGGACCAAGTATACTGACGGTCGGACCCGCAATCTTGCGGATATGGTTGAGCATTTCGCCGCCGCCAATGACAATCAACTTGGCTTTCATCTGGTTGAAGGCCTCGACTGCCAGATCGGGACGCTTGTAGCTCACCAGCTCGCCGACCATCAGGTAGTAATCTTCCACCTCGTCGCGTGGCACGGGGCGGAAGGAATGCGTGTCGACCGGCGGGTAGATGATTTGTGAGTCGCGCCGGTAATAGCTCTTGATGCGCTGGGCGACCGTGGATGAATTGGCGACGAAATCGTCGACGCGCGCCGATGTGCCGACGTCCCAGTTGCGCAGATAATGCGCAAGGGGCGGCATCATCAGCCGGGTCATGCGGCCGGAGCCGTCATAATACCGGTTGTACATGTTCCAGATGTATCGCATCGGCGAGTGGCAGTAGCAGATATGCAGCGCCGGCGAGGAGGGAATGACGCCCTTGGCGGGCCCGGACTCGCTGCTTATCACCAGGTCGTATTGCGACAGGTCCAGCTGTTCGAGCGCCATGGGCATCAGCGGCAGGTACTTCTTGTACATGCGCGAAGCATAAGGCAGCGCGTTGATGAACGTCGTCTTGACCGTATGCCCCCGGATGATGGCCGAGACCGACGACGGGTCGTAGACATGGGTATAGATGTCGGCATCCGGGTAAATCCGGCACAGGGCCTCCAGGACCTTTTCGCCGCCACGCATGCCTACAAGCCAGTAATGGATTATCGCAACCCGCATAGATACTCCAATGCCAAGTTCGTATGTCACCTATAAAAGCAATCTATGCTGGACCGGTTGGATTATTCAAGAGAAATACATCAATCCTTCAGTTAACCTTACAATCTAAATTGAGTATGTAATAACAACGCAACCCAATTATTCGGTGTTTTCCACATATTGAAGGGCTGGGACTGTATTGTCAAACTATTAACTGTTTGATAGCGTCTCCTACAGAAGCAGGTAAATCACAATATTAATCTGATCTTACGGAGCGCGTCGATGACTGACGTCGATCTCAATGCCGTCGGTTGCCCGCAAAATGGGCAGCCGTTGGATGAGCTTATGAAAGAGAGAATGCCTGCCGCGGCGGGTGTCGCTGCATTTGCCAAGAGGGCTGTGGACGCTGCCTTGGCCTTCATCGCCCTGCTGGTAATATCTCCGCTTCTGGCAATGGCTTGCGTTTCCCTCTTTATTATACAGGGCGGTCCCGTGTTCGTTACGCAGAAGCGCGTCGGACGGCATGGCGTGATGTTTCCCTGCATCAAGTTCCGCACAATGGTTACCAATGGCGAGGAGGTTCTCGCCCGGCATCTGGCACTGAACCCGTCCGAGCAGCAGGAATGGGACACCAACCGCAAGCTTAGGGCCGATCCCCGTGTCACACCGTTTGGGGCATTGCTGCGCAAGAGCAGCCTGGACGAGCTTCCTCAGCTGATCAACGTGCTGGTCGGGGACATGAGCATGGTTGGCCCGCGGCCGATCACCATGGCGGAGGCCCAGTACTACGGTCCTCATTTCCCGGATTACCTCAGTGTACGGCCAGGGCTGACCGGTCTCTGGCAGATCAGCGGCCGGAGTGACACGAGCTATGCGGAACGCGTGAAGCTCGATGTCTCCTATGTGGCAAATCGCAGTCTCTGGGGCGATTTCGCAATCATGGCGAAGACGATCCCCGCGGTCCTGTCTGCCCGCGGGAGTTACTAGGATGCGCTCCCTGCGGGGTGCGTGACGCGGGACTGCGATCGGGTGAGGGAACCATAGGGTTCTGCCCTTCAACATTACCCATCGAGCCGGGTTAGCGCGACGGGTGTCTGCCGAGAAGTTTTGTGCACATGGCACCATACGGTGCCGCGCGTTGTTCCGAGTTTGTGCGGCGAGTATCAAAGCCAAGGACGTCTGCATGTCGTTATCGCCTGATTTTGCTGTCAACGGCCGGTTTCTCACCCAGACTCCGACCGGCGTTCAGCGCTATGCCCACAATGTCTTGAAAGCTCTCGATCGCCAGTTGAATCCGCTGCACCGGATCCAGCTGCTCGTTCCGCCGCAGACGGTCAATCCCAGCTTCAACGCTATTCACATGAGGGAGATCGGCAAGGGCCTCAGCGGCCACCTCTGGGAACAGGGCGCCCTTCCACTGTCTCATGGTGGCCCGCTCCTGAACCTGTGCAACACGGCCCCGGCGTTCAAATCGCAGCAGATCGTGTGCATCCATGATGCCAATGTCTTCACGGCGCCGGAAAGCTACGGTCTGCCGTTCCGGCTCCTCTATCGGACTCTGCAGCCCCTTCTGGTGAAGGGTGGAGCGCAGATCACGACTGTCTCGCATGCATCAGCCCGGCAGATTGCGCGTTACCTGCCGATCCGGCAGTCCGATATCGTCGTCCTGCCCAATGGTCACGAGCACGTCCACGGCTGGAAGGCCGATCCCGCCGGCCTCGCGCCCGAAATTGCGGCGGCGGTGCAGTCAGGGGCGCGCCCCTATATCGTCGCGCTCGGATCCCGTGCTCCCCACAAGAACCTCGACTTGGTGATCAAGATTGCGGACGCGCTGGAAGAGCGCGGCATCGACATCGTCATCGCAGGCGGAGATTTCAGCATTTTCAGGACAGAGGTCCTGGCACACCGCCCGAACGTCAGGCTGGCCGGCCGGGTGTCGGACGATGGCTTGGCTTACCTGCTTCGACAGGCACTCTGCCTCGTGTTCCCGTCCTTTAACGAAGGCTTTGGCCTGCCCATTGTCGAGGCAATGGCCTTGGGATGTCCGGTGATCTCCTCCGGATACTCAAGCATGGCAGAGGTTTGCGGGGATGCAGCGCTGCTTGCCTCGCCCTTCCGGCCGGACCAGTGGGTGGCGCAGATCGATGCCCTGCGGGGCTCCCGGACGATGGCGGCGGATTTGCGGGAGAAGGGGCTCCAGCAGGTCCGCCAGTTTTCCTGGGATGCAACGGCGGCCGGCTATCTGGATCTGATGCAGCGGGGCGCAACCGACGCGGTCCGCCATCCGGTCCGTGCACCGGCCCTGTCGCGGGTGGCGGTGATTGTCGCGACGCGGGGACGCCCGACCGTCGCGTCGCAGACGGTCAGGCTCCTGCTCGAGACGCAGACAACCAAGCCCGAGCTGGTCATTGTCTCCTGCGTCGAGCCGGGCGACGCGGGCGACCTGCGTCAGGATGCGCGGGTCAAGGTGGTGATCTCCAAGCCAGGGCTTGCGGCCCAGCGAAATGCTGCTCTGGCCACGCTTCCTGAAGGCATCGACATCGTGGTGTTCTTCGACGACGATTTCGTGGCCGACCCCGGCTGGCTTGCCGCGGCGCAAAGGATTTTCTCGGACGAGAGCAAGGTGGTTGCCCTGACGGGCCACGTGGTCGCGGACGGCATCAAGGGACCGGGCATTGTCTTTGAAGATGCGCTGGCGCTGCTGGACGAGGCGCCATCCCAGCAGATTTCCTGGCAGGAGCCTTTCAGTCCCTACGGGTGCAACATGGCCTATCGTGCGGAAGCGATCACGGGAGCCCGCTTCGACGAGCGGCTGGTGCTCTACGGCTGGCTGGAGGATCGCGACTTTGCGGCGTCGCTTGCACAAAAGGGCGGCCGGTTGATCAAATCCTCGGAACTTCGCGGCGTCCATATGGGTGTCAAAAGTGGCCGGGTCAGCGGTGAACGCCTCGGCTACTCGCAGATCATCAACCCGCTCTACATGCGCCGCAAGGGCACGATGACCAGCCGCGAGGCAGTCGGACAGATGATGCGCAACTTTTATAGCAATGTTTCCCGCTACTTCTGGCAGGAACCGTTTATCGATAGGCGCGGACGGACGAAAGGCAATCTTCTCGGGATGAGAGATGCTCTGCGCGGCCGCCTTCAGCCTGAAAAAGCCGCTGCCCTGGGAGGAAGCAGACGCCCCCCGAGTACCCCAGTGGAAGGAAAACTGTCATGACTGTCGACCGATTCAGCCCTTTTAACCGTCCAACACGCTTGTGGCCTGTAGAGCAGACTGCCAAGGATTCCGGCGGCGAGGGGCCGATTGCGCTGCTCAGGGTGGCACTTGCGGTCGGCTGGCGTCACAAGATGCAGCTTTTCATCTGCATGGTGATCGGCCTGTCCCTGGCCAGCCTCTATGCCCGGTCTCTTCCGCGCATCTACAATGCCTCCGCGATGGTTCTTCTCGAGCCGCGCCAGTTCGCTGGCGCTACCAACAATCTTTTGCAGGTCATGGACCTGAACAGCGCGGAAAGCGAACTTCAGATCATCGTTTCGGAGCGGCTGCTCGCCGTCGTCTTTGAAAGCCTGGATCTGGCTGACGATCCCGAGCTTGGCCAGCAGCCGGATGGCCCGGTAAAAGCCTATCTGCGCACGGCCTTTGCTGATCTGTGGACGGGCGCCGCTGCATTTTGGGCCGCATCGGACGAAACGATGTCTGCCCCCGTTGAAGATCCTTCGGAAACGATCGCCTCCAACTCGCCCGAAGGCCGTCGCCGTTTGGCATTTGCCAATTTCTCCAATCGCGTATCGGCCCGCCGTGTCGGTCAGTCCTACGTGGTGCAGATCGAATATTCGTCATCCAATCCAAATCTTCCTGCCAAGGTCGCGAACGCTATCGTGTCCGCCTACATTCTGCAGTCCGTGGCGGCGAAGGAGCAATTTGCGCGGGCAGGAACGGAAACCCTGCAGGGGCGCCTCGACGCCCTGGCCGCGCAGGTCAATTCCGCCAAGGAAGCCATCAGCGGTGGTACCTTGCCGGCCGCTCCAACGCCCGATGCCGACGCCAAGATCACCGGCGCAGCCCTTCCGCCGCTTAACCCTTCCAGCCCGCGGACCTCGTTGATCATGGCTCTGGGCGGCTTGCTTGGCCTGTTTGCCGGCATGACGGTTCTCGCGATCCGCAACGGTTTCGACCGCCGCATCAGAAGGCCGAACGACCTCTCCAAGGTTACCAACATTCCCTGCATTGCAGCGATTCCCGATAAGGGCGCCAAGACGCACATGGCTGCCAGCATGGATTATGCCTCCAACCATATCTACGCGGTTGCCATCCGCGATTTGCGGACGTCCATCGATATTGCCTGCACGCCCGGTAAAAACAGCAAGCACTGCGTGATTGCGCTGGTGGGTTCCTCGGCCGACCTCGGCGTCTCCATGCTGGCCACCAGCCTCGGACATATGCTGAGCCGTGGCGGGCGCTCCGTGACCCTGTTCCAGTCCCGCACCTCTCACGAGGTCAGCGGTCCGGCATCGCTGGCACTTGCGGATGTCGCCATGTCCGGAGGCTCTGTCGACCGGCTGACGTTCGAGACCCGCGACGGTATGCTGGTGATGCCGATCCAGTCCCGCGATCCGCGCTCCAATACATTCGCCGATTACAAGCATCCGCGTATTGCGTCCATCATCGAAGCTGCCAGGCAGAGAGGCGATGTGATCCTCGATCTGCCGCCCGTGAACGCGTCGATGGACGCCCTTTCCCTGATGTCGCATGCCGATGTCGTGCTGTTGGTCACCAGGGCCGGTCGAACCACCTTCGATCAGCTGCGGGATGCTGAGCTACAGCTGAGACGGGCTGATGCCAATCTCATCGGTATTGTCATCAATAAGGTGAAGTCCTGACAAACCTCCACCCTGACCTGGCCTCGGTGGTCGCGCACTAGTCGATGCGCGGCCCGGTCCGCGGGTCGCTCGAGGTTTCGATTTTAACGGTGGTGGGACGGAATTTCCGAAGCGGTTCCAGCCCAGGATCGCATCGTACAATATGAGACACGCAGGAAGTGTTGAGCTCGACCTATCTCAGGGAGAGCCAAGATGTTCGAAACAGCTTCCACAACACCGACAAAATTCGCCGAACTCGCAGATAGGACCATCGCGTTCCGGAAGTTCGGCAAGGGTGCGCCGCTTGTTCTGAACGTCAGGTTCCGAGGAACACTCGACTCTTGGGATCCATTGTTTCTCGATGAGCTCGCCAAGAATTTCGAGGTCGTGATCTACGACTATAAAGGCCTTGGCGCCTCCACCGGAACGCCTACCTACGATCGTGCATCCTTGGTGAAAGATGCCGCTGACCTGATCGACTATCTGGGCTTCGAAACGGTGGTCATCGGCGGCTGGTCACTCGGTGGCGTTGTCGCCCAGAAATTCACCGCCACCCATCCTGGAAAGATCTCGCATACGATCCTGATCGGTACCGCACCGCCCGGCAAACCCGAAGTCAGCGGCGAGCGTCTCTTCATGGAAACGGCAATGCATCCACATAACGGTCTGGAAGATGAGATCATCCTCTTCTTCGAGCCAAATTCTCAGCGGAGCAAAGAGGCAGCACGCCTTTCGAGCGATCGCATAGCCAGCCGCACATCAGATCGCTCACCAGAGATACCCGAGACCGTCTTCCTGAAACTGCTGAGCGAAGCCCAGGACAGGACGACGATCTATCCAGATCCCGATGGCTCGGAAATGGAAAAGCTCTCTTCCGGATCCCATCCCGTGCTGGTGATCAGCGGTGATCACGACATCGCTTGCCCGATCGGTAATTGGCTACCGCTGACAACCAGGTGGAAATCACTGCACCTGGTGACAATCCCGCAGGCTGGGCACGGCCCCCAGCACCAGGAACCGGTTTTTTGCGCAGAGACGATCGCCTCTTTCGTGCGCAACACCCATTAAGCCTCGGGTGGGTGGGGGCCGGTGACGTCAGCTCGCTGACCGCTTCAATGCCTGTCGTGCAGCACCAACGATCAAGCCAGGTAACGAAATTCGACGATGGCCCAGCCAGCGGCTGAACAGATATTCGGAAGGAGATGCGAGATATGAGCAAATTCGAGAGCAATGTTCCCGAATATTTCGACGGTATCGGCTATGCGGAAGCGATGGCAGGTCTACCTCTGAAAGCAATCCGGGTGCCTGTTCCAAAACCTGGCCCCGACGAGGTTCTTATCCACGTCTTCGCGTCGTCTCTCAATCCTCTGGAATACAAACTCGCTGAACTGAACTTCTTCGGAAGAACCCCGCCCGTCATTCTCGGCTTTGACATTGCCGGCCGGGTCATTGCCACTGGCTCGCATATCAGCGAGTTCAAGGTGGGAGACGAGGTCACTGCCATGGCCGACTGCAACGGCAATGGTGGCTGGGCGGTTGGCGGAGAGGGTGGCTACGCTGTTGCCCGCGAATATCTGACGATCAAGAAGCCGATCTCTTTGTCCTTTCGGGATGCCGCCGTCTTGCCCATCGGCTTTTTGGCGGCCTTTCTCGGGCTCTCTGGCCGCGTCAAGACGGGTGACAGTGTTTACATTCCCGGCGGCGGTGGTGGCGTCGGACACCTCGCAGTCCAAATGGCACGTACCCTTGGGGCTTCGCTCGTCATAAGCAGCGGCGGCAATCCGGAGTCGAGGGCATTTGCGCTGGCTTCCGGTGCACACGTGGTGCTGAATTATCGCGACGATGACGTCAAGGCCAAGGTCATGAGCCTCACGGACGGCCGCGGTGTGGACGTGGTGTTTGACCTGACATACAGCGAATCCAGCTTCGTTAAGACAGCCGAACTCGTTGCCAGAGACGGCGTTTGGGTCGTGCTGGGTGTTGGCCCCGGTCAGACGACCCGCAAGGTGGTCACGGAAAGCCCTGTGAAGGAGATCTTGGGACGGCGCGGCGCGGCATACGCGAACGCGAATGTTCTTCGTCCCTACACGGAACCGTCGACACTCGACGACAAGGCGAAGGCGCTTTTGCAGCTCGGGATGAAAATGGCGATGGAATGGGCTGAAAACTCGTTGGTCGTTCCACATATCGGCAAAACGATAGCAAGCACGACGAGCGAGATTAATCAGGAATTGCAGACTATGAAGTCCGGCAAGGCGCCGCTTGGAAAGATAGCCGTCATTGTCGACCCGCGCGGTGCGAGCGCAGCGCCCCGATGACACCAATCGCCAACGCTCAATTCCTCGGGATCCGAAACGCGGTATCCGTCGAGAAATAGAGCGATCGACAGACAAGGACAGGGGCGATTTGAGCGTCCCGACGCAAACATACAATACCGATGCACAACCATACGTCATGACATGGCAATCGACGAGAGTACAACCTGAGAGGATTGTCCATGTCCAACGTTTCAACTCCAAAGCTTTCCCGGCGCGGCTTCTGCATGTGCTGCGCCGGTTTGGCGTCCGCCGGTCTGGCCGGAGGCTGGCTTTCCCCACGGGAAGCCTTTGCCGAAGCGCATCAACTCGTGGGTATGATACGCGGGGCGGCAGCCAAGGCGGACATTACGACGCATAAGCTTCGTGGCAGCGTCTTTGTGCTCGAGGGTTCCGGCGGGAACATCGCGGTGTTTGCGGGTAAGCAGGGCAAGGTGATGATCGACGCAGGCATTACCGCCACGCGAGCAAAAATCGAAAAAGCGCTCAGTGCTATTGGCAACCAGCCTGTAACCTATCTGGTCAACACGCACTGGCATTTTGATCATGCCGATGGAAACGAATGGGTTCACGCCGCCGGTGCAAAGATCGTGGCGCATGACAACACGAAAAAGAGGCTGATGCAGACGCAGCGCGTTGAGGACTGGGATTTCTCATTCCCACCGTCGCCAGCCGGCGCGATACCAAGCGAGACTTTCTCTACTGACCAGAGGGTCGAGTACGAAGGCTGCAGGTTAAATCTCGTTTGCTACGAGGCTGCCCATACGGACAGTGACGTCGGTGTCCACTTCACGGATCAGAATATCCTCCACACGGGCGATACGTACTGGAACGGCATCTATCCGTTTATCGATTACTCGACGGGTGGAAGCATCGACGGAAAGATCGCGGCCTGCGCGAAAAGTCTCTCCATGGCCGACGATAAAACGATCGTCATCCCGGGACATGGCGCTCCGGTCAGCAATAAATCTGAACTCAAGGCCTTTCATGACATGTTGGTTTCCGTGCGGGACAAGGTTGCGAAACTGAAGAAGAAAGGAATGTCGGTCGGCGAAGTCGCGGCTGCGCGGCCGACGGCCGAGTTCGACAAGCACTGGGGCCAGTTCGTCATCACCCCCGGCCTGTTTGCTGAGCTGGTCTACGAAGGCGTATAAACGGACGTGCCACTCCCGGGTAGGGCAGTGTCTTCCCAGCGATGTTCCTCAGGAATAGCGCGACAGCATCTTCATCAGCGGCACCCGGGCCCGCATGTTGGCGCAGAGCAGGGCCATGCCGCTGATCTTGCGCTGGGTGAAGAGCTTTTCAGCAGCCGGCAGGTGCCAGGTGGTGCGGTCGGCGAGCATGGGGGCCGCCTGGTCGCGAAGCGTCGTGACGATGTCTCGCTTGCCGAAATCGAAGAGACCGTCGCGATCCTCCTGAAGGTGCCGGACGGCGAGACGGAGCATCGCATCCAGCGCAGCGCCATGGCGGGACATCTGTGCGGTGGAGATGAAACCCATGGTCACCAGCGCCTTCCGGATCGCCGCGACATCGCCCGCCAGCCCTGCGCGGAGCAAGGTGCGATAGTCGTCGGCGGTTTGGGCCGTGACCGGACGCGTCGCGCCGAAGTCGAGAAGAACGATACGACCGCTGTCGCGCTGCCAGCGATAGTTGGCGAAGTTCGGGTCGGTCTGCATCAGGCCGAATTCAAACAGCTCCTTCAGCACCAGATCCAGCAGGGCTTCCATGGCTGCGTTACGCTCGATGTCTGATGCGCTGTTCAACGTCTCGATGGGTGCACCGGGCAGGAAATCCATGGGGAGTACCGTCGGACGCAGCAGGTCGTCGATAGGTGTGGGCACGACAAAGCGCGTGTCGCCCAGAAGCAGCGCGCTATACCGCCGCATCTGGTCAGCCTCGCGCAGATAGTCGGCTTCCTCATGGAGCTGTTGCTTGGCGGCTGCCAGGTGCGGCGTGATATTGAGACTTGGCGGCCAAAGACCCGAGATCCGCAGCAAGGTCGCGACATTATCGATATCCGCGTCGATGCTTGCCGCAATTCCCTGATACTGCACCTTGACCGCAAGGTCCCGGCCGTCCGCGAGCGTGGCGCGATGAACCTGACCGATTGAGGCGGCGGCAATCGGTGTGGTGTCGAACTGGAGGAAGTGTCGACTCCATCCAGGCCCCCAGGCAGTGTCGAGGCTTTGCTGCAGCTGGGCTGGCGGCATAAAATGCGCCGTGTCTCGCAGTTGGCCGAGGATAGTGGTGAGCTCGGACGGCAGAAGATCGCCGGCATCAAGTGACAGCATCTGGCCAAGTTTCATCGCCGCACCCCGCATCCGGGAAAGCTGATCGGTCACCTTCAGCGCATTGGAGGGCGTGAGCAGCAGGTCGGACAGATGCGGCCGCTCCCCTCGCGAGAGCCGGCGCAGACCCTCGCCCATCATTCCAGTCGCGACACCGCCGGCGAGCTGACCCAAGGCTGCTAGCCGACCAAGACGGCCGTGGGGTACCGGGCGAAAACGATCCTTCACTGGAAAAACCTCTGCAAGCGGGGCCGCACACGCAGGAAACCTCGGTAAGCCTTGTCGAACGATGGCGTGGCAGGAGGCCAGCCCGCGATCAGGCCGAGCGGGCGCAACAGCGGTATGGCGCGCCACATGGCGGCGAAGGCCGCCGCGCCCGACAGGAGCTTGCCCGCTTCTTCGGCATGAAAGCGCGACAGGATCTCAGCCCGATCGACGGGACACGATGCTGTGGGATCGCAGGCATCGATGAAGCGGATGGCGTTGCGTCGGTCCAGTTTTCGCATCATCGCAATCTCGCGCCGGCAAAGCGGGCAGCTGCTGTCAAACCAGACGGTGACCTGTTTTATCATGACGTGTGGTGTGCGGTGTTGATGAGCATGGGTATCTTTTCCTTGAGTTTGAAGAAGCCTTTGCGGCAATGGGGCCACGCGCGGCGATCCCAGCCGCGCAGATGTTCGGCAAACAGAAGCTCTACGTGTTCGGCTTCGCGGCGCAGCAGCGCAATGCGGGTGGCCGTCTGGCCAACCGGGGCGAAACCTGTGACGACCTGCCGGCATCCTGCAGCCCTCGCGCGGGCAAGGGCGGACACAGTCAGCGGCCCAAGCCCGTCAGCGTCCGGCCACCGCCGCCGCGCGCGCGACAGAGCATCGTCCAGTGCGGTGCTGTCGGCAGCTGTCTCGGCCGGTATCACCGCAAGCCACCTGACCGGAAGGGGGTCCAGTTCAGGCACGGTTTCCAGCGACAGGTCCTCCACCGAGATCAGGAGTGCGGTCGGCGACAAGAGGTCCGGCGCCCTGAATATCCGAGGCGGAGCCGGGGAGGGCACCGCGATGCTGTCGGCCGGAACCAGGGCGTCGCGGGCAAGACCCTGCGGCGCGAAACGGCCCTCGGTCATTTCCTTGATCCGATCGGCGTCGGCGAGATAGGCCTTTCCCGCTGTGTGCAGCCCAGCAACCCATCGCCATGACAAGGTGTTGGAGGCTGGATCCGCGTCGATCAACCGGTCCAGCATGAACGCCGCGCCAAGCTCCCAGGGCAGGCCAAGCGTGAAGATCCAGATGGATGCGAACTGCATGCGTGCCCAATTGTGCAGATAGCCGCTGGTTTCCAGTTCCGATACCCAGGCATCGAAACAGTCGATCCCGCTTCGCCCGCCTGTTGCCTCGCCATACCGATCCGCCAGTGACGAATCCGTCTCCAGTTGCTGGCGCGCGCGGTCCAGGGCTTCCAGGTAACCCGTCCAGACTGCCGGCCGCTGTTCCAGCCAGCCTTTCCAGTAGGTGCGCCAGAAGACCTCGCTGATGAACTTGTGGGCCAGAACTGGCCCATGCTGCGCCAGGACAGCGGCCACCACCTCTTCTTCGGAGACCACCCGACGCCGCAATGCTGCGGAAAGCCGTGAGACATGATGATGGCCTCCCGGGCCGCCATCGAGGTTTCGCATGCGAGCGTAAGCCGACCCGGCCTTGGGCAGGAAGGCCTGTAGACGTTCCAGCGCATCCTGACGCGTCAGCGGAAAGCTGGGCTGCTCACATGGGGATGCGCCGGTTGCCAAGAGGAGTTCCTAACGTGTGCTTCATAGGAGTTACGCCCACGGTCGCCTGTTGGATCAGGGTCAGGTTACCCCATTGCGCCGCTCCTGATCCCCAGCGCCAGGCTTTGGCCAGGGCCGCTTGAAACCTCGAAATCCGAGCCGCAGCCTGATCGGCTTGCGGGTGTGATACGTATCGGTGGTTGGTGGGTTTGAGCCACCGCCGAAGATCGGATGAGACATGGCAAGACGGATACGGCTGGGCATTATCGGAGCAGGGATCGCCGGACTGACGCTGGCAAGAACGATGGCCGATGCCGATTGTGCCGATGTCAGGATTTTCGACAAGAGCAGAGGCGTCGGCGGTCGGATGGCGACACGGCGAAGCGATGCTGGGGCATTTGATCACGGCGCGCAGTATTTCACCATCAGGGATGAGCGTTTCCGCGCGGCGCTGGAAACGGCGCGGGCCGACGGCGCGATCCAGCCCTGGAAAGGTGCGATGGTGACGCTGCCGGAAGGTGATCCGGCGGCGCAGTCGGCGACCGAGACGACGCGTTACGTCGGTAGCCCTTCGATGAACGCGCTTGCGAAAGCTATGGCGGCGGGTCTCGACATCCAGACTGACGCGCATGTGGCGGCCATCACGGGCACACCCGGCCAGTGGTTCCTGCAGATCGGTGATCGCAGTGAGGGCCCGTTCGACTGGGTGGTCGCAGCGGCGCCGGCGCCGCAGTCCGCGTCGCTTCTTCCGGACGCGTTTACGCATCATGCGGCGCTGGCACAGGTCCGGATGAACGCCTGCTTTACCCTGATGATCCGCCAGACGGAGGATGCGGGGCTTCCCTTCGCCGCCGCCCGAGTCGATGATCCCGTCATTGGCTGGATCTCCCGCAATAACTCCAAGCCGGGACGGGGTGATGAGCCCTGCCTCGTGGTCAACGCGACGGCAGAATGGTCGGATGCCAATCTGGAAGAGCCGCTGGACGATGTTCGCCGCAGCATGCTGGAGGCCCTCCGAGGCTATGTTCCCATCTCCACAAGCGAAGCGGAGTCTGCGATGATCCATCGTTGGCGCTATGCCAATGTCGAGCGGCCGGCCGGGCAGGCCTTCCTTCTCGATGACGTGTCGCGACTGGCAGCCTGCGGAGACTGGTGCATCGTGGGGCGGGTCGAAGCAGCGTTTTTGAGCGCCATGGCACTGGGCGATGCACTTAAAGAGATCTTGAAGGCAGCACCATGACAACCAGCCCGCGGACTATTTCCACGCTTTTGACCTACAGCGGGGCCCTGCCGTTCTGGCTGCTGGCATTTGCCCCCTCGACGGCTCTGGGTTTCCAGACGGCAACCGTCTTCCTGTCCTATGGGGCCGTGATCGCATCCTTCATGGCAGGAGCCCTGTGGGGCAGCGCCCAGAGCGGCCGAGGCGACCTCGTGGTGATCATCGCCAGCAACGTGCTGGCGCTTGTTGCCTTTGCAACCCTTGTTGCCGGGCCTTTGCCGATAGCATTGCTTGTGCAGCTGCTGCTGTTTGCACTCCTGCTGGTCGCCGACCATCGGGTCCATGCGGGGGAGACGGCGCGGCAGTGGTATTGGAAACTGCGCGTCAGGGTCACTGTGCTGGTCGCCCTTGCCTATTGCGTCATGCTCTTCCGCTACGCCCTGTAAACGTATGGCTGAAGAGGTGCTCATCGGCGATGATCTCGTGGTGTCAGTGCGCTGGCAAACGATAGCGCTCTCGCAGCGTTTCGGTCTGGACATCGGTTCGTAGGCCAAGTCTTGCAAGTTCGGGCATCACCAACGCGCTGAAGCTCTGCAAATCGGCGGGCATGACGGGACACATGACGTTGAAGCCGTCGGCAGCCCCGTTCTCGAACCACTCCTGCATGACGGATGCCACATACTGTCCTGTGCCCACGGTCAAGAGGTGTCCGCGACCGCTCGCCAAGCGAAGCAGAAGCTGCCGGAGTGTCAGAGCATCACGACGCGCGATACCGACAAGGGCCGCGACGCGGCTCTGGCTTGCCTCAGTCCCTTTAGACGGCTCCGTTTCCTCCGGCAGAGGCGCGTCGAGATCCAGTCCGCTCAGATCGCGGCCGAGGAAGGCTGACAGCTTGGCGATTAGGTGCTCGTGGACGGCAAGCGCGTTCATCTCGGCCAGCCGGGCCTCCGCAACATCCTTGGTTTCGCCGACCACCGGAATGATGCCCGGCAGGATCAGCAGATGCGCGGGATCGCGACCCGCGGCTTTAGCCAGTTCTTTCATCTCGGCGTAGAAGACCTGCGCTTCGGGCAGCGAGGATTGAACGGTGAAGACGATATCAGCATGGCGCGCGGCGAATGCCCGACCGGCCGGCGAAGATCCCGCCTGCGCCAGAACCGGATGACCCTGCGGCGAGCGCGGAATGTTCAACGGGCCTCTAGTCTGCACATAGGGGCCTACGTGGTCGATCCTGTGGACCTTTGCCATGTCCAGGTATTGTCCGCTACGCTGGTCGGCGAGTTGCGCTCCGGGCTCCCAGCTGTGCCAGAGTGCCTTGACCGCCGTTACGACATCTTCGGCCCGCGCGTAGCGGTCTGCATGGGCCGGCATGCCGTCGAGGCCGAAATTGTGGGCTTCGCGTGCATTCGAGGACGTGACGATGTTCCAGCTGGCACGCCCCTTGCTGATATGGTCCAGCGAGCCGAACCGGCGCGCCAGATGGAAAGGGTGATCGAAACTGGTCGATGCAGTGCCGATCAGGCCAATGCGGGTGGTCACCGCGGCGAGCGCCGAGAGGATCACGAAGGGGTCCATCGTGTTCGACAGATGCCGGTCGGCCCCCTCCTGAAGCGCCAGCACGTCGCCGAGAAACAGGGCGTCGAAGCCGCCCGCTTCGGCACGACTTGCAATATCAACCCAGTAATCGAGCGTCATGATCGCCAACGGGTCGCTTTCGGGCAGGCGCCAGGCAGCCTCATGGCTGCCCAGGCCATAGATGACCGCGTTGAGGTGCAGCCTACGCTCTGTCATCCGGCTGGCTGAAACGCGTTGCTGTAGTAGCTGGTGAAATCGGGCTTGCTGGACACCGGCTTGCCGTTGGCATCTTTCAGGATCTTCGCGTCGAACAGGTAGTTTCCCATCGCCTCCATCTTTGCAGGATCGATTCGGCCGATGACGCCGTCGCGAGTGCGCAGATAATGGCCGTCGATCAGCGCCTGCAGCGAGGCCCGCACCAGGGCGCGGTCGGTCAGCGCATCGCTGTTGGCGGCGATCATCAGATCGACCGCTTCGTCGGGATGATCGGCCGCATAGGCGTAGCCTCTGGCGGTCGCCTGGGTGAAGGCTGTCGCGTCGGCCGGACGCTCCCTCAGGAATGCGCCGCTCGATCCGATCAGCGTCGTGTGTTCGTCGGGAGCGCCGTAATCGGCATAGCGGAATGCACCCTGCTTTATGCCTTCCAGCTCTGCCTTCACACCCTCCCAAGTGTAGACTTCGAGCGTGAAATCGACAGCCCCGTTTTCCAGCGCCTGATAGGCCGAGGTGCCGAGCGTGATCGTCTGGAACTCGCCCTTGCCGCCATCATGGCGGATCAGCGAGCCGATCAGCGCATTTTCCCAGGCGCTGCCGAAGCCGCCATAGGTGCGCCCGTCGAGATCCTTCGGGCGCTTGATATCGGGGCGATCCCCCTTGAAGACCAGGCGACCGGTTTCGGTCTGGACAACCGCATAAGTCGCGACCAGATCGGCGCCTGCGGTGTGCTGGGTGAACAGGCCGATCGAGCCGATGATCCCGAAATCGGCGACGCGATTGGCGACCAGTGTTGCGGCCGAGGTGTCGGTGTAGGGCAGGATCTCGACGGTAATGCCGGCATCCCGGTAGAAGCCTTTTTCGCGGGCGACGAACAGGCCGATGTGGTTGGTGTTCGGCGTCCAGTCGAGGGCCATCGTCACCGTCTTCGGTGATTGCGCTCGCGCAGCCAACGGCAATGTCGTTGCCGCGAGACCGGCGAGGGAGAGAAGCGTGCTACGGCGGGTCAACAGGGGCAGTTTCATGATGATTGTCCTTCGTGGGGTCCAAGCAGGGTTTCCAGGATTGCGTTTTCGATGCGGGCGGCCTCGGCGCCGGCGGCGCCCTTGCGGCTGCGCGGGCGCGGCAGAGGAATGTCGACGACCTCCACAATGGAGGCGGGGCGGGGCGACAGGACGTAGATCCGGTCCGACAGGTGAACCGCTTCCCGCACATCATGGGTGACAAGCATCGCGGTCCACTGGTGGCGCATCCACATGCCTTCCAGCCAGCGGTGCATGCCCGCGCGGGTCAGCGCATCGAGCGCCCCGAAAGGCTCGTCGAGCAGGAGCATGGATCGGTCCTGCACCACCGTGCGCAACAGCGCCGCGCGCTGGCGCATGCCGCCGGAGAGCGCAGAGGGGTAATGCTGCTCGAAGCCGGTGAGGCCGAACTCGGCAAACAGGGGTTCCACGCGCTTGCGCGCCTCGCGCCGGCTTAGGCCCTGGACTTCGAGCCCGAGCGTCGTGTTGTCGATGATCCGCCGCCAGGGCATCAGCGCGTCCCGCTGCGGCATGAAGGCAAAAGGGCTGGATGCGGTATCGAGGGGGCTTCCATCGAAGAGGATGTCGCCGCGGGAAGGCTTCAGGGCGCCGGTCAGCAGACGGAACAGCGTCGATTTTCCGGCGCCGGAGGGCCCTAGGATGGACACGAACTCGCCGGGGCGGATGGTGAGCGAGATATCCTGCAGAACCTGCAGGTCCGCATAGGAGGCGGCAATGGCCTTAAGTTCCAGGCGCGGCGGGATCGTCATCGGCCGCTCCCGAGCGAGGATCGTGTCCAGGGCATGGCTAGGCGCTGGATGAGAAGCGTCAGACCGAACAGGACAAGCGTCAGGACGGCGCTCACCAGCACCGCCGCCAGGACGAGGTCGGGTCTGAAATTGTTCTTGGCATTCAGGATGTAGATGCCGAGGCCTTTGGCGGCGCCGGCATATTCGGCAAAGATCGCGCCGACCACGGCGTAGGTGATCGAGATGCGCAGGCCGGCGAAGAAATAGGGGAGGGCAGAGGGTAGCCGGGCGAGCAGGAAGCATTTCCATTTCGGAGCGCCCATCGAGGCCAGCAGCTGCTCGATTTCCTCTTCGGTGGACTGATAGCCCTGGGTGAGCGCCACCAGCATGGGAAAGAAGGTGACCAGTGCGACCAGCAGGATTTTCGGGGCAAGGCCGAAGCCGAACCACAGCACCACAAGCGGCGCGATCGCGACCAGCGGTAGGGTCTGGCTGATGATGAAGATTGGAAACAGGGCCCGCCGCAGGGGGTTGAAGAAATCCACAAGCACCGACAGGAGGAAGGCCACCGCCAGCGAGCAGGCAAAGCCGAAGACGGTCGCCCGGATCGTCGGCAGGGTGTTTTCCCACAGCGGCTGCCGGTAGATCCAGGCCTGTTCGATCACGCGCGACGGTGCCGGCAGCATGGTCGGCGAAATGCCGGAGAGACGGGCATAGGTCTCCCATCCGAGCAGCAGAAGCGTGATGGCGATCAACGCGGGAAGGCCGCGGTAGAGCTGCATGAGCATGTTGGGTATCGACCGTTTGGTGAAGTGACGGGAACCGTCAGAGCGGTGTCGGGCTGTTTGCCGATACGGTCAGGTCGATAGTGACATGGCCTGCAGGATGGCCGAAGCGCAGCAGCGCTTCTCCGACGGTCGCAAACACCGGTGCCGCATCACCACGCAGCTTGGTGCAGAAGTTCTTCGATTTGTCGAAGACGCCCGAGGATTTCACGAAGTCGATGCAGCCATAGATCTCGTCCATGTGCTGATCAATACCGAGCGTGTAGAGCGAAAACTGCGCCGCAACGGACTGGCCCGAAAGAGCGGCGGAGGCGACGGTCGCCAATGCGCGCGCCTTGCGTTCGTCAAGCGGGGCCATCGGACCGGTCAGTTCCGGGGTGTGGCACATGGGATCGTCCGGCTCGCCGGGGCATCCCCGCGAGATCGTCGCATGCAGCACGCAGTGCTTGCCGCTCGATGCAGCAGCCACGAAGAGATCGCGCATGGCATCGAACACGACATCCGGCGTGCCGACGATTAGCGTCGATACGTCGTCGGTTTCGATCCGCAGTCGATCCCGGTAGGGGTCGAGGGCGCCAAGAGCGCCGGTGATCACAGCGATGAAATCATCGCTCATCGGGTAAAGGGAAATTTGTGCGCCGGAAAACATCGCTTAACCTCGCTCCGCTGGCATTATCCAGATCAGCTTGAGGGTCCATGATCATGACGATCACATCTCAGCCCCGGCCTTACGGAGCACCCCTGTCTCAGGCCTTGATAGACCAGGATCGGCTGCGGGCGCAAGTCATTTGGTTGTCGAAACAACGTTCCAGGCGTGAGGCGGATGTTTTGGGCAGCACAGGGGATGTGCTGGAACTGGCGGATCATAGTAAAATTCTGACCGCCAGCCGAGAGAGTCGATAGCCGGATCTACATCGCGGCCATGTCGTCCAAGAGGTTTTGCGCCAGCTCGCCGATCGCGACCTCTGCCTCCTCCAGCGTCCAGCCAACGGATTCTGCGCGCTGTGCAAGACCAGCCAATACCGGCACCAGAGTGCCGCCGGCCGCATCGACGATGTCATCCGGTTTCAGCCCCTTGGCCAATTCAAGAAAATCGCTCTCGATAGCTTCCTGGCACGCGATATCCCTGTCGGGATAAGCGCCCGCCTGCTTTGGCCTGTTCAATTTCACCGATCATCCTCGCTGCGCTGCGTATCCCGCCAAGGTGGCGGGAGACACAGTATTAGACGGCACACGGCGCGAATTGTCCACCTAGGCCGATTTCTTGACGACGAAGACAGGTCGCGGTTGCCTTCGCTTGCGGGCGACGGAAGCTAGGCGGAGCGATGGATTTCGCCGGCCTGCATCACAAGCTGCAGGTGGCGCAAGGCACCGAGGTCGTCGAGCGGGTTGCCCTTGACGACGATGATATCGGCGGCAAGACCGGTCGTCAGCGTCCCGACCTCCTGGTCGATGCCGATCACCTTGGCAGCAAATCCGGTTCCCGCTGTCAGTACCTCCAGGGTGGACATGCCGCCGCGGTGCATCAATTCCATTTCGAGCGGCAGGCCGTCGAAGGGCGTAAAACGCCAGCCTGCGTCGGTGCCTGCAACCAGGCGAACGCCTGCCTCGCGCAGCTTGCGGAATTGTTCGACATTGTCCTCCAGCAGGGTCTGCCAGCGGGAGAGGAAGGCCTCTTCTTCGGGCGTCAGCTTGTCCTTGGCGAGCATGGCGTTGACGGCCGAGCCGGCGACGGCAAGCGTACCGGTGACCGGAGTGCCGGACTTGGCAAGCTTCTCGGCGACCCTTGGGTCGAATTTCTGGTGTCCCTTCCCGTCGATCAGAAAGCCGGCGTGTTCGATCTGGTCGACGCCGGCATCGACCGCGTATTCGATCGATTCCGCGCAGAGGCAATGGACCGCGATCTTCTTGTCGAGCGCGTGGGCTTCGTCGGCCAAGGCCGCCATCTCTTCGCGCGTGTAGGAGGCGCGCCAGGACAGGGTGTTGACGGTGCCGCCGCCGCTGCCCATCACCTTGATGAAGTCGGCGCCCTGCTTGACCATCTCGCGAACCTTGCGGCGCAGGTTGACTTCGCCATCGGCCTCGCCGCCGAAATACCAGGTGTGGCCGCCGGTGATGGTAATCGGCTGGCCGCAGGCGACGATGCGAGGGCCTTTGCCGTGGCCGAGAGCCAGGGCGCGCTTCAGGTGAAACACTGTTCCGCCCATGGCGCCAAGATCACGCACCGTTGTAACGCCGCCGGCAAGCGCGCGGGCTGCCGTAAAGCTGGAGGTGGCGACGAGCACGCCTTCCGGCTCCCGCACGGCGTCTTCCAGCGAGGTTCCGTCTCCCGGTAGGTTGAGGTGGACATGGGTGTCGATCATGCCGGGCATGATCGTGCTGCCGGGGTATTCGAGAACGGTAGCACCCGCGCTTGCGGCCTCAGGCACTTCGCCTGTGTAGACGCCGGTGATCCGGCCGTTTTCGACGGCGACCGTTGCCCCGATCACAGGCTCGGCGCCCGTGCCGTCGATTGTCCGGTCTGCCTTGATAAGTGTCTTCATGGGTGAATTCCTGGTCTTTCCTGGAAAGAGGCGCAGCGGTTGCGCCTCCGGATGCTTCAGATGGGCGACGGGTGATCTCAGCTGCGCCTAGTCGAGAGAGCGGCCTCTGGTTTCCGGGGTCAGGAAGAGGTGCGTCACGATGCTGATGACGCAGATCGCCATGGCATAGAGCGCCACATACCAGACGCCGCCCATGCCATTCAGCCAGGTCGCCATGAGGGGAGCGGTCCCGCCGAACAGGGCGGCGCAGATGGCATAGGGGATGCCGATGCCGGAGGTCCGCACCGAAACGGGGAAGAGCTCGCTCAGCACCGTGCCGAGCACGCCGTTGTTCATCGACAGGAACAGCGCGCCGACAGCGGATACGAAGGTGAATGTCCAGAACGAGACCTGCCCGTCGAGGAGGGAGAGCAGCGGATAGACGAAGATAAGGAACAGGACGGCCGTGGCAAACAGCAGCGGCTTGCGACCGATCCGGTCTGAGATGTAGGCGAAGAGGGGGACGCCGATGATGTAGACGACCGTCGAGATCATGTTGCCGGCAAAGCCATCCGACCGGTCCAATCCGCCGATCATGTTCGCGTAGGTCGGCAGGAAGATCAGCCAGAGATAGTAGAGAACCCCGTTCATCTGCATGACGAAAACGATGAGGGTTTCCTTGGGGTACTTGGCGACTGCGGCGAGGATGGAGCCGATGGAGCGGTTTGCCATGAGCTTGGCGTTGGCTTCGAAGGCCGGTGTCTCATCCAGGCCGCGACGCATGAAGAAGCCGTAGACCGACAGCGCTGCGCCGATCAGGTAGGGCACCCGCCAGCCCCATGCTTCCAGGGTTTCCGGCGAGAAGTATTTGGTCGTCAAAGTCGCGACAGCCGTTGCCGCCAGAACCGACAGGCCGATCGCGACCTGCTGCGGGGAGGCTGCAAAGGCGCGGTGCTTGACCGAGGCGTGCTCGTTCAGGAAAGTTGCCGAGATCTGATATTCGGCGCCGCCGGCAAAGCCCTGCAGAAGGCGCGAAAGGACGATGATGACAGGCGCAAGAATGCCGATCTGCGCATAGTTGGGGCAGAGGCCAATGAACAGGCTGCCTGCCCCGGACATGATGATCGTGGCGGCAAGAAGCGTGCGGCGGCCATATTTGTCCGCCATCGGCGACAGAATGATTGCGCCGATCGGACGGCCGATGAAGCCGATCGCAAAGGCCGACAGGCTGGCGATCAGAGAGACGGCAGGATCGGCTGCCGGAAACATCTGCCCGGCAATGACGCTCGCCATCAGGCCGTAGATCGCCCAATCGAACCATTCGATGAAATGGCCGATGGAGCCGCCGATCAGCGTTTTCACCCGGCCATTCTTGCCGGTTGCGGGCACCGATGGTGACCCGCCCTTATCAATGATTGTCGTCATTATCTTCAAAGTTCCCCGTCGTGTGCGGATGTGGACGTTTCTTATTGGTGTGCGGCGGCACGGCCGGCTGAGGGGCGGGGCCCTGCAGATGGAAGCTCGCGAAGTCGGCCAGCATGGCGAGGTTCCGCTCGAAATATGCGGCGTCCTTGTCCATGAAGCGCTCGAGGCTCAGGCCGCGAATGGCGATCAGCATGAATTCGAAGATGTCCAGTGACTGGCCCGCCGAGCCATTCAGCGTCTCGACCCGTTCCAGCCAGGGCAGCACGATGTTTGCCATGGACTGCGAGCGGTGCTCGATGATGCGGCGGTGAACCTCCGGGTCGGTGCGGGTGCCGATAATGATTTCCCAGACCGCCCAGTATTCCGGCTGCCCGTAGATCTGCCACAGGTGGTCGACCATCTCGCGGATGCCGGCCTTGCCGGAAATCGGGCCTGCGTTCTCGACCCGCAGTTTTTCCTCGATGGTGATCGACGACTGGTCGAGCACCGCCATCATCAGATCGTCCTTTGTCGGGAAGTGGTGGTGCAGGGCGCCGGTGGTGACGCCAGCCTCGGCGGCGATCATCTGGGTCGTCGTCTTTGCAAAGCCGACGGTTGCCAGAAGCCGGGCTGCGGCCGAAATCAAAACAGCCTGAGTTTCCGCGGTGCGGGCGATCTGCGATCGCTTGGGGCTTGAAGCAGTCTTCATGCCCCAAGTTACATACATATTGATTGGTATGTAAATAGAAGCATTTACGGTTTTGCTTAAATTGGTTGCAGCGCTTGCCGCAAGGGATGAGCCGCCGCACGCAAAGCTGGCGTCAACGACGTCCTCCTCGACGCGGTGAACGATGAGGTCCTGACGACCTCATCCCATGCACCTTTCAAGATCGACAGGCTTCGAAATAGTCTTCCAGCACGAGGTCGACGGCGCCGAGGATCAGGCCCATCGCGGTGGGTTCAATCCGGCCGCTGCGGATTGCCGGATATAGTCCCCGCAGATGCTGGCTGATCATCGTCTCGGGAATGATCGTTCCGTCGAGAACGGCGAGCAGGTCGGCGACGGCCCGGGCGATCCGGTCTTCCGGCCAGTAGTAGCGGATCCGGTCGCTGTAGGAATAATGCCGCTGCAGATGCTGATCGGCAGGGCTGCCGTGATAGTATTTGTCCCAGTTCTTCGGCTGGTCGAGCATGACCCGTTCCGTCGTCGTGGCGAGCGTCGTCTCGCGTGCCGTGGGAAACAGGAATGCGGCGATCTGGTCGAGGCCGTACAGCGCCTCGCGCAGAGCAAAGGTTAGTCCGGGGCCGACCTTGAGAATGGAAAAACCATCCAGCACCAGTTGACGCAGCATGTCGCGGCTCTGGTAATCGGTGGAATGGGCTTCGAAGACCAGCTTCGGAAGCTGGTCCAGGCTTTGGCTGAGCGCACGCGCTTTTTCGGGTTGATAGCCGATGACGTTGTGGTTGCCAAACTCGACGCCGGGCTGGACCACAAGCCCGATCACGCGGGAAAACGCATCCGCCGCACCAGCCGCCTCGAACGCCTGTCGGTGGATTTCGAAGGTCTGGATCACGGCCTCGGGCATTGTGACCTCAAGCACGTCGAGCTCTTCCATCGCCCCGCCCGGGATCGGCACTTCGGTGCCGATGACATAGACAGGCAGCGTTCCATCCGTGCCCATGATCGCGTGCTCGGCGGCAGCAGCCATCCGCGCGGCGCGGGATGCCGTCAACGCGTCGGCAAGTGCGACGGGTTCGCCCCGGCAGCCCATGCTGGTGTCGAGGTGCAGCTTGGTGAAGCCGGCCGCCGCATAGGCCCGGATCATCGCCTCCGCCTTGTCCATCGCCTGCTCGGCGTCGAGTGACTTCCAGGGATTGGGGCCAAGGTGATCGCCGCCGAGGATAAGCTCGGTCGTGGGATAGCCGGTGCGGGTGGCGATCTCTTCGACGAAACGCCTGAAATCTGCGGGCGTCATTCCCGTGTAGCCGCCGTCCTGGTTGACCTGGTTGCAGGTCGCTTCGATGAGCAGCGGCGAGCCAGCCTTCAGGGCATGGCGCATGGCGGCCTCGATGATGAGCGGATGGGCCGAGCAGATCGATGGAATGCCCTTGCTGCCCGCACTTCGGCTGCGCCAGGTTGCGATGTCCAGAAGAGGATTGGGCCTGCTCATGTCGTATCTCCCCAAGCGGCAAGTTCGGCTGATATAATCTGATCTGGTCATCGCTACTGTTAAAATCGATCATGTTCAATCACTTTTACGATTGACATTGATCGATGTGAGATCATGATATGGGCAACAACAAGGGACAGTCCGCATGAAGGACGATCGGCTGTCGGCCATCAGGCAGCATCTTTACAGTCATGGTTTCAGCCATATCCAGGCGATCGCAGACGCTGTCGGAGCGTCGCTGCCGACGGTGCGGCGCGACCTGCTGGCGCTCGAGGCGGAGGGTGCCATCGTCCGCACCCATGGCGGTGCCCGCATCGCCGACACGGTGGGAACCGAAATCGCCTTTGAACTGCGCGAACAGACCAATCTCGCTGCCAAGCGGGCGATCGCCGATGCCGCTTTCGAACAGCTTGTACCAAAGAGCGCGGTGTTTCTGGATGCCGGCACGACCGTGCTTCAGCTGGCGCGGCGGCTGCGGCTTGATCCCATGCCGCTGTCGATCTTCACCAACTGCGTGACGGTCGCCCAGGTTCTGATGGATGTGCGCGATCTGAAGATCACCCTGATCGGCGGCCAGTTGCGGCCGGAAAACGCCTCCATGGTCGGGCCGATTGCCGAAAGCACGCTGGAACGCCTGTGGTTCGACCAGCTTTTCCTCGGTGCCGGCGCGATTGCAGAGGACGGCTGCATCTACAGTCTCGACGAACACGAGGCACGGGTGAACCAGCTGATGCTGGCGCGCTCGGCCGCAAAATCGCTGCTGGTCGATTCCTCGAAATTCGATCACCGGCTGACCTACCGGGTCGAGCCGCTGAATTCCGACCTTCACGTCTTCACCGATAGCAACCTGCCGGCGACATGGAGGGCGCGGTTAAAGGACCTTTCCTGCTCGCTGACCGAAGTGCCTCTCCAGGAGGGCGGCCGCTGATGGATCACGTTCTTGGTCTCGACGGCGGCGGAACCAAGACCTTGAGCGCGCTGGCGGACCAGACCGGCAGGGTTGTCGAGATCGTTCATGGGCCGAGCCTTGATCCAACCGCGGCAGGCGACTGGCCCGATCTCCTGTCACGCCAGCTGACGCGGACATTGGAAGGCTCTGGCGCTCCGGCTGCCGCTGTGCTTGGCCTTTCCTTCCACGACGAGATCAAGCATTTCACGGCCATGCAAGAGGAGGTCGCCGCCAACCTGCTGCCGCACTCCAGGGTTGCCGTCGAAAACGACGTGCGTATCGCCTTCGACGGCGCTTTTGCATCCGGCGGCGGGATCCTTCTCCTGGCGGGGACAGGCTCGATGGCCTGGGCCAGCCTGAACGGTCCCGAAGACCGTCATTACCGCATCGGCGGCTGCGGCGACGTGTTCGGTGACGAAGGCAGCGCCTTCTGGATCGGTCGCGAGAGCCTGACGATCGCCAGCCAGGCTCTCGACGGCAGGCTTCCCGAAGCAAAACCCTTCGCGCAAGCCCTGCTGCGGAGGCTATTGATCCCGCCGGAGGGACTGATCGACTGGGTCTATTCCATCGACAACCAGCGGACTGCGATTGCCGATATCGCACGGTTGACTGCTGCCATTGCCGAGTCCGGCTGTGCGACCGCCAAGGCAATCATCGATCGGGCCTGTGATCATCTGGCGCGGCATGTTGCAGCGGCAGAACAGTGTCTCGCCTATCCAGATGGTCGCCGTGCCGACTGGAGCTACGCAGGCGGCGTGTTCGGCAATGCGGCCATCCTCGACGGTGTGCGCCGACGCATCGGCACCATGCCGGTCGATCCGGTCCTGCCGCCGATTGGTGGAGCGCTGCTGCATGCTGCGCGTCTCGCCGGCTGGCCGGTCGATGCCGGTTTTATCGGCCGGCTCAAAGTTTCGTTGCAAGACCGTGTCCAATCCAAAACGCAATAAAAGGGGAATGAAGATGAAAAGACAGCTGAAACTCATGCTTTCTACCGCGCTCCTGCTGCAGGTCGCGATCACAGGTGTAGCCCTGGCCGACGAGGCCAAGCCGCTGGCCGGCCAGCACCTTTCCGTTCTTCTGCCGCCCTGGGGCACGCTGCCCAAGGACATGACGGACAGCTTTACGGCAAAGACCGGCATCATCCTCGATACCCAGACGCTCGGCTGGGACGACATCCATACGAAGATCGTTACCTCGACCGTCGCCAACACCGCTCCAGGCGATGCGACGGAAGTCGACTGGTCCTGGGTCGGCCAGTTCGGCGCGTCGAAATGGTACCAGCCGCTCGATGGCCTGGTCGCAGCGGATGCGATTGCCGACACACCGACTGCCAAGATTTTCACCTATGACGGAAAGCTGCTTGCCGTTCCCTACAACAACGATTTCCGTGTGCTGATCTACAACAAGACGCAGCTCACCAAGGCCGGCATCAGCGCGGCACCGAAGACGCCGGACGAGCTGTTGAAGGCCGCCAAGGCGATCAAGAATGCCAAGATCGCCACCTATCCGATCGGCCTGCCGCTGTCGGCGACCGAAGGCACCTCCACGACCTGGTATCTGCTGACGAAGGCATTCGGCGGCGATCTGTTCGACAAGGACTTCAAGCCGCTCTTCGTCGATCCGAAGTCAGGCGGCTACAAGGCGCTCAGCTTCGAGATCCAGGCGCTGAAGGACGGTCTGATCGATCCGGCGATGACCGGCCTCAAGGATGTCGAGGTGCAGGAATTGTTCAAGAGCGGCAAGATCAGCTTCGATATTGCCGGCTGGGCGGGCAACCTTGCCGTTTATGCCGACGCCTCCAAGTCGCAGGTCGCCAATGATGTTGCCGCGGCGCTGATGCCGTCAACGACCGGTGCCACACGCACGATCGGCCTGCCGGAAGCCATCGGCATCCCGACCGCGTCTACCAACAGCAAGACGGCTGCTGCCTTCATCAACTGGATGCTGGAGCCTGAAACCGAAATCGGAAGCTTCAAGTCGCTCGGCAATCTGCCGCCGCGCCTGAGTGTCCTGAAGCAGCTGAACAGTGAGGGTGCGCTGAAGGATGGCGACGTTCTGCTGGCCCAGGCAGCAGCCGTCGAGCCGCTTTTCGCGCAAGGGACGCCCGGCTGGTATCCGGAATTCTCGTCTGCCGTCGCAACCGCCATCAACCAGGCGGCCAAGGGTCAACTGACCGTCGACCAGGCTGTGCAGCAAATTGCCGAGGCCGCCAAGACGGCGTCGCAGGAATAAGACAGCTGGATTGTTGAGGCCATGAGCGCGATGTTGTCATTCATAGGACCCCGCCGTCGTCACGGCGAGGTCGGCCTTGGCCTCGCCCTGGTGATACCGGTGGTCGTCATCATGGGTGGCCTGGTGCTCTTTCCGTTGCTGTCGACGATCGTGGACAGCTTCTACCGCATCAATCCGATGCGGCCTGGCACGCCCTTTACCGGGCTTGCCAACTATGCCGAGCTGATGAAGGACGCGGCGGTGCAGCGCTCCTGGGTCAATACGGTCTACTACGTCATCCTGGCCGTGGTGCTTGAAACCGCTGGCGGCCTTGGCGTGGCGCTGCTTCTCAACAAGCTCCGGCACGGCCGCCGCTGGCTGCTTGCAGCCGTGGTTCTGCCCTGGTGCCTGCCGCCTGTCGTCAATGCGGTCGTATGGCTATGGATCTACAATCCCAGCTACGGTCTGCTGAACGGCATGCTGCAGGCCAGTGGCCTGACCTCGGGGTCGGTGGTTTTCTTCAACGATCCGAAGCTCGCTCTCCTGCTCGTCACCATCGTGCATGTCTGGCGGATGATGCCACTGACGGCGGTGATCCTGCTCGCTGCCCTCCAGTCCATTCCGGAGGAACTCTACCAGGCGGCGAAGCTCGATGGCGCCGGAGCGCTCAAATCCTTTCGGCTGATCACCCTGCCACTGATTGCCAGCGGACTTGCCATCGCGCTCAGCCAGTCGACCGTCTTTGCCTTCAATCTCTTCGATGAAGCATGGATCCTCGCCGGATCGAGCCTCGATACCCGCACCGTCATGATCCAGGTCTACATGCTGGCCTTCCAGAACATGAAGTTTTCGCTCGGCATGGCGCTGTCGCTGCTGGCGATGCTCGCCTCGCTTCTGGTCTCGCTTGTCTATGTGCTCAAGGTCTATCGCGAAACGAGGTATGACTGATGTCGCCGCGCAGCCTGAAATCCATTGGCGGGAAGGTCGGAACCGGATTTGCGATCACCGTCCTGCTCATCTGGTCGCTCGGCCCGATCTACTGGTCGGTCGTCACCAGCCTGACCTCGCCGACCGACCTCATATCGTCGACGCCGCGCTTCTGGCCGAGCCATGTCACGTTCGAACACTATGCCCGCCTGTTCGGCAGCACGAGCCTGTCGCAGGGCAACGAAGTGCAGTCGGTCTGGCCGCAGTTTTCCGCTGCGCTGATCAACAGCCTGATCACCTCCGCCGTAGCGACCCTGCTGACCGTCGGGATCGCAGCTTTCAGCGCCTATGCCTTCGTTCGGATGCGCTTTCCCGGGCGTGATCTCCTGTTCGTGCTGGTCGTCGCGACGCTCGCCATCCCCGCCTATACGGTGATGATCCCGCTCTACCGGCTGATGATTTCACTGAAGCTGGTCGACACCTATCTCGGCGTCAGCCTGATCTATGTCTCAGCCTTCCTGCCTCTGGCCTTATGGCTGATGCGCAGCGTCTATCAGGCCATGCCTCTGTCGCTGGAAGAGGCCGCCTGGCTTGACGGGGCGAGCAAACTCTACACGCTGGTGCGCATCGTCATGCCGCTCGCGGCCCCCGGGCTGATTGCCGCGGCAATCATCACCTTCCTCAATGCCTGGGGCCAGTTCCTCATACCGCTGGTGTTTTCGCCAACGCTGGCGACAAAGCCTCTGACGGTGCTGATCCCGGAATTCGTTGGCCGCAACTACGTCGATTACGGGCTGATCAATGCCGCGGGCATTGTCGCAATCATCCCGCCGGTGCTGGTCGTCCTCCTTCTCAACCGCTTCCTGGTCAGCGGCCTGATGGCCGGCGCGACCAAGTAATGCAAATCGCTCAAACATCTAGGAATACACTTATGAATGTGACTGAACGCGTCATCCAGGAACAGTTCCCGTTCTGGGCAGGAGCACTCCGTGTCGATCTGCCTGTCGTCGAGGCACCGCTTGTCGTCGTGGTCGGCTGCGGCACCTCCTACTATCTGGCGCAGACGATCGCTTCTGCCTTCAACCAGAATGGCCGCAACGCACTTGCCGTGCCCGGCGGCGAATGGGCACGCCGCCCGCAGAGCTATGTGGCGAACCGCCACGGCGTCTGCGTGCTTGCCCTGTCGCGCAGCGGCGAATCCACCGAAACCGTGCAGGCCGTCGATGCCAGCCGCGCTGCCGGTTTGCGCACCATCGCGATTACCTGCGAGAAGGACAGCGCGATCGCGCGGGCGGCGGAGACAACCGTCTACTTGCCGACGCATGCGGATGAGGGCGTCGTCATGACCTCGTCTGCCAGCCTGATGCTGATCGCGGGCCTGCGCATGGCCGGTGCTCTCCTTGACGATGCGATCACCACCGCTGCCCAAGCGCCGCTGGGGATCCTTGGCGAGATCGACACAGACCTCATCGCGGGCCGGGGGCATTTCGTCTACCTCGGCGCTGGCGCTCTCTATGGCATTGCATCAGAAGGCGCGCTGAAGTTGCAGGAGATGAGCCTCAGTTACGCGCAGACTTTTCACCCGATGGAATATCGGCATGGCCCGATCAGCCTGATCGACGAGCGCTCGCTGGTTGTCCTGCTCTACAGCGAGGACACGCGCGACGAAGAGGCCAAGCTTGCCCGTGAGATTCAAGATAAGGGCGGCAAGGTGATCGGACTGGGCGGCCCCGGTGACGTGTCCATCCCGCTCAAGGGTACGGGACTTGCCCGGCTTCCGGAAATGCTGCCGGCGCTGCAGCTCTTCGGCGAGCGGATTGCCGGATCAAAGCAGCTCGATACCACGGCGCCGCGGCACCTGACCAAGGTCGTCGTCCTCGCCTGATGGCGTGTTGACGGTAAGCCGGACCGGTTTAGGCCGGTCCATTTCCTTCGAACTGGGATTTCTGAAAAATGGCGAACCTGGCGATATCCGGCCTTAGGAAGAATTACGGCACGGTCGAAGTCATCCATGGGCTGGATCTCACCATCGAAGACGGCGAGTTCATCTCGCTGATCGGCGAATCCGGCTGCGGCAAGTCAACCCTTCTGCGGATGATCGCCGGGCTGGAGGATATCTCCGCCGGAACCATCTCCGTCAATGACCGGGTCATCAACGATGTCGAGCCGAAGAACCGCGACATGGCCATGGTTTTCCAGAACTACGCGCTTTATCCGCACCTGACCGTCGCCGAAAACATGGGTTTCAGCCTGAAGCTGCGCAATGTCGAGAAGGCGCAGATCAAGACTGCGGTCGGCGAGGTCGCCGAAATGCTCAATCTGACGCCCTATCTCGATCGGCTGCCCAGAGCGCTTTCCGGCGGCCAGCGCCAGCGTGTGGCCATGGGCCGCGCCATCGTTCGGCGGCCGCAGGTTTTCCTCTTCGACGAACCGCTGTCCAATCTGGATGCCAAGCTGCGGGTCCAAATGCGTGTCGAGATCCGCGCGCTGCAGAGACGGCTCGGGACAACGTCCATCTACGTCACCCATGATCAGATGGAAGCGATGACCATGTCCGATCGGATCGTCATCCTCAACAAGGGGCGGATCGAGCAGGTCGGTTCGCCGCTCGAGCTTTACGACCGGCCGGCGAACCTTTTTGTCGCCACCTTCATAGGCTCGCCAGCGATGAACATCTTTCAGGCAATCGTCGAACGGGGCGAGGGGGGCACTCATCTCCGGATCGGTTCAGCACGGTTCAGGCTGCCACCGCAGTTCGACATCGGAAAGGATGCCACCGTAACCGTGGGCATTCGCCCGGAGCATTTCGAAGTCTCGGAGCCTGCAGGAGCCGCCGGCGAGGACAAACTTGATTTCAGGCTCGAACTCATCGAGCCCACGGGTGCGGAAACCCATCTGTACGGCGCGGCGGCAGGGCAAATGGTGACGGTCGCAGTTCGGGATCGCCTCAGCTTTCGCACGCCCGCTCAGCTGTCCTTGTCTGCACGACCGGAGCACATCCATCTGTTTCGGGAGAAAGACGGCACGCGCCTGGGAACTCTCTAGTCGTCACTAGCCGATCTCACCGGGATGACTTCCAGGGTTTGGAGGCGGTAAGATGCTGCCAGACGATTCTGCTGGTGAAATGAGGACCTGCCCGATGCCTGAAGTACATGTTTTTTGCGCAGCCGGTCGAACACGTGAGCAGAAAGTGAAGCTCATGAAGAAGATCTCCGACGCTGTCGTCGAGGAGTTTGGCGCAGCGATCGGATCCGTGACAGTGCAGATCATCGAGGCCCCCCTTGCTGACAAAATGAAGGGCGGCATCCCCTTCGACGAGCGCTGAAATACCAGATCCCATCCGGTGCATCATAACGATCAGCCGCTCGCTGTCGATCTTTCGATGCGCCCGACTGATCGGCACATGACGCTGTTTGCCGCCTCTCTTGCATCGAGGTGCTCGCCTATGTTGCAGCAGGTCGAATCGTCGGCTATGACGGGCCTGTCATGCAAACTTCATATTGCATGGGAGGCTACTGCATTGTGGAGGAAGCAGGCGGCCGGCATCTACCCTTTCCGGCAGACGGCGAAAGGCTCAGAACAGGTGCGCCTGTGTCGGCATACAGTCCGGGTGCAACGGGTGAGATAATACGGCGGGATCGGAGGATCGCGCTTCGTTCGAAAGAAAAATGGGAGGAGACTATCCGTGAAGATCATCATCGCTTCGGCAATTGCTGCCACATCATCGCTGCTCATGGCCTCGAGCGCCCTGGCTGTCACCGACATTCAGTGGTGGCATGCCATGACCGGCGCCAACAATGAAGTGGTCGACCAGCTTTCCAAGGAATTCAACGACAGCCAGAAAGACTACAAGATCGTCCCGGTCTTCAAGGGGACCTACGCGGAAACGCTCAACGCCGGCATTGCAGCCTTCCGCGCCAAGCAGCCGCCAGCGATCATCCAGGTCTTCGACGCCGGCAGCGGTGTCATGATGGGTGCCGAGGGCGCCATCATGCCGGTCGCAACCGTGCTCGAAAAGGGTGGTTACACCTTTAACAAGGCCGACTATCTGGCCGGCATCGTCGCTTACTATTCCAAGCCGGACGGCACCATGCTGTCCTTCCCCTACAATTCCTCGTCGCCGATCCTCTACTACAACAAGGACATCTTCCAGAAGGCGGGTCTCAATCCGGACAGCCCGCCCAAGACCTGGCCAGAAGTTTTTGAGGCCGCCCGCAAGATAAAGACCAGCGGTGCTGCTCCCTGCGGCTTCACCTCCACCTGGCTGACCTGGATCCAGACCGAGAACCTCGCCGCCTGGAACAATGTCTCCTACGGCAGCAATGAAAACGGCCTCGGCGGCACCGACGTCAAGCTTGCCTTCAACTCCGACTTCTTCGTGAAGCATTTCCAGGCCATCGCCGATCTCGCCAAGGACGGCGTCTTCCGTTACGGCGGGCGTACCTCCGAAGCCAAGCAGCTCTTCACCTCCAAGGAGTGCGGCATCCTGACGGAATCCTCTGGCGGACTGGGCGATATCGTCAAGTCGGGCATGAACTACGGCATCGGCCAGCTTCCCTACTACGACGGTGACGGCCGCCCGCAGAACACCATCCCCGGCGGCGCCAGCCTCTGGGTCTTCGGCGGCAAGAGCGATGCCGAGTACAAGGGTGTGGCGGAGTTCTTCCACTTCCTGTCGCAGACCAAGATCCAGTCGCGGCTGCATCAGGTGTCGGGATACATGCCGGTGACCATGGCGGCCTATGACGACACCAAGAAGTCCGGCTTCTATGACAAGAACCCGGCCCGCGAGACCCCGCTCCTGCAGATGATGGGCAAGGCACCGACGGCAAATTCCAAGGGCGTGCGTCTCGTGAACCTGCCGCAGGTTCGCGACATCATGAACGAAGAGTTCGAATCCATGCTCGCCGGCAAGCAGGACGCGAAGGCGGCCCTGAACAAGGCCGTGGAACGCGGCAATGCCGCAATCCAGCAGGCTATCGGCAAGTAAGCTCCCCGCTGCGCCGCGCGTGCCATCCAGGGCGCGCGCGGTTTCTCGATTCAGAACGGAGCTGCCAGTGCAAAGCGTCGTCTTTCCGAACAAGATTCTTCCCTATTTCCTGGTGGCGCCGCAGATCATCCTGACGGTGGTCTTTTTCTTCTGGCCGGCCAGCCAGGCCCTCTATCAGTCGGCCATGCGCGAAGACCCCTTCGGACTTCAAAGCACCTTTGTCGGCTTCGGGAATTTTGCCGCTATCCTGGCGGACGAAAACTATCTGCATGCCCTGAAGGTCACCGTGATCTTCAGTGCCGCAACGGCGCTGCTGTCGATGGGGATTGCCTTGCTTCTGGCAACCGCGGCCGATCTCGTCGTGCGGGGCAAGGGCTTCTACCGGACGATGATGATCATCCCCTATGCCGTCGCGCCCGCCGTTGCCGGCATGCTCTGGCTGTTCATGTTCAACCCGGCGATGGGCACGCTCGCCTACATGCTGCGCCGCAATGGCGTCAGCTGGGATCCGCTGCTGGATGGCAATCAGGCCATGCTGCTGGTCGTGGTTGCGGCAGCCTGGAAGCAGATCAGCTACAATTTCCTGTTTTTCGTGGCCGGCCTGCAGGCGATTCCGAAATCGCTCCTGGAGGCTGCCGCGATCGATGGCGCCCGGGGCGCCCGCCGGTTCTGGACGATCATCTTCCCGCTGCTGGCACCGACCACCTTCTTCCTGCTGGTCGTCAACACTGTCTACGCCTTCTTCGATACCTTCGGGATCATCCATTCGGTCACCGGCGGCGGTCCCGCCAAGGCCACCGAAACGCTGGTCTACAAGGTCTACAACGACGGCTTCGTGAACCTCAACCTCGGCTCGTCGGCAGCCCAGTCCGTGGTGCTGATGGTCATCGTCATCGCACTGACCGCCTTCCAGTTCCGCTTCGTTGAGCGGCGCGTTCATTACGGCTGAGGACCCCGCATGATCGAAAATCGCCCCCTGGCCACCCTCATGGCGCATCTCATGCTGATCCTCGGCATCGTGATCGTCGCCTTCCCGATCTACTATACCTTCATCGCCTCGACCGCGACCTCGGTCGACATCATCCGCCCGCCGCTCTCGCTTCTTCCGGGCGGCCACATGATCGAGAATTATCACGACGCCATCGCCGGCGGCGTCGAGCGTGTCGTGGGCGTCAGCCTTGAGCGGCTGCTGTTCAACAGCTTCGTGGTCGCCATCGCGATTGCGGTCGGCAAGATCATCATTTCCTTCCTGTCGGCCTTTGCGATCGTCTTCTTCCGCTTTCCGTTTCGCATGGCCTTCTTCTGGATGATCTTCGTGACGCTGATGCTGCCGGTCGAGGTGCGTATCCTGCCCACCTACAAGGTGATCGTCGATCTCGGGCTGATCGATACCTATGCCGGCCTGACCTTGCCGCTGATGGCATCCGCCACCGCAACCTTCCTGTTCCGGCAGTTCTTCCTGACCATCCCCGGCGAACTGGTGGAGGCTGCCCGCATCGACAATGCAGGTCCGTTCCGTTTCATGCGCGACATCCTGCTTCCGCTGTCGACCACCAACATCGCAGCCCTGTTCGTCATCCTGTTTATCTACGGCTGGACGCAATATCTGTGGCCGCTGCTGGTCACCAACGATGCGAAGATGAACACCATCGTCATCGGGCTGCGGCGCATGGTGGATTTTACCGACGCTTCTACACCCTGGAACTACGTCATGGTCACCGCGATCCTGGCAATCATCCCGCCAGTCATTGTGGTCGTTCTGATGCAGCGCTGGTTCGTCAAAGGTTTGGTGGAGACTGAAAAGTAATGGCACGTATTGAACTGAAGGATGTCCGCAAGCTCTACGGCGGCTCGATCGAGGCGATCAAGGGTGTCTCGCTGGATATCGAAGATGGCGAGATGATCGTCCTGGTCGGCCCGTCCGGCTGCGGCAAGTCCACACTGCTGCGCATGGTGGCAGGGCTGGAAAGCATCAGTGCCGGCGAGATCTCGATCAACGGCAAGCGGGTCAATGATCTTGAGCCGGCCGAGCGCGATATCGCTATGGTGTTCCAGAACTACGCGCTCTATCCGCACATGACGGTCAGGCAAAACCTCTCCTACGGTCTGAAAAACCGCAACACGCCGAAGGACGAGATCGATCGTCGTATCATGGAGGCGGCCCGCGCACTGGAGATCGAGTCCTTCCTCGACCGCAAGCCGCGCCAGCTTTCCGGCGGTCAGAGACAGCGCGTTGCGATGGGACGGGCAATCGTGCGCAAGCCGGCCGCCTTCCTGTTCGACGAGCCACTGTCGAACCTCGACGCCAAGCTGCGTGTCCAGATGCGGGTTGAAATCCGCCGTCTGCAGCGGTCACTGGGAACCACGTCGCTTTATGTGACGCATGACCAGATGGAGGCGATGACGCTCGCCGACCGGCTTGTGGTCCTGAACGGTGGGCGGATCGAGCAGGTTGGCACACCACTCGAACTGTATGAGCGACCTGCCACGACGTTTGTCGCCACATTCATCGGCTCACCGTCGATGAACCTCATGAAACTCGGACAGTCGGCGGGCTGGGTCTTGTCGTCCGATGTGCAGCTTCCGCCAGGGGCTGCGACCATCGGCATCCGTCCGGAAGACATCAGCGTTGTCGACGCAAGCGCGAACAGTCACATTCGCGCCGAAGTGGAGGTGATGGCGGTCGAACTGGTCGGCGCCGAAAGCTATGTTCATGGCCTCAGCAGCCAGGGCGACGACATCGTCTTTCGTGTACCCGGTCGGTCGATCATCAAGGTCGGAGAAAAAATGGCCCTGACGGCGGCGCAATCGAACCTGCACTTTTTCGACGACGCAGGGGCAAGGATCTAGCTGGTGCAGACGTCGCCACCCGTCCTAGAGCGTTTCAGGGTACGATTCCATTTAGTCCTGAAACGCTCTAGCGCTGATCCACAATCTCAAATCGACCATAGCCAATCGACAGGCGGACGCCGAGCGCAGCCAGGGTAATGGCATAGGCTGCGGCACCAGCAGAGGCGGCGGCGATCAGTTCAGCGATATGCGGTAACGGATGAAGGGCGATGTGGTGCCGAACCGCGAGGACAACGACCGCCATACAAACGGTTGCCGCGATGATCTTCCAAAGATTGCGCAATTGATCGACCACACTGAGCGACAGCAGTCGACGGGCCTCCAGCATGTAAACCCCAAACATCATGAAGGAAATGAACACTCTGGCGCTGCTGGCTCCGAGAACGGAGTAATAGTAGATGCCAAGAGAGATGAGCACGACACGAAATAGAAAGTCGATCGCGTTCATCTTAAAGATGACATTGGGCCGGTTCAGGGCGACGCTCGCCGAGGAGATCGTCTGGAAGTACGGCGTTGACAGCATCGAGAGCGCAAGGATGCTGAGCGTGGGAGCTGCCGCTTCCCATTTCGCGCCCAGAAGGAGTTCCGTTGCAAGGTCGGCTGTCAGCGACAGGCCGACGCAGATGGGGAGCGAAATCAGCATGGCGAAGCGCGCCGCCTTCAGGAAGGCGGTTTTCAATCTGCCGGGATCCCCCGCGATATACGCGAAAGCCGACATCACAGGCTGCATCGCCGGGCCGATAATGCTTTGCGACGGCATTCCCGCGACATCGCTTGCAATGGCGTAGCGACCAAGAGTCGTATTGTCGGTAAAAGCGCCGATCATGACGCGATCGAATTGCCAGTTCAAAGCTGAAATCAGTTGCGACGAGCTGAACCAGCCAATGAAGCCGGAGAAGTCCGAGAGTTTAGAGAGCGAAACTGCGGGCCGATAAGGGGCCAGAACATAGGACATGACCGCCGCGACCATGCAGTTCGACACGAAGTTTATGGCAATCGCCCAATAGCCCGCGCCAAGCAGGACAAGCACAATCGTCAAGATCGACGCAAATACCTTGCCGCTGAACTCCATGAAGAACGTCTGTTTGAAGCCCAGGTTTCGGGCAAAGTGGATCATCGCCGGGCTGTAGAAACCCTTGACGATCGGTCCAAGGGTGACGACGGCGACTAGCGACACCAGTGCTGGATCGTGGTTGAAAAGCGAAAAGGGCCAGGCAGCGGAGAAGACCACGACTGCAACAACGGCGCTTCGGATGATCCCGATCGTAAACCCGGTGTCGAGGTGAGACTTGTCGATGGCCTTCAGTCGCAGCAAAGCCTGCGTGACAGGCACCTCAAGAACCGTATCGACCACTGCAACCAGAGACATCGCCAAGGCCGCAAGGCCGAAATCAGCGGGTGTCAGGATGCGTGCCATCACCAGGAGAGTAAAGAAATCGAGGATCTTGCCTGCGAAGCGCGAGACAATCATCCAACTCGCGCCCTGAACAGCTCTAAATGCAAGCATGGTCGATCATATCCATTTCGTGCGGTATCAAATGGAAGGGTAACAAGAAGACGCCCAAGCTGATCTGTGCACCTTGCGTCAGAACGTAGGCGGCTTTCGCGCAGCCGTTATTGGCCGTGTCGAGGATCGAGCAGATGTGAGTGACCACAGCGACCCCCTACAGATGCCGTTTCTTTAAAATTCGCTTCAGACGGAGAACTCCGGTTGGGCACGTCCGGGTGGGGCTCTGCACTGCAAATCCCACCGGACGCCGAATAGGCAGAATGAGTAAGCGCATGCGCATGTAACTACTGCCTTATTATTCTCTTGTGCCACCAATATTTCACATTATAAAATTCAGCAAGTAATATAAAAAAACATGGAATACATAATTAATATATAGTCCGGTCGACTTTGAATGGGGTAGACTCACTCAGATGACGTGGAGATGTCTACATGGAAGAGCACCCTCATAACACACTGGAATATTCCGACAAAGTCGAGTATTTTGATGCGGTTGTACTCGGAGCGGGCATTTCTGGGTTGGTTTCTGCTGCGATTTTGTCAGGTCAGGGTTGCAGTCGCATACTGCTTGTCGACGAATACAAGAATGTCGGCGGTAACCATTTGGACTGGTCTTCAAACGGCTATACCTTCGATATAGGCAGCCTTATTTTCCAGGACGATTCGCCTCTTCTGGCGTATTTTCCGGAGCTTCTGCCGCTTTACGTGCCCATAAAGCCGGAATGGGCAAGGCTTAATCCTCAGGGAAAGATTACCGCCTATCCAATTTCCGTTCGCGATGACATCATCGGTGCTGGACCTATCGTCATCGCCCGGATTTTCGCGTCTCTGATCGCCGCAAGAGTGCTGAAACGTCAGACCCGCAACGCGCAGGACTTCGTGCGCTTCTGGATTGGCGGATATCTGTCAAAACGATCCGGGCTCGAGTCCTACATGCGACGGTTTTATGGTGTCTCGGCGGATGAGATCGACATCGAACTCGCCAAGAAGCGCATGATGTGGGTCAGCGAGCACGCCCGCATACGCACCTGGGTGACCAAGCTGACGGAGCGTAAAAAAGGCGGACCAACCAATCAGCAACTGGCTCGTCCCAGGGATGGATTTGCGGCTCTTTACGCCGTGGCAGTCGACCGCCTCAGCAACCAGGGTGTCAAGGTTTCCCTGGGCGCTCAGATCAAGCGCATCGTGAAAAACGGCCATCAGTTCCAGATGGACGTCAACGGAGGTATGATTGCCGCCGGCCGCATCATCTCGACCATTCCGATTGAAAGATCGGTCGAGCTGTGCGGGCTTGAGGCCGGTCCCCATCTTTCCACCATCACGTTGACGAGCCTGTTCTTCAGTTTTTCGGGCAATCGTGGCTTTAGCCAGTCGGTCATCTACAACTTTTCCCATAAAGGGGACTGGAAACGTCTCACGATGTATTCCGACTTCTACGGCAAGGTCGATGATCGCGAGTACTTTGGCGTCGAGGTCATCGGAAGCGGCCCCGACGGATTGGCTGTAAATGCAGAGGGCGCCTTCAGGCAGCACACACAATCCAATGGCATGTTCGACGGTGATCTTCGCCTCGAAGGCAGTCGGACACTAGACCACGCCTATCCCATCTATCGCCGCAATGCGGCAAAACATGCAGCCGAAGCAATCGAGAAATTGCGCCGCTTTGGTGTGGAGTCTTTCGGTCGCCAGGGAGGCTTCAATTACCAGCCGACGGCACGCTCTTCGACCGTAGAAGCCGAAATCGCACTTCAACAACCAACGTCGGCCTGACGACAGTTGTGACGTGCAGCAGGTCTGAATGTCATCATCGGCCGATCCGGCCGTTTAAATGTTTACCGAGTTAGCGTGGAGATCGGCTTGCGTATCTTGCATATCCTCAATCATACCAGATCTCTGAACGGCAACGTACACGCGGCCGTCGATCTTGCCTGCGAGCAGGTGAAGCTGGGACATTCGGTCAGTATGGCAAGCGGGGGCGGGGACTTCGATGCCTTGCTTGAGGACAATCACGTCGCTTTGGCGCGCATTGACCACACACGGGCTCCGCTCACCCTTCTGAAATCCGTGGCTGCCTTGTATTCCCTTGTGCGCCGGTGGAAGCCGGATATCGTCCACGCGCATATGATGACGAGCGCGGTTCTGGCGTGGCCCATCTGCAAGCTGGCGGGGGTTCCGCTGGTTACGACCGTTCACAATGAGTTCGAAAAGAGCGCCATCCTGATGGGGCTTGGCACGCGGGTCATCGCCGTCAGCAATGTCGTCGGTCAGTCGATGCTGAAGCGCGGCATTTCGCCGTCACGGCTGCGCGTCGTCTTGAACGGCACGATCGGCTCTGCGCGGTTTGAGCATCGCGTGGAATCGAAGGTGGTACTGGCCAGTCCGAGCGTGCTGTTTGTCGGTGGTTTGCATCCGCGAAAAGGGCTTCCGGATCTGATGCAGGCCTTTGACCTGGCGCATCAGGAGACGCCGGCATCGCGCCTCTATATCGTGGGGGGAGGGCCTTTCGAAGCCGAATACCGGGAGATGGCCTCCCGGATGGCCTGCGCCCAGGCAATTGAATTTCTGGGACCGCAGGCGGATCCCTATCAGTGGATGGTGAAGGCGGATATTTTCGTCCTTCCGTCCCACGCCGATCCGGCGCCGCTTGTTTTGTCGGAAGCGCGAGAGGCAGGCTGCGCAGTCGTCGGTTCCAACGTCGATGGCATTCCACAATTGCTGGAATACGGTGCGGCGGGGCTGCTCTACGAGGCGCGCAACGTCACGGCCCTGGCTGATGTCCTGAAATCCCTGCTGCAGAGCCCGGCGATGGTCGAGCAGTGGAAGACCAACAGCCAGCTTAACCTCGAGCGGATGACGATTGCGCGCGTGGCTTTGGAAACTCTGGACGTCTACCGGAGTGCCGGAGCCGAGGGCCGGAAGGTAACGCCCGGCGTTGCGAACGTCTCATCGACGGGAATGCCTTGATCCATGCACACCAACTAGGAGAGCACGATGGCAAGCGGAAGAACGCGGCGTGAGGTTGTTATCGGAGGCGCCGCATTGGCAGCAACCAGCCAGTTGCTGTTTGCTGGACCCGTGTCTGGCGCCGAAACGCAAGATCCAAGAGCCGGCCTGTCGTTGGACTTCGACGAGAGTTTCGCGATGATCGACCCGGAGGTCTGGCATGCGGGCGCCAAGCCCAGCACGTTCGACACCGGGTTCTACGGGCGGTCTGCCTTCAGCCGGATCGGAGGTGAGGAGGGCTACAACCCCTACGATATCGTGGATGACCCGCAGACGGAAAATGGCAAGGCCCTGCAGATATCGCTGCGCTACATCGGACGTCAGATGCATGTGCCCAACTACTACGGCAACAACAACCCCGAATTCCAGTGGATCTCGGGCAACCTTCAGACGGCCAAGCCCGACGGAACCATTCTGAAGGGCTGGAGAGAGGGATATTTCGAGGCGCGCATCTGGTTCCCGGCCCATCCGCTCAGCTTCCCGGCATTCTGGCTCATGAACGGTAGGAGCATCCTCTATCCCAAGACGAGCATCGAACTGGATATCGTCGAGCATAAGGGAACGGAACGAGACCTGTATGGCGCTTATCTGCATGAATGGGGACAGCCAGGCGAACACCATGAAGGCATGGGGGTGCCGACCGGTGTCGATATCACCTCAGGCTATTTTCGCTATGGCCTGCTCGTGAAGGATGGGCGGTTCCGGCTCTATTTCGAAGACAAGCCTGTCATCGATCAAAAGACCGGCAAGCCGGTCGACTGGACGATCGGTAGGACCGGCGAAATGAAAGAAACCAATGACGTATACTGGCCGATCCTGACCCTGGCCATGCAATCCGACGTACCTTTTCCGCAACCATTGAAGCCCGAGGACATGGAGGCTCGCATGCGGGTTGATTACGTCAGGGTATTCGTCTGACATCCGGCGCTTCCGGTTCCCGTTTCAAAACCAAGCTCGCCTAAAGCTGACGTTGTGCTGTCAGCCGCCGATCATGACACGAAAGTTGTCGTGTCATGACGTTCCACGGTCGTCGTGCCTTTCCGCGCCATCGGATGTGTAGCCGGACCACGGGTATGCGCATCGCAATCCCCGGCGACTGAATGGCCCGCAGCCGCCAACAATGCGCTTGCGTGTACGTCGACAACGCGTTCGACGTCAAAACGGGAGATGTAGGTCTTGCGGTATTCGAGATGGGCTTTTTCTTCCTCGAGGTGATCCGCGTAGTGGAGCATTGCGGCAACCAAAGCGTCCTGGTCGTCCACGGCAACCAGCTGGCCGAGGCGGCGATCGATGAGGATATCGCTGGGGCCGAAATCACAATCGGTGGAGATGACCGGCAGCCCGCAGCGGAGGGCTTCGCAGATCGCCAATGACCATCCTTCCCATCGGGAGGTCGAGACGAAGATATCACTGGCGGTCAGGGCGGGCAGTGGGCTATCCGGAAAATGTTCGAAACTCACACGATCTTCGAGCTTTAGCAGCGCTACCTGTTCGCGCAGCTTGGCCTCGTCTGGACCATAGCCTACGAGCTTCAGCCGAACATTGGTCCGCAGCCGACTAACTTCGGCAAAGGCATTTAGCAGGATGTCCTGGCCCTTTTGATAGGCAAAACGTCCTACGTTCACGAACGTGACCGCGCCGCTCGGGCCACCCACCTTGCCAGCATCAAATGTGAACCGTCTGACAGGATTGGGCAGCCAGGTCTGCTGGACTTGGCTGTCGAACATGATCCTGAAGGATTCCAGTTGCTTCGGAGAGGTCCCGAAGATGCCGGTGACATCTTTCATAAAATAGGTCCGCATCAGGAAAAACAGGATGCGCGCCTTCCAGTGGTTCCGCTCGCGATGTGGGTTGCCATGCAGATAAACGGCAAATTTGCGAGGTATGCCAAGGCAGGCAATCATGACGATGGTTGCACAGTCGATCTGCGGAACCACGACAAGCGCATAATCCTTGCTTTTCACGACGTCCCTGTAGGCGCGTAAAAGATCGAGCCGTCCCTGAGTCAGGTACGTGATCTCATGATAGGCGGGCTTCTCCGTCGGCCTGCTTTGGTGGGTCGAGGTGTAGAGCACGTCGACCTCGATCCGGCTTTTGTACCGCCGCGCGAGTTCCGAGCATATGGTATCCAGAACATGCTCAATCCCCGCAAAAGAGCGCGTATTCTGCTGAATATAGAGTACTCTTGTGACGGATGGTGGCGTTTCTCTGGTCGACGATTTCAAAGTGACGCCTCTACGCAATTGAAACGCCCTTCTCCTTTTGCAGAGAACAGAAGACGTTCCGGTTATTATTGTAAAATCCGATATCTTTTATATCATTTGGCTTAAGTAATCTAGATGTATTTAAAGATATACTTATAATTGTCCTTAAGGGATTCTGTGCAACCGTTAGGCTTTGCCTCGGAGGCGTCCTTCGTAGTGGCTTCTGGCGGATCATCATTTCCACACGGCGCCGGAAAGCATGGCCAACAAAGGAAGAAGTTGTCCCCTGGAGAGGGGCTCTGGCAGCCGAAACCTCAGTTGCGCACAAACCGTTTGGCGAACCTCCGAAGTGGGGAATCCTGTCTTGGATTGATCCGGAAATCGAGCAGCCGCCGTCCAGCGACGGCCGGTGCGGCAAACAGAAGAAAACCGAAAAGGAAGTGGGACAGACGCTCCGTGCCCGTCATCGACGTCGCAATCTGTGCAAGGTATCTGCACATCGATTTGAACCGGAGTCGTTTGCCTTTCAGCACCTCGATGAACGCTTCGCGTTCAACCGTATAGAGATAATCGGGCTTCAGATGGACCGAGCCGGTTGCTTTCGGATCCTCCGTGATCAGCCGGTCGAGATGTTCAAGCCTCTTGCGGAAAACAGCGATCTCTCTTTCCATCTTCGAATAGGATCCGGAACCGAACCCGGACAAGTTGTTGCTGTGTATTCTGTACTGACCGAGCGTTTCATCAATATGGATGACGTCGCCCTTGAAGGGGGCGACCAGATAGGCCACGCCATCGATGCCGAAGTCGTAGTCGATCGGACCAATCGTCAGGTACACGTCGCGGCGATAGATGTTGCCGGAGGTGGGAGGCGTGGCGTACGCGCCGAGCTTGTTGATGCTCTCGATCATTTGCTGCTTGTCGTAATCTCCTGACAGCTTCGGGAACGGGTCTCCGAGACGATCGCCGTTCGCATCGATCGGCTGCAGTTTGTATTGTACCTTCGATGTTTGAGGGGTCAGTCGCTCGGCAACCGTACTCAATGCTGTCTCGTTGAGAAGATCGTCAGCGTCGAGGAAAAGGATATAGTCACCGTGCGACGCAGCGAAACCTGTCAGGCAGGCCGGGATAGAGCCGCGATTTTCGGTGTTTATCGCTGTGACCTTGTCCGAGTACCGGCTGATGGCAGCCCATGAATCATCGGTCGAACCATCGTTTACGACGACAATTTCGTAGTCTGTGAAGGTTTGCCGCAATACACTCTCTATTGCGGCACAAACATAGGCTTGATAATTATAGCATGTAATAATAACGCTGAATAATGGTTTACTGTTGCTCATATCTAATCCCATTACAGAGCGTAGAAGCTTAATGTAATTTACGTTTATTGCAACCCAGGCCGATGATCTGCAGAAAGGATGATCGGCAATGTATTATTACATAGATGCACGACTGTCGTGCTGTCGACCCGGACTGATTTCGGACTTATGGTGAATGCTGGAGATCCGATGAGGCAGGCGACATTCAGTGATGTTGCACGTCATATGGTCTGCAGGTGCTGACAGACGCCGCGAATGCTGTCGAATTGTTCCATAAGATAGATTATCTGACTTTGGTCCGTAGCCACAAAGTTAGAATGTCCTGTTTCTGCAAAGTTGGAATGTCACTCTCCCCGTCAGTGAACGACGTATGGGAGATTGCCGATGGAATTGACTGCGTTGAACACGCGCGCCTCCCCGCCCTCTAGTGGCTGTCATGTAACCGTCGTCGGGATTGGCTATCGAAATGCCGCCCGGCGCGCTATGGGGTCAGCGCTGCGGTTGGACGGCGCGAGATGGGGAACGGGGCGACGGCATGAGCATGAACAGTCAGGACATCACCACGCGCCGGACGCTTGCAGAGCAGACCGCGCGGGAGGCCGGGACACTGGCGCTCGATTATTTCGGGCGCCGCGAGAGCCTGATCGTGGAGATCAAGGGTGATCCGCAGGACGTCGTTTCCATCGCAGACCGGAATGTCGAAACGCTGATCAAGGCGCGCGTCTCGGAGGTCTTTGCTGACGACGGCTTCCTCGGGGAAGAATTCGGACTTGTCGACGGCAGTTCGGGATACACCTGGGTGGTCGATCCGATCGATGGCACCAGCCCGTTTGTGCATGGCATGCCGAACTGGTGCGTTTCCATTGCCGTGCTGCATGAGCAGCGGCCGGTCGTCGGCGTCATCTTCGTGCCCTGCCACGAAGAGATGTATTCCGGTGCCCTGGGAGCGGGTGCAACGCTTGACGGCCAGCTGCTCTCGCTCGGCAGCCAGAAGACCATCCGCAATGCGGTAACCGGCATCGGCGCCAACCATCATGTGTCGCCGGAAGCCGTTGGCCGCATCGTCAGCGACCTTTTGGAGCGTGGCGGCAATTTTGTCCGCCTCGGGTCCGGTGCGCTGATGCTCGCCTATGTCGCCGCCGGTCGCCTGGTCGGCTACTATGAGCCCTATATGCACGCCTGGGATTGCCTTGCCGGCCATTGCCTCGTGGAAGAGGCCGGCGGCTGGGTGCTGCCCTTCCCGACAGAGGGAGACAAGCTGACCCGTGGTGCGCCGGTACTGGCGGCCGGGCCCGGCGCCGTGGATGACTTGAAGGCCCTGGTGGGCATAGGAGCCGAGCCCGCCCTCCTCGCCTGAGAAGCCGGGCGCATACCCTTTTATTGCCGGTCCGTGCCGGAGACTATTCGCCCGGATGGGCGAAGACGGCGCTGGCGCCGCTGACGATCTCCACATGCGAATGCGCGGCCTGGCCGGCCGCAATGGCATCCCGGTTGAGGATTGCCTGCACAATCCGCTCGTGCTCGGCAAAGGAGCGGGCCAGGCGCCCGGGCAGGCGGAACTGCGCCCGGCGGAACGGTGACAGCCTGGCACGGGTCTGCGTCACCATCTCGAAAATATGGTCGTTGTGGGCGCCGCGGTAGAGCCGTGTGTGGAAATCGGTGTTGTGGGCGGCATAGTCCTCCTCGGCACCGGCCAGCACCCATTGCTCGGAACTCCGGTGGTCCCGTTCGAGCATCGCCCGCTCCTCCGCCGTCATGCGGTCGGCTGCCAGCCGCGCGCAGACACCCTCGAGCTCGGCCATCGCCTCGAACATGGAATTCAGGTAGGAACCCGTGACATTGGTGACGACAGCGCTGCGGTTGGGTTCCCTCCCCACAAGCCCCATGGCGCCCAGTTCGCGTAGCGCTTCGCGCACCGGGGTTCGCGACACCTCGAAGCGGGCAGCGAGCGAGACCTCGTCCAGCTTTTCTCCAGGCACGAGATCGCCGGTCACGATCAGATCGGCGATCGACCGCACCATCTGTTCGACGGTGGTGCCGGTGCGGGTAACTTGTCTGCGTCTTGTCTGTTTCACATGCTGATTCTGCGGCTGGTTCCAACTGCATACAGATGGCTGCCCGGCCGCCGCGAGTCAAACGATAGAGGTGCCGGGGCAGTCTGACGTTGCGGCCGCAGGGTAGGCGAATCCGTCCGCTTCAGACTGCATGTTTTTTGATCTTGCAGCACCGAATCTGCATACACTTTTACCGTTGGCAGCGTCTCCCGGCTGCGATCGCAATCTTATCAGGGTGTTAGTCAAATGGCACGGGCGTTGCATACACTTTTCATGTGATCGCACCAACAGGCCCAAGGCCGCCGGGGAGACTTCTGATGACCAAACTCCTGTCCATGAATCGCCGCAGCTTTCTTCAGACCTCCGCCGCCGGCCTCGCTGCCGGCACCGTCCCTGCCCTGTTCGGCTCGGGCGCGGCGGCACAGACGGCGCTGACCGTCGGCTTCATCTACGTCGGCCCCAAGGACGACTATGGTTACAACCAGGCGCATGCCGAAGGCGCCGCCGTCATCAAGGCCATGCCGGGCGTGACCCTTGTCGAGGAGGAGAACGTCCCCGAAACCGTCGACGTCCAGAAGACGATGGAATCGATGATCAACCTCGATGGCGCGACGCTGCTCTTCCCGACCTCGTTTGGCTATTTCGACCCCCATATGCTGGCCATGGCCGCCAAGCATCCGGACATCCAGTTCCGCCATTGCGGCGGTCTCTGGCAGGCGGGCAAGAACCCGATGAACACCGGCTCCTACTTCGGCTACATCGGCCAGGGCCAGTATCTCAACGGCATCGCTGCCGCCTATGCGACGAAGAGCAAGAAGATCGGCTTCGTCGCCGCCAAGCCGATCCCGCAGGTGGTGCAGAACATCAACTCCTTCCTGCTCGGCGCCCGCTCGGTCGATCCGGCCATCACCTGCCAGGTGATCTTCACCGGCGAATGGTCGCTGGCGGTCAAGGAAGCGGAAGCCACCAACGCGCTGATCGACCAGGGCGCCGATGTCATCACCTGCCATGTGGATAGCCCCAAGGTGGTGGTGGAGACGGCGGCCGGACGCGGCGCCTTCGTCTGCGGCTATCACGCCAACCAGAGCGCGCTTGCCAAGGACAAATACCTGACCGGTGCCGAATGGGCCTGGGGCAATGTCTATACGAACTTCATCAAGTCAGCCCAGGGTGGCCAGAAGCTCGGCAATTTCGTGCGCGGCGGCCTGAAGGACGGCTTCGTCAAGATGAGCCCGCTCGGGCCGGCTGTTTCAGCCGAGGGCCGCAAGAAGTTCGACGCGACGCTGGCAGAGATCATGGCCGGCAAGTTCTCCGTGTTCAAGGGACCGATCAAGGACAACAAGGGCAATGTCGTCGTCACCGCCGGCACCGCCCTCCCCGAGGATGCTATCGAGCTGGAAAGCATGGGCTACCTCGTCGAGGGCGTCGTCGGCTCGACCTCGTAAACCGACAAGCGGGAGAAGCGCCATGACGGTGCAAGCAAATGATCAAGGCCTGTCGCTGCCGGCAAGCAGTCTGGCGTCGCTGAGGCCTGTGCTCGAGTGGCTGGCGCGACGGGCAGAACCTGTGGTCATCAGCCTTGGGGCAGTGATCGCCGGCCTGGCGCTTTTCTCGCTGTTCATCCTGGCGATCGGGAAGTCCCCGGTCACCCTCTTTCAGCTCATGTACACTGGCGGTTTCGGCAGCTGGTTCTCGGTCCAGAACAGTCTCAGCAGGGCAGCACCCCTGTTGCTGACGGCACTCTGCGTTGCCCTGCCGGCGCGGCTCGGCCTCGTCATTATCGGCGGCGAAGGTGCGGTGGTGCTGGGCGGGGTGGCTGCGGCGGCCGCGGCCATGCCCTTCGTCGGAAGTGTTCCGCCGCTCCTGCTGTTCATCGTGATGGCGACTGCGGCAATGCTGGTCGGTGCTGTCTGGATCGGCTTTGCTGGTTTCCTGCGCCATTACCGCGGCGTCAACGAAACCATCTCCTCGTTGCTGCTTGCCTATATCGCCATCGCGCTGATGAACCAGTTCGTCGAGGGCGTGCTGCGCGATCCCGCCAGCCTCAACAAACCCTCCACCAAGCCACTGCCGGCGCAGTACATGATGGGCGATATTCCCGGCATGGACGTGCACTGGGGTCTGGTGATCGGCGTCCTAGCCTGCATCCTCTCCTGGGTGCTGATCGAGATCACCAGCTACGGCTTTGCCGCCCGCATCGCCGGCGGCAATGTGCGGGCTGCACAGATACAGGGGCTTCCCGTCGGCCGGCTCATCGTCGGCTTTACCGGGCTTGCCGGCAGCTTTGCCGGCCTTGCCGGCATGATCGAAGTCGCCGCCGTCCAGGGTGCAGCCAACGGATCGCTTGCCGCAGGCTATGGCTATACCGGAATCCTCGTCGCCTTCCTTGCCCGCCACAATCCGCTGGCAATCATCCCGGTCGCCATCCTGCTCGGCGGCATCGAGGCCTCGGGCGGTCTGATCCAGCGGCGCATGGGTCTGCCGGATGCGACGGTGCTCGTGCTCCAGGGCACGCTCTTCATCGTCATTCTCTTCTGCGAAACCTTTTATGGCCGCTTCAGGATCTTCAATCCCGACCTCTGGAAAAGGAGCTGACGATGGACGATTCAGGCATCGGCATCTGGGGCGTACCGCTCGCAATCTTTTCCGGCGCTATCCGCGTCTCGACACCCTTCATCTTCGTGTCGCTCGGCGAAACCATCACCGAACGCTCCGGCCGCATTAATCTGGGGCTGGAAGGTACGCTAGTGTTCGGCGCCATGACGGCCTATGCGGTCGCGGTGATGACGGGCTCGCCCGCGCTCGGGGTGCTTGCCGCCATGGCCGCGGGTGCGGTGTTTGGAACCATCCACGGCTGGATCTGCAAATGGCCCAAGGTCAATGACATCGCGATCGGCATTGCCATGATGCAGTTCGGCTTAGGGCTTGCCTTCTTCCTCGGCAAATCCTTCATCCAGCCGGTGGCTCCGAAACTGCCATCCATTCCGCTCGGCGGCTGGGCGAGCAGCCCGCAGGTTCAGGCCGCCCTCAACATTAACGTGCTGTTCTTCATCGGCGCAGCGCTCGCGGTCTTCCTGTGGTGGGCGTTCAAGAACACCAGGGTCGGCCTCATCCTGCGTGTCGTCGGCGATAGCACCGATGCGGCACGTGCCATGGGCATCCATCCGGACCGGATCCGGCTTCTGGCAACGGCGGTCGGCGGGGCACTTGCAGCGATCGGCGGCGCCTACCTGTCTCTCTATTATCCCGGTTCCTGGAACGAGGGCATTTCGTCGGGCCAGGGCTTGATGGCAGTGGCGCTGGTGATCTTCGCGCGCTGGAACCCGATCGGCTGCTTTCTCGCAGCCCTTCTGTTCGGCGGCGCCGGCGCGCTCGGCCCTGCCCTGCAATCGGTCGGCGTCACCCAAGGCTACTACCTCTTCTATGCGGCACCCTATGTGCTGACCCTTGCCATTCTGATCGCCACCTCTTCACCCACCCGCTCGCTCGCGGGTGCGCCGGGGGCCCTGTCGCTGACGAAGTGAACCACAGACAGCAAACATGAACGGATATCTCCTATGAACGGATTGGGCGGCCTCAACAAATCGGAACACGGCGTCGGCATCGGCCTGGTGCAGCTCCAGCTTCCGGTGACAGTCACCAAGGCGGATCTCGCGCGCCAGACGCAGGTCATCGTCGATCTGGTCGCCAAGGCGCGCCGCAACCAGCCGGGCATGGATCTGGTGGTGTTTCCCGAATATGCGCTGCACGGCCTATCGATGGACATCAACCCGGAGATCATGTGTTCGCTGGACGGTCCGGAGGTTTCGGCCTTCCAGAAAGCCTGCAAGGACAACAGGATCTGGGGCTGCTTCTCCATAATGGAGCACAACCCCGGCGGCATGCCCTATAACTCCGGCATCGTCATCGACGACACGGGCGAGCTGAAACTCTATTACCGCAAGATGCACCCCTGGGTACCGGTCGAGCCCTGGGAGCCGGGTGATCTCGGCATTCCCGTCATCGACGGGCCGAGAGGCGCAAAGCTCGCGCTGATCATCTGCCATGACGGCATGTTCCCGGAGATGGCCCGCGAATGCGCCTACAAGGGCGCCGAAATCATGATCCGCACGGCCGGCTACACCGCGCCGATCCGCGACAGCTGGAAGTTCACCAACCAGTCCAATGCTTTCTGCAATCTCATGGTCACCGCCAGCGTCTGTATGTGCGGCTCGGACGGCACGTTCGACAGCATGGGCGAAGGGATGATCTGCAATTTCGACGGCGCGATCATCGCCCACGGCACATCCGGCCGGGTCAACGAGATCATCACCGCCGAGGTGCGGCCCGATCTGGTTCGCGAGGCCCGGCGCGGCTGGGGCGTCGAAAACAACATCTACCAGTTCGGCCATCGCGGCTATACGGCCGTTGCCGGCGGCGCGGGCGATGCGCCTTACACCTATATGCACGACCTGATCGCCGGGCAGTACAGACTGCCCTGGGAAAACGAGGTCAAGGTCACCGACGGCACCTCCTGCGGCTTCGACAAGCCGGTCAGGCGCTACGGCGAAACCTTCAAGCTTGCGGGCGAATAGGGAGACGGTCGATGGACGCGATGGTCGAAACCACGGGACACTACATTGATGCCGACCCCTATGCCTGGCCCTATAACGGGGATCTGAGGCCCGACAACACCGCCCTTATCATCATCGACATGCAGACCGATTTCTGCGGCAAGGGCGGCTACGTAGACCACATGGGCTACGACCTGTCGCTGGTGCAGGCGCCGATCGAGCCGATCAAACGGGTTCTCGCGGCCATGCGCGCCAAGGGCTACCACATCATCCACACCCGGGAGGGTCACCGCCCTGACCTCGCCGACCTGCCCGCCAACAAGCGCTGGCGTTCGCAGCGGATCGGCGCGGGTATCGGCGATCCCGGCCCTTGCGGGCGCATCCTCACCCGCGGCGAACCCGGCTGGGATATCATCCCGGACCTTTATCCGATCGAGGGTGAAGTCATCATCGACAAGCCCGGCAAGGGCTCCTTCTGTGCCACGGATCTCGAACTCATCCTTCGCCAGAAGCGCATCGACAACCTCGTGCTGACCGGCATCACCACCGATGTCTGCGTTTCGACGACCATGCGCGAGGCCAACGATCGCGGCTTCGAATGCCTGATGCTGGAGGATTGCTGCGGCGCCACCGACTACGGCAATCACCTCGCCGCCATCAAGATGGTCAAGATGCAGGGTGGCGTCTTTGGCGCCGTCTCCAATTCCACCGCGCTGGTCGAGGCCCTACCCTCGACCCTGGTCGAGGCTCTTGCCTGATGCCGTCGCAGCGTGCCCATGTCTACCGCGTCGCCGCAGACGGACCCGATGACGTGTCGGGTGTCGAAGCGCTGTTTGCCGGCGGACTGCGGCCACAGACCGTGGTGGCCGTGCTCGGCAAGACGGAGGGCAATGGCTGCGTCAACGATTTTACCCGCGGCTATGCCACGCGCAGCTTCGAGGCGATGTTTGCCAAACACGGTGTCGAGGGTGTCTCGCTGGTGATGTCCGGCGGCACGGAAGGCGCGCTGTCTCCGCACTGGACCGTGTTCACCCGCGAAACCGTGGAGGCGGCCGGCACCGGCGCGCTGGCCATCGGCGTTGCGCGGACCCCTGCCCTGCCGGCCCATCATCTGGGGCGGCGCGAGCAAGTTCTACTGGTCGCGGACGCCGTGAAGGCGGCAATGCGGGACGCCGGCATCGACGATCCCGCCGCTGTTCATTTCGTGCAGGTCAAATGCCCGCTGCTGACGCTTGCGCGGATCGCCGAAGTGGAAGCCTCCGGCCTGACGGTTGCAACCCGCGAGACGCTGAAATCCATGGGCTTGTCGCGTGGCGCCTCGGCGCTTGGCGTTGCCGTGGCGCTCGAAGAGGTCGATGCTGACGCGATTGCCGACACGGATATCTGCAGCCGCTACGATCTTTTCTCGCGCTGCGCGTCCACCTCCGCTGGTGTCGAACTGACCGATCACGAGATCGTCGTGCTTGGCATGAGCGACCAATGGTCGGGGCCGCTCGCGATCGATCATGCGGTCATGCGCGATGCGATCGATGTGGCCTCGGTGCGCGCGGCGCGCGATCGCCTGCCGAGCTCCGCAAGGCTTGCTGCGGTGCTGGCCAAGGCGGAGCCTGATCCCTCCGGCAAGGTCGGCGGCAGGCGTCATACGATGCTCGACGATTCCGATATTTCCGGCACCCGGCATGCGCGCGCCTTCGTCGGCGGCGTGCTGGCCGGTGTCTTCGGCATCACCGATCTTTATGTCTCTGGCGGCGCCGAGCACCAGGGACCACCCGGCGGCGGCCCGGTTGCCGTCATTGTCGAAAAGGAGCCATGACGTGCACATCGTCCGCGACACGCCCCTACCCCAGGCCGGCAAGGCCGTCGGCATCGAAACGCTGGGCATGACCATGCGCTTCGGTGGCTTTACCGCCCTCGACAACGTCTCGATCAACGTTCCGGCCGGCTCGTTCCACGCGCTGCTCGGTGAAAACGGGGCAGGCAAATCGACGCTCGTCAAATGCATCATGGGCTTTTACCACGCCACCTCCGGCTCGCTGTCGGTCGATGGTCGCGAGGTGTCGGTCGGTTCGCCGAAGGATGCCGCCACCTATGGCCTCGGCATGGTCTACCAGCATTTTACGCTGGTGCCGTCGCTGACCGGTGCCGAAAACCTCGTCATCAGCCGCGCGGTCGTGCCGGCGGTGATCAACTGGGCGAAGGAGCGCCGGGACCTGGCGGCCTTCATGGAGCGCATGCCGTTTAAGATCCGGCTTGACCGCAAGGTGAGCGAACTTGCAGCCGGCGAAAAGCAGAAGCTGGAGATCGTCAAGCAGCTCTATCTCGGCCGCTCCTTCCTGGTGCTCGACGAGCCGACCTCGGTGCTGACGCCGGCGGAAGCCGATGAGATGCTCGGCGTCGTGCGCGGCATGACGCAGCGCGGCGAACTCACCGTGCTGATGATCTCCCACAAGTTCCACGAGGTGACGAAGTTCGCCGATGCCGTCTCCATCCTGCGGCGGGGCAAGCTGGTCGGATCCGGGAAAGTCAGCGACCTCTCGACCGCCGAGATGGCCGCGATGATGATCGGCGACGTGAAGCTCGCCGAACTCGACAGCCGCCTGCCGGTCGTGGAGGAAGCCGCCCCCGTTCTGAGCGTTAGCCAGGTCAGCGCGCCGGACAACTCCGGCCTGAAGACCATCGAGATCGATAGCCTGACAGTCCGCTCCGGCGAGATCGTCGGCATCGCCGGCATATCCGGCAACGGCCAGAAGGAGCTGACCGAGATCCTCTCCGGCCAACGTCCGACCGATACGGGCACGGTCCACGTCAACGGCGAGGCCTATGGCGCCACCCGCGAGGAGACCCGCCGCAACAATGTGCGCTTCATTCCCGAGGAGCCGCTGCAGAACGCCTGCGCCCCGAAGATGACGGTGAGCGAAAACCTTGCCTTCCGCACCTTCGACCTGAAGCCGGATGGCAAGGATGCGATCTGGCTGTCGCGGGGTGGCATGAAGAAGCGCGCCACCGCGCTGATTTCCGACTTCAAGGTGAAGACCGCCTCCTCCGCCTCGCCGATTGCGGCGCTTTCGGGCGGCAATGTCCAGCGCGCCGTGCTTGCCCGGGAACTCACCGGCGCTGTCGACCTTCTGATCGTTTCCAATCCCTGCTTCGGCCTGGATTTCTCGGCCGTGGCGGAGATCCGCGCGCGCATCATGCGGGCCCGGAACTCGGGCACAGCCGTGCTGCTGCTGTCGGAGGATCTGGACGAACTGCTCGAGATGTCCGACCGCATCATGGTGATTTCCGACGGCAAGCTGGTCTATGAGACACCGGCGATGAATGCGGATATCGGCGTCATCGGCGCCCATATGGCGGGGCATCACTGATGACCGGGATCACCATCGACATCACCGCAGAACCCTTCGTCTTTCCCGCAAGGCCTGCCGAACTCGCCCTCATCGTCATCGACATGCAGCGCGATTTTGCCGAACCCGGCGGCTTCGGCGCAAGCCTCGGCAATGACGTCAGCCGCATCACGAAGATCGTGCCGGATGTGAAGCGGCTGATCCAGGGGTTCCGCGATGCGGGCCTGCCGGTCATCCACACGATGGAATGCCATCGCCCGGATCTGTCCGACCTGCCACCCGCCAAGCGCAACCGCGGCAATCCAAGCCTGAAGATCGGCGACCTCGGCCCCATGGGCCGGGTGCTGATCACGGGTGAGCCGGGCACGGCGATCCTGCCCGAGCTGGCACCGATCGCAGGAGAGATCGTCATCGAGAAGCCCGGCAAGGGAGCCTTTTACGCGACCGAACTCGGAGACCTCCTCAAGGAGCGAGGCATCACGCAGCTGGTGTTTGCCGGCGTCACGACGGAAGTCTGCGTTCAGACCACCATGCGGGAAGCCAACGACCGGGGTTACGAGTGCCTGCTCGCCGAAGAGGCGACCGAAAGCTATTTTCCGGAATTCAAGGCTGCCGCCATCGCCATGATCCGCGCCCAGGGCGCTATCGTCGGCTGGACGGCGCATGTGGACGACATACTGGAGGGGTTAGCCCATGCCTGAAACGACCCGCGAGCTTCTGACCCTTGGCGGCTGGAAGGACCTGGAATTTTCTCCCTTCCGAGAGGAGGTCACGATCCACTGGATCCGACCCTTCGAGGGCGACCAGCCGGGCGTGGCACTGCTGAAATACGAGGCGGGCGCCGGCGTGCCCCGCCATCGGCATGAGGGGCTCGAGACCATCCTTGTGCTGGAGGGCGTGCAGTCCGACGAGGCGGGCGACTACGGGCGCGGCAGCTATGTCGTCAATGCGCCCGGCACCGAGCACTCGGTCTGGAGCGATACCGGATGCGTCGTGCTGATCCAGTGGGATCGGCCGGTGACGATCCTTGAAGAGGAAATGGCATGACGAAAGACTTCGCCGAAGAGACGCCGGCATTCGACATTGCGTCTCTGCACGCATTCTACGCGAAAGGCGGCAGCGTCGCGGAAATCATTGGAGCGGTATTTGCCCGCATCGCCGCGGTGGGCGATCCCGGCATCTTCATCCACCTGCCGTCCAGAGACGCCATTCTGGAGCAGGCGGGCAAGCTCGGATCCTTCGATCCGCAAAAGCCGCTCTGGGGCATTCCCTTTGCGGTGAAGGACAACATCGACGTCGCCGGCATGCCGACCACGGCGGCCTGCCCGGATTACACCTACATGCCGCAAGAAGATGCGACCGTCGTGCGCCTGCTGCGGGACGCCGGTGCCATCGTCATCGGCAAGACCAATCTCGATCAGTTTGCGACGGGCCTGGTGGGCGTTCGCTCGCCCTACCCGGTCCCGAAGAACGCCATGGATCCGACGCTTGTGCCCGGCGGCTCGTCGTCCGGCTCGGCAGCCGCCACCGCTCAAGGGATCGTTTCCTTCGCGCTTGGCACCGATACCGCCGGCTCCGGCCGGATTCCGGCCGGCCTCAACAATATCGTCGGCCTGAAGCCGAGCGTCGGTGCGCTGTCCACCACCGGCGTCATTCCGGCCTGCCTCACGCTCGATTGCGTCTCGATCTTCGCACTGACGGTGGACGACGCCTGGCGGGTGTTTTCCGTCGTCGCGAAACCGGACGAGAGCGACGCCTATTCGAAAACCGTTCCGGCAACCGGCTTCGGGTCTCTGCCGGCCGTGCTGACGATCGGCGTGCCGGCCAAGGCCGATCTCCGGTTCTACGGCGATGCGGCCATGGAAGCCGCCTATGCCGACGCGCTGTCGCTGCTGACGAAACTTGGTCACAGGCTGGTCGAGATCCCCTTCGCCGATTTCTACAAAACCGCCGACCTGCTCTACGAGGGTGCCTGGGTGGCAGAGCGCTATGCCGCCGTGCAGGATTTCTTCGACAGCAAGGAAGAGAGCTTTCATCCGGTGACCCGCAAGATCTACGGTGGTGCGAAGTCCCTCTCCGCCGCCGACGCCTTCAAGGGGCTCTATGCCCTGCAGGCACTGAAGAAGACGCTTGAGCCCGTCATCGCCTTGGTTGATCTGTTCTGCGTGCCGACCGCCCCGCGCCACTACACGGTGGCCGATCTTGAGGCCGAACCGATCCGCGAAAACTCCCGCCTCGGCACCTATACGAATTTCGTCAACCTGCTCGATATGTGCGGCATCGCGGTGCCGACCGGAACCCGTTCCGATGGATTGCCGGCGAGCGTCACTCTGCTCGCGACGGCAGGACGCGACGGTTTTGTGGCCACCCTCGCCCGCGATCTACACCGCGCAAGCGGCCTCACGCTCGGCGCGACCGGCTGGCCGCAACCCGAGAAAATCACCGCTTCGCCAGCCACAGTCGATACCGACCCCATGATCGAGCTCGTGGTGGTCGGCGCGCATCTGTCCGGCATGCCGCTCAACCACCAGCTCACCAGCCTCGATGGCCGGTTCTCCCGGGTCGCACGGACCTCGTCCGACTACCGGCTCTATGCGCTGGCCGGTACCGTTCCACCCAAGCCGGGCATGCTCCGGGTCGAGCAAGGCGAAGGTGGAGAGATCGAGGTCGAGGTCTGGACCCTGTCAGCCGCCGCCTTCGGGACTTTCGTTGCCGCCATTCCGGCGCCGCTTGGCATCGGCACGGTGATGCTCTCGGACGGAACCTCGGCCAAGGGCTTCCTCGCCGAACCCGTGGCCCTTCAGGGGGCGGAGGACATCACCAGCCACGGCGGCTGGCGGCATTTCGTTAATCAGCGGTCCCAGAAAGCCTCCTGAGTCAGAGGAAGAAAGTCGGTTCGGCGCTTCAGGCGCCCTCGAAGCCGGTGAGAACGCCGACGGCATTGGTGCCGATTTCCGCCACCGCATAGCCGCCTTCCATCACGAAGAGGGTGGGCAGACCGAGGGCTGCGATACGTTTGCCGATCTTCGGGAAGTCCTGCGTGGTCAGCTTGAACCTGCTGATCGGGTCCTTTTCGAAGGTATCGACGCCGAGCGACACCACCACGACGTCGGGCGCGTAGGCCGTCAGTTCCCTGCAGGCGTGCTCGAGCGACTGGCTCCAGCGGTCCCAGTCAGTGCCGAAGCGCATCGGGTAGTTGAGGTTGAAGCCGTCGCCCTCGCCGGTGCCGCGCTCGTCCGCATGGCCGAGAAAGTAAGGATATTCCTGCAGCGGATCCGCATGCAGGTTGATGACCTGCACATCGGACCGCGCATAGAAGATGTCCTGCGTTCCGTTGCCGTGATGGTAATCCACGTCGAGGATCGACACCCGTTTGGCTCCGTTGTCGCGCAACCACTGTGAGGCGACGGCGGCATTGTTGATGTAGCAGTAGCCGCCCATGAACCCGGCGCCGGCATGGTGGCCGGGCGGACGGCACAGCGCAAAGGCGGCGCGTTCGCCGCCCTGCAGGAGGCCCGCCGCCGTGAGCGCCACGTCGTGGGAGGATTTGATCGCATCCCAGGAGCCTTCGACGATGCCGCAGCCGGCGTCGAAGGAATAGTAGCCGAGCAGCCCGTCGATGAACTCCGGCGGAACGTCGCCGCGCAGACCGCGGGTCGGCCAGGTAAACGGAAGTGCCGTTCCGCTGCGGCCCTCCGCAGTCCAGCGGTCCCAGATGGTCGGCAGGAAATCGAGGTAGTCGGCGCGATGGACGCGGGCGGCGGTCGACAGATCATGTTCGTCGGGCGGCAGGATGGGCCCCAGCCCGACCGCCTGAATCTCAGCCGACACATATTCGGCACGCGAGACGAGTTCGAAGCCCGGCACGATGGCACCGGCGACCAGTTCCAACTGCTCGGCGTGGCCGCGGTGGCGGGGAGAGAATACGGTTTTCATGGGTGGCATCCGTCGGCATGGCATGCGTTGGGTCGCATCCCGCCGCGAAGGCGGGATGCGATGACTGGTGTGGGCGCTACTTCTGCAGCTCGGTCCAGATCTTGGTGTAGAGTTCCTGTACCTGCGGCGGGCAGGTCATGGACGGCACACCGACGGAGGCGAACTGAGCGGGAACGTCGATTTCGGGCGCGCCCTTCATGTCGGCGGGCATGAACTTGTCGGATCCGGCAATGCCGTTGGCGTAGCGGTGGAAGCCCGAATTCATGCCGGCATTTTCCGGATCCATCATGAAGTTCTGGAAGAGCTTGGCGTTTTCGACGTTCTTGGCGTCCTTGAGGACGGCAAGATTGTCGCTCCAGAACACGAAGCCTTCCTTCGGATAGCCGTAGTGGATCGCCGGGTTCTTCAGGCGCTGGCGCAGTGCCGAGCCGTTCCAGTCGCTGGAGGCGGCAAAATCGCCCGAGAGCATCTTCTCGATCGTGCCGTATTCCATCGCCACCCAATTGGGCTTGGCCTTGACCAGCGTGTCGCGAACCTTCTTGAGGATGGTGAGGTCACCGGTACATTTCGTGCCGCCGTTATAAAGAACGGCCGCATCAATCACGTCATTCATCTCCGGCACGACGTTGACCTTGCCCTTCAGCTCCGCCGGCGTGTCGAAGACAATGGCCCAGGTGTTGATGTCACCCTTGTAGACGTCCGAGTTGACGACGGTGCCGACCGTGCCCATGGCCCATGGAACCGTGTACTTGCGACCCTTGTCGAACTCCGGATCGGCCCATTCCTTGGCGACGTTCTTGAAGTTCTCCATCTTGCCCGGATCGCTCTCGAGCAGCAGTCCTTCGGAAATCCAGATCGGGATGTAGTTCTGCGACGGAACCACCATGTCGAAGCCGGATCCGCCCTGGCGGACCTTGGCGAGTGCCGTGTCATTGCTGTCGTAGTCGGTGATGGTCACCTTGACCTTGTAGGTGTCCTCGAACTTCTTGATCATGTCGGGACTGGTGTAATTGCCCCAGTTGTAGATGTTGAGTTCACCCGCCGCCTGCGCGAGGCCGGCGTAGGCAAGCACCGCGGTCGTCACGGCCAGGCCTGCAAGAATCCGTTTCATGGTTCTGTTCCCTTCCTTGTTATCAGACACGTTTTCGGTTCACGACGAAGAAGACGATGACGACGCAGATCGACAGGAGAAGGAAAAGCGCCGAAATAGCATTCATTTCCGGGGTGATGGTGCGGCGGATCTGGCCAAGCATGTAGGTTGGCAAGGTGTCCTGGCCGGCCGACTTGACGAACTCTGTGATCACGACGTCGTCGAGCGAAATCACGAAAGCCAGCATGAAGCCGGCCAGGATCCCCGGCCAGAGCAGCGGCAGGGTCACGTAGCGGAAGGCGTTCCAGGGCGTCGCGTAGAGATCGGCCGCGGCCTTCTCCAGCGTGCTGTCCATGTTCTCGAGCCTCGCCCGGATCGGCAGATAGGCGAAGGGAACGCAAAAGGCCGTGTGCGCGGCGATCAGGTAGCCAAGCCCGTTGTAGCCGGTCCAGATCTTGATGCGGGCAAAGAAGATGAGCAGGGCCACCGCAGTGACGATTTCCGGCACCATCAGCGGCTGGTTGATGAAAGCGTATTTCAGCGTCAGTCCGCGGTAGGGCTCGGTGCGCGTCGTGGCAATTGCTGCCATGGTCGCGGCGATCGTTGCAGCGGTCGCGGCAACGCCGGCGATCTGCAGTGAGCGGATTGAAGCGTCGATCACCTGCCGGTTTTCGAAGGCTCGGGCAAACCAGCGGAGCGAAAGCCCCTGGAAGGAGGAGAGCGAGTCGGCCGAGTTGAAGGCGTAGAAGACCAGCACCACGATCGGCAGGTAGAGCGCGAAGAAGCAGATGATCGCGATCGTCGCAAAGCCCGTCTGGCGCTGTACGGAGAACCGTCTAGCCATGCCGCTTCTCCTGCGAACCGACGTTGCGGACGTAGACAAGCAGCGCCACCGTCACGATCAGCATCAGCGTGATCGACAGTGCCGAGCCGAGCGGCCAGTTGCGCCCCTGCCCGAACTGCAGCTCGATCAGGTTGCCAAGCATCAGGTTCTTGCCACCGCCGAGAATGCTCGGCGTCACATAGGCGCCAAGCGCGGGAATGAAGACCAGGATAGAGCCTGCGATCAGCCCGGGCTTGGCGAGTGGAATGATGATTTTCGTCAGCACGCGGAAAGGCGTGGCGTAGAGATCGTAGGCGGCTTCCACCAGCCGGAAATCGAGCTTTTCCAGGTTGGCATAGACCGGCAGCACCATCAGCGGCAGGTAGACATAGACCATGCCGGTCAGGATGGCGCCGTCGGTAAACAGCATCTGGATCGGCCGTTCGATCAGCCCGAACTTCATGAGCAGCGTGTTGATCAGGCCCTCGTTGCGGATGATCTGCAGCACGGCGAAGGTGCGGATGAGAAGATTGGTCCAGAACGGAATGGTGATCAGCAGCAGCCATAGCTCGCGCGTTCGCTCCGGCCGGGTGGCAATGAAGTAGGCGGTAGGAAAGCCGAACAGCAGCGTCACGAGCGTCGTCGCCAGCGACAGCAGCACCGAGCGAACGAAGATGGAGACGTGCGCGTCGGCGAGGGAAAGCGTTTCGGTGAAGATGTCCCGTTCCAGGAAGACGCCGATCCAGCCGTCCGGCGAGGGCTTCCACAGCACGTCGCCATAGGGTCCGGGCGTGAGAAACGAGTAGAGCAGCACGATCAGCAGCGGACCGGTGGCGGCAAGGAGCACAATCAGCAGCGCCGGAAGCGAAAGCAGCCACCGTTTTCGAATGTCCCGGCTTCGTTCGGCTTCGATCGTCCCTGGCTGGGTCATCTCAGTTCCTCAGCACCCTGGCGGCATTGGGTTCGAACAGGATGCCGACCCTGTCGCCGACGGAGAACCGTTGTCTTTGCAGTGGCTTGTTCTGCTCACGCAGCATGAACTGCGTCTCCCCATCCCCGAGCCGCACATGGTAGTGCGTATCGGTGCCGAAATAGACTATGTTCTCGAGTGTTCCGGTCGTCTGGCACGCTGCAGGATCATCGGCATCGCAAAGTGCGGCGTGTTCCGGTCGCAAGACGACTGTAACGTCGCCTTCTGCGACGAAATCCCGAGGCAGGGTTGCGGAGATCCGGCCGGCCATGGCGGTGTCCACGTGGGCGATCCCGTCGGTCACGCTGCCGATCCGCCCGCTTAAGAAATTCGTTTCGCCGATGAAATCTGCCACAAAACGGTCCGCCGGCGCGTCGTAGATGGCGCGTGGGCTATCGACTTGGAGGATCTTGCCGGCCGACATCACCGCGATCCGGTCCGACATGGTCAGCGCCTCCTCCTGGTCATGGGTGACGAAGATGAAGGTGATGCCGGTCTCGCCCTGAAGGCGCTTCAGTTCGATCTGCATGTCCTTGCGCAGCTTGTAGTCCAGCGCCGACAGCGGCTCGTCGAGCAGAAGCACCTTTGGCTGCGGGGCAAGGGCCCGTGCCAGCGCCACGCGCTGCTGCTGCCCGCCGGAGATCTGGCTAGTCCTTCGCCCGGCAAGATTTTCCATGCGCACCAGCTTCAGCATGGCCGCCACCCGGTCTCGGACCTCCTGTTTCGGCCGGCCGAGCATGGTGAGGCCGAAGCCGATATTCTCCGCCACGGTCATGTGCGGGAAGAGCGCATAGCTCTGGAACACCGTGTTGATCGGCCGCTTGAACGGCGGCATCGTGCCGATGTCTTCACCGTTGAGGATGATCTCTCCGGAGGTCGGGAACTCGAAGCCCGCAATCAGGCGCAGGAGCGTGGTTTTTCCGCATCCGGACGGTCCGAGCAGGGTGAAGAACTCGTTCTTCCGGATTGCGATGGATGCATGGTCGACGGCCGAAAAGGCAAATTCGCCGAACCCGAAGACTTTCACGACGTCGCGGATTTCCACCGCATTCGATTCCGCCATATGCGGCACACTCACCGTTGCAATGAAGCTGCTGTTCCCTGCCTTTTCGGCTTTTCGACAGGTGATCACAGCGTCCGCAGATTAACAATATGTTTCTATTCGGGTCGGTCGATTTTTTCTGAACTGAAGGTCACGCGGCCGCCGCAGATCGTGTTGCGCACGCCGAGGCTGTGCAGGGCCTCAGGTGCTACCCCTTCAATGTCCCCATCGAGGATGACGAGATCCGCAAAATTGCCCGCCCTGAGCCTGCCCTTGTCGCCTTCGCGGAATTCCGCGCGGGCGCCCTCGACGCAATAGGCCGACAGCGCCTCCATCAGCGAGAAGGACTGGTCGGGGTCCGTGTCGGCCCAGCGCGTGCGCGTGACGGCGGCTTCGATGCCGATCAGAGGATCGATCGGCGAGACCGGCCAGTCGGAGGCAAAGCAGATATGCGCGCCGGCATCCTTCAACGTGCGCCAGGCGTAGCTGAGCGGCCATCTCTCGCGGCCGATGCGCGAGACGGTCGGCTCCAGCGGCACGCCGGCGCAGCCGGGCGGATGCGGCGGCTGCATGGAGGCGGTGACGCCGAGCGCTGCAAACCGGGGGATGTCGCCTGGGTGGACCACTTCGATATGCTCGATGCGGTGGCGGCTGTCGCGCCGGCCGTTGGTTTGCTGCGCCGCCTCGTAGCCGTCGAGAACGGCGCGCACCGCACCGTCGCCGATCGCATGGACGGCAATCTGCAGACCGCGGCGGTCCGCTTCGATCGCCACCTCGCGGAAGCGCTCCGGCGTAAACAGGCCTTCGCCGCAGTCGCCGGGCTTGTCCGCATAGGGCTCCACCATCACCGCCGTCCAGCTGTCCAGCACGCCGTCGTAGAAGACCTTGACCACGCCCAATGAGAGCCAGTTACCGGTAAAGCGGCGCGCGAGATCGGATGCCTTCTCCAGCATGTCGAGCGACATGAAGTTCTTGAAGTGGAAGGGGATGGTGACCCGGCACGGGAGATAGCCGTCCCGCTTTTCGATCTCCGCCAGCAGTTCCAGCTGGTAGAGGTTGCCGTCCATGTTCTGGATGGTGGTGATGCCATGCCGGGCGCAGTAATCGAGGCCGCGCCGCATGACGGCGATGTCCGTCTCCCATTCCGTCTGGTCCGGATAGGGATCCGGCTCGCCGCCGGTTGAGAGCCCGAGCCGGTAGCGGTCGAAACCGCCAGCCTTCTGCAGCGGGCTGAAGGCTTCCATTTCCCGCAGCTCGCCGGTCGCCAGGCCATCCGCGCCCATCACAACCTCGTTCCCGGGCCCAAGCTCTGCGCCCTGCAGCAGATCCACCAGCTCCAGGGCGCAGGTATTGGCCCAGGCGGTGTGGTGATCGGGCGCAAACAGCACCAGCGGCTGGTCCGGCAGCACGGCGTCCAGGTGGTGGCGGGTCAGGCGTTCCTGCGGCCCGAGGATGGTGTAGTCGGCGCCCTGACCGAACAGCACCTTCTCCTGCGCTCTGTCGGCGGCATAGGCCTTGATGGCGGCCGTCAGCGCGGTGAGGCCCGCAACACCGGCGAGCTGGAGATGATCCAGTTCGGCTGCGCCGGAAAACAGGTGCATGTGGTTTTCGGAAAAGCCCGGCAGCACCGTACCGCCCCGTGCATCGATGACCTGCGTGCCCTCCCCCTTGAGCGCCTCGATCTCTGCCCGAGTACCTACGGCAAGAATGCGGCCATCGGCCAGCGACACGGCCTCGGCGCGCGGGTTGTCCTCGTCGAGCGTCAGCACGCGGGCGTTAAGAATGATGGTCTCGGCCTGGGTCATGGGAGGTGTCTCGTCGGTGCGAGGGGGGCGGGAGCGCCAGCTAATCTGATCCGGCTGCAGAGTTCAACCGGCCATCGCCCCTCTCCTCCAGCCCTTACCAGCCCTCGGAAAGCACCCGCTCCAGCATGTCTGCAAAGAAATCCGCCCCTTCGAGCGAAAGGCAGAGCGGCGGCTTGATCTTCAGGACGTTGAGATAATCGCCGGTCGGCTGCATGATCACGCCGAGCTCCAGAAGCCGGTCGCAAATGGCGGCCGTTTCACCCGTAGCCGGCGCGAGCGTCTCCCGATCCCGCACGAATTCCAACCCGAGATAGAGCCCCTTGCCGTGCACGGCGCCGACCAGCGGGAACCGCTGCCCGAGCGATTCCAGCCGCCGCTTCAGATGATCACCCACGAGGCGCGCATTCTCCTGCAGCCCCTCGTCGCGCATGATGTCGAGCACGGTCATGCCGACCACGCAGCTGACCGGGCTGCCGCCGGCGGAGGAGAAGAAGTAGCCTTCCTTTTCCAGCGCGTCGGCAATTGCCCTTGTGGTGATGACAGCGCCGAGTGGATGTCCGTTGCCCATGCCCTTGGCGACCGTGATGATATCCGGCACGACCTGCTGCTCTTCGAAGCCCCAGAAATGATGGCCGAGCCGTCCGAACCCCACTTGCACCTCATCGGCGATGCAGACCCCGCCGCGGGCCCGCACCAGGGCGTAGACCTGCTGCAGATATCCCGGTGGCAGCGGAATGCCGCCGGCGTTGCCATAGACGCATTCACAGATGAAGCCGGCGAGCCCCTGCCCTGCCCGATCCAGATCCTCCAGCACCTTTGAGACTTCCGCGACATAGTCGCCGGTCGAGCCCGGTCCCCGGAACGGGCCGCGATAGGTATTGGGCGACATGACGGCGTGGACCCAGTCCGGCCGCGTTGTCAGCGCTTGCGGATTGTCGGCGATCGAAGTGGAGACCGCGTCGCTGGCGACTGACCAGCCGTGGTAGCCTTCGAGCAGGCAGAGCATGTTGCGTGCGCCGCTGGCGGCCCAGGCGAGACGAAGCGCCAGATCGTTGGCTTCCGAGCCGCTGTTGACCAGGAACACCGTGTCCAGCCCCTCTGGTGCCAGCCCCGCCAGGCGTTCGGAAAACTCCGCCACGGCGGCGTAGTGGAAGCGCGAATTGGTGTTGAGCCTCAGCCACTGGCGATGCACCGCATCGGCAAGCCGCGGATGCCCGTGGCCGAGGATCGCGACATTGTTGACCATGTCGAGATAGGTGCGTCCCTCAACATCCACCAGATATTCGCGAAAGCCGCGTTCGATCTGCGGCGGGTTGGCGTAGTAGTTCTTTTGCGGCCGGGCGAAATGCGCCTGCCGTCGCTTAAACAGCGACGTGCTCTGAAGAGCCGGCGCGTCGCAGTCGAAGCCCAGCAGGGTTTTCGGCGAGGGGCAAAGCACGGTCCAGGCGTCGGCATGATCGGGGCGGACGAACGGCGGCGGCGACAGGGTCGGGTCGCGGCAGAGCTGCACCCGCAGGCTCGCCCCGGCGTCCTGCGTTCCCGCCTTGGACCCAGCAGACCCCAGGATGTCGCCTCGGAGGACCGCACCTCCTAATGAGGTCCTGGCGTCGATGCCGGAGAGGTGAAGGGTGACACCCTCCCCGATCAGGCGCAACTTCCCGTCCGACACTTCCACCACGCCGTCGAAAGGTGCGGCGACCGTGCTCTCCTCTTCCAGAAGCAGATCCACGAACAGCGCAAGGCTCTCCGGCGGTTGCGACGAGGGAGAGACGGTGCGTGTCAGGCGGTATTCGCCGTAGCGTGTGGCGACGACGGCGCCGCTCGCGGCTGCCGCTTCAAGAAGAATGTCTTCCCGATCCGGTCCAGGTAGCGGCCCGCCGTCGAACAGGGCGCTTTGCGAGTCGAGCGCGACCACGGCGATGCTGGAGGGATCCAGTCCCGGCAACAGCGGGCCGCCGGTGATGGGTGTCCTTGCCGACTCGTCCATGCCGACGCTCCGCGCAATGGCAATGTCCATGACCGCCGCCGGTACCGAGAGGGCGACGTCGAGGATCAGGCGTTCATGGTCGATGTTGGCGCGGATGTAGGCATTGTCCGGATCGAGCGCGAGCTGCTGTTCGCTGCTGGCGACCAGCACCGCGGCCCGGGCAAGGATGAGTGGCCAGAGCGCCAGCAGCTCCTGCCGGGTCAGCGGGCATTGAGAGTGGAAGGCGTTGACCGCCGGCAGGATCGCAAAGGGATCGCCGTCCGCATGATGCAGCATCGAGGCGCAGGTCACCGCAAGGTCGGCCACCAGCCAGCCGTGCACGATATCGCCAAAATCGATCACCCCGAACGGCAGCAACTGTCCGTGGTCATTCACCCGGCTCACCACATTGTCGTCGGTGACGTCGTGGTGGATCGCCTGCAGCCGCAAGGCCGGGCGCAAGGGTTCCAGCCGCTGCACGGCCTCATCCACCGCCGCGGCGATGCGGGTCTTCTGCTGCGGATCCTTCACCGCTTCCAGCAGGTGATGCACGACCGGCTGGGCCCGGCGAAGGTCCCACTGGAGATCGCGGGCAAGGCCCGGATGCTGGAAATCCGACAGCGCCGCGGCAAGCCGGCCGCCCAGCGAACCGAGCGCCGACACGGTGATCGCCGGCAGGTGCTTGCGGCGCGTCAACTGCTCGCCATCGATGAAATCCAGCAGGCGGAGCTGATAATTCTCCCCGCGCAGACGCACCGGAACGATCTCGAGACCAAGCCGTGAGGGAAGCACCCGCGGAACTGTCGGCGCATCCTGCTTGGTGGCCAGATGTGCGAGTGCCGCATTCTGGGCTTCAAGCTCGATCGGGGCATAGTCGGCGCGGCAGATCTTCAGCACGAAACGGCCCTGCGGCGCGTCGACCCGGTAGTTGCGATCCTGCTGGCTGCCGAGCTCCGTGATCGGGCCGCTCAGCCCGAAGTGGTCCGCCAGAAGCGTGGCAGCGTCTTCACCCGTGACATCAGGCCGGGAAAGTGCGGCGCGTTGCAGAAACACCTGGTTCAATGGATCATTCTCCGGATCGGCTCGGGCGGCAGATTGCCACGCGCGACATCAAAGACAAGAGGCCGCGCAAATCACCAGCAGTTTCGCTTGCTCGACATCCGATGCCGCCAGAGCTAGAGCGCTAGGGCGCCGGCCCTGTTAGGAAGTGCCGATGAGGAAAGCAGAGAGATCGCCATGAAGCCGCAAGCCATGACCACGGCCCCCGCCGATGCCGAAGCCCGCAAGGCAGTCGCGCCGGTCGTTTGTTATCCGGTGGAAGACCTGCCGCGCCCGGACCTTGCCGCCTACCGGGCGCTGAGGGATGGCCTCGAACGGGTGGAAACAGTCGTCGTTCCGGCCCGCGAAGCCGCGACATGGAGCGTGCCGCAGGGCCATTTCTGCCGGATTCTCTGCAGCGAAGGACCGCAGGTGGGCGATCTCAACCTGTTCAATGCGCATGACCTGAAGGAGAGGCTTTATACGGGCAAGACCCGCGCGCTGAACGGCACCCATGTCGGAGCCGGGGATCAGCTGTTCTCGAACTTCCCCTATCTTCGGCCGATCGCCACCATCACCCATGATACGCTGGACTGGTACGGGTTCGACGCTTTCGGCGGCGCCGTACATGACGTCATCGGCACCCGTTGCGACCCCTATACCCACAACCTGCTCAGCCACGGCGGCCAGTACCACCACTGCTGCCATTCAAATCTCACCCGCGCCTTTTCCGAGGCAACCGGCATGCCGCTGCGGGAAGCGGAAACCTATATCCATGATGTGCTGAACGTCTTCATGTGCACCGGCTTCAGCCGTGATACGGGCCAGTATTTCATGAAGGCGAGCCCGGTGCGGCCGGGTGACTATCTGGAGTTCTTCGCCGAGATCGACCTGCTCGGCTGCATGTCCGCCTGCCCTGGCGGCGATTGTTCGTCCGAGCATTCCTCCGATACGGCCGCTTGCCACCCGATGGTCGTGGAAATCTACAGGCCCGCCCGGATGCCGGATGGCTGGCAGGCCCCGGCAGTCAACGGCTACGACGGGACGCACGGCCTTTGAGGTTATGAAAAAAGCGGCAGGGCATTTGCCCCGCCGCCCTTTTGTTTCGCTGCGTTAGGCCTGAATAAAGGCCAGCAGGTCGGCGTTCAGCACGTCGGCGTTGACGGTCAGCATGCCGTGCGAGAAGCCCGGATAGGTCTTCAGCGTACCGTTTTTCAGCAGCTTGATGGCCTTCATGGCCGCATCGGCGATCGGCACGATCTGGTCGTCCTCGCCATGCAGAACCAGCGTCGGAACGCTGATAGCCTTCAGGTCTTCCGTCTGGTCGGTTTCCGAGAAGGCCTTGACGCCGTCGTAATGCGCCTTGGCGCTGCCCATCATGCCCTGACGCCACCAATTCTGGATGACACCTTCATGCACGGTCGCGCCGTCGCGGTTGAAGCCGTAGAAGGGCCCGGCCGGAACATCGCGGAAGAACTGCGCGCGGTTGGCGGCAAGTGCCGACCGGAAACCGTCGAAGACTTCGAGCGGCAGGCCTTCCGGGTTGGCATCGGTCTTCAGCATCAGCGGCGGAACGGCGGAAACAAGCACTGCCTTGGCGACGCGGCCGGATGGTTCGCCATGCTTGGCAACATAGCGGGCAACTTCGCCGCCCCCGGTCGAGTGGCCGATATGGACGGCATTCTTCAGGTCGAGCGCTTCGGCAACCGCGAAGGCATCAGCGGCATAGTGGTCCATGTCGTGGCCTTCGGAGACCTGCGCCGAGCGGCCGTGGCCCCTGCGGTCATGAGCGACGACCCGGAAGCCCTTGGAAACGAAGAACAGCATCTGGGCATCCCAGTCGTCCGACGACAGCGGCCAGCCATGATGGAAGACGATCGGCTGTGCGTCCTTCGGACCCCAGTCCTTGAAGAAAATCTCGACGCCGTCCGTGGTGGTGATAAAGCCCATGGTCTTGTTTCCTTTGTTGAGGTTGCTGTCAGAGGTTTCGGCAGAACTGTGAACGTGCTTGGTAACGTCCGTGTGGCGGTACCTTGGTTCCGGGCAGTGCTGTTCGGTGAGGGGATATTGCCCTCAGGCTTGCCTTCCCGCAATTGCATGAATAGTGTCGATTTAATTGCTAAAACTGCAATAATCGGATGCTGCTGCGATTGTTCAAGTTCGGGTGTATCCGGATCCCCTGTCAACCACCCGGATCTAGGGGTATCGGCGGCACATTGCGCGAGGTGAGGACCGCACATGAACGATCACAGGGTCCTCAAGACCTTCTTGCTGGCAGCCGAGAAGCGGAATTTCGCGCAGGTGGCACGGGAGCTGGACATGACGCCGGCGGCGGTGACGCGGGCGATTGCGGCGCTGGAGACGGATCTTGGCGTGCAACTGTTCGTGCGCACCACGCGGCAGGTCTCGCTGACCACCGACGGCGCGATCTTTGCCGCCCAGGTCCAGCCGGCGGTGGCCGCGTTGGACAACGCCCGGCGTGACCTCAGGAATGCCCACAAGGCTGATCAGGGGCGGCTGCGGATCAGCGCGCCGACGTGGCTTGGCAAGACGCTGCTGCCGCCGATCCTGTCGGACTTCCTCGCGCTCTTTCCCAAAATGTGCTTTGAAATCTCCCTCACGGATGGCCTGGTCGACATCATGGACGATGACTATGACCTGGCGATCCGGATCTCGGCGGCGCCATCCGACAAGTCCACGATCTGGCGCAAGATCTGCGTGGTGCATCGCATCCTCGTCGCTGCACCCGCTACCCGCTTCGTGCAGATGGAGCATCCGAGCGCGCTGTCTCCAGATGATTGCCTGGCCTATAGCGGCGAGAGCCGGCGCGAGACCTGGGCCCTGTCCGACGGCGGATCGACCGTGACCATTCCAGCCGGCCGCTCGTTCAGCGCCAACAGCGGCGAAGTGCTGGCCGACATGGCAGCCAGTGGGCTGGGGGTCGCCATGCTGCCGGAGTTCCATGTGGCCGAACACCTGGAGACCGGCAGGCTCGTTCATGTCCTCAAGGCCTGGTCGCCGCCGGACCTGTGGCTGACGCTCTACTATCCGCCCTATCAGGCGCTGCCGCCGCGCATCGCCACCTTCTCCAGGTTCTTCGAGGAGCAGGTGCCGGCCTATATGGTCACGCGGCGCTGATGTCGCCGGTGCCTTAGAGCGCTTCAGGATTAAATGGAACCAGTTCTGTTGGCTCACGTGGGAACAGATGCAAGGAGAGCGGCGCGTGTCGTAGCTTGAGCATACGGCCAAGCCGCTCGACGTGGCAGATGACTCGCATGAGCCAACCCGAAGGGCCGGGTGCTTTTCCGCCATTATCTTCGGCTTTCGTCTCGGCCGTACCGTGAGGTATGCCCATCGCCAAAAGCCTCGATCCTGACGAAAAATCCCTCCGGCAGAACGATTCCATTTAGCCCTGAAACGCTCTAGGCGTCCGAAAAGCCGAAGGGCGCCTCCGTGCGCCGGTAGTTGTCCGGCAGCAACTGACGGCCGATCGGCGGTTCGGAGCGGGCCGTGCAGGCGACACGGTGGCAGATGCGGCAGGCGATCCCGATCGGTGTCGCAGCCTCTGCCTTGGCCGGCGGATGGGCTCGGGTATAGACCAGCCGGTACGCCTGGTCGGCTTCACAGACGAGGGCGATCGCCCGTTCCACCCCCGGCGCTCCAAATGCCCCACCGCCTGAATGTACGGTCCGGGCGATCGAGAAATAACGCTGTCCCTCGGGCAGCTCCAGCCACTGGGTCACCACCTGTCCCGGGGTCTTGAAGACCTGGTGGACGGTCCAGAGCGGACAGCCGCCGCCGTGCCGCGCGAAGGGAAAGGTGCCGCTGTTCAGTCGCTTCGAGACATTGCCGGCGGTATCGACGCGGATGAAGAAGAACGGCACCCGCTCCTGCCCCGGTTTTTGCAGCGTCGTCAGCCTATGAGCGGTCTGCTCGAAGCTGGTGCCGAATTGCCGGGCCAGCCGTTCGATATCGTAGCGGGTGGTTTCGACCGCCTTGGCAAAGGCGGCATAGGGCATCAGCACGGCGGCAGCGCAATAGGCCGCCAGGCTGCGGTGGGCCAGCCGGCGGGCATTGTCGTTTTCGAACTTTCCCTCCTCGACGGCCGTGTCGATCTGGTCGGCAAACTCCAGATAGGCGAGCTGCTGTGCCATCTGAAAGTTCTGGGCTTCGATATCGAGCGTCTCGTCGAGCAGCAGGTCCTTGCGGTGCCAGTCCAGCCGCCGCACCGAGCCGGCCATGACGTCCGCCGGCATTCGACGCATCCTTAAGGAATGATGCTGCCGGAGATAGGCGACCAGCCCTCCCCCTTCGGTAATCCGGGCGGCAAGCCGTTCCGATGCCGCATCGAGCACAGGAAAGCAGTTGCGGCGCGCGGCCAGAAAACTGCGGATTGCGGCAACCGGGTCGCCGGCCGATGGCGTGCCGTCCTGGTCGAGGTCCTGCCGGCGGTCGGCCAGCGCAAACTGCTCTTCCTTGTAGGCGGTGTGGAGCCGCAGCAGGGCTTCCGCAAAACCGGGGAAGCTGTGGGCGATATCGGCAACCTCAAGCGCTCCGAACTCGATGTCGGCCAAAAGGGGATCGCGTAGGACCGCCTGGACCCGTGCCGCCATGTCCGGGCCCACGCCTTCATGGAAGGTTGAGAGGTCGATCTTGTAGGCCCTGGCGAGACGCAGGAGAATTTCGGCCGTGACCGGGCGCTGGTTGCGCTCGATCAGCGCCACATAGGATGGCGAGATCTCGAGATCCGACGCCATGTCGGCCTGCGTCAGCCCCAGGTCACGGCGCAGCCGCCGGATCCGCGGCCCCAGATACGTTGCCCTCTCCGCCAAGACGTCCTCCACATCCCACACAACATTACAAGCATCTGTTGTAAAGTTTGACAAGTGCACACCGGGCGCTCTCGCGACCCGGCCTTCGCAGGCGTAACCACAAGACATCGCTCACGGAGGAAGAGACAGATGCACTACAAGGATAGCATAAGAGACCTCACCGGCACGATCGGCGAAAACGAGAACTGGAGCGGCATCAGTGCCGAGGCCGCCGCCCGCATGCGCCTGCAGAACCGGTTCCAGACCGGGCTCGACATCGCCCGCTACACGGCCGGCATCATGCGCCGCGACATGGCCGCCTATGATGCCGACCCTTCCAAGTACACGCAGTCGCTCGGCTGCTGGCATGGCTTCATCGGTCAGCAGAAGATGATCGCGATTAAGAAGCACTTCGGCACCACCGAGCGGCGCTACCTCTATCTGTCGGGCTGGATGGTCGCTGCCCTGCGCTCTGAGTTCGGCCCGCTGCCGGACCAGTCCATGCACGAAAAGACCAGCGTTCCGGCCCTGATCGAGGAGCTCTACACCTTCCTGCGCCAGGCCGATGCCCGCGAACTCGGCATGCTGTTTCGCGACCTGGACACGGCCCGGGCTGCCGGCGATCGGATCCGCGAGGAGCAGTTGATCCAGGCGATCGACGGTTACCAGACGCATGTCGTTCCCGTCATTGCCGATATCGATGCAGGCTTCGGCAATGCCGAGGCGACCTATCTGCTGGCCCGGAAGATGATCGAGGCGGGCGCCTGCGCTCTGCAGATCGAAAACCAGGTCTCGGACGAGAAGCAGTGCGGCCACCAGGACGGCAAGGTCACTGTTCCGCACGAAGAATTCGTCGCCAAGATCCGCGCCTGCCGCTACGCCTTCCTGGAGCTCGGGATCGACGACGGCATCATCGTTGCCAGGACGGATTCGCTCGGCGCCGGCCTCACCAAGCAGATCGCCTTCAGCCGCGAGGCGGGCGATATCGGCGATCTCTACAATTCCTTCCTCGATTGCGAGGAGGTTGCGGACCCCACCCGGCTGGACGGCGAGATCGTCATCAGCCGCGGCGGCAAGCTGATGCGCCCGAAGCGTCTGCGCTCGAACCTCTTCCAGTTCCGTCCCGGCACGGGTGCGGACCGTTGCGTCCTCGATTGCATTCATGCCCTGAAGAACGGCGCCGACCTGCTGTGGATCGAAACTGAGAAGCCGCATATCGAGCAGATCGCCGGCATGGTCGACCGCATCCGGGAAGCCGTTCCGGGTGCCAAGCTCGTCTACAACAACTCGCCCTCGTTCAACTGGACGCTCAACTTCCGCCAGCAGATTTTCGATCTCTGGCAAGCCGAGGGCCGGGATGTCTCGACTTACGACCGGGCACGGCTGATGAGCGTGGATTATGACGGCACCGACCTCGGGATCGAGGCGGACGAGCGGATCCGCACCTTCCAGCGCGACGCGGCCGCCCGCGCGGGGATCTTCCATCACCTGATCACCCTGCCGACCTACCACACGGCGGCGCTGTCGACCGACAATCTGGCCCGCGACTATTTCGGAGACCAGGGCATGCTCGGCTATGTCGCCAAGGTTCAGCGGCAGGAAATCCGCCAGGGCATTGCCTGCGTCAAGCACCAGAACATGGCCGGCTCCGATCTCGGCGACGACCACAAGGAGTATTTTGCCGGCGAAGCCGCGCTGAAAGCCGGCGGCCAGCACAACACAATGAACCAGTTCGCGGCGTGAGCGCGAGTAACCTCGCGCTTTAAGCCGTGAACCAGTTCGCGGCTTAGAGCGCGAACAACCTCGCGCTTTAAGCCGTGAACAAGCGGCCTGACCAAACCCGATAAAGGAGAGCACTATGTTGAACCAACCCAAGCAGACATCGCAGACGGCAGAGACCTTCAAGTCAGCCGAGCCGCAGCGGTCCCGCGCCGTCTTCTGTCAGGAAGACTTCGAACTGATCCGCACCGCGATCAGCCAATACCTGCAGCAGAACGGCGACAGGCCCGACTGGGCAAAATATTCCAACCTCTACCACCGCCTCGGGCGCCTGGTTTGACGGCTGATCCCGGGCGGGCGGATCATCTTCGCCCGCCCGGGAATACCTGATACACGCTGAAGGGACACGGCAGCGACGAAGCAATGGGCTAAGCACCTGCCGGCCAAGAGGCACCATGGCAGGAAACCCCTATTACGCCGGTCCCGTTTCCGATCATTTCGACGGAACCCGTTTCTTCAATCCGGGCGGAGAGCAGCCGGCCGGTTTGGGCGACGTTCTTCGCTGGAAGCTCGGCAAGGGCAATAAACCGTGGCCGCAGCTCTATCCGAGCCCGTTTCCACCCGCGGTTCCGGATGAGCGCGTTGCCGGCGACCGGATAGTCGTGACCATGATCGGGCATGCCTCGCTGCTCCTCCAACTCGGCGGCCTCAACATCCTCGTTGATCCCGTCTGGAGCGAGCGCACCAGCCCCATGTCCTTCGCCGGGCCCCGGCGCGTCAATCCGCCCGGCATCCGGATGGACGACCTGCCGCCAATCGACGTCGTGCTGGTCACCCACAATCACTACGACCATCTTGATCTTGTCACGCTTCGCTCGGTTCAGGAACGCCACCGGCCGCAGTTCGTCACCCCTCTCGGCAATGACGTCATCATCCGCTCCGCTGTTTCCGATGCCCGGGTGACCGTGATGGATTGGGGGATGAGCCAGGAGATCGGCGCGGACGTGCGCCTGCATTGCGAGCCATGCCATCACTGGTCGGCGCGCGGCATGGGAGACCGGTGCATGGCGCTTTGGGCGGCCTTCGTGTTCGAAACCGCTGCGGGCAAGGTCTATCACATCGGCGATACGGGCTTCCACGATGGCCTGAACTACCGGGCGGCCCGGGAAAAGCATGGGAGCTTCCGCCTCGCAATCCTGCCGATCGGCGCCTATGAACCCCGCTGGTTCATGCGGTCGCAGCACCAGAACCCGGAGGAAGCGGTAGAAGGCATGCTGCTGTGTGATGCGGCCACCGCGGTTGGTCATCACTGGGGAACGGTCAAGCTGACGGATGAGGCGGTGGACGATCCGGTCACGGCGCTGCACGCAGCGCTTGACGCGCGCAGCATCGAGCGCGACCGCTTCCGCCCGCTGCATCCGGGAGAAGCGCTGGAGGTGCCTGCCTGAAACGCCTTGTCAGTGGCCGGCGTGGTGGCCGGTCATGCTCTGGTCATCCCAGCTGTCGACCTCGTTCCCGTCGCCGGCGAGCTTTGCCATCAGGGTTGGGCGTTCGATCATGATCGTGTGGCGCAGCGCACCGTTCTCGATGCTGACGACACCCTTGTTGATCAGTCGGGTAAAAGTGCGCGACACCGTCTCGATGGTCAGCCCGAGGTAGTCGGCGATATCCTGCCGGCACATGGGCAGCTCAATCTGGCGGCGTCTTTCGCCGGGCAGCGAGCAGCGCTTCAGGAACTTCAGGAGGAACGAGCAGATCCGCTCTTCCGCATTCTTGCAGGAGAGGAGCACCATCTGGTCCTGTGCGGCGGCCATTTCGTCCGAGACCAGCGCGAAGAACTCCGGCTGCAGCCGCGGATTGTCCGTGACGGCACTGTCGAATTCCGGGCGGGTCATCTCCCGTACCGTGGCGGTGGAAATGGCTTCGGCACTGTAGAGGTAGCGTTGGCCGACCGACAGGCCGATGATGTCGCCGGGATAGAGAAAGCCGGTGATGACACGGCGTCCGTCGGAAATGATCTTGAAGACCCGCAGCGTCCCCTGGCCGACCTGGAACACATGGGTTGCTTCCTCGCCCTCGACGAACAGTGGCTTGCCCGCGCCCAGCTGCCGCACCGGCTGCTTGCCGAAGACCTCCCGCAGGCAGGTCTCGCCGGAAACCCCCGCCAGGGATGTGAAGGTGCGGTGGGTAGGAACGCTGCGCTCGCTTGCCGTATGCATGATGGCCTCCATTCGATGAGGGTCAGTAGACAATGGCTGCGTAACGGGCCAATGCCAGGCGGGTAACGGCCGGTGCCAATGTGTAAGCATTTGTAACAGAGGTGGCGACGGGACAGCCGATCTAGCGGTCCTCAAGCGTGTGCAGCACGCCTTCCAGAGGAATGCGGCCCGGATCCGGATCGACGACGGCCCACCATCCCGTCGCTTCCGCCGGCCAGATGTGGATGGCATCGCAGCGCAGCAGCCTTGCCCGCTGCGTGGCAATCCCGATCAGCTTGCCCGTGATCCGCGCCTCGTCGCGCAGGCTGATGGAGGCGAAGGCCGGCACCTCCAGACGTCGCTTGTCCTGCTGCATGCTGACGTAGACATAGCAGAGGCCGCGCAGCACGCCGGCGCGGTCGGCAACCGCCAGCCAGTCGCGGCGTTTGACGGCCGCATCCGTCGCCGCCTGCCAGTCCTCGAAGGAGGCGCAGGGGAAAAGATGGTTGATGATAGCGAATGCGCGGGCCACGTCGGCCGTGTCCAGGCATCCGACCCTGTAGTCGCCCTGCATCTTTGGACCTCCCTTCCAGAGAACATCCGCATGATCCACCCGGACGGCCGCGCTTGAATTGACGGGGGTCAATGAGCCGTGCGTCTGCCCGCACTAGATCCGGGCTTCCTCAAATCCGCGATGGAGTGGAACGATGGCCAGGACAATGAAAGCCGCCGTGGTGCACCAGTTTGGCAAGCCGCTGACGATTGAATGCGTGCCAGTGCCCGTGCCGGGACCGGGCGAAATCCTCGTCAAGGTGATGGCCTGTGGCGTTTGCCACACGGACCTTCACGCCGCCGATGGCGACTGGCCGGTCAAGCCCGCGCCGCCTTTCATTCCGGGCCACGAGGCAGCCGGTGTGGTCGCCGAACTGGGCGCGGGCGTGACCGACTTCGAGATCGGCGATGCTGTCGGCGTTGCCTGGCTTCACGATGCCTGCCTGCGCTGCGAATACTGCGAAACCGGCTGGGAGACGCTTTGCGAACACCAGCACAACACCGGCTACAGCTGCAACGGCGGCTTTGCGGAATATGTCATCGCCTCGGCTGCCTTTGCAGCCCGGCTGCCGAAGGACGTGGACTTCGCAGCCATCTCTCCCATCCTGTGCGCCGGCGTTACCACCTACAAGGGGCTCAAGGAAACCGAGGCCAAGCCCGGCGAATGGGTGGTGATCTCGGGCATCGGCGGCCTGGGCCATGTGGCGATCCAGTATGCCAAGGCGATGGGCCTGAAGGTGGTGGCTGTCGATATCACCGAGGATAAGCTTGAGCTGGCCCGCCGCTTCGGAGCCGATCTTGCCGTGGATGCGACACGCGCCGATGCCGTGGACCAGGTGCTGGCGGCAACCGGCGGCGGTGCGCATGGGGTGCTGGTCACGGCCGTCTCGCCGCCGGCGTTCTCCCAGGCGCTGCGCATGGTTCGCCGCAAGGGCACGGTTAGCCTTGTCGGGCTGCCACCGGGCGATTTCCCGACGCCGATCTTCGACGTGGTGCTGAAGCGGATCACCGTGCGCGGCTCCATCGTCGGAACCCGGCGCGACCTCGACGAGGCGATTGCCTTTGCGATCGAAGGCAAGGTCCGGGCTGAGTTCCACACTGCACGGCTCGAGGAGATCAACGACATCTTTGCCCGCCTCAAGGACGGCAAGATCGACGGCCGCATGGTGATCGATTTCAGCGCCGGGGTGGACGCGCTGGCCGGGAAGGTTCTCGAAGCGGCCGACTAGCAGCCTGCCTCAGTCAGGTTCAGCTTTTGCTGAGCCTGACAATCCTTGCCACCAGCGCGTCGAGCGGCAGCGAGGCGTCCAGGTGCTTCCACGCAACCTGCTGGCTGGCATCTTCTTTCGCCTGATGGGCCAGCTGGTGGGCAAGCACGGTCGCATTCGCGTCGGAGGATCCGCCACGCCGTGCCTCCACCCGCTGGTGGAGCAGCGCCGCATCCGCATCCAGCCAGATGCCGCAAAAGCCTGCAGCGCCCGCTCCCGCCTGCTCGATCAGGTCCCGCCGGGCGGGATCGTCGAACACCGCATCGGCCACCACCGAGCTTCCTTGCTGCAGGATCCGTGACGCCCGTTCGGCCATCTGTGCATAAACCCTGGCGGACACCTCGGGCCAGTAGGCTGCATCGGGCAGATGCGTCTCGGCCGTCACGCCATGCAGGGCCTTGCGCAGGCGGTCGCTCTCGATCACACGCGCGCCGGGTGGCGAACCAATCCGGGCTGCCAGGTGGTCAGCCACCGTGCTCTTGCCGGATCCGCTGAACCCGCCGATGGCGATCAGCCGCGGCGGCGCTTCGTCAAGGAGCAGGCGCGCCAGATCGAAATAGCTCTGCGCCTCTGCGGTAAGACGTGCCCTGTCCTGGTGCGGCTCCTCCGCCTGCGTCGCCGTCACATGTGCCCGCACGGCGGCCCGGATCGCCATGAAGAACGGCATGAGCGCAATGCCGTCATCCTCGTCGGCGGCATCCAGGTAGCGGTTCATGGTCAGGTTGGCGAGTTCGGGAAAGCCTCGGTGCCAGAGGTCCATCAGCAGGAAGGCCAGATCGTAGAGCACGTCGATGGTGGCGATCTGCAGGTTGAACTCGATGCAGTCGAACAGCCGCGGTTCACCCTCCAGCAGGCAGATGTTGCGCAGGTGGAGATCGCCATGGCAGCGACGGATCTTTCCGGCACGAGCGCGCGCATCCAGTCGCTCGGCATGGCGTGCAAGGCAGGCCCGGAACCGTTCGCTCAGCTCCTTTACCCTGTCCGTATCGAACACCTTGCTGGTGCCAAAGCCGGCCTCGTTGATGTCGAGCACGGCGGCGATATTGGCGGCCCCGGCTTGCGTCACGACAGGCGGCGCCTTGGCATGAAAGCCAGCCATCATCCGAGCGGTCTCGGTCATCAGCGCGGCCGTCAGCCCTCCGGCTCCGGCGATCTGGTCGAGGAGTTGGTCCTGCCTGAAGCGCACCATCTCCACGACGGCATCGACCATCGGCATTTCGGCGCCGTGGCTTCCGTCGTCTGCCCACTGCAGCCGGCCGTCCGCGGCCCGGCTGATGCTACGGACGCCGAGATAGAGCCCCGGTGCCGTCTCCCCGTTGAGGGCCACTTCCGCGCGGCATGCCTCCTCGCGCAGGTGGCTGGTGGAGAAATCCACATAGGGGAGCTTGAGTGCCTTCTTCAGCTTGTAGGCGCGGTCGCCGGTGAGAAAGATGATGGAGATATGGGTTTCGATCCGCTCGACGGGCGCTGAACCGCCGTAGCTTGCAGGGTCTTCCAAGAAGGCGATCGTCTCGCCTTGGTCATCAGACAGCATCTGCCGTGTCTCCCTTGCGCCATCTCCCAGCAGTCTTGTCCAAGCGATAAGGAGATCTGTCATCAGCCTGTACCGCAACCAGGAAACTGTAATGAGAGCCGCCAGCATTGCGCTGTGTCAAGGCGGGGCGCCGGCGGCTGCGCCAGAACGGCGCCGTCGGCCAGTAGGAAGGATGACCCGTGGACATGACTCTGAGACATCACGGCCGCTACGAGGCCTTTATCGAACGAGCCCTTCGCCTGCCGCCGACCCGCATTGCGGTGGTTCATCCCTGCTCCACCGATATCCTGCGCTCGGCAGTGGAGCTGAAGGAAATGGGCCTGCTCCAGCCCGTGCTGGTGGGTCCGGAGTACAAGATCAGGGCCATCGCCGAGGCCGCGGAACTTTCGCTTGCCGGGATAGAGATCGAGCCCGTCGAACACAGTCATGCTGCCGCGGCACGGGCGGCCGAGCTGGCGGCAAGTGGAGCCGTCGGTGGATTGATGAAGGGAAGCCTGCACAGCGACGAGCTTCTGTCGGCGGTCATCGCCTCGCCCCGGCTGCGCACCGAACGGCGCATGAGCCATGTTTATGTGATGGATGTGCCGGCCTACGACAAGCTGCTGGTGGTCACCGACGCGGCCATCAACATCCTGCCGGATCTCGACCAGAAGCGGGACATCTGCCAGAACGCCATCGATTTCCTGCGCAGCCTTGGCGTGGAAACGCCTCGTGTCGCGGTGCTGGCTGCGGTGGAAACGGTCAACAGCAAAATGCCCTCCACCCTCGATGCCGCGGCGCTGACGGTGATGGCCGCGCGCGGCCAGATCCGGGGCGCCCTGGTCGATGGCCCGCTCGCCTTCGACAATGCCATCAGCGTGGAGGCCGCACGCGCGAAGTCGATCGTCTCGAATGTCGCCGGCGAGGCCGATATCCTGCTGGTTCCGGATCTTGAGGCAGGCAATATGCTCGCCAAGCAGTTGATCTATTTTGCCGATGCGGATGCAGCCGGGCTGGTTCTCGGCGCCCGTGTGCCTATCATTCTCACAAGCCGCGCCGATCCTGCCAAGGTGCGGACTGCTTCGGTGGCGCTTGCCCGGCTGACGGTCGCGGCACGCCTTGGGGCCCATGGCGAGACCAGGGACATCGCATGACGGACAAGCTTCTTCTGACATTCAACGCCGGTTCCTCCAGCGTCAAGATCGGCATATTCCGGATCGCCGGCGACAGGCCGGAGCGCGTCGGCAAGGCCCTGGTCGATTTCTCCGATCGACCCCTGATGCTGCACCTGACGGAAGGTCCGGCCAAATTCGAGCTGCCGCTGAAGGGCGATCCGCAGGACGACCTGTCGGAGGTGGTCGAAGAAGTGTTCCGCGAGCTTGCCGCGCATTTTAATCTCGACGCCGTCGTTGCGGCCGGTCACCGCATCGTTCATGGCGGCGACCTGTTCGATGGCCCGGTGCAGCTGACGGATGAAACCGTCGACAAGGTCCGCTCCCTCACCGATCTTGCGCCGCTGCACCAGCCGCAGGCACTTCGCTTCATCCGCGCCATCAGGCACCTGCGCCCGCAGCTTTTCCAGACCGGATCCTTCGACACGACCTTCCATGCGACCCAATCGGATCTGGTGCGGCGCCTAGCCATTCCGCGCGCCCTGCATGATCGCGGCATCAAGCGCTACGGCTTCCACGGCCTTTCCTACCGCTATGTGGCGGGTGCGCTCGCCGCAAAGGCGCCGGAGATCGCCCATCGCAAGTTGGTGATCGCCCATCTGGGCAGCGGTGCCAGCCTCTGCGCCATCGATGAGGGCCAGAGCCGCGACACCAGCATGGGGTTTTCCGCGCTGGACGGTATCCCCATGGCCACGCGGCCGGGCTGGATCGACCCTGGCGTGCTGCTGCACCTGCTCGGGCCGCTCGGCAAGACCGTGAAGGAAGTGGAGGATCTTCTCTATCATCGCTGCGGCCTGCTGGGCGTCTCCGGTCTCAGCGGCGATACGCGGGAACTCCTGAAGGACGACGGCGCCGACGCCCGGGAGGCGATCGAGCTCTTCACGCTCCGCATCGCCGGGGAGATCTGCCGGCTGGCGAGCACCCTGGGTGGCCTGGATGCCCTCGTCTTTACCGCCGGCATCGGCGAGCACCAGCCCGAGATTCGGGCGAAGGTGGCAGAAAAACTGCTGTGGCTGGGCGCAGAGCTGGACGAAGAAGCCAACCGGCGCAATGCCTTCCGGATAAGCACGCCGGCCAGCCGCATCTCCATCTGCGTCATGCCCACCGACGAGGAGCAGATGATCGCCGAGGAATGCCTGTCGATCCTTCACGCGCAAGAGTGACGCAGACCCCGGCGTTTGCGGTTGTCGCCGGGTCGGAGAGGGGTGTTGATCATCGTCAATGAGGACAGCGCGCGGTCGGGCTCTATGGGAGTGAAACACCATCGAAGCTCAGGACAGATCATCATGCCTCTTACCCCGCTTGCCTTCTCCCCGACAGAAAACGCCCGGTACAAGGCGCGCCTCACGACCCGCCAGCGCGAGCTGACCTCGCGCCTGTCAGCGATCGAGGCGGATTTCGAGCAGCCCCGCAACCCGGACGCCGACGACCGCGCCCTGGAGCGGAGCAATGACGAGGTTCTGGATAAGCTCGGGGTCTCGGGGCAGGACGAACTGCGCGCCATCGATGCAGCCCTCGATCGTCTGCGCAAAGGCATCTACGGCACCTGCGCCAAATGCGGCGCACCCATCGATACGGCGCGGCTGGATGCGCTTCCGCAGACGCCGTTCTGCCACGCCTGCGCCCATTCGCTGTGAGCCGCGGCCCGTTCGGCCTGCGCCCTTCATCCGCAACACAATAGGATCTGATCCATGCATGCCAAGGACCTGATGACCGCCGCCCCGCTGCATGTCACCCCTGAGACGTCGGTCGGGACTGCAATTTCCCTCATGCTCGACCGCGGCATCAGCGGGCTACCGGTCGTCGATGACGCAGGTGTCGTCTGCGGCATCCTGACCGAGGGCGATCTTCTGAAGCGCAGCGCCCTCAATCTTCCCTCGCACGCGCTGCCGGAGACTCGGGACGAGGCGTTCTTCCAGGCCTATCTGGAAACGCATGGCCCGGCGGTCGGCGACTGCATGACCCGAACGGTCATTTCGGTTGGCCCCGAAGCGCCGGTCTTCGACCTCGTGGCGCTGATGCGCAACCACAACGTCAAGCGCCTGCCAGTGCTGGACGGCGGCCGTCTGGTCGGCATCGTCAGCCGCTGCGATATCATCCGTGCGATCAGCATGGCGCGGGATGTCACGGCGCGCGGCGACGAGGCCCTCCGGCTTGCGGTCGCAACCCGGCTGCAGTCTGAACTCGGGCTCGGTCCCGACGATATTACCGTGCAGGTCCGCGACGGTCTGACCGAAATCACCGCGGCACCCGGCTCCCAGGCGCAGCAACGGGCGGTGCGGGTGGTGGCGGAAAGCGTTGCGGGCGTCGCAGGCGTGGTGATCACGTCTCGGCCTTGAGATCTCTTCGCGCAGATCCTGTTGATTTTCATCAAGGCCGATCGCGCCGATCCGGCCGAACGTGAGCCGTCCGGCCAGCCGGAAGGCCGGTGGCCGGGCGCGACCCGGGACCGGGATGCTTCCCAGCCGACCCTCGAGGAGGATAAGGACATGTTGCAAGTTCAGGCCATCATGACGCCGAAACCGGAAATCATCGGGCCGGACGCCAAGATATGGGAGGCCGCCAACACCATGCTGGACCGGCGTGTGAGCGGCCTGCCGGTGGTCGACAAGGCCGGGACACTGGTCGGGATCATCAGCGAAAGCGATTTCCTGCGGCGCGGCGAAATTCACACGGAAGCCCGTCGCGGCGTCTGGCGCACGCTGTTCTCTTCACCCGGGCGCCTGGCCGAGGACTATGCAAAAGCCTTCGGCAAGCAGGTCGATGAGGTCATGTCGACGTCGGTCGTCACGGTTGCGCCCGATGTCGGCATGGACGTTGCGGCCAGGCTGATGGCGGAAAATAACATCAAGCGGCTGCCGGTGGTGGAGAATGACCGGATCGTCGGCATCGTCACGCGCTCCGACATCATGGCGGCCATGGTGCGCCAACTTGCGAGCTTCGGAGCGGTTAAGACCGACCTCGATATTCGCAGCGCCCTGGAGGCGGAACTGCAGCGTCAGAGCTGGGGCGAAAGCGTCCGTTTCGACGTGGCGCAAGGTGTCGTTACGCTGACGGGCAAGGTTCTCGATCCGCGCGAAAAGACCGGCCTGCGCGTGGTTGCCGAAAACACCAGCGGCGTCAGGCGGGTGGAGGACAGGATCGAAGTGATCGTGCCGCCGGCCATGCCCGTCCCGCCGCCCGGCTTCTATCCCTGATCCTCAAGCCGGTCGCACGCCGTCCTGTCCGTCGATACCCCAGAGGAAGCCCAGCAGATGGATCATGTCGCCGATGATGCGGTGAGGCCGTATTGGTCTTTGCCGCAGGAGGCGCTTCTTGCCACCCTTCATGCCTCGCCGAAAGGCCTTGCAGCAGAGGATGCGGCACGTCGGCTGAAGGAAACCGGCGCCAATACGCTGGGCAAGGACCGCAGCCTTGCTGCGTTTACCGTCCTCTGGCGCCAGTTCCGCAGTCCGCTCGTGCTGATCCTGGTGATCGCGGCTGCCATTTCCGCCTCCGTTGGGGAAGCCCACGAGGCCATCATCATCGGCATCATTGTTCTCGCCAGCTGCCTGCTCGGGTTCTTCCAGGAGTATGGCGCCTCGCGGGCGGCCGAGACGCTCAAGCAAAGGCTATCCCAGAAGACATATGTCCTGCGGGACGGCGCAAGCACGGTGATCCGGGCCGACGAGGTCGTGCCCGGCGACGTGCTGCAATTGTCGGCTGGTAGCCTCATTCCCGCCGACGGCATCATCCTGGAGGCGCGTGACTTCAACGTCAGCGAGGCTGTGCTCACAGGAGAGACCTTCCCGGTCGTCAAGTTGCCCGGGCTGGCGGAGCCGGATGCGCCGCTTGCCCGGCGCGGCAATGCGGTCTTTGCCGGCACCTCGGTGCGCAGCGGCACAGGCTCCATCCTGGTCGTGAAGACCGGAATCCATACGGAATTCGCGGCCATCGCCGCAAGCCTGCAGCGCCAGGTGCCGGAAACGGAATTTGCCAAGGGGATCCGTCGGTTCGGCGTGCTGATGACGCAGATCATGTTCGTCATGGTCATCTTGGTGTTTTTCGCCAACGCGCTCTTGGGCCGGCCGCTGATCGATTCCATCCTGTTCTCGCTGGCTCTCGCGGTCGGGCTGACGCCGGAGCTTCTTCCGGCCATCATCAGCGTCACGCTTGCCCGCGGCGCCCGCGCTATGGCCAGGAACGGCGTGATCGTGCGCCGGCTCGAGGCGATCGAGAATCTCGGCAGCATGGATATCCTGTGCACCGACAAGACTGGGACGCTGACCGAAGGCGTGATCCACCTGGACGGCTGGACGGATCCCGAAGGGCACCCTTCAGAGCGGGTACTGCTGCTCGCCCGCCTCAATGCGACGCTGCAGAGCGGTATGGCCAATCCGCTGGACGAGGCGATTGTGGGAGCACCGTCCAGCGATCCGCAGGAAAAGGCCTGGGTGAAGCGCGACGAGATCCCTTATGATTTCATCCGCAAGCGGTTGTCCGTCGTCGCGACCGCGCCGGAGGGTGATACCCGGCTGATCTGCAAGGGATCAGTCGATACGGTGCTTTCGATCTCGACCTCGTTTTGGACCGCAGGCGGCGACGCGCCTCTCGACGACGATGCCCGGCAGGCCCTGGTGGAGCGGTTCCGCGCCTGGAGCGAGGAAGGCTACCGTGTCCTCGGTATCGCCACCCGCCCTTTGGACGCAGCTGGCCCGTTTGGCCGGGATGATGAAGCTGCGCTCTGCTTTGTAGGCTTCCTGCTCTTCCTCGATCCGCCCAAGCAGGGCATCCGGGAATGTCTGGCCAAGCTTTCCACCCGCGGCATCGCCGTCAAGATGATCTCGGGCGACAACCGCTATGTGGCCGCCCATCTCGCTGCCGCCGTCGGGCTGCCGTGCGCCCGCATCCTCACCGGTGCAGAGGTCTCGCAACTCTCGTCTTCGGGACTGGCGGCCAAGGCTGCCGAAACGGACCTGTTTGCCGAGATCGATCCCAATCAGAAGGAAAGCATCGTCAAGGCGCTGCGGTCGCGCGGTCATGTGGTCGGCTATCTCGGTGACGGCATCAACGATGCGCCGGCCCTGCATGAGGCCGACATCGGCATTTCGGTCGACAGCGCCGTCGACGTGGCCCGCGAGGCGGCCGACATGGTGCTGCTGAAACAGGATCTCGACGTGCTGGTGCAGGGCGTGGACGACGGTCGGGCGACCTTTGCCAACACGATGAAATACATCTCCATCACCACCAGCGCCAATTTCGGCAACATGATCAGCATGGCGCTGGCATCGGTCGCGCTGCCTTTCCTGCCGCTTTTGGCCCAACAGGTCCTGCTCAACAACTTCCTGTCCGACATCCCCTCCTTCGCGATCGCGACCGACAATGTGGACGAGGAGGACCGGCTTCGCCCGCGGCACTGGGAGATCGGCTCCGTACGGCGGTTCATGCTCACCTTCGGGCTGATCAGCTCGCTGTTCGATCTGCTGACCTTCGGTTTCCTCCTCTATATGGCGGGCGAGGTCGAGAGCCAGTTCCAGACCGGCTGGTTCGTCGAATCCGTGCTGACCGAACTGTTGATCGTCTTCGTCATCCGCACCCGTAAAGCTTTCTGGAAAAGCCGGCCCGCACGTCTCCTGGCGGGCTTGACCATCGTCGTGGTGGCCGTGATCTTCGCCCTCCCCTTCCTGCCGGTTGGGCAGCTGTTCGGCTTCGTGCCGCTGCCGGTCCCGTTGCTGGTCGGTGTGGTCATCATCACCGCGCTCTATCTGCTCGCCTCGGAAATGGCCAAGCACTGGTTCTTCCGGCGCGAGGACCGCCGGCGGACCAAACGCAGAGGCACGCCGATCCGGCACCATCACGCAGCCCGGATCGCTCTGCCGCAGGCCGTTGATCCTGATCACTGACGCTGCCGGCGCCGGGCGTATCCTCCATGGATTAACCACTTGAGGGAGGGTTCCATGCCGTTGAAACTGAAATCCGGGTTTATGACATCGTCGGGGATCGAGGGTCGCCTGCTGATGGATTGCGGCGCGGGAGACCAGGTGGTCACCATTGATCTGGCGGCGCTTGAGGCCATTGCCGATCCGCCGCGGGCCGACGAATTCCGGCTGCAGGAGTATGTGCAGGCCTTCAGCCACATCGCCAGCGACAAGTTCGACCGGCGGGATTTTGATGCCACCGGCCATGTCTGCGTCACAGCGGGGGATGCCCGCGACTGGCGAAGCCTGCACAGCTGATACCGACTGCACTCGCTGTGCTTGTGTGCGTCCATCGCTTTCCTATCATTCCGCGCAAAATGGTATATGCTACACGTGCTCATATTCCATGGGTGGTGGGCACAGTCGATGCGACGCTATGTACTCAGAGAGAACATCCGGCGGTTCCACCAGATGCTGGTGGAGGCGGTCGCCGGAGACGAGCAGGCAAGGCTCAAATCCTTCGTGGACGAGGCAAGGGAGGAACTCTCGCTTCTCGAGCGTCTGTGGCTGGTCACCTGCCCGCAGCTGCGCATTCCGCTGACCCTCGGCAGCGAAGCCGAAGACATGCTCGACCGGGCCGTGATTGCCCATCACGCCGATTTCGGTAGCCTGCAGATCTGGGACGATATGGAGCAGGGGCTCTTTCTGATCGCGCAGAGCAACTTCGATCACGCGCTGGTCGATCGCTTCGCCTGCATGAAGGAAGGCGACGGCGTGATCTTCAGAACCCTGCGGGCCTCGCGGGACGTGATCGTGATCGCGGATATCGAGACCGACGGCTCGGCCATGTCGCTGCGCAACTGGACGGCTGCCGCCGGCATCCGCGGGATCGTCAGCCGCCCGCTCAGCGGCGAAGGCGGCAGTTTCCTCGGCGCCTTCTCCACCTTCTATGCAAAGCCGGTAAGCATGACGACCGAGCAGCGCGACATGACGACGCTCTACGCCAACCGGTTCAGCCGCCTGATGGGCGACATGCTGGGCCGCCGCCAGTCCGCCTGACCAGTACCTCAGTCGTTCGGGACGTTCTCTGCCAGTTCCCGCAGCCAGACCTTTGCGCTGCTGTCGGAGGGCGCCCGCCAGTCGCCGCGCGGCGAAAGCGAGCCGCCGGAGGTGATCTTCGGTCCGTTGGGGAGCGTCGATCGCTTGAACTGATTGGCGAAGAACCGCTTCAGGAACACCTCCGTCCAGTGGCGGATGTCACCCAGCGCATAGGCGCGGCGATCGGCATCCGGCAGGTCGACCGGCCAGGCACCGCGCTCCACCTCGCTCCAGGCGTGATGGGCCAGAAACGCGATCTTGGACGGACGGAAGCCGTAGCGGCTGAGGTAGTAGAGCGTGAAATCCTGCAGCGGATAGGGGCCGACGATATCCTGCGTCGACTGGATCGTGCCATGCTCGCCCGGCGGCACCAGCTCCGGCGAGATCTCTGTGGCAAGGATCGCGTCGAGGATGCGCGCCGTTTCCTCGCTCACATCCCCTGATCCGGCAACAAAGCGGATGAGATGCTGGATCAGCGTCTTCGAGACCGAGCCGTTGACGTTGTAGTGGGACATGTGATCGCCGACGCCATAGGTGCACCACCCGAGCGCCAGTTCCGACAGGTCGCCGGTGCCGACCACCAGTCCACCGTGCTGGTTGGCAAGCCGGAACAGATAGTCCGTGCGCAGTCCTGCCTGGACGTTTTCGAAGGTCACGTCATAGACCGGCTCGCCCCGGCCGAAGGGATGGCCGAGGTCCGTCAGCATCTGGCGGGCGGAGGGGCGGATGTCGATTTCCTCGCCGGTCACGCCCAGTGCATTGATCAGCGCCCAGGCGTTGGCCTTGGTGCTGTCCGATGTGGCAAAGCCTGGCAGCGTGTAAGCGAGCACGTTCTTGCGGTCGAGCCCGATCAGATCCATGGCGCGGGTGGTGACGATCAGCGCCTGCGTCGAATCCAGGCCGCCGGACACGCCGATCACCGCATGCTTGAGGCCGGTGGCCGACAGGCGCTTGGCCAGTCCCTGCACCTGAATATTGTAGGCTTCGTAGCAATCCTCGCGAAGCCGGGCGGGATTGGCCGGCACATAGGGGAACCGTTCCACCGAGCGTCGCAGGGGCACCGGGTGATCCGGCTTTTCCAGCGAGAGGAAGACGCTGCGGAACGGGTTGCTGCTGCCAAGCTCCTGCCGGGCACAATCGCCGAAACTGTTGAGGCGCATGCGCTCCTGCCTCAGGCGACCAAGATCGATGTCCGCAGTCACGAAGGTGCCGCCGTCCGGAAAGCGGGGGGTCTCACCAAGGAGGTCGCCGTATTCGAAGATGGCGGCATGGCCATCCCAGGCAAGATCGGTGGTCGATTCGCCCGGGCCAGCGGCGGAATAGGCATAGGCCGATACGGTGCGCGCCGAATGGCTGGCACAGAGAAGTCGCCGGGTGTCGGCCTTGCCAATGGTTATGTTGCTGGCCGACAGATTGAGCAGGATCTCGGCGCCGGCCATGGCGGCGCGGGTGGTGGGCGGCAGGGGCACCCAGACGTCCTCGCAGATCTCGACCGCGAAGGTGAAGGGTACCTCGCCGGTCGAGCGGAACAGGATGTCGGTGCCGAAGGCAACGGTCGTGCCGGCCACGTCGATCATTTGGCCGGTCACGGCGACGCCTGGCGCAAAGTGGCGGCGCTCGTAGAATTCGCGGTAGTTGGGCAGGTAGGATTTCGGCACGACGCCGAGCACCGCACCCCGATGGATCACCACCGCCGTATTGTAGAGAGCCCCTTGATGCCGCAGCGGTGCGCCCACCACGATGATCGGATAGAGCGACTTCGACGCTTCTAGAATGTCGCCAAGCGCCCGTTCCACCGCGTCGAGTAGCGGATCCTGGAAGAACAGGTCGTCGATCGCATAGGAGGAGAGACCGAGTTCGGGAAACAGCATGATGGCGCAGTCGTCGTCGGCACCCTTTGCGACAAGCCGGAGCGTTTCATTTGTCGCAAACTCCGGATCGGCAACCTGGGCCGGCGGCACACAGGATGCGATCCGTACAAAATCATGGCTGTAGAGAGAAAAGAACTGCTTCATAATGTCCCGCCATACCGGGCGCTGTCGCAATGCGCCGATGTTGATCTCTGTCTCCGGCCTCAGCCGATAACCGGTCCAAGCCGATAAGTAGAGCACATCGCGCCAATGGTTTAGTCCCTTTTCGCATTTAGTGCAGGCGGCGACGGTTGGAGTGTCGCGTCCCGGGCCGGCAGGTCCTGTTCATTGGCCGATCTCTGCAGTGCCTTGACCAGCAGGTCGTATTTCACCTGCGTTACCTTGATCGCCCGGTACCAGTCGACCAGGTCGCCCCAGGGATCGTTTGATCTTGCTGAGCCCGGCGATAAAGGCCGAGATCGTCCCGATCTCCGTCTGGCCGCTGAGCACGAGATAGCCGCCGACCCCGAGAATCCCGGCAAAACCGATCTGGGTGAGCAGGTTCATCAGGAAGTTCATGACGAACTTGATCTTGTAGATGCCCATGTTGAGGACGAAGATCCGGTCGATATGCTGGGCCTGCCGGCCATCGGGATCCAGCGCGGCGCCGGCCTCGACGATGCCGCGGCTCATCTTCCGGGTCTCGCCGATCTTCAGCCCGACCCGCCGGTTGACCGCCGCCTGCATGAAGGGCACGAAGCCGAACTGCGGGCAAAACACCACCACAACCACGAGCGCCATAATGGGCTGCAGATAGATCAGGTAGCCGGTCACCATCACGAGAATGCCGCCCTGCAGCAGCGGCTGGGACAGGGCGTCGCCAACGAAGGTGCCGACAGGCTCCGCTTCTGCCACCACGATGGCGATCTGGATGCCCTCGGCTTCCGTGCTGGTGGAAGGGGAAGCCGCCTGCGCGACAAAGACCGCGCGCCTCAGCCAGCGCACGGACTGCTCGCCGACCCAGTTGCGGTAGACGTTCAGCAACAGCTTCACCAGCCCCTCGGCGAGAGCGCAGGCAAGGTAGAGCGCCACGAGCAGCAGCACGTCATGGAGCGGGTTCTGCTCGGTGATGGTGTTGACGATGCGCCGGTTGAGTTCGATGGGAACGACACCAAGCAGGAGAAGCACGGTCGACAGGCCGGCAAGCGCCGCCTGGTTCCACCCGCTCACCTTGAGAACGAACCGGAAGAATGATGCCGGCAAGACCTGGAACCCTCCATGCGATGCCAGTCTCCGGCACGCCGGCGCTGACAATAGGAGGCTTTCGGCAGCGCTGATTGACCCGTATCAAACGGTCGGCACCTCCGGTTGCCGCCGGTTGACGCTTGTCCAGCGCCATGGTCGAAGGGACTGGGCAGGAGCGAAGCAGGGAGGTGCAGGTGCGCGACAGGGAACTCTTGGCGGCGATGTTTTCGGCCGCAGTGACGGCGGCCGATCCGGCAAGCGGCCTTCGCGCCCACCTTCCGGATCCCCCGGCAAAGGGACGCACCGTGGTGATCGGCGCCGGCAAGGGTGCGGCACAGATGGCTGCGGCGCTCGAGCTGATCTGGTCGGAGGTCCACCCCGGTCATCCGCTCGAAGGCCTGGTCGTCACCCGCTACGGCTATGGTTGCGAGACGCGGTTCGTCGAGATTGTCGAGGCCGCTCATCCGGTGCCCGACGCGGCAGGCCTTCACTCCGCCAGGCGCCTGGTTGAAGCAGTGAATACGCTGACGGAAGATGACCTGGTGATTGCGCTCATCTGCGGTGGTGGTTCGGCGCTTCTTCCGGCACCGCCTTCGGGCCTGACACTTGCCGACGAGATCGTGCTCAACGAGATCCTGCTCGCCTCCGGCGCACCGATCTCGGCCATGAACGTCCTGCGCAAGCACCTCTCTACCATCAAGGGCGGCAGGCTTGCCGCGGCGACGAAGGCGCGGGTGGTCAGCATGATCGTCTCCGACATCCCCGGCGATAATCCGGCCTTTGTCGCATCGGGACCAACCATTCCCGACCGGACGACCCGCCACGACGCGCTTTCCATCGTCGAGCAGTACGGGCTGGATCTGCCCGACCGCATGATCGCGCATCTCCATTCACCGGCAGCAGACGCGCCGACGCCGGACCAACCGGTGTTTGCCCGCCATGAACACCATGTCATCGCGTCGGCAGGCGTATCGCTGGAGGCTGCAGCCGCCGTGGCGCGCGCCCATGGCGTGACGCCGCATATTCTGTCCGATGCGATCGAGGGCGAGGCGCGGGATGTGGCCCTGGTGCATGCCGCACTGGCCCGGGAAGTGGCTTTGCGCAACCGACCCTTCACCCGCCCGGCCGTGCTGCTGTCCGGTGGTGAAACCACCGTGACGCTCCGGACAAAAGGTGGCAGGGGAGGACGCAACGGCGAGTTCGCTCTGGCTCTCGCGCTGGCAATCGATGGTTACGCGATTACTGCCCTGGCTGCAGATACGGATGGCATCGACGGATCGGAAGCCAATGCCGGCGCCTATGTGGACGGCGAAACGGTGCGTCGTCTGCGCGCGGGGCTCGACGGTCGCGCGCTGCTCGACGCCAACAACAGTTTCGAGGCGTTTTCAGGCCTCGGCGACCTGTTCGTCACGGGGCCGACGGGAACCAATGTCAACGATTTCCGGGCCATCCTCATCCGCTGACAGCCCGGTAATGCGCTACTGAAGCTGCGGCTTGCGCAGGAAATCGTTGCGGTCGGCGGAGCGAATCCTAAGCCAGGCCTCACGCCCATCCCGAAGCACCCGCATCGGGATCTCTGCGCCGGGCGGGCCGCTGTCCCAGACCTTGCGATAGAAATCGGCCAGGCCGTCCACTTCCCCGTCGCGGATCTCGGAGATGATATCGCCGCGCCGCAGCCCGGCCTTGGCCGCCGGTCCGTCTTCCGTAACGCTCATCACCACCACATCGCCATTGGCTTCCGCCGAAAAGGCCCCGAGCCAGGGGCGCGGCGGCGTGCTGAACTCGCCCTGGTGCAGCAGGCTGTCCAGGATCGGGCGCAAGAGGTTGATCGGCACGACCATGTTGATGTCGGTGACTTCGCCGGAGCGGCTCATCTGCAGACGCAGCGAGCCAATCCCGAGCAGCTTGCCCTCGTCGCTGATCAAGGCAGCACCTCCCCAGGACGGATGGGCCGGCGTCGTGAAGATCGCCTCGTCGAGGAGATATTCCCAGTAGCCGGCGAACTCTTGCTTGGCGACGATGGAGCCACTGACGATCTCGCCTTCGCCGTCGGCAAAGATGATCGCGTCGCCGACGAAGGCACCGTCGGAATCCCCGAGTGGCAGTGCCGGCAGATCGAGAGGCGCAAGCGCCTGGACGAGGCCAAAGCCGGTCTGCTGGTCGAAGGCGAGCGCATGTGCCGGAACGACGCGGCCATCGTGGCGCGTCAGCCAGACGTCTTCGGCCTCGGTGATCAGGTAGCCGATGGTCAGCACCAGACCATTCTCACGGATGACCACGCCGCTTCCTTCGCGACGGGTGCCGAGCGCACCTGCGGTAAATGCATTTTCGGGGATGGAGGCGCGCAAGGTTACGACCGAACGCTTGATGTTCTCAATATCCATGCTGCAATTCCACTGACCTGATCCGGCGTGGGCTCCGTCACTCCGGGCCGCCGCTCTTCGCTACCCAAGGTATGATCCCGGGTGCACGGCTTCAAGATCTTCCCGCGCTTTGGCGGTTCGTGACGTCAGTTGGAGGAAGGTCTTCTTCTGCTGGCCTACTGTCCTCCTCTAAGGACATAACCTGCAGAGACTTGCCCCTCCCCAGTTAAGGGAGGGGCAAGGTCAGGCAATCACTCGACGGGAGTCAGCGTAACCGATGTGCCGGTCGCCGAGATGTTCAGGCCGAGCTGACCCGTGACGCTTACGGTCTGCAGGTGGATCGAACCGGAGGTTCCGCCGACCAGGACGTTGGCGCCAACGCCGGCCAGAACCGTGGCTTCAGCGCTGGCACCCTGGTAGAGACCGCCCAGCGAACCGTGATGGTAGCCGGCGGTCGGTGCGAAGACAGCCCAGATCAGGCGCGAGCGGGTGGTGAAGCCGAGATCGACGCCCAGCTTGCGAACAACGCCCGTGTAGTGGTCGCGTGCTTCGCCGCCCATTGTCGAGGTGAAGACGCAATCTGCTTCCTTCGCGGAGCCGATGACATAGCCGACGCCGCCGCCGACCGAGCAATCCAGATAGCCGATCCGCACGCCGTTGCGCTGATCCTGCTCCTGGTAGACCCGTTCACCGCGAACCATGTCTGCAGATGTGGCCATGCTTGCGCTGGCGAGAACCGGCAGAGCGGCAACGGCTGCGACAACAAACTTATTCATCCCTGTACTCCTTTTTAATTTTGCCGCTCATTCAAAGCGGCGGCAGCGCATTTAACGCAACGGGATCGGGATTGATCCATCTGCGGGCACACGAATTGTCACAAAGGACCTAATCCCGTGAGCGCTGCATCTTCGGTCGTGGTCATGGCATCCTGAAGGCGACGGCGCTCTTCTTCGCGATATTGACGCGGCGTCACGCCGGTTCGCTTGCGAAAGCAGCGGATAAAATAGGCTGCATCCGCAAACCCCAGCCGCTCGGCGATATCCTGAACGGTGGCGGGCGTGAAGACAAGGTTCCGGCGCGCCTCCTCCAGCACCCGCGCCATCACGAGATCGTGCACGGTCATCCCGGTCGCCGCGCGCGTCAGCCGGTTCAGGTGGGTGGGCGTGAGGTTGAGTGCCCGGGCATAATCCGCGACCGCCCAGCGGCTGCGGTAATTGTGGCTTACAAGCGCCTCAAGCGCCTCGATGCGCGCAAGCTTTGCCGCTGCCGGCAATTCCGTCATGCCTGTGCCCGTCAGGCGGTTGAGCAGGAGGGTCGTGGTCTTCAGATAAGCCTCGACCAGCCCATTGCCGCCCGGCCGGCGTGCCGACAGTTCCCCGAAGAGGCGCACCAGCGTCGCATCCAGATAGGCCGCGTCCGTGTCGGCCGTCAGGGGAATGAGCCTTGGCGCCGAGAGCCAGTCTCCCGGCCGACGCGCCATGCCGGTCACCAGCGGCAGGCGATCGGCCACCAGCGTCACCACCAGGCCGTCGATGTCGCGGGAGAAACGGAAGCCGTGGCCAAGGCCCGGTGGCACGCAGATGACGCAAGGCGGCGTCAGCGGCAGGACGTCCTGCCCGAGGATCGCGTCGCCGGAGCCGCTGCGGATGTACAGGAACTGCTGGAATGCCTCATGCCGGTGGAGCCCGATCTCCCAGTGATGCGTGCTGCTGCGCGCGGCAATGGTCTCGCAATGGATCCAGAAATCGCGGCTCTCTCCGCGCTTTTCGCCATAGAGTTCGTAGGTGGGGACTTGGGTCGCACCGCGAAACATCATACCGCTGTCGCCTTTCAGGATGTTCCATTTGTCCTACAGGACGCCTGAAATGTCCATTGCTCCTCTGCGGCTCCTCGCGCTTACCTTAGCGGATGTTGGGAGGAACATCATGCGCACTCACGTCGTCATCATCGGTTCGGGGCCGTCCGGCCTGCTGCTCGGTCAACTACTCACCCGGGCCGGCATCGACAACATCGTCCTCGACCGGGTTTCCAAGGATTACATTCTCGGTCGTGTCCGCGCCGGGGTGCTGGAGGAGGGGACCGTCGGTCTTTTGCGGGAGGCCGGTGCCGCCGAGCGGATGGATCGGGAGGGGCTGCCGCATGGCGGTTTCTCGCTCGCCTTCGACGGACGCGATCACCGCATCGACCTTCTCGGGCTCACGGGCCATCAGGTCATGGTCTATGGCCAGACCGAGGTAACGGCTGATCTGATGGAGGGCCGCGAGGCCGGTGGCGGCCAGACCATCTACGAGGCCGGCAATGTCACGCCCTATGATTTCGACACCGCCTCCCCTTATGTCACCTATGACAAGGACGGCACGACCCACCGTATCGATTGCGATTTTATCGCCGGTTGCGACGGCTACCATGGGGTCAGCCGGCGGTCCGTGCCGCAGCAGGCACTGACGACCTTCGAGCGCGTCTATCCCTTCGGCTGGCTCGGCATCCTGGCGGACGTGCCGCCGGTCAGCCATGAGCTGATCTATGCCAACCATCCGCGCGGCTTCGCACTCTGCTCGATGCGGTCGCAGACCCGCAGCCGCTACTATATCCAGTGCCCGGTCGACGAGAAGGTCGAGGACTGGTCGGATGATCGTTTCTACGACGAGCTGCGTCGTCGGCTGCCGGCCGAACATGCAGAAAGCATGGTCACCGGCCCGTCCTTCGAAAAGTCGATCGCACCGTTGCGCTCCTTCGTGGCAGAGCCGATGCGCTTCGGCTCGCTGTTCCTGGTGGGAGATGCGGCCCACATCGTGCCGCCGACAGGCGCGAAAGGCCTCAACCTTGCTGCCAGCGACGTGCATTACCTATTCGAGGGGCTGCGGGAGCATTACGCGGAAAAATCGGATGCGGGTCTCGATGCCTATTCGGATCGCGCCCTGAAGCGGGTCTGGCGCGCCGTTCGCTTCTCCTGGTCGATGACCATGATGATGCACCGGTTCCCGGATGCCGGCGCCTTTGGCCAGAAGATCCAGGAGGCCGAGCTGGACTACCTCGTCACCTCAAGGGCTGCCTCGACGGCGCTTGCGGAAAACTATATCGGCCTGCCCTACTGAGGCTCAAATTTACGGCGTGGTATAGCCGACGGCGCGCAGGCGCACTTCAGAGGCTCCCGGGTCGCGCGAAAAGAACATCGCGCCCTTCGCCCTGGATTGCGCCGGAACGTAATCGAAGGTGACGTCCGCCTCCTCCACGGCCTGGCCGCCCTCGACGATCTCGCCGCGGACCACGACGGCCGACGCCGTCTGGGTGGCGTCGTTGGCGATATCGAATGTCACGCGGTAGCCGCCGGGCGTCATCTGCTGGCCCGTCGCCGTCACGGTGAATTCCGGCGGCCGCGTGTCTTCGGTCGCGGCTTCCCAGGCAACCCAGCCGATCATGGCGATCACAAGGACGCCGGAGAGAAGGCCGGTCGCCCATTCGATCCAGCTCGGATCATCGGCTTCACTGGAACGGTTGTCAGTCAGCTTCGTCATCGGAAGGGCACTCTACAGGATAAGGCGAGCGGCGGCGGCGCCGATCGCTCCGGGAAAACTAAGGACGATCGCCGACATCAGCATCTGGGTGAAGGCCGTGTCGTCCAGCCGGCCGAAGGTCCAGAGCACGTAGACGCTGATCGCCATGGCAATCACATAGCCGGGAAGCGTGAACCGCAGGAAGGCGTGCCACCAGGGAATGCTTTCCGGAATTGCGTGGCTTCCCTTGAAGGCTACCGCATAGACGAAGGCGTGCATGATGGCGATCGAAACGACGATCACGGCCAGGGCGTGCCAGGTGGTCATCTTGTAGGAGATCAGGATGATCTCTTCCGTCGGTGCCACGTTGAGGTTGAGGAACAGCGCCCCGACGGCCATCAGGAACAATTCCTGGGAGTAGCGTGTCGAGATCTGGTCGGGAACGGCGTCGCCGCCGTCATCTGACGTCTCTTCGTCGTCATCGTCATCATCCTGCCCGCCCAGCTGCGAACGGCCGAGCATGGCGCCGATGCTGGCAGGGATCGCCTGGATTGCCGTCTTGCCGAGCAGTTCAGACCAGGGCATGTCCCATTTGATGATGCCAAGCATGATCATGATGGCGGCACTTATTGCGATGCCGAGCCCATAGGCAATGGTCGCATCGCGCAGAGCCTGCTTCCAGGTCGTGGTGCGCTCAAACCCGATCAGGTCGGCCAGGAGGATCAGTATCGGGATGTTGACGACGAGCATCAGCAGCAGGCGGAAGCGATCGATCGAAAAGCCGAGCTCCCAGAGCTCCATTGTCATCAGCATGGGAATGCCAAACAGCATGGCGCCGGCCGCCCCGCGGCCAAGACCGAGCAGAAACCGCCAGAATTCGCGCTCTGAGCTGTCGTCGTCCCGGCTTATGCCCGCTGATTGTGCCATGGTGCCCGCCCCCGTGCCGCCTGGCACTTGTCCTTGAGGCACGAAGATAGGAACCAGGTCTGGTTTTGCCAGCGGGCGCAAAACGCGATGAGCTAGGAGAGACCGTTCTTCCCCAAATTAGCGGTCGAACAGATCCTGCCACTGTTTTTCGCCGATCAGGCAATCGCTGCGCGCTCCCTCGGTGGCAATCCGCTGGACCGTTGGCGGCGGGGTCAGCCCGCTGATCTCCATCACCAGCTTGCGGCGCACGGCGGTGGCAAAGTCCTCGATCTCATGCACGGGCAGCACGAACGAGCCCGGGCCGCCGATCACGCAGTCGCCATAGTATTTGTCGAGCCCGCCGGTCGCGCCGGACGGCCGCAGCATGATAGCTAGCCCGTTGATGACGATGCCCGCCTCGACAGCCTTGTCGCGCGCCGGCTCCACCGGATTGCCGGAATTGTTCGGCCCGTCGCCCGAGATGTCGATGACCTGGCGCATGCCACGGTAGGAATTGGAAACGATCATGCTGGCGCCCTGCGCGATGGCAGCGGAGATAGAGGTGCGGCGCTGCGTGTTGACGGGCCGCGCTTCCAGCCTCTGGGCGAATTCGAGCGCATCCTGTTCGTTTGCGATGATCGTCCAGTTCATCACCGAGTCCGGCACCACATCGCCGGCCCATTCGAAATAGGTGATGGCGATCCTGCCGAGCAGTCCGGACTTTACCGCATCGATGAATTCACGATGCCTTAGCGCCTCGACATACCCTTCGCGCTGGATGCGGACCTCTTCGAAATCCATCGAGCGGGAGGTATCCACGGCAAGCACAAGCTCGACGTCGACCTCCCCTCCTCCTGCCTGTGCCAGCATCGGCGCTGCCGCACCGCTGAGGCTCATCAGCATCACCAGCGCTGCAAGCATGCGGCGACCCAATCACTGCGTTTCCGAGACCTAAGGACTGTAACACAGCGCAGGAGGAGGGCGACCCCTGCGGTCACCGGCCATTTCAATTTCCAGTGATATGCTACTCGGCGGCGGCCCGGCTCTGCGGTCCGTCCCGGAGCGCTTCCACGAGGCAGTCCATGATCGCCTTGCGCAGGGCAAAGGTATTGGCGCTCATGCGCTTGCGGTCGAGAGACTGGGCAGATTCCACCAGGCTCATGCCCTCGTGGATGACGATCTGGTGGGCGCGGTTCATCGCCCAATGTTCAAGGGATCGTGTGTCTTCACCGGAATTGCGTCGTGTCGTCAAAGTCGCCTCGCTACATCATCAGCGGTTGTTGACAAGCGAATCATTTCGCCTGGACAGAATAGCCGGGATGCTGAATCTGGAAAGACTCTGGAGCCTCAGCTCGCCAGGAGCGATAAAAATAACGTAATTAATACAATGAAGTACAAATTCTTGTGCATAAGAATTGGCTATTCAACGCTTATCTATTGCAAACTCCGCGAGCATCTGAATTAACGGCTGAACTTCGTTGGACCCTGCCAGCGACTGCAAAAAGTCTGGCTAAGCGGTTAAATCCCAGCCGTTGTGTGTGTGCTGAAAGACGGGCAAGTTGGGTCATGCGAGGCAGGCCCATCGCTCCGGTGGTCGCGATTGCCCGCCTCCACCGGCTTTCCTGGCTGTGGCTGTTGACTTCCGATGCCAATCCCACACACTGGCTGCAAAGAAGGAATCCCCATGTCTCGCGTCGAAAAATTCATCGTCCTGCCGTTCAAGAAGGTCAGGGGCAATATCGTGCCAGGCGAGATGCGGGCTGCCTCCAATGCCGGTTCTGCGGAAAAGATCGCTCGTGCGATGTCCGAGCGCTTCATCGGCGTGGCTGCCTATTCCGTGCAGGTGGACATGGAGAGCGGCGACATGTCCGACCCCAAGATCCTCTGGCAAGCCGGCGAGATTGCCGACATCGCGGCCTGAGCGCGCACTCCCCTCACCATTTGCCGATCTAACGCTGCCCGACCGAACGGCCTGCTCCGTCCGGCACGGGTAGTTCTGCATGCGCCTGCGCAATCGGTGTCAGCCGTGAGAGCACGTCGGCGGGCGCGGAAACGCTTTTGCCCGCTTTTGAATCCACGTGCAGCATCAGCTGTTCTGCGGTGGCGAGTGCCTTCCCTGTCGCGGCATCGTGGATGGTCGAGAAGAACCGGATGCGCTTTTCGTCGCAGGATAGGATCTGCAGCGTCGCGTAGAGCGACTGGCCGAGCTTGGCTTCTCCGAGATGCCGGATATGCGTCTCGACGGTGTAGTAGCTGTGGCCCGCCTCGACATAGGCGAAGTCGACGCCGATCAGCCGCAGCAGCGCGTCCGACGTATCGCCGAACACCTGCAGGTAGCGGTGCTCGGTCATATGGCCGTTGTAATCCACCCAGGCGGCGCTGACCCGGGTGTCGACCAGCCGCAGCGGCGCGGCGATATCAGGTGCGGCCTTCGCGCCGCCGCCTTTAGCCCAGAGATGCTGCTCGAACTCGGCCAGGATCTTGCCGGCACCCCAGCCCTTGCCGCCGTCGCCGGCCTTCAGCGCCTGCATGATGCCGACCAGGTTTTCGTCGCGGATGCGTTCCAGGTCGCGAATACCGCGCGCACCGGACTGGGCGTCCGACTGGCCGGCGATCTTGTCCACCAGCGCGTCGTCGAGGTCCACCACGTCGGTGAGCTTGGTCCACGGCCAGGAGAGGCAAGGTCCGAACTGCGCGAGGAAATGCCGCATGCCCGCTTCGCCGCCGGCGATGCGGTAGGTCTCGAACAACCCCATCTGCGCCCAGCGCATGCCGAAGGAATATCGGATCACGTCATCCAGCGTCTCGGTGTCGCAGATGTCGTCATGGATCAGCCACAGCCCCTCGCGCCAGACTGCCTCGAGCAGGCGATCGCCCACGAAGGCTTCGATCTCCTTTTTCAGGATGACGCCCTTCATGCCGATCGGCGCGAGGCGCGCCTTGGCCAGCTCCAGCGTTTCCTTGGACGTCCTTTCCCCGCCGACCAGTTCCGCCAGCGGCAGCAAGTAGACCGGGTTGTAGGGATGAGCGACGAACATCCGCTCCGGGTGCTTCATGTCGCGCTGCAGTTCAGTCGGCATGATGCCGGATGTGGACGAACCGATCAGCGCTTCAGGATGGGCGGCGGCATCGATCTGGGTCAGAACACCGCGTTTCAAGTCGAGCCGTTCCGGTACGCTCTCCTGGATCCAGTCGGCGCCGTCGACCGCCTCCTCCAGAGTGGCGCAGAAGGTCAGTTGCCCCTTCGACGGCAGCGGCGCCATGGTCAGCATGGCATAGGCTCGCTCGGCGTTGGCTATCACCTCGCCGACAATACGTTGTGCGTCCGGGTGCGGGTCGTACATCGCAACGTCGATGCCGCCGAGCAGGAAGCGGGCCGCCCAGGCCCCGCCGATAACGCCGCCGCCGATGCAGGCTGCCTTTGTGATGCTGGTCATTTTGATCCCGCTTTCAAATCTGTGCCGACCTTTTTGGTCGCATACCCCTCACCAAGCACGCCCAGGAACTCGACTTCGTCGCGTTCGGGCTTGCTATCCTCTCCTACAAGGGGAGAGGGAAACTCGCGGCACCCTCCCCCCTCTCCCCTTGAGGGAGAGGATAGTTCATCCCCAAGAGCCGAAGGCGATTGGTTGGATGAACTTGGTGAGGGGGAATCCCCCCGACCCCGAACCCCCTACCGCTTCGTCAGCTTCAGCTTCTCGCGAACCTGCTGCGGGCCGATGATCCTGGCCCCCATGCCCTCGATGACGCCGACCGCCTTCTCGACAAGCTGGGCGTTGGTGGCGAGCATGCCCTTGCCGGCATAGAGGTTGTCTTCCAGCCCGACGCGGACATTGCCGCCTGCCAGAACCGCGGCTGCCGGATAGGCCAGCGCGTTGCGGCCGATCGAGAACGCGGAAAATGTCCAGGTCTTCGGCACGTTGTTGACCATGGCCATGAAGGTGTTGAGGTCGTCCGGCGCGCCCCAGGGAATGCCCATGCAGAGCTGGATCAGCACCGGATCCTCGATCAGGCCCTCCTCGACCAGTTGCTTGGCGAACCAGAGGTGACCGGTGTCGAAGGCCTCGATTTCCGGGCGAACGCCGAGCGCCGTCATTTGCCGCGCCATTTCGCGCAGCATGGACGGCGTATTTGTCATCACGTAGTCGCCGAGCGAGAAGTTCATCGTGCCGCAATCGAGCGTGCAGATCTCCGGCAGGCATGCGGCCACATGCGCGACGCGCTCGGTGGCGCCGGCCATATCGGTGGCAGTCTCGTTGAGCGGAAAAGGTGCCTCGACATTGCCGAACACCAGATCGCCGCCCATACCGGCGGTGAGGTTCAGCACGACGTCGACGTCTGCCGACCGGATCCGGTCGGTGACCTCCCGGTAGAGGTCGAGACCGCGGGCGGCAGCGCCGGTATCGGGATTGCGCACATGGCAGTGGACGACGGCAGCACCCGCCCTGGCGGCATCGATGGCCGAGTCGGCGATCTGTTTCGGCGTCACCGGCACGTGGGCCGATCTGCCGGTGGTATCTCCGGCCCCTGTCACGGCGCAGGTTATGAAGACCTCGCGGTTCATCTCGAGCGGCATTGTTCCCTCGCTTTTGTGTCGGCGCTATTACGCTCCGCCGCAGAGGAGATTGCTTTGCGCAATCGGATCAGCGCTATACATTATCGGAAGAAATGATGGGGATGGCGGGGTTGGACCGGGAGCAGCAGCATATCGACATTCTCGTCCTGCCGGAGGTCAACTTGATCCTGGTCGCTTCGGTGATCGAGCCGTTGCGGGCAGCCAACCGCATCGCCGGACGCGATCTCTACCGCTGGACGTTGCACTCTCCGGACGGTCGTCCGGTCGAGACGAAAAGCGGCATCCCCGTTCCGGTGTCGGGCGCCTTTCGCCCCTCGCGCGAGAGCGATCCGCTGTTCGTCCTTGCCTGCTACAACTGGAAACACCACGCCACCCGCGACCTGAAGGTCCAGCTGTCACGGACAGCGCGCCATCGGGCATTTGTGGCAGGCATCGAGACAGGGTCCTTCGTGCTCGCCGATGCCGGTCTGCTGGACGGGTTTTCGGCCACAACCCACTGGGAAGACGTCGAGGATTTTTCGCGGGCCTTTCCGCAGGTGGCCATAGTGCGGGATCGCTTCGTGATCGACGGCAAGCGCATCACGACGGGCGGATCGCTGCCGACGCTCGATCTCATGCTTGAGCTGATCCGGCGGGCGCACGGTTATTCGCTGGCGCTCGAGGTGTCACGCCTCTTCATCTACGAACAGGAGCGCACGCGCGGTGACCTCATGCCGATGCCAACAGTCGGCATGGCGCGGATTATCGATCCGCGGGTCCAGGCAGCAGTCAGGCTCATGGAGGAAACGGTAGAAGAGCCAATTCCGCTGGCGCGGCTGGCACGCCGTGCCGGGGTCAGTGCCCGGCATCTGCAGCACCTGTTCGCCGAGGTCATGGGCGTTGCGCCGCACGAACATTATCTGGCGCTGAGGCTGAATGCGGCCCGTCGAAAAGTCATTGAGACCCGGGCCACATTCGCCGCTATTGCTGCGGAAACCGGGTTCAACTCGGCTTCCGCCTTCTCGCGCAGTTACCGCGCGAGCTTCAGCGAAAGTCCGAGCGATACCCGTCGCCGGCTAACGGGCGGAATTATCTCCGAAGGATAACCCACAAGGCATGAACGATGCCAGGCAGCCAGCCGCAGAGCGTCAGAAGGATATTCAGCCAGAACTGCAGGCCAAGGCCAACTTGGAGGAACACGCCAAGCGGCGGCAGCAGAAAGGCGAGCAATACGCGGATAATATCCAAGAAAGGTCTCCCGAAGTTTCAGACGGGCAACAACGCGCATCGGGCGCAAAGGTTCACTTCGCCCTTCTTCAAGGAGACTATCGGCTGAGATCGATGCGGCTGGTGACGACCGACTTGCCGGTCTTGGGGTCCTTGTCGATGGTCTGCAGACGCAGGCGGTTTTCCGCCACCTTTTCCAGCACCATGGTCGCGGTACGGTCGCCATTGATTTCGCGAGCCCAGCGGACGGCAAGGTTGATGGCATTGCCCTTGCGGCTGCCCGAAAGCGACGACGGCATGCCGGAGGGGCCTGTGTAGGTGCCGCTGTAGCCCTCTCCCCTGACGCTGAGATTGGCAGCGACGCTGCGGCGCACGACCAGAAGGCCCCGGCAGTTGCCGTTCATAGATAGGTTCGAGGTTCCGGCGCCGATATCGAAGCCACAGCTGACATTGATGGGTTTTGAGCCGATGCGGGTAAGGACTGTCCCGTTACCCTTCCACTGGCCGGCCAGTGGCTTCAGGAAATCGCCCTCGGCAGCCGATGCCATGGCGGGGAAGCAGAGGGCTGAGATGACGGCTGACAGCAGCAGGGCGCGCATGGGTGGACTCCGGGTGCGAGGAGATCCGGTAACCTGCAGAGACCGGCGAATGTTCCGGTCATATCAGGCCCTGCTAAAAAAATTCCTCCAGTCCCGTCCGCCTCCAGAATTAACCAAACGCAAATAATGGCGTGTAAAAATTGAAATTACTTGGTTGATTACTTCCCGCTGTTTTAGGATTTAAGAAATGTTACTTGCCGCGGCAGAAAAGCATCAGCATGCAGCCACTCCGCGTTCCATGCGGGTCATCACCGAAGGCATCGGGCAGGACTTGGAAGGGTTCAGCGCCGACAACACCAATGTCGTCAAGCAGATCAAGCTTCTGGCGATCAACGCGCTGATCGAGGCAGCGCGTGCCGGCGAGATGGGCAAGGGCTTTGCCGTGGTGGCCAACGAGGTTCAGCGGCTGGCGCAGGTCGCAACCGAGATCGCTTCGAAGTTCGAGAGCAATGTACTGGGGCGGATCGGTCTCAGCCGCGCCATGGCGGATTCGCTGGTCACCGAGATGGAGGGCGTGAGACTGACCGATCTTGCCCAGACGCTGGTGCAGCTGATCGTCCGCAACCTCTTCGAGCGCACCGCCGACGTACGCTGGTGGGCGACCGACCCCGCGCTCTGGCAGGCGCTGCGAACCCCCGATGCGGAGCGGCAGGCCTTTGCTGCCGAGCGGCTCGGCGCGATCAACCGGTTCTACACCGTCTATCTGGATCTGGTGATGACAGACCTTTCCGGTACGGTGATCGCCTCGGCCAATCCGAAGTTCAAGCGCAAGATCAACGGCGTTTCCCTTGCGGCCGAGCCATGGGTGCAGGCGGCCCGCCGGCTGGCCTCCGGCGACGATTACGCTGTCGACGAGGTCAAGCCCTCTCCGCTCCACGACAACCAGAATGTCCTGGTCTATGCCACCGGCATCCGAGAAGGAGGCAAGCCGGACGGCAAGCTGCTGGGCACACTCGGTGTCTATTTCGACTGGCAGAACCAGGGTCAGGCGATTGTCGAGAAGGAGGCGAACCTTGCACCTCACATCGCGGAAAAGACAACGGTCATGCTGCTCGACGGCAACAGCCGCGTGATCGCCACGACCAATCCGGCACTGCTTTTCACCCGCTTTGCGCTGGCGGGCCAGAAGGGAAAGAGCTCCGGCAGTTACTACGATAACAGCGGGCATATCGTCGCCTTCGCCCGAACCCTCGGTTATGAGGATTACGATGGTCTGGGCTGGCACGGCGTCGTGGTTCAGAAAACGGACAGCGACGAGGAGATCCGCGCCGCGTTCAACTTCCGCCAGATGTGAGGCTCTGGGACCTTGTAGAGCGACCGCGACGGCTCTGGCCCGCGCATGGCGATGCCCTGTCTCGAATGAGAGAGAGGTCTGGGTGAAGCGGCGCGAGAACTGGTTGCCCGCCTTGCCCGTTGCGCAACACGAGGAAGACCGGGATAATCCAGGTTAAGCCGGTGGTCGGCAGACGCTGGAGAAGCCCATGCTCTCGATCCCCTACGAAACATTGCTGGATCGTGCGAGGATGATTGCGACCGAGGCCCATCAGGGACAATCCAGCAAGACGGGTGGACCCTTTATCGACCACGTGCGCCGCGTGGCGGTTGGCGTCATCGGTGCGGACGAAACGCTCGTCGCCTGGCTGCACGACGTGATCGAAAAAGGACCCGGGTGGATCCTGGATCGGTTGCGTGCAGAGGGCTTTCCGGAGCACGTGGTCTTGGCTGTCGATGCCATGAGCAAACGGGCTGGCGAGGACTATTTCGACTTCGTTCGCCGGTCGATCCGCGATCCCCTTGCCGTATCCGTAAAGCGTGCGGATCTCCTCGACAACCTTGCGCAGATGCACCAGATCGGTGGTGATGGCTCGAAGTTCCTGGAGGCTCTGAAGATTCTGGACGCCGGGGAACCCCGCACATCCTGAGGGGAACCTTGCCGCCGATCTGCCGTTCCCCGACAAGCGCCAGTGGGCGCCGGACAAAAACTGCAGGAGCGGCATATGGAACTTCAGGCAAGAGTGGCTCTGGTAACGGGCGCAGGCTCCGGCATCGGCAAGGCCACGGCCCTGTTGCTGGCCAGGCAGGGCGCGGCCGTTGGTGTTCTCAGCCGCACGAAAAGCGAGATCGCCGAGACAGCGGACGAAATCACCAAGGCAGGTGGCCGGGCGCTGGTACTGGAAGCCGACGTCTCGGACGAGGCGCAGATGCGCCAGGCGGTCGAGCGATTGGTCAGCGAATACGGTCGGCTGGACATTGTTGTCGCCAATGCCGGCGTCAATGGCGTCTGGGCCCCGATCGACGATCTGAAGTCCGAGGAGTGGGATACGACCATGCGCATCAACCTGCGCGGCACCTATCTCACCTTCAATCTGACCGTGCCGCATCTGAAGAAGGATGGCGGCTCCATCGTCGTGGTTTCCTCCATCAACGGCAACCGAACCTTCACCACGCCCGGCGCGACAGCCTATTCGGCAACCAAGGCCGGCCAGGTGGCGATGGTGCAGCAGCTGGCGCTGGAACTCGGCAAGCACGGCATCCGCGTCAACGCCGTCTGCCCCGGTGCGATCGATACGGAAATCGACGACAACACTCGCAGCCGCGGTCAGGACGAGACGGAAGTGCCGGTGGAATTTCCGGACGGGGAGATCCCGATCACCGGCGGAAAGCCGGGCCACAGCAGCGATGTTGCCGATCTCATCCTTTTCCTCGCCTCCGATCGTTCCCGCCACATCACCGGCACACCGATCTACGTTGATGGAGGCCAGGGCCTGCTGCGCTAATAAAAGCGATATAAGATCAACATGCGATGGAACCGGGTTGCGCGGGCCGCGTTACTGGCCCGCGAAATCACAAAGGTAATACTCATGAAAAATCTTGTACTTGCTTCGGCCATGGCCATCGCTTCCGTATTCTCGTTTGCTGCTCCTTCCATGGCGCAGAGCGTCACGGTAACGACGACCGAGCGTGCCGCTCCGCGCCACATGCCGCGCCACGCCCAGCGCTACGAGCACCGCCGCGCGCAGCAGGATTGCCGCGTCAAGCGCGTCAAGACCATGCGTCATGGCCAGGTGGTCATCAAGGAAACGCGCGTCTGCCGTTAATAGCCTTGGGGCGACGGCGTTCACGTCGTCGCCCCACCCTTCTGATATCCCTATCTTCTGATATTGAGCGAGCTCCGGCTCCCCTCCCCGCGTATGACTACTGCCCTTGATGGCAAGCTTGGCTTGAAGTCGAGCAGCAGTTGCGGCTCTTGCGACACCTGCCAGCGGTGAGACGTCTTCCTGCAGTATGTAGGCCCTCGACCGCCACCCCCATTTTATCAATTTCCGTCCGTTTCGAGGCGCAAAACCCGTCATATCTGCGCGTTCTGCGCATGGCTGTCCTGCGCGAAAGGCGCTACGATCCGGTCCATCGGGTGCGGCCGTGCCCTTGAACCACCATGGCTCGCCTGCTAAATACCCAAAAGCGAAACTTAGCGCACTAACAGTGAGCTTGCCATGAATCGGGATAGTATCTCTTCTGACTTCCTTGAGGCCCTGACGAAGGTCAGCCGGCGCGTGCGAACTGCATTCAACCAGCAGGTCACAGCGCACGGGCTGACCTATCCGCGAGCACGGACCCTCTTCCGCCTCACCAAGAAACCGAACATGACCCAGACGGAACTGGCCTGCGAGCTGGAACTGGAACAGGCGACGCTCGTTCGGTTGCTGGATCGCATGGAGGAAAACGGTTTGATCGAGCGCCGGCCCGATCTGCGTGACCGGCGTGCCAAGCTCGTGGGGCTGACCGCGCATGGCGAGGAACAGGCTGCTTTTGTTCGCTCGATCGCCGACCGGATCCGCAGTGAGATCTTCGATGGTGTTGATGTGGCCGAACTTCAGCAGGCTATCGGCGTGCTGGAGCGGATCAATGCGAACCTGGTTGCCCTGGAGGATGTGAATGTCCCTGCGTGAGGCTGAAGCTCGTGTCGGATCCGACGAGCCGGGTGAGGAATCCCGGCTCGAGCAGATCATCGAGGCTGCAGCCCCCGTTCCCTCTACGCCGGCACCGGCCGGGCCACCGCCCTATGTCGCACGTGCCCTGCCCATACGGCTGCTCTATGCGCTCGCCTCGCTGACCGCGGCGATCATGCAGGGCCTCGGCACCAGCCTGATTTCCCTCAACCTTGCGCAGATTGCCGGGCCAATGGAGGCGACCCAGACGGAAGCCTCGTGGCTGATGGCCGCCTACCTGTTTCCGAATGTGAGCCTCGGGATCTTCCTGTTTAAGGTGCGAGCCCAGTATGGCCTTCGCAATTTCTGCGAAATCGCCATCATCCCTTTCGTGCTGATCAGCCTTGCACATCTGTGGGTCAATGATTTCAGCGTCGCACTGGCGCTTCGCTTCTTTGCGGGTGCCGCCGCAGCGCCTGTCTCCTCCGTGGCCTTTCTCTACATGCTGGAGATTTTCCCGCCCGAAAAGAAGCTCAACATCGGCCTTTGCATGGCGCTGATCGGGCTTTCCCTGTCGACACCGATCGCCGGGCTCGTCTCCCCTTCCCTCCTCGACATGAACGACCTGCAGTCGCTCTATCTGCTCGAAGCCGGTTTGGCGCTGATCACCTTCGGCTTCATTTATGCCCTGCCGCTGACATCGCCGCCGCGCGCCAAGGTCATCAACCGGATGGATTTCGTCAGTTACGGCCTGCTCGCCATCTGCATGGGCTGTCTTGCCATCGTCTTCACCATGGGCCGCCTGTACTGGTGGCTGGAGGCCGACTGGCTGGGCTGGCTGCTGGTAATCTCGATCGTCACCGGCTGCATGGTCGCCGTCATCGAGCTCAACCGCAAGAACAACCTTATCGATATCCGCTGGATCACGTCCCGCGAGATCATCCATTTTGCCGGCATTCTCCTCGTCTTCCGCATTCTGCTCACAGAACAATCCACGGGCGCCATCAACCTCTTCCGGCAGCTGGGGCTGTTCAACGAACAACTGACCGGCCTCTACTGGCTGATCCTCGTCGGTTCGGTGGCCTCGGGCCTGTTTTGCGCCCTCATCATGAAGCCGGGCCGAGAATGGGCGATCCACCTTTGCGCCCTTATCCTCATGGCCATCGGCAGCTTCATGGACAGCCATGCGACGGTGCTGACCCGGCCGGAGCAGATGTATGTGAGCCAGGCGCTGGTCGCTTTCGGGAGCGGCCTCTTCCTGCCGCCGGCCATGGCCGTGGGCTTTGCTGCGGCCTTGAAGAAGGGGCTTCCCTTCATCATGAGCTTCCTTGCCATCTTCATGTTCACCCAGAAGGTCGGTGCCTTCATCGGCAGCGCGCTGTTTGGAACCTTCGTGACCTGGCGCGAGCAGTATCACTCGGCCATCCTCACATCCCGCCTGCTGCCGACCGATCCGCTGGTGGTGACCCGGATGCAGCAGTACATCGGCAGCTACAGCCGGGTTACCGGCGATCTTGGCCAGCGCACCGTGCAGGGCACCACGCTGTTTGCCAAGCAGGTGCAGCAACAGGCCTATGTGCTGGCCTACAACGACGCCTTCTTTGCCGTCTTCCTGGTGGCGATGGGGGCAATCGCCCTGCTGCTTGCCAATCTGGCGTGGAACAATCGCCACCGCTTTTCCCTTGTCCATCCGCGAGACGAGGCCGCATCCGCCGGCGTCTCCGCTCAGTGAACGAATAGACACATGAACGCATTCCGCTCCCTCGCGACCTACATCGCTCTCCTCGTCGGTCTCGCCGGCGTCATGCTCATCCTGTTTGCCTGGCAGCTGCCCCCCTTCCGCGGCTCGGTCGAAATGACCAATGACGCCTACGTGCGGGGACAAGTGACGCTGCTGAGCCCGCAGCTCGCCGGCTATCTGGTAGAAGTTCCGGTCCAGGACTACCAGCGGGTCAAGAAGGGCGACCTGATCGTGCGCATCGACGACCGCATCTATCGGCAGAAGCTGGAGCAGGCGAAGGCGTCGATGGCCACGGCTGAAGCCTCGCTTGCCAATTCCGAGCAGAGCCGCAAGTCGGCCGAGGCCAAGATCGGCTCCGCCAGGGCTGCTGTGGAAAGCGCGCAGGCGGCCTTTGATGCCGCCAAGACATCGCTGGAGCGTACCCAGTCGCTTTTGAAAAGCAATATCGCCACCCAGAGCCAATCCGAGACCGCGCAGGCCACCTATGACCAGGCCCAGGCGGCCGTGCACCAGGCGCAGGCCGGCGTGCTGGTGGCCGAGCAGGATCTGAACACCATCGTTGTCAGCCGCCGGTCGCTGGAGGCCATGGTCGATAGCGCCCGCGCCGCGGTGGAACTTGCGGATATCGATCTGCAGAATACGCATGTGGTGGCACCGCAGGACGGCACGCTCGGCGAAATCGGCGGCCGCATCGGGCAGTATGTCTCGTCAGGCACGCAGATCGCGACGATCGTGCCAGATCGGGTCTGGGTGGTTGCCAACTTCAAGGAAGGCCAGCTCGACGGCATGGAGCCGGGCCAGAAGGTGACCTTTACCGTCGATGCACTCGGGCATCAGCCCTTCACCGGCCGCATCGAGCGCTTCGCACCCGCCACCGGGTCCGAGTTCTCGGTGATCCGCTCCGACAATGCCACCGGCAATTTCACCAAGGTCGCACAGCGGATCCCCGTCAAGATCATGATCGATCCGCAGCAGCCGCTGGCTGACAGGCTTGTTCCTGGCATGTCGGTCGTTGCAAGTGTCGACCTTGCGCAAGGCGACGCCACGCGGGTTGCCGAGGCGGGCGAAAAGTAAACTCCAGTCAGCCGACTTGGGAGCCTTGCTCAGCCCAAGTGGCGACCTAGGTCAGCTGGACCGGCCGACCCAGTCGTGCCAGTCGCCTTCGTCGCCATGGAAGACGTTGAGATCGATCTTGCCCTCGACGCCCTGCGACAGTCCGGAGCCCGAATACTGCCAGAACACCCAGCGTCGGCCAGGATATCGCTTGGACGGGTGGGCCGCGACAGAGCGTAGCCAGAACGGATACTTCAGGAACTCGCCCTCGAGATTGTCCGCATAGAAATCCGGCGCCGTATAGATGACCGGTCGCTTGCCGTAGTGGCGCTCAAGCCTGTCCATGAAGACCTGCATCTTCTCGAGGATCTTGTCGCGCGACAGCCTCATCTTGCAGCTGGAGAGATGGTTGTATTCCACGTCGATCACGGGCGGCAGCGCATCGGGATCGCGCGGCACGTTCCGGATGAACCAGTCGGCCTGCTCGCCGGCGGTGCGGCACCAGTAGAAGAAGTGGTAGGCGCCGCGCCGGATGCCGGCCTCGCCTGCCTTGCGCCAGTTGGTGCGGAACATGGGATCGACGTGGTCGCCGCCATCGGTCGCCTTGATGTAGGCGAAGTTGGCGCCTTGCGTGCGCAGCTTCACCCAGTCGATATTGCCCTGCCAGCGCGACACGTCCACGCCGTGAACGGACAGGCTGCGCGGCGAAATCTTGCCGAAGTTCATCGGCTTGGCGTCGCGGAAGCGATGGCTGTAGATCTGCGAGCGGCTGCCGCGCGGCGTATCCTGCAGGCGGGGGCGCATGTCGGGCATGGCCGGGCGCAGCATGGCGACCGGGCGTCCGGCGGGAACGGGCATGCCGACGGTGGTCTCGACGCCATCGAAGGCGTGGCTCTCCGGCATCCGACTACCCCAGGCGAGCGCTCTCGGATCGGTGGTTGCCGGCTGCGTGTCCGCCTGCTGGGCGACCGTTGGATAGCGCGGCGCATTCCGGGACTGGCCGATATCGGCCGCTGGCACGGGTGCACCGGGCACAATGCTGCCGGTGTTCATTGGTGCGGGCGGCATGCCCGCGCTGGGATCAGAGCCCGATGTACAGCCGGCGAGGCTGAGACAGGCGAGAATAAGTGCTGGAACAGCCGGAAAACGCATGACAACCCGTACGCAAAACAACATCAGGGCAGTTCGCCAACACAAGAACCTCGGCAAATTGCTAACGGGACCTTACTGGCGAAACCTAAATGCAATCTTACGAATAAATGTCACGGCTGCGTGACCCAATGCTGGCGCCGCACGTGGGAAGGCTGGAACTGTCCGGCACCTCTGGCGTTCCCGGACCAGACGCGGTCGGCCTGATTAGACCTGTAAGGAGAACCCATGGACCAATTTCGCGAGCAGCCTTCGTCCGGCCTGTCGACGGCGGGCGGACAGATCGAGCGCAAGTGGTGGCATGGCTCGACCGTCTATCAGGTCTATCCGCGCAGTTTTGCCGACAGCAATGGCGACGGCATTGGCGATATTCCGGGCATCACCAGCAAGCTCGACTACGTGCAGTCGCTCGGCATCGATGTCCTCTGGCTCTCGCCGATCTTCAAGTCGCCCATGGACGACAACGGTTATGATATCTCGGACTACCAGGATATCGCACCGGAGTTCGGGACCCTGGCCGACTTCGATCACCTCGTGGTCGAAGCCCGCAAGCGTGGCATCGGCATCCTTCTCGATCTGGTCGTCAACCACACATCCGACGAGCATCCGTGGTTCCTTGAAAGCCGCAAGGGCCCCGACAACCCGTTCCGCGATTTCTACATCTGGCGCAAGCCAGGCCCGAACGGCGGGGTGCCCAACAAGTTGATGTCGTCCTTCGGCGGCACCGCCTGGACGCTGGATCCGCAGAGCGGCGAATATTACCTGCATCTCTTTTCCCGCCGCCAGCCGGACCTCAACTGGGAAAACCCAAAGGTCCGCGAAGAGATCTACAAGATGATGAACTGGTGGCTGGAGCGCGGCATTGCCGGCTTCCGCATGGACGTCATCGACCATATCGGCAAGCAGGTGGACCAGGCGATCGTCTATGACGGGCCCCACCTGCACGACTATCTGCAGGAGATGAGCCGCGAGACCTACGGCAGCCGCAATGTGCTGACCGTCGGCGAATGCTGGAGTGCGACCCCCGGCTCCGCCCTGCTCTATTCCGGCCGTGACCGGCACGAGCTTTCGATGGTGTTCCAGTTCGAGCACGTGACCCGCCAGTGGGACCCGACCTACGGCAAGTGGCGCGCCAAGCCTTTCGACCTGGTGGATCTGAAGGCTGTGCTGAGCAAGTGGCAATACGCCCTGGCGGAAGATGGCTGGAACGCGCTGTTCTGGGGCAACCACGACCTGCCGCGCGCGATCTCGAAATATGGAGATGCCAAGGGCTATCCGGTGGAATCGGCTAAGATGCTCGCCACTGCGCTGCATCTTTTGAAAGGCACGCCCTTCGTCTACCAGGGCGAGGAAATCGGCATGACCAACATGCCGTTCACGACGATCGATCAGTACAGGGATATCGAGACGCTCAACATGCACAGGCTGCATGTGGAGGCAGGCCTGTCGCCGGAAGATTTTATCCGGGGCGCCAACGAGAACGGCCGCGACAATGCCCGTACGCCGATGCAGTGGAGCAAAGACCCCTATGGCGGGTTTTCGACCGCCCTGCCCTGGATCGAGGTGAACCCGAACTACACGACCATCAATGCCGAGACCGAGGTGTCGGACGAGCGGTCCGTTTTCAACCACTACCGCAAGCTGATCGCGCTGCGGAAGAACCACGCGGTGATCGTCTATGGGGCCTACCAGTCCTGGCTCGACCAGCATCCGGATGTGATGGTCTACTCCCGCATCCTGGATGACGAGCGGCTGGTCGTGATCGCCAATTTCAGCGGGCGCGACGTGGAACTGACGATCCCGAACGAGCTGAAGACCAAGGGACGCTGCCTGATCTCCAATTACGACCCGGTCGACGCGCTGGACGGCGTTGTTACATTGCGTCCGTATGAAGCCTTCGCCATCCTTGGTAGCACGTCCATGACCGACTGACGCCCTCTAGGCCTTCTCGACGCGCAGCAGCCGCAGCGCGTTGAGGGTGACAAGCACGGTTGCGCCCGTATCGGCAAGGATCGCCGGCCACAGACCGGTAATGCCAAGCACTGTGGTGACGAGAAACACCACCTTCAGTCCGAGCGCGATGGTGATGTTCTGGTGGATGTTGCGCATCGTGCGGCGTGAAAGCCGGATCATCGCTGCGATATCGCCGATACGGCCGTGGAGAATGGCCGCATCCGCGGTTTCGAGCGCAACGTCCGTGCCGCCACCCATGGCAATGCCCACATCTGCTGCGGCAAGCGCCGGCGCATCATTGATGCCGTCGCCGACCTTGCCGACCTTCAGCCCCTGTGTCTGAAGGTCGAGGATGATCTTCTGCTTGTCCTGCGGCATTAGGTCAGCCCGCACTTCGACACCCAGATCCCGTCCGATGGCTGCGGCAGTCTTGGCATTGTCGCCGGTCAGCATCACCGTCTTGATGCCCGCAGCATGAAGCTCGGCAATGCCCTGTTTCGCGTCCGGCCGCGCTTCGTCGCGCATGGCGATCGCGCCGGCCAACTGCCCATCGACCACCAGCACAGACACCGTCTTGCCCGCGTCCTGAAGTGTGGAGATGGCACGCGTGTGGGCGGTCGAGAGACTGGTGCGGTCACGGGCGGCCTGGGGCGAACCGAGGAACACGGTCTTTCCCTCCACGGTGGCGGACAGGCCTTGACCTGCGATCGCCTCAGCCTTGTCGGCCGTCGGAACCTCGACCTCATCCTCGGCCGCCTTGGCGAGAATGGCCGCCGCCAGGGGATGGCTCGAACCTGTCTCAAGCGCTGCGGCAAGGCGCAGCACGTCCTCGGCATTGCGGCCGAAGGGCACGACGTCGGTTACAATAGGCTTGCCGGAGGTGAGCGTGCCGGTCTTGTCCATGGCGATTGCGGTCAGCTTGCCGAGCGTTTCCAGCACCGAGCCGCCCTTGATCAGCAGGCCACGGCGGGCGCCGGCCGACAGCGAGGCGGCGATGGCGGCCGGTGTTGAAATGACCAGCGCACAGGGGCAGCCGATCAAGAGCACGGCGAGCCCCTTGTAGATCCATTCGCCCCAGCCTTCACCGGCAACCAGCGGCGGCAGGATCGCGATGAGCGCTGCGACAATCACGACGCCGGGCGTGTAATAGCGCGAGAAGCGGTCGATGAACCGCTCCGTGGGCGCCTTGGTCTCCTGGGCCTCCTCGACCATGCGCACGATGCGGGCAATCGTGTTGTCTGCCGCAGCGGCCGTGACGCGCACGCGAAGCGCGGCAGCGCCATTCACCGTGCCGGCAAACACCGGGTCGTTGACGCCTCTGGCAACCGGGGTGCTTTCGCCCGTCACCGGTGCTTGATCCACGGCGCTGGTTCCGTCGATGATCACGCCATCTGCAGATATCCGGTCGCCCGGCCGCACCATGATCACCGATCCGACGGTCAGGGTTTCAGCCGGCACTTCCGTGGTGCGTCCGTCTTTTTCGAGGAATGCGGTCTTCGGCATCAGAGTGGTGAGCGCCTGGATGCTTTGGCGGGCCTTGCCGGCCGCAACGCCTTCCAGGAGCTCGCCGACCAGGAACAGGAACACGACGGCTGCGGCTTCTTCCGAAGCGTTGATGATCACCGCGCCGATGGCAGCGATCGTCATCAGCATCTCGATGGAGAAGGGGGTGCCGACCCGGGCAGCCATGAAGGCGCGACGGGAGATCGGCACGAGACCGATCAGCATGGCGACGGTAAACAGGATCGACTGGTTGTCGGGCATGAGCTGGCCAAGCCCATAGGCAATCACCAGGCCGATGCCGGTCATGATCGTCAGGCGGCCCTTGTCGCTCTTCCACCAGGGACCATCCATGGGGCCGTGGTCGTGCCCGTGGAGCCCTTCCACCGCTGCGGGGCCAGCCTGCTTTTGACCGTGCGCTGCATGATCGTGCCCGCCATCGTGATCGTGATCATGACCGCTATGATCGTGCCCGCTATGATCGTGACCAACGTGGGCATCGACCTCTTGTGCGGCAGGCTTCAGTCCCAGCGCCCGAAGCGGGTAACCAAGGCCCGATACCGTCTTTTCCATTGCCGGAAGGTCTGCAGAGCCATCATGTCGGACGGTCATCGTGCCTGCGCCGACCGACACGGCGACATCGGTGACGCCCGGCATGCGACGCACTGCGGTATCGATCTTGGTTGCGCAGCTTGCGCAATCCATGTTGCCGACCTTGTATCGCGCCTGGTTTGTCTGGGCCTCAGTCTCTGCCGTCATATGCGTCTTCCTTGCTATCTGACCCCTTTCTACGACCTCTAGTCACTAGAGGTTCAAGCGTTTTTTTTCGGCCATGGCGTGACGCGGGATCTCTTCCCGCCCTCGACAGGAGAAGGGCGTACCGGTATCGAAGGGCGCAGATTTCTTCCGGAGGATCATTTTCCATGCAGACCCCTGCCTCCATCGTCCTCGACTGGGGAACGAGTTCGCTTCGCGCCGCCCTGGTGACGGGGTCGGGCGAGACGCTCGACAGCCGCGAGACCCAGAGCGGCGGCATTCAGTTCGTCAAGGACGGCGCCTTCGAAGATGCGCTGCTGCAGGCGGTCGGCGATTGGTTCACGAACCATGGTCCCCTCCCCGTCTTTGCCAGCGGCATGATCACCAGCCGCAACGGCTGGGTCGAGGTTGCCTATGTGGACGCGCCCGCCGGCGCCGACGAGCTTGCCGCAGGCGCCCGCCGCCTGACGCTTGCCAATGGCGCGCCGATCACCTTCCTGCCCGGCATGCGCGATCCGGCCGCCAAGCCCTTCCCCGACGTCATGCGCGGCGAGGAAACCCAGATCATCGGTTGCGGTACCGACGGCGACCGCACGCTGGTCCTGCCCGGCACCCACAGCAAATGGGCCCGCGTCGAAGGCGGCCGCATCACCGGTTTCCAGACCTATGCGACGGGCGAGATCTTTTCGCTGCTGACCAAGCATTCCTTTATCGCCAAGGCGCAGGAGCCGCAGCCCGGCGCCGAGCCTGTCTGGTCGGCTTTCGACCGAGGTGCGGAGTTTGCAGCGAGCGACGATCGGGCCGCCGACGCCTTCTTCTCGGCAATCTTCAGCGCCCGCACCGGCATTCTTGCCGGGGAACTGACGCCGGGCGATATCATGGATTATGTGTCCGGCCTGGTGATCGGATCCGAGTTCCGCCAGGCCCGCGCTGCTGGCTGGCTAAAGTCTGGCGATACGGTCGGCATCGTCGGCAACAACGTCTTGAACAGCCGCTACAGCCGCATCGCGCCCTTGTTCGGCCTTAGCGTCGAAGCCACCCCCGCAGACGCAGCCAAGCGCGGCGTTCTGATGATCGCCGGCCATTCGGCATCGGCTTGAAGGAGTTATGGATATGGATTTTCAAGAAGCACTTAACGAATGCAGCCTGGTCGCCATCCTGCGCGGGATTAAGCCCGAGGAAGCCGAGCCGATCTGCGAGGTTCTGGTGGAGGCCGGCTGGCGCTTCATCGAGGTACCTCTGAACTCGCCCGATCCGCTGAAGAGCATCGAGGCGCTGGTTAAGCGTTTTGGTGACCGCGCCCTGATCGGCGCCGGCACGGTTCTGACCACCGCCCAGGTCGCCGACGTCGTCGCCACCGGTGCCAGGCTCATCGTTTCGCCCAATGCCAACCCGGAGGTCATCCGGGCGTCGAAGGCAGCCGGCATGGTGAGCCTTCCCGGCGTCGCGACCCCGACCGAGGCCTTTGCCGCCATCGAGGCCGGTGCGTCCGGCATCAAGGCGTTTCCGGCCGAAGGCATTCCGCCGCATGTCATCAAGGCCTGGAAGGCTGTGCTGCCGAAGCACGTGCCCGTCTTCGCTGTCGGCGGCGTGACACCGGACAACATGCGCCCCTACCTCGACGCCGGAACGGCCGGATTCGGCATCGGCGGCTCACTCTACAAGCCCGGAATGACTGCAGCGGAAGTGGCCATCAAGGCCCGCCAGTTCGTCGAGGCTCTGCGCAACGCCTGACCGGCGAGCCCCCTCCCCCGACCAAGCTTGTTGCACTCGATGACGAATCGCCCGCTAATGCGGGCGGCTCCCCTCCCCTCTTGGGCGCGGGACGCCTTTCTTCGACCCGTTGGAACGAGACGAGGCACAGATGGCATTCGACGCAAAGGCGCTTGAGGCGCTGCGGGACAAATACGCCAACAGCGGCGGCGGCGAGATCTTCGACCCGAAGTTCAAGAAGATCGGTGAGAAGATCTTCAACAAGGCCGGCACCCGTGTCGCGCCCTATGCGGGCATCCCGACCCTGCTCGACGCGCCTTACAGGCCCGTCGATGCGGAGAACCCGGATTTCGGCGATCTGCAGGTGGCCCTGATCGGCATGCCGATGGATCTCGGCGTCACCAATCGACCCGGCTCGCGTTTCGGGCCGCGCGCCCTTCGAACCATCGAGCGGGTTGGGCCCTACAACCACGTGCTGGAATGCGCCCCGACCTATGAGCTCAACGTGGCCGATATCGGCGACGTTGCCTTCCGCAGCCGCTACCGGCTGGAGATGAGCCATGAGGACATCGAGAAGCGCATCAACCAGATCGTTGATGCCAGCGTCCTGCCGCTGTCTGTCGGCGGCGACCACTCCATCACCCATCCGATACTGAAGGCCGTCGGCAAGCAGGCGCCGGTCGGCATGATCCATATCGACGCACACTGCGACACCAGCGGCTTCTTCGACGAAACCAAGTTTCACCATGGCGGTCCGTTCCGCAACGCGGTGCTGGACGGCGTGCTCGATCCGACCCGCACGATCCAGATTGGCATCCGGGGCGCTGCCGAGTATCTCTGGGAGTTCTCCTATGAGTCCGGCATGACCGTGGTGCATGCGGAAGAAGTGACCGGGCTCGGCCTGCCCGCCATCATCGAGAAGGCGAAGGCGATCGTCGGCGACGGTCCGACCTATCTGTCCTTCGATATCGACAGCCTCGACCCGAGCTTTGCGCCGGGCACCGGCACGCCGGAGATCGGCGGGCTGACGACGCGCGAGGTGCTGGAGCTGATCCGCGGGCTGAAGGGCATCAATATCGTCGGTGGCGATGTGGTGGAGGTGGCGCCGCAATATGACGCCACCACCAATACCGCCCACGCGGGCGCCCAGGTCCTGTTCGAGATCCTGAGCCTGATGGTGTTCAGCCCGGCCATCCGCGGCCGGGCCTAGAGACCTGCGGTTCGGTTAGTCCCGGGCCGCCCGTTCAAACACGCGCTGCAGCCGCTCCGCAAAGGCGCGCGGATCGGATGGCTTTTCTCCATCGAGGATCAGCGCCTGATCGAGCAGGAGGCGAACCGCATCCTCCCGGAATGCGCCATCTTCAGCATGTTTTGCGATGGCTCGGATCATCGTGTGGTCGAGGTTGATCTCGAGCACGGGCTTTTCCGCCGCATCGAGGCGTCCCGCACTTTGCAGGATCTTTTCCATCTGACGGTCATAGCCGCTTTCCGGCGCGACGAGGCAGACAGCGCTTTCCGTCAGCCGGTCGGATGCCCGCACGTCCGAGACATCGCCCGAAAGCGCCTGCCGAGCAAAGGTTAACAGGTCGTTAACCTCTCCGGTTGGCGCCTGGGGCTCGGCGTCCGCCGCTGCATCGGGCTTTGCGAAGCGCGACAGGTCGGCGCCGCCCTGGCTCACCGACTTGAAGCTTTTTCCCTCGAACTCCGGCGCGCTCATCACCCAGAAGCTGTCGATCGAATCCGACAGCAGCAGGACCTCGATCCCCCGGGCACGGAAGCCTTCGAGATGCGGCGATGCCTTCAGCTGGTCGATGTTGCCGCCGGTGAGATAGTAGATAGCATCCTGCCCTTCCCGGGCGTCTTTGACGTAATCCGCGAGCGTCCGCCAGTTCTCGCCGGAGGTCGTGCTGCGGAAGCGGGCCAGACCCATCAGCTGAGTGCGCTTTTCGAAGTCCTCGTAGATGCCTTCCTTGAGCACCGCGCCGAATTCCTCCCAGAGCTTGGCGAAGGCATCCGGATCCGTCTCCGAGAGCTTTTCGATGGCCGAGAGAACCCGGCTGGTGAGACCCTTGCGGATGGCCGTGAGGATGGGGCTTTCCTGGATCATCTCGCGCGAGACGTTGAGTGGCAGGTCGGAGGTATCGACCAGACCGCGCACGAAGCGCAGGTAGCGCGGCAGCAGCTCGGCATCGTCCGTGATGAAGACGCGCTTCACATAGAGCTTCATGCGGCCCTTGCGGTCCGGGTCGAACATGTCGAACGGCTGGCTGCCGGGCACATAGGCCAGTGCCGTATATTCGTGGCGCCCCTCGGCACGGAAGTGAACTGTCAGCGCCGGCTCGTCATACTGGCCCGACAGGCTGCGGTAGAAGTCCGTATAGTCTTCCTTGCTGACCTCGCTCTTCGGCCGGGTCCACAGCGCCGTACCGTCGGTGAGCTGCACCGGCTCGGCACCCGGCTTTTCGGCAATGCGGATCGGCACCGGAACGTGGCCCGACTGCTCCTTGACGATCTTCTCGACACTCCAGCGGGCGGTATAGGTCTTGGCGTCTTCCATCAGCTGGAGCGTGATGCGGGTGCCCCGCTCTGGCGCCTCGGCCGGATCGACTGCGGTCAGGCTGTAGCTTCCCTTGCCGTCCGAAGACCAGAGCCAGGCTTCCATGGACCCTGCACGTCGCGAGACGACATCGACGCGATCTGCGACCATGAAGCAGGAATAGAAGCCGACGCCGAACTGGCCGATCAGCTGCGCGCCGTCGCCGCCTTTGCTGGCTTCGATCCTCTCCATGAAGGCACGGGTGCCAGAGCTGGCAATCGTGCCGAGCGCGTCGATCATCTCGTCGCGGCTCATGCCGATGCCATTGTCTTCCACCGTCAGGCTGTTGCCTTCCTCATCAAGCGTCACGGTGATGCGGTTATCGCCGCTCGTCCCCAGGATCTCGGGGGAGGCGATGGCTTCGTAGCGCAACTTCTCGCAGGCGTCCGCTGCATTGGAAATCAGCTCGCGAAGGAAGACGTCCTTGTCCGAATAAACGGAGTGGACCATCATGTGCAGAAGGCGGGCGACATCTGCCTCGAAGGCGTGATTTTCGATTGGCTTTTCTTCTGTGTCGACAGTCATGGGCGGGTCTCTCCTGGCATTGAAATTGGGTGTCGCTGAGGTGGCAAGTTCTGCCTGGAATTTCAAGCGTTGAGATGCGAGGGGAGGGGTCTTGGCTGTACAAGTCCAGGCTGTTGACAGCTGTCAACGGGAGACGAATGACGGTTGACAGCTGTCAACACGGTCTTGAATTCGATTCTTCGGAGCGGGCAACCGTCGCCTTTCCAGAAGCATTACTGGTAAGAGGCTTGCAATCTTTGTTCGCATCAACGATGCGTCTGCCGCTGTGAACGGCCGGATAATCTGGGTGGCCCAATCCTTCCCGATCTGTGGACGGCTAAGCGCGGGGCTTCCTCTGATCCCGCAAATCGGATAGATAAAAACATGCGTTCGGGCCCCGCATGGGCTGCCAGATCAGGTTTGACGCAGCCAACAGGCACAAAATCTCTCCATACCAGTTATGGTTAACAACCGGTAACGAAAGCAATGTGCCTGCTGGCTTTCGTTTGCGCTTGCGCCTACTGTCGCTTCAATGACTTACGATCTGGCTCATTTGCCCCTCCATCGGCTTATCCAACCCGTTGCGGAGGCAACGGCGGCGATTGCGCGCCTCGACGAGCGTCTCAGCCGTTCGGCCTTGGGGGAGGGCTGCCGGAGCCGGGGGGATTTTGCCGATGCCTGCTCGTCGCTGTGGATCGACGGCGAACTGGTCCACCTCGAGGATCTGGTCTTTCATGATGCCGGCATGGGCATAAGGACGCCGACCCATGAGCTGACGATCGCATCGGATGTTCTTCGCACGCGCCGCAAGATCATGACCCATCCGGATGCCTGGGCACTGAGTGCAGAAGGTTTGCGTGGTCTGCGGGGGAGGGGAGGGGGCTCCGGGAGGGAGCTTGGCCCGCTGGAGAAGAAGTTTGTTTCCGCTCCTCATGAACCTGAAGCCGACGATGCCCTGACGGAACATCTGGCGGAGATCGACGCGGTGCTGGCGCGCAGCGAGGCTCTCCTGGCTCAGGCTCTGGGATCTGCAGCCGGGGGGGAGCGACGGCACTCTGACCGGGAACGCGATGCGCTGGTCTATGAGCCGGACTGGGACGAGGACGAGCGGCTGGAGGAATGGCAGGCGGTTCTTCGCGAGACGGAGGGATTGCCGCCGGTGTTGCGCGCTGCTCTTCTGCTCGATGCGTGGAACAGCCTCGAGGTGTTGCAGCACGCACCCTGGCTTGGTCGCCTCCTGGTCGGCGCACTGCTGCGACAGTCGGGACTGGCGGGCACGCATTTGCCGGCGGTCAGCCTCGGCCTGAAGCTGGTGCCGCGCGAGGAGCGCACGAGCCGCAGCCGGACGACGCGCCTTCTCGCCAATCTTTCGGCGTTCAAGGCCGGCGCCGAGGCGGGCCTCAAGGATCATGATCGGCTGCATCTGGCGCAGCAGCAGTTGCAGCGGCGGCTGACTGGGCGTCGCCAGAACTCGAGGCTTCCGCAGCTCGTCGATCTCGTCCTGTCGCGGCCCATGGTCTCGGCCGGCATGATCGCGGAGGAGCTGGCCATCACGCCACAGGGCGCGCTGAGGCTGGCGGCAGAGCTGAACCTGCGGGAACTGACGGGTCGCGGACGCTTCCGCGCCTGGGGCATTCTCTAGCCGGGACCTGAGGTTTCGATGTTGTGCCGATGTAGGACGAGCGTTGCATGCCCGTGGAACGTAACGGAAGGCGCCACGTTCTGGTGCGGACTGTAGATCGCCGCGAACCACAATAGTTCGTCCCGGTTCGGTATCCCTTACATTTTAAGCGATCGGTTTAACCTGCGATCAATCGCCTTAGTCTAATATGCGAAGCCTAATCTGAGGAATGGCCTTGCATCCCACTCATGAAATGAAGCGCCTGGACGCGCTGAAGAAGCTCAGCCTTCTCGATACGCCTGTCAGCGAAAGCTTTGACCGCGTCACGAGAATGGCGGCGCAGATATTTAATCTTCCCGTTGCTGCCGTATCGCTGACCGATGTGGATCGCCAGTGGTTCAAGTCCCGCGTCGGTATCGACCATGTGACGATCCCGCGCGACGGCGCTCCCTGCGCGCAGGTGGCGGAGACGACGGACACGCTGGTCATTTCCGACTTCGCCGCGAACCCTGAGTATTGCGACAGCCCGCTTGGCATGAGCGGCATCCGTTTCTATGCGGGTGCGCCGCTCGTCACGCGTGAGGGTTATGGTCTTGGAGCCTTGTGCGTTCTGGGCACCGAGCCGCGCGAGGTCACCGAGGCGGAGATGTTGGCGCTGAAGGATCTCGCCTCCATCGTCATGTCGCAGATCGAGATGCGTCATGCTTTCGGCCGCGTGGAGCCGGTCAGCGGCCTGCCGAACCGTCTTCAGTTTCTGGATGATCTGGCTGACCTCGCGCTGGACGCAGGTGGCACGGAGCGTCTTGTCGCGGTGCTCGATCTGGGCCAGCCCCACCATCTGGAGCGGCTTGCCACTGTCATGGGGCCGACCGCTTTCGACGCCGCCATTGCCGAGGCGGGCAGGGTGCTGCGGGAGTTCATCGGGCCCAAGCGGACAGCCTACCACGTGGCTCCAGCGCAGCTCGCCTTCATCGCGCCGGAGGGTGTCGACGAGAACGAATACCAGGCAAAGCTCAGGGACCTGTTGACGGGGCAGGCGCTAAGCCCCGAGATCCGTTATGTGGCGACGCCGGTCTTCGGCCTGACGCGCTTCGACCCGAAGACCACGCAGCCGGAGGATTGCCTGCGCGCGCTGTTCAGCGCTGCACAGGATGTCCGCGCCGGCCACGGCCTTGTCGGCGTCTATTCCGCCAGCCGCGATGTCTGCCACCAGCGGCGGTTCCGGCTGCTACACGACTTTTCGGCGGCGCTGGCGGACCCCGCCCAATTGCGCATCGTCTTCCAACCCCGCATCGACCTCGCGACCGGACGGATGCGTTCGGCCGAAACGCTGTTGCGCTGGACCCATCCGGAACTGGGCGACATCTCCCCGGCAGAGTTCATCCCGGTCATTGAAAGCTCGCCACTGGTCGAGCCGCTGACCGCCTGGGTGCTGGACGCATCGCTGCGGCAGATTGCCAGCTGGCAACGCCGCGGACTGGACATCGGGCTGTCGGTCAATATCTCCGCCAGCAACCTCAACGACGTGGCTTTTGCCGATCACATTCTGGCCGCCCTAACCCGCCATGGCGTCGATCCCGGCATGCTGGAACTCGAGCTGACGGAAAGCTCCATCATGCAGGATGCCAACCAGGCGATGCTGAAGCTCGACCGGCTGATTGCGACCGGCATTACGCTTGCGATCGACGATTTCGGAACCGGCTACAGCAGCCTTTCCTACCTGCAGAAGCTGCCGGCCAGCGTCGTGAAGATCGACCGCTCCTTCATCAAGGGCCTGGAAGCGACCGAGCGCGAGCAGACGCTGGTGCATTCCATGATCAAGCTCTCCCACGATCTCGGCTACCGGGTGGTTGCGGAAGGCATTGAGACCATGGTGGTTGCAGAAATGCTGCGCGAGATGGGGTGCGACGAGGGACAGGGCTACCTGTTCTGCCGCCCGCTCGCCGTCAAGGATTTCGAGTTCTGGGCACGCGCCAACAACGGCAGCCACGCCCGAGAGACATCCGAGGCGGCCTGACGGGCCTCGCCGTTCATCAGCCGCGGCCATGCCGCAGCGCCTCGCGCAGCACATCGAAGACCGGCGGTACAAGCGTCTGCGCCACGTTGAAGCGCATGAAGCCGGTGGCGTTCTGCGACAGGCTGAAGGCGTTTCCGGGTGCCAGCACGACACCCCTTTCCAGCGCAAACCGGGCCATCGCCGCTGAATCGGCGCCCTCCGGCAGCCGGCACCAGAGAAACATGCCGGCCTGCGGCTCAAGCCAGGGCGTGATGCCGATCTGTGTGAGTCGGCCTGAGACCTCCGTCATCGCCCGCGACAGGCGGGTGCGCAGGGTCTCCAGGTATTTGCGGTAGCCGCCATGGCTCAGCACGTTGAAGACCAGCTGCGCCGCCATCCGTCCGCCGCCGAAGCTGGTGGCGATCTTCAGGTCGGTCAAGCCGCCGATCCAGTCGGCTTTGGCGGCAATGAAGCCGCAGCGTGCCGAGGCAGACAGCGTCTTGGAAAAGCTGCCGATGTGGATCACCCGGTCCAGCCCATCGAAGGCGGCGAGCCGTGGCGCGGGTACATGCTCGAAATCCGCAAAGATGTCGTCCTCGATGATGGTGAGGTCATGAGCTTCGGCAAGCTTCAGCACCTTGTGCGCCGTCACGGGTGACAGCACTGCGCCGGTTGGGTTGTGGATGCCGGAATTGGTCACGTAGAGCCTCGGCCGATGCTCGGCCAGCACCTGGGCAAACACCGCCATGTCCGGTCCGGACGCGGTATAGGGCACGCTCACCACCTTGGCCCGGTGCGCCTTCAGGAGCGCGTGGAAATTGAAGTAGCAGGGGTCGTCCACCAGCACGGTGTCGCCCGGCTCGAGCAGGAGGCGGCAGAGCAGGTCGATCGCCTGGATGCCGGACTCGGTCAGGATGACCTGGCCCGGCGAAACCTCAATGCCGTGGTCGGCCATACGTCGTGCAATCAGCTGGCGCAGCGGCGGAAGACCGAGCGGCGACCCGTAGCCGGATAGAACGGCGCTATCGGCCCGCGAGAGAGCGCGCATCGCCCGGCGTATGCTGTCTTGCGGAAGCCAGGAGGGTGGTAGCCATCCGCAGCCGGGCATGATGCCGTCGTCGTCTGCCTCCAGCGACTGGCGGGAAATCCAGAAGGGATCGATCTCCCGGTCGAGCCGCGGCCCCACCTCCGCGAGCGCAAAGGGTGCTGCCTGGCCCGCCACGTAGAAGCCTGAGCCCGGCCGCGACAGGATGGCGCCCTCCGCCACCAGCCGCTCGTAAGCCTCGACCACGGTCGACGTGGAGACCTTGAGATCGGCAGCGAGCATGCGCACGGAGGGCAGGCGGGCTCCCTGGGTCAGCCGTCGGGAGGCAATGCGCTGGCGGATGGTTGTCATCACCATGCCGACGCGCGAGACCTTGGCACCGATATCCTGGTCCATCCGTACTGCAACCTTTTCCATAACAGTTCGGCAAAACCGTACCAGACTGTCGCTGGCGGTGCCATGGCTTGAGACCGATAAGGCAGGAGAGAAAATGACAGGATGGGCGATATGGACAAGACGGCGGGCTGGATCAGCGGTTTCATCGGGGTGCTGATCTTCAGCGGCTCGCTGCCGGCGACGCGCGTCGCCGTGATGCAGTTCGATCCGGTCTTCCTGACGGTGGCGCGGGCCGCAATCGCCGGGCTACTGGCACTTGCGCTGCTCGTCCTGTTCCGGGAGAAGCGACCCGCCTGGCGCGACCTGATGGCCCTCAGCGTGGTGGCGCTGGGCGTGGTCATCGGCTTTCCGCTGCTGACGGCGCTGGCGCTGCGGCTGGTCAGTTCTGCCCATTCCATGGTCTTCATCGGGCTCCTGCCACTGGCGACGGCCGTCTTTGGCGTGCTGCGCGGCGGCGAACGTCCAAAGCCGGCCTTCTGGCTGTTTTCCCTGCTCGGCAGCCTGCTGGTTGCGGGCTTTGCCCTCATGCAGGGTGTGCAGGCATCCCCTCTGGGCGACGGGCTGATGCTGGCCGCCATCGTCGTCTGCGGTCTGGGTTATGCGGAAGGCGCCCGGCTGTCGCGAACGCTTGGCGGCTGGCAGGTCATCTCCTGGGCACTGGTGCTGGCGCTGCCGGCAACGCTGGTCGCCTCGCTCCTGTTGATGCCCGACACGTTTTCCGCCATCCGGGCGCCGGCCTGGCTTGGCCTCGGCTATGTCTCGTTGTTCAGTATGCTGATCGGCTTTATCTTCTGGTATCGCGGCCTGGCGCTTGGCGGCATCGCTGCGGTCGGCCAATTGCAGCTGCTCCAGCCCTTCTTCGGGTTCGCGCTCGCGGCCACTCTCCTGCACGAGCCGGTGACGCCGATCATGCTGGCGGCAGCAGGTGCCGTCATCCTCTGCGTCGTGGGCGCCCGCAGATATGGGCGATAGACGGCTGGACCCGATTGCGCATCGAGCCGGATGGCTTATCTGAGGAGCCAGACGCGCCACAGCCGGTGGACGCAAAGGAGCCAGCGTGCAGATCGCAAGCCTTGCCATGTACGTTTCGCCCGAGCCGGTCGCGCAGGCGACGGAGACCCTCTGGCGATTCCTGCGGGATTACCTTCGCCGCGAAGGTCTGGACGGAGTCCCCGATGAGCTCGACCGGGAGATTGCCCATAACGACGCCTGGCTGCGGCCGGACCTTCTTATCGCCCAGACCTGCGGCTTTCCCTATGTGACGAGCCTGCGTGGTCGCGTGCGGCTGGTGGCGACGCCCTGCTATGACTATCCGGGCTGCGACGGGCCTCTGATGCGCAGCTTCGTCATTGCCCGCAAGGATAGTGGCATTTCCTCTCTGGAAGATCTGCGCGGAAAGCGCGCCGCGATCAACAGTCCGGACAGCAACTCCGGCATGAACCTGTTTCGTGCCGTCATTGCCCCGATCGCCGGCGGCCAAAGCTTTTTCGGTCGCGTCAGTGAGACCGGCGGCCATGTCGCCAGCATCGAAGCCGTGGCAGCGGGATCTGCCGACTGCGCCGCCATCGACTGCATTACCTATGGTCACATCGCGCGCTTTGCGCCGGAGCGGCTGAAGACTATTGCGGTGATTGCGCAGACGCCGGCTGGCCCAGGCCTGCCGCTGGTAACCCGCGGGTCCGCCTCCGACCGGGAGCTCGACGTGTTGCGTGAAGGCCTCGATGCGGTGCTCGTGGAACCGTCCCTGCGCGATGCCCGCGAAACTCTGGCACTGACCGGTTTCCGGCAGCTGGTCGACCAGGATTACGATGCACTGCTGGCGCTGGAGGCCGAAGCTGCACGTCTGGGCTACCCGCAACTTCGCTAATCTTTCTCCTCTGATCTGCCTATTCTTTTTGCGCCAAGACAGGGCGCCTTTAAAAGTGACATCCGTTGCTTGCATGTCCGATAATGCGGTCTATCCTGCCTTTGGCCTTCGCCGCGTGTGACAGCGGCAGGCCACCAAGCCGGCGCAGATCGGCACGACCCCCATCATACCATTCAGAGGGATTTCGGACATGAATTTCAGAAGGTTTGCATTTTCAGGCCTGCTCGCGGTCATGGCCGCCACGCCTGCGCTCGCCAAGGATTGGAAGAGCGCCACCATCACGCTCGAAGGCGCCTATGCGCCCTGGAACATGACCAAGGCGGATGGCTCGCTCGACGGCTTCGAGCCGGAGCTGGCCAAGATCTTGTGCGAACGCGCCAAGATCGACTGCAAGCTGGTCGCCTCCGATTGGGACGGGATGATCCCGGCGCTTAACGCCGGCAAGTTCGACGTCATCATGGATGCACTGTCGATCACCGACGAGCGCAAGCAGGTGATCGATTTCACCGTGCCCTATGCTGCGACGCCCGCCGCCTTTGCGACCGCCAAGGACAGTCCGCTTGCCAAGGCTGCCGGAACCGGATCGACGATCACCATGACCTCGGGCCAGACCGGCGTGAAGGAAATCGAGGCGCTGAAGGCAGCCTTCAAGGGCAAGACCATCGGCATTCAGGCCGCCACCGTCTATGCCAAGTTCGTCTACGACAACTTTGGCAGCATCGCCGACATCCGCGAATACAAGACCGGCGCCGACCGCGATCTCGACCTGCAGAACGGCCGTATCGACCTCGGCTTCGACGATGCCGTCTATTTCAACAATGCCTTCGAGGCGGCCGGTGGCGCGATTGCCTTTACCGGACCTGAAATCGCCGGATCCATCTGGGGCGAGGGCGAGGGGCTCGGCATCCGCAAGGCCGACACCGACCTGCGCGACAAGCTCAATGTGGCGATCAAGTCCGCGCTGGCCGATGGCACGGTCAAGACCCTGTCGATGAAGTGGTTCAAGGTCGACGTCAGCCCGCTGTAACAGTCGGCATCCTGACGAGAGGATCGTCGTGATGCCAATGGACTGCAGTCATAGGCCCGACGGGCGGAGACGGTGTTGATGGCAGCGTGGGAACTACTGGGGCTGGGCGCCAAGGGCTGGGGAGCTTTCCTGCTCGTGGCAGCCGTGACGACCCTTGCCGTCACGGCAACGGCGCTGGCCATCGGTGCGGTGGCGGGTGCAGCCATCGCGGCCGCCAAGCTCTCGGGAAGCGTGATCCTGCGGGTGATCGGCCACGTCTATACGACCGTGTTCCGCGGCGTGCCCGAGCTGCTGATCATCTACCTGATCTATTTCGGCGGTTCTTCCGGGCTGACGGCGGTCGGTGCTTGGCTCGGCTATGACGGTTTTCTCGGCCTGCCGTCGTTTGCCGCCGGCGCGCTTGCCGTCGGCATCATCTCTGGCGCCTATCAGGCGGAGGTCTTCCGGGGCGCTTTCCACGCCATTCCGCGCGGAGAACTGGAGGCGGCAATGGCGATCGGCATGTCGCGCCGCCTGCGCCTGCGGCGGATCATCGTGCCGCAGGTGCTGCGCTTTGCCATTCCCGGGCTCGGCAATGTCTGGCAGCTCAGCCTTAAGGATTCCGCTCTGGTCTCTGTCACCGGCCTCGTGGAGCTGATGCGCGCAAGCCAGATCGCCTCCGGTTCGACCCGCCAGTATTTCCTGTTCTACATCGTCGGCGGCGCGCTTTACCTGATCCTCACCAGCCTGTCGGACCGGGTGTTCAACACAGCGGAGCGGCGCGCCAACCGCAGCATGTCCGCCTCCACCATCGGCGGGGCCTGAGGATCGACATGGATTTCGCCTTTCTCTCCTCCACGATGGTGACGCTGATCCGGGCCGTTCCGACGACGCTGGTCCTGTTTTCCCTGTCCATCCTTTGCGGCGGCATACTGGCGCTCGGCATCACCGCCCTGCGGGTCAGCGGCAATCCCGTCCTGTCCGGTTTCGCCAAGGCCTATATCTTCGTCTTCCGCGGCTCGCCGCTGCTGATCCAGATGTTCCTGGTGTTCTACGGACTGGGTCAGTTCGGGGTGATCCGCTACTCCTTCCTCTGGCCCTTCCTGCGCGAACCCATCGTCTGCGCGGTCCTGTCGCTGGCGCTCTGCACGGCGGGCTATACGGCGGAGATCTTTCGGGGCGGCATTCGTGCCGTGCCGGCAAAGGAGATCGAGGCGGCCCGGTCGGTGGGCATGTCCGGCTTCCTGCTGGTGCGCCGGATCATCGCGCCGATCGCCTTTCGCCATGCGCTGCCGGCCTATTCCACCGAAATCGTGCTGATGATGAAGTCCACGGCGCTCGCAAGCCTGGTCACGGTCTGGGAGGTTACCGGCGTTGCCCAGCGGCTGATCTCGCAAACCTACCGGACCATGGAAGTGTTTCTCTGCGCGGCCCTCATCTACCTGGTGCTGAACTTCATCATCCTGCAGGCGATGAACCTGCTCGAATATTCCCTTTCCCGCCACCGGCGCCCCTTTGCGCCGGGCTTGCGCGCCTGACAGGAGCCCGTCGATCATGCCAGGCGTCACCCGCCTTTCCGTCCGAAACCTGCGCAAGAGCTTCGGCACTCATGAGGTGCTGAAAGGCATCTCGATGGATGCGCAGGATGGCGACGTCATTTCCGTGCTCGGGGCGTCCGGGTCGGGCAAATCCACCTTCCTGCGCTGCATCAATCTCTTGGAAACGCCAAGCGGCGGCGAGGTCTGGGTGGATGGAAAGCAGATCCGCATGCTGAATGGGCGGGGCGGCAGCCGGCCGGCAAGCCGGGCGCAGGTGGATCACATCCGCTCCGAGCTCGGCATGGTCTTCCAGGGCTTCAATCTCTGGTCCCACATGACCATCCTGCAGAACGTCATCGAGGGGCCGCTGCATGTGTTGAAGCGGCCGAAGGCGGAGTGCATCGCCGTGGCAGAGGAACTGCTGGCCAAGGTCGGGATCGCCGACAAGCGGCATGCCTATCCGGCGCATCTGTCCGGCGGCCAGCAGCAAAGGGCGGCGATCGCAAGAGCGCTCGCCATGAAACCCAAGGTCATGCTGTTTGACGAGCCGACTTCGGCGCTCGATCCGGAACTGGTCGGCGAGGTGCTGCGGGTCATGCGGGCGCTCGCTGAAGAGGGTATGACCATGCTGGTCGTGACCCACGAGATGAGCTTTGCCCGCAACGTCTCGAACCGTGTCGTCTTCATGCGCGACGGTATCGTCGACAGCAGCGGCGCGCCGGAGGACATGTTCGGTGCCGGAGCATCGCCCGCCTTTCGCCAGTTCATCGGCCACTTCGGAAATCCCCAGTGACAGTCATCATCGAGAAAGTGCTGCAGTGGCGCGAGATTGCCCGTGTCGCCGAAGGCGAGGATCTCGACCTTTCGCCGGCCGCCTGGGCGCGCGTAGAACAGGCGCGTGAGATCGTCGAGGCGCTGGTCGAAAACGGTACCCGCGCCTATGGCATCACCACCGGCGTCGGGGCGCTGTCCGACACAGTGGTCGACCGGAGCGCCCAGAGCCAGCTGTCGCGCAACATCGTGCTTAGCCATGCCTGCGGAATTGGCCCGCTGCTCGAGGCGCGGGAGGTGAGGGCGGTGATCGCAGCCCAGATCGCCAACTTCGCCCACGGGCATTCCGGTGTGCGCCCGCAGATCATCCGCTGCCTGATCCGGTTTCTGGAGGCAGATTGCATCCCCGACGTGCCTTCCAAAGGCTCCGCCGGCTATCTCACCCACAATGCGCATACCGCGCTGGTGCTGATCGGGGAGGGGAGTGCCCGGGTAAAGGGCGTCCGCATGAGCGGTTGCGACGCGCTCGCCGCGCTCGGCCTCGAACCGCTAGTGCTGGCGGCCAAGGAAGGCCTAAGCCTCGTCAACGGTACGGCCTGCGCCACGGGGCTTTCCTGCGTGGCGCTTGCCCGCGCCGAACGCCTGCTCGACTGGGCCGATGCCGTTGCCGCCGTGACGCTGGAAGCTGCCGGCTGCCAGATGCCGGCGTTTGCAGCCGAGGTTCTGGCACTGCGCCCCTCGGCGGGGATTGCCAAGGTGGGCGAAGGGCTGCGCCGGCGCCTTTCAGGTAGCGGCATTATCGCGGCCGCCGCCGGGCGCCGCACACAGGATGCGCTCAGCCTGCGGTCCGTGCCGCATGCTCATGGCGCTGCCTGGGACGTTTTCGTGGAGACCGGGCGCATCGTGGATCAGGAACTGGCGTCCGTTACCGACAATCCGGCGGTGGCCGGTACGCCGGGGGAACCGCTCGTCTGGTCGGAAGCGCATGCGGTGGCACCAGCGCTCGGGCAGGCCGCCGACAGTCTCGGTGTGGCGATCGCCCAACTGGCGGCAATCAGCGAGCGGCGGATCGACCGGCTCGTCAACCCGCTGGTAAGCGGTCTTCCGGCCTTCCTCGCCACCGATGCCGGCAGCCATTCCGGCTTCATGATCGCCCAGTATACGGCAGCTGCTCTTGTCAACGACAGCCGGCGGCTGGCGGCCCCGGCCGCAACCGACGGCGGCATGACGTCCGGTCTGCAGGAGGATTTCCTCAGCCACCCGACCGCCGCTGCCAACAAGCTTCTGGCGATCCTCGACAATGCCGAGCATGTGCTCGCGATCGAGCTGATGGCCGGCGTGCAGGCGCAGGACTTCCACCCTGCCGCCGACGCGGCTGACGGCACTCGGACAATTCGCGATCTCGTCCGGGCTCGCGTCGCCCGATACGAGGATGACCGGCCGCTTTACCTCGATATGCAGGCGCTGCGCGACCTGATCAAAGGTGAGGACGCGCCGCCGGCATGACGGCGCGAACCTTTGCGGCTGGGCGCTAAAGGCTGAAGGCGGCGCCGATCAGAGCCTTGGTATAGGGGTCGCGCGGCTGGTCGAAGATCGCCTCCGTGTCCCCCTGCTCGACGATCTTGCCGTCCTTCATCACCACCACGTAGTCGCTCATCGCCCGCACCACGGAAAGGTCGTGGCTGATGAAGACATAGGAGAGCCCATGGCTCTTCTGCAGATCACGCAGGAGGTCGATGACCTGCCCCTGCACGGAGCGATCAAGCGCCGAGGTCGGCTCGTCGAGAATAACCACCCGCGGCTTCAGGATGATCGCCCGGGCAATCGCGACGCGCTGGCGCTGGCCGCCGGAGAACTCGTGCGGATAGCGGTTGCGTGCCGTCGGATCGAGGCCGACCTCTTCGAGTGCTGCAATCGCCCGCCGGTCGCGGTCGGCCCGGCTGAGGTTGGGCTCGTGAACGAGCAGGCCCTCGGTGATGATTTCGCCCACGGTCTGGCGCGGCGACAGCGACCCATAGGGATCCTGGAACACCAGCTGCATTTCCTTGCGCAGCGGCCGCATCTGCTTGCGGTCGAAGCGGGAAATGTCGATGGCGCCGAAGCGGTACGCGCCTTCGCTCTTGACCAGCCGCAGCAGTGCTCGCCCGAGCGTCGATTTGCCGGACCCGGATTCGCCCACGACGCCGATCGTCTGGCCTTCCCGCAGCCGCAGGCTGACGCCGTCGACAGCCCGGAAATGGCGCTGGCCACCCGAAAAAAGCCCGCCGCCGCCGATCTCGAAATCGACCGTGACGTTGCGGCCCTCGAGGATGGCAGGGGCGGCTTCCGGCGGAGGCGCCTTGCGTCCATGCGGCTCTGCCGCCAGCAGCATCTTCGTATAGTCGGATGTCGGGCGCTCGAAAATCTCCTCCGTCGTGCCCTGTTCCACCACTTCGCCGCGGCGCATCACGACGACACGTTCGGCAAAATGCCGCACGATGCCGAGGTCGTGGGTGATCAGCGCGATCGCCATGCCGAAGCGCTCCTGCAGCGACCGCAGCAGCGCCAGGATCTGGGCCTGGATGGTCACGTCGAGCGCCGTCGTCGGCTCGTCCGCAATCAGGATGTCGGGCTCGTTGGCAAGCGCCATGGCGATCATCACGCGCTGGCGCTGGCCGCCAGACAACTCGTGCGGATAGCTGTCGATGCGGCGCTGAGGATCGGGGATGCCCACCAGCTCCAGCAGTTCCAGAACGCGAGCCCGGGCCTCTGCCTTGGAGCCGCCGCGATGGAAGAGGATCGGCTCGGCGATCTGGCGGCCGATCTTGTAGAGCGGGTCGAGCGAGGTCATCGGCTCCTGGAAGATCATGGTGATCTTGGCGCCGCGCACCTTGTTCAGCTCGCCGGGCGCAAGGCCGACCAGCTCCTGGCCGCGGTAGCTGGCTGAGCCGCGCACCATGCCGTTCTGGGCGAGGAGGCCCATGATCGCCATCATGGTCTGGCTCTTGCCCGAGCCGGATTCGCCTACCACGGCGAGCGTCTCACCCGCCTTGATGTCGAGGTCGATGCCCTTCACGGCATTCACCATGCCGTCCGGGGTGGTGAAATCCACCTTGAGGTCCCGGACGGAGAGAATGGTCTGCTTGGTGTCTGTCATGCCTATCGGTCCCTCGGATCGAGAGCGTCCCGCAAGCCGTCGCCGATGAAGTTCAGCGAAAATAGGGTTGCGACGAAGAAGATGGAGGGGAAGATCAGCAGCCACGGGGCTGACTGGATGTTGTTTGCCCCTTCGGAGATCAGCGCACCCCAGCTCGTCAGCGGCGCCTGGACGCCGAGGCCCAGGAAGGACAGGAAGCTTTCGAGCAGGATGACCTTCGGCACCACGACGGTGACGAAGACGATCACCGGACCGATGGTATTGGGGATGATGTGCCGGCGGATGATCTGCCAATCGGTGAGCCCGAGGGACTGCGCGGCGCCGACGAACTCCCGTCGTTTCAAGGCAAGCGTTTGGCCCCGCACGATGCGGGCCATGTCCAGCCATTCCACCGCCCCGATCACCAGGAAGATCAGGATGAAGCTGCGTCCGAAGAAGACCACCAGCACCACGACGAGGAAAACGAAGGGAAGCGAGTAGAGGATCTCGACCAGCCGCATCATGACGTTGTCGACGCGACCGCCGAGATAGCCGGAGGTGGCGCCGTAAACGACGCCGATGCCGAGCGAAACGAGGCTTGCGAGTACGCCGACGGCGATCGAGATCTGGCCCCCGAGCATGACGCGGGCAAGAAGGTCGCGCCCGTTGGGATCGGTGCCGAAGGGGAAATATTCCCGGTTCAGCTGGCCTTCCAGCTTCAGCACGCGCCCATCGTTTTCGGATGCCACGACCTTGGTATCGCGGAATTCGTTGGCGCGGTCGAAATAGCGGGTAGCGCGTGGATCGATCGGGTTTTCGCTGCTGACGGTGGCTGTGAAGGCGCGGCCCTCGACTTCGAAACTGTCGAGCTTGACGCGCGCCCGGCCGGCCACACCCTCCATGGCGCCCCGCAGGGAGGATTCATCCGGACGTGCCTGGAGGCTCGGCGGAATGGTCACATAGGAGGAGAACACCTGGTCGTAGCGATGCGGCGTAAACAGCGGGCCGAGGAAGGAGAAGAGCGCGATCAGCGCCATCAGCACGCAGCCGGCCATCGCCGCCTTGTTGCGGCGAAAGCGGATGAGCGCCAGCTGGAACAGGCTGCGGCCGGTGGTCAGGTCCTTTTCGGGGAGAGAGGTGCTGGAAAGATCAGTCATGGCGGACCCTCGGGTCGAGAAGGCCGTAAAGGATATCGACCACAAGGTTGAAGACGATCACGAAGATGGCGATCAGCACGACCGTGCCCATCACCAGCGTGTAATCGCGGTTAAGCGCGCCGAGCACGAAATAACGGCCAACGCCCGGAATGGTGAAGATGGTCTCGACCACTGCCGAACCGGTCATCAGTGCGGCAGCGCAGGGCGCAAGGTAGGACACGACCGGCAGCATGGCGCCGCGCATTGCATGGGTGACCACGACGACGCGCGATGGCAGGCCATAGGCGCGGGCGGTGCGGATATGGTCCGCGTGCAGGGCCTCGATCATCGAGCCGCGGGTGAGGCGGGCAAACACAGCCAGCTGCGGCAGCGCCAGCGCGATCATCGGCAGGATCAGGAAGGATAGCGAGCCATTGCCCCAGCCGCCGGCCGGAAGCACGGACAGCGTGATGGCAAACACCAGCGTCAGCACCGGTCCCACCACGAAATTGGGAATGGTGGTGCCGACCGTCGCCAGCGACATGATCGTGAAGTCGAGCACGCTGTTCTGGCGCAGGGCGGCAATCGTGCCCATCGTCACGCCGCCGATCAGGGCCAGCAGCAGGGCATAGAAGCCGAGCTCGATGGAATAGGGGAGACCCTTGCCGATCAGCTCGGCCACGCTGTTGTCCTTGTAGATGTAGCTGGGGCCGAAATCGCCCGTGACCGCATTGGACAGATAGGTGACGTACTGCCGCCAGAGCGGCTGGTCGAGCTGATAGGTGCGCATCAGGTTTTCCATCGTCGCGGGCGGCAGGGGCCGCTCGAGATTGAATGGGCCGCCGGGGGCAAAGCGCATCAGGAAGAAGGAAATGGTCACGACGATAAACAGCGTCGGGACAGCGCTCGCAAGGCGGCGCAAGACGAAGGCGATCATGCCTGTTCTCCTGGAGAGCGGCGCAGCCAGGCCACGCCGCTCGGGTCCATTGGGTTACTTCGAGATGCTCAGGAAGCGGCTGAGATGCTCGTTGGCGGCATTGTCCTTCCAGCCCTGGACACGGTCGGAGACCAGCCAGAGGTCGGCCTGAGTCATGAAGGGGGCGATCGGCTGGTCGCGCATCAGCATGGCTTCGGCCTCGTGAAGCAGCTTGGCGCGCGCTTCAGGATTGGTCTCCGCATAGGACTTCTGCATGGCCGCATCGAACTCCGGGCTCTCGTAGTGACCGTAGTTGAACGTCTTATTGGTGCTGAGATTCAGCGCCAGGAAGTTTTCCGGATCCGCATAGTCGGCCACCCAGCCGGCGCGCGCCACGTTGAACTTGCCGCCTTCCTGCAGATAGGCGTAGTGCGAGGAGACGTCGAGGTTCACCATCGAGACCTTGGCGCCGAAGGTGTTCTTCCACATGTCGGCAACCGCGGTTGCGACGCGCTCGTGGTTCGGGTTGGTGTTGTAGCGGATCTCGATGTTAAGCGGCTTGCCACCCTCACCATAGCCTGCTTCCTTCATCAGCTCGATGGCCTTGTCTTCCCGGTCCAGCTGGGAAAGATCGGCGAAATCGGCCTTGGACGGTTCGCCGTAGCTGGCCATGCCTGGCGGGACGAGCGAGTAGGCAGGAATCTGCGAGCCGCGATAGATTTCCTTGGCCAGGAAGTCACGGTCGACGGCCATGGAGAGCGCACGGCGGACGCGCACATCGCTATAGGGCTCCTGGCGGGTGTCGAAGGCGTAGTAGTAGGTGGCGAGCGTCGGCGAGACGTGGACCTGGTCCTTGTAGCTCGCCCGCAGCCGGTCGATCTGGTCGGCCGAGAAGTTGTAGGCGAGGTCCATTTCTTTGGCTTCGAAGCGGCGGACGGAAGCGGCCTGGTCGTCGATCGGGTAGAAGATGACCTTGTCGAGCTTGACGTTGGCAGCATCCCAGTAGTTTGGGTTCTTGTCGACGACCAGCTGGTCGTTCGGCACGTGGCTGGTCAGCTTGAAGGCGCCGTTCGACACCATAACGCCCGGCTTGACGAAATCGGCGCCGTTCTTGTCGAAGCTTGCCTTGGAGATCGGCAGCGCCGTCTGGTGGGCGAGCAGCTCAAGGAAGAAGGGCGTCGGGCGCTCGAGGGTGATCTCAAGCGTCTTGTCGTCGATCGCCTTGATGCCGAGATCCGTGAGCGGCAGTTCGGCCTTGTTGACCTTTTCGGCATTCTTGATCGGGTAGAGGATGTTGGCGTAGCCAGCAGCCGTCTTGGGGTCTTCGACGCGGGCGAGCGAGAAGGCGAAATCGCCTGCCGTCACCGGTGTGCCGTCGGACCACTTGGCATCGGCGCGCAGCTTGAAGGTGTAGGTGGTGGAATCGTCAGACAGCGTCCAGGATTCGGCCGCGCCGGGAACGATCTTGCCTTCCGCGTCGTAGATGGTCAGGCCTTCGTAGAGATCCTTCAGGATGAAGGCCTCGATGTTGATGGAGGTATGGGCCTGGTCGAGCGTCTGGGGCTCGCCGGAATTGCCGCGATGGAGTACGGCTTCGGCAAAGGCCGGAGCGCTTCCGAGCAGCACGGCGCCGAGCAGAACGGCTGTCCGCAGGTTGAGGACGCGAGATGACATTTGATCTTTCTCCCGGTTTCGATCCAATGAAGCGGCGGAGTGAATGCCAGAAAATCCTAAAATGCAAGGAGCTGCGGACGCCGGGGCCAGGCGCCTAAGCTTGACATTCGTCAGAATTGACCGCGGAGGTTGTTTTAAGCGCTACCAAGCGCTGTGGGCAGTAATGATGCCTCGCGACCCGGAATATCAGCCGTGACGAAACGAATGGACGCAGAAACCGCAGTTTACGTAAGATGTGGCAATCCTGTGGCGCAGAAAAGGTTTTAAACCTGCGCCATCAGCCACAGACGCACCGGCCTTGGGTGCCGGATGCTCCGCGCGCAAGAGGGCGAAATCTTCCGAAATGCTACCTGGGCGCGCGTTCTCGCCACTGTGGATAAGCGTTGCCAGCATGCCTCCGAGCGAGGCTTCGCGCCTCCCTGGATCTGCCCGGCAGGTATCAACTGACCGGAGCGGGCATCTGGACCAGAGAGCCGGATGACCAGCTTTGCTGCACGCGGCTGCGTTTGGCCACGTGCAGAAGCGGTATCAGGCATACCACCACCACGAGGATCGCCACGTAAAGCAGTCCGGTTCGGTTCTTCATTCTCATGGATAATTCTTTAGCCGCTTCTTCATCGATTTATTCACTGTGTCGGCTCAAGCTGACTCCGACCTGAAGAGGCGGCGCCGGGGGCGGGGGGCGGTTTGCCCCATTCAGGTGATTGTCAGCAAAGGATGCAAATCCCACCTGAGCAGAAACGCGTGGAGTTCTCCTTCTTGTCCCTTGAAAGTCTTCGCCCGGCGCGGGCGATCTACCGGCCGCGGCTTGGCAGCATCACGCTTGCGATCCTCAGCGCCCTCTATTTTATGATTTTTGCGAACCGCACCTTCTGGGCGCGTGCCTACAGCTATTTCGACAGCCATCTGGCCCTGGCCGCCTTCGGGCTTGGCCTCACCTGCCTGTTTTGCGCGCTGATCGTCACCCTGTCGGTCAAGTACCTGCTGAAGCCAGTGCTGGTCTTCCTTTTGATCAGCGCCGCCGCCGCGTCCTGGTTCATGGACGGCTTCGGGACGGTCATCGATGTCGACATGATCCGCAACGCGGCGCAGACGACACCCGCTGAGGCCGGTCACCTGATGACACCGGGATTCCTGCTGCACATGCTGGTCTGGGGGCTCCTGCCTTCATTGCTGGTGTGCTGGGTGGTGATCGAGCACCGAAGGTTCCTGTCCAAATTCGGCTGGAACCTGTTGACCATTGCGCTGCTGCTGCTGCTGGCGCTCGCCTGCGCGGTCAGCGCGTCGCGCAGCATCGCCGCCGTCACCCGGATGCACAAGGACCTGATGCTGACGCTCAACCCGCTGCTTCCCATCGGCAGCGCGGCGGTTTTTGCGCTTGCCAGCGAGGCAGACAAGAACATCGTTGCCAAGCCGCTCGGGACGGATGCCCGCGTGGCGGGGCCGAGCCCCTCCGGCAAGCCAAGGGTGCTGATAATCGTGACGGGGGAAACCGCGCGCGCCGAAAACTTCTCGCTCGGCGGCTACGCGCGTGAGACCAATCCGGAGCTGGCAAAGCTCGACATCACCTATTTCCCGCAGACATCGAGCTGCGGAACGGCGACCGCGGTCTCCGTGCCCTGCATGTTCTCCAATCTCACGCGGGCGAATTACTCCCACCGCGGCGGCCTTGCCAACGAGAACCTGCTGGATGTGCTGGGCCATGCGGGCGTGAAAACGGAGTGGTGGGACAACAATACCGGCAGCAAGGGCGTCGCCGAACGCACGGTCTACAAGTCCTTCTCGGATGCCAATGATCCGCGCTACTGCGTGAAGAACGAATGCCTCGATGAAGGCATGGTCGCCCAGCTCGAGGGCTGGCTTGCAAACGTCAAGCAGGACAGCGTGCTGGTCATCCACCAGCTGGGCAGCCACGGGCCGGCCTATTCCCAGCGCCATCCTCCCGCCTTCACGCGCTTTACGCCGGAATGCACCAACAGCGAGCTCGGCTCCTGTAAGCCGGAAGACATCGTCAACGCCTATGACAACACCATCCTCTATACGGACCACATCCTCGCTTCGGTCATCAACATCCTGAAGGCGCACCAGGGCGGCATCGAGCCGGCGATGATCTACATGTCGGACCACGGCGAGTCGCTTGGTGAACACGGGCTCTACCTGCATGGCGCGCCCTATATCGTCGCCCCGTCGCAGCAGACGCATGTGCCCTTCGTGCTGTGGCAGGGGCCCGGCATGAAATCGGCTATCGACCCGGCTTGCGTTTCGGCGCGGGCAGCAGAACCCGCCTCGCACGACAACCTCTTCCACACGGCGCTCGGCGTGATGAACGTCACGACCTCCGTCTATGAGAGCAAGCTTGACGTGCTGGCCTCCTGCCGCAAGGGAGCCGGTTCGTGAGCGCGCCGGACGTCCTGCCATTCCGGCCAAAGCAGGATGATGCGGGTCTGCCGGACATGGAGGCCCGGCCCGAAGCGGCGGAGCCTGCGCCCGAAAAGGTGGTCGGGGCCGCCCATCTGTTTGCTGCCTTCGGCTATTCCGTCGCCGGTGCCACCCGCCTCCTGCAGGAAACCGCCTTCCGCCAGGAACTGCTGATGGCGCTCGTATTGGTCGGTCTCTTCGCCTATGCCGGCGCTGCCGCCTCAGCCTATATGATCCTGATGCTGCTGATGCTCGTGCTGTTTGCCTTCGAGGCCATCAACACCGCAATCGAGGAGATCGTCGACCGGGTTTCGCCCGAATGGTCGAAGACCGGCCGCCACGCCAAGGATCTCGGCTCGTTCGCGGTGTTCTGCATGCTGGCGGCCAATGCCGTTTATGCCATCTCGGTCCTGTTTCCCCTCCTCTACGGATAGCGTCAAAGGATTGTCATGACGCCGCTTGCGGCCACGTTCCGCCTGTGCAACGACAGCATGTCGCGTCGGTCCGCTTCGGCCTTCGGGACACGCAAGGTAGACATGGGCTGGCACGGAGGCGGCGGCTTGAGGGTTCTTCTGGTCGAGGACGATCGAACGCTTGGCGAAGCGGTGCGGGATCATGTCACAAGCGGCGACAATGCCGTCGACTGGATGAAGACCATCGACAGCGCCACCAGCGCGCTTTCCACCACTGTCTATAGCGTGATCCTGCTCGACCTGCGCCTGCCAGACGGCAGCGGCATCACGCTGCTCAGGGACCTGCGGGCCAGAGGCGTCACCACGCCGGTCATCATCCTGACTGCCCACGACCAGATATCCGATCGCATCGAAGGGCTGAACAGCGGCGCCGACGATTACCTGGTGAAGCCGTTCAATCTGGGAGAGCTCACCGCCCGGATGCTCGCGGTCAGCCGCCGCTACAGTGGCCGACCGGTTTCCGTCGTCCAGATCGACGGGCTGGAAATCAACAGTGCCGAGCGGCGCGTCGTCGCCGACGGCGAAACGGTAAGCCTTTCCAGCCGCGAATGGGCCGTGCTCGGGGTTCTGGCAGCGCGGCCGGGCGCCGTCGTGTCCAAGGCGCAGATCGAGGAGGCGCTTTACGCCTTCGGGTCGGAAATCGAGAGCAACACGGTGGAGGTCTATGTCAGCCGGCTGCGCAAGAAGCTGGGGCGTGACCGCATCACCACCCAGCGTGGGCTCGGCTATTGCCTGGGCGGAGACGCGTGATGGTGGATGGACCGGTCGCCGGTTCGCCAACCGGTCCCTCCATGACCCGCCGCCTGATCCTGTCGCTGACGCTGGTGGTCAGTGTCTTCTGGCTGCTTGCCGTCGGGCTTGGCCTTGTCGTCATGGAGGAGGAGTTCGCCGAGATCTTCGATGGTACGCTGCAGGACACGGCAGAGCGGCTGGTGCCGCTGGTGGTCGACGACCTGCAGCATCGGGGCCTGCCGGGTGCGGCCCCGCAGCAATTGCAGACGGGCAGTTCCAGCGGCGATCCGGAGTACCTGATCTACCAGGTACGGGACATGAGCGGTCGCGTGCTGATCCGCTCCCACGACGCGCCGGAAGCGCCGTTCGAGACGCCGCTGAAGGGCGGCTTCTGGAAAAACGATACTTATCAGTTCTACTCGGCCGACAGCGACGACGGCACGATTGTCGTTCAGGTGGCCGATGCTTTCGAGAACCGCCAGGAAGCCCTGCGGGAAGGCGCCATCGCGCTGTTCCTGCCGCTCATCCTGCTAGTGCCTGTCAGCGGTGCCGCGATCTGGCTGGTGGTCCGGCGCGCCGGCCGGCCGGTGGACCGGCTGCGGCGCGAGATCGAGACAAAGGACGGCGGCAACATGGAGCCGGTTCCGACCGACCTTCTGCCCCGGGAGCTTCAGCCGATAGGCTTTTCCGTCAACCGGCTGCTGGCGCGGTTGCGCACGGCGCTGGAATCGGAGCGCGAGTTTACCTCCAACAGTGCCCATGAATTGCGCACGCCCATCGCCGGCGCCCTGGCGCAGACGCAGATGCTGATCTCCGAGCTGCGCGAGAGCGACACCCGCCATCGCGCCCGGCAGATCGAGGCGTCGCTGGTGCGCCTCAGCCATTTGTCGGAGAAGCTGCTGCAGCTTTCGCGCGCCGAAGCCGGCATCGGTGTCACCGACCATCACTCCGATCTCGGCAGTGTTCTCGACATGGTCGTGACCGACTTCCAGCGCAGCATGCCCGACCCGGGACGGCTTCTGCTGATCCGCACGCCCGATGCGCACCTCAATGGGCCGTTCAGCGTTGACGCCTTTGCCATCGTCATGCGCAACCTGATCGAAAACGCGCTGATCCATGGCAGTCCGGAGGTGCCCGTGGAGGTCCGGGTTGAAGAGGACAGGGCGGTCCGCGTCGTCAACGGTGCGCCGGCCATGACAACGGAGCACCTGGCCTCCATCCGCAAGCGCTTCAGCCGCGGCAATACGGCAGCCAGCGGCTCGGGACTCGGACTGTCGATCGTCGACCGGCTGCTCGGGCAGATGGGCGGACGGCTGGTGCTGCTATCGCCGGCCGTCGGGCGCGACGACGGCTTCGAGGCCCGGGTGGAACTGCCGGGTCTCAGCTGAGGCGACGCTGCCGACTAGAAGCGCTGGGGAGAGAAGGGCGAAAGATCGATCGACGGTCTGGCGCGCAGGAGAAGCTCGCTCACCAGCCTTGCCGTCCCGGTGGATTGCGTCAGCCCCAGATGGCCGTGGCCGAAGGCATAGATCACGTTCTGGCTTGCGCGGGCATGGCCGATCGCCGGCAGGCTGTCCGGCAGCGACGGTCTGAAGCCCATCCACTGGCGCCCACCCTCACCGTTCAACCCCGGGAGGAAGGCCTTGGCCTTGGTCAGCATGGCTTGAGACCGGGCGAAATTCGGCGGCAGGGAAAGGCCGCCCAGTTCCACAGCGCCACCAACGCGAATGCCGGTAGACAGCCGCGTGACGACGAAGCCATGGCCGCCGAAGGTCACCTGAGTGCGCAGGTCGAAAGCGCCGGGCGGCAGCGTGGTGTTGTAGCCCCGCTCGGTTTCCAGCGGAATGGTTTCGCCAAGGCTGCGGGCGATGCGATGCGAGAAGGCGCCGGCGGCAACCACCACCTGCGCCGCATGGCGGGTCGCTCCTGCGGGCTGGTGAACGTCGACCCCGTCCGTCACCGGCGCCAGGGCCTGGACCTCGCCCAATTCAATCGACCCGCCCTGGGCGCGGAACTGCTCCGCAAGCGCCAGCACGTAAAGTTTGGGATCGGCGATCGAGTACCAGCCGGGCGTAAAAGTGCCGCGTATGAAGCGCGGCGACAGCCCCGGCTGAATACCGGCCATCTGGTCCGCATCCATGTGGCGAAAGGCGATGCCGTGCCTTTCGCGTGCCTGCCAGCCCGGCAGCGACGCCTGGAACTCGGCTTCGCTTTCATAGACCTGCAGGTTGCCTTCCTTGCGCAGCATGGCAGACGTGCCCGTAGCCGCCAGGAAGGGTTCGAGGTCCGCCCGCGACAGATCCATCAGTGCGGTCTGCGCAGCTGTCGAATGCTCGACACGGTCTTTCGAACAGGCGCGCCAGAACCGCAGCATCCAGGGCGCGATCTGCAGGGCATAGCGCGGCGGGATCGACAGTGGGCCCAGCGGATCCAGCAGCCACCGGGGTGCCTTGCGCAGGATGCCCGGCGAGGCAAGCGGCAGGATGTCGGTAAAGCCGAAGGCGCCGGCATTGCCGGCCGAGGCGCCCGCCGCCGGACCTTCGCGGTCGATGACCACGACGGAGAGGCCACGCATCTGCGCGGCAATGGCGGCGGAAAGCCCCACCACGCCCGCGCCCACCACGATCACATCCGGACGGCTCATCTTGCCTCGGTCTCCATCGGCATGCCGCGCGATCGCGGCGTCAGGATCAGGCCTTGCAGGTCTGCACGGCGCCCGGAAGCTGGCTCCAGCCGGCGTACCAGCTGTTGAACAGCTTGAACTGCGCTTCCACATAGCCGCGCTGGCTGTCGGAGAGCGTATCGGTTTCGTTGAAGTGCAGCGTGTATTCCGCGTCGCCCTTCAGCACCATCATATGCTTGAAATAGAGCACCAGGTCCGGGCCTTCATCGAAGGACGACAGCACGCCGAGCGCTTCTTCCAGTTCCTTGGCGCGTACCCGTGCGTCCGCATCGCCGGTTGCTGCCGCCTGAGCGAGCTTGCACAGGTGCAGCACTTCCTTCGGCAGCACGTTGCCGATGCCGGTGATGGCACCGGTCGCACCGCAGTTGACGAAGCCGTGGTAGACGGCCGTATCGACGCCGATCATCAGCGTGACGTCGTCGTCGCGGCTGGTAATGGTTTCCGCGGCATAGCGCAGGTCGTCGGGTCCGCCGAATTCCTTGAAGCCGACCAGGTTCGGATGCTCGGCGCGCAGCGCGAAGAAGAGATCGGCGCGCGTGGCAAAGCCGTAGTAGGGGCTGTTGTAGATGACCGCCGGCAGATCAGGGGCTGCCGAGAGAATGGCCTTGAAGTGGGCCTTCTGGGCGGCAATGACGGAGCCGCGCGACAGAACCCGCGGAATGACCATCAGGCCCTGGGCGCCGACCTTCTGGGCGTGGGTGGCGAGTGCGACGGCGGAGGCAGTATTGATGGCACCGGTGCCAACGATGACGGGTACGCCCGCCTGAACCAGGCGTTCGACACCTTCCATGCGCTGCGCATCGGTCAACAGCGGCCAGTCACCCATCGATCCGCAGTAAACCACTGCCGACATGCCGGCATCGATCAGCTCCTTGCCCTTGCGGACAAGGCCATCGAAATCGGGCATGCGGTCGGCTGTGCAGGGGGTCATCAGGGCCGGTACCACGCCGGAGAAAATCGTTGCCTTCATCTCATCGCTCCTTGGCGGCAGCCCACAAACTGGCTGCCTTCAGCTTCTGGACTGGAGAATACAACTTCCTGATCTCTTGTCGACAAGAAAAATACAAAAGCCTCAGAGTTCGATATCGATGCCTTCGTGGCGGGTCAGAAGGCGGCCGATCTGCTCCACGATCTGTTCTCCGTGAACCTTGCCGAGCCGATCGGCGGCGGCCACGTCGCGCGCCTCGATCGCCGCAATAATCTCCTCGTGTTCCTCGACAAAGCGCGGCGGCAGCCGGTCGTCGTAGGACTGGTAATAGAGCCGCAGCATCCGCCGTCCATCGTTCAGCAGCCTCTCGAAGAAGGCGCTGTAGTAGGAATTGCGGCCTGCAGCGGCGATGGCCGAATGAAAGGCTGCATTGGTGGCAATCATTGCCAGCGCATCCTGCGCCTGCACTGCTTTCGAAAACTCCGCCTGCTGGGCGCGGATGATCCCAAGGTCGACACCGCGGTGGTGCTGCGCCGCAAGCCGGGTCGTTACCCGGTACATCAGCACCAGCGCGTCGAAATAGGCGGGCAGGTTGAGGAAATCGATGTTCGACACCATGGTCGAGCGGTTCGGCAGGGTCTCGATCAGACCCTCGGCGGCAAGCCGCACCAGGGCCTCGCGGATCGGTGTGCGCGACATGCCGAAGCGGCTCGCCAGTTGCACCTCGTCCACGGCGCTGCCCGGTGCAAGCTCCAGGTTCATGATCTCGTCGCGCAGGAGGTCATAGACCATCTTGACGCCGGAGCCGCGACGTCGCTCCCCCATCTGGCTCGGATCGCTGTCAGCCATCGTTCCCCCTTATTCTCCACAGGTTCACCGCCTTAGCGCATCGGCATCGCTGCGTCAGCCGGCAAATCTGTTCACATCCTTCGTTGACAACCTGCGGCTTCGCCGACTAATTCATGATTGAAATAGTCATCTTTAAGCCGGGGCGGGGGACGTTCGGGCACAAGTCATTGAAAGCGGGAAACATTGACCATGCCGGAACCAGACAACAACCTGCCTGCGACCCTGAAGCGGCGCCCGGGCAGCCTGATCCGCCTGCGTGGCGCGGCCCTCCTGTCAGGCGTCCTTTTTGCTTTTCCCGTGGGCCTGCTTCCGGCAAGTGCGCTTGCCCAGAGCGCTGAAGAGACGCCTGACGACACCACTTTGACGCCGATTGTCATCACCGGCGGCGAATCGGCGCTCGGTCCCGACAAGACGATCGTTGCCAAGAGTGCCCGCACCAGCAGCAAGACAGACACGCCGCTTCTGGACTCCTCCGCCTCCGTGTCGGTCGTCACCGAACAGGAACTGAAGGAGCGCGGCGTCACGACCCTGGACGAGGCGCTGTCCTATACGCCCGGCGTTTCGACCGACGTCTATGGTTCCGACAACCGCTACGACCACTATCTCATCCGCGGCTTCTATTCGACCGGCCAGAGCACCTTCCGCGACGGTCTGCCGCTGCGGGTCAACAATTTCACCGGCAGCCGCATGGAGCCCTACGGCCTGCAGCGGATCGAGGTGCTGAAGGGCGCCAATTCGACCCTGTTCGGCCTGTCGGCGCCGGGCGGCATCGTCAATGCGGTCAGCAAGCGTCCGCAGGATGTGAAGTTCGGCGAGGTCTACACGACGCTCGGCGACAGCCATGTGGAAACCGGTGCCGATTTTGGCGGCCCCCTCGATGCGGATGGCCTTTGGTCCTACCGGCTGACGACCAAATGGCAGAACGCCGACCAGGGCATCGGCTACAGCGACGACGACCGCGTCTACATCGCTCCGGCGCTGACGTTCTCGCCCTCGGCAGACACGGATTTCACGCTGCTGGCGAGCTACAGCAAGCGCGACGGCAGCACCTCGCACGGCATTCCCTATCTGTCAGGCATCGATTCCGACACCTATCTCGGCGAGCCGGGCTTCGACAACATGGACTCGATCGAGCGCAACATCGGCTACGAGTTCCGCCACGATTTCGGCAACGGGTTTGAGTTCCGCCAGAACGCTCGCTACACCAATCTCGATGTGACCTATGAAGGTGTGTTTGCGCCCTATGCCGCCGGCATCGGCTCCAACGAGATCGAGACGAGCCGCAGCTCGCTTGCCGTCTACGGCCACACCGAACGCTTCGATATCGACAACCAGCTGCAATATGACGCGAGCTTTGGACGGTTCGACAGCAAGACCTTGCTGGGCGTCAGCTATGAGCACGATACGGTGGCGGAGCGTCGCTTCGACGGAACCCTCGATGGCATCGATCCATCCAACCCACGCTATACCGGCCGCAGCAACGTCACCGGCAATTACTACCGCGACTTCGACGACCATGGCACGCAGACGGCCAAGAGCGTCTATCTGCAGGAGGAGCTGACGCTCGACGACCGCTGGATCGCCACGCTCGGCGGCCGCTACGATCACGTCCGCACGCGCGCCAAGAGCATCTACAGCTATTATGGCTCGGGCGTTTACCCCTCCGACGATGTTGCGGTGGACGAGGCCTTCACCAAGCGCGGCGGCCTGACCTACAAGGCGACCAGCGAGGTCTCCATCTATGGCAACTACATGGAATCCTTCCAGCCGATCAGCGCCAGCCGCGCCTCGATCAGCGGAGATCCGAAGCCGCAGGAAGGCACTCAGTATGAAGTGGGTGTCAAATACCAGCCGGACGGAATGGACGCGCTGTTCACGGCAGCCCTGTTCGACCTGACGCAGACCAACGTCCCGCAATACACATCGGGCTACCTGTCGCAGCCGCAGATCGGCAAGATCAACGTTCGCGGGCTCGAGCTCGAGGCGAAGGTGGCGCTGACCAGCCAGCTGAACCTGACGGCCGGCTATTCCTACTGGGATGCCGAGATCAAGGATGATGCGATCGAGGCCAACATCGGCACGCGCCCCGCCCGGGTGCCCAAGCACATGGCCTCGCTCTGGTCGGATTACACCATCCCGGGGAATGGCATCATCGGCGACGTGACCTTTGGCCTCGGCGCGCGGTTTGTCGGCAAGACCTATGCGGACAATGCCACGCTCGACCGGCCGGACAGCGCAAACACGATCGAACTGCCGTCTCGCACGGTGTTCGATGCGGCGATCAAGTACAAGATCAGCGACGCGGTCGCCCTCTCCGTCAATGCCACTAATCTCTTCGACAAGAAGTACATCAGCCACGTCGATAACTTCAGCTACACCGCCTACTACGGCGACCGCCGCACGGTCATGGCGACGGTCCGCTACACCTGGTGAGACGGGCGTGATCCGATGCCACACCCGAAAACGACTGCAGGAAATGCGCATGCGAAAGACCGGTCTATCGACAGCGGCTGATGTTCTGGAAGGAGCATGTCCCAGCCGTCGCCAGGTGCTTGCCGGTCTTGCGGCCGGTGCGCTCGCTGCCTGTCTGGCGCAGCCTCGGGCAGCCTTTGCGGCAGATGAGGACCTGCGGTTCGCGCATGTCTTCGGCGAGACGGTGCTCCAGCAGCCCGCGAAACGCGTCGTTTCGCTTGGCTATACCAGCCAGGATGCGCTGCTGGCGCTCGGCGTGGCGCCGGTCGCGGTGCGGCAGTGGTTCGGCAACTACCCCTTTGGCATCTGGCCCTGGGCCCAGCCGTTTCTGGGTGACGCCAAGCCGCAGACGATTGCCGGGGAGGTGTCGATGGAAATCGTCGCCAGCCTCCAGCCCGACCTTATCATCGGTATCGGTTCCGGTATTTCGCGAGAGGAATACGACGTGCTGTCGCAGATCGCGCCGGTTCTCATGCAGCCGCCGGGCGAGACGCCTTTCGGCATGCGCTGGGATGCCATGACCCGCCTGATCGGACGGGCCGTTGGGCAGAGCGATCTAGGCGACGAAAAGATCGCGGCGGTAGAGGCGAGCTTTGCCGCCGCCCGCCAGCGCCACCCCGACTGGGCGGGACGCACCGCCCTTTGCGCCTACAATTTCGGAGGTGAGACCGGCGCTTATGTGGGAACGGATACGCGGGCCGTCTTCCTGTCGGAACTCGGGCTGCAGGCGACGCAGAAGGTCAAGGATCTTGCCCAGACCCAAGGGTTTTACGCGCGCCTTTCTTCCGAAGACCTGTCACCTCTGGATGCCGACGTGCTGATCTGGCTTTCGTCGTCGGATGCGGCCAAGGATATCGCCGCACTGCCGCTCCGAAAGACGCTGCAGGCCCATCGCGAGGGTCGCGAGATCCTGGCCGGCGAACTCCTGACGGGCGCGCTCACCTTCGGCAGCGTGCTGTCGCTTCCCTTTGCGCTGGACATGCTGGAAAGCGAAATCGCCCTTGCCATCGACGGAGACCCGGCAACCCCGGTGCCCTCCAGCCTTGCCGCAGGGATCGCGCCTTGAAATCTCTGACCGGCCTTGCTCTCCTGCTGGCGCTTGCCATGGCGCTGACGCTGCTTGTCGGCGTGCAGGATGCATCGCTCGGCGATCTCTGGCGGGCCGTGTTTGCCTTTGATCCCGCCGATCCGGCGCAGGTGGTCATCCGTTCGGTGCGGTTGCCGCGGCTTGTCGCAGGCCTGATCGCCGGCGCAGGCCTCGGCATGGCCGGAACCATCATGCAGGCGGTGACGCGCAATCCGCTGGCGGACCCCGGCCTGCTCGGGGTCAACGCAGGTGCAGCCTTCGCGGTCGTCGTCGGTGCTCTCATCTCGGGCTATTCCGACAGCGGCATGATCGCGGCGCTCACCTTTCCGGGCGCGGCACTCGCCTCCGCCGCTGTCTTCCTGCTCGGTGGCGCGCGGGGCGGCACGGCCGGTCCGGTGCGGCTCACGCTCGCCGGCGTGGCGCTCAACGCGCTCCTGCTGTCGCTGATCTCGGCGATCATCCTGTCCCGCAGCGAAGTGCTGGAAGTCTTCCGCTTCTGGGTAACCGGATCGCTGGCGCAGGCCCATTCCCGCCCCCTCGCCATGATGGCGGGCACGCTTCTGCTCGGGAGCGTCATCGCGCTGGTGGCCGCGCCGCGCATCGAAGCGCTCGCGCTTGGAACTGCGCTGGCGCGCGGGCTCGGCACGCGACCCGGCCGGGTGCAACTGGCTGCCCTTGCCGCAATTACCCTGATGACCGGGTCTGCGGTTGCCGTGGCCGGCCCCATCGCCTTTCTCGGGCTGATCGTGCCGCCGCTCGCCCGGCGCATGGCCCGCCATGTGCTGCGCCGCGAGCTGATCCTGTCGGCCCTCCTCGGCGCCGCGATCATTCTCCTTGCCGATACTCTCGGCCGCCTGATCGTCGCACCGGCGGAAATCCGGGTCGGCATCATGACGGCGCTGATCGGTGCGCCGGCCTTCATTCTGATTGCGCGGCGGCTGACGCCCGGAGCGACCGCATGAAGGGATGGCTCGTGCTTATCTCGCTTCTCGCCGGCGCCCTGCTTCTGTCGCTGATGATTGGACAGGTGCTGATGACGCCCGCCATGCTGTGGACCGGATTGTGGAGCGGGACCGGCCCCGGCGCACTGACGCTGCGCGTGTTGCGCGGACCATCGACTCTGACGGCGGCAGGGGCGGGGGCAGTGCTCGGCGCCTCGGGCACGGTGTTCCAGATCCTGCTGCGCAATCCGCTGGCGGCCCCGGACGTCATGGGCTTCATGTCCGGAGCGGGCCTGGCAGTTGTCGCAGGCGTCGCCTTCGGGGTGCTTCTTCCGCTGCCGCTGCTCGCCGCCGCCGGTGGGCTTCTCGCAGCGCTCGTCGTCACCCTCTTGTCGGTGCGTCCCAACGGCGCCCAATCAACCTTTACCCTGATCCTCGTCGGCATCGGCGTCAGCTTCTTTGCAGCCGCCGCCAGCAGTTTCCTGGTGACCCGCATGCCGCCGCAGGAAGCAGCCGATGCACAGCGCTGGCTGGTCGGTTCGCTGTCGGCCCGCTCCTGGCAACATGCAGCGCAGGTCTGGGGCATCGGGAGCCTGCTGTTTCTCGTGCTCGCCGTGCAGGTGAGAGCCATGGCGCTGTTGGAGCTCGGCGATGATCTCGCGGCGGGGCTGGGCGTGCGGATCAACCGTGCCCGCACCGGCCTCATCTGTACGGGGGTGCTGCTGGCGGCGGCAGGCGTTGCCGTGGCCGGTCCCGTTCCCTTCGTCGCCCTGATGGCCGGCCCGCTCGGCATGCGCATCGCCGGCGTGACCCAGCCCGGCGCCCGGCTGACCGCGGCGGCGATCACCGGGGCGCTGGTGACTGTGCTCGCCGATGTGGTGTCGCGGTCGCTGGTGCCGGGCCTGCAATTGCCCGTTGGCGTGATGACCGGGCTGATGGGCGCGCCCTATCTCTTGTGGCTGCTGATGAAGGAAGCGGAGGCCGGCGAGCTGTGACGGAGAACGAAGTGTCCGATGCCGGACTGTCGACGGAAGCGTTGACGCTTGCCTACCGCGACCGCGTGGTCATCCGCGACCTGTCGCTGACCGTGCCGGACCGCCGCATGACCTCGATCCTGGGCCCGAACGGCTGCGGAAAATCGACGCTGCTGAAAGCCATGGCGCGGCTGATCGCTCCGGCGGGCGGTCATGTCCGGCTGGGCGGCGAGGATATCGGTGCCATCGATACCCGTGCCCTGGCGCGCCGATTGGCGATCCTGCCGCAATCGCCGAAGGCGCCCGAAGGCATCACCGTCGCCGATCTCGTCCGGCGCGGCCGCACGCCCTGGCGCGGTTTCCTGTCGCCCTGGACGGAACAAGATGCAAATGTCTGCCGGCAGGCGCTTGAGGCAGTCGGGCTGGGCGAACTGGCCGACCGGTCGATCGACGAACTGTCTGGCGGGCAGCGCCAAAGGGCCTGGATCGCGCTGGTTCTTGCCCAGGATACCTCAACCCTGCTGCTGGACGAGCCGACCACTTGGCTCGACCTCACCCACCAGCTGGAGGTGCTGTCGCTCCTGCAGTCGCGCAACCGCGCGCATGGAACGACGGTGGTCTGCGTGCTGCACGACCTCAATCTGGCGGCACGCTACTCCGACCACCTGATCCTTCTCGGTCCCTCCGGCCTCGTTGCCGTCGGCCCGCCGGGTGAGGTGGTGACGGTTGAAAACCTTGATGCCGCCTTCGGCCTGAAGGCGCTGGTGGTGCCTGATCCCGTTACCGGGTGCCCCATGGTGGTCCCGCACTAGGCGAGTTTGGTGATCCGCATTGGGAGCTGACCGGCGAGATTTTGCGAACAATCTCAAAGCCGGTCTTGTCCCGGCGGCGATCCGGAGCGTAGTCTTGCGCCGTCCGGAGCGTGGGAAACCCATCCCGCCCCGGCGGGCAACCCGCATACTGGATGAGTTCCCATGAACGATCGAAGCATAAAAACCGTCGTCGTCATTGGCGCCGGAATTTTCGGCGTGTCCACGGCCGTGCAACTCGCGCGCAAGGGCGTGGCGGTGACGCTGCTGAACGACGGGCCGCCGGCGAACGGCGCTTCCGGTCGCTCGCTGTCCTGGCTCAACTCCTCGCGCATGCGATCCGAGCCCTACCACCGCTTGCGGATGGCCGGCATCGACCGTTACCGGACGCTCGCAAGCCGGCTCGGGCTGGCGGACTGGCTGTCCTTCCCGGGCGGATTGACCTGGGACGCCGACGACGCATCAAACGAGATCGACGCGGCCTTTCGCCACGAGATCTCGCTCGCCTATGACGCGCTTCGACTGTCGGCCGGCGAGATTGCCACCCTTGTCCCGGGCGTCGATTCCAGCACTGTCCCGCAGCACGGTGCTATCTTCAATCCCGGTGAAGGCTGGGTGGACCTGCCGTCGCTGATCAAACTCCTGCTTGCGGAATTCCAGGCGCTCGGCGGCGTGCTGGTAACGGAGGCCGGCGCTGCCCGTGTGGTGGTGGAGGCAGGCCGTGCCACCGGTGCCGAAACGGCAGACGGTTCCCGTTTTGCCGCCGATGCCGTGCTGCTGGCGACCGGCCCCTCTGTTCCTGCCATGGTGGCGGAGGCCGGCCAGACGATCGGCGACGACACGCCCGTCTCGCTGCTGGTCACGACAAAGCCGCTGCAACATCCGCTGAAGGCCGTGCTGAACACGCCGCGGGTCGCGATCCGGCCGGCACCGGGCAATACCTTCTGCCTCGATGCGGGCTGGTCCGAAAAGGAAGTCGAGCGACACGCGGTCGGCAGTTACGGCGTGAGGCCCGAGACAGTCCAGGGGCTGCTCGACGAAGCGTCACGGGTGCTGGAGGGCAATCCGAAGCTGGAGCTTGCCGGCTATGGCGTTGGCCGCAAACCCATCCCCGGCGACGGCGATCCGGTATTCGGAGAGCTCCAGGCCATCCCGGGCTACTTCGTCGCCTTCAGCCATTCCGGCGCGACGCTTGGCCTGATCGCCGGCGAGCTTCTGGCCTATGAGATCGCGACCGGCGAACGCCACCCCATGCTGGCACAATTCCGGCCGGAGCGTTTTGTCGCCAAAGCCTAAGATGTTCGGAGACTCGGTTATGCCGTCACGCTCTGACGTGCTGCTCGGCAATCCCGCTCGGCAATTCCGTCGAGCCTCCGACCTTGTTCCTCCCGCAGGCGATTGTGACGAGCGGAGCCAGAACGGCAGCGAAGACGATCGCGAAGCCGGGGATCTGCAGAGAGAAGTCGAAAACAGAGTGGATCAGTACGAGCAGGAGAGCTGAGAGTCCCAGGCCGCCTATGTAGCGATAGCTGCGACGCACCTTGATGCACCGAAAGAAGACCGTGACCAGATAGATCACGATGCTCACGAGCAGGACCGGGAAAAGGATCCCCAGCGTGATAATGCCCTCGATGTAGAAATTATGGGCCTTGTCGACCAGAGCCACGAGCCCACAACGCGCATCGCGATAGGCCGGGAAGCTTTCCTGGAAGCTCGCCAAGCCCGATCCCATCAGCATATGGTCGCGTGCGTCAGCCAGCAGCCCCGGCATCAGGCAGTAGCGGGTATCTTCAAGTCCCTTCGTCGCAGCTCTTAACAGCACCCGCCCGCTCACGGCGGCAAACAGAATGGAGATACCACCCACCACACTCACGGCGACAAAGACGCGGAATGCCAGCGACCGGCGTGGGACATCGGATCGCCTTTTTGAGCTGGTGCTGCCGGCAAGCGCCAAGAACACTGCGAGTACGAGGAGGCTGACGACGGAAGCAGTCACGCCGGCCCGGGATTTTGTCAGCACAAGAGCGAGCACGGTAATCAAGAAAAGCGAGCCGTAAGCGACGGACTGGACGAGTAATTTTCTCTGCCCTCGCGAAACCTTATGGCCATATTCCATGGCGAGAAAGATATCGCCCAGCTTGACGCTCTTCGCGATCGTCCAAAGCCTTGCAAAGAGAAGCAGGCAGATCAGCCCGAAGAAGGTGGCGGCAGTGTTTCTGTTTATGAAAAACGCTGTGACGCTGTCGACATAGGCCGGCTTGTCGATAAACAGCAACTTCTTGGGAAAGAACGTAAACTGGAAGATCGCCCAGATGGCGACTACGCCTCCGGCTATGGCGTAGGTCTTCAAGGCCAGTTCCGCGTGCTGGTCGCTGCGGAACAGCAGTAGGGATGTCAGAAAGACACCAACAGGCAGTGCAAGTTTCAGGTAGGACGCCATGTCATCCTGCGGCGTCAGGGAAATTACCGGCCTGACATCCGTTGTAAACTGCTTCAGTTCTGCCCACGCCGGGTCGGCCAGCCAGTTGCCTGGAAGCGGCGTTGTTTGGAGAAAAATCCAGCTGATGGTCGTCGCTAACAGGCATACGCCGACTGCAACCGGGACCCGTGTTTTCTGAGGAAGGCCAAAGGCGACTATCAGCAGCGGGAGAAGAGCAAAGACACATACGGCACCGAGCGCCACAGTCACCGGATCGTTGGCGCCATAGTTCAGCAGGCAGAGCGAAAGCACGAACCAATACGTATAAACGACGATCCGCCGGAAGGTTTCCCGCGGCGCAGGGGCAAACAATGTCGTAGCCAAAGAAAAACCCCAGTTAACCGACCCAGATCAAGGCTTGGCAGGAAGTCTTGTCGACGTAAAGTCTGTTTGTCTGAGGTATTGTAGAGGAGGCTGCGCTGCTCTTGCTCGGACAAAAGATGTCCGATACGGTTATCACATCTGGCCCCATTGTCTTGGGTCTTCGGCGGACTGGACCTTGATAAATCTAAGATCTGTGTGGTTCCAGGGCTTGATGGCATTTGTTCGGTTGTCGAGAACGAGATCGCCTTGAGATGTGGTCACGACAAGTACGGCATGGCCCTCGCCGTCGAATGTTCTGGCAGTCGCCATTCTGAGAACGTGTGAAGGCCAGCCCTGTTCGATGAGGTCTCGGCGCTTGGTCAGCGCATAGTCTTCGCAGTCGCCGGAGATGGGTGCGATCTGCCATACGTCATCGCCATCTGCCTCCATCTGCGGACGGATCGAAGCATTGACCCGGCGGTTGATGCGCTGCAGGTCGTCGCGACGCTGAGGCGTCAATTCCACCGGCCCGGCACCGGTCCCTTCGCTGCCTGCTGAAACCGTTGCCTTCTGGGTTGGCGTGGTAAGTGCCAGGTCATTCTGCTGGCGTGCGTAGGCCACAGGAACTGCCGTGAGCCCCTTTGAGATCTCCACTGCGGGAGGTGCCTGACTGGTTTGATTTTCAGCCTCGCATTGCGACGGATTTGCCGCGCAGAACCGGACGAAGGCATAAGGTGCCAAGGTGGGGCGACCTGACGGAATATATTTGCGGTCATAAGGTTTGCCACCATCCTCGACGATCGGGGACACGGGGCTTGCCTGAGTTTCGGAACAGTTAAACAGAATAGTTAAGGCGGTCGCTAATACAGTATATAAGAAACCTCTGTTCATGCCCCGCTCCTTAGTAACCGACGATTTTTCGAGTCACTAAATTGCAATACAGGACTATATTTTTGGTCCTCTGAACGAATTAACTTGGATTTTATAGGTCTTGCCGATTATGGACACGTAGTCGTTTATTGAATATGGCAGTATATGGCGTTGCAGCATTCGGGGTGGGCTAAGGCCTGACGGGCTGGGGCGACTGACAGATTCGTGGTTCGGGGTGTTGCCGCGGTCTGGATTGCAATGAGATGCGCCTGTTGGGGGTCGGGGACTTGAAGTTTTACGCCGCTGGTCTTCTGTTTTCTGTATCAGTCCTTAGCCTTTCGGGGTGTACGGCGACGTCGAGTTCCGGTCCGGACGCAAGTGCCGTTGAGGCTGGCGCATCCGTTAAAGTCACGTCCGCTGACGGAAAGCGCAGTGTAGGCATCGACTACGTGCTGGTAGACATCACGAAAGCCGTGCTTGCCTTTGTGTCAGAGACGGTGGCAGAGCCTTCGATGGGCACCATTGGCAGTAGTCGGAGCGGCGCACCGGCCTTGCCGCTCGGTGTGGGCGATGTCGTGCAAGTCGCGATCTTCGAGTCGCAGTCGGGCGGCTTGTTCATTCCAGCGGACGCGGGCAGCCGGCCTGGCAACTACGTTACGCTACCGCAGCAGACAATCGGTCGCGACGGTACGATCTCGGTTCCTTATGCCGGGCGTATCAGGGCGGTGGGTCGATCCGTTGAAGGCGTCCAGGCTGATATCGAAGATAGACTTGCGAACCGTGCAATCGAACCGCAGGTGCTCATCACCAAGGTCAGCAGTCGTTCCGCGGAAGTTTCCGTGCTCGGAGACGTTAACGACCCACAGAGGATCGCACTAAGCGATGCGGGCGAGCGGCTACTCGACGTGATTTCGGAAGCAGGCGGACTGAGCTCTCCAAATATCGAGACGACAGTGACGTTGCAGCGACGGGGTCGCGCGGCGAAAATCCGTTATAGCCGGCTCTCCAGCACGCCGTCGGAGAACGTTTACGTAGCGCCGGGCGACACGATCCTCGTAGAGCGCGAGCGCAGAACCTTCCTGGCCTTCGGCGCCGCTGGCGGCAATGGCCGGTTCGACTTCGAGGAAACGTCTCTGACGCTGGGTGAAGGACTGGGCAAGGCCGGTGGCCTTCTTGATTCCCGTGCTGATGCTGCGCAAGTCATGCTCTACCGAGCAACGCCAAAGGCATTCCTCGCGAAAATGGGCATCGACGCGTCTCGCTTTTCCGGTGACACCGTTCCGGTTATTTTCCGCGCCAACCTGAAGGATCCCTCAGCACTCTTCGCAATACAGAAGTTCCCGATGCAGGATAAGGATACAATCTACGTGTCCAACTCTGCTGCTGTAGAGATTACAAAATTCCTGGATTTGGTAAATTCAGTCACGACCACCGTATCGGGTGTGAGTGGGGATGCTACAAACACGCGCGACAATATTCGTGATTTCTGACAGGTAAATATTACTGGCTTTAGAGTAGTTAAAGTTAACAAAATATATACTATATAAAGCCATTGATAAAGCGATGGAAGCAGGTGATAACCGAATCTATCGACTGAACGGATTTGGAATCATGATGAAGAAATTGGGCGTTGTCTGTTTTTCAGTAGTGGTTGCAAGTATATCGGCAGTCGTCCTGCCAGCTGCGGCCTCTGCCCAGACCGGTAGCCCGCAAACGGCTGGCCAGCCGGAGACATCGGTCGCGCCTGACGCGCGTGAGGCCATCCTGGAAGCGACCCAAAAGCTGGCGAATATGGACGCTTCAGAGATCGTCGCATTTCTCGCCGATCCGACAAGTCTGCTATCATCGTCGAATAACCGCGATACATTGGAAACGCGCACACGAGCGCTGGCAATTCTAAGCCCTGAGGCATCTGCAAAGCTGATTGCCCTGGTCATGGAAGGCAAAACAGATGATGCGCAGTCCGGCGCTATCGGCACTGGTCTTGGCCGTGCATCGACGGTGCTATCAACCAGCCCGGTAAAAGAGGTGCGCGATCTTGCCCAAGCCATCCAGGCAGCTGCGGCCCAGGTCAAGAACCTCGCTTTCCAGAGAGCTTACGCGATTGCTTCGGGTGATGATCCTACCGGCGCGCTTGCCGGTGCTGGAGCGGCGGCCGGGGCAGGCAACATAGCGGCTGGCAACAGTGCCAATGGCATCAACGGCGGAAATGGCGCTGGTGGAGATGGCGGTAACGGTGCATTTGTGCAGAGCACGACGTCGTTCGCTGGCGCCTCGAGCGGTTTGACGTCTGGCGGCGGGGGCGGCTCCAGCACGACAATTCTCAGCGTCAACAGTATTAGCAGCCTCTGAGATCGCCACCTCACAGGATGCTTCCGTCGCACGATCCATCTGTCGATGTTTACGCGCCGTGACTATCCTAGCATCAAACGAGGTAAGCCGTTGCGACTTCTGAACCACGAATTTTACGGCGGTCTCAGCGAAGAAGTGGATGCGCCGCAGTCCGAATTGATCAACCTCGACGCACTTTTGGCGATTGCGAGGCGCCAGTGGGTTGTCGTTGCCGTTTCCGTGGCCGCCTCACTCCTGCTGGGAGTTGGGTTCATACTCACCGCTGTTCCCAAATACACGTCTTCGGCGACCGTGCTGATGGACCGTGGGAACAAGCAGGTGGTCGATGAAATGCTGTCGTTAGCTGGCAGCGGCTCAGCAAATGACGAAGGCTACGTCCTCAGTCAGGTTGAGGTGGTAAAATCAGAGACGGTCGCGCTTGCCGTTGTGGATCAGCTGAAACTTGTCGAAGATCCGCTGTTTAATGCAGACAATCGATCCATCCTGGCAACCATTGCCCAGGGCGTGAAAGCGGTTCTCAACGTTTCCAAATGGTTCTCCGACAGCAGTGCTCTCGATGAGGACTTTTCCCAGAGGCGTATCGACGCAGCGGTTAAAGTGCAGAACAACCTCGCTGTAACCCGCATTGGACGCAGTTACGTGCTGGTTTTCAGCTATGAATCGCCATCCGGAGATCTCTCTGCAAAGATTGTCAACGCGGCGGCGGCTGCTTATCTGGACGACAAGCTGAACGCCAAATACGATGCGACCAAACGGGCCAGCAGCTGGTTGATAGACCGCATCGCTGAACTGCGACAGCAGTCGCTCGCGACGGATCTTGCGGTTCAGAAATTCCGCACGGCCAATGGGCTTGTGTCGATGGGTAGCAATGGCCTTGTCTCGGACCAGCAATTGTCGGAGCTGAACAGCGCTCTCATTGTCGCTCAGGCGGATGTTGCGAAGACACAGGCAAGACTCGATCGGATTCAGGAGATATTGGCGTCGGGGCAAACGGATGCCATCGTGACCGACGTCTTGGCAAGCTCTGTCTCCAACGAATTGCGGACCAAGTATCTGAATGCGTCCAAACTGGAAGCACAGATTTCCTCACGGCTTGGTCCAAAGCATGTGCAGGCGGTCCGCCTCCGCAACGAGATGGATGATTACAAACGGTTGATGTTTGACGAATTGTCTCGCATCGCCGAAAGCTATCGCAGCGAATATGACGTTGCCGTGGCGCGTCAGAAATCGCTGGAGAAGAATGTCGCAGACGCCGCCGGGGTCAGCGCCACTGCCAACGAGACGCAGGTGCAGCTGCGAGAGCTTGAGCGAGAATCCGAGACATACAAGAACCTCTACCAGACCTTCCTGCAGCGCTACCAGGAAGCTGTACAGCAGCAATCCTTTCCAGTCACCGATGCCCGCATCATAAGCCGAGGTGCTCCTTCAGAGAGAGCGAGTTCCCCGAATAAACTTCTGGCATTGGCGTTCTTCGCCGTCCTAGGCGCCAGCGCTGGCGCTGGGATCGGTGGTTACCGGGAGTTCCGTGATCGCTTCTTTCGGATCGGTGATCAGGTGCGTGCGACGCTTGGGCTCGAATTTCTGGGAAGCACGCCCTTGTTGCCGAACTCGGCCAGCCCATCGTTTACCGATGACGCCAGGAAGGTCGGCGAGATCTTCAAGTCGAGTGACCGTTTCAACCACTCCGTAGCCTACCCACTGTCGTCTTTTGCAGAGACGCTCCGGAGCTGCAAAGTGGCAGCCGATCTGACGATAGCTGACAAACCCTGCAAGGTCATTGGCATCGTCTCAGCGCTGCCGGGCGAGGGAAAGTCTACCTTTGCCGTGAACTTCGCCGAACTCCTCGCCAGCCAGGGTGCCCGCACCATCCTGATTGACGCCGACCTGCGCAACCCCGGCGCTACGCGCGCGATCGCACAGCACGCTGACATGGGCATACTGGAATCGATTCTAGACAAACGCGATCCGCGTAGCTTGCTCATGCGCAATCCAAAGACTGGCCTGTTGTTCCTGCCCGCCGTGGTCAAACAGCGTGTACCGCATTCCTCGGAACTCCTGAACTCCGTCACCATGCGTCAGGTCCTGGCCGACTTAAGCAAAAACGCTGACTATGTTATCCTTGACCTTCCGCCGCTTGGCCCCGTCGTTGATGCGCGCGTCATGGCGCCGCGAATTGACGGATTTATCATGGTCGTGGAGTGGGGTAAGACCGCTCGCGCTGTGGTCTCGGAACTGATGTCAAGCAATCATCAGATCCGCAACAAATGCCTTGGAGTTGTTCTCACCAAGGTCGACCAGAGCAAAATGAAGCTCTACCAAACATTCGGCTCAAGCGATTATCATTACTCGAGATACTCGCAGTACTACCAAGAGAACGTTTAGGAGAGTGGACGGGGGGGCTATGCCAGTTTCCTCGCGTGGCTGCGCAATGGCTAGCCACGAAGCGAGTGGTTGGCGATCCGGCTGGTCCTGGTGCCACAAACTATTCATTGACCCACCGGCGATGGTCTGCAACGGCAGCCGACCATCGTGAAACGGAGGTCAGAAGCCTCGGCCGTCGGTCAGTTCGTTATGCAGGGTCTTTAAAATGATTGCGATGTCGAGCCAGATCGAGAAATTGGCAACGTAAAACAGATCGCATGCGACGCGGGAACGGGCCTTGGCCGGCGTGTCCGTTGGTCCTCTCCAACCCCTTGCCTGTGCCAACCCGGTCAATCCGGGACGCATGACATGACGCTCGTGATACTGGGGCACCAACTCTTCGTAGAGCGTTCCTGCAGCGAGCATCCCCACCGCATGGCATCTTGGACCAACCAGTGACATATCCCCGCGAAGGATATTGAAGAGCTGCGGTAGCTCGTCAATATTCAGTCGTCGCAGTGACTTGCCAACAGGTGTTATCCTGGGGTCATTCTCGGTCGTTTGAGCGACGCCGCTAGCGTCGCCCTTATCAACGTACATAGACCTGAATTTCCAGACATTGATGACCCGGCCGCCCATACCCCAGCGACGTTGGCTGAAAAATATCGGACCCTTGCTGTCAAACTTGATTATTGCCGCAACGAGGATCAGCAACGGGAGCAATATTGCGAGCCCGGTCAACGAGAAAATGATGTCCAAGGATCTTTTGGCCATCAGGTGCCACCGCATATTTGTCCGACGAGCAGATGTCGGGCTAGCCGGGTTGGCAGGCAACACCGAAAGATCTCGCAGGCAACTGGAGTTAGCAGACTGTGGCAAGACCGACCTCAAGCTCTATAAATTTTGGATGAAGCAACGCTTCCCAATGATAACGAAGTAATTTCTCGGAGTCTCGATAAAGTTAATGTATCGTTAATTTCAATAAATGCTATTTACCAATATACTATGACAACCCCAAATTGAAGTGTAGCAACAAAAAAGTTGATTTATTATCACGTTGAAATTTAGATAGTGTAAAACAGCATTGATTTTTATCGTTACAAGCCTTGGAGCTCTTTCGAGGCCGATTAATGATATAAAAGTTTGAAGCTCTCCTGTTGTTTAACCGCTTCCATCGGTCGAGCATTAGTGGCAGTTCTACTGCTTTCTCTCCACTCGATGATGCCCAGCTATGCAAAGCGCCCGCTCGTGGTCTCTTATCTTTATCTGCTCCGCGCTCGCCATTTTTGTCGTGACGCTCGGAGTTAGGGAGCTGTGGATCCAATCTCAATTTTCAGAGGTCACAAGCGCATCTCGACGTGTTGAAGCAGGCGTCCCTATCGGCAATGGAGCGATCCTTGACCTTGCCCAATTGGCGGACGGGATGGCAGACCGAATGGTTTGCCATTCGGATCTCCTGCGGTCTGGGACGACGCTGGTGTTGCGTCGGTTAGAGCTCCAGGATTCGGCCCGGAATGCAGCTGCTTTCAGTGACGCTGTGGAGCGCGCAGACAGATTCCTGCGTCACGCGCTGTCCTGTATTCCGAGCCAAGGTAACTTCTGGCTTCGGCGGGCCATGGTTGGATCGCTGCAGGGGCAAAATCCGCAGCAACTCGCGCATTTCCTTGAGCTATCGCAGCGTTTTGCTCCGGCGGAAGAGGGGGTTCTGAAAGGTCGGCTGGCGTTATGGCAAAACGTCTCTCAGCCCTACCTAAAGCGTTTGCAGCAAACGCTTGTGGCGGATCTCCGCAGTCTCTGCACACCGCAGAACGTGCGTTCCGCAGACAAGCTGGATGCCCCGAATCCATCTCTCTGGCCCTATATCGAACAAATAGGCGCGGTGAGTCCCCAATTGAAATCGCCCTGGTGCCGGGTGTCCAGCCAATGAAGGGCGTAGCCTCACGCGACGTTATCGGTTGCGCACTGTTGCTATAGCTTGATGGCATATGACTGATGGTGTTTTCGGGTAGCCGAATGTAAGCCAGCTTGCAGTTTTAATCGAGGTTAAGTAAGGCCAAGGCCGTCGGAACGTAGACCTGTATTTTTCGCCGAACCTAATAAGTTGCTACTTCATGTTTATTATTTTTTTACTCGGATATACTACATTTAAATTTTAAAGATTCCCACAGATTAATTTGAGATTTGAGTGGTGCTGGAGTAATCAGTTAACTCTGGATATCCGGATGCGTTGGAATGGCCGAGATGATATCAAGATCCAAAACAATGAACGGATTTGCACTGTTAGTCAGCGGCCGGATCGGCAATGCGTTCCTCAGCATAATATCGACCTCAATTCTTGCGAGGCTCCTTTCTCCCGATGATTTCGGTGTTGTCAGCGCGGCCCTGCTCGTCGTTGCGCTAGCGAACGTCATATTTGATGGCGCCTTCGGAATAAGCCTTGTGAAAAATTCGGCTTTAACGGAGGCCGACCAACGCACCTCTCTGACAGTCGCACTTCTTCTGAGCTTCGTGCTTGTCGCTCTGGTTATAATCTTCAGCCCTGGCATCGAGACATTTTTTCGATCGAACGCGGTTGGCGATTTGCTGTCTATTGCAGCCCTGACGATCCCGTTTAAGGCGATATTTGCCGTATCGAGTGCGATGCTGCAGCGGACCGGGCGGTTCGGGAGTATAGCGGCAGGCACTCTGGTGGGTCAGATCATTGGAAATATCGCAGTGGCGGTTCCAATGGCTTTGTACGGCATGGGTCCGTGGGCTCTTATCGTAGGCATAATGATTTCCGGCGCGGTGGAGGCGGGTTACGTCGCGTTTAAGTCGCGAGTTTCATTCTGCCCGCAACTTGAAAAGGCCGCTCTGCGAGATTTGACGGCATCTTCCTTGTTCAGCGTTGCAAATGTGATGAACTGGGTTGCGAACGCAGGCGCCAATGCTCTGGTCGGGCGGTTCATGGGTTTTCATGACCTGGGGATCTATTCCCGAGGTTGGAAGCTGCTTGATCTTGTTGTCGCGATCACCGCCACGCCTTTGTCGCGTGTTCTCCTGCCGGCATTCTCATCGAGACGCGATGAGCCTGTGAGGTTGGCGCAGACACTTTACCAGGCGCTTCACCTTGCCGTCCCCGCCTATGCGTGTCTATCGGCGCTCCTGGTCAGCCAGGCGCCCATTATCGTGTACCTGGCTCTAGGTCCCCAATGGGGAGAGACAACGATCGTAGCACAGCTGTTTTTTGCAGCTCTGGTCCCCAGATGTGCATTCAAGATCTCAGAGACTTTCGCGGTGGCTGTGGGCCGCTCGGGGGCTGCGCTTGTTCGACAGCTTATCTATGCAACGCTCATGGTGGCGGGCGCAGCCATTGGTCTTCAGTATGGGGTCTCTGGCGTGGCTCTGATGACATCCTGCGCCGTGACGCTTTTCTACATCATGTCTCTTGGCTTTGCCCTGAAGATTGGAAAGCTCTCGCCACTTGCGGTCCTTTGGATCCATCTCAAGGCCACTGTATTGGCGGCCCTCGTGGGATGGGCTGACGTGTCTATTGTCTGGTTGTTTTCCGACGGAGCGCTTTTCTTGTCTCACTTGGCAGGCGCCGCCTGTGGCGTGGTCGTGCTGGTCTTTCTGCTCTCCGTCGCGCCGACATTCTGGCTCGGCCCAGCCGGCGAAATTTATGTGCCGAAGATCCGTCGCGCGTTCAGCAAGTTTAAGTTCGCCTAATTTATGGAGAGATCATACGAAATGGATAAGGCGACAACCCTGCTTATCTCACGCCTGACAATGCAAAATGCCGGCAATGAGGCCCTATCAAAGCAGTTCCTGAAGTACTTTAGTGCCAATGGTGAGGGCGAGGATGTTCGCGCTCTCGACCGTTACCCAAGGTACTTCGAAACGCTGTCAATGAAGCAGCTCGGATCGTGCCCTGTCGACGCCTTCGACAAGCTCGCAAAGGACCTTATGCTGCGGTTCAACGACAAGCATGCGGTACCGCTACCAAAAGCGGCGGAAGGGCTGGTAAAGCTAGACGAAACTGCCAGGGAGATCACCGGCTTTCTCCGAAAGATCAAACGAAAAATCGCATGGAGGAAGAGGCTTTCGTCACTTCTCATGATCGAAAAAAGCCAGCTGTTGAGCGCTGTCACCGGCTGCGCGACGTCAGGTCTCGTCGTCTGGAACCCGGCAGGCGAGATACACCCCACCGGTAGCCCCGATCAAGTTATGCGGCTGCTTCTGTTGCTCAGAATTGCGCAGCTAAGCGGCAACAAGACAGCCGTGGTGAACCATAGCTTGGAGATTGTTGACGATCGACTTCGGCAGTTGATCGCGCATGTTTACAAAAATCTGGATTACGTTGGCGTGCGGGACGCAAAGTCGGTGGAAGTCGCGCTCGAACTGGGTGTTAGCGAGACACGCATCTATGAATCCCCTGATCTTGTTTTCCTGGCCTCTCGTGAAGACAGGGCGCAGCAGGGCAAGCTGCCGAAGGGCACCGTTGCTCTTGCAATCAATGGTCTCGAAGCGCTGTCGGGATCGGACGAATGGGCCAACTTCATGAAGGGCTTGGAGGATCTCAAGCGCCCGATCGTACACGTCTCCAACGCAGTCAATCACGATCGTGATTTCTCCAACTACCTTGCCGGCCTTGCCGGTGAAAGCAGTGTTGTGGATCATCAGCCGGGATACATCGAGCTCCGCTCCTTCTACAGAGACTGTGCAGTCCTGATCAGCAGCCGGCTGCATGCTTCGATCCTTGCGCTTTGCGAGGGGACACCCGTCATCAGCATCGAGCCATCGGTTTTCAAGTTAACGGCAATTTTCGAGCAAATGAACTATCCGATCAGGACGACCAGACTGCAGGAGATAGGTTGGTCCGAGAAGATACTTGCAACCGTCAGGGCAATCATCAACGATGAACGCCCGGAGCTTGTGACAGAAGGTGATCGCGCCTTGCGTCACCAGGTCAATCTTGTCGAACAAGCCTTCAAGCCTCTGTTTGCCTTGATGCCTCGCAGTGCGGTTGCGTTGAGTAGATCTTCAAAAGCCGAGTTGGATCGGCGAGCACCGAGCTCGGCAGATTCGGTATCTTGATACGACTTCCGTAAAACGGCCTGGCTGCTCTTCAACCTTTTTCGATTGAGATCCGATGAAAACGACTCGGCGAAAATTTCTACTGAACGCAACCTCACAGCTTGCACTGCCTTATCTTCTGCTCCCCGCAGCTTCAGCACGTGCGAGCGGCGTGCCGAAGACAGATGTTGGCCAGCTGTGGGATCTCAAGTCCTTTCCAGATATGCTTGCGACGGCGTTCTTCCAGGAGGATGTTTCTGCCGGTCCGGTAGCAGTTCATAAAGCAAGGGGCATTTTTCCCCTTGAGGCCTCGCAGCCTATCGAGATGTTGCGACCGGACAAGACGGCTGACCGGGGTGTCGTGTTCTCGGGCGCGCGCAATGCTCATCTCCGGTTTCCCAATGTAAAGGATAGTCTCCGGCTCTACCGATGGTGCCTGACTGTCACCCGGCTGAGCAAACCCACTGGCGGGCGCGCGGTCGCCCAGATTGTTAGCGTCAACGACGGCTCGAGCGCACAGAACTGCCACCCAAAGATTACGCTTGAAAGCGCGGCTGCCGAAACCCGTCTGCAGGCTTGCTGGCATGGCGCTGCCGAAACCGGAACAGTCAAGGCATACCTGAACAGCGATGGGTTTGCTTTCGATGCCTGGAACATCAACCTGACCTATCGCCGCAACGGGCGCCTGTTTTCCAGCCTGAACGGGGGCGATAGCGGATATGTCAATGACATCGTCGACTGGGCTTGGCCGTCGGACGAGGGAGGCCCGGAAAGCATCATCGGCGGGAGACGGTCGGCAAATGCTGAGTGGGGATATGATTGCATCGTGTTCGGCCAGGGAGAGTTGACCGAAGCCATGGTGCGCAAACTTGAAGGTTGGGCCGCTTGGAGGGTGGCGCGCCAGGGTGCTCTTCCTATTGGACACCCTTATCGCTCGTCTCGTCCGGTTAATGATGCGGAAGATGTGGTTCCAGGCTACCGTTTTGACGAGGCTGCCTGGCTCCTGTGGGGAACTGCCTTGCGGGGAAGCCAGACGGCCGCACGGATGGGAAAGCCGGCAGAAGACAAGTCGGATTTCCAGCGCGTCTTCTACAATGACGCCGAAGGCAAAGTTCCTGCCGCATCTATGCTCAGTTCGGGATCCGCGCCGACATGGTTTGCGCCTGGCTGGAATTCTGCTGTTGGAGCGAGTGCGCAGCTTTTACCGCCAACAGCGAAGGTGAAGTTGTACCAGCAGACTGCGGGCGGCGCAGACGGGAGCGGAATGATGACGCTCTCTCTGAAGCACCAGAATAAGTGGTTCGCGCCAGCGATTTATACCGTTAACGACGCGGGGCAGGGGCATTCCTGGGAAGGAGAGACAATCTTCAGGCTCCGATGCCGGATGAGTTCTTATGCTGAAGTTCCCGGAGGGTTCTTTCCGGGTTTCTGGTGCTATGCGCTGCAGCCGCTGTTTATGAGACACCTCGAACGCATTGAAATCGACTTCTGGGAACTGGATGGCAAAAACCCGATTTGGCTCAATGGTGGTTCGTCGCATGTGCACTCGGCGTCATATCCAGGTGTCCTCGGACATCTGACGAAGGATGCAAAGCGTTTCAAGATTTGGGCCGGCGAACTCACAGCAGCCAGGCTCGGGATCGAGAAAAATTTTACGCCATGGGATGGCGAATGGCATACGTGGGAATTCGCAATCGAGAAGGAGTTTACAACCCTTTCGGTGTCCGTTGATAAAAGCGGTCGAGAAGAAATGATCGAGCTCTACCGTTGCCCTACGCCAAAGGAGTATCTCGAGCGGCGCTATGTCATCGTGAACTATGCGCTGCGACTAGAGGACGGAGAGCCCGACCGATCAATCAGCCATGACCTTCAGATTGCGTTTTTTGAAGTGTTGCAGAAAGCGGAAAAGCTCGGAACGTTCGCTTTGCCGTTCACCGCCTTGCCCGTTATCCTCGGAACGCCTCGAATTGGCCAGTCGCTGAGGTGCGACCATGGCCTGTCTGCGGGGATCACGGATATCTGGTATTACTGGTACACCGACGGACGCCCCCGCCTGGTTTCTCCATCACCCGTGTTCAAACCTGACGCCGAGGACGCGGGCAAGGTGCTGAGATGCATGGTCAAAGCAGTCGGAGCGCGCGGGCAGCCAGAAGCCTGGAGCCGCGAACTACGCCTCGCTTAGCGGGCGAATTAGATCGTCTCAAAGCCGGAATTTGTGTTCAACCAACCGATCATTCCCGGAATGTGTGCCTCATCTGATCGGTGAGCGGCTTCGTGAGATAGGAGAGCACGGTGCGATCAGCGACGCGGATGAAGACTTCGGCTGGCATGCCAGGGTAGAGCACTAATCCCTTCAAAAGAGCGAGGCTTTCTGGTGTGGGCCTTACTCTAACTGAATAAAAGGTCTGGCCAGTGCGCGGATCAGTGACCGCGTCAGGTGAGACAGCAACAACTTCCCCTGTGACCTCAGGCGTGGTTCTCTGGTCAAAAGCCGAAAACCTAATGTCCGCATGCTGTGTGACAAAGATCTGATCGATGTTCCGTGTGGCGATTTTCGTATCGACGGTCAGTGATTGCTGATCGGGGGCGAGCAGCATCAATTGCTCTCCGGGTGCGACGACGCCTCCCACAGTATGGACATCGAGCTGGTAGATCTGTCCCGCAACGGGCGCCCTGATGTCGAGCCGATTGAGCTGGTCTGTACCGGCTGTCCGACGCTCTTCCATCTCCGCAATCTTGGCGTCGACATCCGTCAGTTCTGTCGAATTTTCCTTCCGGCGGTCTTCATCAAGTTGCAAAATCTGGAGGCTTGTCTGCGCAATCTTGGTTTCGGCTTGCGCCATTGCCGCGGTTCTCTCGCCCTTGTCACCCTCCAACTGGATTGACTGACGCTTTAAGGCATTAAACCGCTGCAGGGTGATTAGCTTTTTACGGTAGAGACTTTCAGCAGCATCCTCCTCCTGCGCTACCAGAACGGCTGCGCTATTGATCGAACTGAGCTGCATCTGATGACCGGTTACCTCAGCGGAAATCTGGGCTATCTGCTCTTCAAGCTGTTTTTTCATCCCAAGCATGGCTGAGCGCCTCGCCGCAAACAGCTCCATCTCGCCCTCTACGAAGCGCATTTTCTCAGAGACCCTTAGGCCTGAACGGGTAAGGTCATCGGTAGAAAATGAGTCGGCACCCACAGATTCCGCCTGGAGACGGCTGCGACGCACGTAAAGCTGTGCAAGGGTTGATTCCACTATGCCCAGGTTGGCTTTGACTGTCGCGCTATCCAGTTGCAGCAGGATCTGGCCGGCTTGAACGTGCTGTCCTTCCCGCACCAAAAGCTTTGAAACGATCCCGCCCTGGAGATGTTGTATTTTCTTGACGCTTTCATCAATGATGACCGTGCCTTCACCAATGGCTGCATTTGAAAGCGTGGCGGTTGCTGACCAGCCGCCTATGCCAAACACAAGCAGGCCAGCAAGACCAAGCACGGTCAAACCGTTCCGCCGCAACGACATTTCGGAACTTCTCGTCGGACCGGTCACTCCTGTTTCTCCCCGACAACCTTCAATGGAACACTGCGTTCGCCCTGACCATTCGGAGTGTCTTGTCGAATGATCCTTGCGAAGATCTGGTCTTTCGATCCGAATGCTTGAACTTGCCCATCCTGCATCATCAGGATCTGATCGACGGCCGCCAGCGCACTTGGCCGATGCGCGATGACGATCGCAATGCCTCCCCGACGACGAACACTGAGGATGGCTTCGGTCAGCGCTGCTTCACCCTCAGCATCCAGATTGGAGTTCGGTTCGTCCAGAATGACCAGGAAGGGATCGCCGTAAAGTGCCCGGCTCAGACCAATGCGCTGTCGCTGGCCTGCGGATAGCATGGATCCATTCCGGCCGATTTCGGTATCGTAGCCGTTGGGCAGCCTGAGGATCATCTCATGCACTCCGGCAGCCTTTGCCGCTTTCAGAATGCCGCGAGGATCAGGATTGACCTGGAAACGCGATATGTTCTGGGCGATCGTCCCAGAGAAAAGCTCTATATCCTGCGGTAGGTAGCCAATATGTGCTCCGAGCTGCTCTGGGTCCCATTGGTCAGTGGCAGCCCCATCGAGGCGAACTTTTCCTCGAACCAAAGGCCAGATGCCGGCTATGCCTCTCGCCATGGTGGATTTTCCGCAGGAGCTTCTGCCGACCACGCCAAGAGCGCTGCCGGCTGAAATAGAGAAGCTGATCCCCGAAATGGTCGGTCGGCGCTGTTGAGGCGGTGCACAGGCCAAATCCTCGACTGTCAACTCTTGTGACGGTGCCGGAAGCGCAGTTCTCAAGCTGTGATCGGGCGTCTCGGCCAAGGCTGCCTGAAGCCTCTTCCAGCTTTGCAGGGCAGTGACGATGTTGCGCCAGTTTCCGATTATCTGTTCGATAGGAGACAGGGCGCGGGCCGTCAGAATGGAGGCTGCGATAATGATGCCGCCGGAGGCAAGGCCGTCGATGACAAGCACTGCGCCAACGGCCAGCACCCCGGACTGCAGAGCAACACGGAACATCTTTGACGCGACCGTAAAGGCATTCAGAACGTCAGCGTTGCTCTGCTGATTTCTCTTGTAGTCATCGTTTTGTTCCGCCCAGAGCCTTGTGAGATTGGTCGCCATCCCCATGGCTTGGATAACTTCGGCGTTGCGCTGGGCAGTCTGCGCAAGATTATTTCGACTGTTGGCAAGTTCAAATACGCGTTTGGTGGATCGCTTTGTGCTCATGTTGGTCGCGAGCGTCAGCATCATCAGGATCAATCCACCGGCAACTGCACACCATCCAACGACGGGGTGAAACATAAAACAGATGGCCAGGTAAAGGGGCAACCATGGTAGGTCGAGCACCGCAGATGGTCCGGCACTCGCGAGAAATGTCCTGATCTGGTCGAAGTCGCGCATGGACTGGAAGCCGTCCGTGGACGCGTCCTTCGAGAGATGAGCGCGCATCGTTGATCTCAAAACGCGCTTTGCGAGATTGTCATCGAAGATCCCGGCGATGCGAACGAGCAAGCGACCGCGGAACAACTCGAACAATCCCTGAAACACATAGAGCGTTATTGCCAGAATAGCCAAGGCAATCAGGGAGGTAATGCTTTTGCTCGGAATTATTCGATCATAGACCTGGAGCATGAAGAGCGAGCTCGTCAGGTATAGGATGTTCACGAGAGCGCTGGCGACAATAATGGTGAAAACCGCAAAGCGGCATTGCTTTAAGAGCTGGACGCAGCCGAAGCTCCTGCCAATACTCGGGCGAGCATCATTTGATTTCGTGCCAAACATTGATAATCCACCACCTGGGCAGGTTAAAGTATACCTGAAATTTACCCAGTCAATTCAATCATGATAAGTCCCATCCGGCAAATATTAGTTTGTGTTGCGCGAAAGTCATTCCGTTCGCTGTTAAAAAACAACCTTAACTGTCTGCCGGTTCAAACATTCGTCAACCGGATGATGATGCCGGCTGTGCGATGCCTTCCTGTAGCGTGTTCACGGAGCCGTCCCGGCTAGATCCCGGATTCCCGCAATGCGCGAGAGGCGCTGCAACGCTGCTGTCGTCCTGAAGTAAATACATCTCGATCTGCTAATCTGGTCGCGCCATTTTGCTATCATTCCTCTCAGTTTGTTAAGCGCCTATCAAGAGGTGAGAAAAGATTTTGAGTTCTGCCTGCTATTGACTTTGATAATTGACGTATATCAAGAAAGCATACGTTGATTCGTTAAGGAAAATGACGCATGTGTCGAAAAATCATTGGGTTAACTGTATCAATACGAAATGACATCCGCGCTTTAACGAAAGCTTTACTAGATTAAGCTTCTGCGATATCAGTTTTGCCAGACAGGTTATTACAACAATAAAAAGTTTGCTCAACCACCAGCAATTTGTTGGTGTAATCGCACGGGAGAAAGCTATGGCATTGTATTTTCGCACGAGCGCTGACAAGGTTGCCACGAAGGTGATTGATGATGTGCCCCTCACCCACGCGCCGAAGTATGACTACTCCGCCGTTGTCGGCGATACCACCTTTGACTTCACCCTCGACAACACCACAAATTGGGGCGTGAACAAGGATGCATACGTCCGCGTCGATGATAATCTCGACCATACAGCCGTTATCAGCGACTTCGTCTATGTCAATCTCGACTATACGACTGCGCACTCGGCCAACATCACGGTCGAGGATGCCAAGCGCGGCGATATCAAGACAGGCGCCGGCGACGACTTCATAACGGTCAAGGTCGTCAATTCCACGAATGCCGGTTTTGCCGGTTGGGACAGTCCTGCACTTGCAAAAGACTCCGTTTTCAACATCGACAGCGGCAATGGCAATGACCACATCTACTTCACGACTGGAACAGCTGACGCCGGCCTGAACCTGCAGACCTCGAAGTTTACACTGACGAACATCGACGCAGGCGGTGGCGACGACTATGTCGACATGGGGTCGGGAGGGTTTGCCGAAACGCGCGACACGATCTCGGGTGGGGCTGGGTCCGACACGATCCATGCTGCCGGCGGAGATGACATCGTCCATGGCGGCACTGAAGATGACTTCATCTACGGAGAGTCGGGCAACGACACTCTGTATGGAGATGATGGCAAGGACTACATCGAGGGCGGATCTGGAGATGATATCGTTTCTGGTGGTGCCGGTGACGACTACATTCGCGGTGGACCAGGCACGGACACGATTCATGGCAATCAAGGCGACGACAAGATTTCCGGTGGCACGGGATCGGACTTCCTGTTTGGCGATGAGGGAGCGGACATCTTCCTGATTGGCAATCTTGATCTGGTCTCGGTGGACATCAAGGGTCAGCCAAAACCACCAGCGATCGACACGATCATGGACTTCAGCGCCGACGAGGGCGACACGATCGACGTCCAATATCCAAACACTTGGTCCATCGACACGAATGTCGACAATAGTGTTGACACTCATTTGATTGACTCGAATTCCCCTGCCGGGTCTTCGCTCATCGTGAAGGGCATCGCAGGCGTGGATTTCAATCACGCCTGGCTCGTATAGCCTTGTGAATAAAAACGCCGAGGTCAGTGTCTCACTGCCTCGGCGTTTTTGCTGTTGGTAGGCAGCCGGCTCTCAGTGGAAGAGCGCTGTGCAGCTCAAACACTTATGAAGATTGCTCCGGTTGAAGCTTAACGGGCCTCGAAGCGGGGCGCTTTTGCAGCAAGTCGGCTTTACCGTTTGCGCTGCCAATGAGCCTCAGAATTTCGACCTCTGTCCGTCCCGGGTAATCATCTGAAAACTGTCGCCGTCCGTTTTGATATCGGCGCAGTCGGTCTTTCGTGCCGAATAACGAACGCACATCTGGCCGTTCGTGATCCGATAGCCGACTTTCTTTTCCCGATTGTAGATGTACCCATCGGCCCCGGCAACGTAGCCCTTTTTCGACGTGTTCAAATACGTGTTGATTTCGTGCGCGGAGGCGGGCCTCATGCGAGAACCCTCCGCTGCCACAGCGTGCGTGGTGCCACAGAGCGCCAGCAAGGCTGAGACGCCGACAATATAGCAGCTGGTTCTTAGGCTCACTTGTCAGCTCCGATGCAAACGGCAGCAAGGGTGTTGCTGCCTTGGTCCTCGTCTCCTGATGATCCGACCCTCAGCGATCTGAGCCGGCACAGGGCCTTCAGTCTTTAGCAAAGCATGCTGCGCGTCGATATCAACGCCGTGGGCAGCTACACAATATTTTGTCCATCTGCGCCTTGTCACTGTACGGAATGCGGAGGCTTACCTCCTAGCGGATTTGCTAGGTACGGCTGCCGAGATTTTCTGTCTCGCAAGTAGGCCATCAATGGCTTCTCGATCAACACATGGGCCACGATCCCTGCTGCGACCCCGAGCATGATGAGAATGCCCCATGTGATGACGCCGTAAAATGGAGAAATGGCCAGACCTCGCTTCCAGACCCCTGAAACGATCATCAAGGGAAACATGTGGAAGAGGTAAATCGAGTAGGAGGCATCTCCCAGGAATGACATTAACCGCCCACTGATAAACGGCCTCCACTTATCGTCGAAAAGGAAGATGGAGAACGCGGCCAGCGCAATAGGTCCTCGCGTGATCAAGGCACTATAGTTCTCCCGCCAGCCATCCACAGCGACGAACGCGATACCAAACGATGCGATGACAAAAAGGGCGGCCCACCTCTGATAGGAATTCCAGGCCATCGCCGTGCGTGACCTGTAAGCCAGGGCTGCCCAACCGCCGGCAATGAACTCCAAAAGCCTGTCGTTTGTTATGACCTTCCAGATTGCAGCGTCCGTATGGAAAACGCTTCCCGCAATGACCAGAAAGCAAAAGAGACCAGTGAGTTGAAAGAGGATGGCTTTCCTGGTTTGCCAGATCAGTGCGGCGAACAGAAGATAGAAAAACATCTCGTAGTATAGCGACCAGCCTACCTCCAGCACCGGCTTAACATCACCATTGAAGTAAGCGGGAATGAGGAGAAGCGAGAAGATGATCTCCCGGGGTTCAAGTTGGTAGCTCGTCCCAGGAAGGAGTGTAAGCGCTATGAAAATTAGAGAGGCCACCCAATACAGCGGATAGATCCGTCGCGTCCGTGCCGTAATAAACTGCCGGGGCGATAGGGTCTTATCCCAGGTCGAGTGGAAAATGATGAAGCCCGATATGACGAAAAAGATGTCAACGCCCAAGGCTCCAAACTTCGTGATGCCCTGTTCTTGGGTCCAGAAACCGGATGTCAAATTCAGCTCGGCAGCCCGCTTAATCAACGCGCCATGAGCGTGGTAATAGACCACCATGACCGCGGCTATACCGCGAAGGGACTGGACGTTAGCGAGCATGAACCTGATCCAACAGCAAACCTAACTTAACAGTACACTGAGTGCGCCTCGATTACTCCACATAATTCACGGAGTCATATTATTTTCTATTGCAGATATCCTTAGGGTATACTCTAATATGACGATAGTCCCTGTCGATGGAAGCCGGGGTGGCGCATGCTAAGATTTAGATCTTTGGATGCAATTCGAGGGATTGCCGCGGCAATCGTCGCCTTGGTGCATTTGTCTGCAGCAGGCCACTTCTATGCAATTCCCGTCATTAGGCACGGTAGCCTCGCCGTTCCGCTCTTTTTCATCCTCAGTGGCTTCGTCATGGCTGAATCCTACGGTCGGAGGATCAGCTCAAAGGCAGAACTGAGCGCATTTTTTATCAGACGTTTCGGGCGGGTTTACCCCATCCACTTTGCGACGCTCGTCGCTCTGGTGATGCTCGAGGTTATGAAGCTCGTCATGGTTAGCCATGGCATTCAAAGTGGCCAGGCTCCTTTCACCGGCACCAATAGCCTATCGTCGCTGGTCGCCAACGTCTTCCTGCTGCACTCCATAATTCCATTCGGAGATTATACGTGGAACGGACCAAGCTGGTCCTTGAGCGTTGAGTTTTACGTGTATGCTTTGTTCGCGGGCATTACTTTCTTCAGCGCGCAGCGTACTAAAAAGCCGACGATCATAGTCTGGTTGGTCAGCGGCGCGCTTCTACTGGCTCTCGAATTCAGCGAGACCAGGCTTCACACAACGAGCGGGCTAGGATTGCTTCAGTGCATATTCGGTTTCATGTCCGGGGTTTTGCTGCACTCCCTTTTTATGAGGAGCCCGGATTTTCTGAAACGTAGCGCTACCGCCTGGGAGGTGGGCGTTTCGGCGCTTGCAGTCATGATTTTCTGGTTCGCGCCCTTTGGTGATGTGGGCACAATATTCAGCTTCTCGATTGTCATCTTCATCTTTGCGGCCGGGAGAGGGAGTATTTCTGCCCTACTGCAAACCTTCCCGTTCCAGTTCCTGGGGATGATCTCGCTATCGATATATCTCGTCCATTTCGTCATCCTTTCCGTCTTGAACGGTGCAATCAGAGCGGCTCAATCTGCGTTTAAAGTCACTCTCATGACCGACGGGAATATGATCAACTTCGGCCCTGCGTTCGCAATGGACGCATTCGCGTTGGTTTATATGCTCGTGGTGATCGTAGTGGCAGCGCTAGCCTTCATCTTCATCGAAGAGCCTTGTCGTCTGTACTTCAACAGCGTCTCGCATGGACAGCCGGCTCGTTATTCGATCAGGCCAGGAATTGCCCAGATCCGCCGATTGTCCGCAGAAAGCGCCTCGCCGAACCAAGCGATGGTTGGGTAACTGCGTAGTCTCACCAGACCCCACCCCGTGACTGCGCTCAGAGCTCAGACAGTAATCTCCAATAGCACAGTCGGCTAAGCCGTGGCCAAGGCAGAGTCGCGCTTCAAATGCCGCTTTACATAAGCAAATACGGGAGCATCGATGATGCGGCCGGCGGGACTATCTGTGAAATATTTTTAGAAGTTAATGCTTAAATAGAAATCTATAATAAATTAGAACTGTGAACAAGCATTGTCTTCAGTCAAAGAAAGAAAGGACTTCTTGTTGATTCTGACGCAATACAACCATAGACAATAATTCTTAGTTTTATAAAAGGCTGAGTAGATCGATGCATATTACAATGATTGGTTCCGGTTATGTGGGCCTCGTCTCCGGCGTGTGTCTTGCTGATTTCGGGCACGATGTCATCTGCGTCGACAAAGACAGTGCCAAGATCGAAGCTCTGAAGAGTGGGGAGATCCCGATCTTCGAAGCCGGACTGAAAACTCTTGTTGCAGAAAATGTTCGCGCCGGACGGCTGTCCTTCTCGACGGTCGTGAAAGAAAGCGTCGCCAAAAGCGATGTCGTCTTCATCGCCGTCGGCACCCCGTCTCGACGTGGGGATGGTCATGCCGATCTGTCTTACGTCTACGCTGCCGCACGCGAGATCGCAGAACACATCACAGGTTTTACCGTCGTCGTGACTAAGTCCACAGTGCCGGTCGGCACGGGTGACGAAGTCGAGAGGATCATTCGCGAAGCCAATCCGTCCGCAGACGTCGCCGTGGTGTCGAACCCGGAATTCCTGCGAGAGGGTGCAGCCATCGAGGATTTCAAGCGTCCTGATCGCATCGTAATCGGTCTGAGCGATGATCGCGCCCGCTCTGTCATGACGGAGGTTTATCGCCCGCTTTATCTCAATCAGGCACCGCTGTTGTTCACGGAGCGGCGCACGTCGGAGCTTATCAAGTACGCCGCGAACGCTTTTCTTGCCATGAAGATCACCTTCATCAACGAGATGGCGGACCTGTGTGAAAAGGTAGGTGCCAATGTTCAAGAAGTCTCGCGCGGCATCGGCCTGGACGGTCGCATAGGTTCGAAGTTTCTTCATGCGGGTCCCGGCTACGGCGGTTCCTGCTTTCCGAAGGACACGATGGCGCTGGCCAAGACCGCGCAGGATTACGACAGTCCCGTTCGCCTGATCGAAGCAACCGTCTCCATCAATGAGAGCCGCAAGCGTGCCATGGGCCGAAAGGTGATTGCTGCCCTTGGCGGCGAGGTGCGCGGCAAGACGATCGGCGTTCTCGGACTTACGTTCAAGCCGAATACCGACGACATGCGCGACAGCCCGGCCGTCTCCATCATACAGACCTTGGTCGATGCTGGGGCCCGGGTCGTGGGCTACGACCCCGAGGGCATGGAGAACGCCCGCAAAGTCATCGATGCCATCGACTACGCGGAAGACGCCTACGATGTTGCGAAAGATGCGGATGGCATCGTGATCGTGACGGAATGGGATCAGTTTCGCGCGCTCGATTTTGCCCGCCTGAAGTCGATCATGAAGGCGCCTGTGCTGGTCGACCTTCGCAATATCTATCGCCGTGAAGAGATTGCAAAGTTCGGCTTTGCCTATTCCTCCGTGGGCCGCCCGGCCATGGATATACCAGCTGCCACGGAGCACTGAGCATGCGTTACCTGATCACCGGTACCGCCGGCTTTATCGGCTTCCATCTTGCCAAACGGCTTCTCGATGACGGTCACTTCGTGGTCGGTTTCGACGGGATGACGCCCTACTACGACATCAAGCTGAAAGAAAAGCGGGTCGCCATCCTGTCCCGGTCGAACGGGTTTAAGGCCGTTACGGGCATGCTGGAGGACCAGGAGGCGCTGGAAAAGGCTGCCGAGCTGGCTGAACCCGAGGTGATCATTCACCTCGCGGCCCAGGCGGGCGTTCGCTACAGCTTGGAAAATCCGCGCTCGTACATCGATTCAAACGTCGTCGGCTCTTTCAATGTCCTGGATCTGGCCAAGAGACTGAGACCGAAGCATCTGCTGCTTGCGTCGACATCATCGGTCTATGGCGCCAACGAAAAGATCCCATTCGCCGAAGCCGACAAGGCCGACGAACAGATGACCATCTACGCGGCGACCAAGAAGTCGATGGAGCTGATGGCGCACAGCTATGCCCATCTCTTCAGGGTTCCGACAACTGCGTTTCGGTTCTTCACGGTCTATGGCCCCTGGGGGCGCCCGGACATGGCGTTGTTCAAATTCGTCGATGCCATACGAGATGACCGAGCGATCGATATCTACGGTCAAGGTCAAATGAGCCGTGACTTCACCTATGTGGACGATCTGGTCGAAGGCATCATCAGGCTTTGCAACGTCATTCCATCCGAAGACAACAGGGTCTCACCCGAGATCGTTGAAGACAGCTTGTCGAAAGATGCGCCGTTCCGCGTCGTGAACATCGGCGGCGGACAGCCCGTGGAGCTGTTGAAATTCGTCGAGATCATCGAGCTGGCGATGGGCAAACCGGCAATCCGCAACATGCTGCCCATGCAGCCTGGCGATGTGTGCCGCACCTATGCCGCCGCTGATCTCCTGGAAGCTTTGACCGGTTTTCGTCCGGCCATCGGCGTCGAGGAGGGCGTTCGTCGCTTCGTTGAGTGGCACCAACAACACTGCTGATGCCGCGCATCAAGCGCAACCGCTCTTCAGTGAACTGACACAGCTCTGACAAGGAGAGACTGATGCTCATCGTCCATATTATTACGAGATTGATCCGAGCCGGCGCTGACGAAAACACGATGCTGACGTGTCTCCAGCAAGCCGATGATGGTCACGATGTCGTTCTTATCCATGGAGCGGAGTATGATGACCACTATCAACAGCAGTATCGCGATCGGGTCCGTTTTGTGCTGGTAGAAGACATGGTTCGGAAGGTCTCGTTCATGTCCGATGCCCGAACCATGATCCGCCTTTATAAAATCCTCAAGGATCTCAAGCCGCACGTCGTCCATACCCATACGAGCAAGGCGGGCATACTGGGAAGGTTAGCTGCGCGAATGGCCGGCGTACCAGCTGTCATACACGGTGTTCACATCGTCCCCTTTCTGAACGTCGGGCGTAAGAAAAGATTGATGTATCTGGCGCTGGAAAAGATCGCTGCGGTCTTTACCGATGCCTTCATCAATGTCAGCCATGGAACCCAGGATCTCTTCCTGCAACACAGGATCGGAAAGGTGGACAACCACCATGTCGTGCATTCCGGGTTCGATCTCAAACGGTATCATGATGCGCAGCCGCCATCGGATCAGGCGGCGATACTGCGTTACGACAGCAAAGGGCCGCGTCCGCCCGTGATTGTCATGATGGCCGCTCTGACGGCGCGCAAACGCCATATCGCCTTCCTGGATGCGTTTCAGCGGTTGACACGGCTTCATCCGGATGTCCGACTGCTGGTCTGCGGTGACGGGGAGGAGCGAACGAATATAGAGGAGCACATCGTGCGGCTCGGCATTGAGGGCAACGTGGTCATGCTCGGATTTAGGGCGGATCCAGAGCGTATCGTTGCCATGGCGGATCTCTGCGTCCTCTGCTCGGAGCGGGAGGGGCTTCCTCGCGTGATCATGCAGTATATGGCTGGAGGCAAACCATGTGTCGTCAGCCATCTGCCAGGTATCGAAGAAGTCGTGGAGAATGGGGTGAATGGTTTGATCGTCCCGTCGGCGGATATAGATTCGGCAATCGACGCCATTCATCATTTGCTGACGAATAAGGACGAACTTAAACATCTGGCCCAGGGAGCTCGCGCAACCGATCTTTCCAATTGGGATGCGGAGACAATGTGGCCGAAGATGCAGGCGATCTATGAGGACGCCCTGCAAAGCATCGACATGATAAACACCGATCAGAAATTTTCAGGCAAGAGTCCATCCGTCGCGGCTGGGACCTAGCGCGGATCATACAGATGGCCGGTGGAACTCGGAGAACATGACGCGTTACTCACCCATACACAGAGCGACACCGAAGGCTCCGACACTGCTCCCGAGGATCGTCGAGGGCTGTGCTTTTCTGTTCTACATATCTCTCATCTACAAGATGGACGGGATCGGTGTCGTCTGCCTTCTCGTCCTGTGTGGGTGTGCGCTGTTTCTTCCGGTTTTTCGGAAGTTCATGGTGTCGAAGCTTGCCGTCGCAAGCATCCTCTACGTCGCCATGGCGACCGTAACTGCATTTCTGGTTTCGCCCGGCGAAGGCTTCTACAGGACGGCTCAGTTTGTAATCCTGGTGCTCGCAACAGCAGTCATCGCCGTTTACTTCACCAATGTTAGCCCCGCCCGGCGGGAATTGCTCATTCGCCGTTTCGCAATCCTCACGGCCGTCATTTTCGGCCATATGGTGCTGTATCACCTCGCCACCGGTCACCTGACGACCTGGAAATATCTATACGACACCAAGTCGGTGCTATCGATCAGCGTCATCCTGATCTTCTTTTACGAGGATGGGATCACGCTCAAGTTCGGCAGGGTCGCGTTCTACGCCGTGATATTGTTGCTGTTCATCCTGCTGATGATCAGCGGCGAGCGGAAGGCCTACATCCTCTTTGCGGTTGTCTATCTCTTTTCGCGGGAAGCTCTTGCCGTCAAACTCGGCATTATGGTGATTGGCGCAGTCGCGCTGGCGACCCTTGCAGCGCTTGCGCCCCCGGACAGCTACGTGGCCCGGCAGGTCGAGAGCCTGGTAAAGGAAAAGCGCGAAATGCAGATAGGCGAGTTCTATGGCATTGAGAACATTGGCGACCAGAGCGACATCATAAGGGACTTTGTGAACCGCATGGCTTGGGAGCAGTTCAAGGAACACCCTGTTCTTGGGCTGGGGGGCACGGGCTACCAGGTGTGGTCCAAAGCCAATTTCGGTCTTGCCACGGATAGTCGCGGACTTGCGATGAATGTGCATGGCGAAATCCACCGGGTTCCGGCGGAGGGCGGGGTTGTCGGGATTGCAGTCGCCGTAATGTTTTATGGTTTGCTTATTCTCGCGGTCGGCAGAGATTTTCTGTATCGCGTCAAACGGCAGATTAGTTCGAGTTCACGCGCCCCGCTTTACGTCCTGTCCTTTCTGCTGACCTACGCTTCAGTCGAGGCGCTGGATACCTTCATGCTCGAGTTGATACTTCTCTTCGGATTCGTGATGGCTGCGAGACTGTCATCCATGGGAAAGACTGCCGCGAGCGGCAGGAACCATAACCTTCCCCCTCAAAGGTCAAGGCGCCGTTTTCACCTGGCTTGATGGAGCAGGCGCCGATATCAGTCTGTGAAAAGATACTGGGCCTCGAATGTCTTCTCGGCGCATTTGCGCCACGTGAATTCGTTGGCGCGCAGCTGGGCAGCTTTGCCGCTAGATGTACGACTATCCCGCGACTGTGCGAAGTTTGCGAAAGCTCTGGCGGCGTTGTGCAGGTCATTGGCTTCGACTACCACGCCGGTGTCACCCAGAACCTCAGGTATGCCGCCAATGTTCGTTGCGACGGAAGGGCAGCCTTGCGCGGCTGCTTCAAGCAGGACCAGACCGAAGCCTTCGATCTTGCCGGGAAGCGCTTCAGCAAGAAGCGCGTGGCATGCGGAATGAACATACAGCAGCTTAAGATCGTCCTCGGACAATCGACCTGCCATGATAACCTCGACACCCGCCTTGCGCGCTTCCGCAAGGATCACTTCGGCGTAATGAGGCTCCTCAACCTTTCCAGCAATGACGTAAACGCAGTTGCGTAAGCCGAACTGACTTTGTGCCAGAGCGATTGCCTTGACAGTGTTTGCCTGGCCTTTTCGAGCCTCGACCCGGCCCACGCTGCAGAAAATCGGGACTGACCGATCAATCGCCGCGATTTGCCGGTTTTCAAATCGGTCAGCGGTGGGGGGCAAGAACCAGCGCCCTTCCACACCGAGGTGCGTCACCCCGCCGGCCTTGGGTATGCCGATGCCGTCTTCGAATATTTGCCGGGTTGCATAGGAGTTATAGGCGACGAAGGCGGCCTTGAGGTAAGCGCGCTGGGCCAGCCGGAAGGCGACTGAATTCGTGCGGAACTTGCTGGCCTCGCTCCCATGAACCATGGCGATGTACTTGCGTCGGACCAGGCGCGTGATCAGGTAGGTGAGCACGACCGTGCGGAGGTCGGCCGCCAGGATCACGCCGTTTTTTGGCAGTCGCCAGACAATATTAGCGGCCCTCCAGGCTGCCGCCGGGGAAATCCTGTGATGCTTGAAGATCCGGTGGGTATTTTCCGGGTCTGTCGGTGATGGCAGGGTTGGGTAGATTGGAGCCGCGACGATCGTGGCCACGCCATTCTCGTTGAGTGCACCCTCTATCCCTGCTGCATAGGTTCCGATTCCTCCGGGGAAAGGCGGGTATTCGCAGGTCAGTATGGCGACCTTTGGTGTTGTCTCTCTCACGTCCGGTTACCCCCAAGTGCCGCTTGCCGCGCTTTGCCCGACTGACCCAAAATGCGAAATGACAGCCTGGGAAAGAACCTTGCCCCGAGATACGTCGACCAAGTCCGGTAATTGTACGGATAAAGCCGCAGCGAAAGATCAAGAAGTCTGACTGAACCATCGATATCGCCCAGCAGGAATCGCTGGTTGCCAAGCTTGCGTGCACGCTCTGCCAGACGGCGCGGTACGAGGGAGGTCAGGCGCGGGTCTGCAGCGGCGGCTTTGAACGCCACATAGGCATGGTGTGCCATCAGATCGCTCCGTCCGCCGGTGATGCTGGCCCCGCGATTGCGCTTGTAGATGAGCGGCTGATCGACCAATGCAAATCGGCAGACACCTGCCATCCTCAAGAAAAAGTCAGTGTCTTCAAAGACGCGTACAGCGTCATCAAACCTACCGCACGCCAGATAATCGGTCCGCCGTATCAGGATGGTGGAGGGGATGATCGGTGGATCATTGAGAAAATAGGTAACTTTGAGATCGGCGGCCTGCGAGATGTCGCGAACGCCTGCGCGCCGGGCTGACGACAGGTCACTATTCGCGAAGACGAAGAAATCACTGTAGACCAGCCCGATCCCTGGGCTGGCGCCGATGGAAGCGACCTGTAACTCCAGCTTGGCTGGCGTCCAAATGTCGTCACCATCAAGAATTGCCAGCAGTGGAGCGGTGGTTTCGGAAATCGCGAGATTACGCTGCGCCGGTAGGCCCCGGCCACCTTCACCATAGAGAACTCGAATCCGCTTATCCCAGCTCTCCAGCGCTTTGAGCGCTTCGATCGTCGCCGGTTCGGATCCGTCGTCTGCGATGACGATTTCGGAGATGACGTGAGCAACGGACTGATCAAGAACCGACCGCACCGCCTCGCCGATGTAGTCGCCTTCATTGTAGCAGGTCAGGATGACAGCGACGGTCTCAGGTGCGCTGGATGAAAAACTCTGCTTCATTCGACTGCCCTGATGCTCGGATCGCTCAAGCTCAAAGACTGCTGCAGGCCCAATGGCGCCACGACATGATCGGCATCCGTCGGCTTATTGGTCTCCACCTGATCATCTAAAGTCATCGTGAGCTTGCGAAGATGATCTGCCGTCTTTCGCGCAACGGCGTGGATGCCGACATTTTCCTCGGCAAAGGCATAAGCTGCGCGTGACATCGCGTACCGCTCGTCGTCGCTGAGCGCCAAAGCGCGACGCATTTCCTTCTCAAAGGAGGCGCCCTCCGAGTTCTCCACAATGAAGCCGGTTACCCCATCTTTGATGACATCGGTTACGCCGCTTGCCGCGCAGACAATTGGAATCGTCCCTGCTGACATGGCCTCCAGGAGAGCGTTCGACTGACCCTCCCGAAGCGAAGCAGATACGAAGAAGTCGGCGGCCAATATGTGCGGATAGATCTCGGCCGCATATCCCGGGAATGTAATCCCTTTGAAGTCACTCCCGGAACCGAACCGATCGTCCAGATCTTGGCGTGCCGGTCCGTCGCCAAGCAGCACGAGGCTCACGTCGTCACCTTGAGTGAGCAACGCCGTTGCAGCCTCGCAAAGAACATGCACACGCTTATCCAGGTGGATGCGGCCCGTGTAGATGAAACGGGTTCCAACCCGCTTGCGCAGGGCAGCTTCGACGAACTCGAGCTTCGGCAGCACGACACCGTTAGGGAAAATGGCGACCTTCTCGGGTGCAACGCCCAGGCCTTTCAGGTCGTCAGCAATCTGGATGCCGTTCGCGACGAACAGACGTGTCTGCCTCAGCAAGATGCGCTGGATCCATCGACCGTAGAAAAAACGTTTTTCCTGGAGCGCCTTGAAGTCGAAGGATTCGCCGCCGCCGCCAAGCTTGATGAGCAGTGGCGACTTTGATTGACGCGTGGCCAGTGCTGGGCCGAGCGCATGCAACCTTGCGTGAAATACATAGATCGGAATGCCCTGGTACTGCGGCTCTGAAAACCGCCTCTTGAACCAGAAGGTCCATGCCAAGAATGAAAGGATATGGCGTCCGCCATTGCTGGGTGGCGTCTTGACATGGAAGCGCTCGATCCGGCCGAAGGCAGTGTCCTCGACGGCTGGTGCTTTCGGATCGAGTGTCGGAGCAACAATGGTGACATTGTAGCCGATCTGCCCGAGAGCCTCTGCCAGGATTAGCGCCTGCCTCTCTGCGCCGCCATAGCTGTCCGGGAAGAACCTTGCGACGACGATGATCAGACGAGAGGACATCATGCGCTTTCTAGATTTTGACCAGGTGGGTTTTGCTATTATGAGTACAAGTGATCAGACAACATAAATTATGCAAATCAACGCTCGCCCATGGTCCTCTGTAAGTTAGAGGACTCATATTTAACAATAACTAAGTAATATGTATTTTCGTATTCAGGCTTAGTAAATAATACGTTTTACTGCTGTGTGCAAACAGGCAGTCGACGCACGTCAAAGTTAGCTTAATCCTGAGATGTCCGCCGGGCGTCAGTTCGGCGCCATGATCTCCGCGGCGGCTTCGCGCACCGTCTGCATCAGGATCGAAAGCGGCGTCGATGAAACCGCGTCGGCGCGCACTGTCAGCCCCACCGGCCCCCGGGTTTCGATGGTGTCGATCGGCAGGGCCTGCAGCAGCCCATCCTCGATATCGGCGGCGACCACGCCGGCCGAGATGATCCAGATGGCGTCGCTGCTGCGCACGAAGGCGCGGCCGAACGCATCCGACACCGTCTCGATCTGCGTGGGAAGACTGGCGATGCCGTGGGTGATCAGAAACTGCTCGACCGTCGGGCGGATGATCGACCCGCGCGAGGGCATCAGGACAGGATAATCGCCGATGCTTTCGAAGATCGCATGTCGCAATCTTGTCAGCGGGTGGCCGGCCCGTACCACGAACACAACCTGTTCGGAATAAAGGTGCTCGAAGGACAGCGCCGTCATCTTTTCCGGCGCCGCCAGGCGTCCGACCACGAGATCGAGCTCTCCCAGCCGCAGCTGCTCCATCAGCACCGCGTTCTCGCCGGTCACGATCTTGACCCGGCTGCCGGTACCGGCGGCGAGGAAGGCCGTCATGGCACGAGGCATGATCCGGGTCGACACAGTGGGAAGCGCCCCGATGCGGAGAGGCGGACCGGAATCGAAGAGCTCTTGCGAAACCGAATCCAGCCCTTGGCGCAGCGCCGTCAGCGAAGCGCCCGCATGCCGCAGGAAGATCTCGCCATAGCGGGTGATGCGGATGCCGCGACCGTCGCGCTCCAGCACCGGCACACCCAGCGCCTCTTCAAGCTCGCGGATGGTCTTGGTGACGGCCGGCTGGCTCACCCGCAGGGCTTCGGCGGCGCGCCCGATGCTCTTCTGCCGGGCAACCTCGACGAATGTATGCAGGTGCCGCAACTTGACGCGTGAGTCGATCAAAATCTATAACCTGTGGGTTAAGTAATCCGCATAAAATATCAATTTACCAAACCGGATGCCAGTGGCATCTAGAACGCAGGAGGAGGCGAGGATGCAGTTTGTACACATCAATGGCGCTGCCATGCATTACGACGTCCTTCACGTGGAAGGCGGCAGGCCAGCCATTGTCTTCATCAACTCGCTCGGCACCGACGCCCGCGTCTGGCATCACGTCCTCCCCAAGCTTGAGGGCGACTTCACCCTTGTCACCTACGACACACGCGGCCACGGCCTGTCGGATCGGGGCGAGACGCCCTATTCGATCGAGCTTCTGGCGCGCGATCTGGCAGGGCTGATCGACCATCTGGAACTGCGCGAGGTCGTGCTCGTCGGGCTTTCGGTCGGCGGGCTGATCGCGCAAGCGCTCTATACCTTGCGGCCGGAACTGGTCAGGGGCATGGTGCTTTCGAACACCGGTACCAAGATCGGCACGGCCGACAGCTGGCAAAGCCGGATCTCGGCGGTCGAGCAGGGCGGCATCGGCAGCATCCTCGATGCCATCATGGAACGCTGGTTCACGACCCCCTTCCGGGAGCCCGGCAATGCCGCCTACGCCGGCTTCTGCAACATGCTCGTGCGCCAGGATGCGCAAGGCTACACCGGCACCTGTGCTGCCATCCGGGATGCGGATTTTACGCAGGCGGCGGGAAAAATTGCAGTGCCCGTGCTCTGCATCGCCGGTGCAAAGGATGGCTCGACGCCGCCGGAGCTTGTGAAGTCGATGGCCGATCTGATTGCGGGCGCACGCTTTGAGGTAATCGAGGATGCAGCGCATATCCCTTGCGTCGAGGCTCCTGCCGTTCATGCCGCGCTGATCCGCGGCTTCGTGGAACAATTGGACGAGGAATGACTATGGCCGACATGCCGCCCGCATCCACACGTTACGCAAAGGGCATGCAGACCCGCCGCGCCGTTCTGGGAGATGCCCATGTGGATCGCGCCCAGGCGGGCCAGAGCGCGTTCGACCAGCCTTTCCAGGAGCTGATCACTGAAAGCGCCTGGGGCACGGTGTGGGCAGGAGAGACGTGGACCCGGCGCGAGCGTTCCATGGTCACGATCGCGCTTCTGGCAGCGCTCGGGCACGATGACGAGGTGGCCATGCACATCCGTGCCACCGCTAATACCGGCGCAACGCCTGAGGATATCCGGGAAGCGCTGATGCATGTGGCGATCTATGCAGGCGTTCCTGCTGCCAACCACGCCATCAAGATCGCCAAAGCCACCTATGCGGAGATGGAGGCGGCACGCGCCGCGGGAGAGGACGATGAAAAACACCCTGCCTGAAACGACACCCTTCTTCGCGCGCGACCGCGACTGGCATCCGCCCGCCTATACGCCCGGATACAAGACCTCCGTGCTGCGCTCGCCGCAGCGGGCTCTCATCTCGCTGGAAGGCACCAAGAGCGAGATCACCGGCCCCGTCTTCGGCCACAACACGCTGGGGGAATTCGACAACGACCTGATCATCAACTTCGCCCAGCCGGGCGAAAGCGCGATCGGCGAGCGGATCATGGTCTATGGTCGGGTGCTCGACGAGCGGGGCAGGGGCGTGCCCGGCGCGCTGGTGGAGTTCTGGCAGGCCAATGCCGGCGGGCGTTACCGCCACAAGAAGGAGAGCTATCTCGCGCCGCTCGACCCGAATTTCGGCGGCTTCGGACGCACGATCACCGACGACGACGGAAACTATGCCTTCCGCACGATCAAGCCCGGCCCCTATCCCTGGCCGAACGGCGTCAACGACTGGCGCCCGGCGCATATCCACTTCTCCGTCTTCGGTCATGGGTTTGCCCAGCGGCTGATTACCCAGATGTATTTCGAGGGCGATCCGATGATCTGGCTCTGCCCGATCGTCAAGACGATCCCCGATGAAGCGGCGATCCGGAGCCTGGTGGCGGCACTCGACATGAATGCCAGCATCCCGCACGACCTGCGCGCCTACAAGTTCGACATCGTGCTGCGGGGCCGCCGCTCGACGCTGTTCGAGAACCGCCTGGAGGGGAACTGATCATGGTGCAGCCGCTCAACTACCTGAAGGAATCACCGTCTCAGACCGCCGGCCCTTACGTCCATATCGGCTGTACGCCGAACTTTGCTGGCCTTCACGGCGTCTACGATAAGGATCTGGGCGCCGGGCCGATGGTGAACGACAACACCCGCGGCGAACGGATTACCATCCGCGGCTTCGTCTATGACGGCGTCGGCAATGCCTTGAAGGACGCCCTGGTGGAAGTCTGGCAGGCGGATGCGGATGGCTTCTACAACAGTCCTTCGGAAACCCGCGGCACCGCGGACCCGAACTTCTTCGGCTGGGCGCGCTGCCCGGGCGATATGACCACCGGCGAGTTCGTGTTCGAAACGATCAAGCCGGGCCAGGTTCCGTTCAAGGACGGCCGGTTGATGGCGCCGCACATCAGTTTCTGGATCGTTGCCCGCGGCATCAACATCGGTCTCAACACACGCATGTACTTCTCCGACGAGGAGGAGGCCAATGCGGTGGATCCCATCCTGTCGCGGATCGAGCACCGCATGCGCGTTCCGACCCTGATCGGACAGCGGGACGGTGATATCCTGACCTTCAACATCCATCTCCAGGGCGAGAAGGAAACGATCTTCTTCGACGTCTGACCCCACCCCACGAAAGAATTTGCATGACTGTATCGGCTTTCGAGCATCCCTTCCTGTCCGGCCTCGTCGGCGACGACGAACTGGCGGGACTGATGTCGCCGCAGGCCGAGATCGACGCCATGCTGGCCTTCGAGGCGGCGCTTGCGATGGCGCAGGCCGGTGAGGGCATGATCCCGCCGGAGGCAGCCGAAACCATCGCCAACCTCTGCACCAGCTTCGTGCCGGATATGGCGGGGCTTCGTACCGGCACCGGTCGCGACGGCGTCGTGGTGGCCGAACTGGTGAGCCAGTTGCGTTCGGCGCTTGGCCCCGAGGCGGCAGCCCACCTGCATTTCGGCGCCACCAGCCAGGATGTGATCGACACGGCGCAGATGCTGCGCCTCAAGAAGGTCAACGGCCTGTTCATGGGACGTCTGTCCCGGTTGGAAGCCCGGTTGCGCAGCCTCGACTGCGCCTTCGGTGGCCGACGGCTGATGGGGTATACGCGCATGCAGGCGGCGATGCCGATCACCGTCTCCGACCGCATTCGCGCCTGGGTGGAGCCACTGGGGCGCCATCGGCTGCGGCTCGAAATCTTTGGCCGCGATGGCTTTGCCTTGCAGTTCGGCGGGGCTGCGGGAACGCTCGACAAGCTGGGTAACAAGACGGTGCCGGTGCGACGGGCGCTGGCGAGTGCGCTCTCCTTGTCAGATGCCGGACAATGGCAGAGCCAGCGAGACCGGCTCGCAGAGTTCTCAGGCATCCTCACTCTTGTGACTGGCACCTTGGGCAAGATCGGTCAGGATGTGGCGCTGCTGGCTCAAATGGGCGGTGAGATCCGGCTTGCTGGCGGTGGAGGGTCGTCCGCCATGGCGCACAAGCAGAACCCGGTGGCAGCGGAAGTTCTGGTTGCCCTGGCGCGGTTCAATGCGGTGCAGGTCTCGGGCATGCAGCAGGCGATGGTGCACGAGCAGGAGCGCTCGGGTGCCGCCTGGACGCTGGAATGGCTGGTCCTGCCGCCGATGGTGCAGGCGACCGGTGCGGCGCTGCGGCTCGCGGGCGAGCTTCTGGACAATATCCTGAGCCTGGGCACAGAGGTCCCGGGCTCAGATCCGGGACATAGCAAATCATAACCGCGGACACATCAATGCCAGCGGAAAATTCATTTTACATTACCAGACCGTATGTAGAGAACTGATCCACGATGGAGCGTCCGTAAGGGCGATTGGGATAAAAGGGAGGGAGTTCATGAAGAAGCTGCTGGCTGCTGTATTTGCCTTGGCTGCGCTGTCGAATGCGGCCTATGCCGACACGATCAAGATCGGCGTCGTCGGGCCGTTTTCCGGACCCTTTGCCCTGCAGGGCAAGAACTTCAAGGCAGGCATCGATGCCTGGCTTTCGCTGAACGGCAAGACCGTCGGCAAGGACGAGATCGCCATCGTCTACAGGGATTTGCCGCAGGCGGATCCGGCGCGCTCGAAGTCCTTGGCCCAGGAACTGGTCGTGCGCGAGGGCGTGCAATATCTCGCCGGCTTCTACTTTACCCCGGACGCCATGGCCGCGACTGCGCTCCTGCAGCAGGGCAATGTGCCCATGGTGGTGATGAACGCCGCAACCTCGGCCATCGTCGCCTCCAGCCCCCTCGTGGTGCGCACCTCTTTCACGACTTGGCAGACGACCACGCCGATCGCGCAGGTCGCCAAGGACCAGGGCGTGACCAAGGCGATCACCCTCGTCAGCGACTACGGCCCGGGGATCGATGCGGAGAACGCCTTCAAGACGGGTTTTGAAAAGGCCGGCGGCAAGGTTGTCGAGACCATCCGTATGCCGCTGTCGACCAACGACTTTGCGCCGCTCATGCAGCGCATCAAGGATTCGGGCGCCGAGGGCCTGTTCACCTTCCTGCCGTCCGGCCCGCCGACGCTCGCCTTCGTCAAGGCCTATAACGATAACGGCCTGAAGGCGGCCGGCATCAAGTTCTACGCGACCGGCGACCTCACGCAGGAATCGGACCTTCCGGCGCTCGGCGAATCGGCGCTCGGCCTCCAGACCACTTACCACTATGCGGTCTCGCACGAATCGCCGGAAAACAAGACCTTCGTGGCGGCAGCCGAAAGGGCGATAGGCAACCCCGCCGAGCTGTCCTTTCCTGCGGTCAGCGCCTTCGACGGCATGTATGTGATCTCCAAGATGATCGAGGCGACCGGCGGCAAGCAGGATGCCAAGGCTGCCGTCGAGGCCGTCAAGGGCCTGTCCTGGACGAGCCCGCGTGGTCCCGTCACCATCGATCCGGACAGCCGCCACATCACGCAGAATATCTATCTTCGCGAAGTGGCCAAGGATGCGAACGGCAAGTACTACAACAAGGAACTCCAGACCTTCGAGAAGCAGGGCGACCCGGGCCTTGCCTTCGTGAAGAAATGAGCACCGGCGGGAGGTTTTTAAGCCTCCCGCCCACTCACCTTGCTCAGCCTTAGGCAAAGCCGGACGCCGGCGAACCCAGAAACTCTTTCACGAAACCATAAGAAGGGCCGCACTTCCGCATGCAGACTGTGCTGAGCATAGCCGTTGACGCACTCGCCTACGGGATGGTGCTGTTCGTCATCTCGATCGGCCTGTCCGTCACCATGGGCCTGATGCGGGTGGTGAACCTTGCCCATGGGGCGTTCGCCATGATCGGCGGCTACTTCGCCTCCTATGCTGCCCGCGATCTCGGTCTCGGATATGGACCGGCCATCCTGATTGCGATTATCGGCACGGTCATCATCGCCATTCCGGTCGAGCGGTTTCTCTACCGCCGCATCTACGGCGCGCCTGAGCTGACCCAGGTGCTGATGACCATCGGCATCACCTTCTGCGTCATCGGCATCACCAATTACGCCTTCGGGCCAACGCTGAAGACCGTGCCGCTGCCGCCCGCGCTGCAGGGTTCGGTCGATCTTGGTTTCCGCACCATCGCCACCCACCGTATCTTTGCGATCGCCTGCGGCCTTGCGGTTGCCGGCGGCCTCTGGTTCCTGATCGAGCGGACCAGCTTCGGCATCCGGATCCGGGCGGCGGTCGATAATGCGCCGATGACGGCAGCGCTCGGCGTGCGGACGGAAGTGGTCTATGCGGTGAGCTTCGCGGTCGCCATTGCGCTTGCGGCCTTCGGGGGCGTGATCGGCGCCGAACTCCTGCCGCTCGAACCCTATTATGCGCTGCGCTACATGGTGACCTTCCTCGTTGTCGTCTCCGTTGGCGGCGCAGGCTCCATCGGCGGCGCCCTGATCGCCTGCCTGCTGCTTGGCACGATCGACACCACCGCGCGTTACCTTGCGCCCGAATACGGCGAGTTCTTCTTCTATCTCGCCGTTATCCTCATCGTGACGCTGTTTCCGCGCGGACTGGCGGGGAGGCTGAAATAATGACGGTTCCTATGGATCAACCTCGCGCCGCACCCGGCCTTTTCCACTGGCTCGCCGATCGCGGCATCATCGGCCTCGCTGCCATCGTCGTCGCCGGCACCCTTGGCTATCTGCTCATGCCCAACAATCTGTCGCTGCTGACCCAGATCATCGCGGTGGCGCTGCTCGTGCTGTCTGTCGACCTGGTCACCGGCTACTGCGGTGTCGCCACGCTTGGCCATGCGGCCCTGTTCGGCGCCGGCGCCTATGGGGCGGGGATCGCCGCCGTGCATTTTGGCGTGACCGATCCGGTCGCCATGACGGTCGTCGGGCTTCTGGCAGGTGCCGCTTCCGGGCTCGTCTCCGGTTTCGTCATCCTGCGGGCGTATGGGCTGGCGCAGCTGGTCCTGTCGATCGCCGTCGTCCATCTTTTCCACGAGGCCGCCAACAAGGCCTCCGGCTGGACCGGCGGCAGCGACGGCCTTTCGTCGATCATGCCTGATGCCTTCTTCGGCGTCTTCGAATTCGATCTCTGGGGCAAGACGGCCTATGTCTACGGCGTCGTGCTGCTCGCGGTGGTTTTCGTGCTGTTGCGCATCCTCGTCCGATCACCCTTCGGCATGCTGTCGCGTGGCGTCCGGCAGGACCAGCTCCGCATCGCCGCCATGGGCGCCTCCTCCCATTCGGTGCTGATGCGCATGTATGTGATCTCCGGTGCGGTTGCCGGCATTGGCGGAGCCCTTTCGGCCATTTCCACCCAGGTCGTCGGTCTCGACAGCCTGTCCTTTACCCTGTCGGCGGAAGTTCTCGTCATGCTCGTGCTCGGCGGCGCAGGTTCGCTTTATGGCGCGGTGATCGGCACCGTGGTCTTCATGCTGTTTGAAGACACGCTGTCCGCCGCCAACCCGTTCCACTGGCTGACAATCGTCGGTGCGCTGCTGATTGCGGTCGTGCTGTTTGCGCCGAAGGGCCTGTACGGATCGGCCGTTGCCCTGGCCGCCAAGCTGCAGCGGAGGCCGGCATGAGCAACCTCTTCGCAGTCTCGAACCTCGCCAAGAATTTCGGCGGCCTCGCGGTCACCAACGATGTGTCGCTGTCCATGGAGCCGGGCGATCGGCTGGCGCTGATCGGCCCTAATGGTGCGGGCAAGACCACCTTCATCAACCTCGTGACCGGAAACCTTGCGCCGGATGGCGGCCGGGTCATGCTCGGCGGCGAGGACGTGACCCGGCTCAAACCGGCCGAGCGTGTCCGGCGCGGGCTGGTCCGCTCCTTCCAGGTGACGCGCCTGTTCCACGACATGACGCCCGAGGAACACGTGGCACTTGCCGTGCTGCAGCGGGATGGCCATGCCGGCCGCATGTTCGGACATTACTCGAGCCGCGCCGCGGTGATGAAAGAGGTGGGGTCGCTGCTCGACCAGCTCGGCCTGCTTGCGCTGCGCCACCTGAAGGTTCGTGAGATCGCCTACGGCCAGCAGCGGCTGCTGGAAATTGCTATGGCCATGGCGCTCAAGCCGAAGGTGCTTTTGCTGGACGAGCCCGCCGCCGGCGTGCCGCAATCCGAGACCGAACGGATCGAGGCGGCGCTTGCCAGCCTTCCGGCGAACCTCGCCATCCTGATGATCGACCACGACATGGACCTCGTCTTCCGCTTCGCCAAGCGGGTGGTCGTGCTGGCCGCAGGCACGGTGATCTTCGACGGACTGCCGACGGACGTCACGCAGGATAGCCGGGTGCGGGAAGCTTATCTGGGGAGTTATGCCGATGCCGGCCGCGTCGCTTGAGATCCGCAACCTTTCGGCGGGCTACGGCCCGACGCGAGTGATAGAGGACCTGTCCCTGTCGGTAGAGGCCGGCCATCGCCTGGCCGTGCTGGGCCGCAATGGCATGGGCAAGACCAGCCTGTTTGCCACTCTCGCCGGTCAGACCCGGCGCTTCGGCGGGCAGATCTACCTCGGCGGACGGGATATCGCCAAGGAGCCCAGTGCTGCCCGCGCATTGGCGGGGCTCGGCTACGTGCCGCAGACCCGCGATATCTTTCCGACACTGACGGTCGAGGAGAACCTTTTGGTCGGCCTGAAGCGTCGACCGAAAACCGCTATCGAGGAAGCCTACACCATGTTTCCGCGGCTAAAGGAGCGTCGCCGGAACCTCGGCAGCCAGCTGTCCGGTGGCGAACAGCAGATGCTGTCGACGGCGCGCACGATCCTTGGCCAGCCAAGCGTGCTGCTGCTCGACGAGCCGCTGGAAGGTCTGGCGCCGGTGATCTGCGAGGAACTGATGACGGTGTTCTCCAGGCTGGCGCAGAGCGGCGACATGACCATCCTGCTGGTCGAGCAGCGCATTCAGAACGCGCTCGATTTTGCCGATTCCGTCGTCATCATGGAACGGGGACGCATCGCCTGGCAGGGCAGCCCGGAAACGTTAAAAGCGGATCACTCCGCGATCGATCGCTTCCTCGGCGTCGGCGGGTTGCATTAGCTTGAACGATCCGCCGCTCTAGTATATTTTCGGAAAAAGATACTAGGAGAGGCCGATGTCCCTGGCTTATATGAGCAGTGCATCCTTTAACCAGAACCCCAGCAAGGCCAAGCAGGCCGCCAAGGACAGCCCCGTGGTGATCACCGATCACGGGAAGCCCACGCATGTCCTGGTAACCTTCGAAGAGTTTGAGGCCAACTGGAAGAAGCCGAAGACTGCGCTTGAAGCGCTCTACGATCCGAATGCCACGATCGACAAGGATTTCGATCCTCCAAGATTGAGTTTCGAAGGCCGCGAGATCGAGTTCTGACGGTGTTCCTCTTCGACACCAATGTGGTTTCGGCATCGCGGCGGCCGGACAAGCAGGATGCTTCCTTCCGGATGAACATGGATCGGATCGCGAGCCGTGACAGCTTTCTTTCCGCGGTTACGATCATGGAGCTCGGCTTTGGGGCACAGTTGCAGCGGGGCCGAGATGCGGCATTCGCGATTGAACTGGAGACCTGGATCAACGGAGTTGTCCTCGTCAACTATGCTGGCCGCATCCTTCCGTTCGATACCCCGATCGCGCTTCGCACCGGCAGCCTGCCGACCCCAAACAAGCGACCGACGGCCGACGCGATGATCGCGGCCACGGCACTGCATCACGGCCTGACGATGGTGACCCGCAATACCGCCCACTTCGAACCGCTCGGCGTTCGTTGTCTCGATCCCTGGCGTACCGCGGCCTGATCCTTGGCGCGCATCTGCAGCGCCGTTGACCCGCGCCGAGAGCTTGTCTAACCACCTCTGCACCGAAACCAGGGCGAAGTGGCAGTGATGGCAGAAGCGAGAGTGGCCGAGCGGATCGAATATATCGTCGAGGGGGGACACCGCCTCTCCGGCTCCATCACCCCATCCGGGAACAAGAACGCGGCGTTGCCGATTATCGCCGCCGCGATCCTGACAGACGAGCCGGTGGAACTCACCAATGTGCCGCGCATCCGCGATGTCGAGGCGCTGGTGGAACTTCTCGGCTCGCTTGGCGCCGAAACCCGCTGGAGCGCGCAGAACACGCTGCATATCCATGCAAGGCAGATCCGGCCCGCCTCTCTCGATCCGGATCTCTGCTCGCGCATCCGTGCCTCCATCCTTCTGGCGGGGCCGGTGCTGGCCCGCTGCGGAGAGCTCACCCTTCCGCCGCCGGGTGGCGACGTCATCGGCCGCCGGCGGCTCGATAGCCATTTCCTTGCCCTGCGCCAGCTGGGCGCCGAAATCTCCATGAACGGATCCTTCGTCTTCAAGGCGAGCAAGCTGACCGGGGCAGACGTCTTTCTCGACGAGCCCTCGGTGACGGCGACGGAAAACGCGCTGTGTGCCGCGGTCGCTGCGGAAGGGCGCACCACGCTCAGCAATGCCGCATCGGAACCGCATGTGCAGGACCTGGCGCATTTCCTGGTGGCCATGGGCGCGCAGATCGAAGGCATCGGCACCAACTGCCTCACCATCCACGGAGGCCGTCCGCTGCATGGCGCAAGTCACCGTATCGGCCCGGATCACATCGAGGTTGCCTCGCTGATCGGTCTCGCCGCCGTCACCGACTCGGACCTGCGCATCAAGGATGCAGGCGTCCGCCACCTGCGCTCCACGCTGATGGCGTTCGAGAGGCTCGGCGTGCGCTGCGAGATCGAGGGCGACGATCTTTTGGTGCCGCCCGGCCAGGCAAAGCAGGTCGAACCGGATTTCGGCGGGCATGTGCCGAAGATCGAGGACCAGCCGTGGCCGGCCTTTCCGGCGGACGCCATGTCGATCGCCATCGTCACCGCCACCCAGTGCGACGGCATGGTGCTGATGTTCGAGAAGATGTTTGAATCGCGGATGTTCTTCGTGGACAAACTGATCGCCATGGGCGCCCGCATCGTTCTCTGCGATCCGCATCGCGCCGTCATCTCCGGGCCTTCCAGGCTGAAGGCTGCCCGGCTGGAAAGCCCCGATATTCGCGCCGGCATGGCCATGCTGATCGCGGCCATGGGCGCCGAGGGAACGTCGGTCATCAACAACGCGCAGCAAATTGAGCGCGGCTATGAGCGGATCGACGAGCGCCTGAACGCCATCGGTGCCCGTATCCGCCGCGTTCCCGCCCGCTGAGGAAACAGCCTCCGGAGGAAAGCGATATGTTTCTGCAAACATATCGCTTTCCAAAATTCCGGCGAGCGATATATTCGACGGAATATCTCGTTGCCGCCGGAAGCCGCTATGCCGAACACTCGTCTCCCCATCATCCGCATTGCTGCAGCCCTGGCTGCGGTTATGCTCCCGCTTGCAATCTCACTGCTTCCCGCCAGTGCCGCCGACAAGGTCACGGTGTTCGCCGCGGCCAGCATGAAGACTGCGCTCGACAGCGCCAACAAGGCCTGGGGCCATGAGGTGACGGTGTCCTATGCGGCGAGCTCGGCGCTTGCCAAGCAGATCGAAAGCGGGGCGCCGGCCGATGTCTTCATTTCGGCCGACCTCGACTGGATGAAATATCTCTCCGACAGGAAGCTCGTGAAGGACGACAGCCGCACCAATCTGCTCGGCAACCGCATTGTGCTGGTGGCGCCGAAGGATGTAGCAAAGCCGGTCGACATCAAACCGGGCTTCGACCTGGCCGGTCTTTTGAAGGGCGGCAAGCTCGCCATGGGAGAGCCCAAGTCGGTGCCCGCCGGCAAATACGGCAAGGCGGCACTCGAAAAGCTCGGCGTCTGGTCGTCGGTGGAAAAGGACGTGGCGGGCGCCGAGAGCGTCCGTGCGGCGCTTGCGCTGGTGTCGCGTGGCGAAGCGCCCTACGGCATCGTCTACCAGACCGATGCGGCCGCTGACCCCGGTGTCGCCGTCGTCGGCACCTTCCCCGATGACAGCCATCCGCCGATCATCTATCCGATCGCCATCCTCAGCCAGTCGCAATCACCTGAAGCCCAAGCCTATCTCGAATTCCTCCGCTCTCCCGCCGCCGCCGCTTTTTTCGAGGGCCAAGGCTTTACGGTTCTGAAGTAGGCTTCGGTCCGACCCGGGAGAATCGATGGTGGACTGGCTTGCCCTGAGCGATGAGGAATGGACGGCCATCCGGCTGAGCCTCAAGGTGTCCAGCATCGCCATGCTGGCCAGCCTGCCGTTGGGTATTGTCGTCGCCTACGTTCTGGCCCGCGGAAAATTCTGGGGCAAATTCCTGCTCAACGGTCTCGTGCATCTGCCGCTCATCCTGCCGCCGGTGGTGACGGGCTTCCTTCTGCTGATCATGTTCGGCCGCCGCGGGGTCGCCGGCGCCTTTCTCGAGCAGACCTTCGGATTGGTCCTCTCCTTTCGCTGGACCGGGGCGGCTCTCGCCTGTGCCGTCATGGGCTTTCCGCTGATGGTCCGCTCGATCCGCCTGTCCATCGAAAACGTCGATCGCAAGCTGGAGGAGGCAGCTGGCACGCTGGGTGCGAGCCCCGCTTTCGTATTTCTCACGGTCACCCTGCCGCTCATCCTGCCCGGCGTGATCGCCGGCATGATCCTCTCCTTCGCGAAAGCCATGGGCGAGTTCGGCGCGACCATCACCTTCGTCTCCAATATCCCGGGCGAGACCCAGACGCTGTCTGCCGCCATCTACACCTTCACCCAGGTTCCGGGCGGCGACGCCGGCGCCATGCGGCTGACGATCGTTGCCGTGGTCATTTCATTTGCCGCTCTGCTGGCGTCGGAAGGTCTTGCTCACCTGGTCGGCAGAAGGGTGCATCCCGAATGAGCGGCAGCGGGCTGATCGTCGACGTCCACCAGAGCCTGGGCCGGTTCGTGCTTGATGCCGCCTTCACGGCGGAAGGCGGGGTGACGGCCCTGTTCGGGCGTTCGGGCTCGGGCAAGACCTCACTGATCCGCGTCATCGCAGGCCTTGCCCGCCCGCAGCAAGGCCGCGTCGTGATCGGCGACGACGTCTTGCTCGATACGCAGCGTCGTCTCTTTGTGCCCCGGCACCGCCGCCGCTTCGGCTATGTCTTCCAGGAGGCGCGGCTGTTTCCGCATCTCTCCGTGCGCCAGAACCTTGGATATGGCCGGTGGTTTTCCCGGCAGCCGAAGAGCGTCACCGAATTTGATCGCGTCGTGGAGATGCTGGGCATTGCGCCGCTTCTGGACCGGCGCCCGGGCAAGCTCTCGGGCGGCGAAAAGCAGCGGGTGGCGATCGGTCGCGCGCTTTTGTCTGCGCCAAGGCTGCTTCTGATGGACGAGCCGCTCGCCGCCCTTGATGAGGAGCGCAAGGCGGAGATCCTGCCCTATCTGGAACGCCTGCGCGACGAGAGCCTCGTGCCGATCGTCTACGTCAGCCATTCGGTGTCGGAAGTGGCGCGGCTTGCCGACCGGGTGGTGATGCTGGATGGCGGCCGGGTCACGTCCACGGGAACGCCAACCGATGTCTTTTCCCATGCGCTGGACCGGCGCGACGCCGGTGCGGTGCTGACGGGTCGTGTGACCGGCGTCGATGCTGCCCACCGGCTGGTGACAGTTGGGCTCTCGGGCGGCGAAATACTCGTGCCCAATGCCGATGTGGAACCGGGGCGATTGGTCAGGCTGCACCTGCCGGAGCGTGACGTGCTCGTCGCGACGCAGCGGCCGGTAGGCCTCAGCGCCCTCAACCTGCTGGAAGGCGCCATTGTCTCCATGGAGCCGGATGGCGACGGCATGATGCGCATCCGGATCGCCTGCGGCACGGACGTTATCCTCGCCCGCATCACGGCGCTTTCCGTGGAAAGGCTGCAGCTGAAGCCGGGTCTGCCGGTCTTTGCCGTCATCAAGACGGTGGCGCTGCAAAGGTGAGGACGGCGTGGCGGGCGATGGGGCTTTCCCGCATTGACCCGAACGCCGCGACGGAGGATGTATAGCCTGGTCCCGAGAGGCGGGGCTCTCGCCAAGTGAAGTCCATGCCATCCGAAGACCGAAAAAAGAACCGCGTCACGCTGCTTGACGTTGCGCGCCGCGCCAACGTCTCGCGGGCAACCGCCTCCCTGGTCATCCGCAAGAGCCCGCTCGTCGGCACCGACACCCGTGCACGGGTGGAGGAAGCCATGCGCGATCTTGGCTATGTCTACAACATGGGTGCGGCCCGGATGCGGGCGGAGCGCAGCTATACGGTCGGGGTCATAGTGCCCAACCTCACCAACCCCTTCTTCGCCGAACTTCTGTCGGGCATAGAGGCGGTCATCGATGCCGCCGACATGGTGGTACTGCTGGCCAACAGCGGCGACCAGCCGGAACGGCAGGACAGGCTGGTGCGCCGCATGCGCGAGCATGGCGTCGATGGCGTGATCCTTTGCCCGGCCGCCGACACGGATCCTGCGCTGCTCGCCCAGCTTTCCGATTGGGAACTGTCCGTCGTTCAGGTGCTGCGACATGTTTCGGAAGATGTGGACTATGCCGGCGCCGATTACGCGGGCGGCATGCGCCAAGCGGTGGATTACCTCGCTTCGCTCGGGCACGAAAGGATCGCCTTTGCCGTACACGGGCCCGTCCATTCGGCCTATCACGAGCGCATCGAGGCATTCCGGGCGGCCATGCAGGCACGCGCGCTGACCGCCGATCTGATCGTCCGCCTGCCCGATGCGACGGCGCTTATTCCCTCCGCCGCGCCGTTGCTGTTTGAAGCCGAGCAAAGGCCGACGGCAGTGATCTGCTTCAACGACGTGCTGGCGCTCGGGCTATCCGCCGGACTTCACGACATGGGCTTTCGGATCGGCGAACATTTCTCCCTGCTGGGTTTCGACGATGTCACCGACGCCGAAACCATGCGGCCACGGCTGAGTTCGGTCTCGACCGCCCCGGTCACGATCGGCGAAAACGCCGCAAGGCTTCTGCTTGACCGGCTGGCTGAGCCATCCCGTCCGGCCCAGCGGCTGGTGACGGAAACGCATCTGCATGTTCGCCAGTCCTGCGGACCGGCTGGCGGGACCCTCGGCTAGAGGGCGCCAGTCGCGAGCAGGCCTGCGTCGCTCAGGATCGATTGCACGAGGGTGGCGGTTGCTGTGGCATTGCCCGCCTTGCGCCAGGCGAGCGACAGCTGCATGTCATAGGCCATGGGCAGACGAAGTGCGCTGAGCGACGGCTCCAGCCCGATCGTCGCCCATTCCGGCAGCACCGCCAGGTGGCCATGCTCCAGCACGAGGTTGGCGATCACCGGGATGGAATCGATCTCGACGACCGAGAGCAGCGCCCGTTCCTCCGCCGTCAGGACATCTTCCACGAACAGCGCGAATTTCTGGCGCAGCCCGCTCTTGAGGCTTGGAAGGGCAATCGGCGCCGCCAGCAGCCGATCCGGCATCCGTTTCGTCCCGCCGGCCACCAGGTTGCTCGCGCCGATCAGGCATAGGCCGGAGCGCGATAGCACCCGGTGCTCCACGTCGGCCGGCAGATCCAGCGTATCGAGAAGAACGACGTCATACAGGCGGCTGCTGAGGCCCGACAGTAGCTCCTCGGCATTGCTGCTGGAGATGTAGAGGGGGCTGCGGGGCTGCTGCTGCGGCCATTTCGCCGCAAGCTGCGCCAGCATGCGGGCCACTAGGCTTTCGCGCCCAAGCGGTGCAACGGAGCCGAGATGGGTGCGCATGGCCGAGCGCCGGAAGCGCGCATCCGCTGGCTCTGAGATCCGCAGCCAGAGCTTCTCGATTTCCTCGGCTGCCTTCAGAAACTGCGCACCTTCCGATGTCGGCGTCGCGCCGGCTGCCGTGCGGTCCAAAAGCGAGAAGCCCATGTCCGCCTCCAGCGTCTTCATCTGGCGCGTCAGCTGCGGCTGTCCCATGCCGATCTCCAGCGCGGCGCTGCGAATGCTGCCGGTGCGGGCAACCACGATGAAGCGTGACAGCGCCAGCAGCGAGATGGACAGGCGCGCCGCATCCCGCTCGTCCGCCGGGCTCGCCTCGGCTGGTCGCCGCAGCGTCGCAAGCTGGATCACGAGATCGGCGATCCGCGACAGTTCCCGGCCGATCCGGCGTCCCTCCAGCGTCGGCAGAATACGGTTGCCGGCCGCCGTCACCAGTGCCGTCGCCAGATGCGCCTGCAGCTTGGCAAGCGATGCCGATACGCTGGCGACCGGCCTGTCCAGCCGGCGTGCCGTTTCCCGGACGCTGCCGAGTGACAGGGCGCGATGGGCGATCAACAGGCTGGCAAGGTTCATGACGTTGGCATCACTCGAAAGCAAAACGGGGAAGCAGGTGGCGGGATAGTTCGTCCATGATATGAGATATCCCACCCGCCTGCAAACCGTCCTATCGTGCCAGCTCAACGGCGGGCCTCCATGACAGCCGGATGCAAAAAAGGGGATGAGCGTGTCGGATTTCGATCTCGTGCTGCAGGGAACCCTGGTGCTTCCGGATACGCTTGTACCCCGCGGGTTCGTCGCCGTGCGTGACGGGCTTGTGGCCGCACTCGGACAGGGTGTGATGCCGGAGGCCAAGGAACGTCACGACCTCGGCGACGCGCTGATTTTTCCGGGCGTCATCGATGCGCAGGTCCACTCGCTCTCGCAAAAGAACCAGGAGGATTTCATCTGGTCGACCCGGACGGCTGCCGCCGGCGGCGTCACCACGATCGTCGACATGCCCTATGACGAGGGCGATCTCGTCTGCTCGGCCGAAGCGGTGCGCCGCAAGGTCGCCCATGCGGAAAGCCAAGCGCGGGTCGATTTTGCGCTCTACGGCACGGTCGATCCCCAGGAGGGTGCGGTGCGCATCCGTGAGCAGGTTGAAGCCGGGGTTGCCGCCTTCAAGTTCTCCACCTTCGGCACCGACCCCAAACGCTTTCCGCGCATCTTTGCGCCACTGATGGCCGAATGCTTTGCGGCGATCGCGCCCACCGGGCTTTCTGCCGGCGTCCACAACGAAAACGACGAATATGTCCGCTGGGCGATGGCAGAGGTGACGGCCTCCGGCATCACCGATTACCGGGCGCACGAAATGTCGCGACCGCCGCTCACCGAACTTCTGGCAATGACCGAGATCTACGAGATCGGCGTCGCTACCGGCTGCCCGGCGCATGTGGTGCACTGCTCGCTTGGGCGTGGCTATGAGATTGCCGCGGGCTACCGGGCGCAGGGCCATCGCGCGACGGTCGAATGCCTCATCCATTACCTGACGCTCGACCAGGAAACCGATGCGAAGCGGCTGGGTGGCCGCTCCAAATGCAACCCGCCGATCCGCTCGCGTGACGAGGTGGAAAAGCTCTGGCGGCATCTGGCGGCCGGCAATGTCACGCTTCTGTCGACCGACCATGTCAGCTGGTCGCTCGATCGCAAGACCAATCCGGACATGCTGGCCAATGCGTCGGGCCTGCCGGGGCTTGAGGCGATCCTGCCCATGTTCGTCAAGGGTGCGCTCGAGCGTGGCGTGCCGCTCACCTGGGGCGCAAGGCTGATGGCGCTTAATCCGGCAAGGCATTTCCGCATCGATCATCTGAAGGGTGCGCTGGAGGTGGGCAAGCATGCCGACATCGCGGTGCTGACGCCGGAGGAGCACGTGTTCGACGCCGCAAAGACCGGCAACAACGTGGCCGGCTGGTCGCCCTACGACGGCATGGTGCTGCCCTACAAGGTGGCCGCCACCTATCTGCGCGGCAGGCTCGCCTATGATGGATCAAAGGTTCTGGCCGAACCCGGCAACGGGCGCTTTGTGCGCCCACCGCAGGCCCTTGCCTATCCGCCCCTGCCGCTGCACGAGGCCCATGCATGAGCCGAAACCTTCTCGTCCGGGCTGACCGAATCGCCGCCGATATCGATGCGCTTGCCGCCATCACCGAGCCCGATCGTCCCTGGACGCGGCGCGCCTTCACGCCGATGTTCTTGAAGGGCCGCGCCTATGTGGAAACGATCTTCCGAAAGGCCGGGCTCGAGACGCATATCGATGCGGCGGGCAACATGACCGGGCGGCGCAAGGGAAAGTCTGCCGGCAAGGGCACGATCATGCTCGGCTCGCATACGGATACGGTGCCGAACGGTGGCCGGTTCGATGGCATAGCCGGCGTGATTGCAGCGCTGGAAGTGGCCCGCGCGCTGCACGACGCCGGGGTGGAGCTGGAGCATGACCTGGAGATCGTCGATTTCCTGGCCGAAGAAGTGTCGATCTTCGGTGTCTCCTGCATCGGCAGCCGCGGTATGACCGGCGTTCGTCCGCCCGAATGGCTGGAACGCAGCACGGACGGCGTGACGCTGGCAGACGGCATCCGTCAGGTCGGCGGCGATCCGGAGGACGTCTTCAAGCGCACCGATATCAAGGCCTTCCTGGAACTGCATATCGAGCAGGGCACGGTGCTGGAGCGGGAAAACGTCGATATCGGCATGGTCGGCGCCATCACCGGCATCTCGCGGTTTGAAATCCTCATCGAAGGCCGCGCCGATCACGCCGGCACCACCCCGATGAATGCCCGCTTTGATGCGCTGGGGGCTGCATCGATCATCGTGCTCGGCATCGAGGAAATCGCCCGGGAGCTCGCGGCGGGCAAGAGTTATTTCGCCGGCACGGTCGGGGAGTTCTCGATGGAGCCGAACGCCGCCAACGTCATCCCCTCGCATGTCCGCATGCTGATCGATGCCCGCGCCGTCGATGACACGGTGATGGAGGAATTCGTCGCCTCGGTCACCGCCCTTTGCGAACAGACCGCCAGCGAACGCAGCGTGACGATCGTTGATCCCCGGCGGGTGTCCTATGCGGCGCCGACACCAATGTCTGGCATGGTGACCGGCGTGCTCGCCGAAAGTGCGCAGCGGATCGGCGCCACCAGCCGACCGATGGTCTCCGGCGCCGGCCACGACGCGGCTTTCCTCGCCAAGGTGGCGCCTTCTGCGATGATCTTCATCGCCAGCAAGGATGGCCGCAGTCACGCGGCGGAAGAATGGTCGGAAAACGACGATATCGCGCTTGGCGCTGCCGTTCTCTACGAGGCGGTCTTGGCACTCGATAAGCAATAGGGGCAAGGGCATGGGACGCATTCTGACGGAGAAGGATGTCGAGCCGGCGGTGCGCGGTGGCTCGGTCTATGCGGCGGGCGGCGGCGGCTGGTCGGATCACGGCCGCATGCTGGGACATGCTGCCGTCAGCATCGGCCGGCCGGAATTGATCACGATCGACGAACTTTCCGATGACGACTGGGTGGCGACCGCTGCCGCGATCGGCGCACCGGCCTCCACCACCGCCTGGGAAATGCAGGGCATTGACTACGTCAAGGCGGTGCAGCTTCTCGAGGACGCCTTAGGCGAGCAGCTTTCTGCCCTGATGATCGGCCAGAACGGCAAATCCTCGACGCTGAACGGCTGGCTGCCGTCGGCCATCCTCGGCACCAAGGTGCTGGATGCCGTCGGCGACGTGCGCGCCCATCCGACCGGCGACATGGGCTCGATTGGCATGGCCAATTCCCCCGAGCAGATGATCCAGACCGCAGTCGGCGGCAACCGGGCGGAAAACCGCTATATCGAGCTCGTCGTGCGCGGCGCCACCGCCAAGGTCTCGCCTATCCTGCGCACCGCCTCGGACATGTCCGGCGGCTTCATCGCGTCGTGCCGCAATCCGCTGCGGGCGTCCTATGTGCGCAACAATGCAGCGCTCGGCGGCATCAGCCTTGCTTTGACGCTTGGCGAGGCGATCATCGAGGCCGATGCCAAGGGTGGATCCGCCGTCATCGACGCGATCGTCAGGACGACCGGCGGCACGATCCTTGTAGAGGCCGAGGTGACGGCCAAATCGGTGGTCTATACCAAGGAAGCCTTCGATGTCGGCACGATCACGCTTGGGCGCGGCGACGGGGCAATCACGCTGCATGTCATGAACGAATACATGGCGGTGAACGACGCCGGCGGCAACCGCCTCGCCACCTTCCCGGACATCATCGCGACGCTGTCTCCGCAGGGCGAACCGATGAGCGTCGGTCAGTTGCAGGTCGGCATGCGGGTGTTTCTACTGCATGTGCCAAAGACGCTCATTCCGCTGTCGTCCAGTGTCAAGGATCCGTCGGTCTACCCGATCTGCGAGGCTGCGCTCGGGATCAGTATCGCCGATTATGCGCTGGGGTAAGTTAGTGAATGCTCCTTCCAAAAGCGGTGGAGGTATGTGGGAAAAGGCTGCGGCAAGTCGATCTCCCCCCTTGAGGGGGAGATGCCCGGCAGGGCAGAGGGGGGTGCTGCTTGCGCTGTCGCCCGCCTCGAATTTGCAGAGCCGTTGCTCACCCCCTCTGTCACTATCGTGACATCTCCCCCTCAAGGGGGGAGATCGTGGGGAGCCTACTGAGACGCCAGAGATCCATAAGGGATGCTCAAATAAGAGGGGGGCTTTCTTGGCCCGGCACTACATTGGGTGAGGCAATCCTCACGAGACAGGAGATCACGCCATGCCCAAATCCAACCCGCGCCATCCGAAATTCCCGATCCCCGGTGGCCCCGAACTGCGCGCCAAGGGCTGGCGGCAAGAGGCCCTGCTGCGGCTTCTGGAAAACGTGCTTTCGGTGGGCGAGGATCCGCAAAACCTGATCGTCTATGCCGCGCTCGGCAAGGCTGCGCGCAACTGGGCGGCGCATGAGGCGATCGTGCGCACACTGAAGACGATGGACGAGGATCAGACGCTGATCATCCAGTCCGGCAAGCCGGTCGGGCTGTTGAAGACCCATGATCGTGCGCCGCTGGTGATCATGGCGAATTGCAACATCGTCGGGCAATGGGCGAAGGCCGAGTATTTCTACGAATTGCAGGACAAGGGTCTGATTTGCTGGGGCGGACTGACCGCCGGAGCCTGGCAGTATATCGGCAGCCAGGGCGTCATTCAGGGCACCTATGAGATCTTCATGCGGATTGCCGAGAAGCGCTTCGGCGGCTCGCTTGCCGGCCGCTTCATCCTCACCGCGGGCCTCGGCGGCATGGGCGGCGCGCAGCCACTGGCCGGCCGCATGGCGGGCGCTGCGATCCTGGGGATCGATATCGACCCGGAACGGGTCGCCAAGCGCCGCGAGATCGGCTTTCTCGAGGAGGTCGCGCCGGATCTCGATACGGCACTCGCCATGATCGACTCGGCAGTCAAAGACAAGCGCGCCGTTTCGATCGGTCTCGTCGGCAATGCCGCCGATATCTACCCGCAGATCGTCAGGCGCGGCATCGTGCCCGATATTGTCTCCGACCAGACCTCGGCGCATGATCTCGTCTATGGCTACGTCCCGAAGGGGATGAGCCTTGAAGAAGTCCGCCGGCTTCGCAAGGAAGGCCAGGGCCAGTTGATGGCGGCGAGCCGTGCCTCGATCGCCGACCAGGTCCGCGCCATGCTGACCCTGCAGGAAAAGGGCGCTGAAGTGTTCGACAACGGCAACCTGATCCGCACGCAGGCGCGCGAGGGCGGGGTTGCCAACGCCTTCGACATTCCGATCTTCACCGAAGCCTATCTGCGGCCGCTGTTTTGCAAGGCGATCGGGCCGTTCCGCTGGATGGCGCTGTCGGGCGAAGAAAGCGATATCGCCCGCATCGACGATCTAGTGCTCGAGCTTTTCCCGGATAATTTCATCGTCACCAACTGGATCAGGCTGGCGCGCGAAAACGTGCCCTTCGAAGGCTTGCCAGCGCGCATCGCCTGGCTCGGGCATGGCGAGCGCACAAGACTTGCGCTTGCAGTCAACGAGTTGATCGCAAGCGGCGAACTTGCCGGGCCGATCGCGTTTTCGCGCGACCATCTCGATGCCGGCGCCATGGCGCATCCCAATATCATGACCGAAAACATGAAGGACGGGTCCGACGCGATCGCAGACTGGCCCCTGATCAACGCGATGACGATGTGCGCCTCGATGGCCGATCTCGTCGTCATCCATTCGGGCGGCGGCGGCTATGCCGGCTACATGACATCTGCCGGCGTCACCGTTGTGGCGGACGGAACCGAGATGGCGGCGGAGCGCATTGCCCATGCCATCACCAACGACACCTCGCTCGGCATTATCCGCTATGCCGACGCCGGTTATGACGAGGCGATCGAGGCTGCCGACGAATATGGCGTCGGGCATATCCGGCTGGGCGCGGTGCAGGATCACCGCGGAGACTAGGTCAAACCCTGGAGCGAATGCATGCCGACACCCACCTTCCGGGAGCCTATCTGGCGAAAGAGCGAGCGCTGGGCGGGCGCCGCCGGACCTCTTCGAGTGCGGGTTCCGCTGGAACTGCTGGCGATCGGCGGCGGCTTCCTTGGACTTTCGACCGCCCTTCACGCGGCCCGGCAAGGATTGTCGGTCGCTGTCGCCGAGGCAGGATCGATCGGCGAGGGTGCTTCGGGGCTGAATGGCGGACACGTCATTCCCGGCTTCAAATATGATCCTGACCGGCTTGTGGAATTGTTCGGCGATGCGCGTGGGAATGCGATGGCGGCGTTCGGTGCAACGACGGCGGATGCGGTCTTTGATCTGATCGCCTCGGAACGTCTGGATGTGCCGCATGTCCGCTTGGGCTGGATCCAGGCGGCGCATACAAATGCTGCCTTGGCAGCCATCGAAAAGCGTGACCGTGCCTGGAAAAGCTTTGGCGCCGATGTCGCGACCCTGTCGGCCGACAAGATCGCGCAACTCACCGGCGCTCGTGGCTATCTCGGCGGCTGGCTGGACCGCCGGGCTGGCGTGGTCGATCCGTTAAGCCTGGTCACGGAGCTGGCGTGCGTCGCGCGAGCGCAAGGCGTGCAGATCGGCGAAGGGGTCCGCATCGTGTCGCTCCGCCGAAACGGCACGCTCTGGTCGGCGGAAATGGACACGGGCACGACCATAGAGGCGCGGCATGTCCTGATTGCTACCAATGCCGACACGGACGGGCTGATACCCGGTCTGGCGCAGACACTGGTGCCGCTGCATTCGTTCCAGATCGCAACGGCACCACTGCCGCCAGAGATCGGTGCGACGATCCTTGCCGAAGGGCAGGCGGTGTCGGATTCGCGCCGCATCCTGGTCTACTATCGGAAGACCGCGGACGGCCGGCTAGTTCTCGGCGGGCGCGGCCGGATGGCCGTGCCGCAGGATCCGTCAGACTGGCGGCATCTCGAAAGGGCTCTGCTGCGGCTTTATCCGGAGCTCGCCGGGATTGCGATCGACAGGCGCTGGTTCGGTCGCGTCGCCATGACGGCGGATCACCTGCCGCATATCCATGAGCCGGAGCCGGGCCTGCTGACGCTGGTCGGCTGTCAGGGGCGCGGTGTCGCGCTGATGATCGCCATGGGGCGCCGGTTCGCCGATTATCTGGCCGGTGGAGACCGCGAGGCGCTTCCCTTGCCGGTCACTCCCGTCTCGCCCATTCCGCTGCACCGGTTTCGACGTGTCGGCATCGCGGCGGCCATCGGCTGGTACCGCGCACTGGATGCTTTCGAGCGGTGACCGATGCGAAGGACTTGCGGCCCTATCAGCGGCCGCTTTCCTTGACCGCCTCCATGGCAACGGAGGTCGAGGTGCTGGCGACATTGGGCAGGGCCGAGATCTTTTCGCCCAGCACCTCCCGGTACTTGCGGATGTCCGAGGTTCGGATCTTGATGAGATAATCGAAGCGGCCCGCAATCATGTGGCACTCCTCGACCTCCTTGATCTTGCGGACTGCCGTGTTGAAGGCCGTCAGCGCCTTTTCCTTGGTGTCCGACAGCTTTACTTCCGCAAACGCCACATGGTCGAGCCCGAGCTTCTTGGTGCTGAGGATGGCCGTAAAGCCCTCGATATAGCCATCGCTGATCAGCCGCTGCAGACGAAGCGCGCAGGGTGTCTTGGAAAGGCCGACCCTGGCGGAAATCTCGGTCACGGAGATGCGGGCGTTCTCGACAAGCAGGTCGAGGATCTTGCGGTCGATATGGTCGATTTCGCCACCGCTTGGAGAAGACTCCGTCATTTCTCTCATCATTTGCCCTGAAAATAGGAAAATTCATCGATCGAAGTCGATTTTTAGCGAGAACGGCTAGAGGCGCAAGCGTATTATAGGTGATCTGATGCTTTCGGTGGATCCCATGGACACTCTTTCCCAGCCAAGCCCGTCTTCCGTCTTTGCAAACTTCGCACCGCCCATCCGGCAGCCGTCGAAGCTCAGGCAGGCGATCACCGCCGCCTACCGGCTGCCGGAGACGGAGTGCATGGCGCCGCTTCTGGAAGCCGCGACACTGTCTGCCGATCTCTCCACCGCAGCCCGGGAAACGGCACGCACGCTGATCCTTGCGCTCCGCGGCAAGCACAAGGGCTCGGGCGTCGAGGGCCTGGTGCAGGAATATTCCCTGTCGAGCCAGGAAGGCGTGGCGCTCATGTGCCTTGCGGAAGCGCTGCTGCGCATTCCCGACACAGCCACCCGCGATGCGCTGATCCGCGACAAGATCGCCGACGGCAACTGGAAGTCGCACATCGGGGAGGGCCGCTCGCTCTTCGTCAACGCCGCCACCTGGGGCCTGGTGGTCACCGGCAAGCTCACCTCCACCGTCAACGACCGCAGCCTGACGGCGGCGCTCACCCGTCTCATCGCCCGCTGCGGCGAACCGGTGATCCGCCGCGGTGTCGATATGGCGATGCGGATGATGGGCGAACAGTTCGTGACCGGTGAAACGATCGAGGAGGCACTGCGCCGTTCGCGCGAGATGGAGGCACGCGGCTTCCGCTATTCCTACGACATGCTGGGCGAAGCGGCGACCACGGCTGCGGATGCGACCCGCTATTTCCGCGACTACGAGAACGCCATCCATGCCATCGGCAAGGCATCGGCGGGGCGTGGCATTTATGAAGGGCCGGGCATTTCCATTAAGCTGTCGGCTCTGCATCCGCGCTACAGCCGCTCGCAGGCTGAGCGGGTGATGGCCGAGCTCCTGCCGCGCGTCAAAGCGCTGGCGGTCATCGCGCGGTCCTACAATATCGGCATCAATATCGATGCGGAGGAAGCAGACCGGCTGGAGCTGTCGCTGGATCTGCTGGAGGATCTGTGTCTCGATCCGGATCTGTCCGGCTGGGATGGCATCGGCTTCGTGGTGCAGGCCTATGGCAAGCGTTGCCCCTTCGTGCTCGATTTCATCATCGATCTCGCCCGCCGCTCGAACCGCCGGATCATGGTGCGTCTCGTCAAGGGCGCCTATTGGGACGCCGAGATCAAGCGCGCCCAGCTGGACGGTCAGACGGGCTTCCCGGTCTTCACCCGCAAGGTGCACACGGACGTCTCCTATATTGCCTGCGCCCGCAAGCTGCTCGCCGAGACGGACGTCGTCTTCCCGCAGTTTGCCACCCACAATGCCCAGACGCTGGCCGCGATCTACCAACTGGCCGGGCCGGACTTTAAGGTCGGGGACTACGAGTTCCAGTGCCTGCATGGCATGGGCGAGCCGCTCTATGACGAGGTCGTCGGCCGCGGCAAGCTGGATCGCCCCTGCCGTATCTATGCGCCGGTCGGCACGCACGAGACGCTGCTCGCCTATCTGGTGCGGCGGCTCTTGGAAAACGGCGCCAATTCCTCCTTCGTTCACCGGATCGCCGATCCGAACGTCTCGGTCGACGAGCTGATCGCCGATCCCGTCACCGTCGTGAAGTCCATGGCTGTGCCGGGCGCCGGACACGAGCAGATCGCGCTTCCGGCGGAGCTTTACGGAAAGGGTCGCCGCAATTCGCTGGGCCTGGACCTGTCGGACGAAAACGCGCTGGCCGAGATTTCGCAGGCGCTGCGGATGGAAGCCGGCATGCCGCGCACCGCACGGCCGCTGTTGGCTGATGGTCCTGGTCGAGGAGAAACCCGGCCGGTGCTCAACCCGGCCGACCACGGCGATACCGTGGGCGAGGTGACCGAGACGTCCCTGGAGGACGTGGCGAAGGCGGCAAGGCTTGCGATCGCCGGGCAGGCGCAATGGGCAGCCATGCCCTCGACGGAACGTGCCACCTGCCTGGAGCGTGCCGCCGACCTGACGGAAGAGCGCATGCCCATGCTGCTCGGGCTTGCCATGCGCGAGGCCGGCAAGTCGCTTCCCAATGCGATCGCCGAAGTGCGCGAGGCCGTGGATTTCCTGCGCTACTATGCCGAACAGGCGCGCCGTACGCTCGGGGCGGCGCATAAGCCGCTCGGCCCGATCGTCTGCATCAGCCCGTGGAACTTCCCGCTGGCGATCTTCACTGGCCAGGTGGCGGCAGCGCTCGTGGCTGGTAACCCGGTGCTGGCCAAGCCCGCTGAGGAAACGCCGCTGATCGCGGCACAGGCTGTGGCCATGCTGCACGAGGCCGGCGTGCCTTCGGGCGCGCTGCAGTTCCTGCCCGGTGACGGCCGCGTTGGTGCTGCCCTGGTGGCGGCTCCGGAAACGGCGGGCGTCATGTTCACCGGGTCTACGGATGTCGCGCGGCTGATCCAGAAGGAACTGTCTACGCGTCTTTCCACCTCGGGCCGGCCGATCCCGCTGATTGCCGAAACCGGCGGCCAGAACGCCATGATCGTCGATTCCTCGGCGCTCGCCGAGCAGGTGGTGGGCGATGTCATTGCCTCCGCCTTCGACAGTGCCGGCCAGCGCTGCTCGGCGCTGCGTGTGCTCTGCCTGCAGGACGAAGTTGCCGACCGCACGCTTGCGATGCTGAAGGGCGCGCTGGCCGAACTGCGGATCGGCCGAACGGACGAGATCTCGGTCGACACAGGTCCCGTCATTACCGCGGAGGCGCAAGGCAATATCAACAGCCATATCGAAAACATGCGCGCACTCGGCCGCAAGGTCGAACAGGTGGCGCTTCCGGCCGATGCCACAAGGGGCACATTCGTTGCCCCGACCATCATTGAGCTGTCGTCGCTGAAGGATCTGGAGCGCGAAGTCTTCGGCCCGGTGCTGCATGTCATCCGCTACAAGCGCGAGGATCTCGACCGGCTGATCGACGATATCAACGCGACCGGCTATGGCCTCACCTTCGGTCTGCACACCCGGCTCGACGAGACCGTGGCGCGCGTGACGGGCCGGGTCAAGGCCGGCAATATCTACGTCAATCGCAACATCATCGGTGCCGTGGTCGGCGTGCAGCCCTTCGGCGGCCGCGGGCTTTCGGGCACGGGTCCGAAGGCGGGTGGGCCGCTCTATATCGGTCGGTTGGTGCAGGTGCCGCCGGTTCCGCCACAGCACAGTTCCGTGCATCTCGACCCGGCTGCCGTCGATTTCTCCACCTGGCTGCGTGATCGCGGCCATGCCGAAGCTGCCGAGCGTGTGCGCGAAGCCGGCAGCAATTCAGCGCTCGGGCTTCAGCTCGAGCTGCAGGGGCCGGTCGGCGAAAGGAACCTCTATGCGCTGCATCCGCGCGGGCGGATCCTCGTCGTGCCCCGAACGGAAGAAGGCCTCATCGCCCAACTGGGGGCAGTCCTTGCCACCGGCAACTCGGCCGTCGTCGGGGCTGCACCGGAACTGCGTGATGTCTTCGCAAGCCTTCCGGCAAGCGTCTTCAGCCGCATCAACTGGAACGAGGACTGGACGGCCACGGCGCCCTATGCCGGCGCGCTGCTGGAAGGGGAGGGCGAGGCCCTGCTTCCCCTCCTGAAGCGGATCGCCGAGCTGCCGGGGCCGCTCGTGCTCACCCAGGCTGCCTCGAGCCAGTCGCTGCGCGAAAATCCGGATGCCTATTGCCTGGCCTGGTTGCTGGAGGAGGTGTCCACCTCGATCAACACGGCAGCGGCGGGCGGCAACGCCAGCCTGATGGCGATCGGCTGAGCTGAAGGGTCCGGCCGCGGCGCAGCCGGACCCTTTCTCGAACGGCTTGCAGATCGTCCGCACCTGCGCTAGTGATCCTTCAACACTTCAAGGATCATCAAAACATGGATGAACGCCAGGCATTGTCGTCATTTGCCGCGCTGTCGCAGCCGACGCGGCTGCATATCGTGCGCATGCTTGTTGTCGCGGGCCCAGCCGGCTTGGCAGCCGGCGCGATCGCGGACAAGGCCGAAGTCTCCCCCTCGAACGTGTCGTTCCACCTTAAGGAACTGGAGCGCGCCGGGTTGATCAGCCAGCAACGCGAATCCCGCTCGATCATCTACACCGCCAGCTACGAGGCGCTTGGCGAGCTGGTGCGTTTCCTGATGGAGGACTGCTGCGCCGGCCATCCCGAGATCTGCGCACCGGCTGCCGAGGTCGCTGCCTGCTGCGCGCCTACGCCGAAGGAGAGCCTGCAATGATCCTGCACGTTGATGCCCATGGGAGCCTGCAGCAGCAACCGTTGAACCGCGCCGATGCTGGCCTGCGCGAGGCACTCCAGCTCGCGAACCTGCCGGTCGATGATCTTGACGAGGATGGCCGAAGCTTCTTCCAGTTTGCCCATCAGGGTGAGACCGTGGGTTACGGCGGACTGGAACTCCATGGCGACCACGCCTTGCTGCGTTCTGTCGTGGTCCTGCCTGCGCAGCGCGGGAAGGGCTATGGCGAGGCGATCACGCAACGCCTGCTCGATCAGGCAGCAAGGGACGGCGCCTGCAACGTCTATCTGCTGACCGAGTCCGCCACTTCGTTCTTCGAGCACCTCGGCTTTGCCAAGGTCGACCGCGCCACGGCGCCGGTTGCGATCCTGAAGACCCGCCAGGCCGCGAGCCTCTGCCCGGCTTCGGCGGCACTGCTCGCCAAGTCCACAACAGGCTGAAACCATGTCCACCTTTGAACGCTACCTGACCCTCTGGGTCTTTCTCTGCATCGTGGTTGGCGTGGCGCTCGGGCATGTCATGCCTGCGGTCTTCCAGGCCATCGGCACGGCCGAAGTGGCCAAGGTCAACCTGCCGGTCGCGGTGCTGATCTGGCTGATGATCATCCCCATGCTGCTGAAGGTGGATTTCGCGTCGCTGCGGCATGTGGGGCGGCATTGGCGCGGCATCAGCGTCACGCTCTTCATCAACTGGGCGGTCAAGCCCTTTTCCATGGCGCTGCTCGGCTGGCTGTTCGTGGGCTACCTGTTCCGGTCCTGGCTCCCGGCCGACCAGATCGACAGCTACATCGCCGGCCTGATCATCCTGGCTGCAGCGCCCTGCACCGCCATGGTCTTCGTCTGGTCGAACCTGACCAAGGGAGAGCCGCATTTCACCCTCTCCCAGGTCGCGCTCAACGACACCATCATGGTGGTCGCCTTTGCACCCATCGTCGGCCTGCTGCTTGGATTGTCGGCCATCACCGTGCCCTGGGCGACCCTCGTGCTGTCGGTCTTGCTCTATATCGTCCTGCCGGTCGTCGTGGCGCAGATCCTGCGCCGCCTTGTGGACGTCGAGCGCCTCGGTGCTCGCCTGCAACCCGTCTCGCTGGTGGCACTGCTGGCGACCCTGGTGCTGCTGTTCGGCTTTCAGGGCGAGCAGATCATCGCCCAGCCCATGGTCATTGCGCTTCTGGCCGTGCCGATCCGGATCCAGGTCTATTTCAACTCAGGCCTTGCCTATCTGCTCAACCGGGCGACGGGTGAGGAGCATTGTGTCGCCGGTCCTTCCGCGCTGATTGGCGCCTCCAACTTCTTCGAACTGGCGGTGGCCGCCGCCATCAGCCTGTTCGGCTTTCATTCCGGGGCAGCGCTTGCCACCGTCGTCGGCGTCCTCATCGAGGTGCCGGTCATGCTGTCCGTGGTCTGGATCGTCAACCGCAGCAAGGGCTGGTACGAGCGCGGCGCCGCCGTGCAATCCAGCGCCGCCACCATCAAGAGGGTCTGAATATGGACGTGACCATCTACCACAATCCCGCCTGCGGCACGTCGCGCAACACGCTGGAGATGATCCGCAATGCCGGCATCGAGCCTGTTGTCATCGAATATCTCACGACCCCGCCGGGCCGCGCGGAACTGGTCAGGATGATCGCTGACGCGGGCCTGACCGTCCGCCAGGCGATCCGCGAAAAGGGCACGCCCTATGCGGAGCTGGGTCTCGACAACCTGGAGCTTGCCGACGACGATCTTCTCGACGCCATGCTGAAGGATCCGATCCTGATCAACCGTCCTTTCGTCGTGACGCCCATGGGCACCCGTCTCGCGCGCCCTTCGGAGCGGGTGCTGGAAATCCTGCCGGAAACCCACCGCGGGCCGTTCGTGAAGGAGGACGGAGAGCAGGTGCTCGACGCCGAGGGCAAGCGCATTGTCTGACTTGCTAGCCGTATGTCCGGAGCATCTCCGCCAGCCGGATTTGGACGCGCTGCGTCCGCCGGTCTCGACCCACAAGCCGCGGATCCTGATCCTCTACGGCTCCCTTCGCGCCGTGTCCTACAGCCGCCTGCTGGCCCAGGAAGCCGGCCGCCTGCTGGAGCATCTTGGGTGCGAGGTGAAGATCTTCGATCCCGCCGGGCTGCCGCTTCCGGACACCGAACCGGTAAGCCATCCCAAGGTGCAGGAACTTCGAGCCCTGTCCGCCTGGTCCGAAGGCCAGGTCTGGGTGAGCCCGGAGCGTCACGGCGCGATGACCGGTATCATGAAGGCGCAGATCGACTGGATCCCGCTGTCCGTTGGCTCGGTGCGGCCGACTCAGGGCAAGACGCTGGCGGTCATGCAGGTCTCGGGCGGTTCGCAATCGTTCAACGCGGTCAACCAACTGCGCGTCCTTGGCCGCTGGATGCGGATGATCACCATCCCCAACCAGTCCTCGGTCGCCAAGGCGTTCCAGGAGTTCGACGCAGACGGCCGCATGAAGGCTTCGGCCTATTACGACCGCGTCGTCGATGTCTGCGAGGAACTGGTGAAGTTTACGCTGCTCACCCGCGATGCTTCGTCCTATCTGACCGACCGCTACAGCGAGCGGAAAGAAGACGCGGAAAAGCTGGAGCAACGCGTGAGCCTGAAAACGCTATGACGGAACGCGTCCCGACGGCGGCCATTTGTGTTCTCGGGCTGACCCAGATCATCGGCTACGGCACCCTCTATTACAGCTTCAGCCTGCTTGCGCCCGGAATGGCGGCGTCGCTGGCCTGGCCGATGGAGTGGGTGTTCGGCGCCTTCTCGGTGGCGCTTCTGGTGGGCGGGCTGACGGCGCCCTGGCTCGGCCGCGCGATCGATCGCATCGGCGCAGGGCGGGTGATGGTCCTCGGATCCGCCCTTGCGGCACTGGCGCTGCTTGGCTGTGCCCTGGCACCCGGCCGGCCGGCCTTCGTTCTCGCCCTCGTTGTTACCGAGGTCGCGGCCAACTTTGTGCAATACGGGGCCGCCTTTGCGCTCCTGGTGCAGATCCGGCCGCAGGTTGCCCAGCGCAGCATCACCTACCTGACGCTGATCGCCGGCTTCGCCTCGACGATCTTCTGGCCGGTCACCAGCTTCCTGGCCACGCAGCTCTCCTGGCAGCAGGTCTATATCGTCTTTGCGCTGCTTAACCTTCTCGTCTGCCTGCCGTTGCACGGTTGGCTCGCCTTCACCACGCGTCCCGGCCGGCGGGCAGACGCTCCGGCGCCGACGCCGCTTCCGGGGCGTCTCCATCCGGATCTGCGGCCACTCGGCTTCGTCCTGATGCTCGCCGGCTTCTGCCTGCAGTCGCTGGTCAGCGCCGCCGTGCTGGTGCACATGGTGCCGCTCTTGTCGGGGCTGGGGCTCGGCGCAAGTGCTGCCCTGGTCGGCACGCTGTTCGGCCCGTCCCAGGTGATGAGCCGTCTCGTCAACATGCTGTTCGGGCGCGGTCTGTCGCCGATCAACCTCGCCGTCCTGTCGGCGGTTCTCATTCCGGCTGGCGTGGCCGTTCTGGTAGCGACGGCGCCCTCGACGCTCGGAGCCATGGGCTTTGCCGTCATCTTCGGCATGGGCAACGGCCTCTTCAGCATCGTTGCCGGCACGCTGCCGCTCACCCTTTTCGGCAGCGACGGCTATGGCAGCCGTCAGGGAAAGCTGATGTCGGCGCGTCTCATCCTGGCAGCGGTCGCTCCCTTCGTGCTGGCACTAGGGATGGAGCGCTTCGGCATTACCGCCTCGCTCTCCCTCGTGGTGGCGCTGGGCGCGCTCGGTTGCTGCGCCTTCCTCGCCATCGGCATGCTGGTCCGCCGGCACGGGGCTGCAATAAGCGTTTAGCCCGGCGCCAGGTCGAACACGTGGTGGTGGATGTGGCCATCGAACATGGCGAGCAGGCCTTTCGTCGCCTCCCGGCTTTCGTAGCGGATCGGTGAATCGAGCGCCTCGGCCAGGGCTTCGCGGCTCTCGTACATGGTGGAGAGCGCCATGGGGTAGGGCGGTGCACCCTCGTCCCGCTCGAGATTATAGAGGACGCGCACCTCGCGGATGCCTGGGAAGGCGAGCCACATGGGCATCAGGGTTTCGGTCACGTAGGCACGGAAGGCCTCTTCCTTGCCCGCGTGGATGCTGCCCTCGAAGAAGGCCTGTCGGATGATCATGAAAAGCCTCGGCTCAGTTGACGGTGGTCGGCGGCTTCTGGCCGGCGAAGTGGGCGGCCAGGTTCGACAGCACGAGTTCGCCCATCGCCATGCGCGTCTCCAGCGTGGCACTGCCCTGGTGCGGCATCAGAACGGTGTTCGGCGCAGTGAAGAACTCCTTGCGGATGTTGGGCTCGCCGACGAAGACATCGAGGCCGGCGCCGCCGATCGTGCCGTCGTTGAGGGCCGAGAGCAGTGCGTCCTCGTCGATCACCGTGCCGCGGGCAATGTTGATGATCACGCCTTTCGGTCCGAGCGCTTTCAGCATCTCGGCATCGACGATGTTCTTGGTCTCAGCTGTCGCAGCAATGATGACGCAGAGTACGTCGCTATCTTCCGCGAGAGCCACCGGCGTGGGGCAGGAGATCCAGTTGGTGTCCTTTACCGGAGAGCGGTTCCAGTAGCGCACCGACATGCCGAAGGCTTCGGCGCGCCGGCCGAAGGCCTTGCCGATCTGGCCAAGGCCGAGAATGCCGAGCTTCTTGCCCTTGGGGCTGGTGGCGAGCGGGAAGGGATCATTGCCCCAGCGGCCGTCGCGCACATAGGCATCGCCTTTGGCAATGTGGCGCAGAAGGGCGAGCATCAGGCTGATCCCGAGATCGGCAACGTCGTCCGTCAGCACGCCGGCGGTGATGGCTACGTCGACGTTGCGGCTACGGGCATGGGCAAGGTCGATCCGGTCGGTGCCGACGCCGTTGACCGAGACGACGCCGAGGTTCGGCAGCTTGTCGATCCACTCGTTGGTGATGCCGGTTCCGCCGCCGGTGACGACGCCGCGGATGTTTGGCAACGCGGCCTCGATCGCCGCAGCCTCGGATGGTTCATACAGGCGGTGGACCGTGTAGTCGGCCTCGAGCCTCTCATCGAAAGGCTTCATGATCGGTTCGATCAGCAGGATCTCTGGCTTCATCTTCAAAATTCCATCGTGAAAGGGCCGATCAGGAAATCTGGCCGAGGAAGGTTTTCAAGCGCTCGTTCTGCGGGTTGCCGAAGAAGGCATCCGGCGTACCCATTTCAAGGATCTCGCCGCGGTCCATGAAGATGACACGGTCGGCAACCTGCCGGGCAAACCCCATCTCGTGGGTGACGCACAGCATGGTCATGCCTTCGCTGGCAAGATCGATCATCGTGTCGAGCACTTCCTTGACCATTTCCGGGTCGAGCGCGGAGGTCGGCTCGTCGAACAGCATGATCTTCGGGTTCATGCAGAGCGCCCGGGCAATTGCCACGCGCTGCTGCTGCCCGCCGGAGAGCTGAGCCGGATACTTGTCCGCCTGCTCCGGAATGCGCACCCGCTCCAGGTATTTACGGGCCGTCGTCTCTGCCTCGGCGCGCGAAACGCCGCGGACTTTCATGGGTGCCAGCGTGCAGTTCTCCAGCACCGTCATGTGCGGAAACAGATTGAACTGCTGGAAGACCATGCCGGTCTCCTGCCGCACCAGATCGACGTTCTTCTTCGATCCGGTCAGGTCGTAGCCATCGACCACGATCCGCCCGTCACGAATGGTCTCGAGTTGGTTGATGCAGCGGATCAGCGTCGACTTGCCAGAGCCGGACGGCCCGCAGATGACGATCCGCTCGCCGCGCTGCACGGAAAGCTCGATATTCTTCAGGGCGTGGAAGGCGCCATACCACTTGTTGACGCCCTCCATCCTGACTGCGAGGTCCGGTGACCCCCGCATGTCCGCGGCCGCGGCGCCTGCCGTTACATCAGTCATGCGAGAACTCCCTTCATCCACCTTATACTTACTTCTTGGCCGCTGCCACGAAGTCCGGCAGGGGGGCGCCCAGCCACTTTTCGTGGATCGTGTTCAGCTCGCCATCGGCTTTTACCTTTGCGATGAACGCGTTGACAGCCGTCAACACCTCCGTCGAGCCCTTGCGCACGGCGATCCCCTGGACCTGCTGGCTGAGCTGCAGCTTCTGGTCGAAGCGACCGGGGGCTGCCTTTTCGATCTGCGCGGCAACGACGTTGGAGACGCCGATCAGGTCCACCTGGCCCGACAGGAGCGCCTGTACGGCGCTGGCATCGTCATCGAAACGCTGGATCTTGGTGTCCTTCGGGGCGACCTTGGTGACCGCAGTGTCCTGCGTCGAGGCGCGCGCCACGCCGACTGACTTGCCCGACAGATCCTCGGGCTTGGAAACCTTGGTGCCCGTTGCGCCGAACACGCCGATCGAGATGCCGGCATAGGGCTCGGAGAAATCGACTGTCTTGGCACGCTCTTCGGTGATGCCGAGCGAGGCGACGAGCAGGTCTACCTGGCTGCTCTGCAGATAGGGAATGCGGTTCGGGCCTGTAACCGGCACGATCTGCACCTTGACGCCCAATTCCTTCGCCAGCAGCTTTGCCACGTCGGCATCATAGCCGTCCGGCTGGTTGGAGGTGTTCATGATCCCGAAGGGCGGAAAGTCGACGAGCATGCCGACCTTCAACGTGCCGGCGGCCTTGATGGCCTCAACCGTCTGGGCCGCTGCCATCGAGGCGGTGGCGCCGATCATCAGGCCCGCGCCAACGGCTGCAAGCAGCACGCGCCGGGAAATCTGGGAGCGAATGTTCATGGTCCTACCCTTTGCTGTTTGCCGGAATCCTCCGTCCGGCAGTGGAGTGCCCGTCAGCGTACCGCTGAGCGGGAGAAACGGAATTCCATGCGCCGCGCCAGCACCGACAGCGGCCAGCAGAGCATGAAATAGATGACCGCCACCGAGCCGAACACGGCAAACGGGCTAAAGGTGGCATTGTTGATAATCTGGCCCTGGCGCGTCAGTTCGGTAAAGCCGATGATGGCCGCAAGCGAGGTGCCCTTGATCAGCTGTACGAGAAAGCCCACCGTTGGGGCAACGGCGATCCGGGAGGCCTGCGGCAGCACCACGTAGCGCATCCGGTTGACATAGCGCAGACCCAGCGCCGTTGCCGCCTCGCGCTGGCCAGACGGCACTGCCTCGATGCAGCCGCGCCAGATTTCGCCGAGGAAAGCGCTCGCATGCAGCGTCAGCGCGACGGCTGCGGCAACCCAGGGGTTGATTGCGAGGCCTAGAATGTTCATGCCGAAGAACACCAGGAACAACTGCATCAGGAGCGGCGTGCCCTGGAACAGCCGGATGAAGCCGGTCGAGAGGCCACGCAGCCAGCGGCTGTCGGAGACGCGGGCAAGTGCGGTGAGCAGGCCGCCCAGTCCGCCGCCGGCAAAGGCGATCGCCGAAAGCGCGATCGTCCACTGAGCCGCCATGAGGATGATCCAGAATTCGGGCAGGCCGAAGGGTCGAATAAGAGGCATGGTCCGGCTCCTATCGGCTCAGCGGGTATTTGAACGCCGCCTTTTCAATCACGGCGAAGATGGCCGAGAAGCCGGTCGACATGACGAGGTACATCAGGGTGATGACGATATAGACCTCGAAACTGGCGAAGGTCTGTGACTGGAGATTGTTGCCGGCGGCTGCGAGATCGTCGGCAGAGATGGCCGAGACGACGCTCGAGGTCAGCATCAGGTAGATGAACTGGCTGGTCAGCGCCGGATAGACGGTCCGCAGTGCCGGCTTGACGACGATGTAGCGGAAGATCTGCAGCTTCGACAGACCGAGCGCCGTGCCGGCCTCGACCTGCCCCTTCTGGATGGACTCGATGCCGGCGCGGATGATTTCCGTACCATAGGCGCCGAAGTTGATCACGAGGGCGAGAAGTGCAGCGCTGTTGGGCGTCAGCCGGAGACCGAGCGAGGGCAGGCCGAAGAAGATGAAGAAGATCTGCACCAGGAAGGGCGTGTTGCGGATGACCTCGATATAGACGTCGATCACAAAACGCAGCGGCGTGATGCCGGATGTCTTGCCGGCGGCGCAAAGGATCGACACGATCAGGCCGATAACCATGGCCGCGACCGACAGCTGGATAGTCAGCCAGGCGCCCATCGCAAGCTGGTCAAACCCGGCAAACACCGGGGCAAAATTGAACTGGTACAACTGGGACCTCCCCACGCTTGAGCGACTGGCTTCTCCTCTCCAGTCGAGCAATTAGATCGATCTAAATACTTTTCGGTGCGGGCGTCAAGGGCAGTCGCCATCTTAAGCGAAACTCAGAAAGGTTGGCGCCGTGCGATCGTGCGGCCTTCTGTCAGCCCCGGGAGCCGGGTTTGCGTCGCGCCACGGCCACGGATCCGCTGAACCCTCCCACATCCGCCATGCCGTGACGGAAGCTTCCTACCGATGCCGGCCGCCCCACGTGGTAGCCCTGCACGGCATCGATTTTCAGCTCGCGCAACAGAAGCAGCTGCTCTTCCGTCTCGACGCCTTCGATGAGGATCTTCGGACCCCGGTGGCGGATCAGCCCGATGATGTCCTGCAGCATGGTCTTGCCGCGTGGCGTGTGGCTGTCGTGCAGGAAGGACCGGTCGATCTTGACGGTATCGAAGTCGATCAGGCGCAGCCAGGAGAGACCGGCAAAGCCGGTGCCGAAATCGTCCAGCCAGATCTTGATGCCGAGTGTCTTGAGGTCGTTGACGCAGCGGAGCAGATCAGAATGGATCTCCATTTCCAGACCTTCGGTGATCTCGAAGGCAAGCCGGTTGCCCGCGACCCCGGTCTCGTAAAGGATGGCGGCAACGCTTGCGGCAAAGCCCGGCGTCTTCAGCTGGATGGGCGAAACGTTGACGCTCGCCGTTTCCACGTGGTTGTCGACCAGAAGATCGCGGCAGACGGTGCGGATGACCCAGCGTCCCAGTTCCAGGATCGTGCCGGTGCGTTCCGCGATGGGAATGAAGAGGCTGGGCGGGATCATGATGTCGTCCAGCGTGCGCAGGCGCATCAGGGCTTCCACGGAGGTCGACTGGCGCCCGGTGAGGCTGACGATCGGCTGGTAGACGAGCGACACTAGGTCCTGCTTGACGGCGATCTTCAGGAGCGCCGCGATGTTTTCGCTTTCGTCGCTGGTCTCTGGATCGGCAGGATCGAACACGCGGGCGCAGTTGCGGCCGCTGGCCTTGGCGTTGTAGAGCGCTCGGTCCGCTTCATGGATGATTTTTTCCAGCTTGGCGCCATTCTGCTCTCGGGTGAATGCGCCACCCACGCTGACGGTGACGATGGCGGTGCCGTCGCGGCGTTCCTCGTGGACGAGATCGAGCTTTTCCACCGTCTGGCGGATGGCCTCGGAAAGGGCAACAACACCCTCGCGGCTGTCGACCGGGGCGAGAATGATGAACTCTTCGCCACCATAGCGGCCGATCGATCCCATGTAGGGTTCGATCGCCTCGCGGATTGCACTCGCCACCTGGATCAGGCAGCGGTCGCCTTCCTGGTGGCCATAGGCGTCGTTGTATTTCTTGAAGAAATCCACGTCCGCCAGGATGGCGGCAAAGCCCTTGCCGTCGGTTAGCCAGCCGTTCCAGTACTGCCGAAGACGCTGATCGACGGCCCGGCGGTTTTCAAGGCCGGTCAGGTAGTCCGTGTTGGACATCCGCAGCAGGGCTTCGCCGCGCAGCGCTGCTTCCTTCTGCTGCGTGCGGGCTTCCTGCGCGTTGAGAAAAACGTTGTAGCGTTCCCGGTTGAGCTTCCAGTTCACGTAGGCGGTGAACACAAAGCAGGAGATGTAGAAAGTGCCGAACGCCAGGACATACATGTCGCCCGGCCAGAAGGCCGCGAGCGAGACCAGGAAGGTGATCAGCACCGCACTCGACGCCAGCACCGACAGGCGGAAGCGGAAGCTGAAGAACAGGTTGGCGCCCATCATGAAGATGGTGCCGAACACCATGTAATAGGAGAGGCTCTGCGTGTGGGTCGTTCCGACCGCCGGCACCACCCAGACGGCAAAGCCCAGCACCAGCGCGGCCGCGCTCGTCGCATCCAGCCACTTGATGGCGACATTCCGGTAGATCTGCGTTTCGAGAAGGATCAGCGCTGCTGTTCCGAGCAGCACGCGCGCTGCAACCGCATAGGCAGCGACGTCAGGGATCAGCAGGATGTCGTTTACGGAAAACAGGATGTAGACGGCAACCGCGATCCACAGCCCCTGCCGTGTCGCCTTCTTCCGTACCGCTTCGTCATTCACCTCATAGAGGCGGCGAAGCTGATGCGCCGACGGTCTCTGCAGTTTCTCCTGCAGATCTGTCTCAACCGTCTCGGCAAACGTGTGCCTCATGCACTGTCCTATCGGCTCCCGGTCCGGCGGACGGCATCGCTGCCTTCGCCCCCGGTTGTTGAATGCACATGCCTCCCCATCCCTCGAGGGTACGAGCCATGCGCTTATCCCACCCAATTAGAGGGGCTACGATTACATCTGGTTAAATTTACCAAGATTCATGATTTCCGAAGCCTACTAAGGAAACTGATGGTTAACAAAAAGTTTCTCGATAAGATCAATTTTACGGGAATGGCAGTGACCCAAGACACTGCGTCCCCGTAAGTGTCTCATCATATGACGGGGAAATCTCATATGAGCCAAATGAAGATGGAATTCGACGGCCACAGCCTGATCACGCCGGCAGCAATTGCTGCCGAACTCGGTGCTGAAAGAGAAGAGCGTTTCGACGAGCACCTTGCCGTCGGGCGAGGCGAAATTGCACTGTTGCTGGAGCTTGCACGCCAGCAGTTTGAACGGGGCAGCGATCCGACCAAGGCTATCGATCGGGTGACGATGTCGCTCCACGAGATCCGCGGAAGGCTGCCTGCCCGCGTCTGGCAGGAACTGGTGCCGTTCATCCAGGAGCATCCGGTTGCGGAATATTTTCTGCAGGACCCGCTGACCCGCTGGTCCTGGGACAAGCCGCGCGGCTATTCGGGCGATGCCCGGCTGCTCGACTTCATCTACCGCCATGAAAGCGTCGCCGAGGATGTGGCCCGTGCCACCGATCTCGGTCGCGCCCTGTTCGAATACACCAGCACGGCACCGTCATCGCTTGCCAACTGGGACCGGCGCGACATTCTCGCCGCCCAGGTCGACGAAGTGGCTGATGCCATCGGCCCGGGTACGGAAGTACTCAGCGTCGCGGCAGGCCATCTGCGCGAAGCGGAATATTCGGTCGCCTACCGTGAAAAGCGGCTCAAGCGCTGGGTTGCCCTTGACCAGGATCCGGTCAGCATCGCCACGATTGCCCGCGACTACCAGGGCACCGCGGTCGAATCCATCGACGGCTCCGTCCGTGCCATCCTGACCGGGCGCCAGCATCCTGGCCAGTTCGATCTGGTCTACGCCTCGGGCCTCTACGACTATCTCGTCGACAAGGTCGCCATCAAGCTGACCCAGCGCTGCCTGGACATGCTGAAGCCGAACGGCACTTTCCTGTTCGCGAACTATTCCTACCCGATCCTGGTGGACGGCTACATCGAGACCTTCATGAACTGGCAGCTGCTGCTGCGGTCGGAAGCCGACATGTGGAAGATCGTCCACGCCTGCGATCCGGACGGTGAGTACGAGTCGAAGGTGTTCTTCGGCAAGAACCGCAACATCGTCTATGGCGTGATGAAGAAGCGCTCCTAGAACCTTCTGTCGGCGGGCCGCAGGGTCCGCCGACGACTTTTTGATGCGTGCAGAACCGATTTCGTGTTTGAAAAAGAACGCGAATTGCCCTTTCACGGCAGCATCCGGGGCGTCGACCTGATAAAACCTCACGGTGAATCAGGAGGAGACGAGCACATGAAGATTACCGGAATCGAAACCGTGCGGGTGGCGGAGCGCCCGAACTTGCTCTGGGTGCTCGTGCACACGGACGAGGGTTTGACCGGGCTTGGCGAGACCTTCTTCGGCGCCGCCACCGTCGAGAGCTACATCCATGAATATGTGGCGCCGCGTGTCATCGGCCGCGATCCGCTGGCGATCGACCTCCTGGCACAGGATCTGGTCGGCTATGTGGGCTTCCGCTCCTCCGGCGCCGAAGTGCGCGGCAATTCCGCCTTCGACATCGCGCTCTGGGATATTTTCGGCAAGGCGACCGGCCAGCCGATCGCGCAACTGCTCGGCGGCTTCAGCCGCAAGGAAATCCGCACCTACAATACCTGCGCCGGCACGGAATACATCAAGAAGGCGACGGGCCAGTCGACGGTCAACTACGGGCTGACCGGCGGCACGGCGTATGACGACCTCAACGGCTTCCTGAACAATGCCGACGAACTGGCGCAATCGCTGCTCGAAGAGGGCATCACGGCGATGAAGATCTGGCCGTTCGACGCCGCTGCGGAAAAGACCCGCGGGCAGTATATCTCCATGCCGGATCTGAAGGTGGCGCTGGAACCCTTCGAGAAGATCCGCAAGGCGGTCGGCGACAAGATGGACATCATGGTCGAGTTCCATTCCATGTGGCAGTTGCTGCCGGCCATGCAGATCGCCAAGGCGCTGACGCCCTACCAGACCTTCTGGCACGAAGATCCGATCAAGATGGACAGCCTGTCCAGCCTCAAGCGCTACGCGGAAGTCTCGCCAGCGCCGATCTCGGCCTCCGAAACGCTGGCGAGCCGCTGGGGTTTCCGAGACTATCTGGAAACCGGCGTCGCCGGCATTGTCATGCTCGACATTTCCTGGTGCGGCGGCCTGTCGGAAGCCCGCAAGATTGCTTCCATGGCGGAAGCCTGGCATCTGCCGGTCGCACCCCACGACTGTACCGGCCCGGTGGTGCTGTGCGCCTCGACCCACCTGTCGCTGAATGCCCCGAACGCGCTGGTCCAGGAAAGCGTACGCGCCTTCTACAAGACCTGGTACCGGGATCTGGTGACGGCGCTGCCGGAGGTGAAGAACGGCATGATCACCGTCCCGCCCGGTCCCGGTCTCGGCATGGAGCTCAACCCCGAGCTCGACCGCGCCTTCACCGTCACCCGACGTCTGTCGGACGCCTCCGCTCTCTGAGATCCCCCCGCCATGACCCTTCCATCTCCCACTGCACCCGGCCGCGCCCTGTCCACTGCCGGTCCCATGCTGATGCTTCTCGGCATGCTGATGTTTGCGCTCAATGACGCCATGGGCAAATGGCTGGTGGCCAACTACGGGCTTGGCCAGGTGGTGTTCCTGCGCAGCTTTGCCGCCATGCTGATCCTGGTGCCCATGGTCTGGCATGCCGGATGGCAGAACCTGCGCCATGTGGAACGCCCGTGGATGCAGTTTGCCCGCGTCGTGTTCTCGACGGCGGAGGTCTTCTGCTTCTACTACGCGGTCGCCTACCTGCCGCTTGCCGACGTGATGACCTACTGGCTCGCGGCACCGATCTATGTCGCCGCTTCGTCGCCCTTCCTGCTCGGTGAAAAGGTCGGCTGGCGGCGCTGGAGCGCCATTGCGGTCGGCTTCGTCGGCGTCCTGATCACGCTGGAGCCCTCGAGCGCGATGTTCACCATGCCGGCGATCATCTCCATCGTCGGCAGTGCCGCCTTCGCCTTCATGCTGATCTCCGGCCGCTTCCTGCGCGGAACGCCGGACAGCACGCTGGTGTTCTTCCAGGTGGGTGGGGCAGGACTTGCCGGTCTTCTCTTTGCACCGACAGACTGGTCGCCGATCGCCTCGACCCGCGACCTTCTGCTGTTGGCCCTGCTCGGGATCGTTGCCATGGCGGCTCATATGCTGGTCAACCGCGCCCTGAAAATCTCGGACGCCGCGACCGTCGCCCCGCTGCAGTACACGCTCCTGCTCTGGGCGGTGGTGTTCGGATGGCTGTTCTTCGGCGATATGCCGCGGCTCACCATGATGGTCGGTGCCGCGCTGATCATCGCGTCCGGCCTGTTCATCTTCATCCGCGAACAGACACTGAAGAAGCGGGACAAGGTGCTGCCGGCAATCCCCGAATAGTCCGGGCATCGCACAAAAGAAAGAAGGCCTGCGGCGGGTGCCGCTGGCCTTCATTTTTCGTGACGCTCTGATCGCCTACTTGCCGCGGATCTGCTTCAGGTCGGCCAGGATAGCGTCGACCACGTCTGGGCCGATTTCTGTCTTGTGCTTTTCGTAGACGACCATGGACTTCTCGCGGATGCGCTGCTGTTCTTCCGCAGACAGGGTGTTCACCTGCAGGCCGGCAGCCTTGATCTTCTCGAGCGACTTCTTGTTGAGGTCGCCGATCACCTGGCGCTCCACATCGCGGCCAACCACGGCGCATTCGCGCAGGGCTGTCTGTTCTTCGGGCGCATAGGTGTTGAAGATCGCCTTGGAGAACAGGAGAAGGAAGGGCGTGTAGGCGTGGTTGGTCTCGGTGACGTATTTCTGGACTTCGAAGAACTTCGAGGTGTCGATCGTCACATAGGGATTTTCCTGGGCGTCGATCGCCTTGGTTTCAAGCGCCGAGAAGACTTCGCCGAAGGCCATCGGCGTCGCGTTGGCGCCGAGGTTCTGGAAGGTGTCGAGGAAGATGTTGTTCTGCATGACGCGAACCTTCATCCCCGAGAAGTCTTCCCACTTGGTGACCGGGCGAACGGAGTTCGACAGGTTACGGAAGCCGTTTTCCCAGTAGGCGAGGTTGACGAGGCCAGCTGCGTCGAGCTTCTGGTTCATCATGTCGCCGAACTTGCCGTCCAGCACCTTGTAGGCTTCCTGGGCATTAGCGAACATGAAGGGCAGGTCGAACACGCCGAGCGCCGGTACGATGCCGACCAGCGGCGACGAGGACGTGACGACGGCTTCCTGCACGCCGGAACGCAGCGCCTGAGTTGCCTGAAGGTCACCGCCGAGCGCGCCGCCCCAGAAGGCCGTCAGCTTCATCTTGCCGCCGGACTTCTCGTCGAGGCAGGCCTGCATGGCCTTGATGCCATTGCCGACGGGGTGGTCGGCGTTGATGCCGTTGGAGACGCGGATGTTACGCGACTTGAAGTCGGCGAAGGCCGGTGCGGCAGCCGAGCATGCGATTGCAAGGGCAGTGGTGGCGAGTAGCAGATTTCTCATAGTATCCTCCCATGGATGTGTGTGAGACGGTTTAACGGAGCCATTGTGCAGGCACGAGAACGAGATCCGGGAACAGGACCAGCAGGAAAAGCACGATCGTTTCGGCGATCAGGAAAGGCCAGACACCGGCCGTGACCTTGCCAAGCGGGATCCGGGCCACGCCGCTGACCACGTTCAGCACCACGCCGACTGGCGGGGTGATAAGGCCGATCGAATTGTTCATGATGAACAGCACGCCGAAATAGACCGGATCGATGCCCGCCTGCTTGACGATCGGCATCAGCACCGGCGTCAGGATCAAGATGGTCGGGGTCAGGTCGAGCGCCGTGCCGACGACGAGCACGAGGATCATGATGGCGAACATCAGGAGCATCGGGCGGTCGATCAGCGGTTCGATGTAGCCGACGATTTCAGCCGGAATGTTGGCGGCGGTGATCAGCCATGAGGAGACCAGCGCTGCGGCCACCAGGAACATGATGACAGACGTGGTCTTTGCGGCCCGCAGGATGACGTGCGGCAGTTCGCTCGGCTTCAGTTCGCGGTAGATCACCATGCCGACGAACAGGGCATAGGCGGCAGCAACCACGGCGGCTTCGGTCGGCGTCATGATGCCGGCCTTGATGCCGCCGAGAATGATCACCGGCATGCCGAGCGCCCAGGCGGCGCGACCGCTCACCTTCAGGCGTTCCTTCATCGGGACCTTCGGGAGCGGCTGGACATTGTCCTTCCGCACGGTGATCAGCCAGGCGATGACCAGAGCCACGCCCATCAGGATGCCCGGGAAGATACCGGCGAGGAAGAGCTGGGTGATCGACACGTTGGCCGCGACACCGAACACGATGAAGGCCATCGACGGCGGGATAATCGGCGCAATGATGCCGCCGGCAGCGATCAGGCCACCCGAGCGCGGCACGTTGTAGCCGGCCTTGGCCATCATCGGAATGAGGATGGCGGCAAGCGCTGCCGTATCGGCAGCAGCCGAGCCGGAGATGCTGGCCATGATGACGGCTGCCATGATCGCGACGATGCCGAGGCCGCCGCGGATATGGCCGACACAGGCGATGGCGAAGTCGATGATGCGGCGCGACAGGCCGCCCGAGTTCATCAGTTCGCCGGCCAGGATGAAGAAGGGAATGGCAAGCAGGGTGAAGGTATCGACGCCGGCGATCATGTTCTGGGCGATGATCTGGGTGTTGAACATGTCCATGTACCACATGAGCACGACGCCGCAGAACATCAGCGAGAACGCGACCGGAACGCCGACCGCCATGGCACCGAGAAGCGAGACGATAAAGACGATGAGTGTCATCAGGTGCGCTCCGCCAGCTGCTCGATCGTCATGTTTTCACCGGCAAAGATCCGAATTTCCTCTTCGGTGACCCGGCCGGTCAGGCATCGGACCAGGCGTTCGAGCGAGATCAGCGCCAATCCGCCACCGCTGAAAAGGCCGACACCGTAGACCCAGATCATCGAGATGCCGGTCACGGGCGCCGTCATGCTGGCGTTGATGTCGTACTGCTGCCAGGTGCCCCAGAAGAAGATGAGCGAACAGGCCAAAATGATGATGTTCGACACGATCATGCAGATGAGACGACCCTTGCGGCCGAACAGCGCCACGACGCTTTCGACGCCAAGGTGGCCATGCTCGCGAAAGGCGACCACAGCGCCGATGAAGGACAGCCAGACGAAGAAGTAGCGCGACAGTTCCTCGGACACGGACATACCCGAGTTGAAAGCGTAGCGCAGCACCACATTGGTGAACACCATGATCGCCATGACCGACAGCATGAAGATCAGCAGCCACTCCAGGAATTTGAAAAAGATATCGATTGTTTTCTGCATTGTCCCCCTCCCCAAATCTTGTTTACAGAAGTCCGCGCTGGGCGAGGTTCTTCATCAGTGCAGATAGTCCAAAGGTCCATGCGGGGCAGTTGGCGCTGTGATCGACGCGGTTGATCAGCCGGCCGAGTTTCGGGCTGGAAATCTCGACGACATCGCCGATTTCATGAGTGAAGCCCAGGCCCGCACCGCGGCGGTCCTTGGTCGGCGCAAACATCGTGCCCAGGAAGAGAACGGCTCCGTCCGGATACTGGTGGTTGTCGTTAAGCAACTGTCCGACAAGCTCTTCCGGCGTGCGGCTGATCGCCTTCATGGGGCTGACACCCGTCATCTCGAAGCCTTCGGCGCCCTTGACCGACAGCGAAATCTCGCAGGACTTCACGTCGTCGATGGTGAAGCTTCCGTCGAACAGGCGAATGAAGGGGCCAATCGCGCAAGAGGCATTGTTGTCCTTCGCCTTGCTGAGCAGCAGGGCGGAACGACCTTCGAAGTCGCGCAGGTTGACGTCATTGCCGAGGGTCGCGCCGACGATCTGGCCCTTCGACGTCACAGCGAGCACGACTTCCGGCTCCGGGTTGTTCCAGTGCGACTTCGCATGGATGCCGACCTTCGCACCGCAGCCGACCGCCGACATGGGCTGGGCCTTGGTGAAGATCTCGGCATCCGGGCCGATGCCGACTTCCAGGTACTGCGACCAGAGGCCCATGTCCTGCAGCAGCGCCTTGACCTCGGCGGCCTTTTCCGAGCCCGCTTCCAGGCCGCGCAAGCTGTCGCCGAGTACCGGCGCCAGGCGCTTGCGGATGTCCTGGGCGCGGAGCGGATCGCCCTTGGCCTGCTCCTCGATCACCCGCTCCAGCATGCTGTCGGCAAAGGTGACGCCGGCGGCCTTGATTGCCTGCAGGTCGCAAGGGGCAAGCAGTTCGCCCGCGCTACCATCCAGGAATGCGCTCAGCGTCCCAAGCGCTGCAAAGCCCGCGCGATCCTGAAGAGCCGCGATGAGGTTCTCCTGTTCAAGGAGCTCCGACAGCGTGGCAGCAAGCGTGGAGAGGTCAAGCACCTGCCCGGAGGCTGCGTCCAGCAGCACAGGGCAGGGACCACCCTCGGTCTTTGACCAGACGCGGCCAACCAGCAGGGATGCGGAAGCCTGTTCCGGCAAGATCATTTCGGGTGTCAATACGTGCTCGGTGTTCACCGCGCGCTCCTCCTCATGCAGAGCCTGGGCTCTGAAATTCCTCATTGTCAGGATGTCTGACAAGTACTCCCGATTTTCTTGTAGTTGCAGTTTTTGCACATGTCCAGCGCCTGCGAAGTGCCATTCCACAAACAATGGATCGATCTATTAGAGATCGCGTCCGCTCTTGCCGCTGCGACTAGAAGATGTCGAGGCTGAGGTCGATGCGCGCGGCTGCGCCGACGAGATGGTCCCGCATCGCGCTGCGGGCGCGCGACGGATCGCCGGACGCAATTGCGTCGCGGATGGCGACATGCTCGGCAATGGTGATTTCGACGATCTCCTCCAGCACGGCCGTCTCTCGGGCCGCGTTGATGGCGAGATGAATGCGTTCGGCGACGAAGCCCAGGAACATGAGGAAGTATTCGTTCTGCGTGGCGGCGGCCACCTGCCGGTGAAACGCAAGGTCGGCAATGATGCCCTCGTTCGTCCATCGCTCGGCGCCGGACATCCGCCCCAGCGTCTCGTCCAGCCGTGCAATATCCTCGGGCGTATGATGGATGGCCGCCAGACCCGCGGCTTCGATCTCGAGCGGCAGCCGCAGCTGGAACAGGCTTCCGAAGCTTACCCGGTCCGACAGATTGTCCTGCTCGATGCGGATCGACTGGCGGCGCTCCATATCGGTTGCAAAGGCGCCGACGCCCTGTCGCGTCTCTACCAGGCCTTCGTTGCGCAGTTGCGCAATCGCCTCCCGCACGACCGAGCGGCTGACCCCGAAGGTTTTTGACAGCAGGTGCTCGGTCGGCAGCTTGTCGCCCGGCGCGATGCGGCCTTCGCTGATCTCTTTGCCGATCTGCGTCGCGACGCGCTCCGGCAGGTGCTCGCCTCGCCTGATCTGATTGAAGTCCGCCACGCCCATATCCGTCCGTTTGGTCTCGCCGTCTTTCTACGAGATCTGGGGAAAACTCAACTGGCATCCGGGGTTCATCACCAGATCCGGATCGATGGCCCGCTTGACCGCCATCAGCAATGCGCGCCGGGTGTCCGGCAGCCGGTCCTCGAAATCGGACCGCTTGAGCCGGCCGATGCCATGTTCGGCGCTGATGCTGCCGGAAAACCGGTCGACGACCTCGTTCAGCACGTTTTTCGATGCGTAGATGACTTCGGCGCGCTCGTCGCCCGTCATGTCGTCGGGCGGCAGCACGTTCAGATGCACATTGCCGTCACCGACATGACCGTAGGAGATGCTGGTGCAGTCGGGAAGCGCTGCTGCGATCGCCGCTTCCGCCTCCGCCACAAAGTCGGCCAGGCGCGACAGCGGCACGGAGACATCCGAGCGCATGTGCGAGCCGCGCTTGGCCTGTCCCTCGTTCATGCCTTCGCGGATCAGCCAGAGGTTTCTCGCCTGCGCCTGCGAGGCGGCGATCGTACCGTCGACAACCAGTCCGTCGGTCATCACCGCTTCGAGGAAACGTTGCATCAGGTCGTCGATATCGACGAGCCCGCTGCCCGAGATCTCCATCAGCACATAGGCCGGGTAATGGGCCGGGATGGGGATCGGCAGGTCAGGCATCGCCTCCCGCGCCAGGGTGAAGGCCAGCGGCGGCATGAATTCGAAGGCGGACATCAGGTCGCAGCAGTCGCGCCGTGCCCGGCGGAACAGCGTGATCGCGTCCTCCAGCGAGGCGAGGCCTAAAAGCGCGGTGGCGACATGATCGGGGTAGGGGGTGAGCTTGACCGAGACCGCCGTGATGATGCCGAGCGTCCCCTCGGCGCCGATGAACAGCTGCTTGAGATCGATGCCGCGATTGTCCTTGCGCAGCGTCGTCAGCCCGTCGAACACTGTGCCATCGGGCAGCACGACCTCGAGGCCGAGCACCAGCTCGCGCGTCATGCCGTAGCGCAGCACATTGATGCCGCCCGCATTGGTGGAGACGTTGCCGCCGATCCGGCAGCTTCCCTGCGCCCCGAGCGCCAGCGGAAAGAACATGCCCTTGTTGGCGATGGCGTCCTTGAGTTCCGAAAGGATGCAGCCGGCCTCGACCACGGCTGAAAAATCGTCGGCGTCGATGCGACGGATGGCATTCATCCGCTCAAGGCTCAGCACCACCTGGGCGTCCGGCTGGTCCGGAATGGCGCCAAGCACGAGGCCGGTATTGCCCCCTTGCGGAACGATCGCGAGCCGCATCTGGTGACAGAGGCGCACAGCTGCGGCAACATCGGCGGTGGAGCGCGGGCGGATGACGGCGACTGCGCCGGTCGTCACATCGCCGTGCCAGTCACGGCAGTAGCGCAGTATCTCTGCCGCGTCAGTGAGGACCATATCCTCTCCGAGCGCTGTCCGCAGGGCGAGACGATGCTCCACGATGGCACTGGTCTGGTCAAGCATGGGAGTTCCCTCGATGCGGCTGTCGTTGGGGCCAGGTCGCTTCCGGCTTCGGCAGCAAATTCTTTGTTTTCAAGTCCACCATATAAGGTTATCAGACAACCCTACAAGCTGAAATTCGTCTGTCCGCATCAACGACGGACAGGGCCACGGGAGGATGGAAAATGCATATTCTGGTGATTGGCGCTGCGGGCATGGTCGGCCGCAAACTCACGGCGCGGCTGGTGTCCGATCAGGGCCTCAACGGTCGTCCGGTCGAGAAGATGACGCTGGTCGACGTGATCAAGCCGGACCATCCGGACGGGTTCAACGGAACGGTCGAGGCTCTGGAGGTTGACGTCTCCGAGCCGGGACAGGCCGAGACGCTGATCGCCTCGCGCCCGGACGTGATCTTCCATCTTGCCGCCATCGTTTCCGGCGAAGCCGAGCTCGATTTCGAAAAGGGCTACCGGATCAATCTCGATGGCACGCGTCACTTGTTCGATGCCATCCGCCTTTTAAATGGCGAGGATGGCTACAAGCCCCGCGTCGTCTTCACCTCGTCGATCGCCGTGGTCGGCGCACCCTTGCCTTTCCCCATTCCGGACGATTTCCACCTGACGCCGCTCACCAGCTACGGCACCCAGAAAGCGATCTGCGAACTCCTTCTCGCGGACTACAGCCGACGCGGCTTCTTCGATGGCATCGGCATCCGGCTGCCGACGGTGTGCATCCGTCCGGGCAAGCCCAACAAGGCCGCCTCCGGCTTCTTTTCCAACATCCTGCGCGAGCCCCTGATCGGGCAGGAGGCCGTTCTGCCGGTGCCGGAGGACGTGCGCCACTGGCACACGTCGCCGCGCTCGGCGGTCGGTTACCTCATCCACGGTGCGACCATCGACCTGGAGCGGATCGGCTCCCGCCGCAGTCTCTCCATGCCAGGCGTCAGCGCCACGGTCGGGGAGCAGATCGAGGCCTTGCGCCGTGTGGCCGGCGAAAAGGCGGTGCGGCTGATCCGCCGCAAGCCGGACGAGATGATCATGAAAATGGTTGCGGGCTGGGCGCCCGGGTTTGAAGCCAAGCGGGCGACCGAACTCGGCTTTACCGCGGAGCAGAACTTCGACGAGATCATCCGCGTCCATATAGAGGACGAGCTGGGAGGTCAGCTGTGAGCGCTGCAACCGACAGCAAGGCCACGCGCCGGATCGCTTTCCTGGGCACCGGCCTGATGGGGGCGCCGATGGCGCGCCGGCTGATTCAGGCGGGCTTTTCCGTCACAGTCTGGAACCGTGATCCCGCCAAGGCGGCGGGATTGGTAGCCGAGGGCGCAATCCACGCACCATCCCCGGCTGAAGCGGTGCAGGACATCGATGTCGTCTTCACCATGCTCACCAACGGCGACGCCGTGGCGGAAGTTCTGTTCAACAAGGGTGTGGCCGATGCGCTGTCCAAGGGCGCGGCCGTGGTCGACTGCAGCTCGATTGCGCCGCCGATCGCCCGCGACAATGCGCAAAAGCTTGCCCAGCGCGGCATTCGCAGCCTCGATGCACCGGTGTCCGGCGGCACGGCCGGCGCTGCAGCCGGTACGCTTGCCATCATGGCAGGCGGTGATGCTGAACTGGTGGACGAACTCGGCGACGTGTTCGCAGCCCTGGGCCGCGTCACCTACGTCGGCCCAAGCGGTGCGGGCCAGGTGTGCAAGCTCGCCAACCAGCAGATCGTTGCCATCACCATCGGCGCTCTCGCCGAGGCCATGGTTCTGGTCGAAGCGGGCGGCGCATCGCGCGAAGCCTTCCGCACTGCGATCCGCGGCGGCTTTGCCGAAAGCCGAATCCTCGATCTTCACGGCGACCGCATGATCCGGCGCGATTTCGAGCCGGGCGGCGCGTCCGCAAACCAGCTCAAGGACCTCAATGCCGTGGCAGCCCTTGCCGACACGCTGTCGCTGGACCTGCCGCTGACCGCCATGGTCCGGGATGAATTCCAGGCTTTCGTGAACGAGGGCGGCGGCGGCAGGGATCACAGCGGCTTGCTGCTGCATCTGGAAAAGCATAATCCATCCAGTCGCGAAAAGGGCTGAAAGCCGGGCATCCGGCGGGGCCGGCCGATAGACATCGGAACCGGGCGGCTCCCTCCGCATTTCTGCAGCGCCCGAACGGGGTGAGGAAAGAAGCAAGCCGGATCATGTCTGCCAGACGCACCACGCCCAGACAGTCCCGATCGATCCTGCAGTTTCTCTGCGCAAGCCTGATGGTGGTTGCTACACTCGGCGATCCGGCAAGGCTGCAGGCCGCGGAGCAGGCATCAGAGCCGCAACGGGAAAAGTCAGACGAGACGGCCTGTCTGTTCGAGGCACCTGCCGAAGGTGGTCGCCCTGCCGCCTGCATCCGCGCCAAGAGCTTTCATCAGGATCTGTGCGTGGTGATGGGAGAGGCGGCGTCCGCAAGCGAGGTTCCGCCGGACTATTTCGCCCGGCTGATCTGGCGCGAAAGCCTCTTCCGCCCCGATGCGGTCAGCCCGAAAGGCGCCGAGGGCATCGCCCAGTTCATGCCATCCACCGCGCGGATGCGCGGGCTCGACAACAGTTTCAACGCTGCCACTGCCCTGTTTGCCTCGGCCCGCTACCTGCGGGAGCTGCACGACCGCTTTGGCAATTGGGGATTTGCGGCCGCAGCCTATAACGCGGGCGAAGGTGGCTTGTCCGGCTATCTCGGCGGCGGCGGCCTGCCGCTGCAGACGCGGGACTATGTTTTTGCCATTACCGGCTATCCGGTGGAGACTTGGAAGCAGGGCGTCCAGGAACCGCCCGCGCCGCCGCTCGATACCGCAAAGCCGTTTACGGAAAGCTGCGTGGAGCTCGCCATGACCCGGAGGCTCGATGAGCCCGTGCTCATCGGCTCGGCGGACTGGGCTCCCTGGGGCGTACAACTTGCCGCGCACCGCAGGCCGGCGATCGCGAGCCGGCTCTTCCTCTCGGTGATCGCCCGGCTGCCGGCACCGCTCAACGACGAGCGCGCTATCCTCGTGCGCCAAAAGGGCGGCAACTTCGGCTATCGCCCGCGGTATGCAGCAAGGATTGGAAGACCAACCCGGGCGGAAGCAGCCGACCTATGCCGGCAGATCCAGAAGGCCGGCGGCGCCTGCACCGTTCTTCGCAACTGACGCGGAGTTCTAGGCCTTTGGCCGTTCTGCCTGCATGGCCGCCGTAATCTTTGTCATCAGGGCGAAGCGCGGCAGGTCCTCCAGCGGCAGCCGAAGCCTGGCGCGCCAGTTCGGATACTCGGTGGAGGTTCCGGGAATATTGGATGAGCGTTCTTCGCCGCTGAGATCGGCCAGCCGGACGGCAGCCAGACTGCTTGCAGAGCGGGCCAGCAGGCGGTGAAGCTCGACGACAACCTCTTCTGACAACGTCGTATCCGTCGGGTCCGCCTCGGTCGCCGGCACGCCGGCCGCATCCAGAAGGCTGCGCTTGCGCTTCTCCCGGTCCTCCAGCATCGACGCCACCTTGGCCGCATCGTACAGGCCCTGGTCCTCGCCGAACCGGATATCGCTATTGGCCCACCAGCCGATCACCGGCGGCAGATCGTGCGTCGACAGGCAGGCGAGTGCCTTCTGCGTCAGCGCGGCCGGATCGAAGCTGTCCGGATCCGCATCGAAATAAAGAACGCGGTAGCCGAGGATATCGGTTTCATCCATGGCCGGACGGAAACCATCCGGAACGTTGCCCAGATCCTCGCCGATCATGACCGTTCGGGTTTCGGTGGAAAGGTCGGCTATCACCCGCACCATGTCTTCGAACTGGTAGCGGAGATAGCCACCTTCCTTGGGCGACGCGCCCTGCGGCATCACGAACAGCTGCCATATGCCCATGGCGTGGTCGAGCCGCAACGCTCCGGCATAGCGCATGGTGCGCTCCAGCAGATCGCGGTAGGGGCGCATCTCCTGCTCGCGCAGGGCCTCCGGTGATAGCGGGACCAGGCCCCAGTCCTGGCCGGTTTCGCTGAAGAAATCCGGTGGAGCGCCGATGCGCAGGTCCGCAAGCACGAGGTCGGGTGTCGCCCAGGTGGAGGAGCCGTCAGGTACCTCGCCCACGGCAAAGTCGAAATACAGTCCGAGTCTCAACCCGACTGTTTCAGCGTGGCTGGCAAGCTCGGCCAGCTGCACGTTCATCAGCCACTGCAGCCAGAGGAAGAAATCCAGTTCCTCTGCATGGCCTTCCTCGAAGGCTTTGACGGCTGGGCTGTTTCTGTCGCGGTAATCCTGCGGCCAGTCGAGCCATCCGCTTCCGTGGCCTCCCTTTACCATCTCGAAGGACAGCGTCTCGAACAAGCAGTGGCCGTACAACGCGTCGCCGCCATCGCGCTTGAACTCTGCGAATGCTGCCTGGGAGTAAGGCGCCGGTTCGTCTGCATTGTTTGTCCAGCGGGACCAGAGCGTCCGTAGCGCCACAAGCTTCACCTCGGTGACAGAAGTGTAGTCGACAAAATCGCGTGCACGCAGGTCAGACAGGTGAGCATAATCCGCGAGGCTGGCATCAAATCCGGGCAGCTTGTCCAGAGCCAGATAGATCGGGTTGAGGAACGACCGGTTGGAAGGCGAGTAAGGGCTGCAACGCTCCGGTTCGGCCAGGAAGAGGGCGTGCAGCGGGCTTAGCCCGATAAAATCAGCCCCGGCCTCTGCGGCGATGTCGCAGAGCGAGCGGATATCCTCCAGATCGCCGATGCCCCAGTTGCGGGCCGAGTTGAGCTCATAGACCTGTGCCGCAATGCCCCAGACGGGCGAGGTCTCCAGGACCGAAGGCAGGTAGCAGCGGGCGCCGTCCGGAACCACCATTTTGGGTGGCGACATTTTGATGCCACCCGGCAGGTCGTCCTTCGAGGCGATACCCATGGCGGCCAGCATGGCCTTTCGGGTCGACAGCGGAACCTTCCGGACCTCGCCTTCCAACTCATACTGCGCCGCGACGCCAAGGCTTTCCGCAAGGTGCTCGAAGGATGGGTCGGCGGAAACGGATTTGGTACGGGTCATAGGCGCTCTTTGGTCTGGAAGCAGGTGTGGAGGGAGGCAACAGGAGATCAGGATCGTTCAGATCCGGGCGGTAACTTCCGCACACTCTCGTTCGCGGCGGTCCCGTCGCCGTCCTTCATGTCTCAACTAATTGCGCGGAGCAGCAGCAGGTGGCGGCGGGCCGTTGGTAGCCGTCTGCCCGTTCGACGGAGCCGGGGCGAGAGACGTCCCTGTTCCGGCAGGCTGGTTTGGACCCCGCATCAGGAAGCCCGCCACGAGCACGATGATAGCAAGGCCGAGTATAGCGATGATGGCATTCTTGGGCATGATGCTCGCGTCGGTTGGAGTAAGGCGCGTGGTTGTCGGTGACGGTTCAGTAACCACGGCCTGAGCACAAGGTTCCCATCCCCCCATCTGTTAGGCGGTGCGGAGCGGCAGCTGTCGCGTGGTCAAAGCACACACGGGACAGCCGCGCGGCAACTTTCCACCATGCGGGCCGTTGGGGAATGTGAAAAGGAGATTTCCCATGAAAGCCAATCTGATCATCGCCACGGTAGCGTCCCTTCTGATGACCGCCGGTATTGCGGCAGCCCAAGCGGGCGGCGCCGTAACGGGTGCGGAAAGCAGCGGCAATGCCGCTGGCGGCGCAACGGGTGCAACCAGCGGCCCGGGCAGCGTCGATCCTGCCTCGGGTGCGACCGGCGGAACGGGCGGCTCCACCGATCAGAACGCGACGGGCAGCACGCAGTCGGACACCAGCCAGCCCGCGACGAGCCAGCCGAGCAACGCCTGCGATCTCAACAAGGCCGGCCAGGACGGCGCTTCGACCAACCAGAACATGGCGAGCGGCGGCTGCATGAAGTAAGCCACTTCGGGCAATTGTTGTAAGGGGGCCGCTTGAATAGGCGGCTCCTGTTCCATTAGGGACTAAAGCACGGCCGCACCGGCATACTGCCGGTAATAGGCCTCCAGCTGCGGAAGATCCTTCAGCAGTTCTCGGGCCAAGGATTGCTGCACCAGCACGTCGCTGGCATAGCGAGCCTCTAGAAAGGCCGCGTGACGGGCGAGAACTGTCTCGTGGGCTGCGGTCGCAACCGTAAAGACCGGTGACACCGCAGTTCGCCCCTTGACCGTGATGCGGTCGAGCTCCAGCACGGGATGGATCTGCGACACCTGTCGCGCCGTCTCCTCTCCCAGAAGCAACGACACGCCGTAGTTTTTTGACGTGCCCTCCAGCCGGGCGGCAAGGTTGACGGAGTCTCCCAGCGCTGAGTAATCGAAGCGGCGGGTCGAGCCCATGTTGCCGACCACGCAGTCGCCAGTGTTGATACCGATGCCGATCTTTAGCGGAAAATGCTGCCGGCCGGCCATGGCGGCCTCCTCTTTCAGATCCTCATTCAACGCATCCATGGCATCCAGCATGCCAAGCGCTGCCGACACCGCATGCACCGCGTGGTCCGCGTCATCAAGCGGTGCGTTCCAGAAGGCCATCAAGCAATCGCCGATGTATTTGTCGATCGTCCCGCGATGGGCCATCACGATGTCGGACAGTGGCGTCAGCAGCCGGTTGATCAGCGTGGTCAGCTGTTCCGGATCGTCCTTCAGCTGCTCGGAGATGGTGGTAAAGCCGCGCACGTCGCAAAACAGGATCGACAGGACGCGTTTTTCCCCGCCGAGCTTCAGCTTGCCCGGATCCCGAGCCAGCTGCTCCACCAAGGCAGGCGCCAGATATTGCGAGAAGGCGCGCGTCACCTGGCGCCTGTTTTTCCGTTCCTGGGCGTAATCCAGTGCTGCCTGCCCGGCCCCGATGGCGACGACTGCGAGCGATCCGGAAAGGGGTGAGACGAACATTCGGGCGAGGGCCAGCGTCACGTAACTGCTCAGGAAGAGCAGCGCCACTGCCGCCGCAATGCTGCCGAGCGTTGCCCACCCGGTGCCCTTGCGGACCAGAAGCGCGGCCAGGAGCACGCTGAGGAACAGCACTGTCTGGCGGATCTTGCCGTCCGGCTCCGACACGGACAACTGCCGTCTAAGGTTGTCGAGAATGGTCGCCTGGATTTCGGCGCCGGCGGTCAGCCGGCCGTTGTGGACGGTGAAAGAAGTGGGGAAGGCGTCGGCGCCGCCATGGTCGATCGAGGGCGCGTTCTGGAGGCTGAGGCCGACGATGACGATCCGATCTTTGAACACGCCGGGCGGCAGGAAATGCTCCGGATCGAGCGCCTGGTAATAGGAGACCGTGCGGTAGCTGCGGGGACCGCCGAACACCTGGATGAGGCTTCCCTCGGCCGGCAGGGTCACCGCCTCGCCGGCGGTGGCGGCAAGCGTTGCCGCAAAGCCGTCGTCATAGACCGGCAGCTGCCGCAGCACGCCGTCGCGGTGCAGCCCGACCGAAGCGATGCCCGGCATGGCGCCTCGTTCCACCAAGTCGGGCAGCGGCATGACCCGCACGAACTGGTCGGCCTGCGCCGAAGTGACCAGCGTCTCGTCGCCGGCGAGCACCACGTCCGGCCCGACCGCGGCCGCCAGCGCCTCGTCCTCGGCCGGTGCGGACGGCTCGGAGAAGATGATGTCGAGGCCGATTGCCTTTGCGCCCGCCGCCCGCAACTGAGTGATCAGCCGCGCATGCAGGCTGCGCGGCCAGGGCCATTGCTGGTTGATCTCGGAAAGCGAGGGTTCGTCGATCGCAACGATGATCGGGGCGTCCTCTGCCGCCGGCGGCAGGCGCAGGGTCGAGAGGTAGTCGAACGCCCGGTAGTCCAGCAGCGACCAGGCGGGCAGGCGCGTGGCAAAGGACAAGGCGAGGAACACGAGAATGGCAAGGCCGGACACCTGGGCGCCGCGCCCCTTCACCAGGCGTCGCAGCCCCGGGCCGGACATGCCGAATGGCTTTGCCATCAGAACCTGACCTTCAGCGTGCCCTTAAAGGAACGACCCCACCCGGGAACCCCGGTGTTCAACTCGATGTCTTCGTCCAGCAGATTGTAGGCTGCCAGCGTCATTTCGAACCGCTTGCCGAATGGCTCCCAGGTGAGGTCTGCATCGAGTGTCCAGTAGTCGTCGAGATCGACGCCCCGATCGCTGACCCTCTCACCGATGTAGTTCGCCGCGACGGTCGCCTTGACGTTCGCCTCGTTCACCCAGGTAAGCGCGACTTGGCCGCCCAGGCGGGGAATGAACGGCAAGGGACCGCCCGAGATGGCCGCCGCGGCACCTTCGTCCCGTGAATGGGTGTAGACGAAGGTGGACGACAGGCCGAAACCCTGGCCGAGGACGAGGTTGGCGGTGACGCTGGCGCGGTCGATGGTGCCTTCGGAGGTGGAATAGGGCGTCGATTCCAGCGGTACGCCGATACGGGGATTGTCGAGGTCCTGATGCTGGTATTCCACGGCGGTGAAGAAATCCGGCGTCCATTCCGCATCCCAGCGTGCGGCATAGGTATCCACATAACCATCGGTATCGACCGAGATTTCGTTTGGCTGCAGGCCGAGAATGCCGATCGGCGACAAGGTGGGGGTGCTGAGGTCTATGCTGCTGCGCATGAAGCCCGCTCGCAGCCATTGCCCCTCCACCGGTTCCCAGGCCACGGCCAGTCGCGGCTCCAGCCGGGTCGTATCGGAGCCGTCGCTTTCCATGTGTGTCGCAAACAGCGCGTATTCCGCCTTCAGGTCGTCGGTGATGTCGTGCAGCAGGTCCACATAGACGCGTGCTACGGTGGTGCGGTCGGACGCGGAGGCGGAGCTCGACGGCGTGCCGATGAAGGGCGGCGGCACGAGGTTCGTATAGGCTTGGGACTGGGAGGCGTCGATCCATCCGCCTTCGATGCCGTAGCGGAAGGTCAGGTCGCCAGCGCCGACGAGATGGCTCGCCGCGGCGATATAGGATTTCTGGTCGAACTCCTCGTCGCTACGACCGACGGGAACGGTGATGACGCCGTCATCGAACTGTCCGAGAAGGGAGCTCTGGCTGCTAATGCCGTTATAGAGGAGGGCAAGGTTCACCACGTTCTGGTAAGCGATCGTATGGCTCCAGCCGAGACCCGCGCTCGTTACGGTCGACGACAGATCCTGCTGCGAGATAAAGGGCACCGGTGGCAGCGGAAAGCCGAGCGGGCCGCTCGGATCCGCGAGCGTCGTGAAGTCACGGCTGAAGTCGTTGCGGGCATGGTTGAAGTAAAACACAAAGCGGTCGTAGGCCGTCGGGCTCATGGTGAGATAGCCATTGCCGTCGAGCACGCGGTTTTCCGTGTCGAGGTCGGTCAGCGCCGCGATATCGCGGCTGTCCGGCACGGTTTGCCATTCGAGATTGGTGTAGAAGCTGATCGGAAAGGGGAGGTTGCTGTAGCCCTTGAGCTCGCCTGTCGCAACAGAGCCTTCCTCGCCGCCGGTCGCGTTGAGCCCGCCGCCGAGAGAACCTTCGAGAAACGGTCTCTGGAGGATGTTGGCGGAGCGCGAGCGTCCCGAGATGACGTGCGGTTCGAGAAGCAGGCCCTGCAGCAGAGACGAGAAGGCCTTGCCGTTGCTTTCGTTATTGATGACGTCGTCGCCGTAAAAGTAGTTGTTGGCAAACAGGTTGGCGCTGCCGCGGATGCTCTGGTCGATATAGGCCGTGCCGGCAAAGGGGTCGAACGCCGCATCGCTGTAGTATTCGCCCCAGGCGTTCAGCCCCTGCAGGCGAAAGGCGTCGTTGAGTGTCGAGCCGGCTTCCTGGTTGGCCCCGATCGAGGTGAAGTCGCCGCCGCGCGCCTTGGACCGCCGCAGGTATTCCTGGGCATTGCGGATGGCGCTTTCGGAATCATAGGCGTCGATGGCAATTGCCGTCCGCAGCGCGGAGATGACCGGATCATTGCGATCGAGGCGGTCCGCATTGTCCACAGCCTGATCGGCACCGAGGCGGTCGCCCTTCTCGTAGAGACCGGCGGCCAGCATCAACTGCCCTTGCGAGACGGCGGGATTGGCGACGGAGCCGGCCAGAAGATCCTCGATGGCCCGGTCGATCTCGCCTGTCTGAAGATAATAGCGGCCGCGTGCCAAAAGGCCCATGTCGAAGGAGGGATCGGCCGCAAAGACCGCATCGATCTCGCGCTTGGCCGCCTCCACGCGTCCGGTGTCGAGGTAGAAGATGGCAAGGTTCGCATGCGACAGCGGACCGTTCGGGTCGAGCGCGATGGCCGTCTTGTAGGCTGCTTCAGCCTCCCGGTTGGCATTGCGCCCCGACTGGATGTTGCCGATCTCGTTCCAGGTGCTGCTGCTGCCGGGGGTGATGGCGAGAACAGCGTTCAGGTCCGCCAGCGCGCCGGTGTCGTCTCCCTGGAAACCGGACCGGAAATGGGCGCGCGCCTCAAGCGCCGTCGGCTCGGACGGATCGAGAGACAGGGCGCGTTTGATCGCTTCTTCCGACTGCTGCCGGTCGTTGAGCAGAAGCGCCAGCGATCCTCGGTAGGCAGGCAGCGACGGGTCCTTCGGGAAACGTTGCTCTGCTGCCTGCAGCTCGGCAATCGCCGCCTTGAGGTCCTTCAGGAAACCGATGGCATAGGCGCGTAGGAAGGCGCTGTCGGGGCCTCCCACTTGCGGCGGCAGAGGTTCAGTCCGGCTGGGATCGGCGAGGCCCCGAGCGTAGTAGCCGCCGTAGAGTGCGATGCCGCGTCGCGCGCCGGACAACCCGGCCTCTGCCTGCTGGAACAGCTTCGCAGCCTCGGCGTAGCGCCCGTCGCTGGCGCTAAGGATGGCGTCGATCAGCCGGACGCGCGCCGTGAGAGGCTTCGACAGCGGAAGTTTGCGGATTTCCTGCAAGGTCTGCGCGGTGCGCTGTCGGCCTTCCAGCGAAAGCTGAGCCTCGGCCAGTGTCACCCAGTCTTCCGGGCTTCGGCTTTCCGGCGCCATGGCTCTGATCCGGTCGGCATCCCGCCGCATGGCTGACACGGGCTGGGCCGACGGCGGCATGCGGTCAAAGGCTTCGCGCGGTGGCAGGAAGAATAGCATCTGTTCCCGATCGTCCGAGTCGACGATGACGATCTTCTGCGGCGCCTGGCCGATCGAGGCGACCGCTCCTTCGCCCTGGGCAACGTCGACGCTGCCTTGCGCATTGCTGAGCTGGACCGCACCTTCGAGCACATTGAGCGAGGTCTTTGCGCCATTCACCGTCATCGTCCAGTCGGTGCCGCGGATGGCGGCAGCAGCCGCGGGCGTCTCGACCCGGACCCCGGTTCCGCCGCGTTCGGCACGGGCCCAGATCGTCCCCGTCTGAAGCTGGAGCACGGTGTCGGCACTGGTGCCGGCGGTAATCTGCTTGACGACAAGCGAGGAGTTGCGTCCGAGCCGGACCTGGGTGCGGTCCGAAAACAGGATCGCCAGCTGGCCCGTTTCGTTGGTGCGCAGGATGTCGCCCGCGATGAGATCCTGCTTGAGGTCGACGTAGCGCCAGTCCGACACGTCGATGAACCGGACTTCCTCGCCGGTCTTGCGGGCAATCACAGCGCCAGCTGCCGGTTGTGCTCGGGGCACGGGTTCGGCACTTGCCGACGTCGCCAGACAGCAAGCAAGATACGGCAGCATATTCGCTGCACCAAATATAAATCGCAGGGTCCCCACCATAGAGGTACCACTGTGCACAAACTTGGGAAGTGTCAAGTCACCGGGTGCGCCGAGGTTGCTTTCGCAACCAAGTGTACTAACAGGGTAACATTGGACGAACAGGAGATCAGCTGCCGTGAGTGACTTCGATAGTGCGCCGACCGAAATGCTCGACATGCCGATGGCAAGCGGCGAGATCACGGAAGAGTATTTCAATCACGTCCGCAAGATCAACGACGTCTTCTACGACCAGATCAAGATCTCCGACCAGAAGGCGGCCTACATCTTCACCTTCATGCTGGCATTCCTGGTGTCCTCCACAGAGGGACGCGGTGTCTTCACCTGGGCCCGCTATACCGAAGGAACCTGGATTGCGGCGATCCTGTCCGCCCTGCTTGCCCTTGTTTCGGTGCTGTCGATCCTCGCGGCCATCCTGGTGGTTCTGCCGCGCCATGTGGACAAGTCCACCTCGCTCTTCTGGGGCACCTGGGCGCAGCACCGCCCGGCCTTCGAACTGGCAGCGCAGCGCAGCGACGTGGATTACCTGTTCCGCGAGTATCTGGAGAATGCCGATGTGCTTTCTTTGATCGCGCGTCAGAAGTACAAGTTTGTCGCCTATGCCTTCCGGGGGCTGGTGCTGACCGTGCTTGCCTATGTGCTGCTGCTGATGGCGACCTGACGATTGCCAGGTTAGGCCGTTGATGCCGGCGCGTCTTTTTGCGACAAGGCTCGGACGAACTGCGCGCAGCAGCCAGAGCCCAATGGCACCAGCGCGCGGTGACAGCCAAAGGAGCTTCCATGCCCAGTCCCCAGCTTTTCACGCCCTTGCGCGTCCGCAATCTCGAGCTCAAGAACCGCATCGTCATCGCGCCGATGTGCCAATACTCGGCCGAAGACGGCTGCATGACCGACTGGCACCTGATCCATCTCGGCCAGCTTGCGCTGTCCGGTGCAGCGCTGCTGACCATCGAAGCCAGCGCCGTGACGCCCGACGGCCGGATCACCTATGGCGACGTCGGCCTCTATGACGACGCCACGGAAAAGGCCATGGGCCGGACGCTCGACGGTATCCGCCGCTGGTCCGACATGCCGATCGCGATCCAGCTCGGCCATGCCGGCCGCAAGGCTTCGACCGAGCGGCCCTGGCTTGGCGGAAGCCAGATCGCACCCGATCACACAAACGGCTGGCAGACGGTTGCGCCTTCGGCCGTGGCCTTCAATCCGAAGTACGTGGCGCCGACCGCTCTCGACGAGCAGGGCATGAAGCGCATTCGTGACGCCTTTGCCGAAGCGGCCGTCCGGTCGGCTCGTCTCGGCATCGATGCGGTGCAGATCCACGCTGCACATGGCTATCTTCTCCACCAGTTCCTGTCGCCGCTGTCGAACCAGCGCACCGACGCCTATGGCGGATCGCTCGAGAACCGGATGCGCTTCCCGCTGGAGGTCTTCGATGCGGTACGGCAGGCCTTCCCGTCGGACAAAGCCGTCACGGTCCGAATCTCCGCGACCGATTGGGTCGAGGGCGGTCTCAATATTGAAGAGACGGTCGCCTTCTGTCAGCGGCTGCAGGAAAAGGGCTGCGATGCGATCCACGTGTCGAGCGGCGGCCTACACATCGAACAGAAAATCCCGCTGAGCCCGAGCTACCAGGTGCCGCTGGCCCGCGCCGTCAAGGCAGCCGTGACCATTCCAGTCGTTGCGGTGGGCCTGATCACCGATCCGGTCCAGGCCGAGGCCATCGTGGCGACCGGCGATGCCGACCTCATCGCGCTCGCCCGCACGGTGCTCTACGATCCGCGCTGGCCCTGGCATGCGGCTGCCGCCCTTGGCGGCCAGGTGGAGGCGGCGCCGCAGTATCTCCGCTGCCAGCCCAGCCAGTTCAAGGACCTGTTCAAGAGCTGAAGCTCTAGATCTGCACAGGCTTGATGTCGGCCGCCGCGATGTTACCTTCCAGCACGCCTCGCTGAAGGTCGTGGCGGCCGAGTTCGACGGCAATCACTGTGTAGGCCTTTTCGTCGCGGAACAGGCTTGCATTGCGCGTCGTCACATCTTCGGCCGGCACTGCCTGCGTCTGGGTGAAGTCAAGTTCGCCACCGGCCGCAACGATGCGCGCATCTCCGGGCGTGCGGGCCGCCACGACAATCTCGCCGCCTGGCAGTTGGCCGTTCCAACGCGGGTCGTTGGCAGGGGCGGTGGGCACCAGCCGGTAGACATTCAGCGCCTCGCCGGGTTCGGTGCCGGTGGCGAGCGTTTCTGCATCGGCGATCTGCGCCTGGCTTTCGACTGAGCGGCCGAATGTCGTCGGGCTGGTGGCGTCGTTGCGCTCGCCGCGTTCGCCGTCCTGTGTTGCATTGGACATGGTGTTCCCTCCTGGCGTCTTGCCTGCCACCCAAACCGGGCAATGCGGCGGGAGTTCCGCCTCTTTGCCGGACCACCAGGAAAGGCTAAGGGACAGTCCGGCATTACACGGTGCGGCATGAGGGAGAAAAGCGCATGCTTCTGTTGGTCGGCAGCTATACGGACTCTCTCCCCCATGTGCAGGCGAAGGGCAAAGGCGTGAGCCTTCTCCATTTCGATCAGACCACCGGTGCGATCTCGCCACTTGTGATGTTCGAAGACGTCCGCAATCCGACCTATCTGGCGCTGTCGCGGGATCGGAGCATGCTTTATGCGGTCGAGGAAATGCCGAAAGACGAGGGGGCCGGCGTGGTTGCCCTGCATCTCGATCTTGCTACCGGCTCCATGTCTCTCGCGGACCGGCTGCCGGCGCATGGCGACTGCCCTTGTCACGTGGCGCTGGATGGCGAGGAGCGGCGGCTGTTCGTCTCGAACTATGTCAGCGGTAATCTGGTCGTCTTCGAACTGGACAAGGGCGGCCGACCGACCGGCGCTTTCGCCGATCTTCAGCGGAGCGGGAAGGGGCCGAACCCTGATCGCCAAGAGGGGCCACATGTGCATCAGGCGGTTCTCACCCCGGACGGAGACCACGTGCTGGTCTGCGACCTCGGGACCGACCAGGTGGCGCGCCATCGTCTCGGGGCTGGTCTGATCGACCTCCTGCCGGACACGGTGGCCACCGTCGGCAGTGGCACGCTTCCGCGCCACCTCGTGTTTTCGCCGAACGGGCAGTACGTCCATGTGGTGCACGAGCAGGCCAACACGGTGACCACTCATGCCTATGGCGATGACGGCCTGTCCCTTGTCGGGGAAATGTCGATGCTGCCACCGGGTTTTGAGGGTGCGTCCTCGGCCGCCGCCATCCGGATCCACCCAACCGGGCGGTTCCTTTACGCTTCCAACCGCGGGCATGACAGCATTGCCGCCTTCGAGCTCTCGTCTGAGGAAGACGCGCTCCGCCCGATCGGCATTTTTGCGACGGGTGGCAAGGCACCCCGGGATTTTGCCATCGATCCGGCAGGACGCTGGTTGGTCGCCGCCAACCAGGACAGCCATACGCTGACGGTCTTCACGACCGATGAGGACACCGGCATGCTGACACCGGTCGGCGAGCCATTCAAGACCGGCAGCCCGGTCTGCGTTCTCTTTGCCGGTTAGCCGCAGATCGCTTCCGCCTCGATCTCCACCTCGTAGTCGCCAACCAGCCGGCCAGCTTCGATGAGTGTATTGGCCGGCAACACGTCGGCGAAGGCGCGGCCATGGGCGCGCGACACCGGCTCCCACTGGTTCGCATCCTTCAGGTAGATGCGGGTGCGCACCACATCCGCCATGCTGCCGCCCAGCGCGGAAATGGATGCGGCGATCTTGTCGAGGATATAGGTCGCCTGTGCGCCGGGGTCGCCGGGCGCAACTGTGCGGTCGCTTCCGTGGGTGGCGGTGGTGCCGGACACGAGGATGCGATCACCGACGCGGACGGCGCGACTGTAGCCGGCGATCGGCTCCCAGATCGAGCCCGATGAGACCCGCGTCCGGCCCGGACGGCCAGGCACCTGTTCCGGCGTATAGATCGACGGGATGCTGTCGAGGTGATGGCTGAGGTCGCCGGATGCGGTCAGAAACGGCGGCTTGCGGTATTCGTCACCGCAATCGCCGGGGATCGGGGTGGTCGCCGCAAAGGCCTCGTTGAGCAGGCCGTGGTCCTCGGCGTCGAGCGCGAAGAAGAACACCTTGAGATTGTCGTCCCGGTGTTCGCTTTCGCCGAGACGCGCGCCGACGATGGTCGCCGCCACGGATTCGTGGCCGAGCACCCAGCGGCTGGCGACGTTGGAGATCGACACGTTGTGCTTTACGGCAATCTGCTGCGCCGCCGACAGGATGCCCTGGAAGGCCTGCCATCCGCCGGCGGTATCGATGAAGCGCTTGTACTTGGAGCGGCTCCAGTCGGTAATCTCGGTCGGCTCGGGGCGACCCAGCCATTTCTCCGACAAGAAGCCACCCGACAGCGTGCCATAGGCGAGCAGCTTCACGTCGCTCTTGCGGCAGAGGTCGGAGAGGGCGCCGGCAGCGCGCCGGTCGACCAGTGAGAAGGACACCTGGTTGGTCGCGATCCGGATGCCGTCGGCGAGCGCGAGCGCGAGGTGCCCGGCGTCGAAGTTGGTCAGGCCGAGCGCGCCGATCAGGCCCTCGTCGGCCAGCGCCTGCATTTCGTGCAGCGCGTCCAGCCATGCCGGATGTTCGAAACTCCACCAATGGAACTGCAGGAGGTCGACCTTTTCGACGCCCAGCCGCTGCAGCCGCTCCTCGACGCCCCGGCGCACTACGTCGCGCGTCATCGGCCCAGGTTCCGGGCACCATTTCGTGAAGGCGACCGGTCGCGAACCGGCGGGGTAGCGGGATAGCAAGCGACCGGTGATGATCTCGGCGGAGCCGTAGTGATCCGCCATGTCGAAGGTGTCGAAGCCCTGGCGCGCATAGGCCTGCAGCGCGTCGGCACCCTTTTCCGGGTCGATGGTTGAGCCGTCCTTTTCCATGTCTGCCACTTGCCACAGGCCGCAGACGATACGGCTGATCGAAAGCTCCGGTGTCAGCGCGATACGGTCGGGATGCTGGGTCATGGTCAAGTTTTCCTGTAAAATCTCAAGGCTTGTGGCTTTTGCGTGTGGACAGCAGCGACCGGCGCTCGCCGATCAGCCCGCGCGGGCGCAGCAGAAGGATCAGGCAGAGGCCGACGCCGATCATCACGATCTGCAGGGCCGCGGCCCGCGCCTGCTGTTCCGGAGGCACGCAAGCCGACACGGCAGCGGCCGAGAGAGCCCAGATGCCCCAGACGAGAATGGCCCCGATGATGGCGCCGCGATTGTTGCCGGAGCCGCCGACGATCAGCATGGCCCAGACCTGGAAGGTCAGGATCGGCAGGTAGTTGTCCGGCGCGATGAAGCCGATGAAGTGCCCCTGGGCAGCACCGGCGAGCCCCATGATGGCGCCGCCGATGGTGAAGGCCTGGAGGCGGAAGCGAACCGGCCGCTTGCCCAGCGCCTGGGCTGCAACCTCATCCTCGCGGATCGCCCGCAGCACGCGCCCCCACGGGCTCTTCGCCAGATGCTGGAGCGCCAGATAAAGCCCCAGCACCAGCCCCGCCATCAGCGCCAGGTTGGCGAGCCCGAAGGCCAGCGGATCCCCGGCAAGGCTGTTGAACGGCCTCGGGATAAAGCCGATTCCGAAGGCGCCACCGGTCAGCGGCTGGATGTTGAGGACGCAGAGCTGCACCGAGACCGCGACCCCGAAGGTGGCGATGGCGAGATAATCGGCCCGCAGCCGGATGGTCAGCGCTCCCACGAACCAGGCGGCCAGTCCGGCGGCCAGCGCCCCGCCGAGCCAGCCGATGGCGATCGGCAGGTCGAAGCCGCCCAGCCGGTCCGGTGCGTCGGGCGTGGTGAGAATGGCGGACGCATAGGCGCCGATCGCGACGAAGGCGGCGATGCCGACGTTGAAGAGGCCGGTCTGACCCCACTGGATGTTGAGGCCGAGGCACATCACCGCATAGGTCAGCGCCATGGTGAGAAAGAAGGCCGCGTAGGAGATCAGGTCAAGGCTCATGCGGGCCTCCCGAACAGGCCCCGCGGCCGCAGCAGGAGCACCAGCACCAGGATGACGAAGGACACGGCGGAGCGCCATTCCGCACCCACCAGCTGCACGGCTCCGGCTTCGGACAGGCCGACGATCAGCCCTGCGATCATGGCGCCCGGAACGCTGCCGATGCCACCAAGGATGGCGGCCGAAAACAGCGGCAGCAGCAGGTCATGGCCAAGATAGGGGCGGATCTGCACGAGCAGCCCGGTCATGGTTCCGGCAATGCAGGCAAGCCCCGCCCCGATGAACCATACGAAACGGATGACGCGGCGCACGTCGATGCCGGCGATCCCGGCCAGCGCCGGGTTTTCGCTGACGGCGCGCATGGAGCGACCAATTTCGGTGCGGGTCAGCAGCAGGTGGATAACGACGACCACGACAACCGTCACCCCGAGCGACAGGAGCTGGTCCGGCGTGGCGCGCAGGCCGCCACCCAGCCGCACGGCGATCTGCAGCGCCTTGGTGTAATAGGCGGGTTTCGACGTGAACAGGAATTCGAGCAGGCTGCGCAGCGCAAGCGAGGCGCCGAAGCTCGCCATGACAAGGATGATGACGGCACTGCCGCGCGACCTTAAGCGGGCAAACAGAACCGCATCGAGCACTAGCGCCAGCAGGCCGGTGAGGAAGATGGCGATGACGAGCGCCAGCGGCAGCGACCAGCCGAAGGAAAACGGCGCGATAGGCCGGGTCAGGCCCGTCGCCAAGAAGCCGAGGGCTCCACTCACGGCAAGCGCCAGATAGGCTCCCCAGGAGAGGAATTCCCCATGCGCGAAGTTCGCAAAGCGCAGGATCGAATAGGTGAGGGTGACGCCGATCGCGCCAAGGCCGATCATCGCACCTGCCACCAGCCCATCCATGATGAATTGCGGGTTCATGGACGCCTTGCCTCCATCGCCTGTCCGGTGCCGAGATAGAGCCTCGCCAGAATGGGATCGTCGAGCAGATCCTGCGCCGCACCTTCGTGGCCGATCCGGCCCTCGACAAGAATGATGGCACGGCTGGCGATGGCAAGCGCCGCCTTCACATTCTGCTCCACCAGCACCACGGTCACGCCGGCGCGGTTGATCTCGGTGAGCATGGAAAACACGTCCGCCACGATCTTCGGCGACAGGCCGGCCGACGGTTCGTCGAGGATCAGCACCGGTGGGTCCACCATCAGCGCGCGGGCGATGGCCAGCATCTGCCGCTGGCCTCCCGACAGGCTCCCGGCCAGGCGCGCCGGCTTCACGGCAAGATCTGGAAACTGCGCATACATGGCGGCGATCCGCTCAGCGCGCCGGGCCTTCGGCAGGACGGCCGCGGCGATCTGCAGGTTCTCCTGGATCGACAGGGTCGCAAAGATGTTTTCCGTCTGCGGCACGAAGGCCAAGCCCGCGCCGATCTTGCGATGGGCCGGAAGCGCCGTGATGTCGCGTCCGCCGATCGAGACGGTACCGGCATGGATCGGCACGACGCCTGCGATCGCCTTGACCAGCGTCGATTTTCCGGCGCCGTTCGGCCCCAGCAGAACCAGAAGCTCGCCTGATGCCACGGACAGATCCACGCCCCGTACGATCGGCAGGTCGGGCTCGTAGCCGGCGACGAGGCCCCGGGTTTCAAGCGCCGGCGCACCGGCCGCGGGAATGGGTGAGGCTCCGGTCATGCGGCGCCCCCGAGATAGGCTTCGATCACGGCCGGATTGGAGGCCACCTGCGCCGGCGTTCCCTCGGCCAGCGGCTGGCCCAGCGCCATCGCCACCACGCGCGTGCAAAGCCGCGAAACCATGTCCATGTTGTGCTCGATCAGAAGGATCGCCCGGCCTTCCTGGTTAAGCTCGACGACCCGCTCCATGATCGTCTCCAGCAGCGCGGGATTGACGCCTGCCGCCGGTTCGTCGAGCAGGATGGCGCGGGGATCGGCCATCAGGATGCGGGCGAGTTCCAAAAGCTTGCGCTGGCCGCCCGAAAGAATGCGCGCGGGCTGGTGCTCCAGCGGCGAGAGCGTCACGAACTCGAGGAGCGCCCGCGCCTTGTCGATCGCCAGTTTCTGCTCGGCACGAACCCGGCCGGGGCGAAGGAAATTCGCGAGCAGGCCCTCGCCTTGTTGCCCCTGCGCGCCCGTCAGCACGTTTTCGAGCACGGTCATTTCAGGAAACGGCCGCGGAATCTGGAATGTGCGCCCGACGCCGCGGCCGATGCGCCGCTCCGGGCTTTCCTGCGAAACCTCGCGCCCGCCGATCCAGATTTCGCCGGAAGTGGGCTTCAGGCTGCCCGCGATGAGGTTGAAGAGCGTCGTTTTTCCCGCCCCGTTCGGCCCGATCAGGCCGACCATTTCACCGGTCCCCAGCCGCAGCGACATGCCGGCCACGGCACTCACGCCCTGGAACTGCTTCATCAGATCGCGCGCGTCGATGACGGCGTCGGTGGGGCGCGCTGGAGCGGGATGTGGGTCATAGTCAGGCATTGCAGAAGAAGGTCTTGATTTGCGGATTGATGTTTGATCAAACTTCACTGCCTGAGGAAATGCAACCGAAAAACGCCGGATGCGGAGGGAGGCGGAATGGTGATCCATGTGCAGCGCAAGCGGGAGGCGAGCGGCCAGCTCCACGACGGCGAGGCTTTGACGCCTGTCGGTCGCGAGACGCTGCACGAACGCGTCTACATGCAGCTGCGCCGTTCGCTGATCACCGGCATGTTCGATGCGGGCGACGTGCTGCGGATCGTCGACCTTGCCGATCGGCTGCAGACCAGCACCATGCCGGTACGCGAGGCGCTGGGTCGGCTGGTATCGGAACAGGCGCTGGAGGCGCTGCCCAACCGCTCGGTGCGGGTGCCGCTGATCACCCGCGCCCGGCTGGACGATCTGGCCCGTGCCCGGTTGCTGATCGAAGGGCAGATGGTCGCCTTGGCGCTTCCCCATCTCACCGACGAGGATTTCGCGATTCTCAAGCAGATCAACGTCGATTGCGACGACGCCTTCGAGCGGCATGGCAAGGATATCGGCCAGGTCACCTCCGAGCTCAACCAGCGTTTCCATTTCCATATCTACCGGGCCGCCGGGTCGGCTGTCCTCATTCCGATCGTCGAAAGCCTGTGGCTCCAGTCCGGCGCGATCATCCGCCGTGCAGCTCTCATTCACGATGCGCATGGCGGGCTTGCCGCGACCGATCATCACTGGGCCCTCATCGACGCGCTGGAGCGGCGCGATCTCGATGCTGCCCTGCAGTCTCTCGCCAATGACATCGGCCGGTCGTTCGACCTGATCCGCGGTCGCTTCGATGACGAAGACCAGACTGCGGAAGGAGGCGCCGATGCCTGAACAGGACGACGGTTTTGATCTTTTCGATCTGCGCGTCGATGTCATCATTCCCGAGGGCGGCAAGGTCTATTGCGGCGCCAGGCCCGGTGATCATTTCGAGCTGCGCGGCGAGATGCTGCATCTCCCGGCGGATCAAGGGATTTCGATCTACTCTCTGGCCTCGGTGCTGCCGTTGCTCGCCGCCAAGCAGCGCCCGACGCATCGCAACGACTGGATGACGACGGACGCTGACATCGCTTGCCCCGACCCGAACTGCTCGACCCGGCTGCGGATCACCCGCACGGGGCTGCGCCGGTTCAGCCATGCCGCCACCACGGCAGTTCCATTGAAAGACGAATAGGCTTACCCATGCAACGCATCACCATCGCCCCCGGTTATGAAATCTCCCGCGTCATTCGCGGCGGCTGGCAGCTCGCCGGCGGGCATGGGGACATCGATGCCGACCGCGCCATCGACGACATGGTGGCCTTTGCTGATGCCGGCATCACCACCTTCGACTGCGCCGACATCTATACCGGCGTCGAGGAGCTAATCGGTCGCTTCCGGCTGCGCTACCGCGACCTCAGAGGCGAGGAGGCGCTGTCGCGGATCCGGGTGCATACGAAGTTCGTGCCCGATCTTGCCGTGTTGCCCACCATCAGCAAGGCCTATGTGGAGAGCGTCATCGACACCTCCCGCCAGCGCCTCAATCTGGAATGCCTCGATCTCGTGCAATTCCACTGGTGGGCCTATGATTTGCCCGGCTGGCTGGAGACGGCGGGCTGGCTGAAGGAGCTGCACGACGAGGGCAAGATCGGCAAGATCAGCGGCACCAATTTCGATACGGACCATATCCAGGCGATCGTCGACGCTGGTGTACCCTTCACCTCGCTGCAGCTGCAGTATTCGCTGCTGGATACCCGCCCGGAAAAGCGCATGGTGCAGCTGGCGATGGAGAAGAATTTCGCGCTGTTCTGCTACGGCACGGTGGCGGGCGGGTTTCTCGGCGACCGCTGGCTCAGCCAGCCCGAACCGGAGCATCCGCTCGAGAACCGGTCGCTGACCAAGTACAAGCTGATCATCGATGATATCGGCGGCTGGGACTATTTCCAGGCGCTGCTGTCGACGCTGCGGAGGATCGCCGATCGTCACGGCGTGGACATTGCGACCGTTGCCAGCGCTGCCATGTTGCTCCGCCCGGGCGTTGCAGCGGTCATCGTCGGTGCCCGCAACCGGGACCATCTCAGCCCCAATCTGGCCATCGCCGATCTCGTCTTCAGCGAAACCGATCGTGCCGAACTCGACGCCATCCTCTCCCAGGCGACGCCGCTGGACGGGGATGTCTATACGCTGGAGCGGGACCGGGAGGGCCGTCACGGCAGCATCATGAAATACAATCTCAACAAAGGGGAATGACAATGAAAAGGGGAACCAAAATGAAAACAGGACTTCTGCTGTCCGGCCTGATCGCGGCGCTTGCTGCCTCGACCGCGCCGAGCTTTGCTGCCGATTGTGATATCACCGTCGGCCTCGTCATGGAGCTGACGGGCCCCGCCGGTGAATACGGCCAGGCGGGCGCGAAATCGGTGCAGATGGCATTCCGTGATTTCAACGATGCCGGTGGTGTTGGTGGCTGCAAGGTCGTTGCCGATACGCGGGACAGCCAGAGCCAGGGCAACGTCGCCGTCGACCAGGCGACCCAGCTCGTCAACATCAAGAAGGTGCCAGTCATCATCGGCGGCATCATCTCGTCGGTCTCTATCCCGATCCTGACTTCGGTCACAGCACCGGCTGGCGTCGTGCAGGTCTCGCCCGCTTCTTCGTCGCCGACGCTGACGCAGCTTGGCCGCGACGGCAAGACCAAGGGCGTGTTCTTCCGCACCATCACCTCCGACGCCCTGCAGGGCACGGCGGCCGCCAAATATGCGCTGGACCAGGGCCTGAAGAAGATCGCCGTCATCCACGTGAACAACGACTTCGGCGTCAATCTGGTGCGCGAATTCACCGCCGCCTACAAGAAGCTCGGCGGCACGATTACCGCGACCGTGCCCTATAACGAGAAACAGTCCAGCTACGCGTCCGAGGCCAGCGCCGCCATGGATGGCGAGCCGGATGCGCTGTATCTCATCAGCACGCCCGTCGATGGCGCGACGATCGCCCGTGCCTGGGTATCAGGCGGCGGCAAGCAAGCCTTCCTCCTCAACGACGGCATGAATTCCAACGACTTCATCGAAAGCGTCGGCGCCCAGTATCTGGAGAATGCCTACGGCACGTCGTCGGGCACCACGCCGACCGCCTCGACGGAATACTTCAACAGCAACTACGAGGCCTTTTCGGGCGGTATTTCGCCGACGGCGCCTGCTGCCGACCGTTCCTATGACGCCGGCGCCATCGTCGCACTGGCGATCGCCAAGGCCGGCAAGTCCGACGCTGCCGCGATCAAGGCCGCCATGCCGCAAGTCGTGGCCGACGGCGGAACGCCGATCCATGCCGGCAAGGAAGAGTTCGCCAAGGCCCTGCAACTGATCAAGGATGGCAAGCCGATCAAGTACGAAGGCGTTATCGGCCCAGTCAGCTTCGACCAGTATGGCGACATCACCGGACCCTTCCGCCTGTGGAAGATCACCGGCGGCAAGGTGACGACGGTCGGCGAGATGAGCACCGACGAGGTGGGCAAGATCAAGTCGGGGCAGTAAAGGTCGGCCTAATCCCAAAGGAAACCGCGGGCGGCCAGGGAGCGAGATCTCCCTGGCCGCCCGTTCTTGTTAGGGACTTTGGGCCGCTGCGCGGTGCCGCGATGCAGTGTGGCCGTTTCAAGGGTAAGTTATTCGCATTTGCACAATAATTTCGCATTTTCCTTTCACTCATGCCGCCCTAATTTCTGGCATTGCAGAGGGCAACAGATATGCCTTGAAAGGATCTACGAGATGAACTGGTTGAAAAGCGTGGCAGTAGCAACACTGCTTCAGGTCGTGGCTGTCGCGCCGTCGATGGCGGGCGAAGATCTGGCGGCGATCAAGAAGGCCGGTGTGTTCAAGATCGGCACGGAAGGCACCTATTCGCCCTTCACCTTCCACGACCAGAGCGGCAAGCTTGTCGGCTTCGATGTGGAGATCGGCGAAGCCGTTGCGAGCAAGCTCGGCGTCAAGGCTCAGTTCATCGAGGGCAAGTGGGACGGCCTGATCGCCGGCATCGACGCCAAGCGCTACGACGCGGTGATCAACCAGGTGGGCATCACCGAAGCGCGCAAGCAGAAGTACGACTTCTCCGAGCCCTATATCGCGTCCAAGGCCGTGTTGATCGTTCGCCAGGACGATACCGACATCAAGGGCTTTGAAGGCCTCAAGGGCAAGAAGGCGGCGCAGTCGCTGACCAGCAACTATGGCAAGCTTGCCGAACAGTCGGGTGCGGAACTCGTGGGCACCGATGGCTTCGACCAGTCGGTACAACTCGTACTGACACGCCGGGCCGATGCCACGATCAACGACAGCCTCTCCTTCCTCGACTTCAAGAAGCAGAAGCCGGATGCGCCGCTGAAGATCGCCGCGCAGAAGGACAACGCCGAATATTCCGGTATCATCATCCGCAAGGGTGAACCGGAACTGCTGGAGGCGGTCAACAAGGCGCTGGCCGAGATCAAGGCCGACGGCACCTACCAGAAGGTCTCCACTAAGTATTTTGGCCAGGACGTCTCGAAGTAAGTCGGTTTCGGCCCTAAACTTCTTACCCGCCGGGACTTCGTCCTTGCGTCATCATTGCAAATCGTCCGGCGCCCGCGCCGGACGATGTTTTTATAGAGGTCCGTCGTGCCGCATTGGCTTCAACTGATGGTGGATGCCCTGCCGACCCTGATATGGGCCGGCATCAAGTTCACCATTCCGCTCACGCTCCTGTCCTTTGTGCTCGGCCTTGCGCTGGGGCTGCTGACGGCCGTCACGCGCCTGTTCGGACCAGCTCCGCTCTCGCTGATCGCGCGCTTCTATGTCTGGGTGATCCGCGGCACGCCGCTGCTGGTCCAGCTGTTTGTGATTTTCTACGGGCTTCCGAGCATCGGCATCCTCCTCGACGCTTTCCCCGCAGCGCTGATCGGCTTTACGCTCAATGTCGGCGCCTATACGTCGGAAATCATCCGCGCCGTAATTTCGTCGGTGCCGAAGGGGCAGTGGGAAGCGGCCTACTCGATCGGCATGAGCTGGCGTCAGGCCATGGTCCGAACCGTACTGCCGCAGGCGGCACGCGTGGCGGTGCCGCCGCTCTCCAACACCTTCATCTCGCTGGTCAAGGATACCTCGCTTGCCGCGGCGATCACCGTGCCCGAACTCTTCCAGGCGGCGCAGCGTATCGTTGCCACGACCTATGAACCGCTAATCCTCTATATCGAGGCGGCGCTAGTCTACCTGGTGCTGAGCTCGGTCCTGTCGACGCTGCAGGTTCGGCTGGAGCGGCGCTTTGCCCGCTATGGCGGCATGATGGAGACCAACCGATGATCAAGCTCTCCCACATCGAGAAGCGGTTCGGTGATGCCGTGATCCTCAAGGACATCAGCCTCGACATCGCCGAAGGCAGCGTAACGGCGCTCGTCGGACCATCGGGCGGCGGCAAGAGCACGCTCTTGCGCTGCATCAACCTCCTGGAGATCCCGACCGCCGGCGCGCTGCAAATCGGCGACGCGCGGCTGGAGTTTGCACCGGGCCGAAAGATCGGCTGGCCGGCCATCCAGAAAATCCGGCGCCAGACCGGCATGGTGTTCCAGAATTTCCAGCTGTTTCCCCACCGCACGGCAATCGAAAACGTGATGGAGGGCCTGACCACGGTGCTCGGATGGCCGAAGGCCAAGGCGCGGGAACGAGCCATGGAACTGCTGGTGAAGGTCGGCATGGAGCACAAGGCGGACGCCTGGCCGGCGACGCTTTCAGGCGGACAGCAGCAGCGGATCGCCATTGCCCGGGCGCTCGCGCCGTCACCGCAGGTGCTGCTTTGCGACGAGCCGACCTCGGCTCTTGATCCGGAACTGTCGGGCGAAGTTGTGGATGTGCTGGGTAAGCTGGCGGCAGAGGGAACGACCATGGTGATGGCAACCCACGACCTGCGGCTCGCGTCGCGCATCGCCAATGTCGTGGTGTTCCTGGAGGCCGGGCAGATCGTCGAGACCGGGCCCGCCAAGAGCCTGTTTCAAACGCCCCAACATGACCGCACGCGGCAGTTCATCTCGTCGATCAACGCGGCCCAAACCCTTTGAAGCCGGGAGGATCTGGCGGTCGGTCCGCCGGCTTAAGCCTTTTAGTACTTCTTCTTGCGGACGGTCTTATTGCCCTTCGGTCCACTGACGACCGGCGTCCGTGCGCGGTTTTCGGTCTGCATGCTGCGCCAGCGCTCCAGGCGCTCCGCAGATAGATCGCCGCTCGCAATGGCTGCCTGCACGGCGCAGCCCGGCTCATGGGCGTGGGTGCAGTCCCGGAACCGGCACAGCGGCGCGAGTTCGGTGATCTCGGCAAACAGTGTGTCGATCCCGTCCGTGATATCGCTGACGTAAAGCGTCCGGATCCCCGGGGTATCGATTACCCAGCCGCCGCCGGCAATGGGGTGCAGCGATCGTGCCGTGGTCGTGTGGCGGCCCTTCGCGTCCTTTTCGCGAATGCCTCCGGTCTTTTGGGCGTCGTCGGATGCGAGACCAGCCAGGGTGTTCACGAGCGTCGATTTGCCGACGCCGGAGGATCCGACCAAGGCGACCGTCTGGCCGGGGCCGCACCAGGGCTTCAACAGATCGACGGCATCAGCGGATTTTGCATTGAGCGTCACCACGGGCAGGTCGCGCTGCAGGGCTCTTGCTTGAACCTCATAGACACTGGCGTCTTCGGCGGTATCGGCCTTGGTCAGCACGATGACCGGCGTGGTGCCGGCCTGATTGGCCATGATGAGATAGCGCTCGAGCCTCCCGACATTGAAATCGGCGTTGCAGGAGGTGGCGATGAAAAGCGTGTCGATGTTGGCGGCCGCCAGCTGCTGGCCATGGCCGCCTTCGGTGCGCCGCTGGAATACGGTTTTGCGATCGAGGCGCCTGACCAGCATGTTGGTGAGGGGATTGGCAAGAACCCAGTCGCCCACCGCAAATTCGGCAGTGCTGGTATTGGGCGGAAACTCGATCTCGACTGGCCCCGTGACATCGATGACATCGATCCGGGCCCGGTGCACCGAGGAGACACGCCTCGGGACGAGATTTTCTTCGCCGGGTTCGACCTGCTCTGCGAAGAAGGCGGACCATCCAAGCCGCTCGAGTGGCGATGTCGGGGTGTTCGTGGTCAAACCTTGATCCAAATCGCGTTGAAGCGGTCATCCGCCTCGCTGTTTTCGAGGCCCCTGCCTTAACGTAATTAGCGCAGGAAGCAAACCGATCTCGTCTCAGTTCAACGGGCTGTGAATCACGGTTTGCCGGGCTTGCCCTTATGGTTGTCCTTGCCAGGTTTGCCCTTGTCGTCCGGTTTGCCGGGCTTATCCTTATCGTCGTCCTTCCCAGGCTTACCCTTGTCGTCAGGCTTTCCAGGTTTGTCCGGATCGCTTGGCTTGCCGGGTTTGCCCGGATCGCCGGGCTTGCCGGGTTTTGCCGGGTCACTTGGCTTGCCGGGTTTGACGTCGCCGCCAGTCCCGGCGCCGCCGCTCTTGTCGTCATCGCTGCTGTCCGGAGAACTTGTGTTGGATCCGCTGCCCGTGCCGGATTTGACGCCGGTGGTACCTGCCGGTGATGAGACGGACGATTCCGGGCTTGCGGATGGCTCGCTGGTGGTGGCAGCCGCTCCGCTCAAACTTGTTGTTCCGACAGCCGATACGCGAGCGATGGAAGGTGCGACGGCGGCAATGGAGGGGGCAGTCGTCACGCCGGCAACAGTCATGCCCTTGACGCTGTCGACCGAGGCTGACTGGCCGGCAGCAACGTTCGAGCGCTGGCCCGATGCGAACGAGGTGACCTGAACAAGCCCGCGGTTGACGGAGACAGCCGCTGCGGATTTCGTGACCGAGACGCGAAACTTCGTGCCTTTCACGACGGCCGCCAGGAACGGTGTCTGCACCGTCGTATGGGGGTGGTCGCGCTTTTCGATCTCCAGGTCCAGCACGCCTTTTTGCTGTACCACCTCCGTTTTCCGGTCATTCGTTCCGGAGGTAAAGATGCCGGCAAGTGTGTTCGGCTGGAAGGAGAGACTTTCCACGCCCCGCGTCAGTTGCACGCGTCCCTTTGGACCTGTCGAAATCCAGGCGTTGTTCGGAATAATGTCGCCAGTCCTGACGGCATTCCAGCCCTGTTTGTCCAAGGTGTAGTTGACCTGCTGGGTCGTTTTGGCGACCTGCCAGTCACCTTCAGACGCGAGGACAAAGGTCGGCATCAACGTCAGGATCAACAGGATAGATATGAGGATACGCAAAACCAACTCCGCGGCCAGTGGTGCTAGACGCATATCGTTGTTCGCTTAATAACTTTTGAAAACTTAAGCTTAACGGCCGTTCATACTGTCTCTGAGCGGGTTTACTGAGCTCAACACTGCCTTCATCGCATGGCGACGAAATCCCCGCGTCCTGAAGCAATAAATTTGATCGCTCAATTAGGAGGAGCGCAAAAACCTTAAGCTTTTTGCTGTGTGGTGTCGGCAAGCAGGCGAAAGAATGGAAGATCGTGACAGCCAAGGGGGAGGAGCAATGACTGCATCGATGTCGGCAGTAACGGCAGTGCCTTTCCCTCGATCGACCAGGGTGTGAGGAACAGGCCGATGCCAGAGTCTCGCTTCCCGCTGTCCGCGTCCCGTTTCGTCAGGCTGCTGATGATCGCCATCATCTTCGGGCTTACGCTTGTCGGTAGCGGATTTCCGCTGACCCGCAGCCTGGACAATGCGCTCTTGAACTGGCGGTTTGCGTCGGCACCGCGCCCCGCCTCGGGCAGCGTGGTCTATCTGGCGATCGACAAACAGACACTCGACTATGTCGGCACGTGGCCGTGGCCCCGCAGCCGCTATGCGGACCTGCTCGACACGCTGTCGACGATGGATGTCGGCGATATTTTTCTGGACGTGGATTTCAGCACCCCTTCTGTCCCAAGCGAAGACGCGCGATTGTGCGAAGCCTTGGTTGCCGCGGGCGGCGGTGTCATTCTTCCGGTGTTCAGGCAGCACTTCTCGGCCGGTGCGCAGGATCAGACGGTCGTGACGCAGCCGATCGCTTCCTTCGCCGACAATGCCTGGCTGGCCTTCGCGAATGTCTCCCTCGATGTCGACGGCACAATTCGACGCTTCGAGCTGGGTGACATGCTGGACGGGCATCTGACGCAGTCCATTGCAGGTCTCCTCGGAAAAGGCGAGTCGGCTTACGGCACCCGCCTGATCGACTACTCCATTGCACCATCCACCATCCCCACCATTTCGCTGGCAGACGTGCTCAAGCCTGGTTTCGATGGCGCCAGGCTGAAAGGCCGGTCGATCGTGATCGGCGCCTACGCGACCGAGCTCAAGGACATCTTTCCGGTTCCCCTCTACGGCCAGCTGCCGGGACCACTGCTTCACATCCTGGCGGCAGAAACCATGCTGCAGCAACGTCTTTTGAAGGAAAGCAATCAGCTGCCCTTGGAGCTTGTGCTGGCAGCGGCAGTCGTTGCGGCAGCGCTCGCCTTGAGGGCAGCGCGCACGGCCATTCCCTTAGGTCTGGCGTTAGGCCTGCTTATTGCCGGAGAGGCCGTCGCCTATTGGCTCCAGCGAGACTACGGCGTTATCATCCGTACGGCGAGCAGCTGGAACATCGTATTCCTGGGCATGGTGCTGACCCTGACGGAAAAGGTCGATTTCAGCCGCGTTGTCGCAGAAGTGGCGAATGCGGAGCAGCGCAATATCCGCCGCCTTCTTCGCAAGATCGTCACGGACAGTACGGACGCCGTCCTGGCGTTCGACCACCGCCTGGTGATTTTCGAGGAGAGCTCGTCCGCCGCTTCCATGCTGGGTGCCGGTGGCGCCAGCTACCGGGGGCGACCCTTGGCCATGGCCACACCGCCTGCTTTGCATGACCTCGTGCTGAAGCTCGCTGCCGACCACGAGAGAGAGCCGAACGAGGTTCAGAGTGCAGCGCAAGGATTTTCCATCATCCTCGACGGCTCGGCCAAGCACCTTGAAGCCACGATCACCATATCGCCGATTGAACGTCCTGACGAAGGCTTGAAGAGGCGCGCCGCCCCCTTCGTCGGCAGCATGATCATCAGGGACATGACGGCGCGTCAGCTCTACGAGGAGCGGCTTCACTATCTGTCGTATCACGATGACCTGACCGGGCTGATGAACCGCCGGGCCTTTGCCGACCATCTGGCCGGGACCAGGCAGCCCGTTCATGTGGCTGCGATCGCGCTCCATCGCTTCAGCGTTCTCAACGCGACGATGGGACGCGACGTGGGTGATGCCGTGCTGCGGGCCGTGGCGGACCGCCTGCGTGGCGACAGCCGCATCCTCGCAGTCAGCCGTCTTGGCGCCGACGTCTTTGCTGTTGCCGTGCCGAGTTCCGCTTTCTCCGGTGAGGAGGCTTGTGCCCAGGCCGTCGTCGGTGTCTTCGATGCTCCGCTCGAACAGTTCGCCGGGCACACGCATCTGAGCGTGCGGGTCGGCATCTGCTCCGTTGCGGGCGACGGCCAAAGCCACTCGTGGATCGAGAATGCCGAACAGGCCCTCGATACGGCAAAGGAGATCGCCGGCAGCGGATGGCGCGCCTATGAGCCGGCTTCCGCGCAGCGCCAGCAGACATCTCGCCAGATCGAATACGCCATGCGCGACAGCCTGCAGCGAGGCGAGTTCTTTCTGTTGTACCAGCCCCAGGTGGATCTGCGCAGTGGTGCGGTGACAGGGGCGGAAGCCCTGCTGCGGTGGCAGCATCCGGATCTCGGCGCTATTTCGCCGGCCGCTTTCGTGCCGGTGGCGGAAGCGAGCGGCTTCATATGCGACCTTGGTCGCTGGGCTCTGGCTGAGGCCTGCCGCGAAGCCGCCAACTGGCCGGAAGGCCTCGGCGTTGCAGTCAATGTGGCACCCATCCAACTGATCCGCACGGATCTGGTTTCTGACGTCAAACAGGCGCTTGCGACCTCCGGGCTTGCCGCCAGCCGCCTGACCCTGGAACTGACCGAGTCGGCCTTCGTCGATCACAGCGCATCGGTGATCGCGAGGATGGCTGAACTTCGCAGCCTCGGCATCAAGATCGCCCTGGACGACTTTGGAACCGGCTATTCGTCGCTGAGCTACATGTCCGGGTTTCCGCTGGACAAGCTGAAGATCGACCAGTCCTTCGTGCGCAAGATGACCAGGGACAAGCAAAGCCTGGCCATTGTGCAGACCGTGAGGGCCCTTGCAGGAGGCCTCGATCTGGAGGTGGTGGCGGAAGGCATCGAAGGCGAGACTGAATGGACGCTGCTGAACGCCATGGGGTGCGAGTGTGGTCAGGGCTACTTCTTTGGAAAACCGCAGACGTCTGCCGAGCTTCTGTCCCTGCTACAAGGGCCCCCATGGATCGCCGCAGCATAGGCCTTTGCGGTCGAAGTTTGGTGAAACCGAGCGTGTGAAGAGCCTCGCATTAAAGCAAGGTCTTCTGTGCCGGTTCCGGCCCGACAGCCTGCGGCTGCTCCCCGCGCAGTGAAAGCTCCGTCTGAGCGCTGAAGCGCACATCCACGTCCCGGTCCCGCGCAAGCTCCTGGAGGGCCTCTTCGCTGAGGCGATCCCAACTCTTGCCCCGGTCCGCTCCCGATGGCACGCGGGGCAGGAGACCGGGCTCGCTGCTCCAGGCCAGAAGTTGCTCAATCGAGACCATGTTCAGCATGTCACGCAGATGGTGGGCGGTGACGTAGGCATCCGGCATGGCACGATGGGCTGGCAGTCCGACCGAATGCACCAGGCCTTCCGGCATGCGCTGGTATCGCAGCATCTGGTTGGAGAAACGCGGCAATTCGGGCCAGAGCCGAAGTGCGCATTTCCATGTGCAGATCCAGGGCGTGCCGCCGGTAAAACGAGGTGTGCAGTACCTCTGCTCGAACGCCGCCCGGTGGGCTGCAAGTGCATGAACCCCTCGGGCCGGCCGCAGAACGCTCGACGCGATCTCTTTCCAGAACGGCGCATCTGCCACCTCGGCATCGAGGATATGATGCACCGCGATGGTATCGGTCGACATGGGGCGACCGGGATTGACGAAATGCGCGCCGCGCTCCTCCGTCACCCGCCAGATCCCGTCATCGCCGCGTTCGACATCCTGCCACCCGATCTCGCAAACATCGTTCGGCCCGTTGCCGCCGGTCTCGAGATCGATAACGCGAACCCTGGACATGGACCTATCCGAAATATCGATCTCATTCTCCTTTACCGTCGAAAACTCAGAAATCGAGATCGAGCTGTGGTGGTTCCGTACCCGTGTCACCCTGGTCTCTGGTCAGCGACGAAAGCGTGACCCCGAGCAGTCGAACAGAGCGCTTGAACGGAAAGACGCTTGCCAGAAGGGTGGACGCGGATTCCACGATGTCCGCTCCGCTTGCCGCAGGAAACACGCCGGTCCTGCTGCGCGTTGCCTGGGTGAAATCCGAATATTTGATTTTGACGGTCACCGTCTTGCCGCTGATCCCTTGGGCCTCGCAGTAGCGCCAGACCTTGTCCGCCAGAGGCCTGAGCTCCGCTGTCGCACTCTCGAGATCGTCTAGGTCTTCCGCGAAGGTGTCTTCGGCGCCGACGGATTTGCGAACCCGATCGGGGCGGACCTGACGTTCGTCCACGCCGCGTGCAATGCCGTAGAAATAGGGCCCCGACTTGCCGAAATGGGCGGACAGGAATTCCAGCGATTTCGATTTCAGGTCCAGGCCGGTCTCGATCCCGCATCTGCGCATCCGCTCGGCCGTGGCAGGGCCGACACCGTGGAATTTCTTGACGGGGAGGGATTCCACAAACCCAGGACCGTTCTTCGGCGTGATCACCGCCTGGCCATTCGGCTTGTTGAGATCGCTCGCCATCTTGGCCAGGAATTTGTTGTAGGAAATTCCGGCCGATGCATTGAGCCCGGTCACGTCCTTGATCTTCGCCCGGATTTCCAGCGCGATCTCGGTCGCGACCTCCATGCCCTTCAGGTTTTCCGTGACGTCGAGATAGGCCTCATCCAGCGACAGGGGCTCGATCAGGGGCGTGTACTCCGCAAAGATCTCCCTGATCTGCTGCGAGACCGCCTTATAGACCTCGAAGCGTGGCGGCACGAAGATCAGGTCCGGACATTTGCGCTTGGCGGTCACCGAGGGCATGGCGGAATGGACGCCGAACTTTCGCGCTTCATAGCTGGCAGCAGCCACCACGCCCCGGGCTGCGGATCCGCCGACCGCGAGCGGCATGCCACGCAGCTCCGGATTGTCGCGTTGTTCCACCGATGCGTAAAACGCGTCCATGTCCACGTGGATGATCTTGCGGGAAAGCGATGCAGTCATGATGCTCAAGGTGGAACGCGGGTCAGTGGAAGTCCGAGGAAACAAAAAGAGAACATAGCAGTGTCCCTCGCGAATTCCAACTGGCAGGTCGCGATCTTCTTTTGCGTCCGGGTCGACGATTCTTCAGCGAGCGGCGCTCGCAAAGCTCAGCGCTTCGTGGATCTGCGAGACCACCGCGGCACCTTCACCGACGGCAGCGGCGACCCGCTTGGTCGACCCGGCGCGGACATCGCCGATCGCAAAGACATTCGGCAGGCTGGTTTCCAGGGGCAGGGGAGTGCGGGCAAACCCGGGAGCCGTGTCGAAGCCTCGGCCCGTCACGATAAAGCCCTTGGCATCGATGTGGACGCGGTCGCTGATCCAGCCGGTGTTGGGATCGGCGCCGATGAAGAGGAACAGGTGGTGAAGGGGCAGATGCCGCTGGCTGCCGTCAACCCGATTGCGCAAGGTTGCGGAGGAAAGACCGATCGCCGGATCGCCGTCGATCGCGTCCACTTCGCAGTGCATGTGAAGCTCGACGTTGGGCAGAGCCTTAATGCGGTCGATCAGGTATTGAGACATGGTCTCCTCCAGCGCCCGGCGGACCACCAGATGCAGGGTCCGCACCTGGGGCGCCAGGAACACGATGGCCTGGCCCGCAGAATTGCCGCCGCCGACCAGAGCCACCTCTTCGCCGGCGCAGAGCTTAGCCTCGATCGGTGTGGCCCAGTAGGAAACCCCATTGCCTTCGAAGGCCGAGATATTGGCGATGTCCGGCCGCCGGTAGCGGGCGCCGGATGCAATCACCATGCTGCGCGCCAGTACTGTCTCTCCGCCGGAAAGGGCGAGGCCGAGGGCGCCGCCTTCGTCCTTCGGCGGGATCAGGCCGCTGACTTCGACCGGCAGCACCAGTTCCGCGCCGAATTTCAGCGCCTGGTTATAGGCGCGGCCTGCCAGGGCCTGGCCGGAGATGCCGGTCGGAAACCCGAGATAGTTTTCGATGCGTGTGGAGGCGCCGGCCTGGCCGCCGACGGACCGCTCGTCGATGACGATGACGTCGAGGCCCTCCGATGCCGCATAGACCGCCGTCGCCAGGCCAGCGGGGCCGGCGCCGACGACAGCGACATCATAGAGCTTTCCGGGGATGAGCTGCGGCGTCATGCCGAGGCAGGCTGCGGCCTCCGCGTCTGTCGGCTTTTTCAGTACCGTACCGTTGGGGCAGACCATCAGCGGCAGGTCGCCTGCCTGGATCCCGAGCCGTTCGATCAGCGCCCGGCCCTCGCCCTCGGCGGCAGCATCGAGCACGATATAGGGAAAGGCACTGCGGGCGAGAAATCCCTGCAGACGCGAGAGCGCGGCATTGCCGGGGGTTCCGATCAGAACCGAACCCGCGCCGGCATCGATCAGCCCGACGCGGCGAAGGATGAAGGATCGCATGATGATCTCGCCGACATCGGCGGAGCCGATGACCAGCGCCCGCAGATGGGCAGCATCGAAAGCAACGGCCGTACAGCCCGCTGCTCCGGCACGGGCGCCGGCGAGCGTCGGGCGTCCTGACAGCTGGTTGACCTCGCCCGACAGCTGTCCGACACCATGGGTGGTGATCGGTGCCTCGTGGGAAAGACCTTCATGGCGAAAGACGTCCATGGATCCTTCCAGCACCAGCCAGGCGGGCGCTGCGTGCTCACCCACCTTGTAGACGACGTCACCGGGTTCGAAACGCCTCGGTTCACCGCTTGCAAAGCGTTTGGCCGTTTCGACCTGATGCGGGTTGAGCACCGGAAACATCTGGTGCTGACGTGCGCTGAGATCTGCCATCATGTTTCCCCCGGCTTGTTGAACCAAGCTGTTTTGCCATTCGGCGCGATATTGCGGTGTCAGTAAAACCGCGGGATCGGCCCGCGCTGTGGCGTCTGGTCAGGCAACTCCACCATGATTTCGTCCACATAGCACCAGCCCCAGCCTTCCGGCGGGTCATAGCCCTCGATGATCGGATGCCGGGTGGCATGGAAATGCGCGGTGGCGTGGCGGCCGGGCGACTGGTCGCAGCAGCCGACATGACCGCATTCGCGACAGAGCCGCAGGTGAAGCCAGACCTGTCCGGTCTTGAGGCATTCCTTGCAGCCGAGCGTCATCGGCTTGACCGACCGGATCGTCGATGAATGGGAGCATTGGTGAGACATCAGTTCCACTCCTGGACAAGCTGGCGAGTTTTATGGCTCCAGCGCTTCTTCAAGACACAGCACAAGCTGGTTGAAATCGACCGGCTTGCCGAGAAAGGCGAAGGCGCCGCCGTCCAGAGCCGCGGCTCTGGTTCGTTCGTCGTGGTAGGACGTCATGAAGATCATCGGCGGCTTGGGAGCCGCTTCCGCGTTCAGGACGGCCTGCAGTTCGATCCCGGTCAGGCCGGGCATCTTGACGTCGACCAGCATGCAGTCGATCGCAAGTCGATCGTCGTCGGCAAGGAAAGCCTCTGCGGAGGAGAACAGCCGGCTCTTGTAGCCGCAGGACAAAACGAGGTCGTCAAGGGCTTCACGGATCGACTGATCGTCGTCAACGATGGCTATGACGGGTAACTTGGACACTGTGCTTGGGCCTTGCCTTGTGAATTCAACTGACCCTTATATGCGCCTCCGGCGCGCAGCATTGCACCATACAAGAGTCTAGGTTTTCGAATTAGAGGCCGAGCAGCTCGGCCTTGCGCACCAGCTCGGCAACGGAGCGCACTTCCATCTTGCGCATGACATTGCCGCGATGCAACTTCACCGTGATCTCGCTGATGCCGAGCTGGAAGGCGATCTGCTTGTTCATCAAGCCCTGCACGACAGCCGCCATGACTTCCTGTTCGCGGCGCGTCAGCGTCTTGGCAAGTTCGGTGACGGCGCCATTGGCCGCCGACTGCTGGCGGATTTGACGGTCTTTCTGGAAGGCGACCGACACCGCGTCGAGAATATCCTGGTCCCGAAACGGCTTGGCCAGAAAGTCGACGGCGCCGGCCTTCATCGCGCGGACCGACATGGGGATATCGCCGTGCCCGGTCATGAAGATGATCGGCATGCGGTTGCCGAGCGATTCCAGGTGGATCTGGAAATCAAGGCCGTTTGCGCCGGGCAGGCGAACATCGAGAAGAATGCAGCCGGCCCGGCCAAGATCGGCCGTGTCCAGAAAGTGCTGGGCGCCTTCAAAGGATTTTGCTTCCGTGCGGATCGACAGGAAGAGGTCGACCAGCGCTTCGCGGATCGAAGGATCGTCATCGACGATGTAGACGACAGGCGTGTCTGTCGTGGCTTTTGCCGGCTTGCGTGCATCAGTCATCGAGGGCCTCGATCGGTACGATCATTTCGAAAAGGGCGCCACCCTTTGGGTGGTTGCTGGCTGTCAGGCTGCCACCACGGGCTTCCAGCATGCTGCGGCAGATGGCAAGCCCCATGCCAAGGCCGGTTTCCTTGGTGGAGTGAAACGGCTTGAACAGCTTTGCCAGGATGTCGGCGCCAAGGCCGGGCCCGCCGTCATGGACGCGCAGGGCCATGTTTCCAGCGCTTGCCGGTTCGATCGACACCATAATGTGCCGGCTCTCGTCCGGTGTCTCGTCCATGGCCTGAATGGCGTTCGAGATGAGGTTGATGAGCACCTGCTGTAGCTCGATGCGCACGGCGCTGACGGTGGGCAGGCGGGGTGCCGCGCGCGTCTCGAAGGCAATCCGGTGCCTGGCAAGCTCCGCCTCCATCAGCGCCCGGGTTTCCGCCACCAGCTCGACCAGCGACACCTGTTCCCGCACCGGCGCCCGCTTGCCGAGCATGGACCGCGTGCTCTGGATGATATCGCTGGCACGCTGGCTGTCGCGCACGATGCGTTCGGCCGAGCGGGCAACGGCCTCGAGATCCGGCGGATCGCGGTCGAGCCAGCGCAGCAAGGTCTGGGCGTTGACCACAAGCGCGCCGAGCGGCTGGTTGAGCTCGTGCGCAAGTGAGGCCGACAGAGCGCCGACAGTTGCCGCGCGCGAGGCGAGCGCCAGTTCGCTTTGCGCCTCGAACAGAGCCTTCTGCGCCATCTCCCGTTCCGTGATGTCGAACATGCCAACGATGACGCGGTTGAAATTGGCGGGATCTTCAGGAAAGCCGACGGTCAGCAGGACCAGCTTGTGGGTGCCGTCGCCGGTGATGATGCTGCCCTTGCCCTCGAAATGCGTCCTGTTGTCGAAAATGGCCTCGATGAGCTCGAGGAAGGTCGCGTCGTTCTGGGCAATGAAGCGACGCATCGAGCGGGCGTTTTCGCTGCTGACGTTGCCGAGCAGTTCGAGTGCCGCCGCGTTGGCGGCGACGGTTGGTACACTGGCGATGCATTGTTCCAGAAACTGCGGATTGTCCCGTGCATAGACGCCAAGGTCCTTGACGCCGTCTGCCTTCAGCGCCGTCAGCATGGTGCGAACTTGGGAATAGTCGCGCTCCCAGAGGGCGACGCGGCTCTGCTCGAAGATCGTCCGGTAGCGCTCTTCGCTGCTCTGCAGGGCGGCGTTGAAGGTCATCAGGTCGGCGCGGGCGCGCTGATTGCGGATGATCAGGGCGCAGGTGATCAGCATGGCCGCGACCGCAACCGCCAGGCGCAGCGTTGCGGCAAGATCGGCTTGTAGCCCATGCGCCGCCAGATAGGAAAAGACCGCCAAGCTGATGCAGATCGCGGTCAGCAGCAGCGTTCCCCGTTCCGTCAAGGTTTCCGCCGACATTAGAAGCGTGATGACATAGAGCGTCGCCAGCGCGCTGTGGATGTCGGTAAACGTGTCGAGATAGAAGATCAGCGCGGCAAGCAGAAATGCGCAGGCAAGCACGCCCAGTTCGAACCGGGCCGGCAGCCGTCGTTTCGGGTTGACCAGGATCAGCGATCGCAAGGGCAATTCTCCCGTTGAGGTCGATCTCATCATCAAGCCATCCTGTCTGGTAAAACGCAAATGCGAAATCCCGCATTCGTCTGCAAACTCAGTCTCATAGCCGCACCGGCAAAAAGAGAGGCCATCCCAGTGCGGCTGGGATGGCCTCGATGGATCGCGACATCCATCTGTTCAAGAGAGGGGACACTTGAGCAGTCAGGGTACATCGGCACCCAGCCTGTCTTCAGGGGAGGCGCCTGACGACGTCCAAGGTGTAGCTGCGGCCCGGGCGGCGCGGAACTATACAAAGGTGTGGGTTCGACTACCCAAGCATTGGATACAGCGCGGCCTCCTCCTCGCCTACAACCAACTCGTCAACACAGGATGTGGGCAGGAGTTGAAGACGCAGCGAACATGGCCCGATCAAGCAAGACCTCCTGCCATTTCCGCGGCCTAACTGACACCCCGCTTCCCGCCACCAGTCATTGAAACGCCTCAACCCCAGCAAACCGAAGGAGACTATCATGGACCGCACAGCTGCTGAAAAACACCGCAAGGCCCCGCTTGCAACGCCGACCACGCTTAGCGCCAACGCCACCAAGGACATCGCTGGTGCGCTGACCGCCCTCTTGGCCGACGTCTTCGTACTCTACCTCAAGACCAAGAATTTTCACTGGCACATGAGCGGGCCGCATTTCCGCGACTATCACCTGATGCTCGACGACCAGGGGGAGCAGATCTTCGCGATGACCGACGACATCGCCGAACGCGCCCGCAAGATCGGTGGCACGACGATCCGCTCGATCGGCCATATCGCCCGGACGCAGCGTCTTCTCGACAATGATGCGGACTTCGTCACCCCGTCAGACATGCTGTCCGAGCTTCGCGACGACAATCTCATGCTGGTCTCGCTGATGAAGGAGACCCACGAGCTTTGCGAGGAGCATGGCGACATCGCGACCGCCAGCCTGATCGAGAATTGGGTCGACGAAACCGAGCGCCGCGCCTGGTTCCTGTTTGAAGCCACCCGCGACAGCCACTGAGCCGTCAACGGGCGATGCCGGCCCGCGTTGAGCCGGGCTGACCCGATCGGAGAGACCGATGACCCCAGAATTCTCCCTTTCCCGCCGGCAGGTTCTGCTGACCGGCACGACCGTTTCTCTGGCCATGGCCCTGCCGGCCCTGGCTCTCGAACAGAAGACCTCATCTCACAGAGAAGGAATTGAACCGATGACCCATGCTTTCGTGACCACCAAGGACGGCGTTGACATCTTCTACAAGGACTGGGGCCCGAAGGATGCCCAGCCGATCGTGTTCCATCACGGGTGGCCGCTGTCGTCCGATGACTGGGATGCCCAGATGCTGTTCTTCGTCAGCCAGGGCTATCGCGTCGTCGCCCACGACCGGCGGGGTCATGGCCGCTCGTCCCAGGTGAGCGACGGTCACGACATGGACCATTACGCTGCCGATGCAGCGGCCGTCTTCGAACATCTCGACCTTCGCAATGCCGTTCATATCGGTCATTCGACGGGCGGCGGCGAGGTTGCCCGTTACGTCGCCAAGTATGGTCAGCCGCAGGGCCGTGTCGCCAAGGCTGTCCTCGTCAGCGCCGTTCCGCCGCTGATGCTCAAGACCCCGGCCAATCCGGAAGGCACGCCGATCGAGGTCTTCGACGGGTTCCGCTCGGCGCTGGCCGCCAATCGTGCCCAGTTCTATATCGACGTCGCGGCCGGCCCCTTCTACGGCTTCAACCGCGATGGCGCCAAGGTCTCGCAGGGCGTGATCGACAATTGGTGGCGCCAGGGCATGATGGGCAGCGCCAAGGCGCACTATGACGGCATCAAGGCCTTTTCCGAGACCGACCAGACCGAAGACCTCAAGGCCATCACCGTTCCCACGCTCGTCACACAGGGCGATGACGATCAGGTCGTGCCCTACAAAGACGCAGCCGAAGTGCAGGCCAAGCTGCTCAAGAACAGCACGCTGAAGATCTACAAGGGCTATCCGCACGGCATGCTGACCACCCATGCCGACGTGATCAACCCGGACCTCCTGGCCTTCATCAAGGGCTGACGATCCCGGCACCTCCCGAGCCTGAAAGCGGCGAGCCCCGGGGTTCGCCGCTTTTCGCGTGCCTTATCTGCCGGCTCTTGGCAAATAAGCCATGGAGCTTCCCCGCGCGTCACCTGCCCAGCAGCCAGGAGGCGCTGTCGGCTTCCGTGATGAGAGCGGTCGCAAGGCCCGCATTCATGCAGCCGCGCAAAACGTCGCGCTTGTGGAGGCCGCCGGATGCGATGATGCGCGTCGGGATCCGGCGGTAGTCCTCGATAGACGGGGAAATGACCTGCCGGTTCAGCGGGTGGTCTATCTCTTGTCCGTTCCGGTCCAGATAGCGTCCGAGCAGATCGCCCACCGCCCCGGCTGCAATCAATTCCGCGACATCGGTTCCGGTTGGCAGGCCATAGCGGACCTGCAGCGATTCCGAGGAAACGTCGCCGACACTCAGGATCGAGATATCGACCGCTGTCGCATCCCGAAGCAGGGTCCGGAACACGGCCTGCGCGACGATCGTATCGCGCGAGGCTGCGTCATCCGCATAGATCGGCGCAGCCAGGTAATGGCATTCCGCGTTGAGCACCTTGGCAAAGCGCCGCACGATCTCGAACGTGTTGATTTCCGAGCCGCGGGTCAGGCCCCCCATCATCGAACGAACCTTGATCCCCGGAGCATTGACCGGTGCAATATGCCGCGCCGTTTCGCGCAATGTGGCGCCCCAGCCCACGCCGAGCGCGCCAGGCTCGCTCGCCTGGATCTGGCGTTCCAGGAACATTGCGGCGGCCCGTCCGACGACCACGGGAATATGGGCCTGATCGGCCGGCGTTGGAACGATCACCACGTCGCGCAGGCCGAACCGGCTGCGCAACTCCGCCTCCAGCTCGACATTGGCTGCCATCGGAGAATTGAAGGTGATCCGCACGATGCCCTGGTGCAGCGCCGCAGCCAGCACCTCGTTCACCTTCCGCCGTGTCAGCAGCATGCGCTCGGCAATCTGCGCCTGGGTGAGGCCTTCCACGTGATAAAGCCAGGAGGCTTTCACCATCAGCTGCTGATCGTACAAGGCGGCCCACCTCCCATGTGTCACATGTGCGTAACATTTGTAACTTAGAGCTACGCGAAGTCGGCGGCGCGGTAAAGACACCTCCGTAGCGCTCAGGCTGCCGACGAAAGAATTGTTTTATCCACCTGCATGCATGCCTGACGCGGAGGTCTCCGACCCTGCGAAGGCAAACGCATGTCGATATTGCCCGTTCGACTTAAAGGAGAGATGCATGTTTTCAATCAACCGCCGCCACGCCTTGGGGCTCATGTCGGCCGCTGCCGGCAGCATCGTCCTGCCGCGCATGTCCTTCAGCCAGTCTGCCCGGCAGTCGGTAACGATCGCCGTTCAGAAGATCACCAACAACAACACGCTCGACGTCTGGAACGAACAGTCCAACGTTGGCGAACGCGTATTCTTCCCGAACCTCTGGGAAGGCCTGATCAACCGCGACTGGATGGGCAATCAGGGTCCAGTTGCCGGTCTTGCAACCGAATGGAAGCGCCTCGACGACAAGACGCTGGAACTGAAGCTGCGCCAGGGCGTCAAGTTCCACAATGGCGATGAACTGACGGCCGAAGATGTTGCCTTCTCCTTCTCCAAGGAGCGTCTGTTCGGCAATACCGAGCCGAAGGGCGGCAAGACCGTCTTCGAAGACGACAACAAGCCGACGACGGTCAAGGAACTGCCGGCGATCGTTCCGGGTGTCGCTCGTCGCCTGTGGCCTGCCCTTGCCGGTGTCGAAGTTGTCGACAAGCACACCGTGCGTTTCCACAATGCAACGCCAGACATCACGCTTGAAGGTCGCCTCTATTCGTTCGGCAGCCAGATCACCAATCGCCGCGCCTGGGACGAAGCCAAGAGCTATACGGACTGGGCCCGCAAGCCGGTCACCACCGGCCCCTATATGGTAGCCGAATTCAAGCCGGACGTGTCGCTGACGCTCGTGGCCTTCGACGAATACTGGGGTGGCCGTCCGCCGCTGCAGCAGATCCGCTTCGTCGAGGTTCCTGAAGTCGCCTCCCGCGTCAATGGCCTCCTGTCCGGCGAATACGACTTCGCCTGCGACCTGCCGCCGGATCAGATCTCGGCAATCAAGGCCGCTCCCGGTCTCGAAGTCCAGGGCTCGACCATCTGGAACCACCGCATCTCGACCTTCAACACCCAGAACCCGATCCTTGCCAATCCGCTGGTTCGCCGCGCGATGACCCACTCGATCGACCGCCAGGCAATCGTCGAAGCCCTCTGGGCCGGTCAGACCGTGGTGCCGGCCGGCCTGCAGTTCGAATCCTACAAGACCTCGAACATGTATGTCGAAGGCTGGAAGGCCCCGGAATTCAATCCGGATCTGGCCAAGAAACTGCTCAAGGAAGCCAACTACAAGGGCGACGCCATCCCGTACCGCCTACTCAACAACTACTACACCAACCAGACTGCGAATGCGCAGATCATGGTCGAGATGTGGAAGCAGGTCGGCCTCAATGTCGAAATCCAGATGAAGGAAAACTGGGCGCAGATCCATGATCCGGCAGGCGTCAAGGGTGTGCGTGACTGGTCGGCCGGTAACTCGATCAACGATCCGATCACGCCGCTTGTCGTCCAGTTTGGACCGAACGGCGAAGCGCAGCAGAAAAAGGACTGGACGAACGAAGAGGTCAACAAACTCTCCGTCATCCTGGAAACATCGACCGACCGCTCGCTGCGCTACAAGGCTTTCGCCCGCATGCTCGAAATCTGCGAACGCGAAGACCCCGCCTATCAGGTTCTGCACCAGAACGCCGTGTTTACCGGCATGAAGAAGTCGCTGAAGTGGAAGGCCGCACCTGCCTTCGCCATGGACTTCCGCGCTGCCAACTGGAACGCGTGATCGCGCCATATCCCACGCCGGCCGCTTGTCTGCGGCCGGCGTCTTCAATTTGAATGGGAGAAGCATTCCAATGGTGTCAAACCTTGTGGAACTGCGCGGCCTGAAGGTCGCTTTCGATGGCGTCCAGGTGCTTCACGGCATTGATCTGGAGATCGGCCGGGGCGAGGCGATTGGTCTCGTCGGTGAATCCGGTTGCGGAAAGTCCGTCACCTGGCTCGCGGCGCTCGGGCTTCTGCCCGGAAAAGCGACGGTGACCGGGTCCGTTCGCGTCGACGGACAGGAAATCCTCGGACAGCCACGGAACGTGCTTGAAGGCGTGCGCGGCAAGCGCATCGCGATGATCTTCCAGGATCCCTCCAGTTCGCTCAATCCGGTTCTGCGTGTCGGCCGCCAGATCACCGAGGCGCTCGCCATCCATCGTGGCCTGCACGGCCAGGCGGCAAAGGCCGAAGCGCTTCGCCTGCTGGATATGGTCGGCATTCCCGATGCACGGCGCCGTCTGGAGCTTTTCCCGCATGAATTTTCCGGCGGCCAGTGTCAGCGCGTCATGATTGCCATGGCGCTGGCCGGTGAGCCGGACCTTCTGGTCGCCGACGAGCCGACAACGGCGCTTGACGCCACGATCCAGGCCCAGATCCTCGATCTCTTGATCGGACTTCGCTCAGAGACGGGCATGGCAATGATCTTCATCAGCCATGACCTCGGAGCAGTCTCGCAGGTCTGCGAGCGCGCCTGCGTGATGTATGCCGGGCAGGTGGTCGAGCAGGGCAGTATCCAGGCCCTGTTCGACAATCCGCGCCACCCCTATACGCGCGGCCTGTTCGATGCCATTCCGCGGATCGATGGCCCGCGCCAACGGTTGGTTCCCATTCCCGGAACGGTTCCGCATCCAAGCGACCTTCCGGAAGGCTGTGCCTTCTCGCCCCGCTGCTCGCATGTCGCGATCGACTGCCGCACGCGCAGGCCGGAACTCACGGCGATGGACGACGGGCGCCGTCTGTCCTGTCATCATCCCCTGGGCCATCATCCCGAGGCCCATCATCCGGTGGACAGCACCCGACCTGTGGAGCCCCGCGCGCTGGAGGCGCTGTCATGACCTCGCCCCTCATCGAAGCCAGGGGTCTCGTCAGAACCTACGAGGTTCGCCAGGGCATGTTCGGCAGGATGACGCCGGTGCGCGCCGTGGATGGCATCGACCTCAAGGTCATGCCGGGTGAAACGCTCGGCGTCGTTGGCGAGTCCGGATCCGGCAAATCCACCCTCGGCCGCATGCTTTTAGGCATCGACCCGCCGCAGGACGGGCAGGTCATATTCGACGGCAAGCCCATGCCGAAGCTCGGCACGAGGGAATGGCGCGCTCTGCGGGCGAAAATGCAATTCGTCTACCAGGACCCGCTGGCAGCGCTCGACCGGCGGCTGACGATTGCCGAGCAGATCGGGGAACCGCTCGCCATCCATGGTCTCGTACCGAAGCAATTTCAGGCTGCCCGGGTGGCCGAGTTGATGTCGGCCGTGGGCTTGCGGCCGGACCAGGCCGGGCGCTACCCGCACGAGCTTTCGGGCGGACAGCGACAGCGTGCGGTCATCGCGCGGGCGCTTGCGTCGCGGCCGAAGCTTCTGGTCTGCGACGAACCGGTGTCGGCGCTGGACGTGTCGATCCAGGCGCAGGTCGTCAACATGCTGCGCGACCTGCAGGAGGAGAACCGGATTGCCATGGTGTTCATCAGCCATGACCTGAAGGTGGTGCGCAATGTCGCCGACCGCGTCGCCGTGATGTATCTCGGCCGAATCGTCGAGGAGGCATCCTCCGACGTCATCTTCTCCACGCCGCTGCATCCCTACACCAAGGCGCTGGTGTCCAGCGTGCCGGTGCCGGGAAAGCTGCTGAAAGGCCGCGTCATCCTGCAGGGGGAGCCGCCGAACCCGGCGCGCCGCCCATCCGGCTGTGCCTTCCACCCGCGCTGCCCGATCGCAGCCGATATCTGCCGCACCCAGGTGCCGCAGCTTCTGTCTGTCGCCGACGGCCGTACCGCAGCCTGCCACATGGTGGCCGGGGTCGACCAATCGGTCGCGGCCTAGAGGAATTCACTGATGCTTCGTTTCGCTACCGTCCGCCTCCTTCGCGCGCTGATCACCATCCTGGCTGTCATCACCTTTGCCTTCGTCGTGTTGCGCCTGTCGGGTGATCCGGCCCAGGTCATGCTGGGTCCCGACGTGCCGCAGGAATCCGTCGATGCCTTCCGCAAGGCATGGGGCCTCGATCAGCCTCTGTGGATCCAGTACCTCGCCTATATCCGGGCGATCTTCACCGGCGATTTCGGCGTTTCCATGCGCGACAAGGCCTCGGCCATGCAGCTGGTGATCGAGCGCATTCCCGCCACGCTGCAACTGACGATCCCGGCGCTTTTCCTGAAGGTCGTGATCGGCATCCCGGCCGGCGTTTATGCGGCTCTTCACCGCCAGAGCGCCGTCGATCGGGGCGTGATCCTGGCGGCAATCTTCGGCTTCACCATCCCGTCTTTCGTCATGGGCCTGCTGCTGGTGCTGATCTTCTCGATCACGCTCGGTCTGCTTCCCTCGGGCGGTCAGGACACCTGGCAGCACGGCATCCTGCCGACCCTGACGATGAGCATCGGCGGCATCGGCATTCTTGCGCGTTTTTCGAGAAGTGCGATGATCGAGGTGATGGGCCAGCCCTATATCCGCACGGCATCTGCCAAGGGGATGAAGTGGCAGGACGTCGTCTGGAAGCATGCGCTGCCGAATGCGGCAGTCCCCATCGTCACCATCGTCGGCTTCATGGTCGGCACGCTGATCGCCGGCGCCGTGGTTGTGGAATCGATCTTCTCCTGGCCCGGCATCGGCCGGCTGCTGGTGGTCTCCGTCAGCAACCGGGACCTGGCGGTCGTGCAGTGCATCCTCCTGATGATCGCCGCGACCATGGTCGTGTCCAATCTCATCGTCGACCTGCTCTACGGATTTCTCGATCCACGGCTTCGCGCCCAGAGCGCCCACTAAGAGAGGATGCCGGTCATGACCGTTGCCGATATCGCCAACCCGCAATCTCCCAGTCTTTCGCTCTTTACGCGCCTCATCAAGCAGCTGCGCAAGGTTCCCTTCTCGGTTACATTTGGCATCGTCTGGCTCGTTGCCATGGTGTTCGTAGCCTTTTTCGCAGACATGATCCGCCCCTATGGCATCACTGCCATGGATCTGCGCGCACGCCTGTCGATGCCGGGCAATCCCGCGCATCTGCTGGGCACTGACGAACTCGGCCGCGATGTCCTGTCCCGCCTGCTCCAGTCGATCCGGGTTTCGCTGGCGATTGCTTTCGGGGCCACCATCATTTCCGCCGTGTTCGGAACGGCGCTCGGCTTTGCAGCGGCAAAGTTCCGCGGCGTGGTGGAACATCTCGTTCTGGTACTGGCCGATTTCCAGGCGGCACTGCCCTTCCTGATCATGTCGCTGGCGGTGCTTGCCTTCTTCGGCTCGTCGATGCCACTGCTGATCGGCCTGATGGGGTTTTACGGCTGGGAGCGCTACGCCCGCATTGCCCGCGGCCTTGCAATTTCGGCCAGTGCGCAGGGCTATGCGGCTGCCATCGTGCAACTCGGTGCCACGCCGGCGCGCGTCTATATGCATCACATCCTGCCGAACGTCGCCTCGACGCTGATCGTCTCGATGACGCTGACCTTCCCGGAGATCATCCTGATGGAAAGCGGACTGTCTTTCCTCGGGCTCGGGGTGCAGCCACCGGAAACCAGCCTCGGCAACATGGTGGGCTTCGGCCGCGAATACCTGACCCGTGCACCGTGGATTATGCTGGCCCCTGCCGTCGTCATCATGGTGACGACGCTCTCCATCTCTCTCGTCGGTGACTGGCTGCGCGACAAGCTCGATCCGACACTTCGCTGAACCATTCTAGGAGACGATCATGACGAAGATCACCGGCCATCGCGGCGCCCGCAATCTCTGGCCTGAAAATTCCCTCACGGGCTTTCGCAACGTGCTCGCGCTCGGCGTCGATGCGATCGAATTCGACGTGCATCTGACGGATGCCGGCGAACTGGTCGTCATCCATGATGCGACGCTCGATCGCACGACGGACAAGACTGGACCGGTCCGCGCTTTGTCGCCGGCTGCCCGGACCGAAACGCATCTGCAGGCCTCCACGGATACCGTTCCGACGCTGTCGGAGGTGCTCGATATCCTGGCCGGGGCCGACGGCAAGCAGTTGCATGTGGAAATCAAGTCGGACGAGGCCAAGCAGCCCTATCCGGGTATCACCGAAAAAGTGGTCGCGGAGATCGAGCGCTTCGGGCTTGCCGGACGCTGCCATCTGACCTCTTTTGACGTCTCGGTCCTCGAAGAATGCCGGCGCGTGGCACCCCAGATCGCCCGCCTGGTTTCCGTCAATGCGGAATGGGCCGATGCACAGGGTGGCCTTCAAGCCTTTCTCGCAAGGGTCGATGGTCTCGTCGATATCGTTGCCATTCACCACGAGCTGATGGCGGCCGAATGGTCCATGATTACCGAAAAGCTGCCTCTCGAGCGCCTTTGCGTCTGGACGCTGAACGATGAGGCGCTGATCCGTCCCTGGCTTGCGCGCGGGATCGGGCACCTGACGTCCGACAGCCCGGACCTTGCCCTCAATCTCCGTCGCGAGATCCAATTCCAATCCGAACCTGCTTGAAAGGAACATCTACATGAGCAAGATCATCGGCACGGGCTTCAACGCCGGCTCCACCAATGGAGAGCTTGAGAGCCTCGAACAGGAACTGCGCGTTCTCGCAGACATCGGCGTCGACACCGTCGAACTCGGTCTGACCAGCCTCGACCTGATCGCCGGCGGCCGGATCATCCCGGAGCGGGCCGATCGGCTGGTCGCCCTGACCAAGCAGTTCGATTTCCGCTACACGGTTCACGGCCTGGTCTCGTCCAATTTCATGGACCCGGAGACCTGCCGCTACCAGATCGATGCCGCCAAGGCGCTTGCCCAGGTCTGCGATCGGATCGGTGCCCGCATCCTCGTGCAGCACGGCGGTAGCTTGCGTGCTGAGCAGATCTTCGAGCGCGCCGATGCCGACAAACGCGAACGCGAAGCGCTTCTGGAACTGGCAGAATTCTGCAAGCCTTACGGCGTGCGGATCGCTTTCGAGAACATCTTCACCACGGAACTTGGCCAGTATCGCCAGACACCGACCCAGATCGCCGAGACGGTCAAGGCCGTCGGTCATCCGAACCTTGTGGCGCTGATCGACTTCAGCCACGCCTATATCGAATCCACCTATCGGGGCCTGAATTTCCGCGAGGAACTGCGCGCCATGGCACCGGTCGCCGGCCATCTGCATGTGCATGACAGCTTTGGCCGCCCGCAGGCCTTCTACAAGGCCTACCACGTGCAGGAGAACACGGCGCTCGGCATCGGCGATCTGCACATGCCGCTCGGCTGGGGCGACATCGATTGGGAAGATATCTTCTCGGAACTGACATTCCTGCCGGAAACGGTTCTGATGATGGAAATCGGCCGCCGGTACCATGCGGAGCAGCCGGAGAGCCTTGCCCGCGCACGGCAGATCATCGCTCGGAGAAGCGAGCATGCTGTGATCGCAGCGGAATAGGCACTGCCAGGTTTAGTGCCGCCCGCATGCTTTGTTGCGGGTGGCACTAAAACGGGCGGTGATTGGTGATACGTAAGCGGATCACTTTATCAAAAATGATCCGCTTACGTATCATGCATTGACATTCATAGCTCAGTTGACGCCTATACGTATCATCTTTGCTGTGATGATCTGATAGGTATCTTGATGACAACCGAATCCTACGCCCTGGTTGAGATCGGCCGCCTCTTGAAGACGGCGCGTATCGCCCAGGCAATGACTCAGGAGCAGGTTGCCGACCTGGCAGGCATCTCGCGCCCACGCTACCGCGACATCGAGACAGGCAGTGCTGCAGCACGTGCGACAACGCTGATCAACATTGCCCGGGCGCTGGGCCTGGAGCTCATGCTCATCCCGCATGCCATGGTGCCGGCGGTCGGTGCGCTGCTGCGCCCCTATGAGGACGATGATCTTCCCGCCTTCGTGTCCAGTCCCGAGGGTGATTCCCATGGCTGAGAGGCTTCAGCGCCCCAGAAACCTCTCCTCACTCGACGTGCTGCTGAATGACCTCAAGGTCGGCACGATCGTCAGGACGCCTGGCGATTTCAACGCATTCAGTTTCGACGAAGCCTATCGGGCGGCGGGGGGATTTCCGGTTCTTAGCCTGTCCTTTCGGGCAGCAACGGGAGGATTGCGCAAGGATCCCAAGCCCGTTTCGAGAGCATTGCCGGCGTTCTTTGCCAACCTGCTTCCGGAGGACAAGCTGCGCGAGGCCATGGAGAAGCACCATGCAGGTCATGTGCGCCCCGGAAACGACTTCGATCTCCTGGCGGCGCTGGGTTCTGATCTGCCAGGTGCTGTGCGCGTCCTCCCGAGCGAGGGGACAATCGCTGCTGTGGAGACGACGTCAGAACAGAGGCCGAAAGCCCGGTTTTCGCTTGCAGGCGTGCAGATGAAGCTGTCCGTCGTCAAGAACACTGGCAAGGGCGGTGGTCTGACACTCCCACTGGGCGACGAGCAGGGTTCCTACATCGCCAAGTTTCCGTCCACGTCCTTTCCCGGCGTTTCGGAAAACGAGTATGCCAACCTTGCGCTGGCGGCGGCGATCGGCATGGAGGTGCCAGACCGGGAACTGGTGGATCAGTCCGAATTCGAAGGGATCCCGGAGGAGTTCAGCACACTGTCGGACGGTAAGGTTCTGCTGGTGCGGCGCTTCGATCGCGGCGCCAGTGGCGAGCGTATCCATATGGAGGATTTCGCGCAGGTCTTTGGCGTCTATCCATCGCGGAAATATGAGGGTGCTGCCTATCATGATATCGCTGCTGCCCTTGGTATGGCGATATCTCCGGCTGCGGCTCTCGAATTCGTGCGTCGACTGGCGCTGGCCGTTATCACCGGCAACGGCGACATGCACCTCAAGAATTGGTCGGTGATCTACCCGGGTGCCGGGCACAAGCCGGCACTCGCGCCCGTCTATGACCTGCTCTCGACCATTCCCTACATCCCGGCGGACGCGATGGCCCTGTCGCTTGCCGGAGAGCGGTCATTCAAGGCGCTTGGCGTGGAACGCTGGAAGGCCTTTGCCAATCGTGCGCGGCTGCCGGAGCCCGCCGTTCTGAAGGCAGTCGTCGAGGTGGCCGAGCGTGTCCACCAGAACTGGTGGAGACTGCCCGAACGCGCGTCGATCCCCGCAAGGGTGCTTGAGCGGATCGACGCCCATGTGCGTCTGATGACGCCGATCCTCGCAAGCTGCGCCGACTAAAGCCCGTCAGGCCGCGGCAAAGTCGCTGAGCTTGCGCAGCAGAAGCGCACCGACGGTTGCACCAGCATCCTGCAGGCCGATCGTCTTTTCCTGAAAGGCTGCGGCCTTGCCGTGCTGGGCGACCAGGGTCTTGGTCGCTTCCAGCGCCGCGTCTGCGGCATCGGCCGCGGCGGCAAGGGCAGCCGGCAGGGCCATGCCCGCTGCCGTGGCTTCCTCAAGCCGGCGTGCGATCGGGTCAAGCACATCGACGATGGTCTTGTCGCCGACGCGCGCCTTGCCGCGTTCGGATATCCCGTCCCGGAACGCGACCCAGAAATCCGCCATCTCACCGGTGCCGAGGGATTCTGCGCCCTCCACGGACTTGCTCGCCCGCAGGAACCCGGTGGCCGTCAGCGTTCCCATGGTCGAGGGCGCGGTCCGCGCCATCGTGGCGCCTGCCGTGCGCAGCAGCTTGGAAATCCCGGCGGCCTCGCCTTCGGCAGCGACCGCTTCGGCAGCGGCGGCGAACGACTTGCTCATCGTTATGCCGAGATCGCTGTCGCCGACTTTGCCGTCGAGCGAAATCAGGAATTCCCGCTGTTCGGCAAAAAGCTGCTTCCAGGCGTCGAACAGGCGGATCAGGTCCGAAGCGTTGATGGCATCCATGATGGTGTCCTCAGGCGGCAAAATGTTTGAAGAAGGGCGTGTTTGCTGCCGCGCCCACGAGACGATCGAGTTCGGCGTCAAGATGCAGGATCGACACGGATGCGCCGGCCATTTCCATCGAGGTCGCAAATTCCCCGACCCAGACGTGCTTGATCGTCACGCCACGGCCTTCCATCAGCTGTGCGACCCGGCGGAAGAGGACGTAGAGCTCCTCGAGCGGCGTTCCGCCGAGGCCGTTGACCAGCACCGCGACCTCGTCCCCGGACTTGTAGTCTTGCTCGGCGAAGATGCGGTCCATCATTTCGTCGATCACGGCATCCGCCGGCGCGAGCTTCTTGCGGCTGATGCCTGGTTCGCCATGGATGCCCATGCCGATTTCCATCTCGTCTTCGCCGATCGAGAAGGTAGCATGGCCGATTTCCGGCACGACGCAACTGGAGAGCGCGACACCCATGGTGCGCGTGCGCAGCCGCGCCTTTTCGGCCACCCGGTGTACTTCGTCCAGCGAATGGCCTTCGGCCGCAGCCGCACCGGCGGCCTTGTAAACGAAATAGATGCCGGCCACGCCACGCCGCTTGTGCTCTTCGCCGACTTTGGAGGATGCGACGTCGTCATTGCCGACGCACTGCTTGACCTCGATCCCGTCGAGGTCCGCCAGTTCCGAGGCCATGTCGAAGTTGATGATGTCGCCGCTGTAGTTGCCGTAGATGTAGAGGACGCCTGCACCCTGGTCGATCGCCTTGGTGACCTGGTACATCTGCTCGGAGCTCGGCGATTGGAATACGCCGCCGACGGCTGCGCCGTCCAGCATGCCGTCACCGACATAGCCGAGGAACAGCGGCAGATGCCCGGACCCGCCACCGGTCGCAATGCCGACCTTGCCGGTCTTCAGGCTGGAGCTCACCATGCAGCGCTTGTCGTCGGCCACATAGGTCACCTGTGGATGCGCCTTGTAGATGCCTTCCAGCATTTCATCGACGAAATCGACCGGATCGTTCAGGAATTTCTTCATGGGGGTTCCTCCCAGGTATCAAGGGTTGTTTTTATTTCTTGCGCTGGCGCGTGACGAAGAAGGCAGCCGCCAGCAGGATGAAGACGCCGACCACCAGCCGCTGCCAGGTGCTCGGAATGCCGACCAGCACCAGCACGCTGTTGATGACGACGATCAGAAGTACGCCAAGCATGGTGCCGAGCACGGTGCCGGTGCCGCCGGTGATCTTGGCGCCGCCGAGAACGACGGCGGCAATGACGTTGATCTCGGTTCCGACCAGATCGAACGGGTTGGCCTGGCGGTTGGCACAGACATGGATGATCCCGGCGAGACCCGCCAGCGCTCCGGCATAGCCGAACAGGAAGACGTGCACCTTGCGCAGGTCATAACCCAGGCGGCTTGCGATATTCGCATTGCCGCCGACGGCGAAGATCGCCCGGCCCATCAGGGTGCGGTTGAGGATCCACCAGGTGATGACGGCGGCGATCGGCAGCACCAGGAAGTAGAAGGGCAGCGTCACCGTGGCGCCATTGGCGGATTCGAACTGCAGCAGCGGCAGGCGGCCGAAGGCGCCCATCTGCGGCGGTAGCGACATGATCCAGACCGTGCCGATGAAGGACAGGAGGAAGCCGCGGAACAGGTACTGCGTGCCGATCGTGACGATCAGCGAAGGCACCTTCAGATGATGGACGAGAAGTCCGTTGATGACGCCAAGCAGGGCACCGCCGACTGTTGCGACCAAGAGGATGACTGCGATTGGCATGCCGGGAAAATAGCTCTGCACCAGCACTGTCATCGAATACATGGTGAAGGCCGCGATGGCGGTGAAGGAGACGTCGATCCCGCCGGCAGCGAGAATGATAAAGACGCCGAGCGCAAACAGCCCCATCACGACGCTGGCGCGTCCGATATCGATCAGTGTCGAGGGCTGCAGGAAGGCCGGATTGGCAATCGCAACCGCAATGCAGATGCCAACCAGCAGCGTGAAAGTGATCGTCTCCGGCCGTTTGCGGACCAGTTCGGCCAGGCTGAAGGGCGGGCGCACGGGCGCTGCCTGCTGCAGTTCTTCCAGTTGCGTCGGGCTCATAGGGCTGTCTCCAGCTTGGTCGTCAGCATGGCTTGGTAGAGCTGATCTTCAGTGGCGGTTTCTGCATCGAATTGCGCGACCACGCGGCCGCTGTTCATGACCAGGATACGATCGACGTTCTGCAGCAGTTCGGGAAGGTCGTCGCTGACGACGATCAGGCCGATGCCCTTTTCGGCCAGCGCCTGGATGGCGCGGTAGATCGTATCCTTGGATCCCACGTCGACCCCGACCGTCGGGCCGTGCAGCACGAGAAGCTTGGGCTCGATGCTGAGCCAGCGGCCGATCAGCACGCGCTGCTGGTTGCCGCCCGACAGCGCTCCGACCGGAAGGTCGAGATCCGTGGTGTTCAGCCGCATTTCCTTGGACAGGCGCTCGGCCGTCGCGCGTCCCGCCTGCTTGTCGATCACGCCGAAGCCGTTGCTGAGCTGCGTCAGGATCAGTGCGATCTCGTTTTCGAGGATCGACTTGTCGAGGAAGAGGCCCTCGGCAAGCCGGTCTTCCGGAACATAGCCGATACCATGCCGGATCGCGTCGGCGGGACGGCGGATTGCCACCGGTCGGCCGTCCAGCGTGATGCTGCCGGAGCGAGCAGGCGCAACCCCGGTGATCGCCATGGCAAGCTCGTTGCGGCCTGAATCCGCAAGTCCGGTGATGCCGAGGATTTCGCCCTTGCGCAGCGTAAAATTCATCCGGTCCACGCCGGAGACGCTGAGGTCGCGCACGGTCAGCAGTTCAGCCTGCGCCGCATGTCCGCTGCGATAGCGCTCGGAGCCGATGCTACGGCCGGTCATCAGTTCGGCGATCTGTTTCTTGGTATAGGTCTCGATCGGACCCTGGGCCACGCACTGGCCGTCGCGGAAGACGATGGCATGGCCGCCGATCCGGTAGCATTCGTCCAGCTTGTGGGTGACGAAGAGCACCGCGACGTTTTCCTGGCGCAGCCTCTCGACCACGCTGACGAGATTATCGACTTCGCGGCGGGTGAGCGAGGTAGTCGGCTCGTCCATGATCACCAGCTTGGCGCGGGTGGCAATGGCACGGGCGATGGCCACCAGCTGGCGCGCGGCCAGCGGCAGGTCGGATATGGTGGTGTTGAGGAAGGCGCGGTCCGACGGCAGGCCGACGGCTTTTAGGGCGGTGGCGGCGGTCTCCTTCAGGCGGTTGCGGTCGAACACGCGGCCGAGCCTGCCCTTGCCGGACACTAGTTGCTCGCTCAGCGCGACGTTTTCGGCAACCGTCAGGTTCGGCAGCAGCGACAGGTCCTGGTAGACGGTCTCGATGCCGGCCGCGAGAGACTGGATCGGCGACATGGCCGAATGCCGTTCGCCTTCGACGATGATCTCGCCCTCGCTCGGGGCGATCGCGCCGGACATGATCTTGATGACGGTACTCTTGCCGCAGCCGTTCTCGCCCAGCAGATGGTAGGCTTGGCCAAGGTCGAGCTTCAGGTCGATGCCCCGCAAGGCATGCACGCCACCGAACCATTTCTGGATGTTGTGAAGTTCCAGAAAATGACCCGACGTCTCTCGACTGCCCGGGTGATCCGGAATGTTGGGTTTCGCCGACAATGGAGGATCCTCTATCAATGCGCTTGCTGCCATGGGCAGCCGGTTCCGACCGGCGCTTGGGGGCGCCGGTCGGTTGGAGAGCAAGGATTTAGAACATATGCTTCTTGTAGGATGCCTTGTCGGCCAGAACCATGCCGTTGCCGACGATCAGCATGCCTTCACCAGCACCCTTCTTGACCGTCACCTTGTTGTAGCCCTCGACGCCGAGGTCCATGCCATCGGTAACCGGCTTCTTTTCGAGCAGCAGCTTGGCAACTGCGTTCATCGCCATGCCGGCCTTCTGCGGATCCCAGAAGCCGATCGCGGTGATGGCGCCGGATTCGAGAAGATCAGCGGACGGGTTGGGCAGGCCGGTGCCGACCAGGCAGACCTTGCCGGAGAGGCCCGCTTCGTCGAGCGCGCGGCCAACGCCCAGCACGTCATTGCCGGCCGAGGTCTGGAAGCCCTTGATATCCGGGTGCTTGCGCAGGATTTCCTTGGCCTTTTCGTAGGTCGCATTGGCGTCGTCGAAGGATTCATTGTTCGGATCGACGAGCTGCATGTCGGGGTGCTTCTTGGCGTTGGCTTCGCCGGCACCCACCCACTGCAGATGCGTGCGGCTGCCGAGCGAGCCGACGAAGGTCGTCCACTTGCCCTTGTTGCCCATGCATTCGGACAGGCGTGCGTTGAGCGCTGCACCGTAGTCGGCGTTGTCGAAGGCTTCGACGTCGGCCTGGGTGTTCTTCTGGTTGTCGGCTTCATGAGTGACGACGACGATGCCGCGGTCCATGGCGCGCTTCAGCGTGCCTTCGATCACGGCCGGATCCATCGGAACCACGGCCAGTGCGTTGACGCCCTTGGCGACCAGATCCTGGATGATCTGCAGCTGCTGTGCCGCGTCGGCCGTTGCCGGGCCGCTCTGGGTCGCGACCACGTCCGGGTTGGCCTTCTGGTAGGCGACGACCCCTGTGTTCATGCGGTCGAACCACGGAATGCCGCTGATCTTCACGACCGTGGCGATGACCGGCTTCTGCTGGGCCATCAGGGTTCCGGCGGTGCCGGCCATAAGGGCGGCGACCGCAGCGCCTGCGATGAGGATGTGCTTGGATGCTGTTTTCATTGTTGTCTCCTCCACGAGATCCCTCAGTTGGTGGGCTTCGGTGCTTGAGGGCCTGGCCCCGAAGATTTGTTCTGCCCTTTGAAAGGCATCAGGAAGCCGGCGACGTCGTAGCGGCCGACGGCAAGAAAGGTGAGGAGCAGGAGCCCCCAGGCGAAGTCGCGCACGAAGTTCGACAGGCCGCCGAAGTTCAGAAGGCTCGACATCAGCTGCAGCGCAATGGCGCTCAGGACCACGCAGATCACGCGCCCGTAACCGCCTTCAGGCTTCACGCCCGCCATGACGACGACGAGGATGGCGATCAGCAGATAGGAGCTGCCGTAGTCGTATTTGACGTTGACGTTGCGCGCCGCGATGATCATGCCGGCGAGGCCAGACAGCGTGCCGCTGATGGCGTAGGTGGCGACGAGGATGCCGGTGCGCGGAAAGCCTGCGTAGACAGCGGCCTTGGGATTGGTGCCCATCAGCATCAGCCACAGCCCGTAAGGCGTGAACTTCAGCACGGCCGCAATCAGCGCTGCCACGACGGCGAAGATCAGGAAGCCGATCGGAACGCCGAGGAACATGTCATTGCCGATCCGCGACAGCAGGTCGGGGCTGCCCACGGTGACGGCCTTGCCGCCGGAGACGACGACAGCCAGACCCATGAACGCCATCTGCGTGCCGAGCGTGCAGAGGATTGGCGTGATGTTGAGCTTGGAAATGAGCAGGCCGTTGATCACGCCACCGGCAAAGCCGATGCCGACGGTCATGGCCATAAATGCCAGGCTGAAGCCGGTTTCGCTGTCGGTTGCCGACAGGAAGGACGAGACGATGACTGCCGACAGAACGCCCGAGAGGTTTGCAAGCGCAATGCCCGACAGGTCGATGCCGCCATTGCCGGCGCACATGGCCAGCATGACGCCGATCGCGAGAAGCCCGATTTCAGGGACCTGGCTTGCCATGGACTGGAAGTTGAACAGCGAGAGGAAGGTGCCGCCGGAGATGGCAGCGCCGACTGCAAGCAGAGCGACGTTGATCACGACAAGCATGATCAGCTGTTCGCTAGTTTTGTGCATGGTCTCCTCCCATGTTTAGTAAACAAGCGCGAGCTTTACTAAAGGGCTATCAAAGCCGATTTGGCTTAGCAAGCGGTTTTTTCGGCGGGCTTTGCCGTTGCACAAATCGTGATTTTGCCATAACCCTCAGAAATTGACCGCGGCGTTTACTAAACAAACTCTCGCGTGTCGCATTGATCCGGAACGCCCGACCCCGCATGAAAACGCCCAAGAAACTGACAATCCGGGATATTGCCGAGGCGGCGGGTGTGTCTCCGTCGACCGTGTCGCTTGTCCTCAACGGCAAGGGTGACATCTCCGGGCTGACGCGCGCCCGCGTGCTGGAAGCCGTTGCCCGGACGAAATACGTGCCGCGCAACCTGAAGGGCGGCAGCGAGGGGACCGGCGATACGCTGCGCTTCCTCAAGATTTCCAAACACGGCCACACCGTAAACCGCGACCACAGCGTGTTCATCTCGGATTATATCGACGGCATGTCCGCCGAGGCGACCCGCCGGAACTACACGCTGGAGGTGGTGAGCTTCGAAGGCCAGCCGATCAGCGCCGTGGCGGAATCCTTGACTGGCGCACCGATCAGCGGTGTCGTGGCGCTCGGAACGGAGCTTTCCGAAGATGACATCCGGCTGATCCAGGCCGTCGGTCTCCCGACTGTCTTTATTGATACCTTCCACGACGTGGTCGATGCCAATTTCGTCGACATGAACAACGAGGACGCCGTCTACAAGGTGCTGTCGCGCTTCGCGAGCCAGGGCTTCAAGCGGATCGGCTTCGTCGCCAGCCATGTCGATACGACCAATTTCCGGCTGCGGCAGGCTGCGTTCTTCAAAAACATGGCGCGGCTGGGCTTAAAGGTGCGCGAAAGCGATGTGCTGTCGATCGAATCCACCCACGAGGGTGCTTACGAAGACACCCGCCGGCTGATGGAAGGCGGTTTCGATCCCGCCGAATGCTACTTCTGCACCAATGACATCATTGCCCACGGGTTCATGCGGGCTCTGAAGGAGTTCGGCATTCGCGTGCCCGACGATGTGTCGATCATCGGCTTCGACAATCTGCCGCAAAGCGCCACCACCGACCCGCCTCTGACGACCATCGAGGTGTCGAAGCGGAAGATCGGCTACCTGGCCGTGACCATTCTCGACGATCTGATCACCGCCGCCGAACGCCAGCCTGCCGTAAAGGTTCTGGTCGGTGCAGATCTTGTTCTACGCTCAAGCGATGCGCGGGATGTGCCGCGCCGAGCTCCGGGCAAGTCACGGTCGAAACGGCAGGAGCCGGCGGAGTAACCACGTCTCGTCTTGCGGGTGGAGGCTCGCGAGCAGGCGTTTGAAACAGCTTCAGGAGGAGCATCATGGAATATCGCACGCTCGGCAAATCGGGCCTCAAGGTCTCGGCCATCGCCATGGGCACGTTTTCGTTCGGAGGCGTCGGCGCCTTCGCCAAGGTCGCCAGCCAGGACGTTCCGGACGCGAAGCGTCTGGTGGATGTCTGCATCGATGGCGGCGTCAACCTGTTCGACACCGCCAACATGTACTCGCTCGGCCGCTCGGAGGAAATCCTCGGCGAAGCGCTGAAGGGCAAGCGCGACGATGTGCTGATCTCGTCCAAGGCACGCATGCGCATCGGTGACGGGCCGAATGACGAGGGCGTCTCCCGCTTCCACCTGATCCGCGAATGCGAGCGAAGCCTGAAGCGGCTGCAGACGGACCATATCGACATCTACCACATGCACGAATGGGATGGCGTAACGCCGCTCGAAGAGATGCTGTCGGCACTCGACAGTCTGACCCAGGCCGGCAAGATCCGCTATATCGGCTGCTCCAACTATTCCGGCTGGCACCTCATGAAGGCCCTCGCTACGTCGGACCAGCGGCAGCTTCCCCGCTTCGTGACGCAGCAGATCCACTACACACTGGAGGCCCGCGAGGCCGAATACGAGCTGCTGCCGATTTCGGTCGATCAGGGGTTGGGGGTCACGGTCTGGAGCCCGCTTGCGGCAGGACTTCTCTCCGGAGCCTTCGGGCGCGACCGTGCGCCGGACAATTCGCGTCAGGCCGAAGGCTGGAGCGAACCGCCGATCCGCGACCAGGAGCGGCTGTGGCGCATCGTCGATGTGCTCGACGGGATCGCTGCCGCACGCGGCGTCACTGCGGCGCAGATAGCGCTTGCCTGGACGCTGTCGCGGCCGGCGATCTGCTCGCTGGTGGTCGGAGGTCTGACGGAGCAGCATTTCCGCGACAACATCGCTGCTGTCGATCTGAAGCTGGATGCCGAAGAGCTCGAAAGGCTGAACCAGGTTAGCCGCGCACCCTACATCTATCCCTATTGGCACCAGCACAACTTTGCCCGCGATCGCTTCAGCGCCGGCGACTGGGCCCTGCACGAGAGCTACCAGGATCTCGACATGATCTGAGCTTCGGGCGCTCCAACTTCGGTGGGGAGCGCCACTCTTGCCAAGTCCCGCATCTCGCGTCGCCTCCCTTGACTGAGTTCTAGATGGGATCTAGAGTTCAGCCTGGATGAGGATGACCCGATGCTTGCCAAGGGACTAATCGCCGACACTGTCCAGATGATGGGCCGCTCGATCGTGAGCGGCGAGTGGGAACCAGGCGCGGTGCTTCCCACCGAGGACGACCTGGCGACGCGCTACGGCATCGGGCGCAATGCCATGCGAGAGGCGGTCAAGGTTCTGGCCGGCAAAGGCCTCGTGCGCACCGCCCGCCGCTACGGATCCCGCGTCGCCGAGCGGTCGCTCTGGAATAATCTTGACGTCGACGTTATCCGCTGGCGACTGCACGACCGTTCGTCGCATGCGCAATTCCGCCGCGAGGTGGCTCAGCTTCGCGAGTTGCTGGAGCCCGGCGCCGCCGCCATGGCGGCCACGAACGCCACGCCGCAGGAAAAGCGCCAGATCCTTGAGATCGCCCGCACGATGCAGGACGTGCCGTCGGCGGAAACCATCGAGCAGGACATCGCCTTCCACCTGGCGATCCTTGATGCCACCCACAACAGCCTCATCCAGGCGCTGCGCAACCCGCTGGAAGTGATGCTGCGGACGCTGTTTCATGCGGATCTTAAGCTGCACGAGAGTGGCCTCTCCTACGATCCGAACCCGATCATCCACCTTGCGCTTGCCAATGCCATTATGGGTGGCCGGCCCGAAGAGGCCAGGCATATCGCGACTGCGATCATCATCCGGGGCGCCGAGGGCGCCGACCAGCTGGAACAATCCATTCAATCTGACGAAGGATAAGCCATGAACATCGAAAAGATCGAGTGCTTTACCCCAAGGGTAGGGCACAGGAACCAGTTGCTTGTCAAAGTGACAACTCTAGATGGGATCTATGGATGGGGAGAGTCCGGCCTCACCGGCCGGGAATACGCGGTCATCGGTGCCATCAAGCACTACGAGCAGTTCCTGATCGGACGCGACGTGCGCCGGGCAGGGGCGCTGTGGCAGGAAATGTACCGCAGCCAGTATTTCGAAGGCGGGCGCGTACTGACGGCTGCGATCGGCGCGCTCGATATTGCCTTCCATGACATCAAGGCGAAGGCGCTTGGCGTCCCGGTCTATGAACTGCTGGGCGGCAAGCACCGCGAAAAGGTTCCCGCGTTTGCGACAGCGCCTGCCAATCCGGGTCCGGAGATGCTGGAACAGGCCCGGACACTGTTCGATGCCGGCTGGAACTGCATCCGCTTCGTGCCCGCCGGACAGCATTCGACCGACATCTTCGAGCCGCGCGAATCCATTGCCCAGACGGCGCCCTGGATGGTCAAGGCGCGCGAGGAGCTGGGGCCGGAAGCGGTACTCGGCATCGACTACCATCACCGGCTGAGCGTCGCGGAGGCTGCCTCCTTCTGCCAGAAAATGCCGTCGGGCACGCTGGATTTTATCGAAGAGCCGATCCGGGACGAGACCCCCGAGGCCTACGAAGCCCTGCGCCGGATGACGGATATCCCGTTTGCGATCGGCGAGGAGTTCTCATCCAAATGGCAGTTCCTGCCGTTTATCGAGCGCGACATCCACCAGTTCAACCGGCTCGATCTCTGCAACATCGGCGGCTTCACCGAAGCGATGAAAGTCGCCGGCTGGAGCGAGGCGCATTACGTCGACCTCATGCCACACAATCCGCTGGGGCCGATCTGCACCGCGGCCACCGTCCATCTTGCCGCGGCCATCCCGAATTTCTCGTGGCTCGAATGCCGTGCCTCGCCGGTCGAGCAGCTCGGCTTCGATTCCCGCGAGTTGTTCCCTGAGCAGGCGGAACTGGTCGGCAGCTACTACGACATCCCGGAACGGCCCGGTCTCGGCGTCGACGTCAACGAGGATGCGCTGACCAAGCTGGACTTCCAGTACTTCGAGCCGCCGCACCTGCGCCGCCGCGACGGAAGCTTCACCAACTGGTGAAGCCGTAATTTCAGGAGGAGGATCAACCCCATATGACAATTCCCGCTTCGCTGGCGACCCCCAGCCGAACACGCTACATCATCACCGCGCTGCTGTTCATCACCGGCGTCATCAACTATCTGGACCGCACCAACCTTTCGATCACCGCGCCGTCGCTCTCCGGCGAGTTGAAGATCGATCCCGTCACCATGGGCTGGCTGTTTTCCGCCTTCGGATGGACCTATACGGCCATGCAGCTTCCTGGCGGCTGGCTGGCAGACCGGGTGCATCCGCGCGTGATCTATCCGCTGACCATCCTGGTCTGGTCGATCGCGACGCTCAGCCTCGGTTTTGTGGCCGGCATCTACAGCCTGTTCATCCTGCGGCTGGCCGTCGGCGTCTTTGAGGCGCCGAGCTACATCGTCAACAACCGCATCGTCACCACCTGGTTTCCGGAGCGCGAGCGGGCGACCACGATCGGCATCTACATCTCGGCGCAGTACGTGGGCCTTGGCTTCCTCACCCCGGTGCTGATCTGGATCGAAGGCGTCTACGGCTGGCGCTCGGTCTTCATGCTGACCGGGGTCCTCGGTATCATCGCCGCCATTCTCTGGGCGGTCGTCTATCGCGATCCGGGCAAGTTCAAGGGCATTAACGAGGCGGAACTGAAGCTGATCAAGGACGGCGGCGGGGTTCCCGAACTCAGCTCCCGTCTGGCCGAGGAGCAGGCCGGCCGGAAATCCTTCTCCTGGGTGGACCTCAAGGTGGTGCTCAGCAAGAAGAAGCTCTGGGGCCTCTACATCGGCCAGTTCAGCTACCTGGCGTCTGCCAACTTCTTCCTGACCTGGTTCCCGACCTATCTCGTCCAATACCGGCATATGGATTTCATCAAGGCCGGCCTTTATGCCTCCGTGCCCTTCCTCGCAGGCTTTGCCGGCGTGCTGGTCTCGGGCTTCCTGTCAGACGGGCTTCTGAAGTCCGGCTACAGCCTCAGTGCATCCCGCAAGATCCCGGTGCTGACCGGCATCGCTCTGTCAGTGCTCATCGTCGGTGCGCAGTTCGTGGAAAATCCTGCGCTGATCATCATGTTCCTGGCGATTGCCTTCTTCGGCACGGGCATGGCCTCCATCACCTGGTCCTTCGTCTCGGCGATCGCGCCGGAACGGTTGATCGGGCTGACCGGCGGCGTCTTCAACCTGTTCGGCGGGCTCTCCAGCATCGTCATCCCGATCGCCATCGGCTACCTGGTCCAGGGCGGCGGCTTCGGACCGGCGCTGGCGCTCTGCTCCTGCCTGGCGGTGGTCGCGGCCTGCAGCTACATCTTCCTGGTCGGCAAGATGGAGCGGGTACAGGAATAGCTGCCACGATAAGATATTCAAGAACAAGCCCCGCACGATTCCGTCGTGCGGGGCTTGGCCGTTTCGATACGTCAGAGATTTTCCTTCAGCAAAATCTCGATGCGGATCTTCTCCTGTGATGCGATCGGTTCGCGCATGTCGGCGCGGGCGCGCATGATGCGGATCGCGCTGCGCACCGCATGCCCCGGGTCCTGCGCAATGATGGCGTCGATCACGTCGTCCCGAAGACATTCCTCGCTGAACGGCGTGCGTTCATGCACCACCATCGTAAGACCGTGCTTGGGCCTGTGGCGGGCGATCACATCCACCGACGCCCGGCACTCTGAACCGAGGATATAGGCGGCGCGGATCGTCGGATTGTGCTCGAGAAGCTGACGGATGACCGTCTCGCCGCGGCGTTCGTCGCCATGGGTTTCCACCGAGGGCAGGCAGGTGAGGTGCGGAAACTGGGCGTTGAGGATGCTGTCGAAGCCGCGACGGCGCTCGATGCTGTCGCGGGCCACCATGGTGTCGGCAATGATCATGATGCGTGCGGGTTCTTGGGGCAAGAACCGGCCGATGATCTTGCCGGCGGTTGCCCCTGCGGCAAAGTTGTCGATGCCGACGAAGTCCGCCGTATCCAGCTTCTCCTGGCCGGACAGGAACTGGACGATGTGGACGCCGCGCGCCCGCAGGCGGCTCAGCGTATCGCGCACCTGCGGTGATTCAGGTGCCATGACCGCAAGGCCGTCGACCTCGGCCGGATCGATATGCCCGAGGTAGCGGGAGAGCTGGTAGGGATCGTCCGTCGCGATCTGTTCGACGGACACCTCCGTCAGGTCCGATCGCAGGGTCGCCCGGGCTTCCTCGACGCGACGCAGAAGCTCCTGCAGGTATTGATCACCCTTGCGCGGCAGCACGAAACGGAACCGGTAGATCTTGTTGCGGGCCAGCACGACGGCAGCCGGGTTGCGCACGAAGCCTATCCGGTCGATCGCCTCGTTGACCTTCTGCGCCGCCTTTCGGCTGACGTTCGGCCGCTCGTTCAGCACGCGGTCGACGGTGGCGAGGCTGACGCCTGCTGCCTCTGCAAGGTCCTTGGCTGTGGGTCTCATCATGCGGATTCGGCACTCTTTGCATCGGGTTGGCACGCCGACCTTTCATCATTCAGACCACGAATGCAAGAAATTGACGTGCGCACCTCAAAAATAGCTTGCTTTGAGGTGCGCACGTCAATTAGATAGGCTCAACAACGATGGTGGGCACGTCATGAGCCCTTGGGAGCCGTTCGTTGGAGGGAGGAGCGTCCCTTAGGGACACACCTGAAGATCGTCGGCGCTCCGTGCAGAGGGCGCGAGGACCCCGTTCCGGAGGAGACGGACGGCGTCCAAGGGGGAGATCATCATGAGCATGCGCAAACTGAAATCCGTACTGGCTGCCGGTGCCCTCACCGGGATCCTCGCCTGCGGCGCGGCGACGTCCGCACAGGCCGAGGACCTGACTTTGTGCTGGGCCGCCTGGGACCCGGCGAACGCACTTGTCTCGCTCAGTAAGGATTACGAGGCCAAGTCCGGCAATAAGATGCATTTCGAATTCGTGCCCTGGCCGAACTTCGCCGACCGCATGCTGAACGAGCTGAACTCCGGCGGAAAGCTCTGCGACCTGATGATCGGCGACAGCCAGTGGATCGGCGGCGCGGCGGAAAACAAGCTCTACATCAAGCTCAATGATTTCTTCGACAAGGAAGGCATCAAGATGAGCGACTTCATCCCGGCCACGGTGACCGGTTATTCCGAATGGCCGAAAGGATCGCCGAACTACTGGGCGCTTCCGGCCTTCGGCGATGTCGTCGGCTGGAGCTATCGCAAGGACTGGTTCTCGCGCCCGGAACTGAAGGCCGAGTTCAAGACCAAATACGGCCGTGATCTCGCCGTGCCGAAGACCTTTGCAGAGCTCAAGGACATCGCCGCCTTCTTCCAGGGCCGCAAGATCGACGGCAAGACGGTCTATGGTGCTGCCATCTACACCGAGCGGGGGTCCGAGGGCATCACCATGGGCGCCATGGACGTGCTCTACAGCTTCGGGTTCGAATACGACAATCCGAAGAAGCCCTACGAGCTCGAAGGCTTCGTCAACTCCGCCAAATCCGTGAAGGGCCTGGAGTTCTACAAGCAGCTCTACGACTGCTGCGTGCCGCCCGGCTCGTCCGATGCCTACATGTCGCAGAACATCGACGCCTATAAGTCCGGCCAGGTGGCGCTGCAGATGAACTTCGCCTTCACCTGGCCGGGCATCAACGCCGATCCCAATATCGGCGGAGAGAAATCCGGTTACTTCCCCAACCCGGCCGGTCCGGACGGAAAGCAGTTCGCGCAGCTTGGCGGGCAGGGGATTTCCGTGGTGGCCGCTTCCACGAAGCAGAAGGCGGCGCTCGAATACATCAAGTGGTTTGCGCAGCCCGAAGTCCAGGCCAAGTGGTGGCAGATGGGCGGCTATTCTGCCCTTCGGGCCGTGGTCGAAGATCCGGGCTTTGCCAAGAGCCAGCCCTATGCACAGACCTTCCTCGACTCCATGGCGATCGTGAAGGACTTCTGGGCCGAGCCTGCCTACGCCTCGCTGCTGCAGGCCTCCCAGAAACGCTTCCACAACTATGTGGTCGCAGGCAATGGCACGGCCAAGGAAGCGCTGGATGGGCTGGTGTCCGACTGGAAGGACATTTTCGAAGACGAAGGCAAATACTAACGTCCCACCGCGATCGTTTCGGCGATAGCGCAGATCTGCGCAGGACCGGCATCACTCCGGCCGGTCCTGCCCTCCATTCCGCAGATGTTCTAGGGAAATGCCATGCTCGATACATCGATCGACCGGGCTGCGCGGGCAACACCGCCAGCCGTCGCCAGGCGCATCCGGGGACTTTCCGACAGGGCGATCGCCTGGATCTTCGTGGCGCCGTCGATCTTCCTGCTGCTGGCGGTCAACATCTTTCCGCTGATCTGGACGATCCGGCTGAGCTTCACAAACTTCCGCGTCAACCGGCCGAATGCCGAGGTCGAGTTCGTTGGCCTCAAGAACTACATCAGCGTGCTCACCAACGGCGATATCTGGCTGACGATGCAGGCGACCGCGCATTTCCTGATCGCGACGCTCGTGCTGCAGGTGCTGATCGGCTTTTCGCTCGCCTATCTCATCAACAAGAAATTCCGCGGCAACGACCTGTGGACCACGATCATCGTCCTGCCGATGATGCTGAGCCCCGCTGTCGTCGGCAACTTCTGGACCTTTCTCTACCAGCCGCAAATCGGTCTCTTCAACTACGCGGTCGGCTTCCTGACAGGCACCGATCCCTCGTCCTTCTCGATGATCGGCGATGCCTCGCTTGCCCCCTGGGCGATCGTCATCGTCGACACCTGGATGTGGACGCCCTTTGTGATGCTGATTTGCCTCGCCGGACTGCGCTCTATCCCGAACAGCATCTATGAGGCGGCGGAATGCGACCGCGCCAGCAAATGGCGCCAGTTCTGGACCATCACCATCCCGATGGTGCTGCCCTTCCTGATGCTGGCGATCCTGTTCCGGGGCATCGAGAATTTCAAGATGTTCGATCTGGTGGTCCAGCTGACCGGCGGGGGTCCCGGCTCGATCACCGAGCTCACCTCCATCAACCTGAAGCGGGAAGCCTTTGAGAAGTGGCGCACGGGCTATGCCTCCGCCTATGCGGTCATCCTGTTCGTCACCGTCTTCGGACTCGCGTCGATCTACGTCAAAGCCCTGAACAAGGTGAAACAGAGATGAGCTATTCCGTCACGGATCCTTCCGGCCGGCAAAAATGGATCGCCGCGACACTGGTGACGCTCTACGCCGTGATCACCATCCTGCCGCTGCTCTGGATCATCGGCACCAGCTTCAAGTCGCCCTCCGACGCGATCGCCTATCCGCCAAAGACCCTATTCACGCCGACGCTCGAGGGCTATGTCAACCTCTTCACCACCCGCACCCGCGCCTCCGAGGAAGAGCTGAAGACGCTCGGCGAGCCGACCACCTGGTACGACCGCATCGTGCGCCGCGACGGCTTCATCATCGCCGGGCCTTCGCGCTTTCCCGAGCGCTTCACCAACTCCATCATCATCGGCTTCGGCTCGACGGTGCTCTGCATCGTGCTCGGCACGGCGGCGGCCTATGCCTTCTCGCGCTTCAAGGTGCCGCTCAAGGACGACCTGCTGTTCTTCATCCTGTCGACGCGGATGATGCCGCCGGTCGCGGTCGCCATCCCGATCTTCCTGATGTTCCGCCAACTCGGCCTGAACGACACGCATGCGGGCATGATCCTGCTCTATACTGCGGTCAATCTGTCGCTGGCAGTCTGGCTGCTGAAAGGGTTCATCGACGAGATCCCGATCGAATACGAGGAGGCGGCGCTCATCGACGGCTACACGCGCTTCCAGGCCTTCTACAAGGTGGTCATTCCCCAGGCGATGACGGGCATCGCTTCGACCGCCATCTTCTGCCTGATCTTTGCCTGGAACGAGTATGCCTTCGCGGTCCTGCTGACCTCGGGCACGGCCCAGACGGCGCCGCCCTTTATCCCGACGATTATCGGCGTCGGCGGCCAGGACTGGCCGGCGGTGGCTGCCGGCGCAACCCTGTTCCTTGTCCCGGTGATGATCTTCACGATCGTCCTCCGCAAGCATCTGCTGCGCGGCATTACGTTTGGAGCTGTCCGCAAATGACCGATTTCATCAAGGGACTGCGCAACTTCCGCCGCGGCGCCTGGGAGATGGTGGCATCGGCGTTGATCGCCGCCGGCGTCGTCATGCTGATGCAGCCTTTCGCGCTGGCGCTGTTCTCCTGGTCCTTCGTCGTCACGCTGACCGGCACGGTGATGTTCATCATCGTCAGCCACTTTCCGGAGTAGGTCCATGGCCCAGATCAGGATCAATAACCTGCGCAAGGAATTCGGAGCTTTTACCGCCGTCAAGTCCTCCACGTTCACGGTCGAAGACGGCGAGTTCTTCATGCTGCTTGGCCCCTCCGGCTGCGGCAAGACAACGACATTGCGAATGATGGCCGGTCTGGAGCTGCCGACCAGCGGGGAGATCTTCATCGACGGCGAGGAAGTGGCCCAGAAGCCGGCCAGCCAGCGGGACATCGCCTTCGTCTTCCAGATGTTTGCCCTCTACCCGCACATGAATGTCCGCAAGAACATCTCCTATCCACTCGTCAGCCAGGGCGTGGAGCGGGCTGAGGTCAGGGCCCGGGTCGCGGAGGTAGCCCGTATCCTCAAGATCGAAAGCATTCTCGATCGGTCGGTCGGCGGGCTTTCGGGCGGCGACCGGCAGCGGGTGGCGCTCGGGCGGGCGATCGTACGGCGCCCCAAGGCATTCCTGATGGACGAGCCGCTCGGTGCGCTTGACGCGGAGTTCCGCGAACACATGGCCGAAGAGCTGCGTGCGCTTCATGATCGGATCGGGGCGACCACCGTCTATGTCACCCACGACCAGCTGGAAGCCATGCAGATGGGTGACAAGATCGTCGTCATGAATCACGGAAGCGTCGAGCAGTTCGGCAGGCCGCAGGAGATCTACGACTGGCCAGCCACCAAGTTCGTCGCCGGCTTCATCGGCTCGCCGGCCATGAACTTCTTCGACTTCAACGGCGCCATCAGCCCCGGCGGCGAGAGCATCGAGCTTTCCGGCAATCCCGTCGGCGTTCCCCAGGCACGGCAGGGAGCGACGGGAAAGCTGACCCTTGGCGTCCGGCCCGAGCATATCCGCTTCAGCGACCAGTCCGCTTACCGGGGCCGGGTGGTGGCCACCGAATATCTCGGCACCACGCAGATCATCACGCTGGACACGCCGAACGGCGAGGCCAAGGCGCGCACCTCGGCACGGCAGGCCATCCGGGAGGGCGAGATCGTCGGGCTGGATTTTAATCCGACGACGGTGACCATCTTTGAAGGCTTGAAGGGGCAGGCCCTGCTGTCTGCCGGAAACGAGGGAGTTCTGCATCATGGCTGAGGTGGTTCTCGACACTGTCACCAAGACCTTCGGCGGACGTCCGGCCCTTGATGGCGTCTCGCTGAGGATCCCGAACGGCTCCTTCGTCGTGCTCCTTGGACCAACCGGTGCCGGCAAGACGACGACGCTGCGCATGGTCTCCGGCCTTGACAGGCCAGACAGCGGCGACATCTATTTTGCCGGACGGCCGGTTCGCGACCTGACGCCTGCCCAGCGGAATGTCGCCATGGTCTTCCAGCAATACTCGCTCTATCCACACCTGACGGTTCGCCAGAACCTTGAGTTTCCCCTGAAATCGCCGCTGCTGAAGACACCGCGGGCGGTGATCGACAGCAAGGTCAACGCAACGGCCGAGATGCTGCAGATTTCCCACAAGCTCGACAGCAAGGCGACGACGCTCTCGGGCGGCGAGATGCAGCGCGTGTCCATCGGTCGGGCCCTGGTGCGCACGCCGCAGATCTACCTGATGGACGAGCCGCTGAGCTCTCTCGACGCCAAGCTGCGCGCCGACCTGCGCATCGAGTTGAAGAACATCCAGGCCCATTCGGGTGCAACGCTTCTCTATGTCACCCACGACCAGATCGAGGCGATGACGATGGCAACCCACATCGGTGTGCTTCACGAGGGCCGGCTGGTTCAGTTCGGCTCGCCGCGGGATGTCTACGAGCGCCCGGTCAGCCTCTATGCCGCAACCCGCCTCGGCCAGCCCCGCATCAATATTCTCGCCGCCGACACGTTTCCCGGCGCTCCGCCCGGTGCCGTCAGCATCGGCCTCCGGTCCGAGCACCTGCTGCATGGCGACGGGCAGGAGGCGGTCGTGCGGCGGGTGGAACATCTCGGCGACCAGACGCGTCTCCATCTCACCTTCAGGACGAACGACCTGATCACGGTTACCGATGCCCACACGCGGCTGAAAAGCGGCGACATCGTCAAGATCCAGCCGGACAAGCCGCTCTATTTCGGTGCGGATGGCATGCGCTTACAGTAGGGAGGCCCCAGTGGCACAGTTCATCAACAAAAGAGAAGACGTCGTTACCGAAGCGATCGATGGCCTGCTTGCCCTGAGCAATGGCGCGCTGGTGCGGCTTGACGGCTATCCGCATATCCGCGTCGTCCTGCGGGGCGACTGGGACAAGTCGAAGGTCGCGCTGGTCTCGGGCGGAGGCGCCGGGCATGAGCCTGCCCACGCCGGTTTTGTCGGGCCGGGAATGCTGACGGCCGCGGTCTGTGGCGATGTCTTTGCGTCGCCGAGCGTCGATGCGGTGCTTGCCGGCATCCTTGCGGTGACCGGGCCGGCCGGCTGCCTGCTGATCGTGAAGAACTACACCGGCGATCGGCTGAATTTCGGCCTGGCGGCGGAACGGGCACGGGCCTTCGGCCTCAACGTCGATATGGTCATCGTTGGCGATGACGTGGCGCTGCCCGAACTGCCGCAGGCGCGCGGCCTTGCCGGCACGCTGCTGGTCCACAAGGTAGCGGGTGCGGCAGCCGAAGGCGGTGCAGATCTGGAGACGGTTGCGACGGCCGCACGACGCGTGATCGCCGGCACGAAAAGCATCGGCATGTCGCTCGATACCTGCCGGGTTCCCGGCTCGCCGAAGGAGGAGCGCATTCCCGAAGGCATGGCCGAACTCGGCCTCGGCATTCATGGCGAGGCAGGTGTTGAGCAGATCGCGTTCCGCGACGCCCGAAGCGCGATCGAGGCTGTCATTGGCAAGCTGTCTTCCACCCTGAAGGACCAGCCGCATGTCGCGCTGATCAACAACCTTGGCGGCACCTCAAGCCTCGAGATGTCGGTGCTTGCCCATGAACTGCTCGGCTCGTCGATCGGCCGGCGCATCAGCCATGTGATCGGCCCGGCGCCGATGATGACCTCGCTCGACATGCACGGGTTTTCCATCTCCCTCTACCCGGCCGATGCCGCGGACCTGCAAGCGCTGGGAACGCCCGTCCCCATGGCGGCCTGGCCGGGCCTGTCGACGGTGAAGCCCATTCGCATCGAGACGGTGCCGGATGGCTTGACGCCGATCATGCCGCAGCCGTCCGAGCACCAGGGTACGCGGGCCTTCATCGTGGATTGCTGCAAGGTGCTGATGGCGTCCGAGCAGGATCTGAATGCGCTCGACGCGAAGTCGGGCGACGGCGACACCGGCTCGACGCTTGCGGAGGCCGCCCGTGCCCTCATCAGTGCGCTCGATCGTTTGCCGCTCTCCGATCACACCCAGCTTTACCGGGCGATCGGCCAGGAGCTCAGCCAGACGATGGGCGGGTCATCCGGCGTGCTTCTGGCGATCTTCTTTGCAGCGGCGGGCGATGCAGCATCGAGCGGACTACCGATGACCGGGGCGCTCAAGGCGGGTCTCCTGCGGATGCAGGAAATCGGCGGCGCGAATATCGGGGACCGGACCATGGTCGATGCGCTTTCGCCAGCGCTGGATGCACTCGACCAGGGCATGGAGGCCGCGGCAGGGGCGGCGCGGGAAGGCGCGAACCTGACCGCGACACTGCTGCACGCCAAGGCCGGCCGCGCCGCCTATATCAATGCCAAACAACTGGAAGGGCATATCGATCCGGGCGCCGAAGCCGTGGCCCGCCTGTTCGAATACCTGGCGCAGCGGGCAGGCGGACTGGCGCGAGACGCGGATGCCGCCGGCCAGCGCCTTACGGTCTGACGTCGTCAGCTGTTCGCGGTATTCCTGTTCGGCAGCGACTTGGCGTGAGCGACCGCTTCGCCGGAATAGGGGAAGTCGTCGCCCAGCTGGCGATCACCCTCGAACACCTTGAAGGCTGGCCCTTCCACTTCAACGATCTTGTAGCCGTTGACGAATTCGACTTTCGGTGTTTTCCAACCCATGGCGAGCACTCCTGTTCAAGGTCCGGTATCTCTGCTCGGGAAGATGGTGGCCGAGGGCCGCACTTACCAGTCGTTCGAGCGTAGCATTCGGTTGGCGCGAGAGCTGAGACACCAACTCTCGCGCCCCATGTCTAGCAGGTGCCGGAGCAAAATACGAATCTCCCGGATCCGTGCCTGGGCTATCGGAAGCCCGGCATCAGGTATGTCGGCCGTCGATCCGCAGTCATCAGGCTGGCCCGCTCGGAAGGCGACAGGTTCGCGAGGATGCCGGTCTCAACCAGTACGGAGGCGAGGCCCGCCTGGCGTGCGCCGAAAATGTCGTGGTCGATGCTGTCACCGATGCACACCACGGTGTTGGCGGCCGGCTCGCCGGTGAGGCGCAAAGCCAGCGTGTAGATGTCGCCATAGGGCTTGCCGAACCAGCGCACGGAGCCGCCGAGCTGTTCATAGAGCTGTGCAATGCTGCCGGCCCCGGGCGCAACCGTGCCGCCCGCCAACTTGTGGATGTCCGGATTGGTGCAGATCGCTGGAATCTTGCGCTCAGCTCCCGGCCGCAACCTGTCCGCATAGACCTCCATGGGGATCGTCTCGGCTTCGCTGCCGGAAATGATGACGAGATCGGCCTCGGCGGCATCGTCGGTGCTTGCCAGTCCCAGCCGTTCAGCAAGGTTGCGGTCGCCGCCGCTGGAGATGGTCAGGCACTGGGATCCGGCCGGCAGTGCCATCTCCCGCGACAGCACCGCATAAGCTGTATCGCCGGAGGTGACGAAGCGGTCGAAACTGTCGCGCCGGAAGCCGAGGCCTGCGAAGCGGTCAGCATTGTAGTCACCGCTGCGGCCCGAGTTCGAGAGAATAACGACGGTCTTGCCCGCCGCCTTCAGCCGCTGCAGCGCCTCCACCGCGCCGGGATAGGCGCCTTCGTCGTCGCGCAGCACGCCGAACTGGTCGACAAAGAAGATGTCGTAGCGGTCGATCAACGCGCCGAGGCTCGTCTGTGGAATGTCGCTCACGCCTGTCTCCTTGCCAGAACCAGAGAGGCAGCCCCGACGGCTGCTTCCACCGAGCGTGCGGGCAAGAAATCGACCCCGAGCGCCGACCGACGCATCGCCGTCCAGGCAGGGTTGCGGGCGCCGCCACCGACAGTCCGCACCGAGCGCAGCGGCGGCGCGCCAAGCGTCCGCAGCCGCTCAAAGCCCTGGCGCTCGATCGCGGTCATGCCCTCCAGAAGCCCCTGGAAGAAGACGGCGTCGTCGGCGGGGCGCGGCGAAAGCCGTGGCGGATAGGCCGGATCGTTGATGGGGAAGCGTTCACCCGGCTTCAGCAGCGGGTAATAGTCGAGACCCGTGGGCTGGTCGGGGTTCAGCCGCGCGGTCAGATCCTCCAGCCTGTCGTCCCCGAGAAGTGCGCGGATGACGGCGCCGCCGCTGTTGGAGGCGCCGCCCACCAGCCAGAAATCCAGAACCCGGTGCGCATAGATGCCGTAGTCCGCGGCGTTGACCGGATGGCTGGAGGCAAGCTTTAGCACCATGGTGGATCCAAGCGCCGTCACGCCATCGCCGATCTGGCTGGCGCCGGTTGCGAGAAAGGAGGCGCAGCCGTCCGTCGTTCCAGCGTGGACCCGGCAGCCGGGCGAAAGGCCAAGCGCCATAGCGGAAGGGCCGACGACGCCCACGGGCTCACCGGCGCGGCGAACCTGCGGCAGACGCTCGATCGGCATGCCCGCTTCGACGATCCAGTCCGGCCAGCGCTCGGTGGCGAGGTCGTATCCCGTCTTCAGCGCATTGTTCTCATCCGTGATTGACACCGTCAGCCCGAGCTGGCGGGCAATCCAGTCCGCCTGGTGCAGGATCATGGCTTCGGGCGATGCACGCAACAGATGGATGGCGCGGGCGAGCGCGGAGTTTGCACCCCGCGCCGGGCTGTCGGCGGGAGACAGGGTAGCGATCCGTTCCACCAGCGCGGCATCCGGGCAGGGGTCGTTGTACATCAGCACGCCGCCGAGAGGCTGTCCCTTTGCATCGACGGAGAGAACCGTGCCGGATGTCCCGTCGATCGCCAGTCCCTCGACCTGCGCCAGCGACGTTGCGTCGCCAAGCGCCGCCAGGCATTCGCGGACGCGGGTCCACCAGGCAGCAGGGCTTCTGCTTTCGGCCGGATCGGCAAAGGGTGAAGCTGCGAAGCCAACCACATCGCCATTGGCCGAAAGGGCCGCAGCCCGTGCGCCCGAGGTGCCGAGGTCGATGCCGACCGCCACTGCAGGATCCGGAAGCGTCATGCCTTTACCGTCCTGCCGCAGTGCGATCCAGAGCCTGCCGATACTGCTCAGCCTCCCAATGGGTCAGCTCGTATTCGGCATCGGCGCCGATATAGGCGATGGTGGCTTCATCCGGAATGCGGGTGACCACATCGGCAAGACAACGGGCCATGACCTCGCCCCCCGGCGTCAGCGTCTCGGACATCAGCACGCCCTTGCCCGGCACGATCACCATCTTCGGCATCGGCGTGCCGTGCTGCTCGTAGACCCGGGCAAGCTCGGACATCGTGCTGCCCGCCGTCAGGATGCCGATCTCGGCTCCGAGAAAGATGACGTGGTCGGGGTAGAGCGACCCGCCGGTCGACGCCCCCAGGGAGATCGGGTCAAGCGCGGCGCGATGGCTGACCGGATCGTCCGCCGGCTTGAACCCGGAGCCCTCTGCAAGCCTAGCCAGGGCATCCATGTCAGCGACCGCGTCCTGTCGCGGCTCGATCGCAAGCGCTGCGGTCACCCGCTCGATCCGCTCCGCAACCTCCTCGACAGTGTTGCCGCAGACGATGATGCCGTGGTTGAAAAGCACCAGCACGTCCGGGCGGGTGTCCGCCACCTTTTCGATCTCGCGCGCCAGCGGCACGCCCGGACGGCGGTAGGGGATGGTCGTCCAGTTCAGGTCCCGAACACGCGCAATTCTCTCCGCAAGCCGGGCTTCCCGGTCTTCCAGCACCGCATGGGCGAGCGTGTTGACGCAATGGTAATGCGCCACGACCGGGCTCTGCAGCGCCGCATGAAAGCTCGCCTCGATCGACGGCCGCAGATTGCCGGCGTTGAGCGCGCCGACGACGAAATCCGTGGCCTTCTCTGCGCGGGAATCGCCGGCCCGAAGCGCCTCAACCAGCGGCGCAACCTCGACCGGCACCATGATATCCTTCGAGCCTGCATCGGAAAGCCAGGTGCCGGATGCCTTCACCCACATCACGCCGTCCTGCTTGATGGAGGTATTGCCGCCCGCACCCTGGGTCTTCAGGATGTCGCGGCCGATCCGGCGCGACAACGCAAGGAAGTGCTCGAAGCCTTCCGGCCGAGAGATGGGTGCTGGCATGTCGTCCTCCCGTTCGCGCATGCAGCGATACAACCCATCGACCAGCGTCGAAATGCTGCACTGCATGATGCAAGTTTAGCAGTAATGTTATTGTCGTGAGCATGTTGCGTCAACAATGATGTTTTTACATCGGATCTCTTGCAGAGCGCAAATCCATATGATTATAGTCCATCATCAATGCCTGAGGAGCATTGGGGAGGGAATTCACGTGAGTGACGCGGATCGGCATAGGATCATCACAGATCTGTTGAGGGAACGTCCCTTCGCGTCCGTGCGCGATCTGCAGGAGCGCCTCGGCGTCTCCGCGGCCACGATCCGGCGCGACATCGACAAGCTGGACGAGATCGGCAAGGCGCGGAAGGTCTATGGCGGCATTTCCGCAAGCGAGGGTGCCAGCACCCACCGCATCGCGGCACGCTCCTATGATGAGAACCGCGACATTGCCGTGGAAGCCAAGCGCGCGATCGCCGAGATGGCGGCAAGCCTGGTGCGTGACGGCGACTCCATCATCGTCCACGCCGGTTCGACCTGCTACCAGCTCGGCCTGCTTTTGGCGCGCCGCAACGTGCGGATCTACACCAATTCCATGCCGCTTGCGGCTTATCTCGGCGAGAACGGCACCTGCCAGCTGACGCTCGCAGGCGGTGACCTTTATCGCGAGCCGCGGATCATCCACGATGCCACCGCCGGCGCGCCGAACTTCTTCGCCTCCCGCTTTTTCGTCGGCACGCAGGGCATTGCCGGGGAAGGCCTGCTGGAATCGCATCCGCTGCTGGTCAAGGTGATCTCGGAGCTTGCCAGCTGCGCGGACGAGATCGTGCTCCTCGCCGACAGCCGCAAGATGTCGATCCAGCCGCGCAACCTGGTCCTGCCCCTGTCGCGCATCGGCACCATCGTCATCGACGATGGCCTGTCCGATGCCAATGCCAAGATGCTGGAAGATGCCGGCGTGACGATCCTGATCGCCAATGCGGGCGCTGTATCCACGGCCGGACTGTCCGGGAACGGAGGCTCCCATTGACCGGCTCGTCTCCCGCACCCGCCATTGCCGTCTTCGATCTGGGAAAGACGAACTCCAAGCTTCTGGTGTTTTCCGCAGAAGGGAAGATCACCGCTGAGGCGCGCACCCGGCCGCTGTGGCGGCAGGAGGATGGCCTGCGGGTACTCGACGACGCGCATCTTCTCGACTGGATGCAGGCACAGCTCGAGGCGGTCGTGGACAGCCACGGCGTTTCCGGTGTGATGGTTTCCGGCCACGGCTGCACCTTCGCGCTGATCCGCGACGGACATCTCGCGGCGCCGATCCTCGACTACGAACAGGAGCCGCCGGCTGATGTGGCGGCCAGGATCGACGCGCTTGTTCCGGACTTCCAGGAGACCTTCTCACCGAAGCTGCCGCTGGGCTTGAACTACGGCCGGCATATTCTCTGGCTCCAGGATCGCGATCCCTCGCTTCTGGAAAGTACCGACACCATTCTCGCCTATCCGCAGTTCTGGCCATGGCGCCTCTGCGGCAGTCCTGTCAGCGAAGTCTCCTACCTCGGTTGCCATTCGCACCTCTGGGCGCCGCTTGCCGATGATTACAGCAGCCTGGTCGATACCCAGGGCTGGCGCGCCAAGATGCCGGAGATGATGCGGGCCGGCGCTGCGATCGGGACCTGGCGGACGAAGACCTCCCGCGAGGTCACGGTCTATAATGGCGTCCACGACAGCAATGCTGCACTCTACTATTACCGCTCGATTGGGCTTTCGGATGTCACGCTGGTCTCCACCGGCACCTGGGTCATCATCTTCAATTCGCCCTGCCCGCTCGATGCGCTCGATCCGGACCGCGACATGCTCGCCAACGTGACGGTGGACCACCAGCCGACGGCGACCATCCGGTTCATGGGCGGACGTGAATACGAGATTGCCAGCGGCGGCTGGACGAAACCCGTTGCGCTAAGCGCCGTCGCTTCTGTGATTGCGAGGGGCATCGTCGCCCTGCCGTCCTTTGCAGCCGGCGGCCCCATGGCAGGCCTGGAGGGTGGCTTTGTCGGCCCGCTTCCGACGGACGAGGAACGCGCTGCAGCGGCGCTTCTCTACGTGACGCTGATGACCGACCTGTCACTCGATCTGATCCGGTCGGCCAATGACATCGTCATCGATGGCGGTCTCGTGAAGACCGGGCTGTTTGCCGGCCTGCTTGCGGCGTTGAGGCCAGATCAGGTGGTGCTGACCAGCGCCAATCCGGAAGGCAGCGCCTATGGTGCTGCGGCGCTTGCCTTCGAGCAGGTGGGGCTTTCGCCGTTCGCCAGCGAATGCCGTGCGGCCGAGCCGCTCATGGTCGAGGGACTTGCGGCCTACCGTGACCGCTGGACGGCTCTTGCCGAGAGCCGAAGCGGCGAAAGTTCTGCACGAACCTATCGGGAGGTGAGGGGATGACAGCCCAGCAACAGGCCGTTCAGGCAGGCGCTCCCGTGCTGGAGATGCGCAATATCTCGAAAACTTTCGGCAATATCCGCGCTCTGGCGAACGTCTCCCTTACTGTGCATGCGGGCGAAGTGCATGCCTTGATGGGCGAAAACGGCGCAGGCAAGTCGACGCTGATGAAGGTACTTTCGGGCGCCTACAAGGCCGATCCGGGCGGCGAAGTGCTGATCGACGGCGTGCCCGTGGTCACCGGCGATCCGATCAAGGCAAAGGAACACGGCATCGCGGTCATCTACCAGGAGCTGTCGCTGGCGCCCAATCTGACCGTGGGGCAAAACATGTTCCTCGGCACCGAACCGTCGCGCTTCGGCATTATCGATCGGTCTGCCACCCGCAAGCGTGCTGACCCCATCCTGAAGCGCCTCGGCCTTCACTTCGACACCGATCAGATCGTCGCAACCCTGTCGCTGGGCGAACGCCAGATGGTCGAGATCGCCCGCGCCATGACGACCAATGCCCGCATCATTGTGATGGACGAACCGACGACCTCGCTGACGACGCGCGAGACCGACCGCCTGTTCGAGGTGATTGCCGGTCTCAAGAGCCAGGGCATCGCGATCATCTACATCAGCCATCGCATGGAGGAGATCTACCAGCTGGCGGATCGCGTCAGCGTGCTGCGCGACAGCGGCTACGTGGGCACGCTCGATCGTGCCGATCTTTCGGCGTCCAAGCTCGTCTCGATGATGGTCGGGCGCGACCTATCGTCCTTCTACAAAAAGGAACACCGGGCTCCGGCCGGGCAACCGAAGGCAGTCCTGTCGGTGCGCGGCATCGGCGATGACCGCCGCGTTCACGACTGCTCCTTTGATGCGCATGCCGGAGAGGTTCTCGGAATTGCAGGCCTGGTCGGGTCCGGCCGCACCGAGCTTGCCCGCCTGATCTTTGGCGCCGACCCGAAGACAACAGGCAGCGTTGTGCTGGACGGCCGCGAACTGACGATCGGCGGCCCCCGCGATGCGATGGACGCCGGCATTGCCTACCTGACCGAGGATCGCAAGGGGCTTGGCCTCTTCCTCGATATGTCGATCAGCGAAAACATCAACGTCGCCGTGATCGGCAAGGATGCAGGTTCGCTTGGGATCCTGGACTTCGCCAGCGCCCGCAAGCGGGCGGACAGGGCCGTCTCCGCTCTTTCGATCCGCACCGGCAGCACCAGCATCAATGTCGGGGCGTTGTCGGGCGGCAACCAGCAGAAGGCTCTGATCGCACGGCTGCTGGAGACCCGTCCCAAGGTGATCATCCTCGACGAGCCGACGCGTGGCGTCGATGTCGGCGCAAAGTCCGAAATCTACAGGATCATCGACGAACTCGCCCGCGAGGGCATCGCCATCGTGCTGATCTCCAGCGACCTGCCGGAAATCATCGGCGTCGCCGACCGGGCGCTGGTCATGCGCGAGGGACGGATCGTCGGCGAAGTGACGTCGTCGCCCGGCGCACCGATCGCCCAGGAGGCGATCATGACGATGTCGACCGGTGCAGTCGGCGAAGCACGGCAGGAGGAAAGGGCAGGACCATGACAACGATCAACAGCGAAAACAAAGCCACGGACAAGATGAAGCTGCGCTCGACCGTGACTGCGCTCGGAATGCTGCCGGTTCTGGTCATTCTGGCCCTCGGCTTCCACTTCCTCAGCGGTCGCTTCCTGTCCGTCAACAACCTGTCGATCGTCATGCAGCAGGCATCGATCAACACGGTGCTCGCAGCCGGCATGACCTTCGTCATTCTGACCGGCGGCATCGACCTGTCGGTCGGCTCCATTCTTGCAGCTTCGGCCATGGTTGGCGTCATTGTCTCGCTCTATCCCGATATCGGCATGCTCGGCGTGCCAGCCGCAATCGGCGTCGGGCTGCTGTGCGGTCTGGCGAACGGCGTCATCATCGCCTTCCTGAAACTGCCGCCGTTCATCGTCACCCTCGGCTCGCTGACAGCCATGCGCGGCATTGCCCGGCTGCTCGGCGGCGATACCACGGTCTTCAACCCGGACCTGCCGTTCGACTTCATCGGCAACGGCAGCCTGTTCGGCATCCCCTGGCTGGCGATCATCGCGCTCGTGACGATCGTGATCTCCTGGTTCATCCTGAAGCGCACCGTGCTCGGCACCTGGATCTATGCGGTCGGCGGAAACATCGAGGCTGCGCGGCTGACCGGCATCAAGGTGCCGCTCGTCCTTTTGTTCGTCTACGCCATGTCCGGCCTGCTGTCTGGCCTCGGCGGTGCCATGTCTGCGGCGCGTCTCTATGCCGCCAACGGGCTGCAGCTCGGCCAGGCCTATGAACTCGACGCGATCGCGGCGGTCATTCTCGGCGGCACCAGCTTCGTCGGCGGCGTCGGCTCGATCTGGGGCACGCTGATTGGCGCACTGATCATTGCAGTCCTGTCCAATGGCCTCATTCTCGTCGGGGTCTCGGACATCTGGCAGTACATCATCAAGGGTCTCGTCATCATCGTTGCGGTCGGGCTCGATCGCTACCGGTTGAAGGGGCTGAGCCGCACCTGAGCGGCCGGGGGAATCCGGAGTTTCGATCCGAAATTTTCGGCAAGGGTGACGCCGGGAGCGTCATGACAAAAGGAGGAAGAGACCATGCGCATGCTTTCCAAACTTATGCTCGGCACGGCAGTTGCCGCTGCCCTGGCCATGCCGGCTTCGGCAAAGGACCTGAACAAGATCGGCATTTCGGTCGGCCTTCTGGGCAACCCGTTCTTCGTCGCCACCATCAAGGGTATTGAAGACGCGGCCAAGAAGATCAACCCGAAGGTCCAGGTGACCTCCGTTTCGGCGGATTACGACCTCAACAAGCAGGTGTCGCAGATCGACAGCTTCGTCGCTGCGGGCGTCGACATCATCATGCTCAACGCCGTGGATGCCAAGGCGATCGCGCCAGCCGTCAAGAAGGCCACTGCTGCAGGCGTCGTGGTTGCTGCCTTCGACGTGTCCGCTCCGGGCGCCGACGTGACGGTCATGACCAACAACGTCAAGGCCGGCGCTGAAGCCTGCCAGTACCTGGTCGACAAGCTCGGCGGCAAGGGCGACGTGGTCATCATCAACGGCCCAGCGTCGTCCTCCATCATCGACCGCGTCAAGGGTTGCAAGGACGTGCTGGCCAAGGCAACCGGCATGAAGATCCTGTCGGACGATCAGAATGGCCAGGGTTCGCGCGACGGCGGCCTTGCCGTCATGCAGGGCCTTCTCACCCGCTTCCCGAAGATCGACGGCGTGTTTGCCATCAACGACCCGACCGGCATCGGTGCGGATCTCGCTGCCAAGCAGTTGAACCGCAACGAGTTCATCATCACCGCGGTCGATGGTGCACCGGATATCGAAAAGGCGCTTTCGGGCGGCAAGGGCCTGATCAAGGCCTCCGCCTCGCAGGACCCCTACACCATGGCCGGTCAGGCGCTGCAGCTCGGCGTCGACGTGTTGAACGGTAAGAAGCCTGCCGAGCCAGTCGTACTGCTTGATCCGCAGCTGATCACCGCCGACAACCTCAAGGACTACAAGGGCTGGACGGCTGCTCGCTGATCCAGGCTTATCGTTCGATCCCGGGCCGGGACCTGTTCCGGCCCGGGATCCGCATCCCTTTTCATCTTCTGAAACAATGGTAGCTGCGATGGCTGGAATTGGTGTTCACTCCTATGTCTGGAGCGCCGGATCGTCCAAGGACGAACTCGAAAAGGCGCTGGTCAACTCGCACGAGCTGGGGTTCGACCTGATCGAATTTTCCTATCTCGATCCGGCCGCAGTGGATGTGCAATGGCTGGCCGGACGTCTGAAGGCGCTGAAGCTCGACGTCGCGATCAGCATGGGCCTGCCGCCGGCGGGCGATATTTCCAGCGATGATCCGGCCATCGTGAAAAACGGCGTCGAGATCCTCCACAAGGCGATTGCACTGACGCGCGATCTCGGCGGCACCAAGCTCGCCGGCATTCTGAGCTCCGCGCACGGCAAGCAGGAAACCGCGCTCACCCGCAAGGCCTGGGATACCAGCGTCTCCGCCTTCAAGAAGGCCGCGGAAACCGCGAAATTCGCCGGCGTCACGATGAACCTGGAGGTCGTCAACCGGTTCGAGAGCAACATGCTCAACACGGCGGCTCAGGGCCTGGCCTATATCGCCGATGTGGGTGCTCCCAACGTTTTCCTGCATCTCGATACCTTCCACATGAACATCGAGGAAGCCGATGTCGGTCTTGCCATCCGGCATGCCGCCGACAAGATCGGTTATGTCCATATCGGCGAAAGCCATCGCGGCTATCTCGGCACCGGCAACATCGACTTCGCGGCCATTTTCGACGCCCTGGTGGCGATCGGCTGGCAGGATTACGTGACGTTCGAATCCTTCTCGTCCGCCATCGTCGATCGCGACCTGTCGCTAAAGACGGGCATCTGGCGCGACCTGTGGACCGACAACGTGGCGCTCGCCCGCCATGCGCGCGCCTTCATCACGCTGGGTCTGGAAACTGCGCGGCTGAAGGCGGAGCTGACCCGCAAGGCACATCTCCCCGCGTAACCGAAGCCGTCGTCAGGTGCGTTAGCCGATGGCGCGGCTGATCTGGAGGGCAGCTTCGCGCACCATCAGGATCAGGAGTTCACGCCGAGCAACGAAGCGCGGCGTGACCGTGCCGAGGTTGAGAGCGGCCACCACCGTCCCGCCGCGGTCCCAGACCGGCGCGGCAATGCCCGTCGAGCCGGTGATGAATTCCTGGTCGTTGACCGCATAGCCGTCGCGACGGATTTGGTCGAGCAGGCTGCGCAGCCGCGCAGGATCCGTGATGGTATAGGGCGTAAAGCTCAGAAGCTTCACGCGCGCCAGGTAGTTGTCCCGCACCTCGGGTGAAGCGTTGGCGAGCAGCAGGCGGCCGGTGGCGGTGCAATAGGCCGCGATCGCCGCATCCATGTTGACGTCGTAGCGGATCGCCTCCCGGCTCACATATTTGGCGAGGCGGCGGATATCACCGTGCGCGTTCATGGTGGCGAGCAGCACCGTTTCGCCGGACTGATCGCGCAGCTGCTTCATGGCGGGGCGGGCGGCCGCCACCAGCGGTTCCTCGTGCGCCTTGAACGGAAAGCCGTGCCGGCTGCCCTCCACAAGGCTGTAGCGGCCCGCCGGATCCTGCGCCAGATAACCGCGAGCGATCAGGGTCTGGATCAGGCCGTGGGTGCTGGACTTGGGAATCGTCAAATCACGCACAATCTGCGACAACGAAACCGGCTCTCTCTGCAAGGAAAGATATTCCAGCAGATCGAGGATTCGCCCGGCACTTTTTACCTCGAAGTTCATGTATGTGAACGAAACCGTGGTTGCTGTCTATTTCTTAAGCTTGTACCAAATTACGTGCATCGACGAAACCTTCGCCGGTTCGTGAGAACGGGAATTTCATATGTCTGCCACACGCGATCATGATCAGCATCAACCTTGGCTTTGGTCGCAGGAAACGTGGGAGCAGAAACTCAACAAGGCGCGCGCCGGACGTTCGTTGAAACCGGCGAAGTGGAAGAACGGCGCCCAGATGGCCGTGGCCGTTTCCTTCGATTCCGATCACGAAACCTTCGAGCTGCGCAATGGCGGCGAGTCTATCAGCCGTCTCAGCCAGGGGCAGTATGGCGCCCGCCGCGGCATGCCACGCATTCTAGCGCTGCTGGAAAAATACGATGTGCCGGCATCTTTCTTCATGCCAGCCGTCTCGGCCATGATCAACGCAGAAGAAGTGAAGACCGTTGTCTCTGCCGGCCACGAGCTTGGCATGCATTCCTGGATCCACGAATTCAACTCGCGCCTCGACCACGATACGGAGCGGGACCTTGCCCTGCGCGCCGCCGATATGCTGGAAAAACTGTCCGGACAGCGGCCGGTCGGCATGCGCACCGCCTCCTGGGACTTCAGCCCCTTCACGCTCGCGATCGCCCGGGAAATGGGCCTTCTGTACGACTCGTCGCTGATGGCGGACGACGATCCTTACGAGCTTCTGGAAGACGGCGAGCCGACCGGTATCGTCGAGATCCCGGTGGAATGGATCCGGGACGACGCACCCTATGTGGCCATGGACCGCATGACGGGTGCACGCCCCTATGGCGGACCAGTCATGGTGGCCGACATCCTCAAGCGCGAAATGGACGTGGCATGGGAAGAGGGCGGCCTGTTCCAGGTCACGCTGCATCCGCACCATGTCGGCCATCGCTCGCGCATCTTCATCCTGGAGGAGGTTCTCCGGCATGCGCGAGATAAAGGTGACGTCTGGTTTTGCACGCATGCGGATCTCGCGCGTTACTGCGCTGAGGAATGCGGGCTGACGAAGCCCTGACCGCGTTACGCCGCTCCGGCGACGTCTGAATTTTGGGACAAGAGGAAGAGGGTGAACCACATGAAATTTGCACTGGCACTTATTGCAGCGTCGGCTATCAGCCTTGTCGCGTCAACGGCATCGGCACAGACCAAGGAGACGCTGACGATCGACCTGCCCAATGATGCGGCGACGCTCGATCCGCATCTGCAGTGGAACACGGACAGCTATTCGATCTACCGCAACATCTTCGACAACCTCATCACCCGCGATGCCTCGGGCACGATCGTTCCGCAGATCGCCACCAGCTGGAAATACCTCGACGACACGACGATCGAGTTCAAGATCCGTGACGACGTGACCTTCCAGGACGGTTCCAAGCTGACAGCGGAAGACGTCGCCTTCTCGATCAAGCGCATTGTCGATCCGGCGCTGAAGAGCCCGCAGCTTTCCCAGTTCGACCAGATCAAGTCTGCCGAGGTGACCGATCCGGTGACCGTGAAGATCACCACCAAGTCCGCCTATCCGGCGCTTCTGGCCCAGCTCGTCAAATTGTCGATCGTGCCGAAGGCTTACGTCGAAAAGGTCGGCAATCAGGAATTCAACCAGAAGCCGATGGGCAGCGGGCCCTACAAGCTCACCGAATGGAAGAAGGGCATCGAGACCGACCTCGAAGCCTATGGCAGCTACTGGCGCGGCAAGCCGCCCTTCCAGAAGGTCGTTTTCCGCGCCGTGCCCGACGTGTCCACCCGCATCGCGGACCTGAAGACCGGCAAGGCCGACCTCATCCGCGACGTACCGCCCGATCAGGCGTCGAGCATCAAGGATGGCAGCAGCACGCAACTGTTCTCAGGCCCGACGGAACGTGTGGGCTATCTCTACATCAATGCCGAGTCCGGTCCGACCAAGGACGTCCGCGTTCGCCAGGCGATCGCCTACGCGATCGACAAGCAGGGTCTGGTCGATGCGCTGCTGGAAGGCTACGGCGCGGCGGTGAACGTCGTCGGGGCGGAGCCGGTCTTCGGCTACACGGACAAGGTTGCCGGCTACGACTACGATCCGGAAAAGGCAAAGGCGCTGATCAAGGAAGCCGGTGCCGAGGGTGCGACGCTCGAGTTCCTGACGTCGCCCGCCTATAGCCGCGCTCTGGTGGAAGCCATGCAGCAGATGCTGAACGATGTCGGCTTCAAGGTCGATATCGCCTCCAGCGACCAGGCGACCTTCCTGAAGCGCCGTCAGGGCGATGCCGCCAATGCCGGAAGCCTCGCCTTCGGTGCCTGGTCTTGCGCCTGCCAGGATGCGGACGGGATCATCTTCCCGCTGTTCCGTAGTGGCAGCATCTGGGCCAAGTACAAGAACGACAAGTACGATGCCCTGGTCGACGAAGCGCGCTCGATTCTCGACGAAACCAAGCGCAAGGAACTTTACGCGCAGGCCTACGAGATCCTGCGCCAGGATGTCCCCGGCCTTGGCCTCTACCAGGTCTATGCGCTCTACGGTGCCGCAAAGAAGCTGAAGTGGGAACCGACTGCCAACGAAGCCCTGTTCGTCATGGACATGAGCTGGCAGCAGTAAAGCCTGCCGGGCGAGGAGGACGGATATGGCCCAATACGTCGCACAGCGATTGCTCCAGGCAATCATCGCGATCTTCGGCGTGTTGACCATCGTCTTCGTCGTCATGCATCTCTCGGGGGATCCGACCCTGCTTCTGGTCCCCCAGGATGCGTCCGCCGAAATGATTGCCCAGCTGCGCAGCCAGTTGGGCTTCGACCGGCCGATCGGGGTCCAGTACCTCGATTATCTCGGCGGCCTCGCGCATCTGGATTTCGGCGATTCCATCGTCCAGCGGGTGCCGGCGCTCGATATCGTCCTTTCGCGTCTGCCCTATACGATCCAGCTGGCAGCCGGCGCGCTCGTCGTGGCCATCGGGTTCGGCATTCCGGCCGGCGTGCTAATGGCCACCAACCGCGGCGGGATCATTGCGCGCATTCTCTCCGCCGTCGTCGTGACCGGCCAGAGCGTGCCGACCTTCCTGTCGGGCATCCTTTTGATCTTCGTGTTCGGCGTCACCCTGCGCTGGCTTCCGACATCCGGCTCGGGCGATTTCGCGTCCATGATCATGCCATCGATCGCGCTTGGTGCGCTGTCTATGTCGACCTTTGCCCGCATGACCCGCATCTCCATCATCGACGAACTTGGCAAGGATTACGTCCGGGCCGGACGGGCGCGGGGATTGTCGCTCTCGCAGGTCGTCGCTCGCCATGTGCTGCGCAATGCTTCGATCCCGGTGATCACCATCGCGGCGCTCGAGATCGGCAACCTGCTTGCCGGCGCAGTCATCATCGAGACGGTGTTTGCCTGGCCGGGCATCGGCCAGCTCGCCATCCAGTCCATCCAGTCGCGAGATTTCCTTGTCGTCCAGGTCATCGTCCTTCTGATTTCATTCGTCTATGTGCTGACAAGCGTGCTTGCGGATCTGGTCTACGTGATCGTGGATCCGCGCATCCGGCTGGTCCGTTGAGGAGGTGCCGGTGAACATTCGCATGCAAGCTTTCCGCCGCAAAACGGCCCGCCTGCCGGTGTCGGTGATGATCTTCTCCGCAATCCTCGCGCTGATCGTCATCCTGGCGATCCTGGCGCCCTATATCGCGCCCTTCGACCCCAACAAGCAGGCACTGCTTGCACGGCTGAAGCCGCCGGGCTTTGCCTATCGGGGCGAAACCTTCTGGCTCGGCACCGACGATCTCGGCCGTGACTTGCTGACCCGCACGCTCTACGGCGCAGGCGTCTCGCTCGGCGTGGCGGTGCTGTCGGTGGTCGTTTCCAGCCTCGTCGGCGTATCGCTCGGCATGCTCGCCGGCTGGTTCCGCGGCTGGACCGAAACCATTATCATGCGTCTCGTCGATATCGTCATGTCGATCCCGGCCATCCTGCTGGCGGTGCTGACCGTTGCCGTGCTTGGCCCCGGCTTCCTGAAGCTCGTGCTGGTGCTCGGCCTTACCCGCTGGCCGCGCTATACCCGCGTCGCCTACGCGCAGACCCTGCAGGTTGCCAACCTGCCGTTCATCAAGGCCTCGGAACTCTCCGGCGCCGGCGCCGCGCGCATCCTCTTCCACCATATCCTGCCCAACATCGCCGGGCCTATCCTGGTCGTCGCGACCGCGGAATTCGGCCTGATGATCCTGATGGAATCAGGCCTGTCCTTCCTCGGCCTCGGCATCCAGCCCCCCTCGGCAAGCTGGGGCTCGATCATGAGCATCGGTCGCCAGTACATCGAGCGGGCCTGGTGGATCGTGCTGGTGCCCGGCGCCTGCCTCTTCCTACTCGTCTTTTCCGTCAATGTGCTCGGAGACTGGCTGCGCGATCAGCTTGATCCGCGCTCCCGTTCCCGCTGAGGTGCCAATGCAATTCCAAGATAAGACCATGGTCATCACCGGTGCGGCGGGCATTTTCGGCAGCTGGACCGCCGCCTATTTCGCCAAGCAGGGTGCCAAGCTCTGCCTCAGCGATATCCGCATGGATGCGCTTGAAAAGGTGGCCGCCGATCTGGTCCTCGACCCGAAGACGACGCTCTTGCATGCCACCGAGCTCACCAGCGACGCGTCGATGCTGGAACTCGTCGATCTCGTGCGCCGTGAATGGAAGGCACCCGACATCCTGGTCAACAATGCCGGCATCTACACCCGCTTCGGCCTGCTGGAGATGGAGATCGCCGACTGGGACCGCGTCTTCGGGGTCAACCTGCGCGCCCCCTTCGTGCTGACGCGCGAAGTGGCCAAGCTGATGATCGCCGAAGGCAGGCAAGGTTCGATCATCAATATTTCCTCAGGCGCAGCCCGCAAGATGAACCAGAACTCGGTGCCCTACTGCACCTCGAAGACCGCCATCGAGCGCCTGTCCAAGGGCTTCGCCATGGAGCTTGCCCATCACGGCATCCGCGTCAACGTGGTCGAGCCGGGCTTTGCGCCGGGCAGCGAGGTCTCCGCGCTCACCGACGAATACGTGACCAACATGCTGAAGAACATCCCGCTCGGCCGGTCCAGCGGCCCGGAGGATGCGCCGGGTGCCATCGCCTACCTCTGTTCGGACCAGGCGGCCTTCATCACCGGTGCGGTGATAAGCGTCGACGGCGGCAATTCGATCGGCAACTACAAGCGTCCCGAGCCCGAAGCATCGACGGGCGCAAGCTGAGGAGCCATAGGATGAGCGCGGATCCGATCCCCTTGCTGTCGGTGGAAAACCTGACGATCGAGATCGGCGGCGCAAGCGTCGTCGACGATGTCTCCTTCCATGTCGCCCCAGGCCGGGTCATGGCGCTGGTGGGCGAATCCGGCTGCGGCAAGTCGCTGACCTCCTACGCCATCCTCGGCCTGTTGCCGGATGCGGCGAAGCGGACCGGCGGCCGGATCCGGCTGCATGACCTCGACCTGTCCGCGCTGTCGGAGCGCGAGTTTCGCAAGGCGCGCGGCAAGGATATCTCGATCATTTTCCAGGAGCCGAGCGCCTCCCTCGATCCTCTGACGACGGTCGGTTCGCAGATCGCCGACGCCTATCGTACCCATAACAAGGTCTCGCGCGCGGAGGCCTATGACAAGGCCCGGCAGATGCTGGCGGACGTCGGCATCCCGGATCCGGATCGCCGGCTGCACCAGTATCCGTTCGAACTGTCGGGAGGCATGTGCCAGCGCATCATGATCTCGATCGCGCTGATCTGCAGCCCGCGCGTGCTGGTGGCCGACGAGCCGACCACCGCGCTCGACGTGACGATCCAGGCGCAGATCCTCGATCTGATGAAGAAGCTCGTGTCCGAGCGCGGCACCGCGATCGTGCTCATCACCCATGATATGGGCGTGGTCGCCGATATCGCCGACGATGTGGCGGTCATGTATGCGGGCCGCGTGGCGGAGATTGCCGGCGTTCATTCGCTGTTCGCCAAGCCGTGCCATCCCTATACAGCGCTGCTGCTCGCCAGTGTCCCGACACTGGACGACGCACCGAAGTCCGATCTGGCCACCATCGAGGGCCGCGTTCCGACGCCGGACGAGTTCGGAGAAGGCTGCCGTTTTGCCAGCCGCTGTCCTCTGGTCACCGACAAATGCCGGATCGAGCAGCCACCGCTGTTTGATTGCGGCGACGGCCATCGGTCCGCCTGCTGGCACATCGACCGGATGCCCGAACTCATGGAGGCAGCCGCATGAGCGATCCCAACGGCCCCGTTCTGGAACTGAAAGACGTCGCGGTGCATTTCGGCGGGCGCGGCGGCCTCTTTGCCTCGCCCGGTCCCGTCGTGAAGGCCGTCAACGGCGTCGATCTGACGATCGGCCGCGGCGAGACCGTGGCGCTGGTCGGCGAATCCGGTTGCGGAAAATCGACGCTTTCCAACACCATCGTCGGTCTGCAGGCGCCGGTCTCCGGCAGTATCCGGGTCGCGGGCGAAGAGGTTGTCGGGGCCGACCGGCGCAAGCTCAACGACATTCGCCGCCATGTGCAGATGATCTTCCAGGATCCGGCACTCTCGCTCGATCCGCGCTCGACCATCGGGGCGACGGTCGGTGAACCCCTCAAGGTGCGAGGCGTCGCAAAGGGCGAGGCTCTGAAGCAAAGGGTCGGGGAACTGCTGACCCAGGTCGGTCTGCGCGCCGAGCATGCTGATCGCTATCCGCACCAGTTCTCGGGCGGCCAGCGGCAGCGCGTGGTGATCGCCCGGGCGCTGGCGCTCGAGCCGGGTCTCGTCATCTGCGACGAACCGGTCTCGGCGCTCGACGTCTCGGTGCGGGCGCAGATCCTCAACCTGCTTGTCGCCCTGCAGAAGCGCACCGGCGTCTCCTATCTGTTCGTGTCCCATGACCTGAGCGTCGTGCGGCACATCTGCGACCGCGTCGTGGTGATGTATCTCGGACGCTTCGTCGAAATGGCTGACCGCGCCACCTTCTTCGCCAATCCCAAGCACCCCTATACGCGGGCGCTGATGTCGGCCGTGCCGCAGGCGGATCCGGTCGTGCAGCGCGGCAAGGAGCGCTACGTGCTCTCGGGCGAATTGCCGAGCCCCGCCAACATTCCCTCCGGCTGCGCCTTCCACACCCGCTGCCCGCTGGCGACCGAGATCTGTTCGCAGGTGCGGCCCGAGCTGACACCACGCCCGGACGGTGCCCTCGTCGCCTGCCACCATGCCTGAGAAGAACGAGACAAGTGCCATGACCGACCCGCAGACAGAAGAAACCATCAGCGTCAGCGGGCTGGCAGGGCCGGCCGAGATCGCCGTCGACCGCTGGGGCATCGCCCATATCCGGGCCGACAGCGAGGCGGACCTATTTTTCCTGCAAGGGTTCAACGCGGCCCGCGACCGGCTCTGGCAGATCGACCTGTGGCGCAAGCGCGGGCTCGGCCTGCTGGCCGAAGACTTCGGCCCCGGCTACCTGGCACAGGACCACGCCGCCCGGCATTTTCTCTATCGCGGCGACATGGCGGCCGAATGGGTCTCCTATGCCGAGGATACGCAGGCCATCTGCACGGCGTTCGCCGCCGGTGTGAATGCCTACATCGCGGTCTGCGCCCGCGAGCCCGAGCGTCTGCCGCCGGAGTTTCTCTTGTTCGGCACGCGGCCGAAATCCTGGCAGCCGGAAGACGTGGTGCGCATCCGCAGCCACGCGCTGACGCGCAACGGTATCTCGGAAATCCTGCGCGCCAACGTCATGGCGCTTGCCGATGCGGAGACCGATCTGTTGCGGTTCGAGCTCGATCCGCCGGTCGAGCCGAAGCTCGCGGACGGATTGTCGCTCAGGGATATCCCGCTCGAAGCGACACGCCTGTTCAAGCTCGCAACCGCTCCCGTTACCTTCGAACCCTCGCGCCTGTCGGCGACACTCGACGAGGCATGGAACTGGACCGAGGTTACCGATCTCGGCGAGGTGGTGCAGCGGGCCGCAGAGGAGGGCTCCAACAACTGGGCCGTCCACGGTTCGCGCACGGTGAGTGGTCGGCCGATTCTTGCCAGCGATCCGCACCGGGCGCATGCCGTTCCCTCGCTGCGATATCTGGTGCATCTCGAAGCACCGGGGCTGAACGTCATCGGCACCGGCGAGCCCAGCGCGCCCGGTGTCTCGATCGGACATAACGGCAGCACCGCCTTCGGCCTCACCATCTTCGGCGCCGACCAGGAGGACATCTACGTCTACGAGACGAAGGAGGGGTCTCCCGATCTCTACCGCCATGCGGATGGCTGGGAGAGTGTCACACGCGAAGAACAGGCTTTTGCGGTCAAGGGCCACGCGGATCAGCGGCTGACGCTGTCGTTCACCCGCCACGGCCCCGTGCTGCACGAGGATGAGACGCGTCGCCATATTATCGCCATGCGCACCGTCTGGCATTCTCCCGGATCGGCTGCCTATCTTGGCAGCCTTTCCTATATGCGCAGCCGCTCGACGCAGGAATTCGCCGGCCACATGGGCCGCTGGGGCTCGCCCTCGGTAAACCACGTGAGCGCCGACCTCGACGGCACGATCGGCTGGTTCACGGCAGGCTTCACGCCCGTCCGCCGAAACTGGCACGGTCTCTTGCCGGTGCCGGGCGATGGAAGCCACGAATGGGACGGTTTTCTGCCGGCAACAGACCTTCCGCGGACCGTCAACCCGCAGCGTGGTTTCGTCGCCTCGGCCAATGAGATGAACCTGCCGGCCGACCGGGATCCGAACGCCCCGTCGATCGGCCACGAATGGGCCGAGGTCAGCCGCGCGCAACGCATCGGCCAGGTGCTCGCAAACGATACCGCCCACACGTTCGCGGCCTCCATGGCGCTGCAGACGGATGTCTATTCGCGGCCGGCGGCGATCATCACCGGACTGCTGGCAGAAATCGCCGGACGGTTGCCCTTGGACCAGCGCCAGTCTCCATCGCTTTCGCTGTTCGAAGGCTGGGATCATCAGCTTGACGTGGGGAGCGCCCCGGCAGCGCTGTTCGAGGTCTGGTGGATGAAGCATCTGCGGCCGGCGATGCTGGCGCGCTTTGCACCCGATGACACGGTGCGTCAGCTTCTGCTGCCCGGCGATTTCGACCGGCTTCTCGCGCTTCTCCAGACACCTGACCCTGCCTGGAGCGCGCAGGAGCGGGATGCGTTGATGATCTCGACCCTGGAGAAGGGCTGGGCGGACTGCACGTCGAGGCTTGGCCCGGATCCTGCCAAATGGCGCTGGGGCGATCTGCACAAGGCACTGTTTGAACATGCCGCCAGCCGCGTCAAACCGACAGTGGATGACGACTGGAACGTGGGTCCGTTACCCGTCGGCGGCAGCCGCTCGACGCCGATGCATGCCGCCTACCGGATGAGCGACTTTGGCGTCAATGCCGGCGCCTCTGTACGGCTGGTCATGGATGTGGGCGACTGGGACAACTCGGTCTGCGTCAACACACCGGGCCAATCCGGCGATCCGCGCTCCCCGCATTACGGCGATCTGTCACAGATCTGGGCACAGGGCGCGTACGTGCCGCTCCTCTACAGCCGCGACAGGGTGGATGCCGCAATCACCCACCGCATCCGCCTCGTCCCATCCTCCTGAACCAAGGCCGCATTCCCATGACCTCCCCGACGACGCTTACGATCACGCCCGACGATATCGATCTTGGCGCGCTTCTTTCGGAGCTGCACCGGTGGGTGGAGATGGAAACGCCGAGCCCTGATGCGGTGGCCGTCAACCGGCTTGTGGATCATGTCGAGGGATACGCGAAAGCAGCAGGCCTCGAGACTGAGCGCCGGGCCGGTACACTGTCGTTCGGAGACATCCTCATCGCGCGGACACCGCGCCTGGAAGGCACCAATGCCCGGCGGATCCTGATACTTGCGCATCTGGACACCGTGCATGCGACCGGCACGTTGGCCGGCCCCTTGCCTCTGCGGCAGGAGGGCGACCGGCTCTACGGTCCCGGCATCTACGACATGAAGGCTGGCGTGCTGATGGCGGTAGAGGCGATGCGGCTTGCGGTCCGCGCCGGCACCCATCTGCCTGTTGACCTCTTGATCGTCCCGGACGAGGAGGTCGGCTCCAAATCATCCCGGCCGGTCATCGAGGAACTGGCCCGCGACGCTGCCTATGCGCTGGTCGTCGAGCCGGCGCGCGACGGCGGCAAGATTGTCACCGCCCGCAAGGGCGTCGGCATGTTCGACATTACGGTTCGCGGAAGAGCTGCCCACGCCGGGGTGCGGCCGCTGGATGGCCGGTCCGCGATCCGTGCCGCAGCGCAGCTGGTGCTCGATCTTGAAGCACTCAACGATCCCGCCCGCGGCATCACCGTCACCACGGGGATGATCCAGGGCGGCACGGGCCGCAACACCGTGCCGGCGGAATGCCGCCTGCAGCTCGACCTTCGATTGCCCGATGCGGCGACTGCCGCCGAAATCATCGGCAAGATCGAGTCGTTGCGTCCGACGGATCCCGACATCAGCTTCGAGATCAGCGGTGGTCTCAACCGGCCGCCATTTGCCCAGAGTGCAGAGGGACGCAAGCTGTTCGACCAAACGGCAGCGATTGCAGCCGAACTCGGCATTGCGCTTGAGGGCATGGCCACCGGTGGCGGCTCGGACGGGAACTTCACGGCGGCGCTCGGCGTTGCGACGCTGGACGGTCTCGGGGCCGATGGTGCCGGTGCCCATACCTACGAGGAACACATTCTGGTCGGCAGCCTCTTGCCACGTACTGCGCTTCTCGCCAATCTGCTGGTTTCGCTCGACGGAACCTCATGACGCGACGGACGGGGTCGTCTTCGCGGTCAAAATTGCTAGCGGGCGGAACTTAAGCGGCACGACTCTAGTTCCTTCCTTAGCCGCTTGGCATCTCCACCTTAAGGTCCGTTCGACATATGACATCAAAGATTGCGATCGTTGGCTCCGGCCCAACGGGGATCTACACCTTGATGGGTCTCGTCAGTAGCGATCAGCCGCTGTCCATCACAATCTTCGAAAGTGAGGCAGAGCCTGGCAAGGGGACGCCCTACCATCCCGATCTGAACGACCGTGCCATGCTGTCCAATATCGCCAGCATCGAGCTGCCGCGGATCTGCGAGACGCTGACCGAGTGGATGTCCCGCCAGACGGATGAGGAACTGCAACTGCTGGGCGTCACCCGGGCGATGATCGGCGACCGTGAATTCTATCCACGCATAGTGCTCGGCGAGTTCTTCCAGGACCAGATGAACATGCTGGTTACCGGCGGCCGCGCAAAAGGACATGAGATCGACGTCAAGGCATCGCATCGTGTCACCGACATGGAACTGCGCGCCGATGATATCGGGCTGACGCTCATGTCGCCGGACGACGGCGTGCAGCATTATGCCTTCGACCATGTGGTCATGGCGACTGGACATGCCTGGCCCGAAAAAACAGAGACAAAGCCCGGGTATTTCGTATCTCCCTGGCCGGCCCCGACGCTAAAGACCATCGAGCCCTGCAAGGTCGGCATCCTCGGCACGTCCCTGAGCGGCATCGACGCGCTCATCACGGTTGCGACCGCGCACGGGACCTTTCTTCTCGATGAGCAGGACGGCCTGGAATATCATCCAAAGCCGGGCACCGAGGCGCTTCACGTCACCATGATGTCGCGCAAGGGGATCCTTCCCGAGGCGGACTTCTATTGCGAGATCCCCTACCGACCTCTCCAGATCTGCACCGAGGCAGCCGTGGAAGATGCGATCGAAAACCGGCAGTTCGATCTTCTCGACGCGCTGTTCAGTCTCTTCCAAGCGGAGCTCGCCGCTTGCGATCCGGAGTACGCAGCCTCCATCGGCCTTTCCCTGCTGACGGTCGAAACCATTGCCCCGGCGTATTTCAGGAGCCGTGAGACCAGCGATCCGTTCTCCTGGGCAGCGCTCAATCTCGCTGAAGCAGCGGCCAACAAGGAGCGCCGCTACACGATCGAATGGCGCTACGCGATCCTGCGGATGCACGAGGTCATTGCAGCCGCAATCCCGCACCTGCACGAGAAGGACCTCAAGCGGTTCCACAAATATTTCAAGACGGTGTTCGTCGACGACTATGCGACCGTGCCGCATGAATCGATCCGTCGCCTGTTGGCGCTGCATCGCGCCGGCAAGCTTGACGTCGTTGCACTCGGCAACGAGAACGAGATCGACAACAAGACGGTCGCGCGTGGCGCTGTCGTCCACTTCGAGGGCAAGAGCCTGGAGTTCGGCGCCTTCATCGACGCGACCGGTCAGCATGCGCTGTCTGCCCGCGACATCCCTTTCCCGACGCTCGCCAGCCAGGGCGTGCTGCGCAAAGCCGCGACACCGGCCGAGCCATCCCTGATTGGCGAGGAGCCGGCAGTCGTGCGGACCGGAGGCGTCGATCTCGACGACGCGTTCCGGCCAATCTTCCAGGACAATCTGTCGAACCGCCTGTATTGCGGCGCCATCTCGTTTCTCCTCCACAAACTCCCGTTCGTGCAGGGGATCACCAGCGCCCGCGATATCGGTAAGGTCATTTCAGATGCGATCCTGTCAGAGGAAAACCCGACGCCCGTGCTTCTGGTCGCCTGACCGAAGGAGGCCGGTCAGCCGGCCTCCACCACGGCCGGGTCTCCGATCGATATCGCACCGTCTACCGTGACAGTGCAGTAGATGCCGAGATTTCTTCGGTTGTGCCGTAAGATCGTCCGCAGAATTTCCGGCTGTTCTTCGAGCCCCGGCTGCGCGATCAGCGTCATGCCGCAGCGCTTGGCTTCCTCTGACACCTGCAGCACAGCCGATCCCATGCGGATCGGTTTGCCCATCCATGACGGTTCTTCGAACTGCGCGCCAGGCGTAGTCTGCAGCAAGACTGTCGGCCGGAAGCGGCGGCTGGAGACATCACCCGTGCCGAGTAGCGATGAGAGGTGAACGAGAGTCCCGGTCGTGACCAGATGCACCGGGCTTGGCTCATAGCGGTTGACGGCCGGTGCGAGATCCGGACTGTCGTCGGTTGCCTCGCCATAGGGACGCGCCACCACGTCAAACCCGAAATGCTCGGAAAGCCGGGTCCGCATTGCTGCGGCATCGACGGTTAGCCAGCTGCCGTCGGGAAAGCCGATCTCCGGGAGATCGCGCTGCAGTCTAGCCTGAAGAAACAGGGCAGGGCGCCAACGCGGCTCCTTTTCAGGTGCAGCAGGCTGGAGCGAATGGGCTTCGGTCAGGCACCATCCGCGGTCGCCGGCAATTCCGGTTTCACTCAGCTCGATCGATGTCAGCAGTTCGCCCCCAAGCGAGCTGATCGGATAGCGCCATATCTCGGCGATCGTTCCTGCAGTTTGCGCTGGCATTGGTCCCCAATCTCATGGTGTCGACGCTTGGGAACTCTGCCGCCGCCCACTGGTTCCCACGTCTGCAGGATGCCGATTGTCCGCCGCGTCCACATCACAGCATGCGGATGCTGGCCGGGCGGGCTTTGCGTTCCGGGTGAGCAAGGTGCATCTGCGCCTCGAAGGCCTCGCGCGGTACCGGACGCGACAGGAGGAAACCCTGTAGATCGGTGCAGCCGGCGGCCACGAGGAAATCTCTCTGCCCTTCCGTCTCGACGCCTTCTGCGGTCGTTGCCTTGCCGAGTGTGCGGCTGAGGCCGAGGATGGCGGACACGATGGCCGCCCCTTCCGCCTGCATGCCCAACAGCCGCACGAACGAGCGGTCGATCTTGATGCGATCGATGTTCAGCTGCACGAGGTGGCTGAGCGAGGAGAAACCCGTGCCGAAGTCGTCAAGTGCGATTCTGATGCCCAGCGCCCTCAGCCGGCCGAGCGTGGCCTGTGACCTGTCGTCGATGTTGAACAGGGCAGCCTCTGTCAGTTCCAGCTCTAGCCGTGACGGCGCAAGCCCGCTCTCCTTGAGAAGCGCAACGACCTTGCATTCGAACTCCGCATGGCGGATCTGGGACGGCGACACATTGACGGCGATCACGAGATCCGCGGGCCAGCTGGCGGCAGCTTGTGCGGCATTGCGCATCACCCATTCGCCAAGCTGCTGGATCAGCCCGACTTCCTCGGCAATCGGAATGAAGCGGTCCGGCGACAGCAGGCCAAGCGTCGGATGACGCCATCGGACAAGGGCCTCGGCGCCGGAGAGTCTTGCCTGCCGGTCGCCGCGGTGGATGCCCTGATAGAAGATCTCCAGTGCCCCGACCTCGGCCGCGTGTGACCGTTCGCCTGCGTCGCCTTTGGGCGTGGTGTCCTGCAGAAGGATGCGCAGGTCGCGTTTCAGGTTCTCCCGGAGCTCGATGCGGTGATCAAGGGCGGGATGGTATTCCACCACCTGTCCGCGGCCGTGGGTCTTTGCCTCGTAAAGGGCAAGGTCAGCGCGGCGGAAGAGTTCGCCGGTGGTTTCGGACGCATCGCGGATAACGGTGACGCCGATCGAACATCCGATGCGCACGGATAGATCGCCGCCCTGGAGAAGGAAGGGCTTGCTCATCTCTTCGATGATGGTGCTGCAGATCCGTGTGTGCCGCGTGGCGGCATCGGAGAGTTCCGGAAGAAGAAGCGCAAACTCATCGCCGCCGGTCCTGGCGAGGGTATCGGTGGGCAGCAGGAGCGCACCCATCCGGGCCGCTGCGGCACGCAAGAGTTCGTCGCCGGCGCCGTGCCCGTAGGTGTCGTTGACCTCCTTGAACTTGTCGAGGTCGATCATGGCAACAACCGCCTGGCTGCGACGGGAGGCGACCGTCGTCAGGCACTGCTCCAGGCGCGATGTGAACAAGGCCCTGTTTGCCAGCCCCGTCAGCACGTCGTGAACCGACAGGTGGCGGGCATGATGCTCGCTCGCGCTCAACTCCCGCAAGCTGACGCGCAACCGCCTGATCAGCGCGAAGAACAGAATGGCGATGATGATGCCGGCGCCCGCCAGCACGGGCACGAGGCGCCCGATGACACGCGAACCGGGCAGTTCCGGCTTCCAGATGATGAAGCCGATGGGTTCGCCGGTCGTCGTGGCCTCGATCTGGTAGGCCACTTCATGATGCTCCTGGTCTGCGGTTCGGGCATAGCGGGCGCCGGCAAGCCCCTGTTCCCGGCTGATCGCATCGAGCGCGGCGCCATCCAGGAACCGGAAGGCCACCAGATAGAGATGCACCGCGTCGTCTTTCGCGTGATCCAGTGCGACGGCTGCAGCCAGCGGCGAGATCCTCACGATGCCGGCAACCGAGGGACGACCTTCCAGCCGCATCAGCTCCACGCGGATGGGTTCGTTTCCGGAGCCAGGCTGACCTGCGGGAAGCGGCTTGCTGCCGCCAAGGTCTCGAAGCAGAGGCATGAGCAGCGGTCGCACCCACTTGAAACGGCGGGTGGTTTCCGTATCGGCAGAGAGCGCCAGCGTGCCTTCCTGCGTAATCAGAAAGGCTGCATTATAGCCGAAGACCGTGCTGGCGATTTTCTCAAACGCCGCTGCGGGAGCGATCTCCCGCAGGACCGTGCGTCTGGAGGGATCCTCGGGCGCGATGCTCGGATCCGTCATCAGCAGCGAGGCGAAGCCCGCTCCCATCAGCCGGATTTCCTGTGACACGCGCTGAACCTGATCCTGGAGGCGTCCGGTGACCAGGCTGCGCTGCCGGTCGAGTGCCGCGCCATCGCTTGCCGCGGCCGCCCAGATTGCGGCGAAAAAGACCAGACCCAGGATGGCCAGCCCGCTGACGGACAGCAGGGCCAGGATCAGGCTGGAGGATGTCCAGCTCTTTCCGGTAATGGCGACCCTCCAAGGTAAAGCAGCAAGCACGACGAATTCTCCCAACCGTGCCGACAATAGCCCAGATTGTTTACAGAATTCTTTTCAAGCAAAGTCAAAATCAATTGGAACAAATGCGGTAAACTTAAGGGTTGTATGGTTGTCTGGAGGGAGAAATCGTCGTGGGCCGCTTGGCGGGTATTGGGGGATGGGTTCGACATGCTTGGTTTCGGTTACAGTAATTCTGCAAGAGGCGTCGGTCTCGCCCTCATCCTGTCTCTCGCCGGCATCGGCGCCGCGACGATGAGCGCCGCCGCCGATTCCGGCGTGGTGCGGATCGCGGTCGAGGGCGCCTTTCCGCCATTCAACTACGTCGATTCCAACGGCCAGCTGCAGGGCTTCGATGTCGACGTGGCGCGCGCCCTGTGCGAAGCCGCAGAGATGAAGTGCGAGTTCGTCATCCAGGAATGGACGGGGATGATCCCCAATCTTCTGGGCCACCGCTACGATGCGATCATCTCATCGCTGTCGATGAGTGCGGAGCGCCGCCAGAAGGTTGCCTTTTCGCCGAAGTACTACGACAGCCCGTCGGTCTTCATCGTGCGCAAGGGCTCTGGCCCCAAGGGCGTCTTGCCGAACGACCTGAAGGGCCTGAGGCTCGGCATCACGTCGGAAACCTCGCAGGAAGCCTATATCAAGAGGTTCTACACCGAGGTGCCCACGACAGTGTTCCACGCCTCTCCCGACCTCTACAAGGGGTTGGCCGACGGCAGCGTCGACATCATCATCGAGGATAAGCTTGCCATCTATGACTGGCTGGCCAACACCAAGGATGGAAGCTGCTGCGAATTCACCGGCCCCGACATCAAGGACGTCGAGTATTTCGGAGACGGCGCCGGCATTGCCCTTCGTCCTGCCGACAGTGCGCTGCTCGCCCGCTTCTCGAAGGCGCTGGACGCCATCCAGTCCAACGACGTCTACGACACCATCAACGCCAAGTATTTTCCGTTCAGCATCCGGTGAGGGGATGAGGTTTGCCGACAGTCGGCATCGGCAGGCGCGGTGATACGCCGCGCGTGCGGAACCAAAGGCAGCAGCAATCGCTTCCCATCCTGAACAATGGAGAGAGCGACATGTCCGACGAAAGCGTGAAAACCATCCAGGCGAGCTTTGCCACCCGCGTAGCTGCCGACCTGGCCATCGAACACCTGACCCAGCAGTACGGCATAGACCGCACCAACGTGTTCGTTCAGGCCGCAGGTTCAGCCAACACCGCGGGAACGGAGATTTCCGGGGGAGATGCTGCGACCAAGCTGGAAGAGGCTCGGGACGATGGAGCCCAGCGGGGTGAGATCGAGGTGTCGGCCGACGTCAGCGAAGCTCAGGCTGACGATGCAAGGCGGGCCATGGAAGAAGCGGGCGCTGTGCGGGTGTCGTTCGCCTGATACTGTATCACTGATTGACCGAAGCGTCGGCATACTCTCTCTGATCGAACTGTCTAAAGTGCCCGCCAAGCAGGGCGCCGACGAGCAGCATGCAAAGGCCAAGAGACAGGGGCGCGAAATACGCCTCCTCCTGGAAGAAGGCATTGGCCGTGATCACCGAGGGGGCGACGAAGCCGAATACAAACAGGCTTGATCGCGTCTGAAGGAAATAGGTCCAACACCTGCGGCCGAGTGCAAGCACTGCACCGAAAATGGCAAAGGCGGCGATCCCCATCTGGTAGAGCAGAACGCCGACCGTGCTTTCCACCGGTACGGTTGTGGCGCCGCTTGCCTGCGCTGCCTGCCAGTCCACCGTCTGGCCCTGCGCGGACACGACGCCCCCGCTGCCCAGTCCGTGACCGGCTGGGTTGGAGATGAACTCGCGCAGCCCGCTCATCAGGCCGAGCACGTGATAATCCTGCGAGCGTATGCCGAGAATGGTCGTGCCGACGATGTAGACCAGAAGCATGCCGCCGAAGGGCAGCAGCAGCTGTCGCGGACGGATGATCCGGGTCCCCACATACATTAGCGTGAACAGGAAGAAGAGCACCAGCGCGCCCTTAGCGCCCACGAAGATCATTACCGGCAGCGCCAGCAGAGGTAGCCAGACCACACCCTGTGCCATGCACCAGATGCCGAGGATCGACAGCGCATACCCATAGCTGATCGGGTGGAAATTCGGGCCGCTCAGCCGGAAGATGCGGATTGCATTCTCGCCGGCACCCGTAATGTTGAACAGGGGAACCGTCATATAGTCCTCAATGCCGCGCAGCACGAAGCCTGTCTGTTCCATCTGCTTCTGGAACGCCCCTGACAGGATCTCGTCGTACATGCGCAGATGGATGTAGCGATCACCGTTGAAGAGCGACAGGAATGAGGTCGTGAAGAACAGCTCGCAATAGCCGTAAAGAACGATCGCCAGCATGAAGACGGCCACTGTGGGGAGCAGCGCAAGGCGAAACCGGTAGCCGCAGACCAGCGACACATAGAAGCAGGCGAGCGGCGTGCAGAGGTTCCGGAAGTAGATGATGGCGTCGCGTCCATTACCCACCGCCAGCCCCAGGGCCATGTAGACCATGATCAGACCAAGCGTCAGCCAGAGCAGTCTAATATAGCGCAGAACCGCGGCCGAATACTGCTGCGGCTGCAGGATGGTAGACAGCATAGCGCTTCCGAATGCCGTCATCAGGATCACGAAGTTCAGCGCCCGCATCGTGTCGAAGGTCGAGGTGTCATCGACCATGCCTGTCATGAAGGCGACGAATGAGTTCTGGAAGAGCATCGAGAACAGGATGAGCGCGGGCAGCATGCGCGCGTGCAGAAAGGCAAGGGCCAGTGTCGCGAGCATGGCAAGGCCGAAGCCAAGGAGGATATTGCCCGGCATCAGCAGGACGCCAAGCAGCATGATCGCGGCGCTGCCGAAGAAATCGGTCAATACGCTGCGGGTGCCTTGTGCGAGCCCGGTAGCGCGTGCTCGAGGCAGGCTTTCCGCGCTGACGGCGCTCATGGCGTGGCGCCCTTCAACCGGAACGATGGGACGGCGCCGCGATAGCTCCGGTACATGCTGACGAGACCGGCAAGATAGGCAATGCCCACAGAGATGACGGCGCTATTGGCGTCGAACCGACCCAGCGCCAGCGCGGCAAGCACCACCACGGCCATCACGGCCATGGAGACTGCATTGGCATGGGCAACCGCGCGGCTTTGCCGCATCACGGTCAGCGCCGCCTCGAAGGGGGAGGAAAATACCACAGGCACCAGGGCGAGCGCCCAGAGGCGGGCCGTGGTGGTCGCCGACAGGCCGTTTTCGCCATAGAGTAGCCAGAGCAGCGGCTCGGTGATGAGCAGAATGACAATCAGCGGAAGGGTGCAGGTGACGAGCAGGGTGCCGTGCATGACGCGGACCCTTTGCCCGATTGCCTGCTCACCCTCTTCGGCAATGATGCGCGCCATCCGCGAGCGTTCCGTGTCCACGACCGCATGCTGCACGAGCGTCAGCGGGCGGATCAGCGTCCGGGCGAAGGAAAAGACGGCGACGGCTGCCGGTCCGGACACGATGCCGAGCAGCACCTGCGCGCCATTGGTGGCGATGTGGAGCGCGACACTTGCGGTGGCAAATTCCATCATCGTGCGGCGCAGTTCGAACAGCTTGGCGAAGGCAGCGCGGGAATATCGCGCCCGCGATGCCACCCAGATCATGAAGGCTGCAGAGGAAATGCCGTAGCCGAGACTGATGACGGTGGCACCCACGACTGCATCGGCGTGGGGCGCCAGCCACATCAAAAACAGGCCTCCCAGCGTCACGACGGCGATGCAGATGGCATTGGCAAGCGCCAGCACCGGTCGCCCAAGCAGATAGAAGGCCTGGCGCAGGAAGAGGAAGAGCGAGCCGCAGAAGCTGACTGGCGCCGCCAGCATGGTGGCGAGCCCCATGGCCGGATCATAGGGCCGCAACAGCAGGCCAGCCACGAAAAGGACGAGCGCGCAGATCGCGGTGGTCGCGATATTCAGCGCAATGAAGCTGCCGAAAGTTTCGAGATCGGTTTCCGGCCTCGGGCAGGTTGCCGTCAGCGGCAGCACCACGATGGCGCGCTGCAAGGCCTCGACCAGCATCCAGAGCACAAGGCTGGAGGCGACGATGCCGACCTCGTCCAGGCCGATCTGGCGCGACATGATGGCAAGCGAGGCAAGGCTGGTGGCCGCCACGATCGCCTGTTCGGTCACGCCGATCAGCCATTGCTGGGCGCGGATGCGCTGGATGATCGCGCCGAGAGAAAAGCGCCTCATGGCTTTCTCCCCAGAAGCGCATCGATCATCAACGGATCGACGGTAGCGGGCCTGTTCCTGTCCGTCATGAAACCGAACCCCTGGTCGATCTCCCAATGGGCCCAGCCGAAGCCGCCATCCTCGGCGCCGGTGCGCAGGGCCTTGAGCCAGAGCGCCCGGTCGCTGGGCTTGGCGCCGCTGCGAAACACGCCGAACTCGTTGACCGTGACCGGCCAGCCGGTCTTGACCGACCAGTCCTTGAGGCGGGCCATGTCCTTGCCGACCCGGGCGGGCGTCCAGTCGGTCTCTGTCTCCTTGTCGATGAGCGCTACCGCATCCGGATGCCCCTTGACCTGCATCCGCTGGCGCAGGCCACGGACACTGTCGAGATTGCGCGAGGAAGGAAAAGGAAAGCCGCTGATCGCCTTCAACGGCCCTTCGGACCAGGTCTGCGCCTGATGGGTGAAGATCATCGGGTAGTAATAGTGGACGGCGACGATCGCATTGTCGTCCTTGGGGCCTTTGTCGGCCAGGGTCTCTTCCACCGTCTGGTAGTTGGCGGCACCCCAGACGAGCGTATGCGCCGTCGTGCTGCGGCGGATCGTTTCGACCAGCGTCTGTCGCAGTTTCGGCCAGAGATCTGTGGGCAGCGCCGGCTCGTTCAGCATTTCCAGCATCACGGCGTCGGCCGGTTGGTCGGCGCAGAGCGGCAAAAGCGTCCGCCATGCCTCCACAATCATGTCTGCACCCTGGTCGGGATGCTGGCGAAGCAAGTCTGCGCTCTTCGGGCCCGGATGCATGTCGAGCGTTACGGTAAAGCCCGCTGACAGGAACTGGCCGACTGCAAGATCAATCGCCGCCAGGAACAGCGAGGTCTGGCGGGCGTCCTGGCGCAGCAGGGCAGGCTCGATCGGCAGCCGGATGCTGTCGAAGCCGAGCCTGTGCAGAGCCGCCAAAGCCTGGGATTCGATCCGGCGCATCTCCGCCAAAGGAGTGTCGCCGATGCCCGGCAGGTTGAAGCCCCGCCGTGCCTTGCCAAGCCGTCGTGCCGCCGTGGTGGCGCCATCGCTGGCGCCTTGGCTCGGGCCGGCCGCGCTCGCGAAGGCGCCAGTGCCCAGAGCGGCGAGCAACGTCCTCCTCGATAGCGTCAAAAGGGTCATTCGAAGGCTTTCGTGGCCTGGAGCATCATGATCCGGCTGGGCTGATTATCGCAATCCCGTCCCGGTACCGAAGCGTCGCGGATGGCGTGATGCGTCGGGCAGGGCGGGGTCGTCGGGAGGAATCTGGCTGAGCAGGCTCGGAACAGGTGGCCGGGCCGGGCGTCGCCGGACCGGTTCCGGTTCCCGCTCCGGCTCGACAGCGCGGGTGACCGTCGGCGCAGCCATGCCGCTGCGCAGAAAGGCCAGCACGATGCCGCCGGCAAGGCCGACAAAGCCGGCCAGTGCCAGTACGACGGTGCCCTTGGGCCAGGTCGCCTTGGAGGGCGGCACGGCCGCCGTAATGACTTCCGCATCCGGACGGGCCATGCTTGCCTGTTCGCCCGTCTCGCGCGACCGCTGCAGGTATTCTTCCAGTACCTTGCGCCGTGCATCCGCTTCGCGCTCGAGGGCGCGCAGCTGCACTTCTGCCTGGCGCATGCCGCGGATGGTCTGCACCAGCTGATCCACCTTGGCCTTGGTCGTGGCCAGATTGCTCTTGGCCACATTCAGGTCCAGCTTGGCGCCGTCGACGACGCGGTCGGCTTCCCGCTGCATCTGCCGCTGCAGCTCGTTCATCTCGAGCTTCTGGCTCTGGATATTGGGGTGCCGTGCACCCAGCGTATTCGTGAGGCGTTGCAGCTCTGCTTCCCGCGCATTGTACTGCGAGCGCAGCTGGGCGGCCGTCACGGAATCGATCGCGCCGAAGTTCTGCGGTCCGCCCTTGGCCGCTGTGATCAGCTGTTTGTAGCGGGCTTCCGCCGCGCTCTGGTTGGCCGTGGCCGTGGACAGCTGCTGGCTGGCCTGCATGAGTTCCGATTCAAACAGCGCCGGTCCCTGGCTGAAACCGTCGAAGCCTTCGGATGCCTTGAAGTCCTCCACCTGGCGTTCCGCCTGGTCGACGCCGGCGCGCAGCTCGATCAGGCGCCCTTCCAGCATGGAGGTGGCGTCGCGGGTGGAGCCGCTCTTCTTGGCGATCTGTTCGGAGACGTAGCGTTCCGCAATCGCATTGGCGAGCCGTGCTGCCTTGTCCGCATCCTTCGACTTGACGGCGATCGTCAGGATGTAGGTGAGGCCACGTCGCTCGACCTTCAGCGCATCGGTAAATTTGTCGAAGGCGTCCTGTTCGGCATGCGGGTTGTCGGCGTGCCAACCGATGAGGCGCGCGAGCAGGCCGCCGCCTGAAAATTCGCTGTCTTCGGCAAGCTTCAGATTCTGGAACAGCGGAAACAGCAGCTGTCGGGACGTGATGATTTCCACCTGGCTTTCCAGCATGGCGGCATCCTGGCCCACTCCATCCGCAACGGCCGCGGAGGGCACGATATTCGGCACCTTCGGGTCGATCAGCAGCACGGTTTCCGCTTGGTAAGTCTTCGGAGTGACGGCAAGATAGGCGGCGCCGCACAGCAGCGACAGGATCAGCGTCAGGCCGATGGTCTTGTAGCCGGAACGCAGCGTGCCGAGGATCTGGCGCATGTCAAGGAGGCCGGCATCCTGGTCCTGAGGCCGCCGTTCGCTGGATACGGGATGTGCGTGATCGTCTCGTATTGTGCTCAAAGAACCGAAGCCTCGTGCTGGTGGCGCAGATATAGTCACCGCGTTGGCAGTATTGCATGCGCTTTGTATCAGAGTGGTTAATGTGTTAAATCCAATACATTAGGATTAACAACCTTTTACCAGCGCAGGCACTTCTGATTGATGTTAGGACACGTTGCGAAACCGGGCCTTGCGGCCAAACTGGGCATCACGCATGACTAAGGCGATTGTAGCCGGAATTAACACGACGACAATGGGACGCGACGATCTAGAAGATTTCGTGTTTTTAAGCGTCCGTGGCGGCAGGGAAGGGTCCCGGCCGAAGCTGCTTTACGACATCAATGGGCACGCCATCAGCCTGTTCCGGTCCGATCACCGCTACCGCGAGGCGCTCGAGGCTGCGGACCTCGTCCATGCGGACGGGCAGTCGGTCGTGGTGGCGTCGCGCCTGCTCTGCGCCCAACCGATCCGTGAACGGACGGCGACCACGGACATGCTGCTGGACTATGCGGTGCGGGCGGAAAAGGAAGGGGTCAGCTTCTTTCTGCTGGGCGGCGACGAGGTCACCAACGCAGCCTGTGCAGCGCGGCTGCGCGAACTGTATCCGACCCTCAAGATCGCCGGTCGCCACCACGGCTATTTCTCGTCCGCCGAAGAGGCTTCCGTCCTGCAGGCGATCGAAGACAGCGGCGCCGACATCCTCTGGGTGGGACTGGGCAAGCCGCTGGAACAGATCTTCGGCGTGCGGGCGCGCGAACGCCTGTCGTGCAGCTGGATCATCACCTGCGGCGGCTGCTTCAACTACACCACGGGCCGGTACCGCCGGGCTCCGAAGTGGATGCAGCGCTGGGGTTTCGAGTGGCTGCACCGGATGGCCACCGAGCCTGACAAGCTGTTCTGGCGCTATCTCTCGACGAACCCGATTGCCACGTTCTGGATCTTGAAGGATTCCCGATGACCACGGATACCACTGGCTCTGCCGCGGCCACACCGCTGTTCTCCATCATCATTCCCGCCTACAATCGGGCAAAGATCATCGAGCGGACTCTGCGGTCGGTGCTGGCACAGAGCTTTTCCGATTTCGAGTGCCTGGTGATCGACGACGGTTCCAAGGATTCGGCAGAACTTGCCGCTCTCGTCGCATCCTTTCGCGATCAGCGGCTAAAATACTTCCGCCAGGAAAACGGTGGCGCCAGTGCTGCGCGCAACACTGGTGCAAGGGTCGCATCCGGAGAGTATCTCGTCTATCTGGATTCGGACGACCTCTTTCTGCCCGAAAAGCTCCGGGAAACGGAGGCGGTCCTGCGTGAGACGCCTGATATCGGCGTCTACAGCCGGGCCTATGTGGATCGCGGCGTCGGCAGATACTGGCTGCGGCCCGACCGCGCCATCGGCGATGACGAGGAGATGGGTGACTACCTGTTCATCCACAACCAGTTCATCCCCACCTCGACCCTGGTCGTGCCGCGCGAGATTGCCCGGCAGGTCCAGTTCGACGCCGACCTGCGCCACGTGGAAGACCCCGATTTTTGCTACCGCCTCTATGAAGCGGGGCTGCGGTTCAAGATGATCGAGACGCCGTTGACGCTCTGGAGCGATGTCAGCGGTCATGCCCGGCTGTCGCAGGAGCCCTCGTCCAACTCGCCGTCCGTCTGGCTCAGCAAGATGAAGGGCAGGATCCCGAAACGGATCGAACGCGGCTACCGGGTCACCATCCTGGCGAACTACCTTGCCTACCGTCAGCCGTTCACCGTGATGCGCGATCTTCTGGTCGGATGGATGCTGGCCGGGGTGCCGTGGAAGATCGTGGCGCGTCAAGCGGTGCGCAGCTTCATGCCGAAGCCCCTCTACCGCCGGCTGGTCAACTCCTACCTGCGCCAGCACGGGCTGGTGTTGACCCTGCTGATCCCCGGGCTGCTCTAGATCGCAGAGGGACGCTGCGGCGCCGACAAACGGTCGAGCGCCGCGTCGATCTTCAGCACCTCGCATCCCAGGTCGAGCGCCCGTGCCACCAGTCGCTCCAGCGTTTCGGGTCGTGCTCCATAGGGGCTCGGCGAGGACGAGACGTCATGGGTGAAGTAGATCAGCCAGCCGGGATCGGCGACCGCATCGTCCAGCCAAGTGGCAAGGCCCGCATCCTCCGGCTGGCCGATCTCCACCGCACTCAGCTGAAAAGCCGGAACCCTGCCGCGATTGATGCCGCGATGGCCGCCCCGAGCCGTGCGAAAGCGCGACCGGAGCGCTGGCAGGCCGCCGATTGTGCCCTTGTTGAAGGGGTAGGCGAAGTTGGACGGCTTGAAGCCTGGCAGCATGCTTTCGAAGAAATCGGCATTCCGAGCAAGATCGTCCGCTCCCGCCGCGGCATTCATGGCGCGCAGCCCCCGGTGGCTGAAGGTGTGGCAGGCCAGTTCATGTCCGGCTGACGCCAGACGTTGCAGCGAATTGGTATCCGCAAAACCCTTTTCGCGACCCTCGGACGCCAATCCGCCGGCAATGTAGAACGTGCCCCTGACGCCCATCTGCTCCAGCAGGGTGGCACCGGTCGATGCAGCCGAGAGCGGAATGTCGTCGAAGGTGAAGCTCACGATCGGGCGGCTGGGCCGCACGCTGATGCGCGGGCTAAGAACATGGCGGATCAGCAGGTTGTCGCCGGCATGCAGCAAGGATGAGGCTGTCATGCCTGCATCCCGCTTTTCCTGGCGGCGACCTCTCGGGCCATTCTTGCGATTTCCACGGTCATCGCCGCGCGGGCGTTCGGTGTGAGCATGTTGTGCTCCGCATCGGAGACAATCAAAAAGCCGACTTCAGGCAGACCGGCAAGATGACCACTGCTCGTGTCGAAATGGCGCTGGAGATAGTCGAGGCCGATGTCGCCTTCCGTGTACACGAAGGAAACAGCGGCGCCTCGTGCGGTGATCGAGCCCAGGGCATCGGTGATGGAGCATCGTTTGCCGTCAAAGATCTGCAGCCGGGCCAGAACGGGTTTCAGCTTTGCCAGACCCTTGTGAAGGGCTTGCCTCGAGATATTGGTCAGACCGTTGCGGATCTTTACCTCGCCGGACAGGATCTTCCGCCAGCTGTGGAAAGTGAGGATCTTGGACGTGTAACTGCTCAGCCGCTGCGGCACGAACAGGAGAAGGTCCTGGAGGTTCTGGCGCGGATCCCATTCCAGCGTATAGGCATTGCCGACGACCGCGCCGGACAGGCGATGATCCTGAAGGACTGCGCGGAACGCGAGATAGGCGCCGCTGCAGCGCCCGGCGACAATCAACGGCCCGGGGCAGCGCGTCTCCATCAGGGTGATGGCAGCATCCACATCCGCCTGCTGGCTCTCGGTATAGAGCACCTGGTCCGGCGCGCCATCCCGCGGCAGGCTGTCCCCGACATTGGCCATGTCGAAGCGCAGCGAGGCGACGCCGTCCGCCGCCAGGTCACGGGCAAGGGTAACGACGGTGCGGCCCCAGCCGGCGGCCCTCTCATAGGAAGGGTTGAGCAGGATGACGTGTGCCGAGCCAACCGGCTTTTGTTTTGGTTCGCAGAGAATGCCGTAAAGCCGGTCCTGATCCAGCCGCAGGTGCGTCTCGATGAAATGCGGGCCCTCGAGGCGGACTTCCGCGGGTGGCAGCGGCGGTACGGCTCTTGCGCCGCGGGGAGGGCCGGAGAGGGTTTCCGCCCATGCGGAAAGGTCGCCAAGCAAGCCTTCCGGGATGGCCTGCAGCGTCAGGTTCGAGACCAGTGCCAGATATTCGTCATAGACGCGGGTTTCCACTGAAACGCCCAGCGCCCGCAGCTGCACCGCGAGGTCAGTGGCCGCCGAATGATCCGGCCGGGGCGCCAGGAAGACGGCGGCCTCCATCTGCCGGGCCCTGATCTTCAGGCTGCGAATGTCTTCGGTCACCGGTTTGGCAATGACCTCGCCGCCAAGCACCAGGTGGTCCGCAACAAGCGATGCCGTCATCGGCTCGCTCATGCGCGACCAGACGGACTGTTCGCGAAGGTAGGATCGGCCGTCGAGGACAGGGGCCAGAAGCGCCACACCCGCAAGGCCGGGCACGTCGGCCGAGGCCTCGTAGGCAAGTGCCGCGCCAAGGCCCTGGCCGACCAGAAGAATGCGCCTGCAGCCGGAGATCTCCCGCAGGAGGTCAGCAAAGGCCACAACGCTTGCGCGCCAGCAGCCAGGGGTAAAGGCCTCGGGCGCAAGATCGAGAGCGTCGCCGGTGCCGGGATAATCGAACCGCAGGCTTGGCATTCCGCGCGCAGCGAAGGACTCGGCCATCGCCCGATAGAACTTGCGCGCGCAGATCTCCTCAAAGCCGAAGGGGCTAACCAGCAGCACGGCGGTATCGGTGGAGCGGCTGCCGGGATGGGGCGGCTGGTAGAGTGCCGGCGTTTGGCCGTGAATAATCGGGATGGCAGCCGTCCGGGCGCGCGGCAGCACGGATTGTCCAACGGGAGTTTCCGCCTCTTTGTGCCTGTCGATCGACAATGTCATCGGTCGTTCCCGTCGCCGCAGCGTGATGCTGTCCGCCGTCTCCCCTGGGTGTATATCCGCCCATAGAAACAGTATCGGATTAACAAGTCCTAGCTCAATGGCCTGGCAGCTGGAAATATAGGTTAAGGTTACCTGCGGTTGCGGCTCAGCTGTCCAGCCAGCGGCGTCCCGATGCGGTGAGGTGGAGGTACATCGCCGCCTGGGCCGCCAGCGGGTTGCGGTCCTCCAGCGCAGCAAGAATAGTTTCATGCTCCGCAAGCGCGAAAGCCCAGGTCTGCGGGGTCTCGAACCGGCCGCGCATGTGGTCGGACATCGGGCTGTGCCGCTCGTCGAACAGGCTGGCGACGATCTTGGCAAGGATCGCATTGCCTGGAAGCTCGGCAATCGTCAGGTGAAACTGCCGGTCCTGCTCGATCGGCTTGCGACCTTCCTCGATCTCCGTGCGCATGGAGGCCAGCACTTCGCGCAGGTCCGCCAGGGTGCCGTCGGTAATGACCCCTGCGGCCTGCACGATGACCGCACTTTCGATCGTTGCGCGGGCCTCCATCAGCTCCGTCGGGCTTTCCCCAAGCGCCGGCGCCGACGGCGCGGCTTTGCCCAGCGACAGCACATAGATGCCCGACCCCATGCGGATCTCGATTGCACCTTCGATTTCGAGCGCGATCAACGCCTCTCGCAGGGATGGACGCGACACGCCAAGCTGCTGGGCGAGCTCCCGCTCCGCCGGCAGCCGCGACCCCGGGCCGTATTTGCCCTCCTGGATCAGCAACCGCACGCGATCCGCGATCTGTTGATAAAGCCGCCGGGTGTCTTGCATCGTGGTCAGGCCAATCGTCGCTGTGTTCCGGAATTGTCAAGGTTCCAAGCCATATCAATGCATGATCCAGCGCTCTCTGTCAAAATTGGCTTGACCAATATCCGGGGCGGTTTTACCAATGCGCACAGGGAGCCGAAGGTTGCCGCGCGAAGAGGAGATCGCGATGGGAGGAGTAGCGGCGACTGCCGATGCGAGCGATGCAGCACAGGTGCTGCTGAAGCTCGATGGCGTTTCCAAGGAGTTTCCGGGCGTCAAGGCTCTGTCCAACGTGCATTTCGATTTGCGCGCCGGAGAGGTGCATGCCGTGTGTGGGGAGAACGGCGCAGGCAAGTCGACGCTGATGAAGATCATCAGCGGCGTCTACCAGCCAGATGGCGGCACGATCATTTATAACGGCAAGCCGGCGAAGTTCACCTCGACATTGCAGTCTGAGGCAGCCGGCATTGCCATCATCCATCAGGAACTGAACCTCGTTCCGCACCTCTCGGTCGCCGAGAACATTTATCTCGCCCGCGAACCCCGTTGGGGCTTCCTCGTTGATCGCAGCCGGCTGCTCGACGATGCGCGCCGCTGCCTGGACCGGCTGGGCGTCGACATCGATCCGACCCGGCAGGTGCGCAGCCTGTCCGTCGCCCAGTGCCAGATGGTCGAGATCGCCAAGGCGCTTTCGCTCAATGCCACGGTGTTGATCATGGATGAGCCGACCTCGTCCCTGACGGAGCAGGAAGCGCAGCTGCTGTTTCGCGTGATCCGCGACTTGAAGGCGTCGGGAACCGGGATCGTCTATATCTCGCACCGGCTGGACGAGATGGCGGAGATCGTCGACCGGGTGACGGTGTTGCGCGACGGTCGCTACATCTCCACCGACAACTTCAAGGACATCACCGTCGCCGACATCGTGTCGCGCATGGTGGGTCGCTCTCTTGAGGAAAAGTTTCCTGAGCCCTCCCGCACGCCGACCGAGGAGGTGATCTTCTCGGTAAAGGGGCTGACCCGGCGGGGCGTGTTTTCGGACATCAGCTTCTATATCCGAAAGGGCGAGATTCTCGGTTTTGCGGGCCTGATGGGTGCGGGACGCACGGAGGTGGCGCGGGCGATCTTCGGCGCCGATCCGTTCGACAGCGGGACTATCACACTGAACGGCAACGAGGTGACGATCACCGATCCGCGCAGCGCGATCGATGCCGGCATCGCCTACCTGTCCGAAGACCGTAAGGCGCAGGGCCTGGCGGTGAAGATGCCGGTCGACGTCAATCTGGTTATGGCGAACATGGCGGCTGTCAGCAGCAAGATGGGCGTCATCGACCGGCAGCGGCACCGGGCAGCCGGGCAGCGCTATGTGGATCTGCTCAACATCCGCACGCCGAGCCTCAACCAGCCGGTCCGCCTGCTGTCGGGCGGCAACCAGCAGAAGATCATTATCGGCAAGTGGCTGTTCCGCGAACCGCGCATCATGTTCTTCGACGAGCCGACGCGCGGTATCGATGTCGGTGCGAAATTCGCGATCTACCAGATCATGGACGAGCTCGCCGCGCGCGGTATCGGCATCGTGCTGATCAGCTCCGAACTGCCGGAGGTCCTGGGCCTGTCGGATCGCATCGCGGTGTTTCACGAGGGGCGCATCACCGCGACAGTAAAGGCCGCGGAGACCTCCCAGGAAGACATCATGCTCTATGCCTCCGGCCGCAGCCGGACCGGGGAATAAAGGACGTTCAGACACATGGCCGAGATCATCAACGAGAAGCCGCCGGAACCCGCACAGGTCAACCGGCTTAGCGACCGCCAGAAGGATATCATCCAGAAGTTTGCCGCGCTCGGCAGCCTTGTGGTGCTGGCCGCCGTCTTCTCGGTCACCAGCAGCGCCTTCCTGACAGTCAACAATGCGATGACAATCGCTCTGCAGGTGACGTCGATTGCGCTCCTCGGTATCGGTGCGACCTATGTCATCATTACCGGCGGCATCGATCTCTCCGTCGGCTCGGTGCTGGCACTGGCCGGCGTGGTGGCCGCGCTTGCGGTCAAGGAACTCAATCTGCCGATCTGGATCGGCATGCTGCTCGGCATCCTCACCGGTACCGCCTGCGGTGCCATAAACGGCTTCGTAATTACGAAACTCCGGCTGCCACCCTTCATCGCGACGCTCGGCATGATGCTGATTGCGCGCGGCGTGGCCCTGCAGATTACCGGCGCCCGCGCCGTCTCGGGTCTTGGCGAAGCCTTCGGCGTGCTTGGCAACGGCTCGCTGCTGCGGTTCGAAAGCCTCGACGAGCAAGGTTTTCCGGTGGTGAGCTTCCCCGGCATTCCCTATCCGGTCGTGCTGATGATCGTCATCGCCATCGCCGCCAGCCTGATGCTGAACCGGACCGTGCTCGGCCGCTATATCTATGCGATCGGCTCCAACGCCGATGCCGCACGTCTGTCAGGTGTCAACGTCACCCGCGTCACTGCCTTCACCTATATCGTCTCTGGCACGCTGGCCGGCCTTACCGGTTGCGTGCTGATGTCGCGCCTGGTGACGGCGCAGCCCAACGAGGGTGTCGCCTACGAGCTCGATGCGATCGCCAGCGCCGTGATCGGCGGCACCTCGCTGATCGGCGGCGTCGGCACGATTTCCGGCACGTTCATCGGTGCCTTCGTGATTGGCATCCTTCGCAACGGATTGAACATGAACGGCGTATCCGCCTTCACACAGCAGATCATCATCGGCCTCGTCATCCTGGTTACCGTCTGGATCGACCAGTTGCGCAACCGCCGGTGAGGGAGAACAGGGGCGGTCTCGGCCGCGCCTGAAGACAAGGACGGGAAGGGAGGAGCCTTCCCCCGTGGGGGCCCCGGCAGGGTCCGGGAAATGAGGAGGAAGACATGCGTAAACTGAAATTGGTGCTCATGGCATCGGCGATCGCTCTTGCTGGCGCGACGGGTGCATCGGCGGCGGAAATTGCCGTTATCGTAAAGACGGTGAACTCGACGTTCTGGCAGAACGTCCAGAAGGGCGCGGAAGCGGCCATCGGCGCCTCCAAGGGCGGCAACACAATGACGTTCCAGGGACCGGCTGCTGAATCGGCAATCGCCGACGAAGTCAACATGGTGGAAAATGCCGTGAACCGGAAGGTCGCCGGCATCCTGCTCGCGCCGTCCGATCCGGACGCCCTGGTGCCCGCCATCAAGAAAGCCTGGGAAGCGCGCATTCCGGTCGTGATCATCGACTCAATGCTGTCTGCCGGTGCCGACAAGTATTACCAGGCGTTTCTCGCCACCGATAACCGCAAGGCGGGTGAGCTGGCAGCCAAGGCCCTGATCGACAAGGTCGGCACCACGGGCAAGATCGCGGTCATGTCCTATGTTGCAGGCGCCGGCTCCGAGATCGGCCGCGTCGGTGGCTTCAACGACTACATCAAGGCAAACTCGAAGCTGCAGATCGTCGGCCCCTTCTATTCGCAGTCGCAGATGGCAACGGCTCTGAACCAGACGACCGACGTTCTGGCCGCCAACAGCGACCTCGTCGGCATCTTCGGGGCCAATGAACCGACCGCGATCGGCATGGGCCGCGCCATCAAGCAGGCCGGCAAGGCCGGGAAGATCACCGCGATCGGCTTTGACGGCAATCAGGACCTGCAGGAGTTCGTCAAGGACGGGACGCTCAACGCGACCATCGTCCAGGGCTCTTACCAGATGGGCGAAAAGGGCATCGATACGCTCCTGAAGATCCTCGCCAAGGATAAGGTCGAGAAGGTGATCGATACGGGCGTCGTCGTCGTCACCAAGGACAATATCGACAAGCCGGAAGCCAAGAACGTTCTCTACTGATGAAAGGCCGCGCGCGGGTGGACCTCGCGCGCGGCTCCTCCAGACACCGGGACTGAACCATGCAAGTGACTGACCAGCGCAGGCTGCGCAATCGTGACCTGTCCTTCACCGTGATGGGCCTCGGATGCGCCCAGATGGGCAATCTCTACCGCCTGACCAGCTATGCCGAATCGCTCGGCGCCTTCGAAGCGGCCTGGGACGCGGGTATCCGCTACTTCGACACAGCACCCTTCTACGGCTACACGCGCTCGGAGCGCCGCCTCGGCACCATGGTGACCGACAGGACGCGCAGCGACTACGTGCTGTCGACCAAGGTCGGCCGCATCATGGTCCCGGACGACAGCGTCGGCGCGGAGGAGGATGCCTACGTGGCGCCCCTGCCGTTCCGCCCCGTCTACGACTACAGCTACGACGCCATCATGCGGTCGTTCGAGGCGAGCCGCCAGCGGCTCGGCGTGTACTCTCCCGACGTTCTCTACATCCATGATATCGGCCGCATGACCCATGGCGACCGCCACCAGAACTATTGGGACCAGCTTACCAAGGGTGGCGGCTTCAGGGCGCTCGGCGAACTGCGCTCGGCGGGCCTCGTCAAGGCGATCGGGCTCGGCGTCAACGAATGGCAGGCCGTTTCGGAAGCCATGGACGAATTCGACATCGACGTCACCATGCTGGCCGGGCGCTACACGCTTCTGGAGCAGGACAGTCTTGACCTGCTCGACCGCTGCCACCGCGAGGGTGTCGGCATCGTGGTCGCCGGCGCCTTCAATTCCGGCATTCTCGCCGGCAACCGGAAATTCAACTACGCCGATGCGCCCGCCGACATCACCGCGCGGGTGGACGAGATCGAAGCCGCCTGCCAGGCGGAAGGGGTGATCATGCAGGCCGCGGCCCTCGTGTTTCCGCTGCTGCACCCGGCGGTGATCACCGTGGTCTCGGGCGCCCGCAACGCTGAGCAGATCAAGGCCAACGTGGCCTGGTTCGAGCAGGAAATCCCCTCCTCTTTCTGGACGCGGTTGAAGGACAAGGGTGTGATTTCCGCCGATGCGCCGGTGGGAGACGCCTGAGACATGCTGATCGATGCGCACCAGCATTTCTGGCTTCTCAAGGATCGGCAGGGCTCATGGCCGCCACCGGAACTGGCCGCGATCCACCGCGACTTCGTACCGCCGGATCTCGCACCGCTTCTGCGGGAAGCGGGTGTCGAGGGCACGGTGCTCGTGCAGTCGCTGCCGAGCGTAGAGGACACGCGGTTCATGCTTGATCTCGCGGAGCGAACGGATTTCGTTCTGGGCGTGGTCGGCTGGGTGGATCTCAAGGCACCCGATGCGCCGTCGGTGATTGCGGATCTCTCGAGTTCGCCGAAGCTGAAGGGCTTGCGCCCGATGCTGCAGGACCTGCAGCAGGACGACTGGATCGACGATGCGACATTGGATCCCGCTATTGAGGCGATGCAGGCGCATGGTCTTGTGTTCGACGCGCTGGTTCTGCCGCGCCATCTGGCGGCGCTCCTTGCTTTTGCGCGCCGCCACGAGGATCTGCCCATCGTCATCGATCATGCGGCCAAGCCGCTGATCGCCGAGGGGCGCTATACGGAGTGGCGCGCATCCATGCAGCGTCTGGCAGCGCTCCCCAATGTCCGGTGCAAGCTGTCGGGAATGCTGACCGAGGCCGGCGACCAGAGACCTGAGGCGGTGCGGCCCTATGCGGAAACCTTGCTCGAACTGTTCGGCGCCGAGCGTACCATCTGGGGCAGCGACTGGCCGGTGCTGGAGCTTGCTGGACGCTACGGTGACTGGATCGCGCAGTGCCGGGAGATTGTACCGGCGGCCGACCATGCTGCCGTATTCGGCGGCAATGCCCGCCGCTTCTATTCCCTGTAGGTCGGGGCAAATGCTAATCGGTAGGTGGGGATGAACGTTTTCCACCGGATTGAGAAGGACTGACGATGACGACGTACTTGCAAGGCAAGGTGGCCGTGATAACGGCAGCCGGACAGGGGATCGGAAGAGCGAGCGCGCTGGCGTTTGCGGCCGCAGGCGCCAAGGTCTGGGCAACCGATGTTAACGAAGGCACGCTGGCGACGCTGGCGGGTGAAGCCGGGATCCAGACCGAGCGGCTGGACGTGCTGGACGCGGCCGCCGTGTCGGCGTTTTTCGGAAAGCTCGGCCGGGTCGACGTGCTGTTCAACTGCGCGGGTGTCGTACACGGCGGAACCGTCATGGACATGGCCGATGCGGATCTCGACTTTGCCTTGGATCTCAACGTGCGCGCCATGATCCGCACCATTCGGGCGGTACTTCCGGGCATGCTGGAGCGCGGCGAAGGCTCGATCGTCAACATGGCCTCGATCGCCTCCAGCGCCAAGGGCGTCCCCAACCGCTGCGCCTACGGTGTCAGCAAGGCCGCCGTCATCGGGCTCACCAAATCCGTCGCGGCCGACTATGTGACGCAAGGCATCCGCTGCAACGCCATCTGCCCCGGTACGGTGGAAAGCCCTTCGCTGGAACAGCGGATGCGGGCCCAGGGAGACTACGACGAGACCCGCAAGGCCTTCATCGCCCGCCAGCCGATGGGCCGTCTCGGCACGCCGGAGGAGATTGCAGACCTCGCCGTTTATCTCGCCGGCGCCACCTATACGACAGGGCAGGCCTGCGGCATTGATGGTGGCTGGTCGATCTGACCCTAGATTTTCTTGAAAGGACAACAGCATGAAATTCCTGCGTTATGGACCCATTGGAAGCGAAAAGCCCGGTGTTCTCGATGCCGACGGCAAGATCCGCGATCTCTCCGGCCACGTTGGCGACCTCTCCGGCGCGTCGCTTGACCCGGCAGCGTTGGCAAAGCTTGCAGGTGTCGATCCCACGACGCTCCCGCTGGTTGAAGGCACGCCGCGCATTGGAGCCTGCGTCGCCGGCACGGGCAAGTTCATCTGCATCGGCCTCAACTACTCCGACCATGCCGCCGAAACGGGCGCAACCGTACCGCCGGAGCCGGTGATCTTCATGAAGGCGACCTCCGCCATCGTCGGTCCGAACGACAACGTCGTCATTCCGCGCGGTTCGGAGAAGACCGACTGGGAAGTCGAACTCGGCGTGGTGATCGGCAAGACCGCAAAGTACGTCTCGGAAGCCGATGCCATGGATTACGTGGCCGGCTACTGCGTTTCGCATGACGTGTCCGAGCGCGCCTTCCAGAGCGAGCGCTCCGGCCAGTGGACCAAGGGCAAGTCCTGCGACACCTTCGGCCCGATCGGCCCCTGGCTGGTGACGAAGGACGAAGTCGCCGACCCGCAGAACCTTTCCATGTGGCTGAAGGTCAATGGCGAGAGCATGCAGAACGGCTCCTCGAAGACCATGGTCTACGGCGTTGCCTTTTTGGTCTCCTACCTGTCGCAGTTCATGTCGCTGCATCCGGGCGACGTCATCTCCACCGGCACGCCCCCCGGCGTCGGCCTCGGCATGAAGCCGCAGCGCTTCCTGAAGGCTGGCGACGTGGTGGAACTCGGCATCGAGGGCCTCGGCAGCCAGACCCAGACCTTCGTCGCCGACGTCTGATACCCGAACGCCCGTCCACGAAAGGCCGCCGCCCATGACCCGTATCACCAATCTTCGCGTCTTCGACCTGCGCTTCCCGACCTCGGCAAGCCTCGACGGTTCGGACGCGATGAACCCGGATCCGGATTACTCGGCGGCCTATGTCATCCTCGACACCGATCGCGAAGGGATTGCCGGACACGGCCTGACCTTCACGATCGGGCGGGGCAACGACATCTGCTGCATGGCGATCGAAGCCATGCGGCACCTGATTGTCGGTGCGGACCTCGATGAGGTTCGTGCAGCGCCGGGACGCTTCTGGCGGCACCTGACCGGCGATAGCCAGTTGCGCTGGATCGGGCCCGATAAGGGCGCCATGCATCTGGCCACCGGCGCGGTGGTCAATGCGCTTTGGGATGCCATGGCAAAAGAGGCCGGCATGCCGGTCTGGAAGCTCGTCTCCACCATGACGCCCGAACAGATCGCCGACATCGTCGACTACCGCTATCTGACAGATGCGCTGACCCGGGACGAAGCGGTCGAGATCCTGAAGAAGGCAGAACTCGGCAAGGCCGAGCGCATGGAGATCCTCGAGCGTGAGGGCTATGCCTGCTATACGACCTCGGCCGGTTGGCTGGGCTATGGCGACGAGAAGCTGCGGCGTCTCGCCCAGGAGGCGATCGATTCCGGCTTCAACCACATCAAGATGAAGGTGGGCCGCGACCTTGAAGACGATATCCGCCGGCTGACGATCGCCCGGGAGGTGATCGGCCCCGATCGCTACCTGATGATCGATGCGAACCAGGTCTGGGAGGTCGGGCAGGCGATCGACTGGGTCAAACAACTGGCGTTCGCCAAGCCCTTCTTCATCGAAGAGCCGACCAGCCCGGACGACGTGGCCGGTCACCGCAAGATCCGGGAGGCGATTGCCCCGGTCAAGGTCGCGACCGGCGAGATGTGCCAGAACCGCATCATGTTCAAGCAGTTCATCACCGAGGGCGCGATCGATATCGTGCAGATCGATAGCTGCCGCATGGGTGGGTTGAACGAGGTGCTGGCAGTGCTGCTGATCGCCGCCAAATACGGCAAGCCCGTCTGGCCGCATGCTGGCGGCGTCGGCCTTTGCGAATACGTGCAGCACCTGTCGATGATCGATTACGTCGCTGTCTCGGGCACCAAGGAGGGCCGCGTGATCGAGTATGTCGATCACCTGCATGAGCACTTCGTCGATCCCTGCGTCATTAAGGACGCCGCCTACATGCCGCCGTCCCGCCCGGGTTTCTCCATCGAGATGAAGCCGCAGTCGATTGCGGCCTATACCCACGGTCAGCAAAAGGCGGCCTGACCGGGCGATCAAGAGAAAGGGCGCGAAAGCCGCGCCCTTCGATCGGTCCTTACATCACCGCGCCGATCTGCCAGGGCACGAACTCGTTGCGTCCATAACCCAGCTGTTCCGACTTCGATGGCTGGCCGGATGCGACCGCGAGAACGGTTTCGAAGATCTCCCGGCCCTTTTCCTCCAGCGTCACGCCATCGATGATGTCGCCACAGTTGATGTCCATGTCTTCGGTCATGCGGGCATAAAGCTCGCTGTTGGTGGCGAGCTTGATTGAGGGCACCGGCTTGCAGCCATAGGCAGAGCCGCGTCCAGTCGTGAAGCACAGCACATTGGCGCCACCGGCGACCTGGCCGGTTGCAGCAACCGGATCGTAGCCGGGCGTATCCATGTAGACGAAGCCCTTGCGGTCGATGCGCTCGGCATAGCGGTAGACGCCGCGAAGCGTCGAGTTGCCGCCCTTGGCGACAGCGCCCAGCGATTTTTCCAGAATGGTGGTGAGCCCACCCGCCTTGTTGCCCGGGGAGGGGTTGTTGTTCATCTCGCCGCCGTTGCGGATCGTGTATTCCTCCCACCAGTGGATGAGGTCGACGATCTTCTGGCCGATCTCGACGCTTTCGGCGCGCCGGGTGAGCAGGTGCTCAGCGCCGTAGATTTCCGGCGTTTCGGACAGGATCGCGGTCCCGCCCTGGCGCACCAGCATGTCGGCGGCCACGCCCAGTGCCGGATTGGCCGTCATGCCCGAATAGCCGTCCGAGCCACCGCACTGCAGCGCCAGCGTCAGTTCGGATGCGGGCAGAGGCTCGCGGATAGACCGCGCGACGATGGGCAGCATCTCCTTGATGCGTGCAACGCCCGCCTCCACAGCCTTGCGGGTGCCGCCGATCTCCTGGATCGTCAGCGACTGGAAGTGATCGCCCTCGGCGATCTTGTAGGTGTCCTTCATGCGGCCGATCTGGAAGACTTCGCAGCCGAGACCGACCAGCAGCACGGCCGCAAAATTGGGATGGCTGGCATAGCCCCACTGGGTGCGCGACAGCACGTCGAAGGCTTCGCCCTTGCCGGCCATGCCGCAGCCCTGGCCATGTGGCAGCGGAACCACGCCGTCGATGTTCGGATAATCGTTCAGGATGCCCGAGCGGTTGATCTCGTCGGCGACATAGTCGACGACCGTGGCGGAACAGTTCACCGACGACAGGATGCCGATATAGTTGCGGGTGCCGGCACGCCCATCAGCGCGGCGGAATCCTTCGAAGAAAGCCGGCGTTTCGCCTTGTCGCAGTCCTTCGAAGGGCGTCGCTTCAGCCGCAAAGGCGTAGTCGCGGGTAAAGTCCTCGCCCATGGTGACGTTCTTTTCGTGCACCCATTCGCCCGGCTGGATGTCGACCGAAGCAAAGCCGATCACCTGGCCGAACTTGCGGATCGGCTCGCCCCGCGGGATGGGTCGGCTGGCAGCCTTGTGGCCGCGCGGGATGCGGGATGCGGCGACGATCTCGTTCTCGACCGGCGAGCCCGCCGGCAGGTCGGCAATCGCCACCACGACATTGTCCAGCGGGTTGAGGCGCAGGGTCTTCTTTGCAAGCATGATCAAACCTCCAGGATTGCCTTGATGACGCCGGCCTCCGGCTTCAGCCAGTCGGTAAACAGCGTTGCCGCATCTTCGAGCCGGCCGCGATGGGTGTTGAGCGCGCGGGTCGGCACCCGGCCCGCCTCGATCTGTCGAACCACCTCGGCAAAATCGTCCGGCTGGGCGTTGCGGCTGGCGATCAGTGTCGCCTCGCGCTTGTGGAATTCCGGGTCTGCGAAGGTGATGTCCTGCCGCACCACCGACAACAGCACGTAGCGGGCGCCATGGGCGAGGAAGTTGAAGCCGCGCTCGATCGGCGTCGCATTGCCGGTCGCATCGATCACCACGTCATACCATTCGCCGCCCGTCTGGCGCTCAGCCTCGGCCTCGGCGTCCGCGTCGGCCATGATCGTCGCATCGGCACCAAGCTGATCCACGGCAAAGGCCAGCCTGTCCGCACGCGTGTCCATTACGGTCACGTGGGCACCGCGGGCTTTGGCAAAGATGATCGCCGACATGCCGATCGGACCGGATCCGGTTACCAACACGCGGTCGGATGCGGTGAGATTGCCGCGCTTGACGCCATGTGCGCCAATCGCCAGGAATTCGATCATGGCCGCATCTTCGAGCGGGATGTTGCCGGTTGCCACCACATTTTGTTCGGGCACGGAAACGTATTCGGCCATGCCGCCATCGCAGTGGACGCCCAGCACGCGAATGTTGCGGCATGCATTGGTGAGGCCCTTGCGACAGGCCTGGCAGGCGCCGCAGGAGAGATAGGGGACGATGTAGACCGGATCACCGGTCTTGAAGCCGCTTCCGGCCCCTGCTTCCGCCACCGTTCCCGAAAGCTCATGGCCCATTACTCGGGGGTATTCGAGGAAGGGATGCTTTCCGCCAAAGATGTGGAAGTCCGTGCCGCAGATCCCGACATGGCGGATGCGCACCAGAACCTCGCCCTCGGCCCGCACCGGCACCGGCCGGTCGACCACCGAAAGGCTGCCCGGTTCGTTGCAAAGTAGCGCCTTCATCCTGTCCTCCTCTTGCCCTTGTTCTTTTTGGATAAAAGACATTGGCTAGGCTGGCAAATTGTTTTTTACTGATAAAGAGCAGGTGTAAAAAACAGGGGCGACGGCAAGGCCGTCTCACCAAGGGATGCAGGGGCGCGCGGCGTGAAGACGAAGACGGTTTACAAGCGGACCTACAACCAGTGTCTTGACCTCCTTGCCCGGATGAAGCCGGGACAGGCACTCGCCTCCGAGCCCGTCATGGCCTCGACGCTTGGCGTCAGCCGCACCACGGTGCGCGCCATCATGGCCGAACTCGTGCGTTGCGGGATCGTGGTAATTGCCGGTCGCACCAAACTCCTGGCGCGGGGGCCGCGTCGCAGCGACTATCTGGCGGGGGGCGATCTGGAGCCGCTGACCGATCGGGTGGAGCGGCAGTTCATGGCCTGGATGGTGGGACCGGACTGCAGCCCTGGCCATGTGGTGAACGGGCTGGATCTGGCGCGACAGTTCGGCGTCTCCACCTCCTCGGTGCGTGATTGCCTCAACCGGTTCAGCCTGTTTGGCTTGCTGGAAAAGCAGAGCAACGGCCGCTGGCGCGCGCGCGGGCTGACGGTGGATTTCGTGGCCGAACTGTTCGACATGCGCGAGGTCATGGAGTTCCGCGCAGTGGAGCGTTTCGTCGCCCTGCCGGCCGATCATCCCGCATGGCAGGAACTCGCCCTCCTGCGCGACGAGCACGAGGCGCTTCTCGGCGATCTCGAACGGCGCTACCGCGAGTTCTCGGATCTCGACCACCGCTTCCACCGGCTGATCGGCAGCGTCGCGCCCAACCGGTTCTTCGGCAATATCCAGGGCGTCATGTCGCTGATCTTCCATTACCATTACCAGTGGAACAAGAAGGACGAGCGGCTGCGCAACGAGATCGCCGTCAAGGAGCACCTCGCCTATATCGCCGGGTTGCGGAGCGGCGACCCGGCGGAGGCGCTCGGTGCCTGCCGGCTTCATCTGGAGACGGCAAGGACGACCATGCTGGATTCGATCGTCGTCTCGCCGTCTTGAAAGTGATGGGCTTAAGCCGTCTCCCAGCTCTTCATTTCGGCGTTGACGAGGTCGCGCCAGCCCCGAGCTTCTAGCAATTCGCGCGGAAACAGGCCTTCGATCCGGAAAAAGGGCGCAGACGGATCGTCAGTATCGCGTTCGCCGGCTGCTGCAACAAGCTCGTCCCGTCGCGGATCGTTGCAGTCCATCCGGCGCTGCAGCGAGGCGAGCCAGACGCCGACCGCCTTGGCAAAGGCCGCGCCGTCACTGCCTGCCGCAAGCGCATCGACCGTTGGGCTGAGAATGCGCTGCGGCAGTTTCTGGCTGGTGTCCATGGCGATCTGGACCGTGCGGTGGGCGATGCGCGGGTTGGCGAACCGCTCCAGCAATTGCCGGATATAGGCGTCAAGGTCGATGCCCGGAACCGGATCGAGCGTCGTCACGGCGGCCTGCATGTGCTGCTTAGCCTGCGCGGCAAGCGCCGGAACAGCCATCACGTCGCGCACATATTCCAGCCCGTGCAGCAGTCCCAGATGGGCGATAAGCGTATGGGCGCCGTTCAGCAGCCGCAGCTTCATCTTCTCGTATGGCTCGACATTCTCCACGAACAGCGCGCCGCCGGCCGCCCAAGCGGGGCGTCCGGAGACGAAACGATCCTCTATGATCCACTGGATGAAGGGCTCGGTCTCGATCGCAAGACGGTCCTCGGCGCCGAGAAGCGCTGCTGCACGCGCTCTTGTCTCGTCGGTTGCGGCAGGCACGATCCGGTCGACCATGCTGCAGGGAAATTCTCCGTGCTCCGCGATCCAGCGGGCAAGGTCCGGGTCGCGGCGCTCGGCCATTTCCAGCACTAGCTTGCGCACCACGCGGCCATTGGACGGCAGGTTGTCGCAGCAAAGAACGGTGAAGGGCGGAACATCGCGGGCGCGCCGAAGCGCCAGACCCTCAACCAGAAATCCGATGGCCCCGACTGGTGCCTGCGGGTTTTGAAGATCGTTGGCGACGGCCGGATGCGCAGGGTCAAGTCCGCCGCTGACCGGGTGCAGGCCATAGGCTTTCTCGGACACGGTGAGGGTGACGATCCGGATCTGCGGGTCCGCCAGATAAGCCAGAACCCGGTCGCGCTCTTCAGCCGCGCAGATCCAGTCGATCGTCGCGCCGATGACTTCCGCGCGGTCGCCGTCCGGCTCGCCGACGAGCACCGAATACAGCCCGTCCTGCTCGGCCAACGCCTCAACCGGTTCGGGCGAGCGCAGGTTGACGGCGACAATACCCCAGGGCCCGAACTGCGCCTGTAGCGCGCGCTGGGTGTAGACCGCCTGGTGGGCGCGGTGGAAGGCGCCGAGGCCCATGTGGACGATGCCGGGGGAGAGGTCGGCGCGGTCATAGCCGGGCGCCCGCACCGAGGCGGGCAGCGCAACAGCGTTCGAAAGGCGAGGCAGGGTCATCAGTTCAATCCAAATTGCGGATGGCTCAGGGCACGTTCGATGCCCCTCAATTCGGCCAAGCCTTTCAGTCGGCCGATGGCGGGATAGCCGGGCTGGGCGCCACGGTTAAGGTCGTCGAGGATTTCCTGTCCGTGGTCCGGTCGCATGGGAATGCGATGGTCCGCAAGCCCTGCATCTCTGCGCCGCTGCTCTTCCTTAAGCAATGCCGCGATCACCGCCACCATGTCCGTGCCACCCTCCAGGTGCTCGTCCTCGAAAAAGGAGCACGGCAGGCTGTCCGTATCGCGCGTCACATTGCGAAGGTGGACGAAGTGGATGCGGGAGGCAAAGCGGGTGGCGATCGCGGGCAGGTCGTTATCCTGCCGGGCGCCGAGCGAGCCGGTGCAGAGCGTGACGCCGTTGTTGCGGCTGTCCACCGCTTCGAGCATGTGCGCGTAGTCGTCCGCCGTGGAGAGGATGCGCGGGAGGCCGAGCAGCGGCCATGGCGGATCGTCCGGATGGGCGCAGATGTTGATGCCGACCTCTTCCGCCACGGGTACGACCTCTGACAAGAAGTCGACGAGGTTGGACTTGAGGCGGGCAGCATCGAGGCCGTGGTAGGAGCGGAGCTTCTCGAGAAGCTGGTCGAGCGAATAGCCGTCGGCCGAACCCGGCAGACCGGCGCCGATGTTTTTCCCGAGCGCGGCGATCCTGGCGTCATCCATCTGCGCAAAGCTGCGGGCGGCGGCATCCGCCTGTTCCGACGTGTAATCGGCCGCGGCGCCGGGCCTCTTGAGGATGTGGATGTCGAAGGCGACGAAATCGGCCAGGTCGAAGCGCATGGCCTTGGCGCCATGCCGGGTCTCCCAGCGCAGGTCAGTGCGGGTCCAGTCGAGGATCGGCATGAAATTATAGCAGACGGTGCGGATGCCGGTTTGCGACAGTCGCCGCAGGCTCTCCTGCCAGGCGCTAATATGCGCGCGCCAGTCGCCCGTCTGTGTCTTGATGTCTTCCGAAACCGGCACGCTTTCCACCACGTCCCAGACCAGTCCGCCGGCCTCGATTTCCGCGTGACGCTGCCGGATTTCCTCGAGCGGCCAGACAAGGCCGGTCGGGATATGGTGGAGGGCGCTGACAATCCCTTCCGCCCCGGCCTGCGCTGCATCCCTGACCGTGACCTTGTCGATCGGTCCAAACCACCGCCACGTATGCTTCATGCGTCTGCTCCAGGTGATGAGGCAAGCCCACCGAGTTTGATCTGCACCTTGCAGGCTGCCGTCCGGTCCCCTGCCTGTTCGAAGGCCTGCACGGCCTGGTCTAGCGCAAATGTGTGCGAAAGGATCGGTCGGACGTCGATCGCCCGGCTGGAGATGAGCGCCACCGCCTGCTCGAATTCCCGGTCGAAGCGCTGCGAGCCGCACCAGGTGATCTCCTTGCCGACAAGCGCGTTGAGCGGAATGGTAACGTCACCCGTCACGCCGACTTGGACCACGGTGCCCCGCGGGCGCACCGTCGCGAAGGCCGAACGCAGGGCGGGACCCGCCGCAGAGCAATCGAACACTACGTCGAAGTAGCCTTTGTTCGCCTCATATCGTGCAAGGGCCTGAGCGTCCTGCGCCACGTTGATGACCGATGTAGCGCCCATGGCCGGAGCGCGCGCAAGCGCAGCGTTGGTGAGGTCCGTGGCGACGATCTCGGCGGCGCCCGCATGCCGGGCGGCGGCCATGGTCAAAAGCCCGATCGGGCCGGCGCCGGTTACGAGAACTTTCATGCCGGAAAGATCGCCGGCCTGGGCCACCGCGTGAAGGCAGACGGCCAGCGGCTCGGCGCAGGCCGCTTCGGCCGGAGAGATGCTTTCGGCGACCGGAAAGCATTGCCTGGCGGGCACCACCAGCAGATTGCGGAACATGCCCTGCTCGTGTGGAAGCCGCATGGCGCTGCCCATGAAGCGCATGTCGAGGCAATGGATCGGCTGGCCCTTTGCGCAATACGTACAGGTGCCGCAGGGTTGCGACGGGTTGACGGCAACGAGGCTGCCGAGCGGCGGGAAGGTGACGCCGTCACCCAATGCTGCGACGTAGCCGGAGGCCTCGTGGCCCGAGATGATCGGTTCGCGCACCTGGATCGGGCCAAAGCCGCCGTCCTGGTAATAGTGAAGGTCCGAACCGCAGATCCCGCCCATCGCCATTTGCAGCAGGACCTCTCCTTGCCCGGGCGCCGGCGCGTCTTCGGTTTCGATCCTGATATCCCGTTTGCCGTGAAGGCGGACGATCCGGCTTTGCATATGTCTGTCTCGATAGGTCGAAGAGGGAGCCCGCGCGACGTCGTGCGCGGGCGGGTTGGTCAGCGGATCAGGCCCATTTCGGTCGGCAGCCAAAGCGTGATGGCCGGAATGAAGGTGATCAGGATCAGCGCGATGAAGAGCGGCACCAGCCAGGGCAGGATGGCCATCGTCGTGCGCTCGACCGAGAGCTTTGCCACGCGTGACAGCACGAACAGTACCATCCCGAGCGGTGGATGCAGGAGACCGATCATCAGGTTCAGCGTCATGATCAGCCCGAAGTGCACCGGATCGACGTGGAACTGCAGGGCGAGCGGCAGGATGATCGGCACCAGGATGGTAATGGCGGCGATCGTATCCAGGAAGCAGCCGACAAACAGCATCAGGATGTTGACGAGGATCAGGAACACCCACTTGCTGTCGGTGAGTGACAGGATCGCGGCAGACAGAAGCTGGGCCGTCTGGCTCACCGTCAGCAGCCAGGCGAAGACCGAGGCTGCCGAGACGATGAACAGCACCGAGGCCGTCGTCTCGATTGTCTCGAAGGTCGATTTCGCCAGCGACTTCAGCGTCATCGTCCGGTAGCGCACGAGGCCAAGGAAGAGCGACCACAACACTGCGGCAACGGCTGCCTCGGTCGGCGTGAACCAGCCCATCGTCATGCCGCCGATCAGGATCACCGGCGTCATCAGCGCCATGACTGCCGAGAAGTCAAAATACCAGTCGCAGGCGATCAGGGCCACCAGCGCGATCAGCAGGGCGACGTTGAGCGAAAGTCCGACCAGCGTCAGCAGGTAGACGCCGAGCGGGACCATCATCACGATCACGACTTCGAGCGAAGCGCCGAGGATCAGCCGCGGGCTGAACGGCGTATCGGAGCCCCACTTCTTGACCCAGGCGAACACGGCGACCGTGATCATCATCAAAAGGGTCATCACGACGCCGGGCAGGATGCCTGCCATGAACAGCGCGCCGATCGAGACGTTGGCCATCATGCCGTAGATGACGAAGGGCAGCGAGGGCGGGAAGATGGGACCAAGCGTCGCCGATGCAGCCGTCACGCCGACGGCGGCCTCCACGGGATAACCGTGGTCCTTCATGGCCTTGATTTCGATGGTGCCGATACCCGCTGCATCTGCGAGTGCCGTGCCGGACATGCCGGAAAAGATTACCGAGCCGATGATGTTGACCTGTGCGAGGCCGCCCTTCATCCAGCCGACGAGAGCGACTGCGAAGGAATAGATGCGCCCGGTAACGCCGGCTGTGTTCATCAGGTTGCCGGCGAGAATGAAGAAGGGCACGGCGAGAAGCGGGAAGCTTTCCACGCCGGCAATCATGCGCTGGGCGGCAATGATGTCCGGTGCGACGTCATAGAAGACGATATAGAGAAGTGACGAGACGGCCATGGAAATCGCGACCGGGAGGCCGATGATCATCAGGGCGAGAAAGGAACCGATCAGAAGCAGCATGGATCAATCCTCCGCCGTCTGGAATTCTTCGGGACGCTCAAGAACCGAATAGCCACGCCGCATGTTGGCGACGAAGACCTGGATGGAGCGCAGGAACATCAGCACGAAGGCCAGCAGCACCGAATAGAAAACGATGTTGCGCGGCAGGGCCACGGTCACCATTTCCTCGCCCTCGACGATTTCCATGTAGCGCCACATGAGCCAGGAGCCGTAGGCGAAGAAGCCGATCCGCACCACGTCCACGATGGTCGCCATGACGCGCGTCGCGCGGGCGGGCAGGTAGTGGTAGAGCACGTCGACCTGGATATGGCGGGAGGTTCGAACGCACATGACGGCGCCGAGAAAGACGACCCCGATCAGGCAGTTGACCGCGATCTCCTCGGTCCAGGCATAGCTGTCGTTGAGGACGTAGCGGGTGAAGAACTGCAGGAAGACGCAGCCGGTCATCAGCCAGAACAGCGCGAGCGTGATCCAGTCCTCGAAGGCGTAGGATGACAGGTCGACATTGATCGGCGCATCCTCGAAAGTGTGCGCCAGTTCTTCCGGCGTCACCGGTGTGTGGATTTCCTGTCCGCGGGGGGATTCAGCTGTGCGAGACATGTCGGGGGTATGAGGCATGGTCGTTCCCGTCTGGAGTGAAGGGCGGCGCAGCCTGTGTGGCCGCGCCGCGATGTCTCACTTGATGGCGCGGATGGCTTCCCAGTCGGACTTGGCATAGCCGAAGTCCTCGAAGGCAACCTTTTCCAGAACGGTCTTTTCGAAGTCGGCCTTGTCGACGTCCACGACGTTGATGCCGCGCTTCTTGAAGTCCTCGACGAGTGCCTTTTCACGCTCTTCGATGATCTTCGTGGTACGGGCGGCAGCTTCCTGCATGACGTCCGTGAAGATCTTGCGGTCGCCTTCCGTAAGGCTCGCCCAGCGGGTCTTGGAAATGATCGTGTTGAGATGGTCGACGATGTGGCCGGTCAGCACGATGTTCTTCTGAACCTCGAAGAACTTCTTCGCCTCGATGGTGGTCAGCGGATTTTCCTGCGCGTCGACGGTGCCGTTCTGCAGCGCCAGATAGACTTCTGCAAACGCGATCGGCGTGGTGTTGGCGCCGCAGGCGCGGGGCATGGCCAGATAGGCGGGCACGTCCGGCACGCGCATCTTCAGGCCCGCCATGTCGGCGCACTTGGTGATCGGCTTGTTGGATGTGGTCTGGCGGGTGCCGTAGTAGCTGACGGCGGTGATGATGTTGCCGGTCTTGTCTTCATAGCCCTTGGTCAAACGCTTGAAGACGTCGCTCTTGGTATAGGCGATCAGGTGTTCCGGGCTGCGGAAGATGTAGGGGAAGTAGGTGACGCCGATTGGCTTGTAGTCGCGCGCCGCAAAGCTCGAGCCGGAGATGATGATATCGACCGTGCCGAGCTTCAGGCCCTGGTTGATGTCGGCTTCCTTGCCGAGCTGGGACGCTGGATAGACGTCGATCTTGTAGCGACCCTCGGTGCGCTTGGCGATTTCCTGTGCCGCCCAGACGGATTCCGTGTGGAAGGGCTCAGAGGTTTCATAGACGTGCGCCCACTTGAGCGTCGTCTCTGCGTGAGCGCCGAGTGTGGAGGCAAGCGTCATGGCCGCTGCGCCCAAGAGCATTTTCAGTTTGAATGTCATGTAGTCCTCCCAAGACCGTGTCAGGTTGTTTCCGGTACCGCGCATCCCTCCGACGGGCGGTCAGTCTTCTCTCGTCGGCTCCTCCCCGAAGCTTTCAGAGAATCTCTTTTGCGACTCCGTCAGGTGCCAGCGCATGGCTTCGCGCGCGGCTGCCGGGTCCTTTGCCGCAATGGCGTCGCGAATGACCCGGTGCTCGGAAAGCGCATGGCCCCAGCTTCCGGCGCTTTCGAAATGGCTCGCCAGCTTTTCGAAGTAGGGCGACATGCGGCTGTCGTAGATGAAGCCGGTGAAACGGTTGAGCGCACCATTGCCGATGATGTCGGTGATCGCGGTATGGAAGCCGCGGTCGGATGCCAGGAGCTTCGACGGGACATGCAGCGACTGTTCCATCTGCCCCAACATGTCATCTAGCTTGGCGATCCCGGCCGGCGTCGCACAGCGGGCAGCCTCCTCGGCAATTGCGCTTTCAATGATGCAGCGGGCCTGCAGGATCTCGAAGGGTCCGTCGCTGTCCTCGTCACTCGGCGCCTGCGATCCTGTCGGACGACTGCCGCTGATGTAGACGCCCGATCCCATGCGGATCTGCACCCGGCCCTCAACCTCGAGCACGATCAGGGCTTCACGCACGGTGGGCCGTGAAACGCCGAAGCGTTCCGCAAGCTCGCGCTCGGCCGGCAGGCGCTCTCCCGACGGAAGCTCCCCTGCATCGATAAGCGCGCGAATCTGATCCGCGACCTGCCTGTAAAGGCGGCGCGGCTCCAGAGCCATGAACATGAAATCCTCCCGGCACCAACTCCCTTCGGCGCTTCTTGTCAGGTTGTCTTACCAATTTCCTTTCGTCAAGAGTGGCAAGAGTTTTTCTTTCATTCCTCCTCCGGTTGCTGCCTCAGGCAGCGGAGAGCGACCCGGGAAGGGCCAGTTCATAGCGAGCGGCAAGTGCCTGGAAGGACTGGAGCGTCGCAGGGTCGAGCCCGACGCCATGGACATCTCGATCCGCGGCCACACGCCATTCGCGATCTCCCGGCGCCATCACACCCATCCCCTCGCGCACTGGTGACGTGCGAAGTGCCTCGAGATAACGGGTCATGCCCGCATCGAAGGTGGCCCGGTCGCCGAAGGCTTCCGGCATCATGGCCAGCACGAAGGCGCCGAGCTGTCGCGGCTTGGTGAAGTCCGGGCCGAACATTGGTGCAAGTTCGAAGCTGAGCCGCATGCCCGTCACGACGGCACTCATGATTTCCGCAAGACCTGCGAGGCCGGCGCCCTTGAAGCCGTATTCGCCGCCAAGTGGTGCCAGCATGTCGGCTGCTTGCGCATCATGGGTGTCGATCCCGTGCACGTCCGAAGCGACGGCATCTGGAAGCGGGCTTTCCAGGCTGCGATAGAGCATCACCCGGTTGAAGGGGATGGCGCTGGTCGCCATGTCGAGCAGCCAGGGGTCTTGTCCCGCCACCGGGACACCAACAGCGATCGGATTGGTGCCGTGGAACCGCGACGCGCCACCATGCAGCCGCACGAAACTGTCGGAATTGCAAAAGGCAATGCCGATCAGCCCCTGGCGCGCGGCCTCCAGTGCATAGGCACCGGCTGCGCCAAAATGCGAACTGTTGCGGATCGCAACGGCGGCAACGCCAAACTTTCGGGCGTTCGTGACGGCCCGGTCCATGGCCGTGTAGGTGGCAAGTGCTCCGTGCGCGTGATCTGCGTCCAGCGTTTCCGCAGCCCCGAAGCCGCCGGCCGTCTTGAGGGTGGGCGTGCCGTTGATGCGGCCGCCGACGATTGCCTCCACATAGTGACCGAGCAGTCGCACGCCGTGACTGTCCACGCCAAGACGGGTCCCGTGCAGCATGGCGCGGGCGGCTGCCGACGCTGTCGCCTCGTCTGCGCCGCATCTTCGCAACACGGCGTGGCAGAACTGCTTAAGGGCATCCAGCGCGTATTTCTGGTCGGGGGCAGGCTCGTGCACTGGTGGCTCCTCATCGCAATGCTTTATGTACACACTAGACATCTTTGCCCATGGGTGCAATCACTGAACGCGGCGACGACGAAAGGGTGGACCGAGATCCGATGGCGAGCATTGCGCAGAAACTGTACCAGCGCGCCTTCGAGATCCTCGGCGAGGAGATCAGGGTCGGCCGGATCGCGCCTGCGGAACGACTGACGGAAACCGGCGTGGCCGCGAGGTTCGGCATCAGTCGGGCGCCGGCGCGCCAAGCGCTTGGCGAGCTGGAGCGGTCCGGCCTGATCGCAAGAGTTGGTGCGCGTGGCTATGAGGTGGCAAGCCCGGCGCCGGGGGAGAAAGTCCCGCTGCGCGAGGCTGTTTCGCCTGTGCAGCCCAGGACCCCGCCAGCCCGGGAGAAGATCCATTTCCTGCCGAGCTGGGAGTTGATCTACCGGGAGGTCGAGATGGAAATCGTCTCCCGCACCTCCATGGCGAGCTGGCGGATCAACGAGGCGGCGCTGGCGAAATCTTACGGCGTCAGCCGCACCGTCGCGCGCGACGTCATGGGCCGGCTCCAGCAGCGCGGGATCACCCGCAAGGACGACAGTGGTCGCTGGTATGCGCCAGGGTTGACCGAGCGGCATATCGACGAGCTTTACGAGCTGCGCTGGGTGCTGGAGCCGCTGGCGTTGGAAAAGGCCTATCCGCGCCTTCCCTCGGATCTGCTGCCGCGTCTTTCCACCAATGCCTATGCTGCCCATGCAGCCACGATCGAAGTCGATTCGACAGTCCTCGATGCGTTGGAACAGGAGCTGCATGTGGAGTTGCTCAGCCATTGCGGCAACGACGCGCTCATGCAGGCGATCAGCCTGCCGCAGGCTCTGCTGGTGGCGCATCACTTTCTCTATCACGCGGCGGCACACCTGTTCGAGACTGAGCCGTTCCTACCGGAGCATCTGGCTGTGATCGAGCGCCTGTCTGCCGGTCATGTCGGCGAAGCGCGCGAAGCGCTGGTCCTGCATCTCCAGGTCTCGCGGGAGCGCGCCATGCTGCGCATCCGTGCGGTGGCGCGAACCATCGCCCCCCGCGACCTGCCGTATCTCGAGCGTCTTCCGACGCCCAAACCGTAGAAAATCAACCAGACCTGGGGAGGAGCCCGACTGTGAAAATCAGGACTATCGAACCCTTTATCCTGCATCTGCCGCTGACTTCGGATTCGATTTCCGACTCAACCCACAGCATCACCCATTGGGGTGTTGTCGGCGCGGCGATCACCACGGAGGATGGGCTGACCGGCTACGGCTTTACCGGCACGCATGCGCATCTCGCCTCGGACCGGCTGATCACCGCCTGCATCCGCGATTGCTACGGGGCGCTTCTCGTCGGCGAGGAGGCTGACGACATCACCCGCCTGTGGACCAAGCTCGCGCGCCACCCCTCTCTGCAATGGGTCGGTCGGGCAGGCATCACCCAGCTGGCGCTGGCGGCCGTCGATGTCGCGCTCTGGGACCTGAAGAGCAAGAAGGCCGGCGTGCCGCTTTGGCAATATCTCGGCGGCGCCCGCACGGACCGGCTGGAAGCCTACAACACGGATATCGGCTGGCTCTCGTTCAGCGAGGAGGATCTCATCACCGGCGCGGCGCGTGCGGTCGAGGAAGATGGCTTTACCCGGATCAAGCTCAAGGTCGGGCACGAGGATCCGAATGCCGATATCCGGCGACTGGCGGCGGTGCGCAAGCGCGTGGGCGCGGACGTCCGGATTGCCATCGACGGCAACGGCAAATGGGACCTGCCCACCTGCCAGCGTTTCTGCGAGCGCGCCCGCGACCTCGACCTTTACTGGTTCGAGGAGCCGCTTTGGTACGACGATGTGGGCAGTCATGCGGTTCTTGCCCGCAGCACGTCCATTCCGATCGCGCTCGGCGAGCAGCTCTATACGGTGGATGCCTTCCGCGCCTTTATCGATGCGCGGGCGGTCGCCTATGTGCAACCGGACGTGACGCGCCTGGGCGGGATTACCGAATACATCCAGGTGGCCGATCTTGCCCTGGCAAACCGGCTACCCGTGGTGCCGCACGCCGGCGAAATGAGCCAGGTGCACGTTCACTTGAGCTACTGGCATCCGGCCTCGACGATCCTCGAATACATTCCCTGGATCAAGGACCACTTCGAGGAGCCCGCCAATGTCCGTGACGGTGTCTATCTGCGCCCGCAGCAGCCGGGGGCCAGCACCTCGCCGCTTGCGGCAAGCTTCGAGCGTTACGGCAAGAGCCTTGGGTGATGGCGAAACTGTTGCCTCATACGGCTGCTTCTCTAAGCTGCTCCGGACATCATTTCCTGCAAGGTGACCCATGACATTCAGCACCCAGTCCAAAGGCGTCTACGCCATCGCCACGACGCCGTTTCTGGACGATGGCGCGATCGATTTCAATTCCATCGACAGGCTGACCGATTTCTACGAGGAGAGCGGCTGCAGCGGCATCACCATTCTCGGCATCATGGGCGAGGCGCCGAAGCTCGAACCGGACGAAAGTCGCGCCATCATCAAACGCGTCGTCTCCCGCGCCAAGGTGCCGGTCATCGTCGGCGTTTCGGCGCCCGGTTTTGCGGCCATGAGGTCTCTCGCCCGTAGCGCCATGGATATCGGCGCGGCCGGCGTCATGATTGCGCCGACACCGGCGTTGCGTACCGACGACCAGATTGTCGGCTATTTTGCCGGCGCCGTGGAGGCGGTGGGTAACGACGTGCCCTGGGTGCTGCAGGATTATCCGCTGACGCTGACCGTGGTGATGTCGCCCGGCGTCGTCGCCAGGGTGATCGCCAGCCACCCGTCCTGCCTGATGCTGAAGCATGAGGATTGGCCGGGTCTTGAAAAGATCTCGAAGCTGCGGGCCATGCAGAAGGCGGGCGAGCTTCGGCCCTTCTCGATCCTCTGCGGCAATGGCGGCATGTTCCTGGACTTTGAGCCGGAGCGGGGCGCCGACGGTGCCATGACCGGCTATGGCTTTCCGGACATGCTGACGGAACTGGTGAACCTGTCTGCAGCCGGCAAGCGGGACGAGGCCCACGACCTGTTCGACGCGCATCTGCCGTTGATCCGATACGAGCAGCAGCTCGGCATCGGCCTTGCGGTGCGCAAGCATGTGCTGATGCGGCGCGGGATTATTGCCTCCGACGCCCAGCGAAAGCCGGCACAGATGCTGACGGCGACGGCCCGCGACGAGGTGGATTATCTCTTGTCGCGTCTGGCGCGACACGACAAGCGCGCTGCTTTCTGAGGCGCGTTGAGGACCCGGCGTCTGCCGGGTCTCTCCGATTCTGGCAGGAAACCCTCCGGGTTAGCGGGCGGCCCAGTTGGCGCCGCGCCGGAAGATCGTGTTCATCTGCGGCACGTCGAATTCCTTCGCCACGTGGCCGAGCGAGGAGTAGAAGACGCGGCCCTTGCCATACTTGCGCTTCCAGACGACCGGCATCACGACGCCGTCGATCCAGTAGGCATGGTCACCGGTGAAGGTGGTGGTGGCGAGCACTTCGTTGGATGGGTCGACGTGCATGTAATACTGCTCCGACGTGTAGGGGAAATCGGTGATCCCCTCCATCAGCGGATCGTCAGGCCTGGTGATGTTCACCGTATAGTCGATGATATTGCCCGGGTGGGCCACCCACTGGCCGCCGATGATGAATTGGTAATCGACCGATTCGCGGAAGGCGTCGCCTGCTCCGCCGTGATATCCGGCAATGCCGACGCCGCTCTCGACGGCAGCGGCGAGGTTCTTCACCTCTTCCTTTTCGATCTTCGACATGGTGACGATCGGCACGATCAGGCTCAGATCATGGATCGAGGGGTCGGCAAAGGCTTCCGTGGAATGCTCCACATAGACCTTGAACCCGTCCTCCTCGAGCATCGCCCGGATCACTTCGGCGCATTCCTGGGGTTCGTGGCCGCTCCAGCCACCCCATACGATGAGTGCTTCCCGCATTCTGTTCTCCTCCGGAATTACTTGGCCAGCTGGCCGTCGATAAGGGAATCAGACAGCGGAGCAGGGCGCTCCGTCGTCGTGGTGATCTTGATCGTGCGTCCTTCAGCCGATGCCGTGTGGAAGGCTTCCATGACCTCCAGTACGTGCAGCGCAAGGTCGCCGTTGGCGCGGTGCGGGCGGTTCGACCGGATCGCATGGGCCATGTCGGCGACACCGATGGAGCGATAGTTGCCTTCCGAATAAGGGGACGTCAGGGGCTGGTTTTCGAACTGGCCGCCCTTCTTGAGGTACTCCACCTCTCCGCCGAAGCGGTTCGGATCGGGAACGATCAGCGTACCCTCGGTCCCGTAGACTTCGAGCGGCACATGCTTGTGGCCGGCGACGTCGAAGCTCATGCCGATTTGCACGACCGCGCCGTTCGCAAAGGCCATGACGCCGGCCACATGGGTCGGGACGTGCACCGGTATGCGCTCGCCGTTGCGCGGTTCGCTGGTGATGAGGCGTTCACTGCGCGGGGTAACGGCAAAGCCGGCGACCTGGGAGACGGGGCCAAGCAGGTTGACAAGGTCGGTGATGTAGTAGGGTCCCATGTCCAGCATGGGACCGCCACCCACTTCATAGTAGAAGGCGGGATTGGGATGCCAGCGCTCATGGCCGGGGCACATGAAGGTGGCGGTACCGCCGACCGGCTGGCCGATCACGCCCTGGTCGATCAGGGTGCGGGCCGTCTGATGGCCGCCTCCAAGGAAGGTATCAGGTGCGGCACCGATGCGCAGGTTCTTGGCCTTCGCCGCATCGGCAAGCGTCTTCCCCTCGGCGAAATTGATGCCGAGCGGCTTTTCCGAATAGGTATGCTTTCCCGCATCCAGCGCCTGAAGGGCAACCGCCACATGCGCCTTGGGGATGGTCAGGTTGACGATGATCTGGATGTCCGGATCCGCCAGGAGCGCGTCGATCGATCTGGCCGTGAGTCCGAACTCCTCGGCTCGCGCCTGCGCCAGTTCCTGGTTGAGATCCGCCAGCCCGCGTATGTCGAGAATAGGGAAATCGGTTGTCATGGCCTTCAGATAGGCCCCCGAGATATTGCCGCATCCGATGATGCCGATGCCGACCTTTTCCATCATTCTCCTCCCGATGGTGTCTGGTGTTGATGCGTCAGAGCGCAGGCCCCGTGGTATTCCAGGGCGATTCGTAGAGTTCGTAGAGCGCGACTGCCGCCGCGCCGCGGGCCCAGAAATCGTCCTTCGAGTCGTCGAAGACGAGTTCGCTGACGCCCTGCAGGGATGGCGGTATGGCGCGCGCAAAGGCGTCGCGCAGGCTGTTGAGGAACGGCTCGCCGAGGGCCAGCGAAGAGCCGACGAGGATCACCCGCGGCGGCGCAAACAGGGTGACGATATTGGCGATGGTAAAGCCGATGGTCTCGCCGGCCCGGATCGCAGCGCCGATCAGCTGGCTGTCGTCAGCCTGGATCAGCGCCTGCGCATGCGCCATGCCGTGACCCAGCCTCACCGCTTCCGCAAAACGGCCGTCAGCCTGCTGGAAACCGAGGATGGCGCTTTCGCCGGCTTGGCTCGACAGCCGAACCACGCCCTCCTGGGTCAGCCCGAGCACCAGATCGCCGAGATTGTGGCTGAGGCCGCCGGCGCCGCGAAACAGCCGCTTGTTGTGCAGCACGCCCAATCCCAGCGTCTGCTCGAGCGAGACCAGAACCATGTCCTCCAGGTCGCGGGCACGGCCGAACCAGTGGTGGGCAAGGGTGATTGCCGTGGCGTCGCTTTCGATGATCGTTGGCGTGTCGAGCCGGGACGACATCTCCGCCGCAAAATCCACGTTGGTATCGCGCAGGATCGGGCTCGCGCGGATGCGTCCGGTGCGATGTTCAATGACCCCCGGCAGGCCCAGGCAAACGCTGTGGACATCCCTGAGCGAGAGTCCCGCGTCAAGGACGCAGCGGCGAACGCCATCCTCGACGATATCGGCGATGACGCTGATCGGCTGACGGTCGATGCGGATCGGCAGGGTCAGGGTCGCGAGCACATCGCCACAGAAATCCGTGACCACAAAGACCATGCGGCTGGCGGCAATCTTGGCGCCCACGACGCGGGCAGCACCGGGATTGAGTTCCAGCATGACCCTTGGCCGGCCGCGCACGGTCTCGCTGCGGATATCGCCTTCGTGGCGCGTCAGGATGAGCCCATCGTCCAGCAGCGAGCCGGTGATGGCCGACACGGTGGTGGGTGAAAGCTCTGTGCGCTCGGAAATCTCCACCCGGGATATCGGGCCGCGGCGTCTGATCGCATCCAGCACGCTGAGACGGTTCATCGCACGCATAAGTTCGGGATCGGCGGTCTTCATCTCACCCTGCGGACTCGTCGGCCACTGCCGAATAATTTCGAGATGCAAATTAAATGCATCGCGGTTTTAGGTCCGAATTGCCGGAAGGTGCAACAAAAAAAGCGTTATTGCCGCGAAAAACGGCAAAGTGACACCAAATTTGGATGTCGCTCTTGACAGAATGCAGTCCCGTGCTGGATATTTAATCCGGATACGGGAATAAAGCTTTGGGAGGAGCGTCTTCGATGTCCGGAATGATTTACAGGACCAATCTGATTTCTGCAGCGGCTCTCGCCTTGATGGGCGGGTTCATGACCGCAGGCCCTGCAGCCGCAGACAGCGTCATCCGCTGGATGCACGTGGAGCAGGTACCCACCACGATAGCCCTTTGGGGCGCGATAGCCAAGGAATTCGAACAGAAGCATCCTGGCGTCAAGATCGAGCTGCAGTTCCTGGAGAACCAGGCCTTCAAGGCAAAGCTGCCGACACTGCTGCAATCGAACGATGCGCCGGCCATGTTCTACACCTGGGGCGGCGGCGTCCTGCAGGCGCAGTCGGTGACCGGCGCGTTGCGATCGCTGGACACGACGCTCGATGCCCAGGGCGGAGAATGGCGCAAGTCGCTGAACACCTCCGCAGTCGAGGGCCTTTCCTTTGACGGCAAGGTCTGGGCAGCACCCTTCAGGACCGGCGTCGTCAGCTTCTATTACAACAAGGAAATGTTCAAGAAGGCCGGCATCGACGCGTCGAAGATCGCCACCTGGGATGATTTCCTTGGCACGGTGAAGACGCTGAAGCAGGCCGGCATCACGCCGATCGCCGGTGGCGGACGCGACAAGTGGCCTTTGCACTTCTACTGGAGCTATCTCGCCATGCGCGAGGCCGGACAGAAGGGCTTTGCCGACGCCAAGGCAGGAAACAATGACGGATTTGCGGGAGAGGCCTTTGTGAGGGCCGGCCAGCATCTCGCCGACCTTGGCAAGCTTGAACCCTTCCAGAACGGCTATCTCGGTGCCACCTGGAACGATGCGCTTGCTGCCTTCGGCGATGGTCGCGCAGCGCTCATCCTGAGCTTCGAAAACACGCCGGCGACGCAGGCGACCAACTCCACATCCCGGAAGGGGCAGCCGGATGAAAACATCGGACGCTTCTCCTTCCCCGTCATCGGTGGGGCACCCGGCGTCGTCACCGACAACTTCGGCGGCCTGAACGGCTGGGCCGTGACCAAGAATGCGCCGCCCGAAACGGAAGAGTTCCTTCGCTACATGGCAAGTCTCGACGTTCAGAAGCGTCTTGCCAAGGACACCCAGATCCTGCCTGTCGTGCAGGGTGCGAGCGGCGAGATCTCGCGTCCGCTTCTGAAGGAAGTGGCCGATGCGCTGTCCAAGGAAACCTGGCACCAGAACTTCCTCGACCAGGATCTCGGACCGAACGTCGGTGCCATCGTCAACGACATGAGCGTCGAGATCGTTTCAGGGGGCGTCGAACCGGATGATGCTGCCCAGCAGATCGAAGACGCCTACTCGCTCGAGCGCAAGTAAGCGCAAAGCCGGCGCTCCCGCTCCTTGAGGCAATTCGCTTCGGGAGCGCCGGCCCCCTGTTCCCGGCAGAAGGTGGGAGCGGGAGACATGCAACGGCGTGACGCTGCAGCCTGATGCGGCGTCGCGACACGCTTCAAGTGCAGTGCAAACTCGATGAGCGACCCGCTGATGTCCATCAACACCGCTACTTCCGCAAGCTTGCCCGCCGTGACGCACCGCCGCAGGCGGTCGCTCGCCCACAGCAAGTGGCCGGTGCTGATCCTCTTCCTGCCGCCGGCGCTTCTTCTCTTCACCGTTCTCGTCATCCTGCCCATGGGGGAGGCCGCCTGGTATTCCTTCTTCAACTGGAATGGTTATGGCAGCCCGACCCAGTGGATCGGCCTTCGCAACTACCAGCTGATTTTCCGGAACGGCGCCTTTACCCAGGCCCTGATCAACAACGGGCTGATCGTGCTCGTATCGGTCTTGGTCCAGATCCCGCTGGCGCTCTGGCTGGCGACGATGATCTCGAGCCGGATCAAGGGTGCGCTGTTCTTCCGGCTGATCTTCTTTCTCCCTTATGTTCTGGCGGATGTGGCTGCCGGCATGATCTGGCGCTTCGTCTATGACGGCGATTTCGGCCTGGTCGGCGGCATAGCCCATTTCTTCGGGGCTGATCCGCCGTTCTGGCTGGCTGATCGGGATGTCGCCATGTACGCCATTCTTGGCGTCGTGGTCTGGAAGTACTTCGGCTTCCACATGATGCTGTTCATTGCTGGCCTCCAGGCGATCGACAAGAGCGTGCTGGAGGCAGCCGACATCGACGGTGCGACCGGTTTCCAGAAGTTCCGGCTCGTCACCCTGCCGCTGCTCGGCTCCACGGTGCGGCTGTCGGTGTTCTTCGGCGTCGTCGGCTCGCTGCAGCTGTTCGACATGATCATGCCGCTCACCGGCGGTGGTCCGTCGAACTCGACCCAGACGCTTGTGACCTTCCTTTACAATTTCGGCGTGACCCGCATGCAGATCGGTTTCGGCAGCGCCGTTGGCGTTGTCCTGTTCGTGATCTGCGTGACGCTCGCCTTCACCTACAAAAGGGTGTTCATGCGCAATGACTGACATTTCAGCAGCACGGCCCATCGATGCCGCCAGCGCGCCGAGCTCCGGCCAGCGCGTCCGCACCACCACGCAGGTCTACATCTATGTGTCGTTGATCCTGGTCGCCGCCATCGTGGTGGTGCCGCTGGTCAGCACGGCGCTCGGCGGCTTCAAGACGCTAGGTGACCTGCGCGGCAATCCGTTCGGGCTACCGACCGAATGGCAGTGGGCCAACTACACCGATATCATTCTGAGCAAGCGCTACTGGCTGCAGATGAGCAATTCGCTGATCATCGCGCTGCTGACCGTCTTCCTCACACTCGCCTTCGGCGCCATGGCGGCCTTCTGCTTTGCCCATATCCGCTTCTTCGGGTCGAGCTATCTGCTCAACTACTTCCTGATCGGGCTGATGTTTCCGGCCGCGACCGCCATCCTGCCCCTCTATATCCGCATCCGCGACCTTGGGCTGATCGATACCTATTGGGGCGTGGTCCTGCCGCAGGTGGCGTTTGGCCTCGGCATGAGCATCATGCTGTTTCGCAACTATTTCAGGAACCTGCCGACCGAACTCTTCGATGCCGCCTTCGTGGACGGGTGCGGCTACATGCGCTTCTTCTGGCACGTAACGTTGCCGCTCTCGCGGCCCATCATTGCGACGGTCGGCATCATCGCTTTCGTCAGCAGCTGGAACAATTACATCGTGCCGCTGATCATGCTGAACTCGGAAAGCCGCTACCCGTGGCCGCTCGGCATCATGATCTACCGCGGCGAATTCAGCACGGAATGGCAGCTGGTGCTGGCCTTCATCACGCTGACCATCCTGCCCACCATCATCGCATTTTTCCTGGCGCAGAAGCACATCATCGCAGGCCTGACCGCCGGCGCCGTGAAGTCCTGAGCCCGATCCGGAGTAACTGAATGGCATCCGTCGAATTGAGAGAAGTCCGCAAGGCCTACGGCGCGCTCGAGGTCATTCATGGCGTGTCTTTGTCCATCGAGGACGGGCAGTTTATCGCGTTGGTGGGGCCGTCCGGCTGCGGCAAGTCCACGCTCCTGCGCATGATCGCAGGGCTCGAGGAGATCAGCGGTGGCGACATCGTCATCGGCAATTCGGTCGTTAACGACCTGACGCCGCGCGAGCGCAACATCGCCATGGTCTTCCAGTCCTATGCGCTCTACCCGCATATGACCGTGGCCGAGAACATGGGGTTCAACCTGCGCCTCGCCGGCACGCCGAAGCCGATGATTGCGGAACGCGTCAACGAAGCGGCCCGCATGCTTGACCTCACATCCCTTCTGGATCGCAAGCCGGCGCATCTGTCTGGTGGCCAGCGGCAACGTGTCGCCATGGGGCGCGCAATCGTCCGTAATCCCGCGGTTTTTCTGTTCGACGAGCCGCTCTCCAACCTCGACGCCAAGCTGCGCGTGCAGATGCGCTCGGAAATCAAGCAGTTGCACCAGAAGGTGGGGACCACGTCGGTCTACGTCACCCACGACCAGATCGAGGCAATGACGCTGGCAGACCGGATCGTGGTTCTGAACCAGGGCAAGGTGGAGCAGGAAGGTACGCCGATGGAGCTCTACCGGCGGCCGGCCAATCTGTTCGTCGCGGCCTTCATCGGTTCGCCCGCCATGAACCTTCTCGACGGCACGATCGATGGCGAAGGTGGGGAGGTGGCGGCGCGTCTGGGTGACGGAACCGCCATCAAAATTGCGCCGGAGCGCAAGGTGACGCGCGGTCAGGCGATCAAGATCGGGCTGCGGCCGGAGCACCTCAGCCCGGGGCAGGGCGGCACGGCGCTCTCCGGACCGACACTGCTGGTGGAGCCGACCGGCGCCCAGACCCACGTGGTTTTCGATCTGGCGGGCCACCCGGTGGTCGCGATCGTCGACGGCGATTACCCGGCCCGCTACGGCGCCCGGTTCGAGGCCAATATTGCCGCCGAGCAGGTCCACGTCTTCGACCGCGAGAGCGGTGCCGCCCTCTAGAAGACAATCGTCTATCCGGTACAGCGCGGGCAGCCTTCAGGGCTGCCCTTTTTGCGTTTCGAGCCTGCCGCAGATACAAGCCTGATGCAGTGCCTTCATTTGTTACTGTTGAAATTCAGCCCATTGATGAATATAGTTTATTCCAATTTGGAAGATGACAACAGGTAAGCCCGCATGCTGGTTATTCTGGCCGATGACGTCACAGGCGCACTGGATGCAGCCGCACCTTTTGCGGGCCGCGGCCTGCATACCCGCGTGGCATTGCGGCCGGAAGCCGTCACCCACGCCCTGCGCGGTGAGCTGGACGTCCTCTCGATCAATCTCAACTGCCGTGAGAGCGCGCCGGACCATGCAGGCCAGTTGATGGCGCAGGCCCTGGCACTGCTTCCGGCTGATGCCCGTTTGTTCAAGAAGGTCGACAGCCGACTGAAGGGCAATATTGAAGCGGAGCTGGCGGCGATGTCGTTCAAGCGTGCTCTCGTGGCACCGGCCATTCCGGCCTTCGGTCGCGTGGTCCAAGCGCGGCATGTGGAGGGCTTCGGAATAGGCCAGCCTATTCCCGTGCTCCCCGCACTCTTCGGCCCCACAGACCGCTATCTTGTGCCCGACACAGGCTCGGACGCAGAGATGCAGCAGGCATTGGAAGACGCTGAGGCTCAAGGCATCGACCTGATGATCGGTGCACGGGGTCTGGCGGAAGCACTGGCACGGTCGATGACCGGGCTGGCGGAGGCGCGGCCTGCGGAAATCCCCAGTGGTCCGGCGCTTTTCGTGATAGGTTCGCGCGATCCGATCACGCTGGCCCAGGTGGAAGTGTTGCGGCGGGAGATCGAGCTCGATTTCACAGGCGCCCCGAACGGCGTCGTGGAGCCGCGAGCGCCGGGACGCCAATTGGTGACCCTGGTGCAGGCGGTCCAGGGCGCGGAGGACGTTGCCGCTGACGAGGTGTCGCAGCGCTTAGCGGAAGGCGTCGTGCCGCACCTGCTGGACGCGGCGGGGACCTGGCTGCTTTGCGGCGGCGCCACGGCCGAAGCGGTGCTGACGCGGGCCGGCATTACGGAATTGACCCTTGAGGGCGAGTGCCTTCCGGGTCTTGGGGTTGCAGAGGCCGGGGGGCACTGCATCATTGCGAAATCGGGTGGGTTCGGGCAGCCGGATACACTGAGGCAGATTGCGGCGCGCATCATGGGGGCGGGTTGAAGCATGGGACTGGTCAGCGGAACGGCGCGCAAGGCGCTTCCCGATATCGTCTTCGAGCGAATGCACCGGGCGATCAAATCCGGTGCCTACAAGCCGGATGAGCGGCTCCCGACGGAACACGAGCTTGCCGCGGAATTTGAGGTGTCCCGTCCGGTGATCCGCGAAGCGCTGCGGCGCCTGCGTGAACAGGGGCTGATCTATTCGCGCCGTGGTGCTGGCAGTTTCGTACGGGCGATGGGGCTGCGCGAACCGCTGGGCTTCGGCCAGCTGGAAAATGTCGCCGACCTGCTCAGCTGCTATGAGTTTCGCCTGACGCTGGAACCGGCGGCAGCGGCCGCAGCTGCAAGCCGCCATGATGACAAGACGCTTTCCGCAATCCGTCAGGCCCTGGAACTGCTGCGCGATGCGACGAACCGGCAATCGCACCGCGAAGATGCCGACTACCAGTTCCATCTGGCGATCGCACGCGCTGCCAACAACAGCTACTTTTCAACGGCTATGGAAGCCCTAAAAGACCACATCTCGGCCGGCATGAAATTCCACGGAATTTCGGTGAAGCGCGAGGCGAGCGGCCTGTCGCGCGTGTTCGGGGAACACGAGGCGATCGCTGCTGCGATTGCCGCCGGTGATGGGCCTGCAGCCCGGCAGTTGATGCAGGTTCACCTGGAGGGTTCGCGCGAGCGCCTGTTCCAGACGTCGCAGCGGGACTGACCACTCTAGGAATGGCGGCGCCGGGTAAGGGCGCCGCGTCTTCTTTAGTAGGCGGCGCGGTAAATGCCGAGCACGTCTTCGACACTCATGTCGATCGGGTTGTTGTCCATCAGCCGGCGGATGGCATGGGCATCGCTTGCATAGCGAGTGAGGTCATCTTCCCGGGCGCCATGGGCCGAAAGCGCCATTTCCACGCCAAGATCGAGACAGAAGCGCCGGGCCATGTCGGACACCGCATCGGGGGATGTGGCACTGACAGCACCGAGCGCCGTTGCGACTTCCGCCGTCTTTTCCGGCGCGGCAGGCTGGTTGAAGGCCAACACATGCGGAAAGATGATCGCGTTCGCGAGGCCATGCGGCAGGTGCAGCAGCGTGCCGAGCGGGTAGGCGATGGCATGGCCGGCCGCCGTGTTGACGGGGCCAAGGCAGATCCCGCCATAGTAGGAAGCGAGCATCAGGCCCTCGCGGGCTTGCGTATCAGCGCCATCCTTGACGGCACGCGCCAGAAATTTGCCGACGAGGCGAAAGCCCATCCGGGCAAAATCGTCGATCATCGGGTGGGCGCGCCGGTTGGTGAAAGCCTCGACGCAGTGCGCCATGGCATCAATGCCGGTCGCGGCGGTCACGGCCGGCGGAACGCTGTAAGTGAGTTCCGGGTCGAGAACCGCAAGGTCTGCGATCAGATGCGGGCTTTCAACGGCAATCTTGTTGCCCTTGACGGGATCGGTGATCAGAGAGCGTATGCCCGCTTCCGAGCCGGTTCCGGCGGTGGTTGCCACCTGCACAAGCCGCGTGTTGCGGCCGTTGACGCGGTTGGGCCCCGCGACATCCGCCAGCGTCTGCTCGCCGTGCCACAGCGCCGCGACCAGCTTGGCCACATCCATGACCGAGCCGCCGCCAAGACCGACCACGAGATCCGGCCTGGCATCGCGTGCCGCGGAAAGCGCGGCGTCCAGCGTGGCGATATCCGGTTCTCCGGGAATGGCATCGAACACGGTGACGCGGCCGCGAAGCTGCAGCCTCTCGATGAAGCCTGCGGTAATGGGCGTGGCGATGACCAGCACCGAGGAGGCGTCTGCGGCCCAATCGCCGACCTGGCCGACGGTGCCTGCGCCGACAGCCAGCCGGCGCGGTTGATGAATGGTAATGGGTGCGACGGGCATGGCGTTCATCCCTGCTGTTCCAGTCCGGCCACGAGCTTGCGCGCATAGGCGATGGCGGAATTCATGTTGCCGTGGTTGGCGATGCCCTTGCCGGCAATGTCGAAGGCGGTTCCGTGATCGACGGAGGTGCGGTCGATCGGCAGGTCGACGGAGACGTTCACCGCCGTATCGAAGGCGACAAGCTTGATGGGGATATGCCCCTGGTCGTGGTACTGGGCGACCACGAGGTCGAAGGCGCCCGTATAGGCCCGGTGGAACACCGTATCGGCGGAGATCGGACCCTGGACCTCGATGCCTTCGGCGCGGGCAGCCGCAACCGCCGGCGCGATCTGGTCGTCGTCTTCCGTGCCGAACAGGCCGTTTTCGCCGCAATGGGGATTGATGCCGGCAACCGCGATACGCGGCTGCGCATAACCGACACGCTTCAGGTGGGCGTCGCCGGCCCGGATCGTGGCGAGCACCCGTTCGGTGGTGGCACGGCGTATGGCCTCCTGCAGGGAGACATGGGTGGAGACGTGAATGACCTTCAGCTTCTCGGAAGCCAGCAGCATATAGGCGGCTGACGCGCCGGTGAGGCTGCGCAGCATGCCCGTGTGGCCGTCATAATGATGGCCGGCCATGTTCAGCGCTTCCTTGTTGATGGGCGCCGTCACGATACAGCCGATCTCGCCCGACTGTGCATCGCGCACTGCCTTTTCGATAAAGCGGAAGGCAGCGTCACCGGCAACGGCGGAAAGCTGGCCCCAGGGCAGGGGGGCACCCTCGATCGGCAGGTCCACCACGTAAGGGGCAAGATCGATGCTGACGCCGATGGCGTCCCGCGCGGCTTCAAGCGTGGGCAGGTTGCCATAGATACGGGTCGCCTGCCGGTCCGCGTCGCTCATTTCGGCCAGCGCGCGGATGGTGATCTCTGGGCCAACGCCGCAGGGATCGCCCATGGTGATGCCGATGGTCTTGCTCATGGATCATTCCTTTCTGTGGCGTTCGCCCAGCCGGGCGCGAGCCGCACATATTTGATGGCCCGCCTGTGATAGGTGTAAGCGATGTGGAGACTGCCGTCCGGCCCCTCCAGCAGCCATGGATAAGACATTTCCTGGTTCCGCCCGTCGGTCGAATCATTGGACAGGCAGGTGCCGGGACCGGTTTCGATGGTGATCCTCAAGGGGAAGCTGATGCCGCCATCCTGCGACAGGCAGACCGACACAGGGGCACGCGGTACGCCCCAGACGGGAACGCAGCCGCCGCTCGGATCCGCGTCAGGCCGGCCATCCTCTTCGCCGAGTTCGTCATAGAGCGAGGCACGCCGGTCGCTGGACTGCGCGGCATTGACCGGATTGCAGATCATCGCGAGGCGGCCATCGGCGAGACGGATCGCGGCGATCGAGGAATTGTTGTTGGGCACATCGGTGGCATGAGGCGCGCTCCAGCTCCGGCCGCCATCGGCACTTTCGGTGCGGTAGACATGGTCGGCCTGCCGACGACGGAAGAAGGCCGCCATCTGCCCGTTGTCGAGCGACACGGGGCTCATATGTACGCATCCGGTCGAGTGGTCGAGTTCCTCCAGTCGCCAGGTCTGGCCGGCGTCCGGCGATATTCCGACCGCTGCATAGTCGTGGCTGCCGTTCCATTTCTGGCCCGGCCGCTGCAAGCAGCGGAATATGGGAAGCAGCCAGGCGCCGTCGTCACGAAGGGCAAGCGGTGCGCGGACGAAACAGCCGCGGGGAAGATCGAGGTATCGCCCTTCTGCCGTCGACAACCCCGTCGGGTCCTGCCCGTCGCGTTCGACCTGCACCATGCGGATGCGGCACTCATCCTGATTGCCGGAGGGCTGCGAGGTGTGGAACAGCCAAAGCGCGCCGTCCGGCGCCGTAAACAGCACGGGATTCTGCTCGGAATGGTCGGGGTCGTGGCTCAACCGCTGGGCGGGCCCCCAGTTGGAGGAGCCCGGGAGAAGCACGGATGCGAAGATTGAAATGTCGGACTTGCCTTCCAGCGTTCCGCCGAACCAGGCGCAAACGAGCGCACCGTCGTCGAGCCAGTGCAGGAAGCTCGCGTGGTTCTGGATCATGGGCGATGGCAGCAGTGCTTCCTGCCGACCGTCAGCGGTCGACTGGACGGCACCCGTCATTGCGCGGGCTATGTCGTCAGGTGTCATCAACCTCTCCTCTTCCCCGTCAGGATCGCCATAATGACAAAGTTGTCAAGTTTGTATGACAAGAAAATGATAATCGCCTACGTCTTTTGAAGCCATAAGATTTTGAAATAACAAGTAAATGTACATTCACATTTTTTCAATTCCCGGAAGTCCCGAAATTAATTTGACAAAGTAGGGTGAAAGTTCGATGTTTCGGGCAAGGCAATGGAATGCCGCACTGGCAGTGGGAGCGCGATCTGTCGCTTCGACGGATTGGGCCTTAAGTGCAACAAGCGCGAGCGTTCCGCTGCATATGGATATCGGATTTCGTTTCACTGGGAGGAGAACGATTATGTACAAGACAAAGATCATCAGCGCTCTAATGGCAGCATCGCTGATGGCGGGCGTTTCGCCGGCTGCAGCCGGTTCGGGCCCCATCAAGATCGTGCTGGCAGAAGAGGCCGATCTTCTGGAGCCCTGCATGGCGACGCGATCGAACATCGGCCGCATCATCATGGAGAATGTCAGCGAAACGCTGACCGAGCTCGACGTGCGCGGCAAGAAGGGCGTTATGCCCCGGCTTGCGGAAAAATGGGAGCAGACGGCTGACGGCAGCTGGCGCTTCCATCTGCGTCAGGGCGTCAAGTTCTCGAACGGCACGACCTTCGATGCGAAGGACGTCAAGCACAGCTTCGAGCGCATCTTCAGCGACAAGAATGCCTGCGAATCCCGCCGCTACTTCGGCGGCATGAAGATCGACACCACCGTGGTCGATGCCAACACCATCGATTTCAAGGTCGATCCTGTCCAGCCGATCCTGCCGCTCCTCATGTCGCTGGTGACCATCGTGCCGGAAGAAACGCCGATGGAATTCATCCGCGAGCCGATCGGCACGGGACCCTATGCGCTGTCCAACTGGACGCCCGGCCAGCAGATCGTGTTGACCGGTCGCAGCGATTACTGGGGTGACAAGCCGCAAGTCACGCAGGCGACCTATCTGTTCCGCTCCGATCCGGCCGTGCGTGCTGCCATGGTGCAGACCGGCGAGGCGGACCTGTCTCCCTCGATCTCGCAGCTCGACGCTACCAACACGAAGACCGACTTCTCCTACCTCGACAGTGAGACGGTCTACCTGCGCATCGACCACAATATCGCGCCGCTGAACGACGTGCGGGTGCGCAAGGCGCTGAACCTGGCCATCGACCGCCAGGCCTTCGTCGGCTCGCTGGTGCCGGATGGCGCCGTGCTGGCAACCGCTCTGGTGCCGCCGACCACGCTCGGCTGGAACCCGGACGTGAAGGTCTTCCCCTTTGATCCCGAAGGCGCCAAGAAGCTGCTGGAGCAGGCCAAGGCGGATGGCGTTGCCGTCGAGACGCCGATCACTGTCATCGCCCGCACAGCCAACTTCCCCAATGTTACCGAGATCATGGAAGCCATCCAGGCACAGCTGCAGGATGTCGGTTTCAAGATCGACCTGAAGTTCGTGGAAGTGGCCGAGCACGAGGGTTACTATTCCAAGCCCTTCAAGGAAGGTCGCGGCCCGATCCTGGTGGCGGCATCGCACGATAACTCCAAGGGCGATCCGTCCTTCACCATGTTCTTCAAATACGCCACCAAGGGCACCCAGGCGGGCTTCTCCGATCCGAAGGTGGACGACCTGATCCAGCGGGCAACGGCGGCCGTCGGTGACGAACGTGCCAAGCTGTGGTCGCAGCTGATCGCCTATCTCCACGACGACGTGGTGGCAGACGTGCTGCTTTTCCACATGGTGGGTTTCTCCCGGGTCTCTGAACGGCTCGACTTCAAGCCGACGATCGCCACCAACTCGATGCTTCAGCTCTCCGACATCAGCATCAAGTAACGATTGATCACCCTGCAACGGGCGGCGGATCATCCGCCGTCCCATTGATTTGAGGATGACATGCTCAGTTTCATTCGCAAACGCTCGCTCTCCAGCCTGCTCTCGCTGATCGGGCTGCTCGTCATGGTCTTCTTCCTTTCGAGGCTGACTGGCGATCCGGCGGCTTTGTTTCTTCCCGTCGAGGCGTCTGCCGAGATGAAGCAGCAGTTCCGCGAGCTTCACGGCCTCAATGACCCACTGCTCGTGCAGTTCGGTCGCTATGTGGGCAATGTGCTCACCGGTGATCTCGGCGAGTCCCTGCGTAAGGCACGTCCCGCATTGGACGTGGTTCTCGAAGCCTTCGTCTGGACGCTGTGGCTTGCCGCAATCACCATGTCGCTGGTAGCGTCCGCTGCCATTGTCGTCGGATCGCTGGCTGCCTTCCGGACCGGCGGGTTCTTCGACCGTCTGTCCTCCATGGTCTCCCTGATCGGGGCTTCCGTGCCGGATTTCTGGCTGGCGATCGTGGCGATCGTCGTCTTCTCCATCCAGCTTGCCTGGCTGCCGACCTCCGGAACGGGGTCCGTCCTGCACTGGATCCTGCCGATCGGCGTGCTGTTCGTACGCCCGTTCGGGATCATCGTGCAGGTGGTGCGCGGCTCGATGATCAGCGCCTTGTCGTCTGCCTATGTGAAGACGGCGCGAGCCAAGGGCGTCAAGGCAGGCCCGATCATCTTCGTGCATGCGCTGCGCAATGCCATGCTGCCGGTTATCACCGTTCTGGGCGACCAGGCCGCGAGCCTTCTTAACGGTGCGGTGATCGTGGAAACCATCTTCGGCTTCCCGGGCGTCGGCAAGCTGATGATCGATTCCATCCTGCAGCGGGATTTCAACGTGGTACTGGCGGCCATTCTAGTCACGGCAGTCGCGATTTTTTTGATGAACGTGTTGATTGACCTGGCCTATGCCGTGCTCGATCCGCGCATCCGGCATTGAGGAGGCAACTTTGAGCCTTTCCAGCACAGATCCCTTGCTCGCCCCCGAGGCGCCTTTCCTGACGCGCACCGCACGCATGCTCTGGGCCGACAAGTTCGCCCTTGTCGCCGCACTATTCCTGCTCGTCGTCATCATCCTCGCCATCATCGGTCCGCACTGGCTGGGTGATCTCGCCAACAAGCAGAACCTGCGCGGCCGCAACATGGCGCCCTTCGACTGGAGCCGCGATTGGGTCTACTGGCTGGGCGCCGATGCGCTGGGCCGCCCGCTTCTGGCGCGCATCGTCGTGGCATCCCAGAATACACTGATGGTAGCGGCCGGCGCCGTCGTCCTGTCGGCCGTCGTCGGCACCTTCCTCGGTCTGGTTGCGGGCTTTTCCGGCCCGCGCGTGAGCCAGGTGATCATGCGGCTCGCAGACGTGATCATGTCCTTCCCGTCGCTGCTGATTGCCGTCATCGTGCTCTTCCTGCTCGGCTCGTCGATCCTCAACCTGGTGGCGGTGCTGGCGATCACCCGCATCCCGGTCTACCTGCGCACCACCCGGGCCGAGGTATTGGAGATCCGCGAGCGTATGTTCGTTCAGGCAGCGCGTGTCATGGGTGCCTCCAGCCGGCGCATCCTGTTCCGCCACATCCTGCCGGTGGTTTTGCCGACGCTGACAACGCTTGCCACGCTCGACTTTGCCTATGTGATGCTGGCGGAAAGCGCGCTGTCGTTCCTCGGCATCGGCATTCAACCGCCCGAGATCACCTGGGGCCTGATGATTTCTCAAGGGCGGCAATATCTGACCAATGCCTGGTGGCTGTCCTTCTGGCCGGGTCTCGCCATCATCCTCACCACACTGTCGCTCAACCTGCTGTCGAACTGGATGCGTATCGCGCTTGATCCGGTGCAGCGCTGGCGGCTTGAAATGAAAGGCCGCAAGAATGGCTGATCATCTGCTCGAACTACGCAATCTCTCGGTGGATTTCTTCACCGCGGCCGGCGTGGTGCATGCCGTCCGCAACGTCTCCTATCACCTCGACCGCGGCGAAACGCTGGCGATCCTGGGCGAAAGCGGCTCGGGAAAATCCGTCTCGTCGTCCGCGATCATGAACCTGATCGACATGCCGCCAGGGCGCATCAGTTCTGGCGAGATCCTGCTCGAGGGCCGGGATCTCCTGACCATGCCGGCTTCCGAAAGGCGGGAGGTCAACGGACGCAGGATCGCAATGATCTTCCAGGATCCGCTCAGCCACCTCAACCCCGTTTATACCGTCGGCTGGCAGATCCGGGAGGCGATGACGACGCATGGCATGGCAACCGCGGAAGCTGAGGCCGAAACCCTGCGACTGCTGGGACGCGTCGGCCTGCCGGATCCCGCCCATGCTATGGGTAAATACCCGCACGAGTTTTCCGGCGGCCAGCGGCAGCGCGTGATGATCGCCATGGCGCTAGCGCTTCGTCCGGACCTTTTGATCGCCGACGAGCCGACCACGGCGCTCGACGTGACGGTGCAGGCGGAGGTTCTCGGGCTCCTGAAAGAACTGCAGCGCGAGACGGGAATGGCCGTGCTGATCATCACCCATGATCTCGGCGTCGTCGCGGAAATCGCCGATCGGGTCGTGGTCATGGAAAAGGGCGTACTGGTCGAATCCGGCACGGTGCGGGAGGTCTACAAGAGCCCAAGCCATCCCTATACCAAGAAGCTGATTGCGGCTGCGCCCGGCAAGGGCGAAATGCACCGCGAACCGGCCAAGGCCGAGCCGCTGCTCGTGGTGCGCGATGTGCGCAAGCGCTTCGGCGCCTTCGAAGCGCTGAAGGGCGTCTCCTTCGATCTTGCCGCCGGCGAGACGCTGGCGATTGTCGGCGAAAGCGGTTCGGGCAAGTCGACGCTGGCGCGCATGCTGCTGCGGCTCGACGAGCCGGATGCCGGTACCGCGCATTGGAAGGGCCGCGATCTCTTCCAGCTTTCGCCGGCCGAGCTCTACAAGCAGCGCCGCGAATTGCAGATGGTTTTCCAGGACCCGACGCAGTCGCTCAACCCGCGCATGACGGTCTATCAGCTGATCTCCGAGGCCTGGGCCATCCACCCAGACATCCTGCCCAAGGCAAAGTGGCGGCAAAGGGTTGCCGACCTGCTGGTGCAGGTGGGCCTGTCGGCGGACCTGATGGGTCGCTACCCACACCAGTTTTCCGGTGGCCAGAGGCAGCGCATTGCCATCGCCCGGGCACTGGCGCTCGAGCCGCGGCTGATCGTGTGCGACGAGGCCGTTTCGGCTCTCGATGTGTCGGTTCAGGCGCAGGTGATCGCGCTGCTCGACGGATTGAGGCGCGACATGGGTTTGTCCTTCATCTTCATTGCCCACGACCTGCCGGTTGTGCGTGACTTTGCCGATTACGTCATGGTCATGCGGCAAGGCGAAGTGGTCGAGATGGGGCCGGTGCAGCAGATCTTCGAAGCCCCCCGCGAAGCCTATACGCGCGCCCTGTTTGCCGCCAGCCTCGATCCCGATCCGGACGTTCAGGCCGCCCACAGGGCCGCTCGCCTGGAGCGTGCCTCCTGAGGCTCCAACCAATTCAATGGGAGTTCCCACCATGTCCAAATCTGCATTCGTCGCGCTCGTCACCTGTTTCAACGAGGACGAGACGATCAACTTCGAGGCGACACGTGCCCAGGTCCGGCGTCAGGTGGCGGCGGGCAACAACATTATGTGCGCCGGCACCAACGGCGATTTCACCGCGCTGACCTATGAGGAAAAGATCCGCCTGACCGAAGAAGTGGTCGACGAAGTGGGCGGCAAGGCGAAAGTCATCGTCAACGCCGGCATGCCAGCCACCTTCGAGACTATCAAGCTTGCCCGCGAGTTCGATCGCATCGGGGTCGACGGCATTGCGGTGATCACCCCCTTCTTTATCGCCTGCACGCAGGATGGACTGGTCCGCCACTTCTCGGCGGTGGCCGATGCGGTCAAGACGCCTGTCTATCTCTACGACATTCCAGCCCGCACCCAGAACCACATCGAGCCGGAGACGGCAGCCCGGCTTGCAAGCCATGGCAACATCGCCGGCATCAAGGATTCCGGCGGCGCCCAGCAGACGCTCGAAGCCTATCTGCAGGTGTCGAAGGAAAATCCCGGCTTCGAGGTCTATTCCGGACCGGACCATCTGGTGCTCTGGGCGCTGCAGAACGGCGCTGCCGGTTGTATATCAGGCCTCGGCAACGCCATGCCGGACGTGCTGGCAGGCCTGATCAAGGCGTTCAATGCGGGTGATATCGCCGAGGCCGAGCGTCAGCAGGAACGCTTCACCGCATTTCGCGTCGATCTCTACGCGCTGGGTTTCGCGCCGGCGATGGTCAAGCGGGCGCTCTACCTGCAGGATCCCTCGGTCGGCGCGAGCCGCCAGCCGGCACTCCTGCCGGATGCAGATCAGGACGAAAGCATCCGTGTCCTGTTGCGCAAACACCAACTCGCCTGATTCACGTCGGAAGCAACCAGTCCGCCCTCAGGCGGACTGCAGCCGGCGTTTGCCCACCATCGCGAGGTTCGGCCGTGGCCGCAGCGTCACCTTCATCACCGGCTTGGGTGGCTTGGCGTTTCGGTTGGAAAGCTTGAACGATTGCAGCAGCACGGCCAGCACGGCGACGGCTTCCATGAGCGCAAAGGCGTTGCCGATGCAGACACGCGGACCGGCGCCGAACGGCATATAGGCATAGCGGTGCCGCGCCCGCACATTCTCCGGGCTGAAGCGCTCCGGATCGAAGCGCTCCGGATCCGGCCAAAGCTCAGCCATGTGATGCACCGCATAGATCGGCACGAAGAAGACGGTACCGGCCGGGATCAGGCGTTCGCCGAGCGTAAACTCACGTTCTGCGGTGCGGGTGATAATTGGCGCCGGCGGAAACAGGCGCATCGATTCCGAAAACACCTGCCGCGTATAGGTCAGTTGTGAAACATGCTCCGACAGGACAGGCCCGCCACCGGTGACCGTGGCGATCTCCTGTACGACCCTGTCTTCGGCCTCCGGATGGCTCGCGAGCAGGTGGAGCGTCCAGGCGAGACCGAGCGCCGTCGTTTCATGCCCGGCGGTGATGAAAGTCATCAGGTTGTCGATGATTTCCTCGTCGGTCATGCGCCGCCCACCTTCCGGATCGGATGCGTTGAGCAGCATGGAGACCAGGTCGTTGCGTTCAACCTCGTCCCGCCGGCGCTGCGCAATGACGTCAGCAAGGCTTGCGCGCAGGAAGGTGACAGCGGCTCTTGCTTTCGAGCGGCCGGGGAAGGGCATCCAGTCCGGCGCGCCGACCATGCCGAATGCAAACGTCCATCCGCTGGGGTCGAGATAGTCGCTGATGCTGCGTTCGACGCGCGCGACGTCGATGCCATGGCCACCCGACATCATGGTCTCGACGATGATATCGAATGTGGTGCGCATCATGTCATGGCCGACATCGAGCGGCCGGCCTTCCTGGCGCAGCCAGCGTGCCTTGGTTTCTTCGGCAGCGGCGATCATCGCCGGCTGCAGGTCAAGCAGCTTGTCGTGACGGAAAGCGGCGGCGACTGACTGCCGCTGCCACTTCCAGTGCGCGCCGTCGGCAGTCAGCAGGCCCTGGCCGAGGGCGGGCCCAAGCATGCGGCGCACCTGGTCTCCCTTGCACAGGTGTTCAGCATTCTTGACGAGCGTTTCGTGGATGAGGACCGGGTCTGTCAGATAGACATTGAGCAGGCCCCTCTGCTTCGTGAAGACGATGGGCTGGCTGAACACTTCCGGCGGAAGAGCATCGAGCGGGTTGCTGATCATCGCCCGCAGCGCTTTTGTTGTGGAGTGGCGGGTCAGGGGAAAGGCAGGCGCCTGCTGGGTCCTGGCATCCATATCCGTTCCTTCTCGGCAATTGAAATGCAATCGAGACACCATATAGGGACCGCCTTGCGGCGGTCCCAGAGGCGACGGAGATGAAACGGCTTAGTTCTTGAAGTCGGCCATGACGCCTGGCTTTACCATTTTGCCCAGTTCCTCGACGTCCCAGTTGGTCAGTCGAACGCAGCCGTGCGAGCCAGCCTTGTCGATGAGCGACGGCTCAGGCGTGCCGTGGATGCCATAGGTCGGTTCCGACAGGTCGATCCAGACAGTTCCAACGGGATTGTTCGGACCGCTCGGCAACGTCAGCTTCTGCTTGTTCTTGCCCTGCTGGAAATTGATCTTCGGATTGTACTCATACACCGGCTGGCGGGCGACGCCGTTCACCTTGTGGGTGCCCGAGGGTGATGGATTGTCTTCGCTGCCGATCGTGGCGGGGTATACCGCAAGGATCGTACCGTCTTCAGCAAAGGCAAACACCTGGCCGGTCGACTTGCGCGCCTCGATCCGCTTGACCTTGCCTTCGCGCGGCGCACCCGCATCTGCCACATTCACCGTATCACCGGGCTTGAATTGCGAACCGGGATTGAGCGCGTTCAAAAGGTCCGGATGCATATGGAAGCGTTCCGACAGCTTTTCGGCCATGCTGGTATAGCCCAGATGCTCCATCTTGGCCTGTTCGGCATAGTCCTTCGGGATGCTCTTAACGAGGTCCTTGGCGTCCTCCTCGGTGATGGCATAGGTCTTCATCACCGGAACGTCGTTCTGGAGCCGGGAGACCACGTCAGGATCCGGCTTGCCGTCGACGGGCAGCTTCTGCATCGCTTCGAAACCGGCGATAGCCTTGCTGACGTTCTCGCCATAAAGGCCGTCGATCACACCGGGTGACGCGCCGGCACGATCAAGCAGCACCTGCAGACGAACGATCGCCGGGTCAGGCTCCGGGGGAGCCTTTTCCGGCCGGTCCGGCGGCAGCTGGTCAATGGCAGCCGTGTTGATGAGGTCCGGCGTGATTTGCGGCTTTGGCTCTTGTGCAAGCGCAACGCTTGAAAGCGTGCCGACCAGCGTGGAAGAGACGGCGAATGTGACGGAGGCGAGGAGGATTATGTGCTTCATAATCCACCTAAATCCTGAAACCCTACTTCAGTTCCATCGCATTTATCCGGTCCGGATGAGTTTGTCCGGAAGCATGCGAAAATCGCGCAGGGACCCCGTCGTCAGCTGACCTTCATGGCGCCCGGACCAGGGGTCGCACCGGGCGGAACCTTACCCAGAATGATCATGCCCAGCACCTCGTCCTTGGTGACGTCCTGCGTGCGCGCATTGCCAACCACCTTGCCGTTCTTCATCACGAACACGCGGTCCGCAAGGTCGAAGACGTCGTGGATATCGTGGCTGATCAGGAAGATGCCGATACCGTCCTGCTTCAACTGCTTGATCAGATCGCCGACCTGCGCGGTCTCCTGTGGCCCGAGTGCTGCCGTCGGTTCATCCATGATCAGGATGCGGGCATCGAACAGGATGGCACGGGCAATCGCGACCGACTGCCGCTGGCCGCCCGAGAGCGCCTTGACCGGTTCCTTGAAGCGCTTGAAATTGGGGTTGAGCCGGCCCATCACCTTGCGGGTGTTGGCTTCCATCGCCACGTCGTCGAGCGTTCCCCACTTGGTCTGCAGTTCGCGACCGAGATAGAGATTGGCGGCGGCATCGACATTATCGGCCACGGCCAGTGTCTGGTAGATGGTTTCGATGCCGTATTTCTTGGCATCGCGGGGTGTGCGGATATCGGCGGCTGCGCCATTGATCAGAATATCGCCGCCGTCGCGGCGATAGGCGCCGGAAAGAACCTTGATCAGCGTCGATTTGCCCGCGCCGTTATGGCCAAGCAGGGCCACGACCTCACCCGGATAGAGATCGACCGAGGCATTTTCAACTGCATGGATCCCGCCGAAGGAGATGGAAATATTCTTCATTTCCACGAGCGGATTGATGTTGTCCGTCACGATGGGAACTCCTGTTATTTAGCGCGGGCGCGGTAGACGGTGTCGAGCCAGACGGCAACGACGAGCACGGCTCCGACCACGATGCGCTGGAACGGGGTATCGATGCCCAGCAGCACCATGCCGGACTGAAGCGACTGCATGACGAGTGCGCCGAGCATCGCGCCAGCGATGGAGCCTATGCCGCCGGCAAGCGAGGTGCCGCCGATCACTGCTGCGGCGATCGTATAGAGTTCGTCGAGCTCCCCTTGCGCATTGGTGGCGGCGTTGAGGCGGGCGGTGGAGATGGCGGCTGCAATGGCACACAGCACGCCCATCAATGCGAAGATCTTCACCGTAACCCAGCGGGTCTTGATGCCGGCGAGTTCAGCCGCCTCCGGATTGCCACCGATGGCAAAGACGTAGCGGCCGAAGCGCAGTCGGGTGGCGATGAAGGTCATCACGATGCCGGCAGCGATCGCGATCAGCACGGGCACGGCAATGCCCTGCGAGATCAGCAGCCCGCCTTCCGGCCATGCGATGTTGTTGGCGTCCGCATAGCGACGGGCGATGTTGACCGGCCAGAAGTAGTTGTTGGCGATCATGACAGCGCCGAGCACCACCACGCAGCCGAGGCCGACCAGCACATATTCCGCCCAGATCGGCCGGCGCGGAAAGTGGAAGCGCTTGCGCTGGTGCCGCGCATTGATGATAGCGACCGCGATGGCGATGCAGGCAATGATACCCACGACCCAGCTCCAGGTGGCGCCGATCGAGCCTTCGGTGCCGCCGCCCATGAGGCGGAAGTTCACGTCCATCGGGGCAACCGTCTGGCCGCTTGTGACGAACCAGGTGGCGCCACGCCAGATGAGCAGACCGCCGAGCGTGACGATAAACGAGGGGACGCCGAGGAAGGCGATGATCACACCCTGGAGCGTGCCGATCAGGCCGCCGACCAGAAGCCCGCAGGCCAGTGCGATAATCCAGATGGCGGGGTGGTCGAAGCCCAAGAGCTCCGGCAGCATCCGCGCCTGCAGGACGCCCATCACCATGCCGGTGAACCCAAGTATGGAGCCGACCGAAAGGTCGATGTTGCGGGTGACGATGACCAGCACCATGCCTGTCGCCATGACGGCAACCGAGGCTGTCTGAACCGACAGGTTCCACAGGTTCCGGGGCGTCAGGAAGAGGCCGCCGGTCAGAATGTGAAAGCCGATCCAGATGATCAGCAATGCGCCGACCATGCCCAGCATGCGGGTATCGATTTCGGTGGCGCGGAAGAAGCGGGTGACGGGGTTGCCCGTCTGGCTGGCTCCGCCGGTTGTCGTGGAATGCGCCGTATCGGCCATGTGTCGCCGTTCCCTACCGTTTAAGCGGGAGTATCGAGCTGCGCTTCATGTGCGCATGCCATCGCACTCCGCGGCCTGGCTCAGGGCGAGCCGTGGCCGTTCCTTCAGAAGGACGGCGCCGCTTGAAAGCGCGGCGCCGCATGTACGTGGTGGAGACAACAGCCTACTTGCAGGCTGCCACGCTGCCGGCCTTCACGCCCTGGCAGGCTTCAGCCTTGCTGATCCAACCGGCGTCGATGACCAGGTTGAGGTTGTCCTTGGTGATTGCCTGCGGCTTCAGGAAGACAGACTGCATCTTCTGCTTCTTCGGTCCGCCGTTGAACACCTGGACGCCCTTGATCTCGGTCATCTTCTTGCCCGAGGCGAGCGCGAGTGCGATCTCGGCGGCACCCTTGCCGAGTTCGCGGCTGTCCTTCCAGACAGACACGGTCTGCGTGCCAAGAGCGACGCGGTTCAGCGCTGCCTTGTCCGCATCCTGACCCGACACCGGCACGGAACCAGCAAGGCCCTGGGCGTCGAGAGCTGCGATCGCGCCGCCGGCAGTGCCGTCGTTCGAGGCAACCACGGCGTCAACCTTGTTGTTGTTCTTGGTCAGGAACTGCTCCATGTTCTTCTGAGCGTTCTCCGGCTTCCAGCCGTCCGTATAGGCTTCGCCGACATTCTTGATCTTGCCGGCGTCGACGGCTGCCTTCAGGACTTCCATCTGGCCCGCGAACAGGAAGTCTGCGTTCGGGTCAGACGAAGAGCCCTTGATGAAGACGTAATTGCCCTCCGGCTTGACCTTGAAAACGCCCTGCGCCTGCAGGCGGCCCACTTCCTTGTTGTCGAAGGTGATGTAGAAGGCGTCCGGATTTTCGATGAGACGGTCATAGCCGACCACCGGAATGCCTTCGGCCGTTGCCTTCTCGATGGCAGGAGCGATGGCGTCGCTATCCTGAGCAAGCACGATCAGGGCGGTCGCACCCTGCGAGATGAGCGACTCCACGTCGGTCAACTGCTTGGAAGCAGACGACTGCGCGTCGGCGGAGATGTATTTCGCGCCGGCTGCAGTCAGTGCCTTCTTGATGGCAGCTTCGTCGGTCTTCCAGCGTTCTTCCTGGAAGTTCGACCAGGAAACGCCGACGACGACATCAGCCGCCATGGCTGCGGTCTGAATGGATACAAGGATGGCCGCGCCGGCCATCAGCCTTACGATCGATTTCATTTTTGTCCTCCCAGTTGACGGCGAACGGGCCAAAAGCCTCTGCTCCCCCTTCCGCCAAAAACCTGCCAGCCAAAGCGCCTCCCGCTTTTTCTCGACAGTCGAGAAATTAAATGTCAGAGAACGGAGATACTGTCAATCGGCAGTCGAAATCCCTTTGCGAATAGTCTATCCAGACGTGGAAGAGAGCGGCGGAAGCAATGCTGGCGAAATCGAGTCCGGAGCTGGTTCGGCAGCAGAACAGCGCTTTGGTGCTGTCTGGCCTGCGTCGCCATGGCCGGCTCGCGCACACGGAAATCTGCGAAACGACGCGACTGGCTTCGGCCACCGTATCGGCCATCACTGCCGATCTCGAGCGGGCCGGCATTATCGAGCGGACGGAGCAGCAGCCGATCTCGGGACGGGGTCGCCCGCGCGTCCAGTTCAGCCAGCGTCGCAACTGCGGCTATGTGATCGTCATTACCATCTCGTCGGACATCATCCAGTATTCGCTGGTCGATTATGCCGGCACGCTTCTCGACCGCTTTGCCGAGCAACGCCAGGAGGAGACGACCGGCGGTTTCCTGCGGTCCATGTCGGCGGCGCTGGAGCGCATGCTTGCGCGCTCGCGGCTCGACCGGGACAAGGTTCTGCTGGTCTCGATCAGCAGCAAGGGACTGGTGCACCCGAACCTGCCGAGCCTGGTCTGGTCTCCGGTGTTCGGCGCCCGTTCGGTCGATTTTTCCGATCTGCTTGGCGAGGGTTGGGGTGCGCAGGTTGTGCTGAGCAACGAGACGCTGCTGGTCGCAACGGCGCTGTCGCAGGCAAAGGATGGCCATGCGAGAGGGGATCTCGAAAGCGGTCTGGACAAGGATCAGGGGGCGAGGCCCCGGGCAGGTTCGCTCGTCGCATTGTCGCTCGGCCACAGCATCGGCCTTGGCGTTTCCCGCATGTTCGATTCTGGCGCGTCCGAGATCGTGGCGCCGAATTTCGGCCATATGCTGCACACGCCCAAGGGTGCGCTCTGCCGCTGCGGCACCAGCGGCTGCATCGAGGCCTATGCCGGCTTCTATGCCATCCTGCGCGCCGCCTTCGAGGCGCCGATGGATCGCATTCCCGCAAAGTTCGTGCCGCTGAGTGAGATCGAAAAGATCGCCCAGCAGGCGCGCCAGGGTCATCGTATGGCAAGGCTGGCGTTCCGGCAGGCCGGCATGGCGCTCGGCAGCGGCCTGTCGCGGCTGCTCAGCCTTTACGAATCCATGCCGATCTTTATCACCGGCCCCGGCACGCGATATTACGAGCTTCTGCGGGAAGGGCTTGAGGAAGGCCTGGCCCAGGCGCTGGTGGTCAGGCTCGGCGGTCTCCCGCCTCTGACCGTTGTGCCGGACGAACCTGCCCTCGTATTCGAAGGGCACCTGATCGTCGCCTTCTCTCGGGTCGACCAGGACGTGCTGCAGCTCGCCGGCCGCCAGCGGCAGGTTGCGTCGTAAAGCCAGCAGCAGGTCGCCTCGTAAAGCCAATTCACACGATCGCCCATTTCGTTCACGAATTGTCCCAAGGCACTTGAAAGGGTTTGCCCCCTCCCCAAATGACGCGCGTTGCATGAGGAGCCTCAATGATTATGCGTCCATTTCTGGAAACCACCTTCGGCCCGGTCGAGCTTGAAATTATTGAAACGGTGCTGGAGGAATGGCGGCAACAGCATGATCTTCCAAAGGATAGCCCTGACCTGGGCCTTGCCGCCGCTGTCATGATCAATTTGTTTCGCGAGGGAAATTATACCACCGAGCTGATGCGGCAGGCGGTTGGCCAGCACAAGGCGCTGTCCGAACTGGCGAGCATGGGGCCCCAATCCTACCACTAGGCATGCCAACGCTGCGTCGGCCGGGAGGCGGCGCAGCTGGGTGTTATACCTAACATTCGTCAATTCAATCTGGGCGGGAACTAAATGATTTTCCGCCCGTTTGCACTCCCGCAGAGGGAGTGAAGTGCATGCGTTTGATACGTTTTTTGGGTGGCGCACTTTGCCTTGTCGTCATCCTGGGCATTGGTTTCGTCGCTTTTGCCTGGCGCTCCGCGATCGACCCAGTCGAGCCTCCGGCCACCGCGTCCTTCGATCCGGCACTTGTAGAACGCGGTGCATCTCTTGCTGCCATCGGCAATTGCAGCGTCTGTCACACCAAGGAGGGCGGCGAGATCATGGCGGGCGGACTTCCGCTTCCCACGCCGTTTGGTACGATCTACGCCACCAACATCACGCCTGATCCTGAGACAGGGATCGGCCGCTGGTCCGAAGAAGCCTTCGGCCGCGCCATGCGGGAAGGTGTCGACCAGGAAGGCAGGCATCTCTATCCCGCATTTCCCTATGATCACTTCACCAAGGTCACGGATGACGATAACCGCGCGCTCTATGCCTATCTGATGACGCGCAAGGCCGTTAGGGCCGAGACGCCTGCCAACGAGCTGCCGTTCCCGATCAACGTCCGCATGGTTCTGGCCGGTTGGAAGATGCTGTTCTTTACGCCTGGCGTCTATGAGCCCGACGCTGCGCAGACTGCAGAGTGGAACCGTGGCGCCTATCTGGCGGAGGGCCTTGGCCACTGTGGCGGCTGTCACACGCCGCGCAACCTGTTGGGCGCGGAAAAGAAGAGCGAACATTATGCAGGCGGAGAAGCCGAGGGCTGGACCGCCTACGCCCTGAATGCTGCGTCGCCGGCGCCCGTGCCGTGGACGGCCGAAAGCCTCAACCAGTATCTGACGACCGGATATGAGGCGCAGCATGGCGTGGCACGCGGTCCGATGGCTCCGGTGACGGCCAACATGCGTCTGGCGGCGCCGGACGATGCCAAGGCGATCGCAACCTATATCGCGTCTGTCATGGGTCAGCCTTCGACAGAGAAGAAAAGCCTCGGCGAGAAATCCGTCCAGCAGTCCAGCGAGCTTGAAAAAGGCGTGCAGGTTCAATCCGCCGGCGCCCAAACATTGCCAGCTGCTGTCGATATGAAGGATCCCGGTGCCGCGATCTACGCCGCGGCCTGTTCCACCTGCCATGAGGCCGGTCGCCCGGTTCCCTATGGTGGTCTGCCGCTCCGCCTGAGCACGGCGATCCACGGTCCGACGCCGACGAACCCGATCAACGTCATTCTCTACGGATTGCCCGCCCCTGAAGGCGAGCGCGGTCCGATCATGCCGGGCTTTGCCGGTGCCCTGACCGACCAGCAGATTGCCCAGTTGCTCGCCTACATGCGCAAGACCTTCAGTGACAAGCCGGAATGGAAGGACATCGAGCCACTCGTTGCCGACATCCGCGCCGGTCACAAGGATACCGACCTTCGCTCCCTGAGCAGCGATGGCGGCAATGCGCCCGCCAATCCAACCAAGCGAGAAACCTCATGGTAGCCCTTACCGTCAACGGACAATCCCATCAGGTCGACGTAGATCCGGATACGCCGCTGCTTTACGTGCTGCGCGACGAGCTGAAGTTGAATGCCGCCAAATACGGCTGCGGTCTTGGCCAGTGCGGCGCATGCACGGTCATGATCGATGGCGAGGCAGTCTTCTCCTGTGTCACGCCGATCGTTGTGCTCGAAGGGCGAAACATCACGACCGTGGAAGGTCTCGGAACCATCGAGGCTCCGGGCCCGATGCAGCAGGCCTTCATCGAGGAGCAGGCTGCCCAGTGCGGTTACTGCATCCCCGGCATGATGATGCGCGCCCAGGTGTTGCTGCAGCGGGATCCGGCTGCAAGCGATGAAGAGATCCGCGCGCACATGGAACCCAACCTCTGTCGCTGCGGCACCCATATGCGCATCGTGGCCGCCATCAAGCGGGCCGGCAAGCTGATGCAGACGGCTTCGGTCGATACCGCCAAGAGGACAGGCTGATGGAACGCATGACCATTCCAGACCTCAGCAGGCGCTCCGTCCTGTTCGGTACCGGCGCCCTCGTCATGGCGTTTACGATGCGTCCGGCACTTGCCCAGACGACGCAGGCCCCCGGTGATGAAACCCAGAATTTCCAGGCGGTCGAACAGCCCGCTCCAGACCTGCCGGGAAGCCTGAAGACCAACCCGAACCTCGAATCCTGGATCAGGATCGAGGCGTCCGGGCATGCCACCATCTTCACGGGCAAGGCGGAGCTCGGGCAGGGCATAAAGACGGCACTGCTCCAGATCGCTGCGGAAGAGCTGAAAATACCCTTCGAGGGCCTGTCGCTGATCGGTCCCGATACGGTCCTGTCTCCCAACGAAGGCTATACGGCCGGCAGCCATTCCATCCAGGACAGCGGCACAGCGATCCGGCATGCGGCCGCCCAGGCGCGGGACATCCTGATTGGCGAAGCGGCACGGCGTTTGTCGTTGCCGGTCGAGCAGCTGCGGGCAGAAAAGGGCACCGTGCTCGGACCCGCCGGGCAGAAACTGGGCTATGGCGAACTCGTCTCCGACCATCTGATCGAAGGTCGTGCGCAGCCGGTATCGAAGCTGACGCCGGCTGGCGATTTCGTGGAGATGGGCACGCCACGCCACCGGATCGACATTCCGGGCAAGGTGACAGGCGGTGCCGCCTACATCCAGGACATGCGCCCGGACGGCATGCTGCACGGCCGCATCGTCCGGCCACCAAGCCCTGCTGCACGGCTTCAGAGCGTCGACCTTTCGGGCGTGGAGACCATGCCGGGCGTCGTCAAGGTCGTTCGCGACGGTAGTTTCCTCGGTGTTCTTGCCGAGAAGGAATGGCAGGCTATCAAGGCAATGCGCGCGCTTTCCGCTGCTGCCCAGTGGTCGGAACAGGCGTCGCTGCCGGAGATAAACGATCTGCCCAAGGCCCTGATGGCAATACCCGCCGAGGACGGTGTGGTCGTCGACAAGCAGGTGCCGGTTGCCGTTACGCGGACGCAGGAGGCGACATTTACCCGCCCCTACCAGATCCACGGCTCGATCGGCCCGTCGTGTGGTCTCGCCCATCTTGTCGATGGCCTGACAACCGTATGGACCCATACGCAAGGGGTCTATCCGGACCAGAAGGCCATCGCTCAGATGCTGGGTGTGCCGATCGAACAGGTCCGCTGCATCCACGTCGAGGGCTCGGGCTGCTACGGCCACAATGGCGCAGATGATGCAGCAGCCGATGCGGCGCTGCTGGCCCAGGCGATGCCGGGCCGTCCCGTCAAGGTGCAGTGGATGCGCGAGCAGGAACATGCATGGGAGCCCTTCTCGCCGGGCATGGTCACGAAAGTCCGCGCCGGGCTCGACGACAAGGGCAATATCCTCGACTGGAACTACGAGCTCTGGAGCAACAGCCACAATTCAAGGCCCGGGACAGCCGGTGCGTTGCTGCCTGCCCAACACATGGCTAAGGCTTTTCCGCCGGATGTGCCGAAGCTGCAGATCACGCCGGAAGGAAACGGGGATCGCAACTCCAACCCGCTCTATGCCTTCCCCAGCCGGCATGTCATCTGGCATTTTCTGACCGAGGCACCGATCCGGGTTTCCGCACTGCGAGGACTCGGCGCCTACATGAATGTCTTTTCCATCGAGAACTTTATGGATGACCTGGCCGTGCAGGCAAAGGCGGACCCGGTCGAGTACCGGCTGCGGCACTTGCAGGATCAGCGTGCAAAGGATGTGGTAAGCCGCGCGGCGGAGATGTTCGGCTGGAAGGCCGGACAGGCAGCGCCGGAAGGGCATGGTTACGGGTTCGCCTTCGCGCGCTACAAGAACCTCGCCGCCTATTGTGCCGTTGCCCTGGAGGTCAAGGTCGAACCGGAGACGGGACGCGTCCGATTGATCCGCGCGTCCTCCGCCGTGGATGCCGGCGAGGTCGTCAATCCCAACGGGGTCGCGAACCAGGTGCAGGGCGGCATCATCCAGGCGGCCAGCTGGACGCTTTACGAAGGCCTCACCTTCGACCGGACACGGATCACCAGCGTCGACTGGTCCACCTATCCGATCATGCGTTTCGATGCACTGCCGGAGGCGATCGACGTCGACATCATCCCCCGTCACGGGACGCCCTTCCTCGGGGCCGGCGAATGCAGTCAGGGTCCGGGCGGCGCGGCCGTAGCAAATGCCATCACGCATGCGATCGGTCGTCGCGTCTACGACCTGCCCCTGACACGCGAGCGGGTTCGGGACGCAGCACAGAAGCGCGTCTGACCCTAGGTTCGCTTCGGACCAGATCCACAAAAAAGACCACCAGGGCGCCGTGTGCGCCCTGGGCCGTTTCAGGCTCCTGCCCGGCATGGGTGACGCTGCCTTAAAAGCGACCTTTCCGTCAAAAAATCTCCCGAAATCTCACGGCTCTCCACGCCCGCACAAGCCAGCGGCGTTTACCTTGAAGCGGGCGCGTTAACCATTTGTTAACCACGCAGACCGTAGAACCTCGTCAACGAATTGTTTACGTAGATGACCAAAGTGCTAACAGATTCACGCTCGATCCGTATCAAGGGACGCTCGTTCCTGGCGGTCGTCCTTTCACCCGATCTGCCGCTCGACGAGTGGCTAGTGCTGCTTGACGATCTTGCAGCGCGCTCCGCGGGCTTCTTCCTCGGCCGTCCGGTGGTGCTGGACGTCTCCGACTTGGCGATCGATCGCGCGCAGCTCAAGTCGCTGATCGAGGAGCTGGGGCAGCGCAGCGTCCGCATCATGGGCATCGAAGGTGCAAAGCCGTCGATGATGGAACCGGGCATGCCGCCTGCGATGAAGGGCGGCCGACCTGCGGCCGACTTCGAGGTGGAGGAAAAGGAGCCGCAGCCCGTATCCGAGATGCGGAACTCAGCTCCGGACAAGCCGGCTGTGCCAGACCATAAGCCGGTGGTCACCCAGTCGCTCGTCATCAACGAGCCGATCAGGTCGGGCCAGTCGGTGATATTTCCGGAAGGCGACGTGACGATCATCGGATCGGTCGCCTCCGGCGCAGAGATCATAGCAGGGGGCTCCGTCCATATTTACGGCGCCTTGCGCGGCCGGGTCATGGCCGGATCGATCGGGAATGCCTCTGCACGCATCTTCTGCCGCAGGCTTGAAGCGGAGCTGATCGCGATCGACGGAGTCTACAAGATGGCGGAGGACATGGATCCACGCCTGCTTGGTCAATCGGTCCAGCTTTGGCTGGAGGGCGACGCAATCATGGCTGAAACACTTATCTAGGCCTCAGGGCCGAGCACAGGAGATCAAGATGGGGAAAGTCATCGTAGTCACGTCAGGCAAGGGCGGCGTCGGCAAGACCACGTCGACCGCTGCACTGGGCGCGGCGCTGGCGCAGCGCAACGAGAAGGTCGTCGTCGTCGATTTCGACGTCGGGCTGCGCAACCTGGACCTGGTCATGGGAGCGGAACGCCGGGTCGTCTACGATCTGGTCAACGTCATCCAGGGCGATGCCAAGCTGCCGCAGGCGCTGATCCGCGACAAGCGGCTTGAGAACCTGTTTCTGCTGCCGGCTTCGCAGACCCGCGACAAGGACAATCTCACGCCAGAAGGCGTCGAGTGGGTCATCGCCGAGCTGAAGCGCTACTTCGACTGGGTCATCTGCGACAGCCCGGCCGGCATCGAGCGGGGCGCGACCCTTGCCATGCGGCATGCCGACGTCGCCGTCGTGGTCACCAACCCCGAAGTGTCCTCGGTGCGCGACTCGGACCGAATCATCGGCCTGCTGGATTCCAAGACGCTGAAGGCAGAGCGCGGCGAGCGTATCGAAAAGCATCTCCTTTTGACCCGCTACGACGCCACCCGCGCCGAGCGCGGCGACATGCTGAAGGTCGAGGACGTGCTGGACATCCTCTCGATCCCGCTAATCGGCATCATCCCGGAAAGCACCGATGTGCTGCGCGCTTCCAACATGGGCTCGCCGGTTACCCTCGCCGATGCCAAGAGCGCCGCGGCCATGGCCTATTTCGATGCAGCCCGCCGTTTGGCTGGGGAAGACCTGCCGATCACCATCCCGGGTGAACGCCGTGGCATCTTCGGCAAGATTTTCGGAAGGAAGGCGGCATGAGCATATTCCGTCTCTTTGGCCGGCCGCGTTCGGCACCGATGGCCCGCGAGCGGCTCCAGGTTTTGCTCGCCCATGAGCGTTCTTCCGTGGGCACGGACCTGGTCTCGCTGCTGCGCGAAGAAATCCTGGCAGTGATTGCCAAGCACGTGCAGGTCGACGCGGACAAGGTCCAGGTGAAGCTCGATGGCAACGAGCATGTCACGATTCTGGAAATCGATGTGGAGATCCCGCGCGATTCGGCCGTCATGGCCGCTTGAGCCGCCGAAAAACCACAGAAGTTCCGCGGTCTAGCGAAAATATTTGTTTATGCTGAAACACCCCCGGATTAAGCCGATCCGGGGGTGTTGCGCTGTTTGGGACGGCCGATTTCCGAGCCTTGGAAAGGGACACTTAACCTTTATTTTCTATTGCAGAAGCTTCGCGTCGATCGTCCTCTTGCCCATCGGTGTAGTGAGTAAATGCGTCTTTCCCGTACAAATTTCCCAGGCCAGACCGAAGCCCATGAGGAAGGCGCGATCATCGCGCCGCAGACCAACCATCATCATGTGACGGTTCCGCCCCAGGTCGCGGACCTGCCGCAGGGTGCAGACACGTCCTTCAGCGCACCGGCGCTGCCTTATCCGTCCTCGGCTGCCGATGCCTTCGTGCCCGTGCCGGACACGTTCGTACCAGCCGCTCCTGCCGCTGCCTCTCGTCCGATCCCGCCTGCAGCCGTGCCGCACAACGCAGGCGACCTTCCCGTCTGGCAGAGTGCCTTTTCGCTGGCGCCCAACGTGCGTTTCACCCGGACGCCGGAAAAAGCCATTCCCCGCAAGCCCACACCCGGTGCCGAGGTGCCGCCGGCTGAGCCTGCCCCTTTGCCCAAGCCCGCCCCTTTGCCCAAGCCCGTTTGGCAGTCCGCATCCATGTCTCCGCCGCTGCAAAAGCCCGTGGTGGCACCTGCCGTCGCAAAACCCACCTTCGAGGAACGGGCGGCGGCCCAGCGTGGACTGGTCACGCGGGGTCTCCCGACGGACGCAGCCCCCGGTGCCCGTGCCCTCGTCGATGAACTGCGCCGCGAGTTCGTGGCCACACGCAAACATCCCTTGGCATCGGAGACTGCCCTGACACCGACCCCTCCCGCCGTTGATTCCTCGCCATCGGCGCAATCTCCCGACATGCCCCGACTGAAGGCCGCGCTCGCTCTGAGGCATGCCGCCGCACCAGTCGCCGAAGCTCCTGTGGCCGCGCCCGCGCAGCCCGCCGTCCAGCAGAACCGACTGTCCGATCTGCTGCCGCATCTGCCGGATCATCTGTTCTGGGAAGCGATCGATTTCGCCTCGACAAACGACGATGTCGAAGCGGTGACCCGGGTGCTGCCGCAAGCCGCGCCGGCTCGCACTGCTACGCCTGTGCCTGCCGCCATTGCTCCGACCCGCGTGCGGGTCAAGGCGGCGGTCGTGTCCATGCCCGTGCCTCAGCCCGTTTCGGTCGATCTCGACGTCGAGGAGACGTCGCCGGTTCTTCACTACCGGATGATTACCCTGCGCAATGCAGCGCCTGCCGTCCAGGATCTGCCGCTGCCAATCGAGCCGGTGGCGACCGAGTTGGTCGTTCCTGCCGTCGCCCCCGAATCGCTCGAGTTGATAGCGCCGGTCGAAATGACGACCCTCCCGGAACGGCCGGCACGCCGCAACATGGCCGCGGCTCTTGCCTCGCGCCGCATGCCGGGCCTTCCGCAGAACGCCGTGATGCAACCCGAAGACGACTTCGAGTTTCCGTCGCCCGATCTCCTCCAGCAGCCCGTGCTGCGCGAAGCGGCGGCGATGTCGCAGGAAGCGCTGGAACAGAGCGCCGGCTTGCTGGAAACCGTGCTGGAAGATTTCGGCATCAAGGGTGAAATCGTTGACGTGCGGCCCGGTCCGGTCGTCACTCTGTACGAATTCGAGCCCGCACCTGGGGTGAAGTCCTCCCGCGTCATCGGCCTCTCCGACGATATCGCTCGCTCCATGTCGGCGCTTTCCGCCCGCGTCGCAGTCGTCCCCGGCCGCAACGTGATCGGCATCGAGCTTCCCAATCCGGAGCGCGAGACCGTATTCTTCCGCGAACTGATCGAAAGCGACAGCTACAAGCGCACTGGCTTCAGCCTGCCGCTCTGCCTGGGCAAGACCATCGGCGGCGAACCGGTCATCGCCGATCTCGCCAAGATGCCGCATCTTCTGGTCGCCGGCACCACGGGCTCCGGCAAGTCGGTGTCGGTCAACACCATGATTCTCTCGCTCCTCTACCGGCTGCGGCCGGACGAGTGCCGGCTGATCATGGTCGACCCCAAGATGCTGGAACTGTCGATCTATGACGGCATCCCGCACCTGCTGACGCCGGTGGTCACCGACCCAAAGAAGGCGGTTCTGGCCCTGAAGTGGGCTGTGCGCGAAATGGAAGATCGCTACCGCAAGATGTCGCGGCTCGGCGTGCGCAACATCGATGGCTACAACAGCCGCGTGGCGGCAGCGCGTCGCAGCGGCGAGACGATCATGATCAGCGTCCAGATCGGCTTCGACCGGTCCACCGGCGAACCGCTCACAGAAGAGCAGGAGATGGATCTGTCGGCGCTGCCCTACATCGTCGTGATCGTCGACGAAATGGCCGACCTGATGATGGTTGCCGGCAAGGACATCGAAGGCGCCATCCAACGCCTGGCGCAGATGGCACGCGCGGCCGGCATCCATCTGATCATGGCGACGCAGCGACCATCGGTCGATGTCATCACCGGCACGATCAAGGCCAACTTCCCGACCCGCATCTCGTTCCAGGTCACCTCCAAGATCGACAGTCGCACCATTCTCGGCGAGCAGGGTGCAGAAAACCTGCTCGGCCAGGGCGACATGCTGCACATGGTCGGCGGCGGCAGGATCACCCGTGTCCACGGGCCCTATGTGGCGGACCACGAGGTCGAATCGATCGTCGCACACCTGAAGACACAGGGACGCCCGCAGTATCTCGGAACCGTTACCGAGGATGCCGAGGAGCCTGAGGTCGAGGAGGAAGATCCCGCGGTCTTCGACAAGTCCGCCATGGGCGAAGAGGACGGCGACGATCTCTACGACCGCGCGGTCAAGGTCGTTCTGCGGGACAAGAAGTGCTCGACGTCCTACATTCAGCGCCGCCTGTCGGTTGGCTACAACCGCGCCGCTTCACTGGTGGAACGGATGGAGAAGGAAGGCCTCGTCGGCCCGGCCAACCACGTCGGCAAGCGGTCGATCATCGCTGGCGGGCAGGAAGCACCAACGGAAATGCCGGGCGTCTAAGCCGCCCGGCATCTTTTCTTCGCACTGGACCTGATTGTTTAAACGCGGCCCTGCGGTTCCATGCTGCTGTTGTTGGTCACCCGCGCCAGCAGTAGCGCGAGGATCGTGCAGATCGCACCGGAGATCAGATAGCCGCCGATGAAGATGATCCCGAACTGTGTGGCGAGACCGAGCGCCACCAGCGGGGCAAAGCCGGCGCCGATCAGCCAGGACAGATCAGACGTGAGTGCCGAGCCCGTATAGCGGTAGCGCTGGCCGAAACGGGAGGATACCGCACCGGATGCCTGGCCGAAGGAAAGGCCGAGGATGGCAAAACCGATGATGATGTAGGCGTCCTGACCGAACTCGCCTGCGTCGAGCAGGAAGGGTGCCGAGAAGCTGAAGATGGCGATGATGACAGCGCCGATCAGCAGCTGGCGGCGACGTCCGATCCGGTCTGCGAGCAGGCCGGACAGCATGACGGTGCATAGGCCTACCAGAGCACCCAGCACCTGAATGAACAGGAAGCTGCCCGGGGTCTGGCCGCCGCGAAGCGTGACCCAGCCAAGCGGGAAGATCGTCACCAGATGGAACATTGCAAAGCTTGCGAGCGGCACGAAAGCGCCGAGCAGGATGTCGCGGCCGTGGACGCGCAACACTTCAAGAATAGGCGTCGGCTCCAGCTCATGGTTCGCCAGGGCATCACCGAACTCGCGCGAGGCAACGATTCGCAGCCGAGCAAAAAGAGCGACGACGTTGATGGCGAAGGCAACGAAGAAGGGGTAGCGCCATCCCCAGCTCAGGAAATCCGCATCGGTAAGGTTGACGGCGAAATAGCCAAACAGCGTGCTGGCCAGCGCAAAACCGAAGGGCGCACCGAGCTGCGGGACCATGGCGTAGAAGCCGCGGCGGTTTTCAGGAGCGTTGAGCGCCAGAAGGGACGCCAGTCCATCCCAGGCGCCGCCGAGCGCAAAGCCCTGGCCGAGCCGGAACAGCGCCAGAAGGGCAGGGGACCACATGCCGATGCTCTCGTAGCCGGGCAGGAAGGCAATCGACGCCGTCGATCCGCCCAGCAGGAAGAGGGCAATCGTCAGTTTAGTTCCTCGGCCGTAGCGGCTGTCGATCCACATGAACACGACGGACCCGACCGGACGCGCCAGGAAGGCCAGTGAGAAGACCGCGAAGGAATAGAGTGTGGCTGTCACCGGGTCGCCGGCGAAGGAGAACACCAGGCGGGGGAAGACCAGCACGGAGGCAAGGCCATAGACGAAGAAGTCGAAGAACTCTCCGGTTCGTCCGATGATCACGCCGATCACAATGCTGCCGGCAGAAATCGGCTTGTCGTCATGGATCTGCCGCGCATCGCGCTCCATCGATGCTGATGAGGGCTGCGTCGCATCCCAATGGTTCGTTGACTCGGTCATGATCGAGTTCCTCCTGCACTTCGGACTAGCATGAGAATGTCGGCAACTGCTCCTGTCAATCAAGATTCATACAGGAAAAATAATAGGTCGCATAAGTGCTACAAAATGCCTCTGTTCATCGCCCGCGACTTCCCTAAGTTACGTTTGTGAACGCATTCAACTGCCATGCGTCTGGACGAGCACGCTGCAACGCGATAGCGGATGTTGCAGTGCGACGAAACACCTCATGGAGATTGAGGCACCGCTGCTTTAGGCGGTTTCAACAAATTGCAGGTCCCGAGCTGATGTCATTCATGAAGCGTCTATTTCAGTTTTCCACCGCCATTTCGCTACCGCTTCTGGCTGGTTGCAACATGGTCGTCATGTCCCCGTCGGGGGATATCGCATCGCAGCAGCGCGATCTCATCGTGGTCTCCACCGTGCTTATGTTGCTGATTATCGTTCCGGTTGTGTGCCTCAGCCTCTACTTCGCCTGGCACTACCGTGCGTCGAACGAGAAGGCGACCTATGATCCCGAATGGCACCATTCGACCCGTCTCGAGGTCGTGATCTGGTCGGCGCCGCTGGCCATCATCATCGCGCTGGGCGCCATCACCTGGATCAGCACCCACAAGCTCGACCCCTATCGCCCGCTCGACCGGATCGATGCAGAGCGGACCATTCCGGAAGGCGTGAAGCCGCTGACGGTGGAAGTGGTGGCACTCGACTGGAAGTGGCTGTTCTTCTATCCGGAGCTTGGAATCGCGACGGTCAACGAGCTCGCAGCGCCCGTGGACGTGCCGATCAGCTTCAAGATTACCGCCAGCTCGGTCATGAACTCCTTCTATATCCCCGCACTCGCAGGCCAGGTCTATGCCATGCCCGGCATGGAGACCAAGCTGCATGCGGTGATCAACAAGGAAGGCGAGTTCAAAGGCTTCTCGGCCAATTACAGCGGCTCCGGCTTCTCGCACATGAACTTCAAGTTCCATGGCCTGAATCAGCAGGGCTTCGACGACTGGGTTGCCCGGGTAAAGAACCAGGGTACGGCTCTCAACCGCGACACTTACCTGAAGCTTGAAAAGCCGAGCGAGGCCGAGCCGGTCCGCTACTACGCGAGCGCAGAGAAGGATCTCTACAAGGCTGTGCTCAACCTCTGCGCCCAGCCGGGCAAGATGTGCATGGACGAGATGATGCACATCGACGCCATGGGCGGTGCGGGCAAGGAAAGCCATGAAAACCGGGAAAAGCTGGAATACGACAACCGGCGCGTGGAACGGGGCGATATGACCAATGCGGCGACATTCCCGGCATCGGGTGCACCCGCACGCAGCGAAGCGCCGAACCACACCGTCAACGACAACGGCGGACAGCCGATGCAGCACGACATGCACAACATGCCGGGAATGGACAGTGGCGAACAGTCCCCTCCGGCAGCCGAGAGCGGTGGCAGCAATCCCGCGCCGACGCAATTGAACAACAACAACTGAACTCGACGCTTGGCGTCTCCGTTAATTGATGATCGGGTAACCCCATGTTTTCCAATCCTGACCTTCTGAAGTTTATCTTCGGCCGGTTGACCCTAGAGGCCATCCCCTATCACGAGCCCATCCTGATCGTGACCTTCCTCGGTGTTGCGGTCGGCGGCCTCGCGGTGGTCGCAGCGATCACCTATTTCAAGTTCTGGGGCCCGCTCTGGCGCGACTGGATCACCAGTGTCGATCACAAGAAGATCGGCATCATGTACATCATTCTCGCCATCATCATGCTGTTGCGCGGTTTTTCGGACGCGCTTTTGATGCGCGCCCAGCAGGCGATCTCCTTCGGCGACAATGAAGGCTTCCTGCCGCCGCATCACTACGACCAGATCTTCACCGCGCATGGCGTGATCATGATCTTCTTCGTGGCCATGCCCTTCGTCACGGGGTTCATGAACTTCGTGGTGCCGCTGCAGATCGGCGCCCGCGACGTCTCCTTCCCGTTCCTCAACAACTTCTCCTTCTGGATGACGACGGCCGGCGCGATCATCATCATGCTGTCGCTGTTCATCGGAGAATTTGCGCAGACCGGCTGGCTGGCCTATCCGCCGCTGTCGGGTGCGGCCTACAGCCCAGGCGTCGGGGTGGACTATTATATCTGGGGCCTGCAGGTCGCAGGTGTCGGCACGACCCTTTCGGGCATCAACCTCATCGCCACCATCGTCAAGATGCGCGCACCGGGCATGACCCTGATGAAGATGCCGATCTTCACCTGGACATCGCTTTGCACCAACGTGCTGATCGTCGCATCCTTCCCGATCCTGACGGCGACGCTCGCCCTGATGTCGCTCGACCGCTACGTCGGCACGAACTTCTTCACCAATGACCTTGGTGGGAACCCGATGATGTACGTCAACCTCATCTGGATCTGGGGTCACCCGGAAGTCTACATCCTGATCCTGCCGGCCTTCGGCATCTTCTCCGAAGTGGTTGCCACCTTCTCCGGCAAGCGCCTTTTCGGCTATGCCTCCATGGTCTACGCCACCTGCGTGATCATGATCCTGTCCTACCTGGTCTGGCTGCACCACTTCTTCACCATGGGTTCGGGTGCATCGGTCAACGCCTTCTTCGGCATCACCACGATGATCATCTCGATCCCGACCGGTGCGAAGATCTTCAACTGGCTGTTCACAATGTATCGTGGCCGTATTCGCTACGAAGTTCCCATGCTGTGGACGATCGGCTTCATGGTCACCTTCGTGATCGGCGGCATGACGGGCGTCATGCTCGCGGTTCCGCCGGCCGACTTTGTGCTCCACAACTCGCTCTTCCTGATTGCCCACTTCCACAACGTCATCATCGGCGGCGTGCTGTTCGGACTGATGGCAGGCGTCAACTACTGGTATCCCAAGGCATTCGGCTACAAGCTGGATCCGTTCTGGGGCAAGATGTCCTTCTGGTTCTGGCTTGTCGGCTTCTACATCGCCTTCATGCCGCTCTACGTCCTTGGCCTGATGGGTGTCACCCGTCGCCTGTCGCACTTCGAAGACACGTCTCTGCAGATCTGGTTCATCGCGGCGGCTGTTGGTGCCGTGCTGATCGCCTGCGGCATCGCGTCCTTCATCATCCAACTGGTCGTCAGCTACCGGAAGCGCGTAGAGCTTGCGGACCTGACGGGCGACCCCTGGAACGGCCGTACCCTCGAGTGGTCGACATCGTCGCCGCCCCCGGACTACAACTTCGCCTACACGCCGGTCGTGCACGACCATGACGGCTGGTACGACATGAAGAACCGCGGTTACTCGCGTCCGCTTCAGGGGTTCAAGCCGATCCACATGCCGAAGAACACCGGCACCGGCGCGATCCTCTCCGCCTTCAGCATTGCCTTCGCCTTCGGGATGATCTGGTACATCTGGTGGCTGGTGGCCGCGTCGTTCATCGCCACGATGGCAGTCGCGATCTGGCATACCTTCAACTACAAGCGCGATTTCTACATTCCCGCCGAGGATGTCTCGGCTGAGGAAGGTCGTCGCACCGAACTGCTCGCAAGGCAGGTGTGATCCATGACTGACACGAAATTCGACACGTCGGAACAGCCCCAGTTCTTCCTCGAGGAAGAACACCATATCGAAAGCAGCACGAACCTCGGCTTTTGGCTCTACCTGATGAGCGACTGCCTGATTTTCGCGATCCTGTTTGCGACCTATGCCGTGGTCGGCCGCAACTATGCGGCCGGTCCGTCTCCCGCCGACCTCTTCGACCTGAAGCTGGTGGCCGTCAACACGGCCATGCTGCTGCTGTCGTCCATCACCTATGGCTTTGCCATGCTGCAGATGGAGCGCAACGCGAAGACCGAGACCCTGTTCTGGCTGGGGATCACCGGCCTGTTCGGTCTGGTCTTCATCGGACTGGAACTCTATGAGTTCATGCACCTGATCCATGAGGGCGCAGGTCCGACCCGCAGTGCCTTCCTGTCGGCATTCTTCACGCTCGTCGGCACCCACGGTCTGCACGTCACCTTCGGCATCATCTGGCTCGTCACGCTGATGGTGCAGGTATCCATGCATGGCCTGATCGAAGCCAACCGCCGCCGCCTGATGTGCCTGTCGATGTTCTGGCACTTCCTGGACGTCATCTGGATCGGCGTGTTTTCCTTCGTATATCTGATTGGAGTAACCGGATGACCGTTGAAACTCCCGCGCGCGAAGACGCACACCAGGCGCACCACGGCCACAGTCATGGTCACCAGGCCGGCCACGGTTCGTTCAAAAGCTACATGACGGGCTTCGTGCTCTCGATCATCCTCACCGCCATTCCGTTCTGGTTGGTGATGGGCGAGGTCTTCGAGAGCAAGACGGTCACCGTCTCGCTGATCATGATCTTTGCGGCGGTCCAGATCGTCGTCCACATGATCTACTTCCTGCACATGAACACCCGCAGCGAAGGCGGCTGGACGATGATGGCGCTGATCTTCACGCTCGTCATCGTGTTCATCGCGCTTAGCGGCTCGCTCTGGGTCATGCATCACCTCAACGCGAACATGATGACCATGTCGCCGGAGATGATGAAGAACATGCCGTGAGGCCGTGATGCGGCCCGATCTCGACAACAATACGGGGGGCGCGGCGCAAGCTGCGCCCTCATCGTCTTCCGGGCGTCGCGGCATCCTGCTGGTCGGTTTCCTGGTCTTTGCCGCCCTGGTGTTTGCCGGGCTCGGCGCCTGGCAGGTGCAGCGCCTTTTCTGGAAGCTCGACCTGATCGCCCGCGTCGAGGAGAGGGTGCACGCCGCTCCTGTCGCGCCGCCGGCTCCGGATCAGTGGGCAACGATCGACGCGAATGATGCCGAATACCGTCACGTCACCATGGCGGGCGTCTTCGAAAATGACCGCACGGTCCTGGTTCAGGCTGTGACGGAGCGCGGGCCGGGCTTCTGGGTGCTGACCCCCTTGCGGCTGGATGATGCGACGGCGGTCGTCGTCAACCGGGGCTTCGTGCCGACGGACAGGCGCGAGCCCCAATCCCGCGGCGAGGGTAACCCGGCGGGGCGCGTCACTGTCACCGGCCTCTTGCGCATGACCGAGCCCGGTGGCGGGTTCCTGCGCGCCAATGATCCGGGTCAGGACCGCTGGTATTCCCGCGACGTTGCCGCCATCGCGTCTGCCAAGGGCGTCGACAAGGCCGCGCCCTATTTCGTGGATGCGGACGCAACGCCGAACCCGGGCGGGTTTCCGGTCGGCGGTTTGACGGTCGTCAGTTTCCGCAACAGTCACCTCGTCTACGCGCTGACCTGGTTTGCTTTGGCGATTATGTCCTTGGGCGCGCTGGTTTACGTCCGGCGTTATCGGACAGAGTGATCGCCGTCGTCAGCTGCTGACGGTGTAGTCGCTACGTGTAATGCCGTGCCGCTGCAGCTTGTCGTAGAAGGTCTTTCGCGGAATGCCGAGTGCGGCAATCGTCGCCTGCACGTCACCGCGGCAGGTCTCCAATGTCTCGCGGATGATCTCCGCCTCATAACGCTCCATGCGGTCGGGCAAGGCCGCAGCATCCGTTTCAGCCGGCTTTGCCGGCGAGATTGCCTCAGCAGTCTGCCAGACACCCAAGACGAAGCGTTCGGCGAGATGCGCCAGCTCGCGCACATTGCCCGGCCAGTCGTGGCTGCGAAGATGGGCCATGACCGCGGCAGACAGGGCGGGCGCATCGCGTCCAAAGCGCTGTGCTGCCCGTTCCACGAAGTAGTTGAACAGCAGGGGCACATCCTCCCGCCGTTCCCGCAGAGGCGGGATCGACAGCGTCACCACGTTCAGCCGGTAATAGAGGTCGTCGCGAAAGCCCTTGCGCTGCTCCCGGTCGGCCAGATCCGTCTTTGATGCTGCTACCACGCGCAGGTCGACCGGGCGCACCTCGTTGGTGCCGAGTGGCGTCACTTCGCGCATCTCCAGCACCCGCAGCATCTGGATCTGGCTGGAAGGCGGCATGCTCTCGATCTCGTCGAGAAACAGTGTCCCGCCGCTCGCATGTTCGATGCGCCCGATCCGCTTCTTCTGGGCGCCGGTAAAGGCGCCCTGTTCATGGCCGAACAATTCGCTTTCGATCACCTGTTCGGGAAGCGCGCCGCAATTCAGCGCCACGAAATTCCCGGATGACCGGCGGCTCCAGCGGTGCAGCAGGCTTGCGACCACTTCCTTGCCCGTTCCGGTCTCGCCGGTCACGAGCACGTCCACATCCGTATCGGCAATCTGCCGCAGCATATCGCGCAGCCGCTGCATGACTGGCGTCTGGCCGATCAGCGGCAGCCCGTCTTCCGCCTGTTCCGCCGCCTGCCGCAGCCGCCGGTTGTCGAGCACGAGCGCGCGCTTCTCGGCGGCGCGGTGGACGCATTGCACCAGCGTCTCGGCGGCGAAGGGCTTGGCGAGGAAATCATAGACGCCGTCCCGGATGGCTTTGACAGCCATCGGAATATCGCCGTGTCCCGTGACGAGGATAACGGGAAGCTCCGGGTCGAGGTGGCGGATCCGCTGGAAGAGTTCGAGCCCGTCCATTCCGGGCATGCGGATATCCGAGACGATCACGCCGCGGAAGCTCGCATCGAGCGTCGGCAGCGCCGCCCCGGCGGTGGTAAAATGCGCGACGGTAAAGCTCGCCAGTTCCAGGGTCTGGCCGGTGGCACGCAGCAGATCCTCGTCGTCGTCGATCAGGATCACGGACATGGCTTCGCTCATGCGCTTGCCCTCTTCAGGTGGACGGTAAAGCAGCTTCCCTCCGGCCCGGTATCGACCGAGATCCGGCCGCCATAGTCGGAGACGATGTCCTTTGAGATGACCAGGCCAAGGCCAAGACCCTTTTCCTTGGACGAGTTGAACGGCGAGAACATGGATTTGAGGATGGCTGGCGAAATGCCCGGTCCGTTGTCCGAAATGGCGACGGCGACCTCCTCGTCGCCTATCTCCACCGACACGCGCACGGCACCCGAGGCGCCGGCGTCAACGGCTTCAAACGCGTTCTGAAGGAGGTTGATGAAGACCTGCTCCAGCCGGAGCCGGTTGGCCATGACCCTTGCGCCATCTGGCATGGGCTGGACAGTGAGCCCGTCGAGCCGTCCGGTGAAGCGGCTCCGCAGGAGAAGGATGGCGCCCTCGATGGCCTCGCCGACGGCGACGGGCTCCGGCGCCGAGCGTCCGCGCCGGGCAAGCGCCTTCAAGTCTTCCGTGATGGCGCCGATCCGCTCGGTCAGCCGGGCAATCAGGTCCAGATTGTCCATCGCGGGCTGCATCTGCTTGCGCTCCAGGAAGACCTTGGAATTATCCGCATAGGCGCGGATGGTGGCGACCGGCTGGTTGATCTCATGGGCGACGCCTGCTGCGACCTGGCCGAGGATCGCCAGCCGGTTGGCCTGCACCAGGTCCTGCTGCACACCCTGCAGCTTGGCCTCGGTCGTATGGTGGTCGGCGATTTCAGCCTGCAGCCTGTCGCGGGCAAGGCTGAGATCGCGGGTGCGTTCCGCGACACGATTCTCCAGATCCTCCCTGGCGCGCTGTTCGGCGGCGATCGTCATCAGCGCCACCTGGCGCCGTCGCAGCCAGAGACCGGCCAGCAGCGCGATCACGGCAAGGATGATGGTCGCCAGAAGCTGCGCCTCCCGCCTTGCGGCTGCCACGGGCGCCTCGATGGGCTGCAGGTAGTCGAAGCTCCATTTCATCGGCGTCACCGGCAGCCTGATCCGCAGGAAGGAGGCGCCGCCTGCTCCCGGCACGACGGCACGCATGATCGTGGCATCCGGGGCCAGATCTTCGACGGTGCGGAACGGCAGCGGCAACAGCGGCGCATCGCCAAACTGCAGGCTGTCGCGGATCACACGGGTGCTGACGGCATCGAGCGGGCTGGTGGTCATGAACCGCCAGGAAGGGATAGTGGTGATCAGCACCACGTTGTTTTCATCGACGATATAGGAGGGACGCGCGGTCTCCCGCCAGTCGTCTTCCAGCTGGTCGAATTCCATCTTTGCGACGACCACCCCAAGCGGCGCTCCGGCCGGTCCCACCCGGTGCGAAATGTAAAGCCCCGGCCGCTTGCTTACTGTGCCCATGGCGAAGTCTTCGGCCGTGCCATGCGCCATGGCACCGGAGAAATACTTGCGGAAGGCGTAGTCGTTGCCGACAAAGCTGGTCGTCTCCTGCCAGTTGCTGGCCGCCACCGTCACGCCGTTGGCGGCTACCACGTAGAGAACAGAGGCATTGGTCCCGGCGATGACGCGCTCCAGTTTGCCGTTCAGGGTGGCAAGCTGCGCCGGGTCGCCACCTCGCAAAGCCTCCTGCACCTCGCGGTCCTCGGACAGAAGAAAGGGCAGGGCCCGGGGCCGCTCCAGAACCGCGCGCAGGAGGGCGACCTTGAGGCTGGCCGCCGTACGGCCTTCCGCCTCGATCGCCAGCAAGGCGGATCTGCCGCCATACAGCGTAACGGCATAGAGTGCTGCGGCTGACACCAGCACGGCAATCAGCGCAAAGGCGGCCCAGGCGCGGCGGGCCCGCAGCCGCAGCACATGTTCCCCCCTCTGAGCTTTTCCCTGGATCATGCCAAAGTTGAGCATGAAACCGCTCAGCCAGCAACCAGTCTTGTGCGGAAATACGCACATAACACGGCCTAGAGAGGTTCGTGCTGTGAAAACACGTGTTTTTACAGTGGCGCGCGAACAAATCCCAGTTGGCACATGTTTTGCTGATGAACGGGCATAGCTGCAATTTGCCTCGGGAAGAGCCAGGTCACTGGTTGAGGCTGATGGAGGATACCATGATTATTTCGCCTGCCAGCGACGCTCCGCGTCGTCGACTGCCATTCTATCGTCACCTCTATGTCCAGGTCATCGTCGCGATAATCGCCGGCATGCTCATCGGGCATTTCTATCCGGGCCTCGGAACGGCGCTGAAGCCGCTCGGCGACGCCTTCATCAAGCTGGTCAAGATGATCATCGCACCGGTGATCTTCCTGACGGTCGCAACTGGCATTGCCGGCATGTCCGATCTAGCCAAGGTCGGCCGCGTCGCCGGCAAGGCGATGATCTACTTCCTGTTCTTCTCGACGCTCGCGCTGGCGGTTGGCATGGTCATCGCCAACGTGGTTCAGCCCGGCGCCGGCATGCACATCGATCCGGCGACGCTCGATGCCAGTGCGGTCACGAGCTACGCCACCAAGGCTCATGAGACGACCATCACGGGCTTCCTGATGAACATCATTCCCGACACCATCGTCGGGGCCTTTGCACAGGGCGACATCCTGCAGGTGCTGTTCTTCTCCGTGCTGTTCGGCATTGCGCTCGGCATGGTGGGTGAACGCGGCCGGCCGGTCACCGATTTCCTCAATGCGCTCACAGCGCCGATCTTCCGCCTCGTCGGCATTCTGATGAAGGCAGCCCCCATCGGCGCCTTTGGCGCCATGGCCTTCACCATCGGCAAGTACGGCATCGGCTCGATCGCCAACCTCGCCTTCCTGATCGCTACCTTCTACGTCACCTCGATCTTCTTCGTCGTCGTCGTGCTCGGTGCAGTCGCCAAGTACAACGGCTTCTCGATCTTCGCCCTGATCCGCTACATCAAGGAAGAGCTGCTGCTCGTTCTCGGCACCTCCTCCTCGGAAGCGGCGCTGCCGGGCCTGATGCAGAAAATGGAAAATGCCGGCTGCAAGCGGTCCGTCGTCGGCCTGGTCATCCCGACCGGTTATTCCTTCAACCTCGACGGCACCAACATCTACATGACGCTGGCGGCCCTATTCATCGCCCAGGCGACCGACATCCATCTGTCCTTCGGCGAGCAGATTCTGCTGCTGCTGGTCGCAATGCTGAGCTCCAAGGGCGCTGCCGGCATCACCGGCGCCGGCTTCATCACGCTGGCTGCGACGCTGTCGGTCGTGCCGTCCGTTCCGGTTGCCGGCATGGCCTTGATCCTCGGGATCGACCGCTTCATGTCGGAATGCCGTGCGCTGACAAACTTCGTCGGCAATGCGGTGGCAACCATCGTCGTCGCCCGTTGGGAAAACGAACTGGACGAGGCGCAGCTTGCACGGGTGCTGTCGGGACGTCCGGCCGAGCCCGTTGCTGCACCGGCTCTGCATCCGGCCGAGTAGCCCACCCCCATAACGAACATGGAGAGGCCCGCTTCGCAGCGGGCTTCTTTCGTTTAAGAAGGTTGCGTCTCATAACCGCCAGCCTAGGATGCTCATCCAAGCCAGAGCATCGTGCCTCGGCACAACCGTTCGATCCATGGCCTTCACGCTCCGCCAGCTCCAATATTTCGTCGCCGTCGCCGAGCAGGGGTCGATCACCCGTGCTGCGCAGAAGCTGTCGATCTCCCAGTCGTCGATCACCGAATCTTTGAAAGAGCTCGAGAGCGATCTCGGCGTCTCGCTGTTCGAGCGTCATCCGCGCGGTCTGACCATAACCCACAACGGCCACCAGTTCCTGCGCCACGCGACCAAGGTGCTGGCGGCAGTGTCCGACGCGCGCCACAGCTTTGCCTCCGGCGAAGCGGCCACCTCCGGCACGCTCAACATCGGCGTCACCTCGCTGGTTGCAGGCTATGTCCTCTCGGACCTGCTTGCGCGTTACCGACGGGCCTGCCCGAGGGTGGAGGTCAGCGCCATCGAAGACAACGGCAGCCATTTGGAGCATCTGCTGGTCGGTGGCGAGTTGGATGTGGCCGTCATGGTGATCTCCAACCTGCGCGACCGAATGGCGCTGCAGGCGGAGATCCTGGAAACTTCGCCTTACCGGCTCTGGTTGCCGATGGGGCATCCGTTGGTTTCGGCCGAGATCATCTCGGTGGCCGACATTGCGCGCGAGCCGCTGATCATGCTGACCGTGGACGAGATTGAGGAGAACACCGGCAAGCTGCTTTCGGCGCTGGGCGCCCGCCCGCACGTGGCCTTCAGGACCCGTTCCGTGGAGGCGGTGCGCAGCCTGGTCGCGACCGGTGCTGGCATTTCCCTGCTGCCGGAACTGGTCTACCGGCCCTGGTCGCTGGAAGGCGACCGGATCGAAAGCCGCGACGTGTCCGGGGCTTTGCCCGTCGTTCAGGTGGGTATCGTTTGGCGCAAGGGTTCAAGCCTTTCGCAGGCGGCGCGCGATTTCATTGGCGTCGCTGAAAGCCTCCGTTCGAGCCGCATCCGCGTCTAACTATCGGAAATTCCGATATCATCGTTCTGATAAATGAATTTGCGAAGGCAGGGAATTCGTCGCAGTTTTTCACTCGGGAACAAAACGCCGCAAAGCGGCATCCAAGAACCGGGAGACAGACGATGAAACATCTTCTGAAGTCGTGCACCGTGGCCGTCGCCAGCCTGAGTTTCGTTGCCCAGGGAATTGCCGCAGAGCCGCTGAAGGCGCTCGGCAAGGGCGAAGGCGCCGTCAGCATCGTGGCCTGGGCCGGCTACATCGAACGCGGCGAAACCGACAAGGCCTATGACTGGGTGACCGACTTCGAAAAGGAGACGGGCTGCAAGGTCTCGGTCAAAACGGCAGCGACGTCCGACGAGATGGTGGCGCTGATGAACGAGGGCGGATTCGACCTCGTGACCGCATCCGGCGACGCATCGCTTCGGCTGGTGGCCGGCAAGCGGGTCCAGCCGATCAACACCGCTCTTATCCCGAGCTTCAAGCAGGTCGACGAGCGGCTGCAGAGCGCGCCCTGGCACACGGTGAAGGACGTCCACTACGGCGTGCCCTATCTCTGGGGTCCCAACGTCCTCATGTACAATACCGACGCCTTCAAGGATAAGGCGCCGACCAGCTGGAATGTTGTGTTCGAGGAGCAGACGCTGCCGGACGGCAAGACCAACAAGGGTCGCGTGCAGGCCTATGACGGCCCGATCTATGTCGCGGATGCCGCTATCTACCTGATGGCACACAAGCCGGACCTTGGCATCAAGGACCCCTATGAGCTGAACGAGGACCAGTACAAGGCGGCACTCGATCTGCTGCGCGGCCAGCGCCAGCTGGTCTCCCGTTACTGGCACGACGCCATGATCCAGGTGGACGACTTCAAGAACGAGGGCGTCGTCGCCTCCGGTTCCTGGCCTTTCCAGGTCAACCTGATGCAGGCCGACAAGCAGAAGATCGCCTCGACCTTTCCCGAGGAAGGCGTGACCGGCTGGGCCGATACCACCATGCTGCACGCTGACAGCGAGCATCCCAACTGCGCCTATATGTGGATGGAGCACTCTCTGAAGCCCAAGGTCCAGGCCGACGCCGCGGCTTGGTTCGGCGCCGTGCCTTCGGTCCCAGCCGCCTGCAAGGGCAATGAGCTGCTGACCGACGAAGGCTGCAAGACCAACGGCTTCGAGCATTTCGACCGGATCCGGTTCTGGAAGACCCCGACCGCCAAGTGCACGACGCAAAGCGAATGCGTGCCCTACCACCGCTGGGTTTCGGACTACATTGGCGTGATCGGCGGACGGTAACCTCCGGCCTCTTTCCAAAAGGCAAGGCCAGACGCACCCATCTCTCGCCACCGGCGGGCGAGAGAACACGCCAGAGCATCCGGAGCCCAACCATGACCTCAGCCGTCCTCTTCCGAAAGGTCTCGCGTCACTTCGGCCCGGTACGCGCCGTCGATGGTGTCGATCTCGACGTGGGCGCGGGCGAGTTCTTCGCCATGCTGGGCCCCTCCGGTTCGGGCAAGACCACCTGCCTGCGGCTGATCGCCGGCTTCGAACAGCCGACTGCCGGGCACATCGAGATCTTCGGCGAGCGTGCCGAGGGCGTTCCGCCCTATCGGCGCAACGTCAACACGGTGTTCCAGGATTACGCGCTCTTCCCGCACCTCAACATTCTCGACAACGTCGCCTATGGGCTGATGGTCAAGGGCGTCGGCGAAGTCGAGCGCATGAAGGCGGCCGAACAGGCGCTGGAGATGGTCAAGCTCCCGGGCTATGGCCGCCGCCGCCCCGGGCAGCTCTCCGGTGGCCAGCGGCAGCGGGTGGCGCTCGCCCGGGCGCTGGTCAACAAGCCGAAGGTCCTGCTCCTCGACGAGCCGCTCGGCGCGCTCGATTTGAAGCTGCGCGAACAGATGCAGGAAGAGCTGAAGAGCCTGCAGCGGGCGCTTGGTATCACCTTCGTCTTCGTCACCCATGATCAGGGGGAGGCGCTCTCCATGGCCGACCGGGTGGCGGTGTTTAACAATGGCGGCATTGTCCAGCAGGGATCCCCGCAGGATATCTACCGCCGGCCGAAAAGCCGGTTTGTGGCCGATTTCGTCGGGTCCTCCAATCTCCTGCCGCCGGATGTCATGGTCTCGCTTGGCGGCGAACGGCGCTGGGCGAGTCTCAGGCCCGAGGCGGTGCGGCTGGCAAGCGAGGGGCCGGAAGCGCTGGTCGAGAACGTGAGCTTTCTGGGTTCCGCAACCCGGCTTGCGGTGGACCTGCACCGGACCCGGCTGCACGTGATGCTCCCGGCTGGCGCCGAGGTGCCGGCGGTCGGCGCTCCCGTTCGGCTGGCGTGGAGCGCTGAGGACATCCACTACATGGATGACGCGGCATGACGGCGCTCACGGTCGGCAAGCCCCACTCGTCGATCCTTGCCGGGCGCGGCGGATTTGCCGGCGCATTGTCGGATGCCTTCTGGCGTCATCCGAAGCTTCTGCTTCTCCTGATGCTGGCGCCGCCACTGCTGTGGCTCGGCATCATCTACGTCGGGTCACTCCTGGCGCTTCTGATGCAGAGCTTCTTTGCGATCGACGATTTCTCCGGCGTGGTGAGCTACGAGCCGACGCTTGCCACCTATGGTCAGCTGCTCACCGGCACCAACCTCGACATCATCCTGCGAACGGTGCTGATGGCAGCACTGGTGACGCTGACCTCGGCCATCATCGCTTTCCCGATCGCCTATTACGCGGCCCGCTATGCAAAGGGCCGGTGGAAGGCCTTCTTCTATCTCGGTGTCATGCTGCCACTCTGGTCGAGCTATCTGGTCAAGATCTATGCCTGGAAGCTGATCCTCGCCAAGGAGGGGATCGTCACCTGGATCTTCGCCAAGCTGAACCTTTCGTTTGTGCTGGACGCCATCCTGTCGCTGCCGGTGGTCGGCGGCAATTCGCTATCCGTCAGCTACCTCGGCACCTTCCTGGTCTTCGTCTACGTCTGGCTTCCCTACATGATCTTGCCTACGCAGGCCGCGCTGGAGCGCGTGCCGCGCAATCTCATCGAAGCTTCCGCCGATCTCGGAGCGACGCCGCGCCAGACATTCCGCACCGTGCTTTTGCCGCTGGCGCTGCCAGGCATCGTCGCCGGTTCGATCTTCACCTTTTCGCTGACGCTTGGGGATTACATCATTCCGCAGATTATCGGCTCCTCGCGCCTGTTCATCGGCCAGGCCGTCTATGCCCAGCAGGGAACGGCGGGCAATGTGCCGCTGGCGGCCGCCTTCTCTGTCGTGCCGATCGTCATCATGGGGATCTACCTCACCGTTGCCAAACGACTGGGGGCCTTCGATGCGCTCTGACCAGAACCTGCGGTCGCCGATCCTCCTGAAGATTGCAGCCGCCGGCGGGCTGCTCTTCCTGCACCTGCCAATTCTGCTGATCTTCGTCTACGCCTTCACGACGGAGGAGAAGAGCTACCAGTGGCCGCCGCCTGGGCTGACAACGCGGTGGTTGGCGGTCGCGTGGAACCGGCCGGATGTCTGGTCGGCGCTTACGCTCTCCGTCCAGGTCGCCTGCATCGCCACCGCCATTGCGCTCGTGCTCGGCACGCTTTGCGCGGCGGCCGTCAGCCAGACGAAGTTCTTCGGGCGCGAGGCCATCTCGCTGCTTGTCATCCTACCGATCGCGCTGCCGGGCATCATCACCGGCATTGCGCTGCGTTCGGCCTTCAGCCTGTTCGACATTCCGTTCTCGGTCTGGACCATCGTGCTTGGCCACGCCACCTTTTGCGTGGTCGTGGTCTACAACAATGCGGTTGCCCGCTTCCGCCGCACATCCGGCTCGCTGATCGAGGCGTCCATGGATCTCGGCGCCGACGGCTTCCAGACCTTCCGCCACGTGATCCTGCCAAACATCGGCACGGCGCTGCTGGCCGGCGGCATGCTCGCCTTCGCACTCTCTTTCGACGAGGTGATCGTCACCACCTTCACCGGCGGGCAGCAGGCGACGCTGCCGATCTGGATGCTGGAGGAGCTCATCCGTCCGCGCCAGCGGCCGGTCACCAATGTGGTGGCCATGGTCGTCGTGCTCGTCACCTTCCTGCCGATCCTGGCAGCCTATTACCTCACCCGCGACGGCGACCAGATCGCCGGATCCGGCAAATAAAGGGAGACATGTCATGGATACCACGATGCTGATCGGGTCGCGTTTCGAGGCCGGCACGGAAACGGAAGAAGCGATCCTGAACCCCAAGACGGGGCAGAAGGTGCTTGATCTTCCGGAGGCCTCGCTCGGGCAGATCGACGCGGCGGTAGAGGCCGCGGAAAAGGCCTTCACCGGCTGGTCGCGCACCACGCCGTCGGAGCGCGCCGGTTATCTCCTCAAGATCGCCGATGCGATCGAACGGGATGCCGAAGGGTTCGCGACGCTTGAGGCGCTGAACTGCGGCAAGCCCATCAACGCTGTGCTGAACGATGAAATTCCGGCCATCGTCGATTGCTACCGCTTCTTTGCAGGAGCAGTGCGCAATCTCCATGGTCCGGTGGCGGGCGAGTATATGCCGGGCCACACCTCGATGATCCGCCGCGATCCGGTCGGCATCGTCGGCTCCATCGCGCCCTGGAACTATCCGCTGATGATGATGGCCTGGAAGCTGGCGCCCGCCATCGCCGGCGGCAATACGGTGGTCTTCAAGCCGTCCGAGCAGACGCCGCTGACGGCCTTGAAAATGGCAAAGCTGCTCTCGGAGATCCTGCCTGAAGGCGTCGTCAACGTCATTCTCGGGCGTGGCGAAAGCGTCGGCAACGCGCTGATCAACCATCCCAAGATCAACATGATCTCGATCACAGGCGACGTGGCGACGGGCAAGAAGGTGCTGGCGGCAGCGGCAAAGACAGTGAAGCGCACGCATCTGGAGCTCGGCGGCAAGGCACCCGTCATAATATTCGACGATGCGGACATCGATGCGGTGGTCGCCGGCATCCGCACCTTCGGCTACTACAATGCCGGCCAGGACTGCACCGCCGCCTGCCGGATCTATGCCGACGCAAAGGTCTACGACAACTTCGTCGCCGACCTCACCTCGGCTGTCTCGTCGATCAAGTTCAACCAGGCCGACGACACGGAAAACGAGATTGGTCCGCTGATCTCCAAGCGCCAGCGCGACCGCGTCGAAAGCTTTGTGGCGCGGGCCTCCGAGCACAGCCATATGGAGGTCACCACCGGCGGCAAGACATCCGGCGAGAACGGCTTCTTCTTTGCCCCGACGGTGATTGCTGGCGCCACGCAGGAGGACGAGATCGTCCGCCGTGAGGTTTTTGGTCCCGTCGTCTCCGTCACTCGCTTCACCGATGCGGACGACGCCGTGGCATGGGCGAACGACAGCGACTACGGCCTGGCCTCATCCATCTGGACCAAGGATATCGCCCGCGGCATGAAGACCGCGTCACGCCTTCAGTATGGCTGCACCTGGATCAACACGCACTTCATGCTGGTCAACGAGATGCCGCATGGCGGCCTGAAGCAGTCCGGCTATGGCAAGGACATGTCGGTCTATGCGCTGGAAGACTACACCGCCGTCCGACACGTGATGGTGCGCTACGAATAGGCGAGAAGGCCCGGCGAGCAGGTCAGATGGCCACCTGCTCGCCGATTTCCACCACCCGGTTCGGCGGCAGCTTGAAATAGGCCGATGGATCGATCGCAAAATCGGACAGCCCCATGTAGAGGGTCTCCTGCCAGCGCGGCAGTCCGGTGTTCGGGGTGCTGATCAGGTTGCGCCGGCCCAAGTAGAACGAGGTCTGCATGATCTCAAACTTGAACCCCTTCTTGCGGCAGAGGCTCAGCGCCTTGGTGACATTGGGCTCCTCCATGAAACCGAAGGTGATGTCGAGGCGCATGAAACGCGCCGACAGCTTGGTCATCTGCACGCGATCGGTCTGCGGCACATAGGGCTTGTCACTCGTCCAGATCGTCAGGATGACGTTCTGTTCGTGCAGCACATGGTTGTGCTTGATGTTGTGCAGCAATACCGCCGGCGTGCGGTTGGGCACGCTGGTCAGGAAGATCGCGGTTCCCGGCACTGTCACCGGCGCATGCTTTGATTCGCGCTCAATCATAGGGATAAAGGTCTCGAGCGGAATGTCGTTCTTAGCTGTCTTTTCCTTGATGTAGCGCGAGCCCTTGGTCCAGGTCCACATCAACAGCATGATGACGATCGCAAGGGCAACCGGTACCCAGCCGCCGTCGTGGATTTTCAAAAGGTTGGCGGCCAGGAAGACGGACTCGATCAGGAACAGCGGAAGCAGAATCGCGCCGGACACGAGCACTCCGTATCCCCAGATGGACCGGAGGAACTGGAAGGCCATCAGCGTCGTCACCACCATCGCGCCGGTGACGGAAATGCCATAGGCGGTAGCGAGCGATTCGGAATCTCCGAACGAGATGATCAGCACGATTACGCCGATGAACAGCACGCCGTTGACGGCCGGCACGTAGATCTGCCCGGTGTTGGTCTCAGAGGTGAACTTGATCATCAGACGCGGCAAGAAGCCCAGGTGCACGGCCTGGCGAGCCAGCGAAAAGGCACCAGTGATCACGGCCTGGCTGGCGATGATCGTCGCCATGGTCGCAAGGATCACGATCGGCAGCAGCGCCCACTCCGGATACATGAGATAGAAGGGATTTTCCGCAGCTGCCGGGTTGGAGAGCACCAACGCGCCCTGTCCCAGGTAGTTCAGCATCAGAGCCGGGAAGACGAGAAAGAACCATGCGGTCTGGATCGGCTTGCGGCCGAAATGCCCAAGGTCTGCGTAAAGCGCTTCAGCACCTGTAACGGTCAGGAACACGGCGCCGAGAACAATCAGGCCGACCGTGCCCGCGTGGGTGATGAACCAGAATGCATAAAGAGGGTTCAGCGCTTCGAGGATCGCCCAGTCGTCGCCGATGTGGATGATACCGCCCCAGGCCATGACCAGGAACCAGAGCACGGTAATCGGTCCGAAGAACTTCGACATGGCGGCCGTGCCCTTCGACTGGACGAAGAACAGCCCCACCATGATCACGATGGACAGCGGCAGCACATATTCGGAAAAAGCCGGCGTGACGAGCTTCAGGCCCTCGAGCGCCGACATCACCGACAGGGCAGGGGTGATCATGGCATCGCCGATGAACAGCGCCGCGCCGATCAGTCCGGCGAAAAAGAGAACCGGCATGTAGCTGCCGGTCTTCTTCATCAGCAGGGCGAGAAGCGACAGCGTCCCGCCTTCGCCGTCGTTGTCGGCGCGCAGCAGGAAGAGGACGTATTTAAAAGTGACGATTACGGTCAGCGTCCAGACCATGAGCGAGATCAGCCCGATCACCTCGAAGTGGTGAAAGCCGTCTTTTGCAAAGGGGCGCAAGGCTTCCCGGAATGCATAGAGAGGGCTGGTGCCGATATCGCCGTATACGACACCGACGGATCCTATCACGAGCAACAGGTACTTACGGGTCTCCGAAGTGGGCCCGGTCGCGTCGGTTGTCGACGAAGTCATGTTGTCTCCGGTCTTGCATATGTCATGGCCATCTGGGCCATACGCACACTAGGGAACATTCAATGCAATCCGGTAAACACGATCCGCTGAATTTTGATCCCTGACAACAGGGGCAGCATGACAAATGATTGCCGGGGGCGAGCGCTCGGCTTATGCCGCACCCGCCCCCGGAATCGTCTTAGCCTTCGCGTTCGCCGGTGAAATTCAGCAGCAGCTGGAAGATGTTGACGAAGTTGAGGTACAGCGACAGCGCGCCAAAAACGGCAAGCTTCAGCTGCGATTCCTGGTCGTGGTTTTCTGCGTACTGTTCCTTGATGTTCTGGGTGTCCCAGGCGGTCAGGCCGACGAAGACGACGATGCCGATCACCGAGACGGCGAACTGCAGGGCGCTGGAGCCGAGGAAGATGTTGACGATCGAGGCGATCATCACGCCGATCAGGCCCATGATCATGAACGAGCCGAACTTCGCCAGGTCACGCTTCGTCGTGTAGCCGTAGAGGCTGGTGGCACCGAACATGGTGGCCGCGATGAAGAAGGTGCGGGCAATGCTGGCGCCGGTGAAGACCAGGAACACCGATGCGAGCGAGAGGCCCATCACCGCGCAGAAGGCGAAGAAGGTCATCTGCGCGGCCGGTGCGGACATGGTCTGCATGCGGAACGAGAAGAAGAACACAAAGGCGAGCGGTGCCAGCATCACCACCCACTTGAGCGGCGAGGAGAAGATCGGCACGTAGAGTGCCGGCGTCGTGCCGATCAGGAAGGCGACGAGGCCGGTGACGACAAGCCCGATGCCCATATAGTTGTAGACGCGCAGCATGTGCTTGCGCAGGCCCTCGTCGAGGTCGGCCGAGCTTTGGGCCGCACTGCCGAAACGGTTCTGGTTTGGATACATGAAGGTCTCCTTGTCTGCGTTAATGGAGTGAGTTCTTGAGCAGGTCTGCCTCGTCGGACAGGTTGGATTCTGGATCGCTGGAGATCAGCGCATAGGCGATATCGCCGATCTGCCACCAGGCAGCTTCCGCGCCGTCCACCTTGAGCTCCTTGACCGGCTCGACCCCGAAGTGCCCGGGGCGGACGGCAAACAGCGACAGCCGCTTTCCGTCCTTCTCGAGCGTGGCTTCGACGCTTGGCCCGAAATCGGACGGGAAGATCTGCACATCGGCGACCTGCCAGTCCTTGGGCAGTTCCGGCATCAGGATGGCCGTCGCCGCCCGGATTTCTTCCCGGTCGTAGGTCTTGACCACCGGCTGTGAAGGCATGGCGCCGCGCACCAGCGAGGTCTGGTGGGCACGAAGCGCCTGCTCCACGAGGGCCGGAGGATGAACCGAGGCGTTGACCTCACGCGGACCGAAGGTGCCGATCGAGGAATTGGCAAACCAGCCGATCGACACCAGCACGCCGATGGCCGCGATGCGGCGCAGCGACGTCCACATCCGGCGACCTTCAAGGCTCGCCGTCAGCCGCCGGGCGGCTTCCCGCGTCGCCTGGCTCCCCGCGAGAGGCTCCTTCTGCAGGGCCATCTTGAGGGTGCTGCGCATGCAAAGGTCTGCCATGACCCGCGCCGCCGTGGCCGGATCGCGGGCCAGGTGGGTTTCCACCCGCAGCCGGCCGGCCGCATCCAGCTGGTTGTCGACATAGGCGTCGAGGTCTGCGTCTTGAAGGGTGATGGGGTCAGTCATTGCCGCCTCCTATCAGTCTGAGATGGCTGGGTTGCCGGGGGTCTTCCTCGAACGAGCGCAGGCGGGCCCGCGCACGGGAAATGCGTGACATCAGCGTCCCGATAGGGATGCCAAGTGCTTCGGCGGCCTCCTGGTAGGACATGTCCTCGACAGCCACGAGGTGAAGCGCTTCCCGCTGTTCGTCCGGCAAGTCCATGAAGGCGTCGCGCACCTGCCGAAGGCGCAGCGATTGTTCCTGTGCGGCTGGATAGGAAAGCCCGGCGTCTTCGATGGGGACTTCTTCCAGGCGCAGGCGTGCCGTCTGTCTGCGGCCCCGGTCGATATGCGTGTTGTGCAGGATGGAAAACAGCCAAGCCCGCAGGCTTGCGCCCGTCCGGAAGGTGGTTCGGCGTTCGTAAGCTCTGACCAGAGCATCATGCACCAGGTCTTCCGCATCCGACGAATTGCGCACCAGCGAGCGCGCATAGCGGCGCAGAGCCGTCAGCTGTGCAATCACGTCGAAGGGGCGTTTCTCCTGGTCCATGACGCTATATACGCAGGATCATCCGGTTCTATTCCCGCCCGCTTCAAATTTTCTTCAGACCACTGCGAACGACCGGCTGGGCGGCTGCGGATCCGCGGGAACAAGCGGCGATCTGCGATGTTGGAAGACACCGGTCGCAACAGAGATCCGATGCGAGCCAGGTCCGACGCGAGGTTGATCGCATGCCCCAGCTGATTGCATTCATGCTCACCCGCCTGTCCATCGGTTTTGCTCTCGGCGTCCTGACGGCGCTCGCCATCTGGATCAACGGCTTTGCGCCTGCAGGTAGCGCCGCATCCTCCTCTGACTATTACGTGGCGCAGGCCGTATTTCTCTATCTCTTCGGAAGCACCATCGCCCTCGGCTACCTGGCGACGGCCCTGTGGCTGGACAAGCTCTGACACTCGCAGTTCCGCAGAGCCAGCCGATTGCGGCTCGGCCTACCGTGGGCATTTGACCTAGGGCAAGGAAGAGTGTCGTTGCCCTTCGCATAAGGCATCATGATCCTCGTTCGGGAAAGCTTGAAGATGCCCCATGCCCTCGTTGCCAAATACGGCGAAACCCGCCTGCCGCGCTACACCAGCTATCCGACCGCACCCGCTTTTTCGGATGCGGTGGGGCCGCAGGATTACGCCGAGGGACTTGCGGCTCTCGGACCCGGAGCCGGCAGCGCGCCGGTCTCGCTCTATCTGCACATTCCCTTCTGTCGGGACATGTGCTGGTATTGCGGCTGCCACACCAGCATCAGCCGGCAGGATGCGCCGATCTCGGAGTATCTGGAGGTGCTCACCCGGGAGATCGCGCTTGTATCCCGCGCGGCCGGCGGCGAGCTTTCGGTTGAAACCGTTCACTTCGGTGGCGGGACGCCGACGGTGATCCGGCCGGAAGCCTTCGTCGCGCTGATGACGACGCTGAGGCAAGCTTTCGCCTTCCAGGCTGACGCCAGTATTGCCGTGGAGATCGACCCCCGCACGCTTTCAAGCGGAATGATCGAGGCGCTGGCTGCAAGCGGCGTCAACCGGGCGAGCCTCGGCGTCCAGAGCTTCGACATCGTCGTGCAACGCGCCATCAACCGGGTCCAAACCATCGAGGAGACACAGAAGGCCGTCACCGGCCTGCGGACGGCAGGTGCCAGGAGCATCAACTTCGACCTGATCTACGGGCTACCGCACCAGACCGTGCAATCCTGCATCGAGACGGTGAAGGCCTCCGTCGAGATGCGCCCGGACCGTCTGGCCGTGTTCGGCTATGCGCATGTCCCCGCCTTCAAGAAGCATCAGCGGCTGATCGACGAAGGCACGCTGCCTTGCGCCACGAAGCGCAACGAGCAGGCCGAAGCGATTGCCCATGAACTGACCGCTGGCGGCTATATCCAGATTGGCCTCGATCACTTCGCGCTGCCGGACGATCCGCTCGCGCTTGCAGCGCGCTCCGGCACGCTGCACCGCAATTTCCAGGGCTATACGGAAGACAGCTGCGAGACGCTGATCGGGCTTGGCGCGTCGGCGATCGGACGTGTGCCCCTGGGCTATGTCCAGAACCAGGTGGCGCTTGGCCGCTATGCGGAGCTGGTGAACGCGGGTGTGCTTCCGACGGCGAAAGGCTACCGACTGACCGGGGAGGACAGGTTGCGGGCCCGGATCATCGAGCGGTTGATGTGCGATTTCGAGGTGGACCTTAACGAACTCTGCCGGGAGGCGGATGTGGAGGTCGCTTCACTGCTGGACGGCAATGAAAGGCTGGCGGAACTCGCAGCCGATGGAGTTGTGACAGTGGCCGACGGGCGCGTCGTCGTCTCTGGACATGCGCGCTTCATGGTTCGCGCCGTGGCTGCGGCCTTCGATGCCTATCTCGGCGCCTTTGGGCGGACCCATAGCAAGGCAGCCTGAGACGCGAGGGGAGGGCCGTGTCCGCGCAGGCACGACCCTCCAGATCTTTTACTGGCCAAGCTTCGCGAGGTCGGCATCCAGGCGCTTGCGCGCCAGCGGGGGCAGCTTGCCTGTCTTGATGGCGTCGAGGTTGGCCGGGCTTTCGCCCACTTCGATCAGCACTACCATGCCCATGCCCACATGCGGCGTGCAGCGCAGAACATAGGCGCCGGGCACGTCGAACTTGGCCTGGTAGGCCTCATTGGTCTTGGACTTGAATTCGGTTGCGCCGGACGGGATCAGGCCCGCAATCGTCTCGACATTGTGGCCCTTGTCCGTCGGCACGAAGCTGACGGTGTCGCCGGGCTCGATCTTCAGGACGCCGGGCTCGAACACCATGTTGCCGTCGGTGCCCTTGTTGAGCAGCTGAATCTGGTGGTCCGCCGCCATCAACGGTGTTGCCGATGCGACAAGAGCCGCGGCCATCGCGATTAGACCAGGCATAAAACGCATTTTCCATCTCTCCTGTTGGGGCCTCTCTCGGCCTGCCCGGGTTCTACGATCCGGCGGCATCGCTCTCTTTGACGCGCGTCAACGGGTGAGGAATCGAGGCAGGCTGCGTAAAAGGGCAGTCGTCAGGAAGCGGTCAGCAGCGCACGGACCATGTGGGCAAGTTCGCGTGCCGTATAGGGCTTGCGCAGCCATTGAGCGCCGGGAATGATGTTCTTTGCCGCGAGTGCCGGCTCGGAATAGCCGGAGGTGAACAGCACTGCCACATCCGGCCGCACGAGGCGGGCTTCGCGGGCGAGCTCGTCGCCGGTCATCCCGCCCGGCATCACGATGTCGGTAAACAGCAGCGCGATATCGCTGTTGTTCTCCAGGATCTCCAGCGCGCTGCGTCCATTGTCCGCCTCGAGCACAGAATAACCCATGCCCGAAAGCCGGGCGACGGCGACGCGGCGAACGCGCCGGTCGTCTTCCACCACGAGGATGGTCTCGTCGCCTTGCGGCAGCGGCGCGTGGGGTCCCCCATCGTCCGGGTCCGCCTGCTCCATCATCCGCCCGCTCATGGCCGGCAGGTAGACGCGGATGGTCGTTCCGCAGCCGACTTCGCTGTAGATCTGCAGGTGGCCGCCCGATTGCTTGACGAAACCGTAGACCATGCTGAGGCCAAGCCCCGTGCCGGCTCCGGTCTCCTTGGTGGTGAAGAAGGGCTCGATCGCGTGCTTGCGGACTTCCTCGCTCATGCCCACCCCGGTGTCGGTCATGGCGATCAACACGAAGTCACCGCTACGCACCTCCGGGTACATCTTGGCGTAGTCCGCATCGAGCTGGACGCGCGAGATCTCCATGGCCAGCCGGCCACCCTTCGGCATGGCGTCGCGAGCGTTGATCGCAATGTTGAGGATGGCGTTCTGGAGCTGCGAGCTGTCGACGAGAACGTCGAAGTTCGATCCGGAGAGGATAGTGGACAGCTTGATGTCCTCGCCCAGCGTCCGCCGCAGCAGGTTGGAAAAGCCGGTGATCAGCTGTCCGAGATCCGCCTGCTTTGGGTTGAGCGGCTGGCGACGCCCGAAGGCCAGCAACTGGCCCGTCAGCTTGGCGCCATCGGAGGCGGCGTCCTGCGCCTCCTTGAGGATCTCCCGCAGCGGGCCGGGTGGCAGCTTGTCCTCGACCATCTCCAGGTTGCCGCTGATGACGGTCAGGAGATTGTTGAAGTCGTGGGCGATGCCGCCGGTCAGCTGTCCCACCGCCTCCATCTTCTGCGCCTGGCGGAGGTCCTCCTCGATCTTGTAGCGGCTGGTGAGGTCGCGCACGAAGCCGGTAAAGATCCGCTCGCCCTTTACGGTCGCCTCGCCGACATGCAGCTCCATGGGGAAACGGGAACCATCCGCGCGTCGTCCGGTCACCACCCGGCCATAGCCGATGATGCGCTTCTCGCCGGTCTCTAGGTAATGGTCGATATAGCCGTCGTGGGCGTCGCGGTCGGGGTTGGGCATGAGCTTGCTGACATTGCTGCCGCAGATCTCCTCCGCCGTGAACCCGAACAGCTTTTCGGCCGCGCGGCTGAATGAGATGACGGTACCCTTCTGGTCGATCACGACCATGCCGTCGGGGACGGTGTCGAGGATCGAGCTCAGGTGTGCCTCGCGCGAGCGCACGGCCTCCTCGGCCTTGCGCAGCGGGCTGACGTCGCTGTTCGTCTGGATGACCGCCAGCTCGCCGTCTGGCATGTTCACCAGAACGCACCGTGCCGCGACGTGGATGTCATGCCCGTCTTTGTGACGTTGCACCATTTCGCCCTGCCAGAAACCCTGGGACTTGATCTGCTCGGCCACCGCCTCGCGGGGTTCGGGAAGTCGGGTCAACAGGAGATCGTATATCTTGCGCCCCACGGCCTCCTCGTGCACCCAGCCGTACATGTTCTCGCATCCGATCGACCAATGGGTGATCGTGCCTCCGAAATGATAAACCGCAATATCGGCCCCATCGAGCACATGCACCAGCGCATCAAGTTCCTGCGGAGATGCGGTTCTGGGCGATACGAGACGGTTGGGCATGGCTGACATGGGTCTGTGGCTGTTCACTGAATTTCTACGCTATGACAGTTTTCGGCAGGAAATGCATCGGCATTCCCGCAGAGCTGCGCGAGGCTGCTAAAGCAGACGATCCGCAGGTTGTGCCGGCCTTCCGGGACGATAATTTTGCGTGCAGCGAGCTTGCTGATCGTGCGCGACACGGTCTCGATGGTCATGCCCAGGTAGTCGCCGATGTCCTGGCGGTTCATCGGAACCTTCAACAGGCCTGCTTTCCCCGGCGCGTCGCTGCGGAGCCCGAGTTCGACGAGGAAGCTGCACAGGCGCTCCTCCGCGTTCTTCTTGGAGAGCAGCACCATCTGGTCGTGCGCTGCAGCGGTCTCCTTGCAGAGGAGGCCGATGTATTCCGGCCGTAGCGCGTCCGAACCGGCGACTTCCGCCAAGAAGGCCTTGCGCGAGATCCGGCGGATCTTGCAGTCCGTCACGGCTTCTGCAGTGAAGAGAAAGTCTCCGTGGAGAAATGCGCCGACGACATCGCCGCTGTAATGGAAGGCGGTGATCACCCTGCGGCCTTGGCCGATGATGCGCTGCAGGCGCACTACGCCTTCGACCACCTGGAACAGGTGGCTGGCGGCGTCGCCCTCCCAGCAGATCGCCCTGCCGGCCGGCACTGTTTCAAGCATGGACAGCTGGAACAGGGACGACAGCGACTGACGCGACGAGAGTGCCTCGTTCGCCAGGTCCGCAATCTCGAACGCCTTGTTGCCCTGCATCAGCATCGTCGTATCTCCCCTATGATCAGCCTGGACCCTAGGGCCGTCGTGTCACGCAAGGATGATCGGCGCGTACCATTTGGTGAGACTGCGTAACACTTCGTAACAACCCGCTGGCCGGGGGAATGGCCGCTCTCCCCGTTGACGCAAGTCAAGGAGCGCCTCACGGCCGCGTGACAGTGCTCGATCGGTACAAGGAGGTCGCCCGCATTGCGGTCGGCCGGCACTGGGGACGACATCATGAATTACACAACGGAAACCGTGGTGATCGCGGTCGCGGCCTTTTTGGCGCTGCTGGGGGCGGCCTTTGCGCATGACCACCTGTTCGCGGTCCATATGGGAATACTGAGCTTCTGCCTGGTGGCAGGCACGATCCTTCTGATGCGAAGGATGGACTTCTCCGCGGCCGGCACCCAGGTTCGGGTCGAGCCTTCCGGATATTTCGACGAGGTGGTGCGCTACGGCCTGATCGCCACGGTGTTCTGGGGTGTCGTCGGCTTCCTGGTGGGCGTGATCGTCGCTGCCCAGCTGGCCTTCCCGGATCTCAACGTCGCACCCTATCTCAACTTCGGTCGGCTGCGCCCGGTTCACACCTCGGCGGTGATCTTCGCCTTTGGCGGCAATGCGCTGATCATGACCTCTCTCTATGTCGTGCAGCGCACCTGTCGCGCGCGCCTGTTCGGCGGCACGCTGGCCTGGTTCGTGTTCTGGGGCTACCAGCTGTTCATCATCCTTGCCGCGACCGGCTATGTCCTGGGCATTTCCCAGGGCCGCGAATATGCCGAGCCGGAATGGTATGTCGATCTCTGGCTGACCGTGGTCTGGGTGGCCTATCTGGTCGTCTTCCTTGGCACCATACTGAAGCGCAAGGAGCCGCACATCTATGTGGCGAACTGGTTTTACCTCGCCTTCATCGTCACCATCGCCTTGCTGCACGTGGTCAACAACCTGGCAGTCCCGGTCTCCTTCCTCGGCTCGAAGAGCTATTCGGTCTTCTCCGGCGTCCAGGATGCACTGACGCAGTGGTGGTACGGCCACAACGCCGTGGGCTTCTTCCTGACTGCCGGCTTCCTCGGCATGATGTATTACTTCGTTCCCAAGCAGGCCAACCGCCCGGTCTATTCCTACCGCCTGTCGATCATCCACTTCTGGGCTCTGATCTTCATGTACATCTGGGCAGGTCCCCACCACCTTCACTACACGGCGCTGCCGGACTGGGCCCAGACACTCGGCATGGTCTTCTCCGTCATGCTGTGGATGCCCTCCTGGGGCGGTATGATCAACGGTCTCATGACGCTCTCGGGCGCCTGGGACAAGATCCGCACCGATCCGATCATTCGCATGATGGTGATCGCCATCGCCTTCTACGGCATGTCGACCTTCGAAGGCCCGATGATGTCGATCAAGACGGTGAACTCGCTCAGCCACTACACCGAATGGACCATCGGTCACGTTCACTCCGGCGCTCTCGGCTGGGTCGGCATGATCACCTTCGGCGCCATCTATTTCCTGACGCCGAAACTGTGGGGCCGCGAGCGGATGTACAGCATGCGCATGATCAACTGGCACTTCTGGCTCGCGACCCTCGGCATCGTCGTCTACGCCGCGGTTCTCTGGGTCGCCGGTATCCAGCAGGGACTGATGTGGCGCGAATACAATTCCCAGGGCTTCCTCGTCTACTCCTTCGCGGAAACCGTGGCGGCCATGTTCCCCTACTACGTGCTGCGCACCGTCGGCGGCGGCCTCTACCTGGCCGGTGGCCTGGTGATGGCCTGGAACGTGTTCATGACCATCCGCGGCCACATTCGCGACGAAGCGGCGCTCCCGACCACTTTTGTGCCCCATGCACAGCCTGCCGAGTGAGGTGACGATATGGCATCGATCCTAGACAAACACAAAATCATCGAGAAGAACGCCACGCTGCTTCTTGTCGGCTCGCTCCTGGTGGTCAGTATCGGCGGTATCGTTGAGATTGCGCCGCTGTTCTACCTGCAGAATACCATCGAGAAGGTCGAGGGCATGCGGCCCTACACGCCGCTCGAACTGGCCGGTCGCAACATCTACGTCCGCGAGGGCTGCTACGTCTGCCACAGTCAGATGATCCGGCCCTTCCGCGACGAAGTGGAGCGCTATGGTCATTACTCGCTGGCAGCCGAATCCATGTACGACCACCCCTTCCAATGGGGTTCCAAGCGCACCGGGCCGGATCTCGCCCGGGTCGGCGGTCGCTACTCCAACGAATGGCATGTGCAGCACCTGTCGGATCCGCGCGCCGTCGTGCCGGAATCCGTCATGCCGCGCTACGCCTTCCTCGCCCAGACGGCAGTGACGGTGAAGAACGTCGGCATGGACCTCCAGGCCAACGAGGATGTCGGCGTGCCCTATTCGCCGGAGATGATCGCCGCCGCCGAAGCCGACATGAAGGCGCAAGCCGATCCCAATGCGGATACCACCGCATTGCTGGCCCGCTATCCGAAGGCAAAAATCGGCGATTTCGACGGCGATGCGACCAAGCTGACGGAGATGGATGCACTCGTCTCCTACCTGCAGATGCTCGGCACACTGGTCGACTTCTCCACCTATGACGACGCTACCGGCTATCGATGAGGTCAACCATGGAAATCTATACGGCAATGCGGCACTTCGCCGACAGTTGGGGGCTTCTGGCCATGGCGGCCTTTTTCGTCGGCGCTGTGGTCTTCACCCTGCGCCCCGGCGGCAAACGGGCAGCCGACGAGGCTGCCTCTATTCCCCTGAAGGATGATTGAGATGTCGGAAGAGCACAGAGACGAACTGAGCGGCGTCGAAACCACCGGCCACGAGTGGGACGGCATTCGCGAGCTGAACAACCCCATGCCCCGCTGGTGGGTCTATACCTTCTACGCGACCATCCTGTGGGCCGTGGTCTACGTCTTCTTCTATCCGGCCATCCCCATGATCAGCTCGGCCACCAAGGGCTATCTTGGCTTCTCCAGCCGTGCGGAACTGCAGCAGGACCTCGACCAGGCCAAGCTGGGGCAGGCGCAGTTCCATGAAATGATCGCTGCCAAGAGTGTGCAGGAGATCGATGCGGATCCGACGCTGCGGGAATTCGCGGTTTCGGGTGGCGCCTCGGCCTTCAAAGTCAACTGCGCCCCCTGCCACGGCTCAGGCGCTGCGGGCGGGCCGGGCTTTCCCAACCTTAACGACGACGACTGGCTTTGGGGCGGAGACCTCGACGGCATCCAGACCACCATCGCCCACGGCGTGCGCTACGACGGGGATCCGGATACGCATGTTTCCGAGATGCCCGCCTTCGGCGAGATCCTCAAGATCGACGAGACGAGGCAGGTCGCTGCCTATGTCTGGAGCCTGACCAACACCCCGTCCAGCGCCGCTCTCGCCGATGCGGGCAAGCAGGTGTTCATGGACAATTGCGCGGCCTGCCACGCTGACGACGCCAAGGGGAAGGTCGATATGGGTGCGCCGAATCTTGCCGATGCCATCTGGCTGAAGGGCAGGGGCGAGGACGCCATCGCCCGCCAGGTTCTTGCGCCCCGGCATGGCGTGATGCCGGCCTGGCAGGGACGGTTGGGAGAGACGGCCGTCAAGCAGCTGACCGTCTTCGTGCATTCTCTCGGCGGCGGCAAATAAGCCGGCCACTGCTTGCCGCAGTCCTGTTGCATCGCATGGAAGCCACGTCGCCAACCCGGCTGCGTGGCTTCTTGGCGTCGCGGCCCCGGTCTTGATTTCGGTCAATGAAGCGGAGCGGCGGGGGTGGGAAGAGTTTGGCCAAAGATCGGACAGGTCACCATGAACCTTGATACAGCAGCAGATCCACAGCACGTGGAACGGGTCGATGTGCAGCCGGTGAACGCACAGCGGAACCGGCAGCCCCTCTACGCCCCCCGCAAGAAGGTGTTTCCGAAGCGGGCCGAGGGGCGTTTCCGTCGCTTCAAGTGGATCGTGATGCTGGTGACGCTCGGCATCTACTATCTCGTGCCCTGGATCCGCTGGGACCGCGGGCCCTATGCGCCCGACCAGGCAATCCTGATCGACATGTCGACACGCCGATTCTTTTTCTTCTTCATCGAAATCTGGCCGCAGGAATTCTACTACGTGGCGGGCCTTTTGGTAATGGCGGGTTTCGGCCTGTTCCTGGTCACCTCTGCGGTCGGCCGCGCCTGGTGCGGCTATGCCTGTCCGCAGACCGTCTGGGTCGATCTGTTCCTGGTGGTGGAACGCTTCATCGAGGGGGATCGCAATGCCCGGATGCGGCTCGATGCCGGCCCCTGGACCTGGGACAAGGTGAAGAAGCGGCTGGCAAAGCACGCGATCTGGCTGGTGATCGGTGCCGGTACGGGCGGCGCCTGGATCTTCTACTTTGCAGATGCCCCGACGCTCATCGTGGAGCTGTTTACCGGGCAGGCCGCCACCGCCGCCTATGTCACGGTCGCCATCCTGACAGCCACCACCTATGTGTTCGGTGGCTTCATGCGCGAGCAGGTCTGCACCTACATGTGCCCCTGGCCGCGCATCCAGGGCGCCATGCTCGACGAGAACTCGCTGGTCGTCACCTACAACGACTGGCGCGGAGAACCCCGCACCCGCCACGCCAAGAAGGCGCAGGCGCAGGGCCAGTCCACGGGCGATTGTGTGGACTGCAATGCCTGCGTTGCCGTCTGTCCCATGGGGATCGACATCCGCGACGGGCAGCAGATGGAGTGCATCACCTGCGCGCTCTGCATCGATGCCTGCGATGGCGTGATGGACAAGATCGGCCTGCCGCGCGGCCTCATCGCCTATGCGACGCTCGACGAATATTCGGGCAACATGAACCTGGCAACGCAGAATGGCACCACGGCCGTGCAGCCCTCCCGCGTCCGCTCGCCGGAAGGCAAATTCATCGGCGCGATCCGCCACTTCAACTGGCGCATCATCTTTAGGCCCCGGCTGATCGTCTACGCGGTGGTCTGGACCGCGATCGGGATCACCATGATCGTCCATCTGTCCATGCGCGAGCGCCTCGAGCTCAACGTCGTGCACGACCGCAACCCGCAATATGTGCTGGAGAGCGACGGTTCGATCCGCAACGGCTATACCCTGCGCCTGCTCAACATGGTTCCGGCACAGCGCAAGGTCCATCTCAGCCTCGTCGGTCTGGAAGGCGCCACCATGCGCGTCGCGGAACTCGGCAAGGACAGCGGCCGCAGCTTCACCATCGACGTCACGCCCGATGCCGCCACCAACCTCAAGGTCTTCATCACTCTCGACCCCAAGGTGACGACCAGCGACAGCTTTGAGTTCGTCGCGGAGGCGGAGGATCATTCCGACAAGGCGACCTATCGGGCCGCATTCAATGTTCCAGGAGACAAGCCATGATCCCCCGTACGCCGGAATTTACCGGGCGCCACATGCTGCTCACCACGGTTGCCTTCTTCGGCGTGGTCATCAGCGTCAACGTGACCATGGCCTATCTTGCGTCGTCGAGCTGGAGCGGTCTGGTCGTCGAGAACACCTATGTCGCGAGCCAGGAGTTCAATGGCAAGGCGGCGGCGATGAAGGCCATGGCCGCCTCGGGCATAGTCGGGACCCTGTCGCTGAAGGACAATGCCATCCACTACAACATCGGCACCCGTGACGGGGCACCGGTCGACGTGGACACAGTCACGGCGACCTTCAAGCGGCCGGTGGGCGACCACGAGGATTTCCAGGTCACGCTTGAGAAAGTCTCCGCAGGCCGCTTCCAGGCGTTGCATAGGGTTGCCGCTGGCGAGTGGATCATCGAGGTCCTGTCGCACAGGCAGGGCAAGCTGGTCATGCATGAGGCCACCCGCATCGCCACCGCGGGGATCGACCCATGAGCTGCTGTGGCGTTTCCGCGGAAGGCGTGCTTGCCCTCGAAACCGCGTCCATCACCGCCGAAGAGATCGCCCTCGCCAGCCATCCGCTGGGGGAGGGTCTCCAGCAACTCGATCTGAGCGTGCCTGACGTTCACTGCGGCGAATGCATCGTGACCCTGGAGAAGGCGCTCTCCCGGCTTCCCTATGTCCGCTCGGCGCGGGTCAACCTGACATCGCGGCGCGTCTCCTGCGTGTACCACGAGCAGACTGCGGATGGCCCCACGGACCCAGCCGGCATCATCGCGGCGATCCACGCGACCGGCTATCGCACAAACCTTCTCACACAGGCTGATTGGCACAGCGAGCGGGCCAAGAACCAGCTCCTGCTGGCCGTCGGCGTCTGCGGTTTTGCTGCCGCCAACATCATGCTTCTGTCCGTCTCCGTCTGGTCCGGAGCCGATGCCGCGACCCGAGACATGTTCCACTGGATCTCGGCGATGATTGCAGCGCCTGCGCTGATCTATGGCGGCCGCTTCTTCTTCCGCTCCGCCTGGGGCGCGCTGAAGCGTGGCCGCACAAATATGGACGTGCCGATCTCGCTCGCCGTCACGCTTTCCTATGCGGTCTCGCTCTGGGAGACCATGCATCACGGCGAACACGCCTGGTTTGACGCGACGGTATCGCTGCTGTTTTTCCTGCTGATCGGGCGCACCCTCGATCACATCATGCGCGACAAGGCCCGATCCGCCATCAACGGACTGGCGCGACTGGCGCCTCGGGGCGCACTTCTCGTGTCGCCGGACGGTTCCCGACGCTATGTGGCGGTCGAGGAGGTCAAGGTCGGCGACGAGATCGCCATTGCTGCAGGCGACCGCATTCCCGTCGACGGCATGGTGGTGAGCGGCGCCAGCGATCTCGACCTCTCGATCGTGACCGGCGAGAGCCGGCCGGTTGCCGTTTCGGACGGCGCTGAGGTCAGCTCCGGAGCCATGAACCTCACCGGCGGGCTCGTGGTGCGCGCAACAAAGCTTGCCCGCAATTCGCTGCTGGCTGAGATTATTTCACTGATGGAGGCTGCCGAAGGCGGTCGCGCTCGCTACCGGCGCATCGCGGACCGTGCCGCTGCCCTTTATTCCCCCGCGGTTCACAGCCTGGCGCTCGCCACCTTCCTCGCCTGGGGCATCCTTGGCGGCGACTGGAAGCAGGCCATGCTGGTGGCGGTGGCCGTGCTGATCATCACCTGCCCCTGCGCGCTCGGCCTTGCCGTTCCCGTGGTCCAGGTGGTTGCAGCCGGAGAGCTGTTTCGCAACGGCGTGATGGTGAAGGATGGTTCGGCACTGGAGCGACTGGCGGAAATCGACGGCGTCGCCTTCGACAAGACTGGCACGCTGACACTCGGGAGCCCGATGCTGGTGCGCACGGATGCCACAGCCGAAGGCGAGATCGACGCGCTGGCGACGGCCGTGGCCCTTGCCACCCATTCGCGCCACCCGCTTTCCCGGGCGCTGGTCCGCAGCTGCGCCACCACCCTTTCCCGTTTCGACCAGGTCAGCGAAATCGCCGGCGGCGGACTGGAGGCTATTCATGGAGCGGATACCTACCGGCTTGGCAACGAAGCCTATGCCTGCGGGACGCCGCTTAAGACATCTGCGTCCGACGCGCCGCTAACCGAAGTGGTCCTTTCTCGCAACGGCGTCCTTATGGCCCGGTTCTTCTTCGAAGATACGCTGCGCCCCGGCGCGGCTGAGGCGGTGTCGCGCCTGCAGGCAGCAGGGTTTTCCACGGCAATGGTATCGGGGGACAGGCAGAGCGTGGTGGACGCCACCGCCCGCGCACTGCGCATCGACCTTCCCCTCGGCGGGTTGACGCCGAAGCAGAAGGTCGACGAGATCGCCCGTCTCAGCGCGGGCGGCCACCGCATTCTCATGGTCGGCGACGGCATCAATGATGCGCCGGCGCTGGCCGCGGCGCATGTCTCCATGGCACCGTCCACCGCATCTGACGTGGGTCGCCAGGCCGCCGATCTCGTCTTCTTCAACGACCGGCTGGACGTCGTGCCCCAGGCTGTGGACGTCGCGCGGCAGGCTGCGCGGCTGATCCGCCAGAACTTTGCCCTTGCAATCGGCTACAACGTGCTGGCGGTGCCGGTTGCCATGGCAGGTCTCGCAACGCCGCTGATCGCCGCCATCGCCATGTCGACCTCGTCGCTGATCGTCGTTGTCAATGCCCTGAGGCTAACGCGCATGGACAGCAGAAAAAAGAAGTCCTGGGCGTCGCTATCGGTGAAGGGGCCGGTCTACGAGGTAACGCCCGCATGAACATGCTGATTTATCTGATCCCGATTGCCCTCTTCATGGGGGGCATGGGACTGGTCGCCTTCCTCTGGTCGCTGCGCAGCGGCCAGTATGACGATCTGGAGGGAGCCGCATGGCGCATCCTCTCCGACGACGACGTCGGGCCTCCCACGGCCTGAAATTCCGTGCCCGTCGGGTTCGCGCGGCGTCCTCAAGTCCGGTTGTGATTTCACCGCGACAATCAGAACGGTAGCGCGGAACGACATCCTTTGCTAACGCTCTCACGATAGTACCGCGACACAAGTGAGAGCCATGGAACCCGATCGCATTCTGGTCGTGGACGACGACGCTCGGATCAGACAAATGCTGATCCGCTATTTCGATGATAACGGCTTCAAGGTCACAGGAGTCGGCAATGGCGCTTCCATGCGCGCCGAGCTTGCGAAGACCCGATATGTCGCTGTGTTCCTCGACCTGGTTTTGCCCAATGGCGAAAACGGTCTCGAACTGCTGAAGGAACTGCGGGCCACGTCCGACCTGCCGGTCCTGATGCTGACCGGGCAGGACGATATCACCGACAAGGTGGTGGGTCTGGAGATCGGTGCGGACGACTATATCGCCAAGCCTTTCCATCTTCGCGAGCTTCTGGCGCGGCTTCGCACCGTCCTTCGCCGGCGCACGGTGACGGAACAGCCCAGCGCGCCTGCCGGAGGCGATGTGGATACGCTGCAGTTCGATGGTTGGCTGCTGGATGTAGCGCGTCGCCGCCTGACTGCGCCGGATGGCAAGGATGTCACACTGACTAGCGGCGAATTCGACATGCTCCTGGTCTTTGTGCGCAATCCGGGTCGGGTCATGTCGCGCGAGACGCTGATGAACCTCACCCGCAACCGCGATCTGGAAGCCTTCGACCGGGCCATCGATGCCCAAATCGTCCGGTTGCGTAAAAAGATCGAGGAGGATCCGAGGGATCCACTGCTGATCCAGTCGGTGCGCGGCGTCGGCTATGTGTTTACGGGCCGAAGGCTGCACAGCGCTCCAGCCTGATGGACGTCGCCTGTTTGATCGACGTCAATGCAGCTGTTCCGAAATGAGATAGAATCAGCTGCTGGACGGCACGGTCTCCATGATAGAGACGCCGCGTCCCCTCTTCGGGTCGCCTGCCTCTGATTGCCCCTCAACTCCAGCCTGCCGTCGTTGCCAGTGGCTGGTAAGCCAGCCCTGGCCTTGATCCGTCGCGGGCTGCTTGACGCATATCAAATACCCGTTCGCGGCTTCGTCCTATCGGTGCCGTAACAGCTGGAGTGAGACATGGATTTCGAGGCATTTTTCAAGGGCGAGCTTGAGGCGCTGCACCAGGAAGGTCGGTACCGGGTTTTTGCCGATCTGGAGCGGCACCGGGGCAGTTTCCCGCGCGCCACGCGTCATACGCTGGAAGGTGTCCGCGACGTCACGGTCTGGTGTTCGAACGACTATCTGGGCATGGGCCAGCACCCTTCGGTGGTGGCGGCCATGCACGAGGCGATCGAGCACTGTGGCGCGGGTGCGGGAGGCACCCGGAATATCTCTGGCACCACCCACTACCATGTTCTCCTGGAACAGGAGCTGGCCGACCTGCATGGCAAGGAAGCCTCGCTGGTCTTTACCTCCGGCTATATCTCCAACTGGGCAAGCCTCGGCACGCTCGGCCAGAAGATCCCCGGGCTGATCATCTTTTCCGATGCGCTGAACCATGCCTCGATGATCGAGGGCATCCGCTATGCCAAGTGCGAGCGGGTGATCTGGAAGCACAATGATCTCGCCGATCTCGAGGCCAAGCTGAAGGCTGCCGATCCGAAGGCGCCGAAGATGATCGCCTTCGAGAGCGTCTATTCGATGGATGGCGATATCGCACCGATCAAGGAAATCTGCGATCTCGCCGACAAATACGGCGCGATGACCTATCTGGACGAAGTGCATGCGGTTGGCATGTACGGCCCGTGCGGTGGCGGCATTGCCGAGCGCGAAGGCCTGATGGACCGGATCACCGTGATCGAAGGCACGCTCGGCAAGGCGTTCGGCGTGATGGGCGGCTATATCGCGGCCTCGACCGCGCTTTGCGACTTCATCCGCTCGTTCGCCTCAGGCTTCATCTTCACGACGGCCATACCTCCGGCGCTGGCCGCCGGTGCGATCGCATCGATCCGGCACCTCAAGGCCAGCCCCTTCGAGCGGCTGCGCCACCAGGACCGGGTGAAGAA
>UCJA01000006.1 GCA_900472675.1 Hyphomicrobiales bacterium
TATGCCGAGGATGGAACGCTCGCCCACCCCCGACTGCTCGAAGGCTTCCAGCGGCGCGCCGAGCAGGCATCCCAGAACGCGGACGATGGAGAGACCTTCGTGGGCGAGATCATGGCCCATTACGACCTCGTCCTTGAGGCGGTCAGGGCAGGTCGCGCCGAACTCGTGCGCCTTCACCGCGCCCACCAGATCAGCGACGAGACGCTGCATGACCTGGAGCGGGATCTCGATCTGGAAGAGCTGTCGGCGACGGCCGCGAAGGCCGTCTGAGCATATAAATAAGCTATTCAGCCTCTAGTCTTGACGTTGCGCAAATTTATTTTGCCTTACCGCCACACCATCCTTTTCTGCCGAAATATTATTCGAATACCTAGTTATCATATATTAATTAAAGCGGCCCCTTATGTTCTGACTTTCTTAAATTTAACTGACATGACGTCCGTTTCCGGCCTTTTCCTTGGCAGAATGATTTTGCTTTCTTGGCATATTACTCAAATGCACGCCCACTTCGCGAGCGGCGTGGCAGGAAATCGTCATGAAAAACATCTCGATTATCGGGAAATTCCTCACCATCATGGCTGCGTTCGGATTGTTTATCCTTGGCGTGGTAACCTACTCCGCAACCCAGATCTGGACGATCGACACCAATTACAGTGAACTTCTCACGGGGGAGGCGCACGCTGCGCAATCCCTCATACGGGCGAACCGGGCGTTCCAGTCGGCGCGCGCGAACATTGCCGAAATGACGATCTTGCGCTCGGAAGCCGATAGCAAGCGTGCAGTTGAGGATCTGAAGGCTGCCCAGGTGGGTGTGGCCAAATACTTCGACACTGCCATAGCGGCAATGCCCTTGGAGACGAGCTTCGGCAGCATGAAAACCGATGCGCTGAAGGTTCTTGCGGAAAGCTGCAAACCCACGACAGACCTGGCCAGTGTTGCCTCCTCAGAGACGGATATCAAGGCGTCCCAGTCCCTGTTCATCTCCAGTTGCCAGCCGCTGTTCGGGCCGATTGAAAATAAGATCATCGCTGCATCCAACGCAGCCGTCACAAGCGCCGATGACAAGAGCGATGCACTTACCGAGGTTTCCAAGTCGACGATCATGAAGACCTTTGCGATCGTCATGGGCGGCCTGGTCGTTGTGCTCATGGGCGGCTATTTTGCCATCCGTGCCTGGATGGTTGCCCCGATCACATCGCTGGCCGAAACCATGGCCCGGCTTGCTAACTCCGATTTTACCGTCACCGTTACGGGTACGGACCGCAGGGACGAGATCGGCGGCATGTGCCAAGCGGTGCAGGTCTTCAAGGACAACGGTCTGAAGACCGAAGCGTTGACGGCCCAATCCGATAGCATGAGACGCGATGCGGAAGTGACGCGCGTTCAAACAGCCGAAGCCGACCGTCTCAGGGCGGAAGACATGGCTCAGGCGACCTCCGGCTTGGGCAAGGGCCTGCAATATCTTTCGAAGGGTGATCTGACCTTCCAGCTGGCAGAGCCGTTCGCTGCCGATTTCGAAACGCTGCGGGCCGACTTCAACGCAACGGTTGCGCAACTGTCCGACACACTGCGGGCCGTCGCCGAAGCGACCGGTGCGATCGACAATGGAAGCCGTGAGATCAGCGCCAGCGCCGACGATCTGTCGAAGCGCACGGAACAGCAGGCGGCGTCGCTCGAAGAAACGGCAGCCGCGCTCGACCAGATCACGGTGAACGTCGCCAACTCGTCCAAGCGTGCCGATGAAGCGCGAACTGTTGCGGTCCTTGCCAATGAGAGTGCTGCCAAATCCGGCAAGGTCGTCGCAGACGCTGTCGACGCGATGCAGAAAATCCAGCAGTCCTCCAACCAGGTCTCCAACATCATCGGGGTGATCGACGAGATAGCCTTTCAGACCAATCTCCTGGCGCTGAATGCGGGCGTCGAAGCCGCCCGCGCCGGTGAAGCCGGAAGAGGCTTTGCGGTCGTTGCCCAAGAGGTTCGTGAACTCGCCCAACGTTCGGCGCAGGCGGCCAAGGAGATCAAGGATCTAATCCGCAACTCGTCCGTCGAGGTGCAGAACGGCGTCAGGCTGGTCAGCGAGACGGGTGAAGCCCTGAAGACCATCGAGGGCTACATCATCACCGTCAACACCCACATGGATTCGATTGCGCGATCCGCAAAAGAGCAGTCGGTTGGCCTCGGCGAAGTGAATACTGCCGTCAACCAGATGGACCAGGTCACCCAGCAGAACGCCGCCATGGTCGAGGAAACCAGTGCTAACGGCGCATCGCTCGCCACCGAGAGCGGCCGCCTGCGCGAGCTGATTGCCCAGTTCCAACTGGGCGGCGCAGCCCGCCCGGCCGCGTCCGTCAGCGTCGCCGGCCCCGCGCACCGCCCGGTCCAGTCGCCGGTCCGCCGGATGGCGGGGCAGGTTGCGAGGGCCTTCTCCGGCAATGCCGCCGTCAAGGAAAGCTGGGAGAATTTTTGATGAACGCTCCAGTCCCCTCCACCGGCAAATCGGGTACGCTCGAAATCATCGCATTCCGCCTGCACGATCAGGAGTTCTGCGTGCGCACGACAACCATCCGCGAAATCCGCGGGTGGGGCGTGGCAACGCCTATTCCGCATGCGCCCGCCGATGTTCTCGGTGTCATGAACCTGCGCGGAACCGTCATTCCGATCATCGATCTGGCCAACAAGCTCGGCATGAGAAGCACGGAGCCGAACGAGCGCAGCGCCATTGTGGTGGCCGAGGTTCACGGTACGGCGATCGGCCTTGTGGTCGACCGGGTTTCGGACATTCTGACAATCCCCGAAAGCCTGCTTCAGCCGATCCCGGAGATCAGCATTTCGTCGGGCATGCATTATGCCGATGGTATTATTGCGCAGCCCGACGGAATGATCTGTTTCCTGAACCTCGAGCGCATGTTCGAGACCCTCGACACAGAAAAGCTGATCGCAGCCTGAGAGCGCAGCCATCCGGTTAAACCTGCGTCATCAGGAACACTGAGGGATAGGGGGCAAGGCTCCCTACCCCGTCAATACTCGGCCCGGCATCCCCCCGCCGTTGCTGGACGGCCAAATGACAGGTCATTTCAAAGCACTTACTTGCGAAAGGGAGGGGGAAAATACGAAGCCACTGACACCAGCCCCTTAATACCTCAGGTCTACTTTCGATCTAACTAAAATAGAGGGAGCACCATGACGACGGCATCGAACCTCCAGTATGGCGCCCGCTTCGGCGATGACGTGAAAAAAATAGCCAATTCGGCGCTCGCCGCCGGCTTGGCCCCTTCGGAGGCTGCGGCTCTCTCGGCTCGCTATGCCCGGTGGTTCAGCGGCGAGAGCGGCGAACCCGAGCCGATGGCGACATCCGCCAAGAAGTTCCGGAAGATCACCGCCAACATGGCCGTGGCCGAGGTGATTGCGGCGACGAAGGAAAATCTTTCCATTCTCGGAGACGATGCCAGCGACCTGTTTACCTCGAAGCTTCCGGCCGAGCACCGGCTGCGCAAGGCCATCCGCTCCTCCGTTCTGCCGAACGCACCCTACCTCGGGTCCTGCAAGTTCGGCGAGATCGTCACCGGTCGCAGCCAGGATGTCTTTGCGGTCACGCAGATGTTCATCGCCAACTTCGACGGCGACCTGGATACGGTCGCGGGCGGCGCGAACCTCTACCAGCCGCGCAGTCGTGAATTTGACCAGATGTTTTTCGGTCTGCATCTGCTTCTAGACCGGGATGGAAACTTCCTCGGATTCAACCAGAGCCAGGGCGACAAGGGAGTTGCCTTCAAGACGAAGGACATCGGAACCGCGCTCTACAGCATCGCATCGGCAAGCACCGGCCTTTCCCTGGATGCGCTCCAGGCGCGGGCCGCCGCCAGCCGGAAGGGTCTGAAGTAGCCCAAAGGCTCTTTTCCGTCTTGCTTCCATCCATCTGGATGGCGACGAGTTTCGCCAACAGATGAACCACGTTACTTGCTTCAAACCGGGTTTTCAGGCGGTCGATCCGGTGCTCGGTCGTCCGTGGCGACAGATGCAGGAGGGCACCGATTTCCTTGGTGGTCTGCCCCTCGATCAAGAACTGGATGATATTGTCATCGGTGATGTCGGCCTTCGCCTCCTTGACCGGAGCAGTGCCGCGCGCGCCCTCAAGTCCGCCCGGACAGAACGAAGCTCCACTGATGCCTCAGTTGCCAAGCGTCAACTCCTGAGCGGTTAACTCTAGCATGAGATTCTTCTTAACATCAAAGGAGAACTACTACCTGAACATGCATTGTGCCGTTGCAAACACTCATACATCGAATACAGTCGAGGTCGTAAAAGTAGTAGGGGTGTACAGTGCGTAGACGTTTGAAGGTCGGCTGCTTGGTTTCACTGGCGGCAATTTTAGCCGCACATTCTGCAATAGCGACACCCTACCTTCCCCTTGGCGATCTCCCTGCCCCCAGCCACTCGTTCGTGCATGACGTTTCAGTGCAGGCCGCTCTGCCGAATTCGATATGGCTGGTGGTCTCCAGCAGACCCAGTTACGAACAGGCGAGTGTCGTCGCTCAAAGTTTTGCCGCGACGCTGGGCCCGACCGTCATCGTCCATGCGCGCAATGGTTCTTATGCCGTGCTGGCCGGGACGCTCTTCAAGGACAAGGCCAAACCCAACCTGATGACCCTCAAGGCGCTGAGGCTCATCCCGATGGATGCGTTCCTGAGCAGTGGCGAAGGCTTCGACCAGCTCATCTCCCACAGTTACGGCTCAAGCAATTCGACCGATCTGATCGGCCAATCGGCGCTGATCACATCGGTCCGGCGCCTGCAGTTAGCCCTGACACGCCTGAAGCTCTATACCGGGCTGACGGACGGGTTGATGGGGCCGGGAACCGTCAAAGCTTTCGAGGCCTATACGGCTGCGTTTGGATCTCCTCCAGGCGACTACATCGACGAATACGGGTTCAACATGATCGAGCAGAGCGCCCAGGACGGCTTTCGCTCGGTCGCCGAACGCCAGTCTGCTCGAACTCTTGGCTTCGAAGACAGCGCTACCTACACCGAAGCCCTCAAAGGCGGGTTCAGCACGCCGCAGGCGCTGCTGCAGGCCAAGCAGCGTGGCTTTCTTACGCAACAGGAGGCGGACGCTGCCTTGCGGGCGGGATTTGAGACTGCGGACGAGTTCCGCAAGGCACGGGTCGGAGGCTTCGAGGAGGCGAACGAGTATCGGGCTGCTTCGCGCTTCAGGATCGACAGCCGCACAGACTATGTGGCTTTCCGATCCTCCGGGTTTTCGGACAAGGACAGCTTCCAGAAAGCGCGGGAGCGCGGGTTTGCCGACAAGACGACCTATGAGCGGGCTATTGCCGCCGATCTGAAAACCGCTCGTGCCAAGGCAAGCGTCGTTCTGGACGATGCGCAGGTATTCATCCGGTTGAACCCTCAGATCCCCAACCTGATCGAAGTTGCCGACAAGGCTTCGGTGCTCGGGGCCACGTTACCGGCAGGTACGACGTCCAATCTCGAGCAGGCGTCGTCCGCGCTTGTGCTGCTTCTGACGCCTCTTGCAGGCTACGGCGATTTTGCGGTGGCACGGGACAAGGAGCGTGCCGAGGATCGCGGAAAGCAAGTTTCCGCCGTTCGACGGGATCTTGAATTGGCGCGCACCGCGCTGACCAGATGGGTCGCTGCCAATATCTCATCGCCGAAGCTGCCCGAGGTTGTTCAGGAGCTGAAGCTGCTTGCCGATGTTCTTCCGTCGGAAGATCTCGATCGCCTTCAGGACGCGCAGCGGTCACTGGGGGTGACGATCGCAAAGGCCGGGCTGGTCAAGGAACTCTCCGGCTACGCAGGCGCCAGCGCAGAGAGCCCTCCTGTCCAGCCGGGAGACACCACTGCGCCGTTCGCAGTGACACCCAACAATGCCATCCTTCTGGGCAGCGCGAGTGCCGAGGTGGTTCCCCTGTTCAATGCCTCGGCAGACGCGCCGTCACTGGTGCGAACGCTGAATGGCGGCTTCTCCTTTACCAAGGAGACGGCCAATGTCTGCCTGTTCGGGATCGTCGAGACGCCCTCGATCAAGCGGGGTCTACGCGCTATTCTCGCCCCGATGGGAGCCAGGGCCGTCGAGATCTCGGCGTGCACGACCAGGAGCTTGCAGCGCGCCGATGTGCTGATGATCGGACGGAAGGCGTTTCTGGAAGCATCTCCAAGCTTTGCCGTTGCCTTCTTGGATGCGCTCGAAGCCAAGAAGCTTCGTCCATTCGAACCCATCAACTACGCCAGGCTCGCCGCGCGAGAAAGCGAGGAGCAGGCTCTCGTGGCTGACATCGCAGCCGGCGTCCAAGCCGGCTCCCGGGCGGGATTTGGAGCTTTGGAGATCCCGATCAAGGCAGGGCCTCTCTGCGTTGCGGCTATCGAAGATACAGCCGCCCATCAGGAGATGCTGAAGGCGGTGAACAGTCTTGTTGAAACGTCCCAGGCCTCGACGGTGGCCGTTGGACAGAGCCTGGAGCAGCTCTACCCGATGATCCTGCGTGACGAATGCCGCGTCGTATACGGCTCTTCCAAGTCCCTTCAGCAGCTTTCACAAGCTTTGACGCGAGACGAACGGCACTACGCCTTCCTGCCGATATGGATAGAGAATTCGGCTGTCGAAAAAGCTGCCGGTGATCTTGCCTCCGTCAAGCTGGAGAAGACAAAGCAAGCAGAAGCCGAGCGGCTCGCGGCTGAGGAAGAGGCGCGAATGGCGAACCTGCGCCGCGAGGAGGAGAAATCGAAGCAGGTCGTTGTCGAGGCCGAACTTCAGAAAACCAACGGCCCGGCGGCTACGGCGCGGCTCACAAAGTTCACGAGTGCGCTGAAGGCTTCGATTTTTCCGGCGCCGGGAGAACCGGCTAACCCGAAAGCGTCCTCGCCCGCTTATCGCGACCTGTCCAGATGGGTGGAGGCACAGCGCAAGGATGGCTGGGAACTGGCAGGCGTCGATACTGCGGTGAGTGATTTCGGCGGCGTGGTCTGGAAGGACCGCAAACTCGACGCGCTGGTGACGAAAGCCGAGCTGAAGTTCAGAAGCCGGGAACGCGGGGAATATCGCAGCGAGTGCCTTTTGTTCGGGATCGTTCTTGACGACGAATTCGAGATGGAGCGCGATCCTGTTGCGTCTCCTTGTGCAGACGAGGGCGCAAACGTCGAGCCCTGGAAGGTTGGTCACAGCTTTGCGAGCCTGTGGCGCTCCTCACCTGCCACCGTGGAGAATCGCTGAGGGTATTGGCTGCCGCCAGCCGGAAGGGTCTGAAGTAGCCTAAGGGCTCTTTTCCGTCTTGCTTCCATCCATCTGGCTGGCGACCAGTTTCGCCACCAGATGAACCACGTTCCTTGCCTCGAACCGGGTTTTCAGGCGGTCGATCCGGTGCTCGATGGTTCGTGGCGACAGATGCAGGAGGGCACCGATTTCCTTGGTGGTCTGCCCCTCGATCAAGAGCTGGATGATATTGTCATCGGTGATGTCGGTCTTTGCCTCCTTGACCGGCGCAACGAAGAAGCGTCCCTCCACGAGACTGATGCACCAGGCCGGCCCTTCCTCGCTCTTCTGCGGCAGGATGAGGCGCTGGTAGCCGATCCGCACGCCCAGAAGTCGTGTAGTGACCAGTTCCAACAGCGGACGCCCCACCTCCAGCGCGCGGGTGTAGGCCGGAATGACCGCATCATCGATGAAGCCCCGATCAAGATCGCGCAGGGCTGCATCCGGAAACTGCTGCTTCATCTGGGTCAGCAGACGGCTCTTGAAGCCGAAGTCCTTTACGCGGCGGAACCGCCAATCATAGGGATCATCGGCGCTCGTCACCACGACGGAGAGCGCCATCTTGACGTTGAGGCGATCGATCACGCCCGCATAGAGGTCTTCCGGAACCGTCGTCTCGCCGCGCTGAAGCCATGCATCGATGAGCTCCCGGGATATCGTATTGAATGCACTCATAATCTATTCAGAAACGTCTCAAGCACTGCAATTTCAAGTTGTTAGCCTAGCCGCTCCGGAATGGGTGTGCAAGCTTTGATGTAATGTCCGACCCTGCCCGATCGCTTGCACGCTTCACGTCGGGTCACGCGTGAGAGAAAGCGGTTATTGCGCGGGCAGCGACGAGCACGATGATCAGGACCAGAACGCAGCCGGTTATCGTGATGCGAGGAGATGCGCCTGAGCGTGGGTAAATGGCCTTGCGCAACCGCGTCAGTTGATCGGACATCACGAGATCACCCTTTGAAGGACGCCTGTCATGGCGCGTTATACCGGGCCTGGCCCTATGCAGCCTTCATGGCGGTGAGCCCCGGAGCAGGCTCCTGCACGACCTCGATCTCTTCCGGGTGGCCGAAGCTCTCTTCGAAGGCAAAATGTCTAGCCGCGGTCTCGCTTACAAAAATCCCGCCGATCTGGCCGAGACGGTCCGTGACGAACCACGCTCCATCGGCATGCTGTCCGATCACAAACCGGCACTCGGCGTGACGAACCAAAGCCGATGGGAGGGGAGACGGATCGGAGGCGGGAGCATGTGTCTCTTCGATAGCAGTCGGCATAAGTCACCCTTGAGATTGATGGAGATTGTGTTGAGGTCAGGCTGCGGCGTGACTGGCCTGTTGGCACGGGGCGAACGGCGCAAATGCGTGTCGAACGCCCTTGATTGTTTCGGCGTCAGCCTTGACGAGCGGCAGACGCACGTCTGCCGGAGCCTGATGAAGGAACGAGATCGCCTCCTTCAGCGCCGCGAGATCGTCTCGACCGATCACCTGAATGAGCGATCGCAAGGCATCGGCTTCGCTCCCGCCTCCCAAAGCCCCGGTATCGACCAGGTGCCGGATTTCACCCGGCAGCGCATTGGCGAGGCTAGACAGACAGCCGGAGGCGCCCAACCGGATCATGGCGGACACGTCCTCATCATCGCGCGAGAGGTGGACAAAGCGTCGTTTCAGATCGGGCGCAAGGCTTCCGAAATATCCCGTTCGGCGCGGGCCGTGACACACGGTGTCTATATTTTCGATGGGGATCAGACCACGCAGCAGGGCCTCACCGAAATCCTTCGCCGTGCGGCCCGGGTCGTCATCGACGATGACGGGCACGCCGCAAGCCGCGATCTGCGCGAAGTGGTCGATCACGCCGAAGACCTGTGGCTTGGAATAATACGGCACGGTCACGAGGACCTCCTCGATGCCCTGGTCGATGGCACGCTTTGTCCGCTCCAGGGATGTGCGGGTGCAGTTGGTTCCCGTTGCCGCGATGGTCCGTATGCGGGCGCCGGCGTGGCGAAGGCATATGCGGATGATCCGGAAACGCTCCTTGTCGTCGAGCGTTGGACCTTCACCGATCACGTCGAGAACGACGAGGCCATCCATTCCGGCGGCAACTTGACCGTCAATGCTCCGTTCCAGGGCAGCTTCGTCGATTGCTGCCCCTGCAAAGGGTGTCGTCAATGCAGTCAGGGCCAGACGTTTCGTCCCTTCAACCGGCTTCATAGCGGCGGCATGTCTCCGAATCCGGTCGGCAGGCTGCGAGCCAGACATCAGGCGGCGGCCAGGCGAAGGATCACACTGACGGCCAGCAGGCCGCCAAGCACCAGAACCGTCAGCGAGACGATGAGTGCGGACGCTTTCACAATTCCGGCTCGATCCGGTGTGACGACGTCGTTTCCGGCGGCCTTGCGGGTTTTGGCAAGTCTCTGCCGCTGCGCCCGCGCCTCTGCCATGTGAATGTAAAAGAAAGAGCTGAACCGTGCGTACATGTGACATGTCCTTACCGGCGCGAGACATATCGCGCTGCCAGACACATCTAGCGACAAGCCCATAGGGTTTCGATTGGGATCCATGAGCGAAGAAATAGGATCTCCATAGTGATTGGTCGGCCCATTGCCAAAGCGCTCGGCGTCGAGCCCGCTGCGGTCTGCCGGGGAACAAACATCGGAAGACAGTGGTTTCGATGGGCAGCACCCATTTCGGCTGCAATCCAAGGAGCATTCATGTCCGACTTAACGCTTTCCGACCTTTCCAAGAAGATGGCGAAGCTCGACTTCGCGATGCTGAGCACGCAGTCTGCCGATGGCGGCCAGACGGCCCGGCCGATGAGCAACAACGGCGACGTGGACTATGACGGCGACAGCTATTTCTTCGCCTACGAGCAGTCCCGCAAGATTGCCGAGATCCGTGCCAACAGCAAGGTCGGCCTGAGCTACACAGGCGCCGTGGGCATGCTTGGCGGCCCACCGCTGTTCGTTGCCGTCGAAGGCGATGCGTCGCTGTCCACCGACAAGGCGACCTTTGCCGACCATTGGACCAAGGATCTCGACCGGTATTTTCCCGAGGGCATGGATACGCCCGGCGTGGTGATGATCCGCGTCGCGGCCAAGACCATCCGCTACTGGGACGGCAAGGACGAAGGCCAGATCACAGTCTGACCTTTCAGAGGTTGATGGCCGGAGCACCGCATGCTCCGGCCATCTTGCGTGGCAAAAAGGCGCGCGCCATTTCGACCAACGGGGTATGTAAGCCGAGGTTATTGATCTGCCGCCCCCTCCCCTTCGTACACGTCGCCATGCAACCAGGTTTTCATTGATGTTTCATCTCATTTTCGGCCTGCCCTGGCTGGTGGTCGTCACGCGTTTCATCCTGCCGCTGCCGTGGCTGTGGTCGATCAAGGCGGCCGTTTCCATCCTGCTTCTGGTGGCCTCGCAGTATCTTCTGTTCAGTCGCCTCTCGTCGGGCTCGGTGTTTTCGCCGGAGTTCCCGCGGCCGCTGATCATCGCCTTCAACTTTCTGATGGGTGTCACCATCCTATTGGCGTTTTGCCAGATCGCACTGGACGTGGTTTCGCTGCTGATGTTGCCCTTCAAGGGGCATTTCCCGGCGGTTCCAGCCGGCCTGCGGTACACGCTCGGGATCCTGGCCGTTGGTCTCTCCGCATTGGGGGTTATTCAGGCGATCCGGGTTCCGCCGCTCAAGGACATCGAGATCACCATCCCCGGATTGCCTCAAGCCTTCGAGGGTTACCGGATGGTGCAGTTGACGGACCTGCATATCAGCCGTCTGTTTCCGGCGTCCTGGACGGAGAAGGTCGTGGCGCGCACCAATGCGCTCGATGCGGACCTGATCGTCATTACCGGCGACCTGATCGACGGCAGCCATGACAACCGGCGGGACGACGTGGCACCGCTGGCCGGGCTTCGCGCCCGCGATGGTGTCCTGACGGTTCCGGGAAACCACGAATACTTCTTCGACTACGCAGGCTGGATGACGGCCTATACCGGGTTGAACATGCAGGTGCTGATCAACAGCCACCGGGTGATCACGCGGAACGGGGAGAACCTCGTCATTGCCGGCGTCACGGATCTCTCCGCGGCGAGAACAGGCGCGCCGCCGCCGGATATCGGCATGGCCATTCGAGGTGCGCCCGAGGGTGCGCCGGTGATCCTGCTCGACCACCAGCCGAAAGGCGCCGCGCGCAATGCATCCTTCGGGGTCAAGGCGCAGTTTTCCGGCCATACGCATGGCGGCATGGTGTTCGGGCTGGACCGTCTGGTGGCGCGCGCCAACAACGGCCTGGTCTCCGGCTTCTACCAGGTCGACGGGATGACGCTCTACGTCAACAACGGCACGGCGCTCTGGCCGGGCTTTGCGCTGCGCCTCGGACGTCCCTCGGAGCTCACCCGCGTGACGCTGCGGTCCGGCCCGGTGACCGCGAACTGACGCCACACAGCATCGCGATCCCTTCGACTACACCATCCCGTGAACGGAAGCGCAAAATCCGAATCTCGCGCGTTAGGGGCGTCAGGGGACGTGCACGAGCGATGCAAACGCATGTCCCGCACCATTCGAACACGAACTGGAAATGGACATGCAGAGCCCGATCGAACTTGAAATCTCGCGCCGGAACCTAATTGTCTCGTCAGCCGCGGCTGTCGCGGTGACCGGAGTCGCCGGTAAAGCGGCGGCACAGCCCGCGGGACGAGCAATGAACCTTACGACGAAACTATCCTTCACCGTCAACGGCGAGAGGCGCGAACTTGACGTCGACAACCGCACCACGCTGCTTGATGCCCTGCGCGAGCATCTTCACCTGACAGGCACGAAAAAGGGCTGCGACCATGGCCAGTGCGGTGCCTGCACCGTCATGGTGGACGGCCGTCGCGTCAATTCCTGCCTGTCGCTTGCGGTCATGCACGATGGCGACCAGGTCACCACGATCGAAGGTCTCGGCGAGCCCGGCAATCTGCACCCGATGCAGGCTGCCTTCGTCAAGCACGACGGCTTCCAGTGCGGCTATTGCACGCCGGGGCAGATCTGTTCCTCCATCGCCGTGATCGAAGAGATCAAGGCGAATATCCCGAGCCATGTGACCGGCGACCTGACCGCCCAGGCACAGATGACGGCACACGAGGTGCGCGAACGCATGAGCGGCAATATCTGTCGGTGCGGCGCCTACTCCAATATTCTCGACGCCATATCCGAAGTTGCGGGGATCAAAGCATGAGAGCCTTTACCTATGAGCGTGCTTCCTCCGTCGAGGCGGCAGCACAGGCGGCTGCCGGCAACCGGGAAGCCAAGTTCATCGCCGGCGGTACCAACCTTCTTGACCTGATGAAGCTCGAGATCGAGACGCCGACCCATCTGATCGACGTGAACGGGCTTGGTCTCGACACGATCGAGGCCACGCCGGACGGCGGCCTTCGGATCGGCGCCATGGTGCGCAATACCGATCTTGCCTCGCATGAGGTCGTTCGCCGGGACTATGGCCTGCTGTCGCGTGCGCTTCTGGCCGGTGCTTCCGGGCAGCTGCGCAACAAGGCGACCACATCTGGCAACCTTTTGCAGCGGACGCGCTGTCCTTACTTCTACGACACCAACCAGCCGTGCAACAAGCGGACTCCGGGCAGCGGCTGTTCCGCCATCGGCGGCTACTCCCGTCAGAATGCCGTCGTCGGCGTTAGCGATGCCTGCATCGCCACTCACCCGAGCGACATGGCGATTGCCATGCGGGCGCTGGATGCCGTGGTCGAGACGGTCAAGCCGGACGGCAGCAAGCGGGCGATCCCGATGGCAGACTTCCACCGGCTGCCCGGCGACACGCCGCATATTGAGACCGTGCTTGAGCAGGGCGAGTTCATTACCGCCGTGGTGCTGCCGGCGCCGATCGGCGGCAAGCAGATCTACCGCAAGGTTCGCGATCGCGCGTCCTACGCCTTCGCGCTAATTTCGGTCGGCGCGATCATCCAGCCGGATGGTACGGGTCGGGTTGCCGTCGGTGGTGTGGCCCACAAGCCATGGCGCGTGGAAGCGGCCGAGGCCGAACTGCCCAAGGGCGCCCGCGCCACGGCATCCATTCTTCTCGCGGACGCCCGTCCGACCGAGCAGAACCGATTCAAGGTCGATCTCGTCGAGCGCGCGCTCGGCGCCGCGATCGCCGAAGCGAAGGGCTGAGCCATGCAGTTCGATACACCAGCAACCACCAATCCGATCGACCAGCTCAAGGTCGTCGGCAAGCCGATCCCGCGCATCGATGGCCAGCTGAAGACCACCGGCCGGGCCATGTATGCCTATGAGTGGCACGACCCCAAGCTCTCCTATGCCTATGGCTACCCAGTCGGCGCCTCCATCGCCAAGGGCCGGATCAACTCCATGGACGTTTCGGCTGCCAAGAAGGCACCCGGCGTGATTGCCGTGGTGACCGCGCCTGAGATCGGCGACCGCAAGAAGGGCAAGTTCAACACCGTCAAGCTGTTCGGCGGCGACGAGGTCCAGCACTATCATCAGGCGATTGCCCTGGTGGTTGCCGAGACCTTCGAGCAGGCACGCTCCGCGGCAGCCCTGATCAAGGTTTCCTACACCGAGGAAAAGGGCGTCTTCGACCTCAAGGAAGCGATGAAGACGGCCGTAAAGCCCGACGAAAAACAGGAGCCTGACACAAAGGCGGGTGATTTCCAGGCGGCGTTTGCTTCGGCACCGGTCACCATGGAAGAAACCTACACAACCCCTGACCAGAGCCATGCCATGATGGAGCCGCATGCTTCGATCGCGGCCTGGAACGGCGATGCGGTGAGCGTATGGACGTCCAGCCAGATGATCGACTGGTGGCGGGGCGACCTTGCGACCTTCCTCGACGTCGACAAGGAAAAGATCCACCTGATGTCGCCCTTCATCGGCGGCGGCTTCGGCGGCAAGCTTTTCCTTCGCGTCGATGCGGTTCTCGCGGTGCTTGGTGCCCAGGCTGCCAAGCGGCCGGTTAAGGTCACCCTGCCGCGGCCTCTGATCATGAACAACACGACCCACCGTCCGGCCACCATCCAGCGCATCCGGATCGGCGCTGAAGAGAACGGCAAGATCACCGCGATCGCGCACGAAAGCTGGTCGGGCGACCAGCCCGAGGGACAGCCGGAAACCGCCGTCAACCAGACGCGTCTTCTCTATGCGGGCGCAAACCGGATGACGGCCATGCGGCTTGCCACCCTGCATCTGCCGGAAGGCAATGCCATGCGTGCGCCGGGCGAGGCTCCTGGCCTGATGGCTCTGGAAATCGCGATCGACGAGATGGCCGAAAAGCTTGGGCTCGACCCGGTCGAGTTCCGGATCATCAACGACACGCAGGTCGATCCGGAAAAGCCGGAACGTCCCTTCTCGCACCGGGACCTGATCGGCTGCCTGAAGCTCGGCGCCGAAAAGTTCGGCTGGACCGGCCGTGGCAAGCCCGGAGCCCGACGCGAGGGCAACTGGCTGATCGGCACAGGTGTCGGTGCTGCCTTCCGCAACAACATGCTGCTTCCCTCCGGAGCACGAGTGCGGCTCGGCAATGATGGCGTCGTGACGGTCGAGACCGACATGACCGACATCGGAACCGGCAGCTACACGATCATCGCGCAGACGGCGGCTGAAATGATGGGGCTCGGCGTCGACAAGGTCGCCGTGCATCTGGGTGACAGCCGCTTCCCAGTCTCGGCCGGTTCTGGTGGCCAGTTCGGCGCCAACTGCTCGACGGCCGGTGTCTATGCGGCCTGCGTCAAGCTGCGCGAAGCCGTAGCGCAGAAGCTTGGCTTCAACTCCGCCGACGTGGCCTTCGAAGACGGCCAGGTGCGGTCGGGCAACCGTTCGGTTCCGCTGTCGGAGGCTGCCGGTTCGGAAGGACTGGTGGGCGAAGACACGATCGAGTGGGGCGATCTCGACAAGACCCACCAGCAGTCGACCTTCGGCGCGCATTTTGTCGAAGTCGGCGTGGACGTGGCGACGGGCGAGACCCGCATCCGCCGCATGCTTGCCGTCTGTGCTGCGGGCCGCATCCTCAACCCGATCACCGCACGCAGCCAGGTGATCGGTGCGATGACCATGGGTGCCGGTGGTGCGCTGACCGAGGAACTGGCAGTCGATACGCGCCGCGGGTTCTTCGTCAATCACGACCTGGCCGGCTACGAAGTGCCGGTGCATGCGGATATTCCGCACCAGGAGGTGATCTTCATGGACGAAACGGACCCGATGTCTTCGCCGATGAAGGCCAAGGGCATCGGCGAGCTCGGTCTCTGCGGGGTTTCTGCCGCGATCGCCAACGCCATCTACAATGCAACGGGCGTGCGGGTTCGCGAATATCCGATCACGCTCGACAAGCTGATCGGCGGGCTTCCGGACGTGGCCTGAGACTTCAACCAATCCCGAAGAGGCGGCTCCCGTTTTGGCCGCCTTTTCATGTTTCAGACGAAAAGGTGGTTCTTCGGAACCGCCTTTTTTTGTAACGCCAAGCGAGTGGTCCAACCGCCGGTCGCCACCGTTAACCTGACAGACCACGCCGATTGATGCGGAAATCCGAAAACTGAAGACGCCCGGAACGGTCTAATCGTCAAAGGCTGCGGCGACTACATAGGCCGGGATCATGGTGGATTCGCACCGCCAGCGGGTCGTCGCGCAAAGGAGCAATGGATGAAGATCGACAGAAACGGCTCACGGCCCTCAGCGCCGGGACCTTCCGACTGGTTCACCGGGACCGTGCGCTTGGACCCTTTGTTTGCCGCCAATGATGCGCGTCGGGCGGCCTCGGCCAACGTCACTTTCGAGCCTGGCGCACGCACCGCATGGCATACGCATCCGCTCGGCCAGACAGTGATCGTGACGGCCGGGCTCGGGCTTGCGCAGCGCGAAGGCGGTCCAATCGAGGAGATCCGCCCGGGCGACGTGATCTGGTTCGAGCCGGGCGAGAAGCACTGGCATGGCGCCAGCCCAACCACCGCGATGACGCATATCGCCATCCAGGAGCATGTCGACGGCAAGGTCGTGGACTGGATGGACCACGTGACCGACCAACAATACCAGGGAAAGTGAGACGCCGCATGAGGCCTCGGATCATCTGCCACATGACGAGCTCCGTCGATGGCCGCCAGCTTGTAGACCGCTGGACCGGACCCGCCGAGGGCATCGACCCGGTCGCGCTCGACAGCCATTATGACGATATCTACACCCGCCTGGATACGGCGGGCTGGATCGTCGGCCGCAAGACCATGGCCTATTACGGCAAGGAACGTGCGCCCGACGACGGCGCGCCTGCGACCCGTCGGGAGAACCACCTTTGCGACCGCAAGGGGCGCAGCCTTGCGATCGGCGTCGACTTGCGTGGCAGGCTGACCTATGAGACCGACGAAGTGGGCGGCGATCACATCGTGGCCGTGCTGGGTCCGGGGGTGTCGGAGGCCTATCTTTCCGAACTCCGCGAGATCGGCGTCTCCTATGTGTTCGCCGAGCAACGCGATACGGGAATTCTCCACGCGCTGGAGGCAATCGGCGAGGGTTTCCAGGTGGAGCGGCTCTGCCTGCAGGGCGGCGGCACGATCAACGGCGCCTTTCTCAAGGTCGGACTGATCGACGAGATCAGCCTGCTGGTCTATCCGGGGATCGACGGCCTGTCGGGCATCCCGAGCATCTTCGAATACAAGGGTGCATCCGGCGAAGAACCCGCAGCCGGCCGCGCGCTTCGCCACGTGCTCACCGAAACGCTGGATGGCGGAACCGTCTGGCTGCGCTACCTTGTGGAAGCGGCGCCCGCCGCGTAGGCCGGCGCTCTTCATACTCCACCTCAATGAAAACAGTGGCCTGCCGCTGTTTCGGGCTTTCCCCGCGCGGCGTTTCCATCCTATCTAGGTCCGCCGCGGCATGACTCCGCCTGGGCGACGGAGGAGGCACAGGTGGACAGCAGTCAATCGACGATGAAGGCGGCCGGGTGGATGATGGCGTCGATCGCCCTCCTCCTGCTGATGGCCGTGTCCGGCCGTGCCATCACCCGCGAGATCGACGTCTTCCAGGTGCTGGAGATGCGCTCCGTCATCGCCTTCTTCATGCTGCTGCCGCTCGTCTACCGCGAAGGCGGGATCCGGGCGATGCGGACAAACATCCTGCCCAGTCATATCGGCCGCAATGTCGCGCATTACATCGGGCAGTTTGCCTGGCTGATGGGCCTGACGATGATCCCCATGGCGCAGGTGATCGCGATCGAGTTTACGGCACCGATCTGGGCCGCGCTGATGGCGGCCGGCTTTCTCGGCGAGCGGCTGACATGGCGGAAGTCCGTGGCGATCCTGTTCGGGCTGGTCGGGGTCGTGCTGATTTTGCGACCAGGTGCGGCGCCGCTCAACCCGGGCCATGTGATCGTGCTCGGCGCTGCCTTCGTGTTTGCCATCTCCTTCATCACCACCAAGTTCCTGACCCGTTCCGACAGCGCCACCAAGATCATCTTCTGGATGCTGATCATCCAGTCCTTCGTCGGGCTGGTGCCGGCGCTTCGGGTTTGGGTGTGGCCGTCCGCCGCCATCTGGCCGTGGATCTTCGTGATCGCCTTTGCGGGGACATTTGCGCACTACTGCATGGCCAAGGCCCTGTCGCATGCGGACGCAACAGTGGTGATGCCGATGGATTACCTGCGGGTGCCGCTTTCGGCGCTACTCGGCTACCTGCTTTATGCGGAGGGGGTGGACGGGCTGACGGCCGTCGGCGCCGCGCTGATCCTTGCCGGCAACCTGTTCAACCTGCGCCGGCCAAACGCCGGGCGGATCCGCCCGACGCCGCCCTGAGGCCAGAAGCTCACTACCAGAGCTGGTGAACGTGGGGCGCGATGCGCGTTTCGTAGAGTTCGCCGATCGCCGTCATCGCCTCTTGTGAAATTGCAGGCACATCGCTCGCCGCGCTATTGGCCTGCGCCTGGGCGGCATTCTTGGCGCCCGGGATCACCGTGGTGACCGCTTCCTGCATGAGGATCCAGCGGAGTGCAAACTGCGCCATGGTGACATCCGGCGGGACCAAGCCGCGCAACTCGTCAACGGCTTCGAGCGCCAGATCATAGGGCACGCCGGCGAAGGTTTCGCCCTTGTCGAAGGCTTCGCCGTTGCGGTTGAAGGCGCGGTGATCGTCTGACGCAAACGCCGTGTCCTTGCTCATCTTGCCGGTCAGGAGGCCGGAGGCGAGCGGCACGCGGACGATCACCGCCACGTTCCTTGCCTTGGCTTCGCGGAAGAAGAGGCCGGCCGGCCGCTGGCGGAAGATATTGTAGATGATCTGCACCGAGACGACGCCCGGGTATTCGATCGCCTTCAGCGCTTCCTCGACCTTCTCCACGGAGACGCCGTAGTTCCGGATCTTGCCGGCCGCGACCAACCCGTCGAGTGCCTCAAACACCTCAGGACGGTAGAAGACCTCCGTCGGCGGGCAGTGCAATTGCAGGAGATCGAGGCTTTCCGTCGCCAGGTTCTTCAGCGACCTTTCGACGAAGCCCGTCAGGTTTTCAGCCGTGTAGCCATCTGCCACGTGAGGCGAGAGACGACGCCCGGCCTTGGTCGCCACGAAGGGCCTCTCGCCACCGCGTTCGTTGAGAACATCGGCGATGATGCGCTCGGAGCGGCCGTCACCATAGACATCGGCGGTATCGATAAACGTCGTTCCCGTATCGAGCGCCGCATGAAGGGCCGCGCGTGCATCCGCTTCGGAGACGTCGCCCCAGGAACCGCCGATCGCCCAGGCGCCGAAACCGACGTCGGATACGCTGCGGCCTGTGCGGCCAAATTTTCTGTCGTGCATGTGTCTCTCCATGGAAGTGGGGCGAGCAGCCTACCGCAAACCGCCGGGCGTAACCCAGGGCTTAGCGGGGACTGTTCTTAAAAGGCTGATTTCGACAATACGCCCGGGAGGCGTCAGTTGTCCTTCGGGGTGGCAAGGCGGATGGCGCGCAGGCGCGCGGTCTTTGCATCCCTTGCCTTTTTCTCGGTTTCCGCAGTCTGCCTTGCGACCTCATTGGTCTGCTCTGCGGCAAGACGCTTGCGGTCGGCGGACGTGATCTTCTGGGGCGCTTCATTCGTCATGGAGTGTTAACTAGGCGCCGCAGGTTGAACGACAAGCTCCCGCACGCGTCAGGGGAGAGCCATTCCTGCCCCCAGAAGCGACACGATAAACAAGACCCAGACCAGTGTTTCATAGGTTTCCGACATTGCTCCTCCAAGCAAGAAACCCGCCTGAAGACCATTCGGTTCCACCAGGCCGGGAAGCGCGCACAGGCGTGGCAGCCAGTGCGCGCAATCGGACCTAAGCTATACACCAAACAGCATTTTTTAGCTTATGCGATGGAACCGTTTCGCAATTGCCTCGTTGGATGGCTGTCGCGAGGACAGTGCCCCGTCCCCCCTATCAGAGTTCTGTCCCCCCCGAACTCCTGTCCTCGCGATCATGACATTTGTCAGTTCAGGAGAACTGGTCGGAACGCGGAAGATGCAAAGCTTCCATCCGGAACAAGGACGAGCCTATGGACGATGCATCTTCCCAACTGTCCGAGATCGCCCAGCAGCTTGCTGCCCTTGCGGCCGCCGCCAAGCAATTGTCCGAGCAGCCGTTGTTCGAGCCCGATTTTCCAGCCAACGAAAACGAGCCTCCCGAACAAGACGAGGTGGGCAAAATCGTTCCTTCTCCTCCATCTTCAGGCCAATCGGGTAACTGAAAACCGGGCTTCTGCGGAATGAATGCGTGGATCAGGTCGACAAACGCATATTTCCATCCTACCTGTAGGCCGTCGTCACACCAATCGAGCCGTGGCGATGAAAGCCATGTGGCTTTCGCTCTCAAGCGAGGACGGCCATGGCCAATCAAGCATCCGATGCTGCTGAACGAATTCGAAAAATCATCATCGAGCAGCTTGGTGTCGATGCCGACAAAGTCGTCGACGGCGCCAGCTTTGCAGACGATCTCAATGCCGACTCCCTAGAGGTGGTTCAGATCGTGATGGAAATCGAAGAAGAGTTCGGGATCGAGATCCAGGACGACGCGGCTGATACGATCCTGACTGTCGGCGACGCCATCAATTTTGTCGAGACTGCCCAAAAGCAGTCTGCTGCCAAGGACGCGGCGGGGCTTTAGAGCCGACCGTTCGCCATATCTGCGCCGCGGCGCGGTGAGCGTCCGGAGGCTGGACCATCCAACGCTTCATCCACAAGACCGGTTTTTCCGTCAACGCTCCCAAGGCGGAACGAAACGCCTGTCCTGGTAGTCGTCCAGGTAGCCGGACTGAAGCGGATCCAGCCAATCTCCGGATTTGAAAAACGCGATGGCGGTCTCAATCCCGCCGCCGCCCAAGGGCCTGACGTCGATCGTTGAGCGAAAACTGCCAGGCTCTCCGACGGCCTCGAGCTCGTCCAGCACCGGCAGCCGGTCGTCTTCCACTTCGTAGAGTTCGCCGCGCACACGCAGACCTTCACCCGCCCTATCCAGCATCATGGCGCCGAAGAAGGATCCTGCGATATAAAGCGGATAGGGTTCGACCGTTTCGACCTCTCCAAGCATGCGTGCGCCGTCGAGGCCTTTCTCGTGAAACAGAAAACCCTGTTTCAGAGTGCCGTAGATAAAAACTGTCTGGGTCATAACCGCCTTGGATTTCGCATGACAGGGGCCAGCGTTGGCGCGGCCCGGGCAGAATTGAACCTTGTTCAGGTGTCCGCCAGGATGGTGCCGATGGTCCTGACGATCCTCTTTGGATCGTAGGGCTTGGCGAAGAAGACGGTCTCTGCCGGCATATCCCCGTCGTCCACTTGCCGGTACCCGGAGACCACAATGATCTTGAGCGGGGGCCAGTGGTCTCGCACGTAGGATGCGAGTTTCAGGCCATCCATGCGGCCCGGCATGTCGACGTCCGTCAGGACGAGGCAGATCTCTCCGTGTTCGACGAGAACATCGATGGCATGCTTGGCATCTTCTGCCTCCCAGACGTTATAGCCGGCCTCCTCCAGGAAATCGACGATATCCATCCGCAGGATCGGTTCATCCTCTACGACAAGTACTGATCTGGGTTGATCCATAAAGCGGTCCTAGAGCGGGTTATGCGGGGTGGCGCGGGCCTCCCCCGGAATGATGCGGCCGGTCAGTACGTAGCGAACGCCGTCGGGCTCGAAGCTCGTCTTTCCGGAGCCCTTGAAGTAGCTCGGCACGATCCTGTCCTTCAGGCGCGACCCGAACCCACGCTGGGATGGTGCGGAGACAGGCGGACCACCGCTTTCCTTCCAGGTCAGGCTGAACTGCAGTTCGTTCAGGCTCCAAGTGATCGACACGGAGCCATCGGCAACCGACTGGGCGCCGTATTTTGCCGAGTTCGTCGCCAGCTCGTGGACAGCAAGAGTGATGCCCATGGCTTGCTGGGCCTCCAGAACGAAATCCGGACCATCGAGCAGAAATCGTCCATCATGGTCACGGTGCGGCTCCAGGGTTCTCTCCACGACCTCCCGGATCGAGGCGCGCTGGCCGCCCTGGACGAGCAGGCTTTGCGCCTGCGCCAAGGCAACCAGCCTGCCGTTCACCGTTTCGGCCGCTTCCTCCACCGACTTGGAGTGTCTTAGCGACTGCGACACGACCGCCTGGGTCATGGCGATGGTATTCTTCATCCGATGTGCCAGCTCGGCCTGAAGGGCGGCACGCTGCTCCTGCAGTTCCTGCTGGATGCGAATGTGCTCCTGCGCATCCTCGTAGGCGCGGGCTAGCCGTTCGCGCGTGCGGACAGCGTCTGTCGACTCCAGGACGATGTTCATCATGCCGACGACATGGCCGTCGTCGTCGAAGATCGGCGAATAGGCGAAGGTCCAGTTCGTCGCCTCTTCAGAGCCGTTGCGCGTCATGACGAGGGGAAAATCCACCAGGCTTGTCGCCTGCCCACGCAACGCCTTTTCCACCAGAGGCAGGATATCGTCCCAGACGTCCGGCCAGAGATCGGGCGCGAAGGCTCCGATCGCAGCGTCCTTGCGATTTCCGAGCATCGGGTCATAGCCGTCGTTGTGGAAATTGATGAGGTGCGGACCCCACCAGAAGCAGATTGGCTGGGTGGTGTTCAGGACTAGCCGCAACGTTGTGATGAGAGAACGGGGCCATGTGCTGATGTCGCCAAGCGGCGTCTGCGCCCACGACATTTCCAGGATCTTCTGAGCCATGCGCGAGTTGCCAAAGGCAAGCCGCTCTTGCCCGCCCTCGGGAGAGGCAGATCCAGACGTGGCGGAAGATGCTGTTTGTTGAACCATCGGGGTAACAACGTCCGTCGCCAGCCCCGGTTCCCCGGCAAACTCGATCGTCGAACCGGTGGCTGAGTGTGCCGAAAGCGATTCCGGCACATCGGCGGCTTCAGTCAAAGGCCGACCGGGATGCGCGTCAGCATGGGCGGCGTCGGGACTTGCCGACCCTCGTGCCGATCCGTCGCATAGTTCACGGCCTTGGCAATCATGGTGTCGTCATAGGGCTTGCGGATGACACCGACTCCGGCGCTGCTTTCCAGCACCATCTCCGGATTGCCCGTAGTGAACACGACCGTCACACCATAACGAGACTTCAGAATCTCTGCAATCTCGGGCCCTGTCGCGCCGTCCGTCAGCCGGACATCGACGAGAGCGAGGTCTGCGCCATCCACTGCATCGAGGGCTTCGCGCTTGCAGCTGGCCGATCCCACGACCTCATGCCCCAGCTCTTCGAGGATGTTTTCCAGGTTCATAGCCAGGAGGAATTCGTCCTCGACGACAAGTATACGCATGCTGTCCTACTGTCTCCCTGCTGCAGCGGGCAAATGCTGATGCACCGCCTCCCCGCCACCAGAACTACGACAATCTGATACACGTTCCAATTTATCTCAAACTTCTACTCGGCCGGAGACAAGACGCCTGCGCGCCTCAGCTCTTTTCGATCGCCTGGAGTGCCTTCTTCAGCTCCTCGAGCCCATGCGGCTTGGGCAGGAGCGCCGTGCGTGACGCATCTTCAAGCAACGGCCCACGATCGGAACCGGTCGCGAAGATGATGCCGAGCTGCGGCCAGCGGCTTCGCACTTCCCGGCAGAAGTCTTCACCTGACATGCCGGGCAGCCCGAGGTCGGAGACCAGGATATCGATGCCGCCCTGTTCCAGAAACGGAAGCGCCTGTTCAGCGGAAGAAGCTTCGATGACCTCGTAGCCGAGGTCTACGAGCATATCGGCCATGGCCATGCGGATCAGGACGTTGTCTTCGACGAGCAGGACCCGGCCCTGTTGCGGTGGCGGTTGAGGCGTGGCAACAGGCGACGGCAGCGACCTAGGCTTCTCCTGCGCCAGCTTCACCTGACGCTGGTTGTCGAGACCATGGCGGATCTTGCGGGCAAGCGCTTCGCGCGTATAGGGCTTGGACAGGAGCTGCACGCCCGGATCCAGCCTGCCGCCGTGGACGATGGAGTTTTCCGTGTAGCCGGAGGTGAACAGGACCGCGAGACCCGGCAGCCGCTCCCGGGCCTTTACGGCAAGTTCAGCACTTTTCAGCTGTCCGGGCATGACCACATCGGTGAACAACATGTCGATCGGAATACCACTCTCGATGATGGTGAGGGCAGCGCCCGCGTCCGACGCCTTGAGGACCCGGTAGCCGAGTTCCTGGAGCATCTCGACCACGGTTGCGCGTACCCCCTCATCGTCTTCGGCCACCAGGATGGTTTCCTGGCCGCCCTCGACGGGCTGATCGGCATGGCTGACCTCCTGGTCCTCCTGCTGGAAGGATCGCGGCAGGTAGATCTTGACGGTCGTGCCGTGGCCGACCTCGCTGTAGATCTTGACGTGGCCACCGGTCTGCTTGACGAAGCCGTAGACCATCGACAGGCCAAGCCCGGTGCCCTTGCCCTCAGCCTTGGTGCTGAAGAAAGGCTCGAACACCTTCTCGATCACCTCCGGCGACATGCCGGTTCCCGTGTCGGTCACGCACAGAGTCACGTATTGCCCGGGGATGACGTCGTCGTGCAGCCGGACATAGGTGTCGTCGATGGAGGCGTTGCCGACTTCAATGGTCAGCTTCCCAAACCCGTCCATGGCATCACGCGCATTGATGGCGAGGTTGAGGAGCGCATTTTCGATCTGCATCGGGTCGACCAGCGTGTTCCACAGCCCGCCGGAGACGATGGTTTCGACCTCGATCCCCTCGCCGATCGTGCGCCGGAGCATCTCGTCCATGCCGCGGATCAGGCGTCCGACATTGACGACACGCGGATCGAGCGGCTGACGACGCCCGAAGGCGAGAAGCTGGGAGGCGAGCTTGGCGCCGCGATCCACGCCGGCCAGGGCATTGGCGATGCGGCGTCCGGCCTTTTCGTTGCCGGCCACATCCTTGGCCAGAAGCTGGAGATTGCCGGCGACGACCTGAAGCAGATTGTTGAAGTCATGCGCGACGCCGCCGGTCAGATTGCCGATCGCCTCCATCTTCTGGGCCTGCTGGAGGGCGAGCTCGGTGCGGCGCAGGGCCAGCGCTGCCTCGCGCTCCTCCGTCACATCACGGCCGTTGGCATGGATGTAGGCATCGTCCGGCGCTGCGGTCCAAGAGATGGTCCGGTAGCTTCCGTCCCTGGCGCGGTAGCGGTTCTCGAAGGAGAAGGTGGTGACGCCTTCGCTCAGCTTGCCGACTTCGGCCAGCGTGGCAGCGACATCGTCGGGATGAATCAACGCCACGAAGGATTGACCGATCAGGTCCTTCTCTTCCCAGCCGAAAGTGGCCTTCCAGGCCGGATTGACGGCGACGATGGTTGCCGCGAAGTCGGCGACGAGCATGATATCGGTCGACAGACGCCACATGCGATCGCGTTCGGCGGTGCGTTCCGTCACCCGCTGCTCGAGCGTGCGGTTAAGCTCCTCGAGCTTTCCCCGGGTTTCGCGCTGTTCCTCGATATCGGTGTTGGTGCCGATCCAGCGGACGATGCGGCCTGTCTCGTCTTCGATCGGAACGCCGCGCACGATATGCCAGCGGAAGGCGCCGGCCTTATCCCGGAGCCGGTGTTCGATCTGGTAGGTTTGACCCGTGGCGGTGGCCGCCTGCCAGGCCGCAGTGGTTTTGGCTAGATCGTCGGGATGCACCATCTGCAGCCAGCCATCACCCTCCAGCCCACCCTTGGGCATGCCGGCGTAGTCGTAGGTGCGGTCGTTGAACCATTCCATGCTTCCATCGGTCCTTGCGGTCCAGACATGGTTGGGAATGGCCTGTGCCAGCGCCCGGAACCGGGCTTCGCTGTCGCGCAGATCACGCTGGGCCCTGCGGCGATCGGTGATATCCTGCACCACACCGACGAAGCGAACGGGCTTGCCCTGCGCATCGCGCTCAAACTCGCCCTTGCGGGCAATCACCCGCCTCTGGCCGTCACTGGCGCGGCGGATCCGGTATTCGACGTTGAGCGGAGACAGGCCGGTGCGGCGGCTTTCCATCGTGGATGCCGTGTGGCGATCCTCTTCCGCCACCAGCACTTCGACCTGCCCGATGGGGATGTTGCCGGTCTCGGGCAGGCCGTAGATCTTGCAGAACTCCGGGGTCGGACTGAGGACGCCGGTTTCAAGGTCCAGCGAGAAAACGCCGACGCCGCCGGCCTCCTGTGCCCGCCTCAAGCGCGCCTCGGCCTCGATCAGCGCCTGGGCAGCGAGATGCTCCTGCGTCTTGTCGCTCAGAACCTTGACCACGCCCGCAGGCTTGCCTGCCTCATCCAGGATGCGGCTGATCGACCCGCTCGCCCAGAAGCGATCGCCGGACTTGCGGACATGCCAGCGGTCGTGATGGGCCGTGCCAAGCTCCCAGGCAGAATCAATCGCGTGCCGCGGCTTGCCGGATACCACGTCTTCCTGTGCAAACAGGAATTCCCAGGGGCGTCCGACCACTTCTTCCTCGGTCCAGCCGAAGATGCGGCGCGCGCCCTCATTCCAGCGCAGGATCTTGCCATCGAGATCGAGAGCGATGATGGCGTAGTCGATGGCACCGTTGAAGATCTGCCGGCTCTGGCGTTCACTGGCCTTCAGCGCCTCGTCCGCGCCGACCCGGCCCGTTACATCGGTGCCCTGGGCGAAGATGCCGATGACGACGCCGTCCTCGTCGAAAATCGGCTGGTAGACTAGGTCAACGTATTTGCGCTCGACGGGTGCGTTGTCGCCGTCACGGAACTCGACCGGGAGAGCCCGACCCTCATAGTGGATTCCGCTGCGGTAGACTTCGTCGAGCAGTTCGAAAAAGCCCTGGTCCTGCAGGTCCGGCAAAGCTTCACGGACCGCCTTGCCCACCACATCGCGATTGCCGACCAGACGTCGGTATGCGGCATTGGTCAATTCGAACACATGGTCCGGTCCGCGCAGCATCGCGACGAAACCCGGCGCCTGCTCGAACATCCGGCGCAACCGCTCCTGCTCGCCCTGCCGCCAGCGCTCCGCCCGCACCTTGGAGGTGGTTTCCACCACGATCGCCATGACGCCGCAGGGCTTGCCGCCTGCATCCATCACCGGCGAATAGTCGAGGTTCAGAAAAACCTGCTCGGGCTGCTCGCTGCGATACAGCGTCATTTCCATGTCTTCGTAGCGCAGGGTTTCTCCGCGCAGGACGGCCTTCATGACGTTATCGTTGAATGCGGCGACTTCCGGCCAGGCCTCGCGAACCTTGGCGCCCAGCAGTTGCGGGTGCCGTGCACCCGAGATCGCGGCATAGGCATCGTTGTAGATCATGATGCCGTCAGCGCCCCAGAGCGTGGCGATTGGAACGGGCGATTGCAGGATGGTCGTGATGGTGACCTTGATCGTCTCCGGCCACTGCGCGGGTGACCCCAGCGAGGTGGCGCTCCATCCGAAGCTGCGGATCAGACGGGCCACGTCGCCGTCATGTGCGAGAAAGTCGAATTCGGTGGGAGTCATGATGGCCGGAGCTTGTTTTTCTCCCTATCTAGTTGAGCATTGCCGTCAGGGAAAGGGGAGGTTGTCCATGACAGTCGAACCGGTTAATCGTTCCCGCCGAAGGATGCGGCCGCACCTTGACCAAGACCGGGAACCTCTCAGGCGGCTTTACGTTTGCGACGCATGAACCAAAAGCAGGCACCCTCTCCGCGGGCCGGTGACATTCTCACTGTCGGCTCTCATCAAATCCATATTCTCGAATGTGGCGACCGGCGCGGCAGCGAGGTCGTGATGCTGCACGGCTGCGGCAGCGTGGCCGAAGAGATCGTGATGCCGTTCGAAGACAGCGGATTCCGGATCATCGCGCCGGACCGCCCCGGCTACGGCTTCAGCTCACAGCTTGCGGCCGGCGCGCGCGGGCCGATCGGCCAGGCCGCATGGCTGGAAAGCCTGTTCGACGGCATGGGACTCAGCCGGGTTCTCTTAGTCGCGCATTCGCTCGGAAGCGCCGCTGCCCTGCACCTTGCCATCCGTAGGCCGGACCTCGTGCGGGGTATTCTCTTGATCTCGCCGTGCTGCCGGCCGGTGCCCTTCAAGCCGTTCATCGTGCTTCGTACCGCCGTGGCACCACTGGTCGGCGACGCGGTACGCCGGCATGTCATCGGACGCTGGCCGGACTTCTTTCTCGACAAGGGGCTGCGGTCCTCTTCGTTTCCCAATCCTCTTCCGCTTCACCTCTCCGACCTTCCGGCCGGTCATGTGGTAAGCCCCACCGCCATCCAGACCATGGCCGACGAACTGCGCGCGTTTAACCGCGACATGACAGATCTGCCGGACCTGCCAGCCGAGATCCCGCTGTCGGTGCTGTTCGGCGCACGCGATACCGTCATCCAGGCGCCTTGGCATATCGAGTTCCTTCGCCGCCGGCATCCCTCGCCCCTGGTCGAACTGCTGCCGGGTGTTGGCCACCTGCCGCATCACGTGGCGCCGGAGCTTGCGGTGCAGATGCTGCGGGATCTTGCGGAGCGCAGCGAAAGCCCCCAGATCGAGGAACCGCGTCTCCACGTCGCCTGACCTCACTTAACCCAGGGCTCGGCATGATCGTCTTTCTGGATTTCGAGGCCTCGTCACTTGGCAAGAACAGTTACCCGGTCGAGGTTGCCTGGGTGTTTGAGGACGGGCGTTCGGTCACTCACCTGATCCGACCTACGCCGAAATGGACGGACTGGGCCTATGAAGCGGAAAAGATCCACGGCATCACCCGGGGAAAGCTGCTGAACGAAGGCGTGCCGGTCTTCGACGTGGCCGAGGAAATGCTGCGGGAGCTTTCCGGCCATTCGCTCTTTGCCAGCGCCCCGTCCTGGGATGGCAAGTGGCTGAGCGCCCTACTGCGTGCGGCGGGACATCCGCGCCACGCCCTGCGGCTTGCCAAATCCGACGATGCCTTTGCGGATGCAGCCCGCCAGGCAGCAGGCCCGACGACGCCCTTGAGAGAGATCCGCAAGCTGGTGGCGCAAGTGATCGCCGAGACCGAGCCTCTGGTTTCCCCGGCGCATAGAGCGCTTCCCGATGCACAGCTGGAGCTCGAGCGGTGGCGCAGGGTGCGGCAGGCCGCAGCGGAGCGTCTCGGACCTGCCGATTGACCGGCCCCGGCAGGTGACTTCCCATCAAGCCAGTTGCGGCAGCATAAAGCCCTCGAAGAACCCCGTCAGTTCCTGATAGGCGTCCAGCGGCAGGACATGCGCCACATACTGGTCGGGCCGCACGATGACCATGCAGCCCTGTTGCCGGTCGATCATGCGCAGGTCGAAGATATCCTGGCCGGCCTGCAGATCGGGGCAGAACATCTTTTCGTAGTCGATCAGGCCGTGGCGACCCTTGCGGGGAAGCAGCAGCGGCGGCATGTGCTGGAGTGGCAGATCGCGGTGGGGCTGCTGGAAGATGGCGCGCAGATCGATTGCGGCATCCACATCCTTGCCCTGCGGCGTGAACCGCCGGACCGGCGATTGCGCAGAGGTCCCGAGGAATTCGCAGAGGCGGCGGATCGGTGCGTCATCGGCTGCCGGATCGTCAGCGCCCGCGAAGGCAAAGATGCGCCAGCGCCCGTCGGCCTTGACCGTATGTCCCAGGTGCATGGGCCGTGCATCGGCCAGGCGCACCACCGGTGCGGAATGGAAGCGCATGCCGATCGGAAAGCCCTGCGCCAGATGCTGGTTGGTGGACGGGCCTGTCAGCCGCGAGGGCGTGTAGCGGGTGGCGGTGCCGGCCGTATAGCGTCCGAAGCGGACGAAATACTCCTGAACCTCCGAGGGTTCGACGCCCTGCGGGTTCGACGGGCTCTTCAAAGGCGCGCTGAGCAGAGTTGCCCATTCGCGGTCGAAGCGGATGAGATCGCTCGCGATCGCCTGCCGCTCTGCCGAATAGCTGTGCAGAAGGTTGGCGGGCGATCGGCCCTCTAGAACCGCGGCCAGCTTCCAGCCGAGGTTCAGCCCGTCCTGCATGGAGACGTTCATCCCCTGCCCCGCCTTCGGGCTATGCGTGTGGCAGGCATCCCCGGCGATGAAGACATGCGGCAGCCGGTGCGCGGCATCGGCTTCGGGCACGTCGTCGAACTTGTCGCACAGCCGCTGGCCGATCTCGTAGACCGACCACCAAGCGACCTCCTTCACCTCGATCGTATGGGGATGAATGATGCGGTTGACCGCCGAGATCAGGTGATCCACCGTAAGGTTGCGGCTCGCCACCCGCTCGTTCTCGTTGAGCTTGTCCACCTCCACATAGATGCGCACCAGATAGCCGCCTTCGCGGGGGATGAGCACGATGCTGCCCTCGCCGGCCGACTGGATGAGCGACTTCAGTCGGATATCGGGAAAGTCCGTGACCGCCAGCACGTCCATGACGCCCCAGGCGTGGTTGGCGGAATCGCCCTGCAGGGTGCGACCGATGGACTTGCGCACCGTGCTGCGTGCACCGTCACAGCCGACCACGTAGCGGGCGCGGACTGTTTCCACTTCGCCTTCGTGCCCGGCATCGAGCCGTTCCAGCCGGACCGTCACCGGATGATCGGGTGCATCCTGATCGACCGTGAGATCGAGAAGACGACGCCCGTAATGCGGCTCCAGCCGGGTCGGCGCGTTGCGCATGGTGTCGAGGTAGAACTGGTGGACCCGCGCCTGGTTGAGGATCACGTGGGGGAATTCGGACAGGCCCTGCTCCGTGTCGTCGACGCGGCCGCTGCGCATAATCCGGCTGCGGTCCGTGTCGTCCGGTTTCCAGAAGCTGGTTTCGTTGACCCAGTAGGCTTCCTTCAGCACGCGCTCGGCAAAGCCGAAGGCTTCGAACATCTCCATGGTCCGGCAGGCGATACCATCCGCCTGGCCCAATTGCAGCGGACCCGGCTTCTGATCAACAATGCAGGTGCGGATGGTCGGAAAGGCCGACAACTGGGCGCCAAGTGTCAGCCCAGCCGGACCGCAGCCGACGATCAGGACATCGACTTCGTCCGGGACATTGGCCGCCAAAGGTACCGGCTGGACTTGCCCTGGCGCCTCGTCTGGGGCTTGGTGCGCGTCAAACGAAGGGTGGGGATCCGAAACATGGGGATCGCCGGTCCTGAAACCGTTAAGGTGGAACTGCATGGTCATTTTCCTCCCGAACCATCCTGCCAGCGACGGCTCCCACTCCCAGGCCCTTCGCTCGACATCTCATTTATAATCAGTATACTGACTATCAGCATTAGTCAACGCGGGCGAAATGGAGAACGCGATGAGAGACAACAATGAGATGCCCGGACACCTCGCCCGCCGGTTCCAGCAGATCGCGGTCGCCATTTTCCATGCGGAGGTGGAGGAAGCGGGATACGACCTGACGCCGGTGCAATATGCCGCGCTTGCGGCGCTGGAGCACAATCCGGGGATCGACCAGGCCACGCTTGCGGGGCAGATTGCCTATGACCGGACGACGATCACCGGGGTCATCGACCGGCTGGTGCAGAAGGGGTTAATGCTGCGGCTGGCCAGTCCGCGAGACCGGCGTGCCAATGTGCTGGAGCTGACGGACGAGGGCCACCGGGTGTTGCAAGGCGTCGTGCCGGCGGTAGAGGCTGCCCAGGACGTGATGCTTCGCGGGCTGACACCTGAGGAAGCTGCCGAATTCCTGCGACTGTTCCGCAAGGCAATCAGCGCGGTCAACGATCTGAGCCGGGCACCACTGCGATCGTCGCCCGCGGCTGCGGACGCCAAGTCCGAGTAGCAGCAACCGTGCCCTGACGCGGCCTCTCTGGCTCCCGTCCGTGAATATTCGCAGGCAATGATATGCAATCACGTTTGAGGGAACGAAACCGCCGCTTGTGAATTGTGCGTCCGAACACTGAAACCACAACAACATATTCGGAGGCTCATCATGGGACGCGGTATTCTTCTCTGGCTGCTTGGTATTCCACTGCCGATCATCATCCTGCTCGTTCTCTTCCTGCGTTGAGGAGAAGAGAGATGGCGTACACACCCACTAGCGGGACTTCGGCCATGCCGATCGAGTCCTCCAAGTCGGCTATCAACTGGGGGCCGATCATCGGCGGTGCAGCTTCTGCCATCGGCGTTACGCTGATCCTCGTCATGTTCGGTTCGGGTCTTGGCCTGACGATGGTTTCGCCTTGGTCGGACCAGAGCAGCTCGGCTGCGACGGTCGGCATCAGCGCGGCAATCTGGCTGGTTGTCGTACAGTGGCTTTCGGCTGCTCTTGGCGGTTACGTCACAGGCCGCCTGCGCACCAAGTGGGCCGCCGTACACACGGATGAAGTGTTCTTCCGTGATACGGCACATGGTTTCGTAACCTGGGCCGTTGCCACGATCATCGTTGCCGGTTTCCTGACCTCGTCGCTGTCGTCGCTTGCCGGTGCTGGTGCACAGGCTGTCGGCACTGCCGCCCAGACTGCAGGTATCGCCGGTTCTGCTGCTGCCGCCTCGTCTTCTGACGAGACGTCCAGCAATCCTGCGACGTCCTACTTCACCGACGCGCTTCTTCGCCCGCAGCAGATTGCTGCCAATGCGCAGAACGATAACGGTGCTGCTACGGCTGAAATCTCCCGTATCCTGCTGAACGGCGCTGCCGCCGGCGAGATCCCGGAAGACGACAAGACCTACATGGCCAACATCGTTGCTGCCCGCACCGGTCTTTCGCCTGAAGAGGCCAAGGGGCGCGTTGATACCGTCCTGAAGCGGATCGAAGACGCCAAGGTTGCTGCCCAGCAGACAGCTGACGAAGCCCGCAAGGGTGCAGCCACTACGGCTCTCGTTGGTGCCCTGTCGCTTCTGGTTGGCGCCTTCATCTCCTGCGCTGCCGCTGCCCTTGGTGGTCGCCAGCGCGATGAAGACGAAGACCTGATCGTCACCGGTCGCATCTAACACCCATCACACCCCCGAAAAGGGCGCTTCGGCGCCCTTTTTTTCGTTCGGGCGCCCTCGCCAAAGCGACAGGCCATTGCCTTGCAGCGCGGCTGGCTTAAGACTGGTTTCGACGTTTAGTCGACCATATGAGGAAACAGCCATGGCCAAGGGCCAAGTACGCAGCAACCGCGAAACGCGTAAGCCGAAGAAGGACAAGGCGGCTCCCGCAGCCGCTCCGACCCTGGGGTCGCAGGTGAAGCTCGCCGGTGGAAGCGATTCCAGCAAGAAGTCCAAGTAATCTGACGCCGGCAGCCTAGCTGCTTGCACGATCCCGCTGCCGCTCCCTGTCGAGCGACAGCCCTCCTTCTATCGGCCGCATGGGCCGATCAAGGATTTCAGGCTTCCTGCACTTCCTTGGTCTGGACCAGCTCCGGCTTCTGATCCTTGCGGACCGCTTCGCCACGGCGCGGATGCGGAACCAGCAGGCAGGCCGGAATAATCAGGACCGCAATCACCAGCATCACCAGGAAGGTGGAATGCAGCGCCTGCTGCAGCGCCAGCCGGATGGATTCACCATCGGTTAGAACCGCGCCGGTGCCGTTCAGCAACGTGCGCAGCTGATCGGGCGAGATGGCCTGGCCGTTGGTGGCGTGCGCCAGGCCATAGGTCAGCACGGCACCCAGCACCGCGGCACCGAGCGTGCTGCCCAGATTCCGTGAAAAGACGTTGGAGGCGGTGGCGCTGCCGCGCTGGGACCAGTCGACGCTTTCCTGCGTCAGCACCAGCGCGCCGATGTTGAGCAGCCCCATGCCAAGGCCCATGACGAGTGATCCGACGCCTGCCAGCACCGGTGAACTGGTGGGCGACAGGAAGCACAGGAACAGCGTGCCGATCGGGATCAGCACTGAGCCCACCACCATGATCGGTCGCAGGCCAACGCGATGGTATGTGCGCGAGGCGATAGTGGCGCCGGTCGGCCAGCCAAGCAGCAGCGCGGTCAGCGCGAAACCAGCCACCAGCGGCGACCGGTTGAGAACCGTCTGCACATACATGGGCAGGAAGGTCGTCAGGCCCATGATCGACATGCTGGCGAAGAAAACAGCGACGTTGGAGAAGGCAATCGGCCGCTTCAGCCAGAGCTCGGGCGCCACCATGGGCGCTTCGGCGCGGCGTTCCTGCCAGATGAAAGCGACCAGCGTCACGGCGAAGACGGCAAAGGCGATCAGCGTCGCGCTGGAGGAGGCACTCTCCATCTCCGTCAGCCCGATCATCAGGGCCGAGATCGACAGTGCAAACAGGCCAGCGCCAAGCACGTCGATGGAGACCGATCGCGACTGCTTTTCCTCATGCAGGAAGAAGACGAAGCCGAGGGCGGCCAAAATGCCGACCGGAACATTGATCCAGAAGATCCAGGCCCAGGGCAAGTTGTGGATGATGACGCTGCCCAGCAGCGGCCCGACGACTGCCGACAGGGCCCAGACGCTGGCGAGATAGCCCTGCACCTTGCCGCGCTGGGCACCGGGGAAGAGATCTGCAACCACCGTCATGGCGACCGGCTGGATGGCCCCGGCGCCGATGCCCTGCAGCAGGCGGAAGACGATCATCGAGGGCATGGACCAGGCAAAACCGCAGAGCACGGAGGCTGCGAGGAACAGCGCGATGCCGAGAAGGATCATCGGCTTGCGGCCATAGATATCAGAAAGCTTGCCGAAGACCACGGTCATGGCCGTCTGGCTCAAGAGGAAGGCCGAGAAGACCCAGCTGTAGAGATTGATCTGGCCCAGCTGTGCTGCAATCTGCGGCATGGCCGTCGAAACGATGGTCGCCTCGATGGCAATCATCGCCATGGATGCCATGACCGCGGCGACGACCAGTGCGCGATGAGAACGGTTTTCAGTCATGAGGGGTATCCAGGGCGCAACTGCGCCTCGCACATGGGAATCGGCGGTCGGACGGCCGTCAGCATATTATATGTGTACTAAGCATCGGTTGGCCAGGGTCAAGCCGGATTTTGACGAAGGCCAAGGGCGCACAACCGCGCGCATGATGCCTTACGTTTCTGCGCGCCATCGGGTCCATGCCACGTCCAAAGAATTTCCGGAAGTGCGGGGAGAGCACGATTTTTCATTTGCACCGCAGCATCGGCAGCGGCATGTTCAGGCAATCAAAAAGACTTGAAAGACTGGATACAGACATCATGGCAGCAGACGCGATCGTCCTCGGAGCCGGCATCGTCGGAGTATCAACGGCTCTCCAACTTGCGCGTCGCGGCAAGTCGGTGGTGCTGGTGGACCGCAAGGATCCCGGGCTTGAAACCTCCTATGGCAATGCCGGCCTGATCCAGCGCGAGGGCGTCGTGCCCTACGGCTTCCCGCAGCAGTTCGGCCTGATCCTGCGCTATGCGCTCAACAACCGCATCGACGCTCATTATCACTGGAAGGCCATTCCGTCGGTCACGTCGTTCCTCGCCAAATACTGGTGGAACTCCAACCTCACCCGGCACCAGCTGATTGCCCGCGCCTATGCGCCGCTGATCGAGCACTCGATCGCGACCCACAACGAGCTGATCGAGGAGGCCGGCGCCCAGCACCTGATCGCCAAGAACGGCTGGACGGAAGTGTTTCGCACGCCGGCCAAGCAGGACAGCGAAATCCGCGAGGCGGGTCGGCTGCAGCGCGAGTACGGCGTGGCGTTCAAGGAGCTGTCGGCTGCCGATATCGCCGAGCAGGAACCCAATCTGTCTGCCGATTTCGTCGGCGGGCTGCGGTGGGAAGATCCCTGGTCGGTCAAGGATCCGCTGGCCCTGACCAAGGCCTATGTGGCGCTGTTCGAAAAGCTGGGCGGTCGCGTGCTGAAGGGTGATGCGAAGAGCCTGTCGCAGACCAGCACCGGTTGGCGGATCATTGCCGGCGACGGCATTGTGGAAGCCAAGGACGTGGTGGTGGCGCTCGGGCCCTGGTCGGATACGGTGACCAAGCCGCTCGGCTATAATTTCCTGGTGGGCGTCAAGCGCGGCTATCACATGCATTATGCGACCAAGGGCAATGCCAAGCTCAACGGCTGGACCATGGATGCGGAGCGCGGCTACTTCCTGGCGCCGATGAACCAGGGCATCCGCCTGACGACCGGTGCGGAATTTGCCCGGCGCGACGCCCCGAAGACACCGGTGCAGCTGGCGCGGGCGGAAGCCGTGGCGCGCGAGATATTTCCGCTGGGCGAAAGACTGGACGACGAGCCCTGGATGGGCGCCCGCCCCTGCACGCCGGACATGATGCCGGTGATTGGCAAGGCGCCGCGCCACGAGGGCCTGTGGTTCGCCTTCGGCCACGCCCATCACGGCCTGACGCTCGGCCCGGTGACGGGACAGGTGATTGCCGAGGCGATTACAGGCGAAAAGACGCTGATCGACATTTCCGCCTATCGGCCGGAGCGCTTCGGCGCCTAGGTTTCTGGCCGTTCTGAGAAGACTGGGTTATGTGGTGTGGCATGGATGATATCAGCACAGCGCAGGTCTTCTTTAAGAGCAATCCGGACATCGAGGTTCTCGAAGCCTTCGTGATCGACGTGAACGGTGTGCCGCGTGGCAAGTGGATTCCGCGCGAGCGGGCGCTTGACGTGCTCTCCAAGGGCATGGCCATGCCGCGTTCGGTCTATGCGCTGGATGTCTGGGGCCGGGACGTCAATTCCGCAGGCCTTGCCGAAGGGACCGGCGACCCGGACGGCATCTGTTTTCCCGTGCCCGGCACGCTGTCGCGCGTCACATGGCTGAACCGCCCGACAGCGCAGGTGCTGCTCGGCATGCAGGATGCGGACGGCGAGGGATTCTACGCTGATCCGCGCCAGGTGCTTGCCAATGTGCTCAACGGGTTTTCGAAGATCGGGCTAACCCCGGTCGTTGCGACAGAGCTGGAATTCTACCTCATCGACCCGGTGCGTTCGGCACTCGATCCCGTGCGGCCGCCCAATTCGCGCGATGGCCGCTGGCACACCGGCCAGACGCAGGTTCTGTCGATTTCGGAGCTGCAGGATTTCGAGGATGTGTTCCATGGCATTGCGAGTGCTGCCCGGGCGCAAGGGATTCCCGCCGACACGACGCTGCGCGAAAACGGGCCAGGCCAGTACGAGATCAACCTCAACCACGTGCCTGACGCCCTGAAGGCCGCGGATTATGCGGTTCTCCTGAAGCGGATCGTCAAGGGCGTTGCGCGGGCCAACGAGCTCGACGCGACCTTCATGGCTAAGCCCTACGGCCTGCAGGCCGGAAGTGGCATGCATGTGCACTTCTCGCTGATCGACGATGCCGGCCGCAATGTCTATGTGGGCGAGGACGGGCCTTCCGAAGCGCTGTTCCACTCGGTCGGCGGACTTTTGGAGAACATGGGGGAAAGCATGGCAGTGTTTGCCCCGCATGCCAATTCCTACCGGCGGCTGACGCCCAGCGAGCATGCACCGACCTATGCCTCCTGGGGGTTCGACAACCGCTCTGCAGCGGTGCGCGTTATCACCGCCTCCAAGCCCGCAACCCGCATTGAGCACCGGGTCGCCGGCGCCGACACCAATCCCTATCTGGTGCTGGCGATGATCCTCAGTGCAGCGCTTGCCGGCATCAAGGAGAAGCGCAATCCGGGCGGCGCCATCACCGGTGACGCGCATGCGGTCAACCACGAACCGCTGCCGACCAACTGGGATTACGCCCTGCAGCAGTTTGCCCGCTCGACCTTCGCCTATGCGACGCTCGACCCGAAATACAGGTCGCTGTATACGGCCTGCAAGCACCAGGAACTTGCCGAATTCGCGCTCCGCGTCACCGACGTGGAGTATGACGCCTATATCCGGACGGTGTAACATGGCTTTCCAGACCGCCGATACGTCAGCCGCCAAGCCTTCAGGCGCTAACCCGGGACACGCCAATTCCTGGTACGCGGCCTCGGCCCGGGACAAACGCATCCGCCCTTCGCTCGAAGGCGAGACGGAAGCGGACATCTGCGTGATCGGCGCAGGCTTCACCCGGATTTCGGCAGCGCTGGAACTGGCCGAGCGGGGCTATTCTGTGGTGGTGCTGGAGGCGGAACGCATCGGCTTTGGGGCGTCCGGCCGCAATGGTGGCCAGATCGTCAACGGCTACAGCCGGGATCTGGAGACTATCGCGTCATGCTACGGGCGCGAAAGAGCGGTCAAGCTTGGCGAGATGTCGCTGGAGGGTGGCGAGATCATCCGGCAGCGGGTGGCGACATACGGCATCTCTTGCGACCTGGTGCAGGGCGGATTCTTTGCCGCCTTCACGGACAAGCAGATGCGCGAGATGGCGCAGTCCAAGGCGGAGTGGGAAAAGCACGGACATAGCGGGCTTGCCATGGTCAGCCAGGACGAGGTGTCGCGCTACGTGAAGAGCGATCGCTATATCGGCGGGATGATCGATACGCTGGGCGGCCATATCCACCCGCTCGACCTGGTGCTAGGAGAAGCGGCGGCCGTGGAAAGCCTTGGCGGACGCATTTTCGAAGGCTCCCGCGTGACCGGGATCGAGCAGGCCGAGCGGCCTGTGGTGCGGACGGCGGCGGGGTCGGTGCGGGCGTCTTACGTGCTAGCCTGCGGCAATGCCTATATGGCGCCCCTCCTGCCGGAGGTTCACGGCCGGATGATGCCGGTTTCCTCTCAGGTGATGGCGACCGAGCCACTCGATGCCGACCTGATCGAGAGCCTTCTGCCAGCCAACTACTGTATCGAGGATGCAAACTACATTCTCGACTACTACCGGCGCACCGCCGACAACCGGCTGCTCTACGGCGGCGGGATCGGCTACGGCGGACATGACCCGAAGGACCTCACCAGCGCCATCCGCCCCAACATGCTGAAGACATTTCCGCAGTTGAAGGATGTGCGGATCGACTATGCCTGGAGCGGAAATTTCGCGCTGACGCTTACCCGCATTCCGCACATGGGCCGGCTGTCGGACAAGGTCTATTTTTCACACGGAGACAGCGGCCACGGCGTGACGACCACGCATCTGCTGGGGAAGATCCTGGGCGAGGTCGTCGCCGGTCATGCGGAACGCTTCGACGTCTGGGCCTCGTTGCCCAACCTGCCCTTCCCCGGCGGACGCCATTTCCGGGTACCGCTCACCGCGCTTGGCGCCTGGTGGTACGGGCTGCGAGACAAGCTCGGGCTCTAGAGCGTTTCAGGGCTAAATGGAATCGTTCTGCCGGAGGGACTTTCCGTCAAGATCGAGGCTTTTGGCGATAGGCGTACTTCACGGTACGGCCGAGACGAAAGCCGAAGATAATGGCGGAAAAGCACCCGGCCCTTCGGGTTGGCTCACGCGGGTCATCTGCCACGTCGAGCGGCTTGGCCGTATGCTCAAGCTACGACACGCGCCGCTCTCCTTGCATCTGTTCCCGCGTGAGCCAACAGAACTGGTTCCATTTAATCCTGAAGCGCTCTAGGCCGGATCCTTCGCCAGATCAGGCAGGCTGGGGATATCGCCCGGTGAAGTAGTAGCTGGCATGTACCCTCAGCACCGACTTGAACTCGGCGACAAGGATCTCGGCTTCCTCGACCGGAACCATGAGGGCCAGACGCAGCGTGGCAGACGCCATGTTGAACATCAGGAAGAGGGTTCTACGGTAACCCTCCCACAGATTTTCACTCACCAGCTGCTTGGTGCTGTCATAGAGCGTCTCCGTCTGGAAGCGGGCCTCGCTGATGCTACGGTCAGCCAGTGCCTTGTCCGCCTGGATTGCGTTAAGCAAATCCTGGGTCGCGGGCTTTTCGCGCATGCGGCGGTAATAGAGGTCGAACAGCCTCTCGGTCATCTCGATCGCATCTTCTCCGCAAGAGATGGTCGAGGCATGCTCGGACACGAGCGAACGCACCTCCTCGATGTAGCGGTCATGCAGCATGGCGATAATCGCCGACTTGTTGGGAAAGTACTGATACACGGACGCAATCGGACCGCCGGACAGCGCTGCGATCTCCTTCATGGTCACCGCATCAATACCCTTTTGGCCGATGAGCTGCATCGAGACCTTCAGGATCTCGTCGATGCGCTCGCGGCTTCTTTCCTGCTTCGGCACGCGGCGCAACAAAACGCCGGCCGAGCCATGGGTCGATCCATCCATCCGAACATCGTCTCCTCGTAGCGGCGCCCTTCCGCACCTGCAGCCCTGAAGGCTTGCACTCATGCGGATACGTCAAATCTGGGCTTTATACGGGGGTGGCTAACGTTCGGATCATTCAGCCGTGGCAATTGCGGAGACGGACCACCGCGGCCAAGCGTGCCGGCCGCGATGGTTCAGTGATCAATCCTGCCGGTCTTCGGTCTGCCAGAGCGCTTCCAGTGCCGCAACTGCATGGTCGGTGATGATGTCGAGGGTGGCGTCGATATCAACGGTGACGACGCGCTCTTCCCCTTCCGGGCTCTCCAGCGTCGCAAGCTGGCTCTGCAGCAGCGCGGGCGGCATGAAATGGCCCTTGCGTTCGCCCATGCGGACAGACAGCAGCTCATCCGATCCCTTGAGGAAGACGAAATAGAGCGGGCCCTTGCTTGCCGTGCGCAATCTCTCCCGGTAGCTGCGCTTCAGCGAGGAGCAGGTGGCGACGATGCTTTCACCCTTGGAGGTGGAGGCCGAGAGATCGGCGCCGATGAGATCCAGCCAGGGCCAGCGATCATCGTCCGTCAGCGGCGTGCCATGGGCCATCTTGTCGATGTTGGCCTGGGGATGAAGCCGGTCGCCTTCCACGAAGCTCCAGCCGAGACGCTGTGCGATCCGTTCGGCGACCGAGCTCTTGCCGGCACCGCTTACCCCCATGACGACAACTGCCCTGGCCTGCCGCTTCTCCATATCCAACTCCCTGTTTACAGACTTCAATCTGTGCGCAAAGGGGCCGAAATGGCCAGGGATGTCAACACCACAGCTGTGGAGCGCGGGTAGCTTTGCTCGTCCGGCGTTCCGAGCGCAGAACCAAAAATGCCGGCTTGCGCCGGCACCGAAGGATCGTGGATCTGAGGATCAGGCCGCCGGTGCGACCACCGCTGCCACAGGCCGCTTCGGCAGGTTGACCGTGTCGATGCCGAGAAGGAAGTTGATCTGCGGACGCGCTTTGACCAGGTCGTCGATCGTGTATTCGCTCAGCACGTCGAAGAAGGCATTAAGCGCCTTGCGCAGAGCCGAGTTCAAACCGCAGCTATCGACCAGCGGACATTCGACGGCTCCATCCTCGAAGCATTCGGCCATGGCGAAGCTGTCTTCGGTGACCTTGATGACATCAAACAGGGTGATGCGATCAGCCGCCCGGGCGAGCCTTACGCCGCCGTTGCGGCCACGGACGGTCTCGATCAGGCCTGCGCGGTTGAGCGGCTGAAGGATCTTGAACAGGAAGAGCTCGGAGACACCATAGGCCTTCGCAACCTCGGGTATGCGGCTGAGATGGCCATCGTTCGCGGCGCAATACATGAGAATGCGCACAGCGTAGTTGGTCTGCTTGGTCAAACGCATGATGGTCTCCCGGGCTCGTGGCTGCTTATATAAAGGCTTCGGCAGTTTTGAACAATTCCAAAATAAGAAAATTTCCCTCATGTTTTTCCCTCCAGCTTTGAGCACAGCCTGGACAGCTGCCGAAGGTCTAAATTCGAGGGTATCCGGGATGCAGGGCATTGTTTTGCCCGTGCGGGAGGCGGGAGGTTATCCCAGCAGGCCGTAGTTCATGGCGGTCCAGATCGATACGCCAGCAATCAGGATGATCGCGAAAGAGGCAGCGCCTCTCCGTGTCAATCGCGCGCGGCGGGCCCGCTTGACGTCCCACTCATATGCCATTGAACAGAACTCCCCACTCCTATCCGCCGACTAAGGTAGAGAGGTATTGACATACGTCAATGGCTGTTCGGGAGGGCAGGCAAAGAGGTCCTGTCTGGACCTCCCTGCCTGTGGATAACCTGTTCTGTCGGCTTTCAGCGCAGGCCTTCGGTGCCTGCCCGCTCGACTACTTCATCGTCGGCATGACGAACTCGGCACCGTCCTTGATGCCTGAAGGCCAGCGGGCGGTGATCGTCTTGGTCTTGGTCCAGAACTTGATCGAATCCGTGCCGTGCTGGTTGAGGTCGCCGAAGGACGAGGATTTCCAGCCGCCGAAGGAGTGGTAGGCGAGCGGCACGGGGATGGGCACGTTGATGCCGATCATGCCGATGTTGATCCGGGAGGCGAAGTCTCGGGCCGCATCGCCGTCGCGGGTGAAGATGGCGACGCCGTTGCCGTACTCGTGCTTCATCGGCAGGGACAGCGCATCCTCGTAGTTCTGGGCACGGACAACGGAGAGTACGGGGCCGAAGATCTCGGTCTTGTAGATCTCCATGTCCGGCGTGACGTGATCGAACAGCGTGCCCCCGACGAAGTAGCCGTTTTCATAGCCCTGGAGCTTGAAGCCGCGTCCGTCGACAACCAGTTCCGCGCCTTCCGCGACACCCTTGTCGATGAGGCCATTGATCTTGGCCTGGGCTTCCTTGGTGATGACCGGGCCCATGTCCGCCTTGTCATCGGTATAGGGGCCGATGCGCAGCGACTCGATCTTCGGTGTCAGCTTCTCGATCAGCCGATTGGCGGTTTCCTCGCCCACCGGGACCGCGACCGAAACCGCCATGCAGCGCTCGCCGGCGGAGCCATAACCGGCGCCCATCAGCGCGTTGACGGCCTGGTCGAGGTCCGCATCCGGCATGATGATCATGTGGTTCTTGGCGCCGCCGAAGCACTGGGCGCGCTTGCCGTTGGCTGCCGCCGTTCCGTAGACATAGCGGGCGATGGGCGTGGAGCCGACAAAGGAGACGGCGCCGATATCGGGATCCGTCAGGATCGCATCGACCGCTTCCTTGCCACCATTGACGACATTGAGGATGCCGGCGGGAAGGCCAGCCTCGATCATCAGTTCGGCCAGGCGGATCGGCAGGGAGGGATCGCGTTCGGATGGCTTCAGGATAAAGGCATTACCGCAAGCGATCGCTGGCGCGAACATCCACATGGGGATCATGCCCGGGAAGTTGAACGGGGTGATGCCGGCGCCGATGCCGACCGGCTGGCGGATAGAGTACATGTCGATCTGCGGGCCGGCGCCTTCGGTGAACTCGCCCTTGGACAGATGCGGGATGCCGATCACGAATTCGCACACCTCGAGACCGCGGACGATATCGCCCTTGGAATCCTCGACGGTCTTGCCGTGCTCGCTCGACAGCAGGGTCGCCAGCTCATCCATGTTCTGGTTCAAGAGATCGACGAACTTCATGAACACGCGGGCGCGGCGCTGGGGATTGGTCGCGGCCCACTGCGGCTGGGCCTGCTTGGCGTTTTCGACCGCGGCCCGGATATCCTCGACGCCGGCCAAAGCGACCGTCGCCTGGACCTCGCCGGTTGCGGGGTTGAAGACATCGGCCGTGCGGCCGCTGGTGCCGGCAACACGCTTTCCGCCGATGAAGTGTCCGATTTCACGCATGGATGAGATCCTCCCTTTGATTGGCGAGCAGGATAACCCCGCAATTGCGCAAGGCAACGCCGTTGTTTACGCATCGGTTGTGCAAATTTCGACATCAGAGGGTGGAAGCATGAACTGGGACGACGTGCGCCTGTTTCTGGCGGTAGCGCGCAGCGGGCAGATTCTTGCCGCATCGCGCCGGCTGGCCATCAATCATGCGACGCTCGGTCGGCGGATCACGGCGCTGGAAGACGACCTGCGGACCCGGCTTCTGATCCGGCGCACCAATGGCTGCACGCTGACGGCCGAGGGCGAGGCATTTTTCCATGCGGCCGAGCGGATGGAGGCACAGATGCTGGAGGCGCAGGCGCGCACCGGCCGGATCGACGCGGCGATTGCCGGGACCGTGCGGATCGGCGCGCCGGACGGGTTCGGCGTATCGTTTCTCGCCTCTCGGCTTGGCCGGCTGACCCGGCGGCACGCGGACCTACGCATCCAGCTGGTGCCGGTGCCCCGCTCGTTTTCGCTTTCGCAGCGGGAAGCGGACATCGCCATTACCATCGACCGGCCCGACCAGGGGCGGCTCGTTTCCTCCAAGCTGACGGATTATACGCTGGGGCTCTATGCCTCCCGTCCCTACCTTGCTCAGTTCGGGACGCCTGACAGCATCGAGGCGTTGGCGGGACATGCGCGGATCGGCTATGTGGAAGACCTGATCTTTTCGCCCTCGCTCGACTATACGGGCGAGATCATGCGCAACTGGAATGCGCGCTTCGAGATCTCCAGTGCGATCGGGCAGACCGAGGCGGTTCGATCGGGTGCCGGCATCGGCATCCTGCACGACTACGTCGCGCGGCAATATCCGGAACTGGTGCGCGTGCTGCCGCAGGCAGCAATCCGACGATCCTACTGGACCACATACCACGAAACCACGCGCGACCTGCTGCGGCTAAAGACGGTGGTGGCATTTCTTCGGGAGCTGGTGGACGAGGAAAAGGAAATCTTCGCGTTCGAAGCGTCGGGCACCTTAGACGCATAATGGCCGGCTTCGTTCTAAAGCCGGCCATTGGATAAATGCGTTTCACGCCTGATGCGGGCACATATGCCTGCAGATCAGGACGGACGGTAGGTCGCAACCGGAACTTTGAGGGCAGCGGCCACGCGCTTCAGCTTGGCCGGGTCAAGGTCGGTGCCATTCTCGATGCCGACGATCTCGTCGTTGACGAGGCCTGTGGCAACCGAGAGATCCTCAACGCTGTAGCCGACAGCCTGTCGTGCTTCGGCGATGAGCGTCGAGACCTGGTTCGGCGCCAGCGTATTGTCCGAAGAGGCATGAAAATTATTCATAGAAACTGTCATGACGGTATCCTTCCATACAAACCTGTCGATTACGGCAGATGAAGGGGGCGTAAGCCCAGAGGCGTCTGCCCGAAATTCGAGCATCCGATGGGCAATAGATAGACGTTTCTGCGACGGCGGCAAGTACCGTTATTGCACTGCACAAATGTTTATCCGCATTGCTACCACGAATTCGACCCATTGACGACACTCTTTGTGCGTCGCTGCGAACCAAACGACGTCACGCGCGTTTCAGGTCTGAACGACAAGGAATTCACATGCGTCAATCGCCGGTTCACTGGGAAGACATCGCAGACAATAGCGCCCGGCTTTCCAGCGATGCGGACGTGCTGGAGGCGGCGCATCATCTCGTCGACGTCTACCTCGCCTTCCTGCGGGAGCACGAAATTACGGGCTGCATGCTGGACACCTGCGAGCTTCCCGCCGCAAAGGAGAGCTTCGTCAACGCCTTTCGCGTGGTGATCGCCACCGAGAACCGGCCGAACATGCGGGCACTTTTGGTCAAGACCGGGCTGACGCTTGCGCAGTTCCAGGACAATATCGGCGAGCCGCTTACCGTGCAGCCAGAGGCCCGACCTGCAGGTCGGTCGTCCACATCCCGTAACCGGGCCGATCCCGCCAGGATCCGCAAGATCAACCGCGCCATCGTGGAGCTTGGCCAGGAGCAGCTGCGGCTGGGGCATGTGTTCGAGACGGCGGCGAAAATTGCGGGCGGTAAACTGTTTCATCACGCCTGATGCGGATGATTGGTGGTGGCCGATGAAGATCGGCTGCTTTTCCTTGGCGTGATCACCCCCGGCTTTTCCAGAGTGTTGCAGACCCATGAGCGCAGACCTATGAGCATTGTTGCCTCCTATGCGTATCACGATGGCCGGCGGGCCGAGGCCTTTCATGCCGGAGAGGACGTCATCCCCGATGCGCCCGAGGATTTCGTCTGGATCGGGCTTCACGATCCGGACCAGCAGGAGCTGGCCTCGCTGCAGCAGACGTTTCACCTGCACGAACTGGCGGTTGAGGATGCGCTCAACACCAAGCAGGTGCCGAAGATCGACATCTACGACGACCAGCTGTTCATCATTGCCAAGACCGCGCATCTGGAAGGCGATGTCATCGAATACGGGGAGACCGCAATCTTCATCGGCCCGCGGCACGTGATTACCGTGCGGCACGGCTCCGACCGGGGCCACAGCACGCTGCGCCAAAGGCTGGAGACTTCGCCGCAGATCCTCAAGAAAGGGCCGGACTACGTTTTGCACGGCGTGCTCGACTTCATCGTCGACGGCTACCTGCCGGTGGTGCAGGCGGTGGAGGACCAGGTTCTGGAGATGGAACAGCATATGATGGATGCGGTGCTCGGCCGCGCCCAGATCAAGCGTCTGTTCCGACTGCGGCGGCAGATGATCCGCTTCCAGCGCATGCTCGGGCCGATGACGGAGGTCTGCGGCAAGCTGATCAACCTCGACCTGCCGTGCATCGACAGGGAAACGCGCAAGTATTTTCGCGATGTCTACGACCATGTGCGGCGCGTGGATGGCATGGTGGGTGGCCTGAAGGACGTGATCACCTCCGTGTTCGAGGCGAGCAATCTTTTGGAACAGCAGAGCCAGGGGGCGATTACCCGCCAGCTGGCCGCCTGGGCGGCGATTGCCGCGGTGCCGACCGCCATTGCCGGCATCTATGGCATGAACTTTGAAAACATGCCGGAGCTGAAGACCGCCTACGGCTATTATGTCGTGCTCGGCGTGATCATTAGCCTTTGCAGCTATCTGGCCTGGCGGTTCAAACGCGCCGGATGGCTGTAGAGCGCTTGCACCTCCCCTACGCGGCGCTTGTCGTCGGAACTTTCCTGAGGAGGCCTTTGTTGGGCGGGTGACGCAATCACCCGAGGGACAGGCATGGATCACACCAATGGTTTCAACAGGCGCAACCTTCTGAAGCTTGGAGCTGCGGGCGCGACCGGCGTGCTCATCTCCACGACCACCACACAGGCGCAAACCTATCCTGCACCAAGCGGCGTCGACACCGGGGCCGTCAAGGACGGCAAGGTGACATTCCCGGAGTGGCGGGGGCCAGAGGAAGCGCCGAGCGGCAATCCGCCGGCACCGCTTCCACCGGAGGAGCGCGTCGGTTTCGCCGTCGTCGCCCTCGGTCGCCTGAGCCTTGAAGAGATCCTGCCCGCGTTTGCCGAAACCAGGAAGGCAAAGCTTGTCGCCCTCGTTTCCGGGTCGCCCGAGAAGATGAAAACCGTAGCCCGGCAATACGGCATCAAGCCGGAGGCCTGCTACAGTTACGAAAACTTCGACAGCATCCGCGATAATCCCGAGGTGAAGGCCGTGTATGTGGTGCTGCCGAACAGCATGCACCGGGAGTATGTCGAGCGGGCCGCCAGAGCCGGCAAGCATGTGCTTTGCGAAAAGCCCATGTCGATCAGCTCGGCCGATGGCCAGGAAATGGTCAAGGTCTGCGCGGAGAGCAAGGTCAAGCTCATGATCGCCTACCGGATCCAGTACGAGGCGGCCAATCTCTTCCTGGCAGAGAAGATCCGCGCCAAGGCCTATGGCCGGCTCGTGGCCATGTCGGCGATCAACGTGCAGACGGTGGCTGCGAACGGCGCCGAGCAATGGCGGCACAAGAAAGCGCTCGCCGGCGGGGGTTCGCTTCCCGATATTGGTCTCTACTGCCTCAACACAGCCCGCTTCCTGACGGGAGAAGAGCCGGTCGAAGTCATGGCGACGCAGTACAGCCCGCCGGACGACCCGCGCTATGCAGAGGTGGAAGAAACCGTTTCGTTCACCCTGCGGTTCCCGTCGAATTTCATTGCCAACTGCCTGACCAGCTATGGCGCGCGCGACGACAAGCACCAGCGGCTGAACTTCGAGAAGGCGACCGTCGACATGGCGAATGCCTACCAATACCAGGGGCAGAAGCTGACGGTGACGGAACTGGACGGGGAAAAATCCGCGCAAAAACAGATCGAGATCACGCCGAACAACCAGTTTGCCGCCGAGATCGACCATATGGCCAGCTGCGTCATCGAAGATCGCACGCCGCGCACACCCGGCGAGGAAGGCGTGCAGGACCACGTGCTGATGGAGGCGATCTACGAATCCGCCCGCACCGGCATGCCCGTGCGTCTGACGGCCCCCGATAAACTGGATGCCTTCCGCGGCCCCCCGGCGACCGTGGAGCTTTGAGACGGATCACGCCGGCGCGTCAATCAGGCGCGCTGGCCCGGGCTGACACTCGGGTTGCCTGGCATCATTCTGCAGAGATAAAAGAGTGGAAGAAATGGTACGGTTGGGTGGAATCGAACCACCGACCTCAGGATCCACAAACCTGCGCTCTAACCAACTGAGCTACAACCGCACGAAAGCGTCTCGCGCTGCGGGGTCAAATACGGCGATCGCCGACGTTTTGCAACCCCTCCCCAACTGAAAATTACCAACTTCCGACGAGGTTTTCCAGGGCCGCCTGGATCACGCCGACCGGGACTGCCCGGCTGGCTTCTTCCCGGTCTCGTTGCCTGCAGCACGGCTAGCGGGCATTGTCACGGTCTCGGCCAACCTGCGGGCGCCTTCCTGCATGGCGCCTGCCTGCTCGACCGTGATCTCCGCCTGCCGCCGCAGAAAGGCGGTCTGCAGTTCCACCAGTTCCGACACGGAGGTCACGCCCATCAGCGCTTCCATGTGCGACAGCGACAGCCGGGCACTCGTGCGCATGGCCTCCATCGCCTGGATGCCGAGCGCCATCGAGCCTGCTTGAGCAGAGTTCATTGTGGATTGAGCGGTGCGGGCGCTAGCGTCAGCGGCCGTCTTCATTCTACCATTGGCTTTGGACGCCGGGGCCGCTTCCGCTGCGGTAGATCGGGAATATGCCCGCGTTGTGCTTGCCGGACCGGTTGAAGCAAAGGAGAAGATGTCTTCTGCGCTGAATGCCATGGCGGTTGTTCCTCCGTCTGCGTCCGCTTCGATGCCAAAAGAGGCAGATGCGACGTTGCAGTGCCTTTATTCTAGTCTCTACCCTTGTGTCCTGCAACATCCGTTGTGCGTCGCACAATTACCGGAACGTTAACCCTATTGCCGGTTGGGTGCGCCTTGGAGTGGACCCTGGAGGGGTCTCAAGGTATTAATGATCCGTTAACTTTACTCCGGCGCCGGTGTCACGGACAGGTCATCCATGCCAGCAATTCAATATCCGTTCATCGACATCGCCGTGCACGAACGCGTGCGCGATCCCTTCGCGGCAGGCGAGGCCGTCGTGCTGTTTTCGCCCGACATGCAGGCGCCGCTCTGGGCGAATGGCGCCGGCGCCCGGCTGTTCGGATTTTCGTCGATCTATGATTTCCTGGACCAGGGACCGAACCGCCTGGACGTATCGTTTCGCCAGATCGAAGCCACCGCACGATCGCTGGCCACCAAGGGCGACGTGCGCCATGTGACCATCCGCGTGACCTCCGGCTTCCAGCGACGTGCCATCCAGGCTCGCTGTGAAATGATTGAGGTACATGGCGAGCCGATCGTGCTGTTCAGTGCCGCGGTCGATGCGGCAAGGCTTGCCGACACGGCCCGCGCCCAAAGGATGATCGAAGGGTTCGATGATCCAGAAACGCATATGGCCGTGCTTGGACTGGACGGCGAGGTGCTGGCTGCTTCGGGCGAATTTGCGGCGCTGGAGATTTCCCCGCAGACGGCACGGATGCTGGCGAGCGCTGCAAGCGCCGACCCCGGACGGCTGATCAAGCGGCCGATCCCCACGATCAAGGGCTATCTGCCGGCTGCGATCGGCATGCCCTGCGATGCGCCGGCGATGTTCCTGCTGTTTACCGTGGACACGACCGCGCAGACCCTGGCCGTTACGGAGCAGGAGTTGCCCGTTGCGGAGCAGGCTCTGCCCGTTACGGCCGAGAGCGTGGCCGAGACTCCGGAGCCGCAGACGGACGACGTGGCGCCGGTGCAGGCCGATACGGTACCGGCGACCGGCTTTGCCGAAGTCATCGACGCCGTTGCGGACATTGAGGAGGCCCCGGAGCCGACCGAGGAGATCTCGCTTCCTGTCATCGAGGCCACGCCGGATCTCCTGGCGGATGCGAGCGCCGACGTGGACGCTGGCGTCTCCCATGATGACTTCATCGCCGAGGCTGACGAAGCTGTCGCGCCTGAGGCTCTCCCACTGATCGAGGATGCCGAACCCGCGCAGATTGCGGATCTCGCCGATCCGACTGAGGAGCCCATTGTTCTCGTTCCGGAGACCGTGGCGGACGAGGCGCCGGCTGTCGAGACCGTGGCGACGGAGGTCGATCGCGGCGACGAGAGTGTCGAGGCTGCGGCTCCTCCAGAAGGCTTCGTCTTCCAGCGGGATGCCCGTGCTGTCCGCTTCGTGTGGAAAATCGACGGCGAAGGCCATTTCACCGAAGTGTCCAAGGAATTTGCCGCAGCCGTCGGCCCGCATGCCGCAGACGTGGTCGGCATGGCATTTGCCGATATCGCCGCCATCTTCCACCTCGATCCGGAAGGAAAAATCACCGAGCTGCTGAACCGGCGCGATACCTGGTCCGGCAAGACCATCCGCTGGCCGGTGGAGGGAACATCGCTCACGGTGCCGGTCGATCTCGCCGCCCTTCCCACCTATACCCGCACCCGTGAATTCGACGGTTTTCGGGGGTTCGGGATCGTGCGGATTGCCGATGCATCCGAGGATCCGAACGCTGTCGGCCTCAGCCTCGTCCCAAGGGTGGAGGCGCCCGAGGTTGTCGAGACCGAGGTTCTCGAGCCCGAGGCTGTGGCGCTTCAGGTTGAGGAAATCGACGTTCCGGAGCCCGAGCTGCCTGAAGCGGACGTTGAGGCAGAAAGCACGCCGGACACCACGGCTCATGTCGAGGACGCGCTGCCGACTACAGGCGATGTCCCGCCGATCCTCGGCGAAGAGGTTGCCGAGCTTGTGGCGAACCTAGAGCCCGCAAACGCGGAACCGTCGGTTCCCTTGGACGAGACTTCACCGAACGAGACTTTGCCGGACGAGATTGCCTCCGAAGACATCGCACCTGACACTGCGCCTGAAGAGGAAGCTCCGGACGCGCCGGACATGCCCGAAACTACCGCGACCGCTTCTGAAGCAGAGGTTCTGGACTGGCCACCAGGCGAGCGCCCTGCCCTGCGCCTGGTTCCTACGGCCGGCCGTCGTTACTCGGACAAGGTGATCGAGCTCGAGGAGCGGCGGTCCCGTCTTTCTCCCGGTGAGCAGGCGGCTTTCCGCGAGATCGCGCGTCAGCTCGACCGGTTCATCGGCAGCAACGACCAGCCAGGCGCGGATGCCGCGATCGGCGAAACGACAGAACCAGGTTCCGCTTTGTTCGGCAACGAGCCCGTGATGGATCCGGCCCCCGTTCTGCCGAGTGACGCAGAGGTTCTGGCGACGGAACCGGAGGTCGTGGCCGACGCGCCGGAAACACCGACGGCTGAGAGTGTCGAAACGGAGCCTACGGAAAAAGCGCCGGCTGCGGAGGCAGTTGTTTCCGAGGACGAGGCGGAAACGGACGCGGTCGAACCGGACGCCATTCCCGACGAGATCCTGGCCGAGACCGATGCGGACGACGCTCCAGCGGACGAGGCGGATGTCGAAGAGGATGCCCATGAGGATCAGGATGCGGTTGCGATCGCCATCTCTGACCGCGAGTTGCTGAGCCATCTGGTGGCAATCCGCGAACGCACCGGGCTTTCGGCAGAGATCATCGACCAGATGCCGGTGGCCCTTCTGGTGCACAGCGGCGATCACCTGATCCACGGCAATCCGGAATTCCTGAAGCTCACCGGCTACGAAACGATTGAGGCACTTGAGGAACTGGGCGGCCTTGATGCGCTGCTGCAGCGGCAGGACCTGGAAGACAAGACGTCGGAAGCGAGCGGCATGGTGGTGGTGCGCGCCGATGACGAAATCATTCCGGTTACGGCGCGGCTGCAGTCGGTTCGCTGGGGCGATGCCACGGCGCTGATGCTGGCCCTGATGCCGGCACCTGCACCCCGTGCAGCGGCCCCCGCCGTGACGACCCCGCTGCTTGCCCCCGTCCCGGCTTCCGACCCGGCTTCCGACCCGGCGGAGGGCGAGAACGACAGCGCCGAGATCCTTCCCTTGCAGCCGGCGCGGCAGGCAGATCAGCTGGCTCGGCTTCAGGTCGAGGTGGAAGAACTGCGCGCCATTCTGGAGACGGCCACCGACGGCGTGGTCATCATCGACGACAAGGGCAATATCCGCTCGGTCAACCGGGCTGCCAGCGGCCTGTTCAACTACGACAACGACGAGATCAACGAGAAACCCTTCGTGGTGCTGTTTGCGCACGAAAGCCAGAAAGCGATCCTCGACTACCTCGCCGGTCTTTCCGGGCATGGGGTTGCCAGCGTGCTGAACGACGGGCGCGAGGTGATCGGGCGCGAGGCATCAGGCGGCTTCCTGCCGCTGTTCATGACGATCGGCAGGCTGACATCCTCCAACGGCTATTGCGCCGTGATCCGCGACATCACCCAGTGGAAGCGGACGGAAGAGGAGCTGCGCACCGCAAAGCGCGCGGCCGAAACTGCCAATGCCCACAAGAGCGAGTTCCTGGCGCATGTGAGCCACGAGATCCGCACGCCGCTCAATGCGATCATCGGCTTTGCCGACATGATGGCGAGCGAGCGGTTCGGGCCGATCGGACATCCGCGCTACATCGAATATGCGAACGACATCAACCGCTCCGGTCGGCATGTGCTCGACATCGTCAACGACCTTCTCGATATTTCGAAAATCGAGGCGGGCGAGATGGAGCTTGATTTCATCGCGGTCGGGCTGAACGAGACCGTGTCGGAAGCCGTTTCGCTGGTGCAGCCGCAGGCGAACAACCAGCGCGTGATCATCCGTACGGCGCTGTCCAATGCCGTGCCGCAGGTGGTCGCCGACATCCGCTCGATCAAGCAGATCGTGCTCAACGTTCTGTCCAACGCGATCCGCTTCACGCCATCCGGCGGGCAGATCGTCGTGTCGAGCGCCTATGAGCCGAACGGCACCGTCGTCCTGCGGATCCGCGATACGGGGATCGGCATGACCCGCTCCGAGCTCGAGTTGGCGATGAAGCCCTTCCGTCAGGTGGCCGGCACCGCCCGCAAGCGTGGCGACGGCACGGGCCTCGGCCTGCCTTTGACCAAGGCCATGGTGGACGCGAACCGCGCCAGTTTTGCGATCAACTCGGCTCCCAATGAAGGCACACTGGTGGAAATCACCTTCCCGCCGCAGCGGGTGCTCGCCAACTGATCCGGCGATGACCGCGTGGTTTTCCGCGGTGAGCGATATCGTCCCGAACAAAAGAAAGGCAGCCAAGAGGCTGCCTTTTCAAGTGGATGCTGTTTAACGAACCGATGAGAAGTATCCTGTCCCGGACACCAGCGACCTGCTGTCTCCCGACACACGATCATTCCATGTTGACCCACTGTTGACCATGCTGAATTAACAAATGCTTAAAAAGTGAATACGAAAAGTCGGACGCGCCGGGCATTGTTACTCTCAGTTGCGCAACTCCTCGATGTTTCGGAAGTAATCCAGCGCCTCCGGGTTGGCCAGCGCCTCACGGTTCTTGACCACCCGCCCATGCACCACGTCGCGGACCGCCAGTTCGACGATCTTGCCGGACTTGGTGCGCGGGATATCCTCCACCTCGACGATCTTTGCCGGCACATGGCGGGGCGATGCACCTGAGCGGATCCGGGCCCGGATCGCTTGGCTCAGCCCCTCGTCCAGCCGATGGCCCTTGGCCAGACGCACGAACAGCACGATCCGCACGTCGTCCTGCCAATCCTGCCCGATGCAGATGGCCTCGGCGACCTCCGGCATCTGCTCGACCTGATTGTAGATCTCGGCCGTGCCGATGCGCACGCCACCCGGGTTGAGGGTCGCGTCGGAGCGACCGTGGATGATCATCCCGCCATGCTCCGTCCACTCGGCAAAATCGCCGTGGCACCAGACATTGGGAAAACGCTCGAAATAGGCGGCCCTGTACTTCGCGCCGTCCGGGTCGTTCCAGAACATCACCGGCATGGAAGGAAAGGCGCGGGTGCAGACCAGTTCACCCTTTTGCCCGCGCACAGGTTCTCCCTCGTCGTTCCAGACATCGACCGCAAGGCCAAGGCCCGGACCCTGGATTTCGCCGCGCCAGACGGGCTTCAGCGGATTGCCGAGCACGAAGCAGGAGACGATGTCGGTGCCGCCGGAAATGGAGGCAAGGTGCACATCCCGGCTGATGCCCTGATAGACGAAGGAAAAGCCTTCCGGAGATAGCGGCGAACCGGTGGAGGCCAGCAAGCGGAGTGCGGAGAGATCATGGCTCTCGATTGGCAGGATGCCGCTCTTGCGGAGGGCGTCGATGTATTTGGCCGAGGTGCCAAAGACCGCGATCTTCTCCTCCTGCGCATAGTCGAACAGGACATTTCCATCCGGCGCAAACGGTGAGCCGTCGTACAGGCAAAGCGTCGCGCCGACCGCCAGGCCGGAGACCAGCCAGTTCCACATCATCCAGCCGCAGGTGGTGAAGTAGAAGAGCTTTTCACCCGGCTCCAGACTGCAGTGCAGCCGGTGTTCCTTCAGGTGCTGCAGCAGGGTGCCGCCGGCGGAATGGACGATGCACTTCGGCACCCCGGTCGTTCCGGAGGAAAACAGGATGTAGAGCGGATGCGAGAAGGGAAGCGGCTCGAACCGCAGGTCCATCGCCGTATAGGGTGCGGTGAAAGCCTTCAGCGTGCGACCATTGGCAAGCGACGCGGCGAGCGCGTCGGCATCGCCGGCATAGGGCACGACGAGGACCGGCGTCTTCAGAACCGCGTGCACGGCCCTCACCTTTTCCGACACGTCCTGACGCTTGCCGTTATACCAGTAGCCGTCGCAGGTGATGAAGAGACTGGGGTCAATCTGGCCGAAGCGGTCGAGCACGCCCTGTTCGCCGAAATCCGGAGAGCAGGAGGACCAGATGGCGCCGAGCGATGCGGCGGCCAGCATGCAGGCGACGGTCTCCGGCATGTTGGGCATCATCGCCGCAATGCGATCTCCCTTGACGATCCCCATCGCCACCATGGCCTGCTGCAGGCGTGACACCTCGGCGCGAAGGCGGTCCCAGGACCAGCGGTCGCGGACCTTGTCCTCGCCGCGGAAGACAAGGGCATCCGTCGGCCCCGCTGCTGCTCCCTGCCCTGCCAGAAGATTTTCCGCAAAATTCAGCCGGGCATCGGGAAAGAAACGGGCGCCAAGCATGTCGTCACCCTTGACGAGGGCCCTTTCCCCCCGCTCGCCCCTCACCCCGCAGAAATCCCAGACAGCGGACCAGAAGTCGCCGCGTTCGGTGATCGACCAATCGTAGAAGGCATCATAGTCGGAGAAAGTTCTGCCGTAGCGTTCCGCACACCAGCCGATGAAGTGGTGGAGCGGCGTGCGCTGTCGCGCGTCTTCCGAGAGATCCCACAGCGGCTGTTCCTCACCCATGCCATTCCTCCTCATGCTGCCCCCTTCGGCCCCCAGCTCCAGGTCGGGTATAGCACCTGTGCCCGCGCGATAAAAAGGATCGTCGCGACCCGACAGCGTCCATTTGCGCGCCATCTTCATTTCCTATATCGCGTCTTGCATGTGGACCCCTCGCGTCTGGAACCTTCGGCAGATATTCCGTCGCCCGTTTAGCCGGGGGCTGCGACGCGTGCTGGTCGGCGCGGTCGTCGTGCTTGTCCTGTTCGTGCTCTTCCACGTCGTTGCCCCGTCGCTGATTTCCTCCTCGCTGGTGCGCCAGAACATGGAGCGCGCGGTCGCCCGGTGGACCGGCCACAGCGTCAGCATCGCAGGTCCCGCCGACATCCGCTTCTGGCCAAAGCCGCGGATCACGCTGCGCGACGTGACCATCCGCAAGCCGGTCGATGGCGGCGAGCGGACGCTTGCCCATGTCAACCGGCTTTCGGCAGGCTTCGACCTGCTCGGCGCGCTCTGGGGCGATCCCCAGTTCAAGGATTTCAACCTTACCGAAGCGCAGGTCTTCGTGGTGCGGGACGCCAGCGGCCGGCTGGACTGGGCCAATAGCGGGCTTCTCAGCCAAGCGGTCCGAAACGTCCAGTCGAGCAGCGGGCAGCAGGTTCTGGACCCGGCCTCCGATGCGGACATCGGCGTGGTGAAGATCCGCAACGGCATGCTGGAGGTCACGAACCAGCCGAACGGCAGGATTGTGCGGCTTGAGGGGATCGAGGGAACCCTCGACTGGCCCTCGCTGTCCCACGGCGTGCGGCTGCAGGCCCGGGCAAACTTTGCCGGGCGCCAGCTCGACCTGGACGTCGGGACAGCGCAACCGCTGCTGCTGCTTTCGGGACGCAGCGCCGACACGCTGGCGACCGTCAGTTCCGATCTCTTTAGCGGCAGCTTCAGCGGGGTCGCCAACCTTGCCTCGCATGGTTTCCTGTCCGGCGACACAAGCATTTCCGCGCCTGACTTTCCGGCGCTGCTCCAATGGGCAGATGTCGATATTCCGGCCGCCGCCGACCTTAGAACGCTTTCGCTACAATCGCGGGTGATCAGCAGCGAGGAGGCGCTGCGGTTCGAAAACCTGACGATCGGGCTGAACGGCGTGGAGGCGAGCGGCATTCTCGACCTCACGACGCCTGCGGGCAACCGGCCGCGGGTGACCGGCACGCTTGCGATCGGCAGCGCGGATTTTTCGCCGCTGCTGCGCATGATCGGGCCGGGCATCGTCGACGGCAGCGAGGAAGCACGGCAATTGCGCAGCCGCCTGGAGCTCGACGTGCGGCTTTCGGCTCAGCAGGCGACCCTTGGGGCATTCGAGTTCGACCAGGTTGCGCTCGGCATCATGAATATCGGCGAGCAATCGCGGCTGGATATCCTCGACAGCGATTTCGAAAGCGGGCGCCTGACCGGGCGTGTCGCCACCATCAAGGACGGCGCGGACGATGCGCTTGCGCTGCGGCTGACGATCCACGATGCGGACTTCGGCAGCATCTTCAAGCGGCTTGCGCTGCAGGGTCCGATTCCTGCCGCCCGCGGATCGATGGAACTGGCGCTGGATGTGGCGCGCCCCCTGACGGCGGCAGCCTGGCGAAACGCCAAGGGCAATGTGCACTTCTCCGCCGGGCCGGGCAGCCTGCCGGGCGTGGACATGGCGGCCATCCGGACGCTTGCGGCGCAGGGCCCCTATTTCTCGCTGAGCGACGCATCCAAGGCGGACCTGGAGTTCCAGTCGATCGACGTCACCGCCGACGTGGCAGAGGGAGCGGCCGAAATCCGCAAGGGTGAGATGATCACCTCCAGCGAAGCGATCGAGCTTGCGGGCGTCGTTCCCTATGTGAGCAACAGTCTGGCGCTTTCCTGGATGATCCGCCCGGTGACCGATATCACGAGCGAACCGGAGGGCTACTTCATCGGTGGCTCATGGCCGGATCCGGTCATCTGGCGGCTGCCGCAGGTGCCGCAGAAGCCCGCCGAATAGCGAGCTCCGTCCTTCAAACTGATCAGACCGGGCCGCGCAAGGCCATATGCTCGTCCTGCTGGCGGCGCAGTTCCGTCCGCTTGGTGGTGATCGAGGAAATGATGACCCCGATGGTCACGAGCCCGATGAGGATGGTGCAGATCGCGTTGATCTCCGGCGTGACGCCCAGCCGTACCTGAGAATAGATCTTGATCGGCAGCGTGGTGGCGCCGGGACCGGTGGTGAAGCTTGCGATCACCAGATCGTCCAGCGACAGGGTGAAGGCGAGCATCCAGCCGGCGATGACGGCCGGGAAGATCAGCGGCAGGGTGATCTTGAAGAAGGTCTGCACCGGCGGGCAGCCGAGATCGAGTGCCGCCTCTTCCAGGCTGCGGTCAAACGTCAGCAGGCGCGACTGCACGACGATCGCCACGTAGCACATGGTGAAGGTCGTATGGGCGACCGTCACGGTCCAGAAGCCGCGATCGATGCCGATAGCAACGAAGAGCAGCAGCATGGAGAGGCCGGTGATGACTTCGGGCATGACGAGCGGCGCATAGATCATGCCGGAAAACAGCATGCGGCCGGGAAAGCGGCCGAAGCGCACCAGTGCCAGCGCCGCCATGGTGCCGAGGATAGTGCCGATCGAGGCGCTGAGCAGGCCGACGCGGGCCGTGACCCAGGCTGCATCCATGAGCCCCTGGTTCGACCACATGGTTTGATACCAGTGCAGGGAGAAACCGCCCCAGACCGTCACCAGCCGGGAGGCGTTGAAGGAGTAGACGATCAGGATGATGATCGGGATGTAGAGGAAGGCAAATCCCAGCGTCAGGACCGTGGCATCGAACCGGTAAGATTTCATCTCACGCCACCTTCTTCTGCTGGTTCTGGAAGATCATGATGGGCACGACGAGGAGGACGAGCAGGATGACGGCGACCGCCGAGGCGAGCGGCCAGTCGCGGTTGCCGAAGAACTCGGTCCACAGGGTCTTGCCGATCATCAGCGTATCGGCGCCGCCGAGCAGGTCCGGAATGACGAACTCGCCGGTGATCGGGATGAAGCAGATCATCGAGCCTGCAATGACGCCCGGCAGCGACAGCGGGAAGGTGATTTTCCAGAACGCCTTCCACGGCGGGCAGCCGAGATCGTTGGCGGCTTCCAGTAGCGTGTTGTCCATCTTCTCCAGCGCCGCATAGAGCGGCAGAACCATGAACGGCAGGTAGGAATAGACCATGCCGATGAAGACGGCGGTGTCGGTGCGGAAGATCTGCACCTGGTCTTCGGGCCCCATCAGCCCGACCGCGTGGAGAAGGAGCGTCAGCAGGCCATCGGGCTTCAGGATGCCGATCCAGGCGTAGACGCGGATCAGGAAGGAGGTCCAGAAGGGCAGGATGACCATCATGACCAGCGTCGGGCGGATCGACGTCGGGGCCCGCGCCATGGCCAGCGCCATGGGATAGCCGATCAGCAGCAAAAACAGGGTGGAGAAGGCGGCAATGCGCAGGGACGACAGATAGGCCTGCACATAGAGCGGATCGTCGGTCAGGAAGACGTAGTTCTCGAAATCCAGCTGCGACAGGAAGTCGCCGATCGCGCCGATGCCCTCAAACACCGGCACATAGGGCGGCAGGGCAATCGCCGTGTCCGAGAAGGAGATCTTGAGGATGATGAAAAACGGCGCCACAAAAAACAGCAGCAGCCAGAGGTAGGGCAAGAAGACCACCAGCCAGCGGCTGGTGCTGCGCGAATTCGGTGCGACCTGTTCGTCAACAGCTGCCATGGTTTTCCCTCACCGCGTCAGAACAAGGCCGGCATCGCGTGGCCAGGTGAGCCAGACCATGTCGCCGAAGGTAATCGGGCGATCGACCAGACGGGAGACGTTGGCCTGCGCGGCCCGCATCACGCGCCCATCGTCCAGCTTGACGATGAAGACCGAGAAATCGCCGAGATAGCCGATGTCCCAGACCTCGCCATGGACGGCGTTGACCGAGGTATCCGCTGGCTGGTCGGGCGAAATGCGCACCTTTTCCGGCCGTACCGCAAAGGCCACCTTGTCGCCTGACACCGCCGGGCATTCCTGCTCGGCCGCCAGCCGGATGCCGTCGCTTTCGATGAGGACCTCCCCTGGCGCACCGAGAGCGCTTTGCGTGGAGGCGATCGTGCCTTCGATGATGTTGATATCGCCGATGAAATCCGCGACATAGCGGCTGTTCGGCGCCTCGTAGATCTCGGCCGGCGTGGCCACCTGCATGATGACGCCCTTGTCCATCACCGCGATGCGGTCGGACACCGTCATGGCTTCCTCCTGGTCGTGGGTGACGATCAGGAAGGTCAGGCCGAGATTGGTCTGAATGTCCATCAGCTCGAACTGGGTTTCCTCGCGCAGCTTCTTGTCGAGAGCGCCGAGCGGTTCGTCCAGCAGCAGCACCTTGGGCCGCTTGGCGAGCGAACGGGCCAGGGCCACACGCTGGCGCTGGCCGCCGGAAAGCTGGTTGGGCTTGCGCTTGGCGAAGGTCTCGAGCTTGACGAGCTTCAGCATTTCCTCGACGCGGGCACTGATCTCGCCCTTCGAGAGCTTGTCCTGCTCCAGCCCGAAGGCAATGTTCTTTTCCACCGTCATATGCGGGAAGAGCGCGTAGCTCTGGAACATCATATTGGTGGGGCGCCGATAGGGAGGCACGCCGGAGATGTCCTTGCCCTGCAGCAGGATGCGCCCTTCCGTCGGCTCGTCGAAGCCGGCCAGCATGCGCATCAAAGTGGTCTTGCCGCAGCCGGAGGGTCCGAGCAGCGAGAAGAACTCGCGCTCGTAGATATCGAGGGTGAGATTGTCGACGGCGGTGAAGGTGCCGAACCGCTTGGTGATGTTTTCAAAGCGGATGAAGGGAACCGCCGCGGGATCCGTCCACGGGGAGAACTTGCGCTTGATCGGTCCCAGTGATTTTGCCATTCCGTCGCCCCAACCGCCTCGAAAAAAATCACGTCAAAGAAAAAGGGGCAGACGTTTCCGTCTGCCCCAAACCGATCAGCTGCCGGTCTTGATCTGGGTCCAGATCCGGTTCAGCACACGCTGTTCCTTGGGACCGTAGGGCGAGATGGTGAAGAGCTTCTTGGTGACCTCCTCGCTCGGGTAGACCGAGGGGTTATCCAGGATTTCTTTGTCGATGAACTTCTGCGAGGCCAGGTTGCCGTTAGCGTACTGCACGTAGTTCGACGCCTTGGCGATGACCTCCGGCTTCATCAGGTAGTTGATGAAGGCATGGGCTTCGTCGACATTCTTGGCATCCGCCGGGATGGCCAGGTTGTCGAACCACATGTAGGTGCCTTCCTTGGGGATGATGAACTCCACGTTGACGCCGTTCTTGGCCTCTGCCGCGCGGTTCTTCGCCTGGAGGATGTCGCCGGACCAGCCGATGGTGATGCAGATATCGCCATTGGCGAGATCATCGATATAGGCCGAGGAGTTGAAGGTCTTGGCGAAGGGGCGGACGGCGGAATAGACCTTGCCGCCCGCTTCCAGGTCCTTGGTGTTCTTGCTGTCCGGATCCTTGCCGGCATAGTTCATGGCGATCGCGAAGGTTTCGTCAGACGCGTCGAGGATGTTGACGCCGCAGGACTTCAGCTTCTTGGCGTTCTCAGGCTTGAACAGCACGTCCCAGCTATCGATCGGAACGTCACCCAGCGCCTTCTTCACCTTGTCGACATTGTAGCCTATGCCGGTGGTGCCCCACATGTAGTTGACGGCGTACTGGTTGCCGGGATCGTATTTGGCCAGGCGTTCGGAGACCTGCGGCCACAGGTTGGAAAGGTTCGGAAGCTTGGACTTGTCAAGCTTCTGGAAGACACCGGCCTGGATCTGGCGCGCAAGGAAGGGTCCGGTCGGCACCACAACGTCATAGCCGGAACCGCCGGCAAGCAGCTTGGTCTCGAGAATATCGTTGCTGTCGAAGACGTCGTAGACGACCTTGATGCCGGTTTCCTTGGTGAAATCCGCCAGGATCGACTCGTCGATATAATCCGACCAGTTGTAGACGTGGACCTGCTTTTCCTGCGCAAAGGCTGTCGCGCCCATCATAGCGGAGGCGGCAAGGGCAACGGCAAGGCTGAGGTAACGGTTCTTCATGAAATCTCCTGTTCCACCTTTTTCTTCGCCGCTGTCAGACAACGCCGGAAATGCTCGTCTTTTCAAGCGAGAGTAGAAAGGAAAGTTTCTCCCCACAAGAGGGAAAACGCAGTGCAGCAATCGCTGCCGCCAGAGAAGAGGCCGGACCCGCACATGTTGGCTGGTCCGGCCCGTTGTTTCATGCCTGGCGGGCAGGCTGCAATGCGGTCCGCACCTGTTCTAGGCGGCGCGGCTCATCGTGCGTGTCTGCCGGCCGCCCTCGATGCGGAAGCGCTGCACGAGGATCAGCAGGGCATCCGCTTCGGCAGCCAGCTGGCGGCTGGCCTCGCTGGTCTGCCCCACCATCGCGCCGTTCTGCTGGGTCATCTGGTCCATGCGGTTGACCGATCCGTTGATGTCCTGCAGGGCGGCCGACTGGTCACGGCTGGCGGTGGCAATGGTTTCGACATGGTGGCTGATCGCGGTGATATCGCGGCTGATCGAGGCAAGCACGCTGCCGGCTTCCTGGACGAGAGACGCCCCGACGCTGACTTCGGTGCTCGACTGGTTGATGAGATCCTTGATCTCCTTGGCGGCACCGGCGGAACGCTGCGCCAGTTCCCGCACTTCCTGCGCGACAACGGCAAAGCCCTTGCCGGCATCGCCTGCACGGGCCGCCTCGATGCCCGCGTTGAGCGCGAGAAGGTTGGTCTGGAAGGCGATCTCGTCGATGACCTCAATGATCTGTTCGATCTTCTGGGAGGCATCCTCGATGCGGCCCATGGCATCGACCGCGTTCTTGACGACGCCGCCGGAGGTGTCCGCGCTCTTCTTGGTAGAAGAGACGGCTTCATTGGCTTCCCGCGCCCGTTCTGCAGACGAGCGGACGGTCACGGTGATCTCGTCCACGGCAGCGGCGGTTTCCTCGAGCGAGGCCGCCTGGGTCTCGGTGCGGCGGGAAAGCTCCAGTGACGACTGGCTCAGGTCCGCACTGCTCTGCTGGATGGCAAGCGTGCTTGCGCGGATCTGCGACATGGTATCGCGCAGGCCAAGGACCGAGGCGTTGAAGTCATCGCGGAGCTGTTCCAGACGCCCCGAGAAGGCTGTCTCGATGGTGGCAGAGAGATCGCCCTGTGCCAGCCGGGCAAGAGCCGTTCCCAGCTCCCGCACGGCGAGATCGATCTGGGCATCGACATGCTGCTTCTCGCCATCATTGCGGGCGCGATCGGCCTCTGCTGCAGCCCTTTCCGCAGCGCTCCTGCTTTCGATCTGCTGCTTTTCAATGGCTTGATCGCGGAAGACTTCGAGCGCGCGGGCAATATTGCCGAATTCGTTGGGGAGAGCGACGTAGGGAATAACCGTGGCATTGTCGCCGTTGGACATGGCGCGCACCCGACCCGTGAGGATGCCCAGCGGACGGATCAGCGCCCGGATCGCAAAAAGGCTGACCAGACCGATCAGCACCAGGGCGAGGAGCGAGGTGCCGACGATGAGGTAGCCCAGGGTGGCGATGTGGGCCAGATAGTTCTGCATGGGGATGCCGATGAACAGCACGCCGGTGACGCTGCCGCTCGCATCGGTCACCGGAACATAGCCGGTCATGAAATCCTTGCCGAACAGCACGGCCTTGCCGAAGTAGGCCTGCCCCCTGGCGAGAAAAGGCTGTGCCGGATGATCGGCCGCAAGCTTGGTGCCAACGGCGCGTTCGCCCTTTTCGGTCTTCACGTTGGTGGATACGCGCAGGTAATCGCTGCCCTGCTTGTCGAAGACCGTGGCGACACCACCAATGGCGGCGGCCGTGCGATCCACGAGATCGTGATCCTTCAGAGCGCCCTCGCCCCTCAGCACCTTGGAAACCTCCTGATCGCTAATCTGGACACGCGCGCCAGGCATTTCCCGCTCGTAAAACAGCGCGATGGTCCTCATCGCATCGCGCGCATCAACACCGGCCGTCTCCATGATATCACGACGGACGTTGACATAGGCGAGGCCGCCAACAGCAACCACTGCGACGGTGATCAGTAAGAGACAGAGGATAACGATGCGGGAAACGATGGAGGAGGGTAAAAATTTCTTCATCTGCGACGATTTCTCCAAGTGGACGGAAGTCCAACTGAAGGTCACAAAATAAGATAAACAAAATATTCCCTTGATACCTGTCAAAAGTACCCTAGTGAGCGGATCGCTTTCGCTTGGGAAATTTTGCGCAGCGCAGTCGCACCGAGGCGGCAGTCATCATGGCCTGCGGTGAAAAGGTCAGTTCCCGAACGGGAAGACCTAGAGGAACATCGGCAGCGCGAGGAGGGTCGCCGTTGCTGCAACCGTCAGAACGAGGAGACGCAATTTCAACGTCTTGGCAGCGTCATCAGCCTTCACGATGGCGATTGCACGGGCACGGCGGGGGTTCGACATAAATCAATCTCCATTGCGCGTCGTCCACGGCCTCTGCCGCTAAATCGACAGAGACCTTGCCTAGCATAGACCTTAGGAATTGGCTGGCAATAAGGCAGCATGTGCCACGTTTATTAAGATGCGCTGAACAGCACCCTCACGCCGCGTCGCCGCAGGCAACTCCGGACGCCCAGGCCCACTGGAAATTATAGCCGCCGAGCCAGCCGGTCACATCGACGCATTCGCCGATGAAGAAGAGGCCCGGCACATTTTTCGCCTGCAAGGTCCTGGAATCGAGGCCGGAGGTATCGACGCCGCCAAGCGTCACTTCTGCCGTGCGGTAGCCTTCAGAGCCAGCCGGGCGGATGGTCCAGTCGCCGACCGCCGCGGCCAGCCGGTCGATCGCCTTGTCCGGGAGCTCGGCAAGCGTGCCCGTCATCGCCTGGGCTTCGACGAAGAACTGCGCCAGGCGCTTGGGCAGGACTGTGGACAGGGCCGTCTGCACAGCCTGCCGGCCATTTGCCTTGCGCGCCTGCTTCAGACTTGCTGCGACATCGACATCCGGCTCGATGACCAGGCGGATGTCTTGGCCCTCCCGCCAATAGGAAGATATCTGCAGGACGGCCGGGCCGCTGAGGCCACGATGGGTAAACAGCAGTGCCTCGCGGAACACCGTCTTGCCATGGTGCAGCGCGGCTGGCACCGCTATCCCCGACAAAGGCGACAGCCTCTCCAGCATGGCCGGGTCGAGCGTGAGCGGCACCAGGCCCGGGCGGGTCTCGATGATGCGAAGCCCAAAGCGGGAGGCGATCTCATAGGCAAAGCCGGTCGATCCCATCTTGGGGATCGACTTGCCGCCCGTCGCCACCACCACCGAAGAGGTTTCCACGGCGCCGCTCGAGGTCTCGACGCGGAAGCCGGCGTCGGTCTTTTCGACGGATGTCACCTGCGTCTGCAGCTCCAGCTTCACGCCGACATTTTGCATCTCGGCCAGCAGCATGCGGATGATGTCCCTGGCGCTGTCATCGCAGAACAACTGGCCGAGCGTCTTCTCGTGCCAGGCGATGTTATGACGTTCGACGAGATCCAGAAACTGGCGGGGCGTGTAGCGGGCGAGCGCCGACTTGGCGAAATGAGGGTTGGCGGACAGGAAGTTCTGCGGCGCGGTGTGAATGTTGGTGAAGTTGCAACGACCACCGCCGGAGATGCGGATCTTTTCACCCGGCGCCTTTGCATGATCCAGCACGAGCACGCTGCGGCCGCGTTGTCCGGCCCGCGCCGCGCACATCATACCGGCCGCACCTGCGCCCAAGATTACCACGTCGAATGTGCGCGCCACCTGCCGCTCCTCTTGTTGAATGCCTGCATTTTCGATGCTGAGGGCAAAGTCAATGGCTGCACCCCCTCGCCAATGGCTGTTCCATGGCTATGATGGGGCTCCGATCAACCTCGCCCCGATGTGTCATGCCGCGCAAGACAGCCACTCCCTCCACCGTGAAAAAGACGTCTTCGAAATCCGCCAAAGCATCGGCGCCCACATCGCTGCGCGGCGCCTCCGACTGGCGGGAGGCGACTGCCTGGCTGCGCGCACGCGGCATCGAGGACGTGGAATGCATCACGCCGGATCTGGCCGGTGTTCCGCGCGGCAAGATGATGCCCTCGTCGAAGTTCACCTCGAACACGTCGCTCGCGCTTCCTTCTGCGATCTACCGGCACACGATCTCCGGCGAGTATCCCGAGGAGACCGCAAGTTTCCGCTATGAACCGCGCGACAGCGATCTGAAGCTGGTGCCTGACCTTTCAACGCTGGCAGTGGTGCCGTGGGAAAGCGATCCGACGGCGCAGGTGATCTGCGATATCGTCGACACGGACGGCAAGGCGGTCTGCTACACGCCGCGCAATGTGCTGAAGAACATCGTCCAGATGTACAGCGACAGGGGATGGAAGCCGGTCGTCGCACCGGAAATCGAGTTCTACCTGGTCGCCAAGAACGACGATCCGGATTACCCGCTGCATCCGCCGAAGGGTCGCTCCGGCCGCTCCATCCTCGGTGGGCAGGGCTATTCGATCGCCGGCATCAACGAGTTCGACGAGCTGATCGACGACATCTATCACTTCTCCGAGAAGCAGGGCCTGGAGATCGACACGCTGATCCACGAAGAGGGTCCGGCGCAGCTGGAAATCAACCTGCGGCATGGCGATCCGGTGGAGCTTGCCGACCAGGTCTTCATGTTCAAGCGGACGATCCGCGAAGCGGCGCTAAAACACGGCATCTATGCCACCTTCATGGCAAAGCCGATGCAGGGCCAGGCCGGCTCGGCCATGCATATCCACCAGTCGGTGGTCGATATCGAGACCGGCCGCAACATCTTCTCCAATCCGGACGGATCTGCCTCCAAGGAATTCTTCCACTTCATCGGCGGCATGCAGGCCTTCGTGCCGAAGACGCTCGCGATGATGGCGCCCTATGTAAATTCCTACCGCCGGCTGACGCCGGACATGTCGGCGCCGGTGAACAACGCCTGGGGCTACGACAACCGCACGACCGCATTCCGTGTGCCTGTCTCCGACCCGAATGCCCGGCGCGTGGAGAACCGGCTGCCGAGCTCGGATGCCAACCCCTATCTGGCGCTTGCCGCGTCGCTCGGCTGCGGCATGATCGGCATCATGCAGGCGCTGGAGCCTTCCGAACCGACGGGAGATACGGCCAACGAAGGCGATATCGACCTGCCGCGCGGCCTGCTCGAGGCAATTTCGCTGCTTGAATCCGATGCCACGCTTGCAGAGGTCTTCAGCCCGGAATTCATCGGCCTCTATGCCGGGGTGAAGCGCGGCGAATTCGAAACCTTCATGCAGGTGATCAGCCCTTGGGAGCGGGAGTTCCTGCTTCTCAACGTGTGAGGGCGGCATGACCGACACGTGGCAGAGCCCTATCGCGCCCGGGCTGTCCTGGTACCAGGCATCCGTCGGCGAACGACCGGCCTACCCCGCGCTCGACGGGTCGCGCAGCGTGGACGTGGCGATTGTCGGCGGTGGCTTTACCGGCATGCAGGCTGCCTTCCACCTGGCCAAGGCCGGAGTGAGCGTGGCGCTGATCGAGGGTGGCCGGTTCGGCGACGGCGCGTCGGGCCGCAACGGCGGACAGCTGGGGACCGGGCAGCGCTGGTGGCCGGAAGACCTGGAGCAGGATCTGGGCCTGGAGCGCTCCAAAGCGCTGTTCCAGATGGCGGAGCACGCCAAGCAATACCTTCTTGATTTTGCCCGCATGCACGGCATCGAGATCGACTACCTGCCAGGCCAGCTGAATGTGTCGCACAAGCGCGGCCATGACGACGAATACAAGCGCAACGCTGAGATCGCCGCAAGCCGCTATGATTATCCGCATATCTCCTTCATGGATGCGAAGGAGACGGCAGAACGGGTGGGCACCAGCAACTATTACTGCGGCGTGCGCGACACCGGCACCGGCCATATCCACCCGCTGAAGCTGATCGTCGGGCTTGCCCGCGTGGCGCAGGCAGCCGGCGCCGACCTCTACGAGATGACCCGGGCCACCGGCATCCGCCAATCGGGCGGCAAGACCATGGTCGAGACGTCGTCCGGGGTGATCACGGCAGATCGCGTGCTGCTCGCCACCAATGCCTATATCGGCGCGCTCGAGCCGGTCACGGCAGCGCATATCATGCCGATCGGCTCCTTTATCGCGGCAACCGCGCCGCTCGACGCGTTTCCCCATGTCATTCCCGGGCATGAGGCGGTGTGCGATTCGCGTTTCGTGGTGCGCTATTTCCGCAAAACGAAGGACAACCGGCTGCTGTTTGGCGGCCGCGAGGTCTATTCCTCGACAAATCCCGCCGATACGGCCGAGGCCATCCGCGGCCAGATCGTCGAGACCTATCCGGCGCTGAAAACTATCCCCATCACCCATGCCTGGGGCGGCAATGTGGGCATTACCCTGCCGCGCCAGCCGTTCGTGCGGGAGGTGATGCCGGGGGTCACCTCGATCGGCGGCTATTCCGGTCACGGCGTCATGCTGTCAAATTACTGCGGTAAGCTTTATGCAGACAGGGTAACGGGCAAGGCCAGCGCGCTTGACCTCTTGGAAGACCTGAAGATCCCGGCGTTTCCGGGTGGGCGGCGGATGCGCAGTCCGCTGCTTTTCCTGGCCCTGACCTGGTTTGCCCTGAGGGACAGGTTGTGACAAGGCAGGCCGTTCATAGGGTCTGGACCAATTCGGACTAGCACTTTTCAATCGATTAGATTACACAGCATCAACCATGCAAAATGAAAGAACCGCGATGAGCAGCCAGATCATCCCAGTCGAACCATTTGATTGCGTCGTTTTCGGCGGCACCGGGGACCTTGCCGAGCGCAAGCTCCTGCCCGCCCTTTACCACCGCCAGATCGAAGGCCAGTTTACCGAGCCGACCCGTATCATCGGCGCCTCGCGCAGCACGCTTTCCCACGAGGAATACCGCAAGTTTGCCGCGGACGCGCTGAAGGAGCACCTGAAGCAGGGTGAGTACGACGAGGCGGAAGTCCAGAAGTTCTGCCAGCGGATCTACTACGTGCCGGTCGACGCCAAGGCCGACCAGGGCTGGGACACGCTGAAGAAGCTGCTCGACGACGGCAAGGAGCGCATCCGCGTGTTCTATCTCGCCGTTGCGCCGGGCATTTTCGGCGCGATTTCCGAGAAGATCCGCGACTACAAGCTCATCACCAAGTCGACGCGCATCGTCGTCGAAAAGCCGATCGGCCGCGACCTTGCCTCGGCGCTCGACCTCAACGACACGATCGGTCGGGTCTTCCGCGAAGAGCAGATCTACCGCATCGACCACTATCTCGGCAAAGAGACCGTGCAGAACCTGATGGCTCTGCGGTTTGCCAACGCGCTCTATGAGCCGCTGTGGAATGCTGACCATATCGACCACGTGCAGATCACCGTTGCCGAAGCGGTCGGGCTCGAAGGCCGGGCCGGCTATTACGACACGGCCGGCGCGCTGCGCGACATGGTTCAGAACCACATCATGCAGCTGGTCTGCCTGGTGGCGATGGAAGTACCCTCCTCGATGAACTCCGAGGCGGTGCGCGATGAGAAGCTGAAGGTGCTGCGCGCCCTGAAGCCGATCACCGAAGCCAATGTGGAACAGATGACGGTGCGCGGCCAGTACCGCGCCGGCGCTTCTGCCGGCGGCCCGGTCAAGGGCTACCTGGACGAGTTGGAAGGCGGCGTTTCCAACATCGAGACCTTCGTCGCCATCAAGGCCGAGATCGGCAACTGGCGCTGGGCCGGCGTTCCCTTCTACATCCGCACCGGCAAGCGTCTTGCCAGCCGCATGTCGGAGATCGTCATCACCTTCAAGCAGGTGCCGCACAACATCTTCGACAGCGCGGCTGGACGGATTTCCGCCAACCAGCTGATCATCCGCCTGCAGCCGGACGAAGGCGTCAAGCAGTCGCTGATGATCAAGGATCCGGGCCCGGGTGGCATGCGCCTGCGCAACGTTTCGCTCGACATGAGCTTTGCCCAGGCCTTCAACGTGCGCAGCCCGGACGCCTACGAGCGGCTGCTGATGGACACGATCCGCGCCAACCAGACGCTGTTCATGCGCCGCGACGAAGTGGAAGCCGCATGGCGCTGGGTCGATCCGATCCTCAAGGGATGGGAATCCACGGGCCAGCTGGCCCAGGGCTATACGGCCGGCACCTGGGGTCCGAGCCAGGCGATCGCTCTCATCGAGCGCGACGGCCGCACCTGGCACGAGGGCTGACCCCATGACGGCGAGGCTCCATTCATTCGCCGATGCCGCGACGCTTGCCTCTGCGCTGGCGGATACGGTGGCCGACGCACTCACCGCGGCCGTTGCGGCGCGCGGCGCAGCCTCCATCGCGGTCTCCGGCGGCTCCACGCCGAAGCGGTTCTTCGAGACGCTTTCTGCCCGCGACATCGACTGGAGCAAGGTGAACGTGACGCTGGTCGACGAGCGCTTTGTGCCCGCCGACAACGCGCGTTCCAACCACCTGCTGGTGGCTACGCATCTTCTCAAGGACAAGGCGGCCGCTGCCGCCTTTGTGCCGCTGTATTACGACACGCCGACGATCGAGGATGCAGCCGTCGAGGCGACGCAGAAGACGGCCGGCATCGGCAATCCGTTCGACGTGGTCATCCTTGGCATGGGCGGCGACGGACATACGGCCTCGTTCTTTCCCCGCGGCGACCATCTGGCGCAGGCGCTCGATCTGTCGGGCCCGCGTGGTGTGCTGACCATGCGGGCGGACGGTGCCGGCGAAGAACGCCTGACCTTCTCGTTTTCAAGCCTCGGCGACGCCCGCCTGCTGATCCTCCACATCGAGGGCGAAGCCAAGAAGGACGTGCTGGAGCAGGCAAAGGCCAGCTCCGACGAGACCGACATGCCGATCCGTGCGGTGCTCAACCGGGCACCCTCGCCGGTCGAGATCTACTGGGCGCCGTAAGGGCGCCTCTCCGCAAGGCGCAGCGCGGCGCCTGATTTTCACCATGCGCGATCCCGGTGGCTCTGGCTCTTTCCGCCGGGATTGGCCAGAGAGGATAGAACCATGGCCGCTCATTCCACCATCGAGGCGATCACCGCCCGCATCGTCGAACGCTCCAAGCCGCATCGCGAAACCTATATCGATCGCGTGCGCCGGGCTGCTGCCCGCGGTCCGCATCGGTCGACGCTTTCCTGCGGGAACCTGGCACATGGCTTTGCGGTCTGTTCCCCCTCCGACAAGACTGCGCTGGCGGGCGACGTGGTGCCGAACCTCGGCATCATCACCGCCTACAACGACATGCTGTCAGCTCATCAACCCTATGAGACCTATCCGGCAATCATCCGGGATGCGGCGCGCGAGGCGGGTGGGGTGGCCCAGGTCGCCGGCGGCGTGCCGGCGATGTGCGATGGTGTGACGCAGGGTCAGCCCGGGATGGAGCTGTCGCTGTTTTCGCGCGATGCTATCGCCATGTCGGCCGGCATCGGGCTTTCCCACAATATGTTCGATGCTTCCGTCTACCTGGGGATCTGCGACAAGATCGTGCCCGGCCTGGTGATCGCGGCGCTCTCGTTTGGCCATCTGCCAGCGGTGTTCGTTCCGGCCGGGCCGATGACGACGGGGCTGCCCAATGATGAAAAGTCGCGCATCCGCCAGCTTTACGCCGAGGGCAAGGTCGGCCGGCCAGAGCTTCTGGAAGCGGAGTCCAAATCCTACCACGGCCCTGGTACCTGCACCTTCTACGGCACCGCCAATTCCAACCAGATGCTGATGGAAATCATGGGCTTCCATCTGCCGGGCGCCTCCTTCGTGAACCCGGGCACGCCGCTGCGCGAAGCGCTGACCCGCGAGGCGGCAAAGCGCGCGCTTGCGATCACGGCGCTCGGCAACGAGTTTACGCCTGCCGGCGAGATGATCGACGAGCGCTCCTTCGTCAACGGTGTGGTCGGCCTGCATGCGACCGGCGGTTCGACCAACCACACGCTGCATCTGCTCGCCATGGCGCGGGCTGCCGGCATCCACCTCACCTGGCAGGATATTTCGGACCTGTCGGATGCGGTGCCGCTGCTGGCGCGCGTCTACCCCAACGGGCTGGCGGACGTAAACCACTTCCACGCCGCGGGCGGCATGGGCTTCCTCATCAAGCAGCTTTTGAAGCACGGGCTGGTGCATGACGACGTGCGCACCGTGTTCGGCCAGGGGCTGGAGGCCTATACGGTCGAGGCGAAGCTCGATGCGGCGGGCCAGGTTCACCGCGAGCCGGTGCCGGAGGAAAGCGGCGACCCGAAGGTTCTGACCACGATCGACGCGCCGTTCCAGCAGAGCGGCGGCCTGAAGATGCTGACCGGCAATCTCGGCCGGGGCGTCATCAAGGTTTCGGCGGTCAAGCCGGAACGTCACATCATCGAAGCGCCGGCCGTCGTGTTCCACGACCAACAGGAACTGCACGACGCTTTCAAGCGCGGCGATCTCAACAAGGACTTCGTCGCCGTGGTCCGCTTCCAGGGCCCGAAGGCGAACGGCATGCCCGAACTGCACCGGCTGACGCCGCCGCTCGGGGTTCTGCAGGACCGCGGCTTCAAGGTGGCGCTTGTCACGGACGGACGCATGTCGGGCGCTTCGGGCAAGGTGCCCGCCGCCATCCACCTGACGCCGGAGGCCTGCGACGGCGGACCGATCGCGCGCATCCGGGATGGCGACATGATCCGCATGGATGCCGTGGCCGGTACGATCGAGGTTCTGTTGAACGAGCAGGAACTGGCGGCCCGCGAACCGGCAACGGCGGATCTTTCCGAAAACGAATTCGGCATGGGCCGCGAGCTGTTTGCGCCTTTCCGCCGGCACGTGGGACCGGCAGATTCCGGCGCCAGCGTGTTTTTCGGATAGGACAGGTTGAATGAGCGAAGATCTTTCGGAGGCGGTCGTTCACCCCGTCCGGATGCAGCTTGCGGCCTACAATGCCCGTGACATCGATGCGTTCATGGCGTGGTGGGCGCCAGATTGCCAATACTATGCTTTTCCGGATCAACGCCTTGCCAATGGGGCAGACGAGATCCGGGAACGCCATATAGAGCGTTTCAAGGAACCAAACCTGCACGGCCGCCTGCTCAATCGCATGGTGATGGGCAATCTGGTCATCGACCATGAAACCGTGACGCGCACCTTTCCGGACGGCCCCGGCGAGGTGGATGTGATCTGCCTCTACGAGGTTACCGATGGCAAGATTGCAAAGGCCTGGTTCCGGGTGGGGACCATGAGGCTGGGCGAGGACTTGAGTTAAGCTCGGCACCTTGGGCCGTGAACTGATTGCCCCCTTCCGCCGTAATGTCGGCTATGCGGGCGAAGGGGCGAGCGTGTCTTTCGGATAGGCACCTCTCAGACCGGTCCGATTTCGATGGGAGCGGTTCATGGACGATCCAGCACGTGCAACTGAGTGGTCGGGCCTCTCTTCGCTGCCCGACGGGTATCGAGCCGTCGTGCTTGGGGCAAGCGGCGGCATCGGGTCGGCATTCTGCCGACTTCTGCAGGACGACCCGCGTTTAAGCGAATTGCTTGCCTTCAGCCGGCGCGACGACGGGTTCGACATCACCGACGAAGCTTCCGTGGAACGCTGTGCTGCGACGGTTGGGGGTAAGCCGATCCATCTGCTCCTCTGCGCCACCGGTGTGTTGAGCGCCAGCGAAGCGGGGCCCGAGAAGACACTTCGGCAGACCTCTGCGGACGCCATGCTGGACACGTTCCGGATCAACGCAGTGGGGCCGGCGGTGGTCGCCAAGCATTTCCTGCCGCTGCTCGATCGACGCAGCCGTAGCCTCGCGGCATTTCTCTCCGCCCGCGTCGGCTCGATCGGCGACAACAGGCTGGGCGGATGGATCTCCTACCGCTCATCGAAGGCGGCGCTGAACCAGATCGTCAGGACGGCATCCATCGAGCTCTCGCGCACGCATGCGGACAGCGTCATCGTCGCGATGCACCCCGGCACAGTCGCCACGTCTTTCTCATCCCGCTATTCGAAGAACCATGACGTGACCGAGCCCGACACTGCAGCACGTTCCATGCTCCAGACACTGGACGGGGCGGAGCGCAGCCAGACCGGATCCTTCCTTGCCTATGACGGCAGCGAGATCGTCTGGTAGGCCATCGCCACAGAGCCGGGGCATTGCCTTAAGCGGGGAGATAGTGCCTGCCCTTCAACCGCTACCAGGCGCGGACGTCGAGGGTCCGGTCGCGGTGGTTCGGATGGGTCGAGAAGACGAAGATGCGGTTCATCTCCTTCGGCAGCAGAAGGCGCAGGAAGCGCACATCGATCGTGTTGTTGGCATTGATGCGCATCAGGACGCAGCCGACCTTGCTGATGCGGGCATCGGGAATATCCAGGTAGAACTGCTTGGGAAGGCTGTACTGGGTCATCAGCGCCAGAACTGCGCTGCTCTGGGAGATTTTCACGACGTCGCAGCGGCGCTGCGCCATGTTCATCACGCCGTTCTCCGTATATTCCAGGCGCCCGGCGTTCATCGTGTCCTCCATCTTGAACCGCTGCTCGCGGTCGTACATGAAGGACTCTTCCTTGTTCAGAAAATGGTTCTTGCCGCTCGTCGTCATGTGGATGACCTGGTGTCCCTGACCTGTTTGACGAATGCTAGGACGCGGAGTTTAACAGAGTGTTCTGCCGTCCCGCTTCGGCACAGGCTGACTGCCGGACTTGCCTAATTTGGTGAACACCGCGTTATCGCTTTTTAGGGAAAGCTTTTCCTGCTGCATCGAAGAGATGCAGTTTGCCCGGATCCGCCGACAGGCGCACCGTATCGTTCTTCTTGACGTCGACAATGCCGGGCAGCTTGGCAATCATCGGCTCGGCGCCAACAGGTCCGTCTACGTAGAGAAGCGTCACCTCGCCCAGCGCCTCGACCAGCGAGACCGTGCCTTCCAGCAGATAATCATCTCCCTTTGCGAGGACGAGATCCTCCGGCCGCACGCCAAAACTTGCCGCCTCGCCAGCTTTTGCCGAGGGCGTCGCGATAGGCACCCGCACAGAGCGACCGGCCGAAAGGGAGATGAGCGTCGGATCGCCCGGCTCGGCCACCGTGGCTGGGATGATGTTCATGGAGGGCGAACCGATGAACCGGGCGACGAAGAGGTTGGTCGGATTCTCGTAGAGTTCGAGCGGCCGCCCGACCTGCTCCACCCGTCCGGCGGAGAGGACGACGATCCGGTCGGCCAGCGTCATCGCCTCCACCTGGTCATGGGTGACGTAGATCATCGTGGTCTGCGGCATCTGCTCCTTGAGCTTGGCGATTTCGATGCGGGTCGCGACGCGCAGCGCGGCATCCAGATTGGACAGCGGCTCGTCGAACAGGAAGACCTCCGGATCGCGGCAGATGGCGCGGCCGATCGCGACGCGCTGCCGCTGGCCGCCCGAGAGCGCCTTCGGCAGGCGGTCGAGATAAGGCGTCAGCTGGAGGATGTCGCCGGCAGCGCGGACCCGCCGATCGATCTCGGACTTGCTTTCGTGCGCGATCCTAAGGCCAAACGCCATGTTGTCGTAAACCGTCATATGCGGGTAGAGCGCATAGGACTGGAAGACCATGGCTATGCCGCGCCGGGAGGGCGGCACGTCGTTGACCACCTTGCCGCCAATCGACATTTCGCCGGCGGTGATGGTTTCGAGGCCCGCGATCATCCGCAGTAGGGTCGACTTGCCACAACCGGACGGGCCGACGAAGACCACGAACTCGCCCTCGGCCACATCCAGGTCGATCCCATGCAGGACCTTAACCTGGCCATAGGACTTGCGGATATCCTTCAGCACGACACCGGCCATCTGTCTTCCTCCTCTGATCCGAACCCGCCTGCCTTTAGGCAAGACGGGCGAAATATGCTCCCCAGGCCGGCAGTTCCACGCGTCTGTCGTCGCGCGGGCTGTCGAAGCCATGACCCTCAAGCGCCTCCCAATTGCCCTCCGGAAGCGCGCTTGCCGCTTCGGTTGGGCTCATGTTGAACAGGCATAGCAGCGTCTCGTTGCCGTGGCGCCGGGTGTAGCGCAGGACCGTGTCCTGCTCGGCCAAGAAGGCGATATCGCCCTTGGCAAAGGCCGGATACTGGCGGCGGAAGGCGAGAAAACGCCGGTAATGCTCCAGCACCGAAGCGGGATCGCCATACTGGGCGCCAACGGACTTCAACTGGTGCTCGACCGGGATCGGCAGCCAGGTCTTTTCCGCCGTCGAGAAGCCGGCCTGCAGCGCCTGCGGATCCCAGACCATGGGCGTGCGGGCGCCATCGCGACCCTTGAACTCGGGCCAGAACTGGATGCCATAGGGATCCTGCAGATCCGCATAGGCGATATCGGCTTCGGTCAGCCCCAGTTCCTCGCCCTGGTAGATGCAGACCGAGCCACGCTGCGTGAGCAGGATGGAGGCCATCATCTTGGCAAAGGCTTCGCGGTCGGCCACGTCCTGGCCCCAGCGACTGACGTGTCGGACGACGTCGTGGTTGGAAAAGGCCCAGCAGGCCCAGCCATAAGGGGCCGCGACCGAGAATGCCTCCTGCACCTCCTTCACCCGCTCGGGCGTCAGGGGATCGGGCGCCAGGAATTCGAAGGCGTAGCACATCTGCATCTTGTCATCGCCGGAGGTGTATTCGCCAACGATCTCCAGACCGCGCTGACTATCGCCGACCTCGCCAACGGCAGCGATCGCCGGAAACTCCTCCAGCACAGCCCGGTACCGCCGCAGGAACTCAAGGTTTTCCGGGCGGTTCTTGTCGTAGATGTGCTCCTGGAAGTTATAGGGATTGACCGCCGGTGCGGTCGAGGCATTGCGACGGGAGGGATCCAGCGCCGGGTTGTCGCGTAGCTCCTTGTCGTGGAAGTAGAAGTTGATCGTATCCAGCCGGAAGCCGTCGACGCCGTGCCGCAGCCAGAAGCGGGTCATGTCGAGCAGCGCATCCTGGACTTCCGGGTTGTGCAGGTTGAGATCCGGCTGGGAGGCGAGGAAGTTGTGCATGTAATACTGCATGCGCGTCGGATCCCACGCCCAGGCAGATCCGCCGAAGATGGACAGCCAGTTGTTTGGCGGCGTACCGTCCGGCCGGGCATCGGCCCAGACGTACCAGTCCGACTTTGGGTTGACGCGGCTGGAGCGGCTTTCCATGAACCAAGCATGCTGGTCGGAGCTGTGCGACATCACGAGGTCGATCATCACCTTGAGGCCGAGGCGGTGCGCTTCGGCCATCAGGTGGTCGAAATCGGACAGCGAACCGAACATCGGATCGACATCCGTATAGTTCGAGACGTCGTAGCCGAAGTCCTTCATGGGCGAGGGAAAGAAGGGCGAGATCCAGATGCCATCGGCGCCAAGCGCTGCGATATGCGGGAGGCGTGCGGTGATGCCCTTGAGGTCGCCGATGCCGTCGCCGTTCGAATCCTGATAGGAGCGCGGATAGATCTGGTAGATCACGGCGCCGCGCCACCAGTCCTTGTCGGGTGTCGCGATTGCGGCTGCTGCAGTGGTCATTCAATATCCCTGAACATTTGAAACCGTGAAGCTCAGCCGCCCTTTACCGAACCGGACAGGAGACCCCTAACGAGGTAGCGCTGCAAGGCAAAGAAGACGGCGATCGGCACGATGATGGTGATGAAGGCGGATGCGGTCAAAATCTCCCATTTGCCACCCTGCGATCCCAGAAGAGCATTGAGCGCGCCGGTGAGGACAAGCTGCTCCCTGCCGGTGCCCAGGAACACCATGGCGACCAGAAGATCATTCCATGTCCAGAGAAACTGGAAGATCGCAAAAGATGCAAGAGCCGGGAAGGACAGCGGCAGGACGATCTTGACAAAAATCTCGAAATCGCTGGCCCCATCGACCCGGGCAGACTCGATGATCTCCTTGGGCAGGCCGGCGATGTAGTTGCGCAGCAGGTAGATGGCGAGCGGCATGCCGAAGGCCGCGTGGGCCAACCAGACGCCCGCATAGCTGCGAGACGGGACGCCGAACAGGGCACCGACGTCGTTGTACATCTTCAGCAACGGGATCAGCGACATCTGCAGCGGCACCACCATCAGCCCGACCACCATGGCCAGAATCAGCGCCTTGCCGCGAAACTCCATCCAGGACAGGGCGTAGGCGGCAAACGCCGCGATCAGCACCGGGATGATCGTGGAGGGTATGGCGACCGTCAGCGAGTTGACGAAGGCCTGGCCGATGCCCTGCGAGGCGAGCACCGTCTGGTAGTTGCTGGTGGTGAAGGCGGGCGGCGTCGTCACCGTCAGGTAGACCCGCTTGCCGCGCCCGGCCTCGAAGGGTGCATTCTTGGTATAGGTGTAGGTGCCGTCCGGCTGGACGGTCAGACTTTCGCCATCGCCCAGATCCGCCGGCTGGCCGACCGGGAACTCGGAGGGTGCCGTGACCTTGGTTCCGAAGGACTGGATCTTGCCCGCCTGCCCTGCTTCGAAGACGGTGCCGGAGACCACGTAGTTGGCGCCCTCCTGGCGCGCTGCCGCGCCATCCGCCAGCCGAACCGCCGCCGTCTGCGACGAGCCGGTCATCGCCGTCCACCAGCCGGAGGAGGCAATCTGCTGCGGCTCGCGGAAGGAGGTGACGAGGATGCCAAGCGTGGGGATCAGCCAGAGAATGCAGATCAACAAAACCGAGAGGTGAACGACGAGCCGCGGAAACCCGACGCGGCGGAGGCTGGCAATCGCTGTCATCTCAGTGGCCCCCGCTCTGCTGGTTGGCCTGGCGGATGTTCCAGATCATGATCGGGGTCACGGCCGCCATGATAACGAGCGCAATCACCGCGCTGCGGCCACTGTCGCCACCGCCCCGGAACATCCAGTCGAACATGAGGTTGGCGAGCACCATGGTGTCCCACTGGCCGTTGGTCATGGTCAGGACGATGTCAAAAACCTTGAGGACGAGGATGGTGATGGTCGTCCAGACCACGGCGATCGTGCCCCAGATCTGCGGCACCATGATTTTCCAGAAAATCTGCCAGCCATTGGCGCCGTCGATGACGGCCGCTTCAACGGTTTCCTCGGGAATGCCCCGCAAGGCGGCCGACAGGATGACCATGGCAAAGCCGGTCTGGATCCAGATCAGGATCGCCATCAGGAAGAAGTTGTTCCAGAAGGGCATGGAGATCCACACCTGCGGATCGCCTCCGAAGAACTGAACGATGGCGTTGAGAAGGCCGATCTGGGCTTCCTTGCCGCCGCGGTATTCGTAGATGAACTTCCAGATGACCGAGGCGCCGACAAAGGAGATCGCCATCGGCATGAAGATTAGGCTCTTGGCGATATTGCCCCACCAGATGCGGTCGGTCATGACGGCGATGACAAGGCCGAAGAAGGTGCAGGCGGCGGGCACGACGGCAAGCCACATGAGGTTGTTGAAGATCGACTGCCGGAACTGGGCATCGTTGATGGCCCAGACGTAGTTCGCCGCACCGACGAACGTCGTGCCGGAGCGGTCGTAGAAAGACAGGATGAAGGTCGCGACCACCGGGTAGACGAGATAGACCACGAGCAGAAGGAGCGCGGGGCCGAGGAAGAGCCAGGGGCGAACCGCGGCCCGCCGGTTGAGCGCGAGCGAGGCGGCGCGCGGATCACCGTCGCGGACCGGCAGGGCGAGCTGAAGCAGCTTGTCCGACAGCCAGTAGTACAAAGCGCAGAAGAAGACGCCGGCGATGACGACGCCCAGCGACGATACAAGCTGCGAAACCATGTCCCCTCCTCCTATTTAAATGCTGGATCCTCGGGTCGAGCCCGAGGATGACGGTGTAGACGTTACCGCTCCCCGCGGCTCGTCATCCTTGAGCTTGACCCAGGGATCCATGCAAAGACCACCACCCATCTTCGCATGGCCTTAGCAAAGGACCGAAATTATTTCAGGCCGTCCCAGGCCTTCTGGATCTCCGTGCCGACGGTCTTGCCATCCTTGCCGCCGACGAAGTTCACCATGCCCGTCCAGAAGGCGCCGGCGCCGATCTTGCCCGGCATAAGGTCGGATCCGTCGAAGCGGAAGGCAGTGGCGGAGCTCAGAATCTGACCCTGCTTGCGTAGTGCGTCATTGCCGTAGGCCTCGACATTGACGGACTTGAAGGGGGTGAGGAAGCCGGACTGCGCCATCCAGATCTCGTGCGCGATCGGTGTCTTCAGGAACTCGATGAAGGCCTGGGCGGCCGGCGAGTCCTTGGTGACAGCGACCAGCGTGCCGGCACCGAGCACGGGCGTGCCGAGTTCCGGCTTGGAAGCGTAGGTCGGCATGTAGAAGAAGTCTGCATCGGTGCCGAGCTTGGTGCCCTGCGGGAAGAAGGTCGGGATGAACGAGGCCTGGTGGTGCAGGTAGCACTTCGGCGGGATGCCGAAGAGGCCCTTGGGGCTGTCGCGGAAATCGGTCGATGCCACTGCCGCCACGCCACCCGAGACGTATTTGTCGTTCTTGGCGAACTTGCCGAACTCCTCGATGACGCTGACAACCTTCGGGTCATCGAACTTCACGCCATTGCTCACCCAGCCGTCATAGGTTTCGGTGGTGTTCATGCGCAGCATGAGGTCTTCGATCCAGTCGGTCGCTGGCCAGCCAGTGGCGCCGCCCGATCCGAGCCCGATGCACCAGGGCACGCCGCCATCCTTGACGATCTGGTCGGAGAGCTTGAAAAGATCCTCCATGGTCTTGGGGATCTCGTACCCGGCTTCCTCGAAGTTTTCGGGTACATACCAGACCAGGGACTTCAAATCGGCCTTGTAGGGAAAGGCGTAAAAAGCGTCCTTGGCGTCCTTGCCCTTGTAGGTGCCGTAGCCAACCCAGCTATCGCCGGCACCGTAGTTCTGCTTGATCCAGTCGGAATTCTTCTGCCCGAGCGGCGTCAGAAACCCCTTGGCAGCGAGATCGGCCAGCAGACCCGGCTGCGGGATGATGGCGATGTTCGGTGGCGATCCTGCCTGCGTATCGATGACGATCTGCTGTTCGTAATTTTCGGACGAGGAATAGCGGCCATCGGCACCGGTGGCTGCGTTGAAATAGGCGAGAACACTGTTGAACAGCACCTCGTCATCGCCGCGCCAGGGACCGAACAGGGTCAGCGGCTGGCCCTTGATGTCCGCATGCGCCGCCTTGAACTCGTCGTAGCTCTTCCAGTTGAAGCGGGCATCCTGCCCGGGTGGAAACTTCAGCTCCTGCGCCTGAGCAACGCCTGACAGCAGCGCAGCGACGGCGGTACCTACCCATAACAAGGCCTTCATCAAATCCATCCTCCCCTGATCGATCTCCCCGCCGGAGCGGGTGCCGGTTGACTACGGCAACCATAGAAGAATTTAAGGCGTTGGCGAGGGAGTCAATAGCTCACAGGCGCGGATTGCGGCTCAGGCCCGCGGGGAGACCTAGAAATTCGGCGCAGTCTGACCGGCTGCACGATGGGCGGCGATCACCGTATTGGCCATCAGCATGGCGATGGTCATGGGGCCAACACCGCCCGGAACGGGGGTGATCGCGCCGGCCACGGCCGAGGCTTGCGTAAAATCGACATCGCCGACCAGACGGGTCTTACCCTCGCCCTTGTCGGGGGCCGGAACGCGGTTGATGCCGACGTCGATGACGGTGGCGCCGGGCTTGACCCAATCGGCCTTGACCATCTGCGCGCGGCCGACGGCGGCGACCAGGATATCGGCGCCACGGCAGACGCCGGCAAGGTCGCGGGTCTTCGAGTGGGCCATGGTGACGGTGGCATTTGCGGCAAGCAGCAGCAGGCCCATGGGCTTGCCGAACAGGTTGGAGCGGCCGATAACCACCGCGTTGAGCCCTGAGAGGTCGTCGCCGTGGATGCGCTTGACCAGGAGCATGGCGCCGGCGGGCGTGCAGGAGATCAGGCCGCTGGTCAGATCGCCGGTCGCGATCTTGCCGGCGTTGACGGTGTTCAGCCCGTCGACATCCTTTTGCGGAGAGATCGACTGGATGACCGGATCGGCATCCAGATGCTTCGGAAGGGGAAGCTGGACGAGAATACCGTGAATGGCAGGATCCGCATTGAGGGCAGACACCAGGGTCTGCAGGTCGCCCTGGGTGGTGTCCTCGGGCAGGCTGTGCTGGACGGAGTTGAAGCCACACTGCTTGGCCATCTTGCTCTTGGAGCTGACATAGGCGTGGCTGGCGGGGTCATTGCCGACGATGACGACAGCCAAGCCGGGCTTGACGCCGGTCGCCTTCTCCAGCGACGCCGCCGCTTCGCTTACCGCCGAGATCACGGAAGCTGCCGCTTCCTTTCCATCGATCACCACTGCCACACGTCATCTCCCACGTTCGACATCTGCTCTTAGACCGACGCGTCCAGCAAGGACTGGCCCGCCTGCGCCCTATGCTGTCCATCCGGGTCAAATGCAAGCAGTTTCGGGTGGCGGTGCTCAGCCGCGCCCAGCATAGCGACGGTCGGAGTAGAACCTCAGCTTGTCGCGAAGCTCGGCCATCTCGCGACGCAGCGCGATCACTTCCTGCTCCTCCTGCGGGTCGTGATCGACCGGCGGATCGGCGGCGGGAGTGGGCATTTCCAGGGCATGGGGCCGGCCTGCCAGCACGGCGGCCACCAGGGGCGGAAGCGGTACCGCATCGGCGGCGCGCCGGTTTGCCATCAGCACGTCGTTGATCTGGTCCACCAGCGACCGGTCGTTGGCAGCGACCATCGGACGGAGGTCCGGCAGCGGCGATGTGGAGGCAAGCTCTTCGGCTTGAGTCTGGGGCTGGGATTGCGGTGCCAATGTTTCGACTGTCTCGCCAGCATCCGTTTCTTCCACGTCCGCCAGCAGATCCACGTCCTGCATCCATGCAAGATCGTCATCGAGATCCGTCGTCTCCGGAACTTCCTCAAGGGCCTGCTTTCGGCGGCGCAGGGCCAGCACGACAGAGGCGGCGGCGACACCAAGACCCGCACCGCCCAGGCACCATGCCCATGGAAGAGTAGCTGCGATCTCCGCCCGCCGCACCACCGGTGGCCGCACGATCTGCACCGGAGAGGTAACGGGCCTTGCCGGAGCAGCGGCAGCGTTCTGCTGGCCCTGGAGATAATTTCCGCGTGCCTCGTCCACGGCCCGTTCCAGCGCCGCGAGACGGTCGGCATCATCGGCCGTGGCTTTGTCCGCCAGCATCCCGTCGCGGCGGGTTTTCATGTCCGCCAGCTGGCGCGTCGCATCCGCCTGCTCGCGCTGCAGAGAAGTCGACAGTTGCCGCATGGCGGTCTGCACGTCCCGCTGCACATCGTTCAGCGCCGCCTGGGCGGCGAGGATGCGTGGATGGCGCGGTCCAAGGTTGGTAGACAGCTGGTCTAGGGCGAGCTTTGCCTGAACCTGCCTCTGACGCTGGTATTCCAGGCCGGTGAATTCGAGACTGTCGGGCAAGGGGCGGCCCATGACATCGTCGAGCGTCATCGACGCGGCCCTGGAGGCCTTGCGGGCAAGCCCCGCGAGTTCCGATTCGGCCTGAGCGATCTGCGCCTGCAGCGCCTGCCGGTCGGCTCGGAACTGCCGCAGGTCGGCAAGCCGCTGTTCGTCCTTCTGCTCCATGAAGCCGGAGAGGGCTGCCTCGGAACGGGCCAGAGCCTGGCGCAGGCCATCGACGATTGGATCGGCGTGGCCCGCGGCATCCGTCGTGGCACTCACAAACAGGCTGTTGAGTGCCTCGGCAATCCGGCTGGTCCTGTTCGCCTCGCCTGTCGTCACCTGGATGCGGACGATGCGCCCTGCCCGATCGTATACGATCGAGATCGCCTGGCTCAAGGTGTTGCGCAGTTGCGCCTCCGCCTGGGCAATGGTCGTGCCGCCGCCGGAGAGGATATCGGTAATCACCTGCATGACGCCGGCGCTGCGAGGGGCAAAGCCGGGGTCACGGGCAAGATCGAGAGTGTGGATCAGATTGTCGAGGCTCTGCCGGGAAGTGACGGCTGCGATGGCCGTGGTCACTGCGGCGTCGGCCTGCAAGGACACGCGGGCCTGCGTTTCGGCGCGGTAGAGGGGAACGGCGGGCGGCTGGAACAGGAGGGGAAGCGTCCCGCCGAGCAGGCCGCAAAAGCCGATGATCATCAGGCCCGACCGCAGCGAGGAGTTCCGGGCTGGCGCGTCACCGGCCGGCTGGACGTCGTCCCGGCCGAAATATTCCGCGCCGTCGTTGTTTTCCAGCTTGTCCATGAACGACCGCACCTATCCGTGGCCCGCTCGAAGCAGGCAATGATTAAGGCAGTCTAAATTTGGATGGCAAATAAAGGGTTAATGCGGAGTATCGACGCAGAGCCCTGCGTGTCTGACGCCGGTGGCGGACCGGGGCGCAGAACGCGGCTTTGCAAACAGCATCGGTGCGACGATCACCAGTGCCGCAGGGTGCGGACGGACATTTACGGCTCCCGCGGCCGGAGCCTGCGCAGGGTCTGCGTCGACGAGCAGGACGTCGAAATCCCCCTCTGCCTGAGGCAGGGTTCCCAGACGCTCGAACCGGTGCCAGGGTGCGTGACCGGCCAGTTCCGACTGCAGGCCCGCCAAAGTTGCCATGTCGGAGGACACGAGACCGACGCGGCAGGGTTTTTCGAGGAAGGTCAGAAGAGCGGGCACGAAGCGGGTGGCGACAAGGCTGGATGACGCCGACGGCCGCAGCCACCGGGCAAAGGAGCTTCTAGCGGGTGCTGCCCGCAGGCTGAAGCGATCGAAGGGGATCTGGTGGCCCTCGCAGGCAGCTGCAATCTGCACGACGCTGCCGGCAAAGCTCACGGTGAGGGTCAGGCGCGGATGGCCGATCAGACGCTCCACCTTCGCGAAGGCTTCGGTCCAGGTCAGTGTCTCGCCGGCCGCTGTGGCCTCGTGGCGAAGCGGTGCCGCAGAAAGATAGTCAGCCGATACGTCCAAGATGGGCCTCCCAGGACCGATATGCCGGGAGGTTATCAAGGACTGCCGATCAGGCGCTTAAACGCTTCGGTAAAATGCCGAGGATGTGCCAAAAACTACAGGGGAATTCGCTTAGTGGGATGCAGCCGCCGGAGTTGCTTCGACCGGCGTTCCCTCGACGATCTTCTGCGGCGGCGTCGGATTGCCGCGGCGGGCGGAATTGGCTGCGATCGTGTCCTTGGACATATAGTCGAGCTGCTCGATCATGACGGTCTGGACGACGGCGTCGCCGAGCTTGCCATTGATTCCGTCCTTGATCTTGGTGCGGAAGGCTTCCGGATCGAAGGCGCCGACATTCTTCAGGTCGATCATGGGATTGCCCATCAGCAGGCTGAAGAGCTCGTCGGTCAGCATCACTTCCATCGGGATGTGGACCTTCTTCGACTTCTCGCTATCAACCGAAAGCGAGATGCGGCCGAGGAAGTAGCCTTCCACGGCCCCGTTGTGGATGACGGGCATGCTGAGCGGGTTTCCGCGCACGACGATTGTGACAACCGGCACGGGAGCGGCAGCCGCCTCCGCGCCGGACTGCGACATGCGCACGGACAGGTAGACGCCTCCGATGGAGACGAGGCAGACCCAGAACCCGATCAGCAGAACCTTCACCATCAGACAGCGCCATACCGGAACTGGTGTTCGGAATAGGTGCCGTCGGCATCCAGGTCCTTGACCGCGTTCTTGAGGATGTCGGCGACTGCGCGCACAGCTTCCAGATGCGCCTCAACGCGCTGGGCGTTGAGCTTCAGCTTCTTCTTGAGACCGATCAGCTGGTCCAGATAAGGCGCCGAGGTTTCCTTGACGTCCGGGCCGCGGAACAGCGTCGTCAGCTCGTACAGGCAACGGCTCTTGTGGGCGTTCGATACCTTGAGGTCGAAGCCCGAGTCACGACCAATGCGCTCGTTCTCGTTGTCGATGATCATTTCAAGACGGGATAGAACGGTCTTGATGCGATAGTCGGTAGAAACGACTTCCATATCAACCTTCCGATGTTAGGTTTGTTTTCTTGGAGGCGGCGTCAGTGTTGGCGGGCGACAGCACCTGCCTCTGAAAATCCGTGATCATGCCGACAGCCAGCTGCCGGTCTTTTTCATCGGTGGTCGCGTTGGGAGCCTGGACGCGTGCATGCTGCACGGACTGGGCAAACAGCTTTTCGGCGATCCCGAAGCCACCCTGCTTGGAGACGGCGTTGGCGATCTGCTCCGACATCATGCCCTTCCAGAAGTCGCCGGCGGCACCCTTGCCGTAGACTTCCTCGCTATCGGAAGGCAGCATGTTCTGGATGAAGGTCGAGGCGACGCTCGCTTCGAACTTGCGGTAGGTCTCGGGGATATCCGAGTGACGGTTGACGCGGACATTGGCCACGTCGTGGCCGGCCGCATGCGCGCCATCCGGGAAGGCCGCCTTTTCGGTGCGGCTGACCGTCTGGGCGAAGCCGACGCCGTTCGAGGCCAGCAGAACCGACTGGTTCGCCGCCTCGTTCGCCTTCAGCTTTTCACGGGCTGCCTGAAGAAGACCAGGATCTGCGGCCTGGACGACATCCAGGACCAGATCGCTCGGGGGAGAAATAGCCAATTTCAAGTCCTCGTTATTCCTTGACGACAATCATGTGTCATCAAGCTTGCTGGAAGCTGGCGTGGCGAGGAGCAGGCCCAAATCGACGAGATCGTACATGCGCTCGTCCTCGATCAGCCGATCTTCGGCGAGGCTTGCGTCCTTCCTTTTCTCCTCCAGGCGGTCGGCCTTCGTCTTTTCCTTGAGAACCTTGGTTTCCTGGACCTGCTGCTGCATGGCGATCTGCTGGCTGCGGGTGAAGAGCCGCGTCAGGCGATCGCTGTAGTTGCGGGCAAACTGCTTGTGCAGCGGATCGACGGAGGAAATCGCGTTGATGGTGGAGACGATGGAGGTCATGACCTCCGCTTGGCGGGCGATCGACTGGCTCAGCTCGTACTCAGCAAGCTTTTCCAGCTGCCGCTGGACACTGACCAGCCGCCTGAGCTTTTCGGATTTCGGATCGTTCGCCATGGTGGCCTCATAGACCGGTGAAGACGGTGGCAAAGCCCTTCACGAACTGCTCGAGAATGGCGGCAATGCCCAGATAGAGCAGGAAGACGCCGCCCATCAGCAAGTAGGGCGTTGAGATGAAGTAGACCGGGATCTGCGGCGCCATCTTGTTGATCATGCCGATCGCGACGTTGAACATGATGCTGTAGAGCAGGAAGGGGCTCATCAGCCGCAGCACGATCATGAAGGTCGCCGAGAGCGTGTCGGTCAGGGTGATGAGGATCCGCCGCGGCTCCATGCCCACCGCAAGCGGGATCGAAGTGTAGGAATCGATCAGGGCCTTGATGACCACGTGGTGAAAATTCAGCATCAGCAGGATCAACAGGCCGGCAAGACTGAGCATGCTGGTCAGCTGGTTTTCGGTGGCATCTTCCATGATGTCACCGCCGGGCGGGCCGTTGAAGGAGATTGAGGTGGCGATGGCCGTGCCGGCAAACTGCAGGCCGACCGTATAGAGACGCGCAATGAGGCCGAAGACGGCGCCGACCAGGGTTTCGGAGGCGATCAGCAGGCCGAAGGTCGCGGCATCGGTGTTGGCCATCGGGTAGATCGTATCCCAGACCATTGGCAGGATGGCCATGGAAAGCGCCAGGGACAGGAACAGCCGGATCTGCATGGGCAGCCTCGCCGAGGAAAAGCCCGGCATCAGCATGAAGCAGCCGCCGATACGGCAGAACGCCAGGAACAGCGCCATCAGCGTTCCCTGCGGGTCCGTTATCATGAAATCGACCCGAGCACCTTGATCTCGATCCCCTTTGCCAGCTCCACATGCGACAGCACCGGAAGCGTCGCGAACAGCCGTTCAATGATCATGCGGACATAGGAGCGCGTTTCCGGCGACGTGACAAGCACGAAGGGCATGCCCTTGTCCATATATTCGCGGACAACCTGGCCGGCCTGCTCGCTGAATTCCTCCAGCGTGCGCGGATCGATGTCGAAGTCGATGATATCGCCCTTGGCGTCGCGCTTGATGGCCTGGTGGAACATCAGGTCCCATTTAGAGCCGAGGCGCAGGACGCGCAGGACACCGTTGTCGGCAAGGTCGCCGCAGATCTGCTGCGACATGCGCACCCGCACATGCTCCACCAGCTGCTCGGTCTTGCGGACATGCGGGGCCAGTTCGGCAAGCGCCTCGAGGATGAGGTGCAGGTTGCGGATGGAGACGCGCTCGGCCAGCAAAAGCTTCAGCACGGCCTGCAGTCCCGAATAGGACATGTGCGAGGAGCACATCTCGTCGGCCAGCTTCTTGTATTCCGGGTCTAGCCGGTCGATCAGGATCTTCACGTCCTTGTAGGACAGGAGCTGCGGCAGGTTGTTGCGGATGACTTCGCTGACATGGGTCAGGAGCACCGAAACGTTGTCGATCGGGTGGAAGCCTTCGCGCTTCAGGTCTTCGACGAAGTTTTCCAGCACCGACACCGCCGGCATGCCGAAGGTCGGTTCGCGGACATCGTCGCCGGGGACCGAGGGCTTGCGGCCCTGCCCGACGATGACGAGGACTTCGCCGAGCCGCAGCGTGCTGCTTGCGACGGTCGTGCCGTGGATGCGGATCTGGTAGGACTTTTCCGGAATGCCGATATCGTCGATCACCTTGATCTCCGGCACCACGAAACCGTACTGCGTCGCGAAACGCTTGCGCATCTTGGCCACGCGGAACCCCAGTTCCTGGTGGGCGCCGAGCAGGCGCGGGAAGACCTGCTTGCCGAGTGCGAGCTCGACTTCGGCGGTCTTCAGCACGCTCTTGACCGAATCCTTTTCGGTTTCGCGGGTCTCGGTGACTTTGCGCTCCTCGCTTTCGCGCAGCAGCTTGTTCTCGGCCTCGATCTGCCGCGGAATGGTCCAGGCGCCTCCGGCCATCAGAAGGCCAAGCACCGCGAAGGGCACAAAGGGAAGGCCAGGTACCAGGGACAGCGTGCCCATCAGGCCTGCGGCGACCCAAAGCGCGCGGGGATAGCCGCTCAGCTGGCCGATGACGGCCTTGTCGGTCGAGCCCAGCGTACCGCCGCGGGTCACGATCAGGCCGGCGGCGAGCGAGACGATGAGCGCCGGTACCTGGGAAACGATGCCATCACCGACGGACAGCTTGACGAAGACGTCGGCGGCCTGGCCAATTTCCATGCCGTGGCGGAAATAGCCGATAATGATGCCGCCGAATACGTTGATCGTGGTGATCAGCAGGCCGGCGACGGCATCGCCGCGCACGAACTTCGAGGCACCGTCCATGGCACCGAAGAAGGAGCTTTCCTCTTCGAGCTCGCGGCGCCGCAGCTGGGCCTGCTTCTCATCGATGATACCGGCCGACAGGTCGGCGTCGATCGACATCTGCTTGCCGGGAATGGCATCGAGGGTGAAGCGGGCGCCGACTTCCGCGATGCGGGTCGCGCCCTTGGTAATGACGATGAAGTTGACGACGATCAGGATCATGAAGACGATCAGACCGATGACGAAATCGCCGGACATGACGAGGCTGGAAAAGCCCGCGATGACGCCGCCGGCCGCATTGTGACCCTCGTGTCCGTGAGACAGGATGACGCGTGTCGTGGCGATGTTCAGCGCCAGCCGGATCATGGTGGCGATCAGCAGCACGGTCGGGAAGGCCGAAAAGTCGAGCGGCCGCTGGATCCACAGCGAGACCATCAGGATGAGCACGGACAGGGCGATGGAAAATGCCAGGCCGACGTCGATCAGGAAGGGCGGGATCGGCAGAAACAGGATGCAGAGGATGGATACGATACCAACGGCAAAGCCGATGTCGCGGCCATTCAGCGCGGGCTTGATAGGAAGAGCCGGAGTACTGCCAATTGCCATGTCGTTCTATCTCTTCATGAGACAAGAAGGCGCTTGCTGCGCCCCAGGAATCGCGCTCATCCGGGCATGAACATGGGCCCGGACCTGCCACGACAGGTCGAGCTATAGGCGGCGAAGCTTGTGTGAAGGTGGCGGACGACCATGGCGGTGCTTATCGCATCAGCCGGTCGCCGGGCGGAGCTTGCCTAGAACCCGCTCTGGACGCGGGAAAACACCATGTCGGTAAACAGCGAGATCTGTCCGCCGATAAAGGGGGCTGCAATGCCCAGAGCCACCATGACTGCCACAATCTTCGGAACGAAGGTGAGGGTCATTTCCTGGATCTGGGTCAGGGCCTGGATCAGCGCGACGACCAGGCCGACGATCATGGCCGTCAGCACGGCGGGGCTTGAGGCGATGAGGACCGTCCAGATGGCCGTGTGCATGATGTCGAGTGCATCGGCTTCGTTCATGGGACTTATCCTGGGATGGTCATGCGAATCGCTCCGCATGATGGCACCTGGCTGCGGACAAGACAATTCCGGCGGAGCGGCAGACCTCCCTCATACCGAGAAAGGTCTGACCTATCCTGCCATCGTGCGCCGCATCAGCCGTTGGACGAGGATGAAGAGGCGGTGCTCGAGATGGTGATGCCCTCTCCGATGTTGATCAGGCCGCCCTTGGTCGTGGTGGCGGTGAGACCATCCGAGGTGACTTCGACCGTCGCAACGACGCCGCTGGTCTTGCCGTCCGCGCTGGTGATCGTCTTGCCGATGTAGTTCGAGGCGTTCGACAGAGAGGACTGCGCGATCAGATTTTCCAGGTTGGTGTTGGTCTTGATCGTCTGCTCCACCTGGGAGAAGGTCGCCAGCTGGGAGATCTGCTCGCTGGCATCCATGGGATCGGTCGGATCCTGGTTCTGCATCTGGGCGATCAGAAGCTGCAGGAAGGCATCGTAGTTGAGCGATGCCGCGCCTGCGTCCGATGTGGAAGCCGCGTTGGTGGTGCTCTTCGCGGCGGTTGTGGAAGCAATGCTATCTACTGCCATGATGCCATTTCCCTTCTGAGGCCTGCAATCGCGGCCGGGCCGACTTCCTCATTGTTCAGGATGCGCTCCTCGACCGGGTACAGCGCGCGGATCGCCTTCAACGCATCGAAGGCGCGGTCGGAGGCGACGAGTGCGTCGACCTGCTTCAGCTCCTTGATGATTTCCGGATTCCGGAAGCAGGAGAGCAACATCATGATCGAGCGGCGGAACATGGCGGTCGCCTGTTCCTTGCCGTCCGGATTGATGAGGATCATCTGCGCGATGAAGTACAGCTGGCGAAGCGGCGTCGTGGTGTCTTCGGGCTGAAGAACGTGGTTTTCCAGAAGGAACGTGACGTTGTTCATGAATTCCAGCGACACCTTGCGGTCAACCCGCAGAACAGCGCCGTTGATGAAGATCTTCTCGCCCGACTTCAGCGAAATCCGTAGTGTGCTTTTCATCTTAGGCCATCCCTGATGATGGTAGTCACGTCAATGATCCCCTGGTAATTTTCGGACTTCCGCTTTCGGATGCGTTCGCATTCCTTGAGAATCCAGAGGGCGATGGAGATAAGCTTCGCGCGGAGCTCGATACCGAGTTCGTTGTCAGGCTGGTTCAGATCTTCGATAAAACGCGTCCAGACCCGGCGCGTGTAATGGATGGCTTCCACGGCTTCCCGCCCGTAGCGGGATTTGTCCGGCACAGCGGACAGAAGTTCGATCGAACGATCCAATACCTGGCGTTCTCTCTCCCGAGCGCTTGCGAGGTCATCCTTAATTACCTCGGCATACGCGAACTGGAACATGCTTGCTTCCCTCATGTTGCAAACGAAGTGGCACCGGCAGCTATCCCCTAGAGGAAGTTGACGAGGCTCAAATCCTGAATCTTCGAGGTGATCGTGTAGGAGGTCTCAACCTGCGTGAGCAGCGTGTTGAGCCTTACCGAAGCCTCGTAGGTGTCCACACCGACGAGACCCGTCAGCTGTGTATTGATGATGTCCATCTGCGACTTCATGGCAGTGTTGGCCTTTTCGACACGCTCCTGCGAAAGACCCATCGAGGAACGTTCCGCATCGATGCCGGACACGGCCAGACCTGCCAGTGTCGTAGCCTGCGTGTTGACCACAGTCATGGCATCCGGCGAGAGACCGGCCGTGGCCAGCTGCGACGTGATCATGCTGGCCAGGGCGAGGCTCTTGAAGCCATCCGAATTCAGGCTGCTCGACGTGGTCGCGCTCTCGGATGTGCTGATGCGGCTCGTCATCTTGGTGTCGGATGCATTCGTCCATCCCGACCAGTCGAACGACGAGGTGTAGTCCGTCAGGAAGGTCTTCATCTGGCCCGAGGTGATGTCGGACGCCGTGGCGATGCCATTGGTCGACATGAAGTCGGACAGTTTGGTGTTGAAGTCGTCCTTCATATCCCCGATGAAATCATCCGAGAGCGGCGCCGCATCGGTGTTGATGCCGGAAAACAGGTATTCGCCATTGGTCGAGACGTTGGCGTAGCTAACAAAGTTCTCCAGGACCGACATGGCGGTATCCGCAGAGACCTGCAGGCTGGTCGAATCGCTGCTGCCCGAAAGGGCGACCAGGGAGTTCAGCAGCGTCTGGCCGGAATCGGACATCTGCTGCATGGCGAGCTGGGACGACTGCATGCGCTGGTTGGCCAGCGAATTGGAATCGGTGATCGCCTGCAGGCGCGTGTTCTCGCGGGAGTAGTCGAGGCTGGTGGAAGTCCGCGTTCCGAGCTCGAAGCCGACGTCGTCGTAGGTGCCGCTGACGGATTCCTTCTGCAGCTTGGCGATCTCGCCCTGCGAACTCTGAACCGTAAGCTGCATCGCCTGGCTGACCGACAGGGATGAAATTGAGGTTGTCTTCATGACTAGTTCGCAGCCTCCATCAGGGTGGCGAGCATTTCATCGATGGTGGACAGCAGCTTTGCCGCTGCCTTGTATGACTGCTCCACATCCAGGAGCAGGATCAGTTCCTCATCCAGGTTGACGCCGGTCGCATTGGAGTAGGCCTCCGTCGATCGCGACAGCATGGCAGCCGTGGTTTCGGAGGCGTTGGTCGCGCCGCTGCGATATTCTTCGGCCCAGCCGACGGAGTCCGTCGAAAAGTCGAGGATCGAGGAGCTGTCGCCGATCTTGGCAGCAGGATCGAAGTCCATCGCCGTTTCGAAGCCTGCCACATACTTATTAAGCAGCCCTGAAAAGCCACTGGCACTTTCAGCATTGACGGATGTGCCAGAAATGGACCCATCGCGCAGCCGGTAGGGATCGTCGACGGCGGCCGTGTTGACCGTGATCAGGCCGGCGAGGCCCGTGACGATCTCCGGGGTGTCGTAATCGGGAACCGAACCATCGCGGGCGACAAAGAGGCCGGGGACTGAAGTGCCGGCGCCATCGGTTTCCGAGAACATCAACATCAGCCCGCGGGCCATCTCGTCGAGCTGGTCCTGGTAGGTCGGATAGATCTCGTCACGCAGTTGCAGGAGGCCCTGCAGCGAGCCCTGCGCAGTGGTGTCGCTGTTCTTGCCGGCGCTCAGTTCGACGCCGTCGATGTAGATCGGGCTGCCGGTGGTCGAGGCCGAGTAGCTCGTCAGCGGATCATAGGAGATCCGGCGTGGCGAGGTTTCGAAAAGGGTGATGCCGTCGTTCGTGTAGATCGAGACGTTGTTGTTGGCGCCCGTGACCGTGCTAATCCCGACGATGCCGGAGATCTGCTTCAGCAGGCTTTCGCGGGTATCCAGCGCATCATTGGCGTCCGTTCCGGCAGCCGAGGCCGCCATGACGCTGTCGTTGGCGTCCTTGAACTGGGCCAGCAGTTTGTTCAGCTTGTCGACCGATGTGCCGATCTGCTGGTCGGCATCCGCCCGAAGGCTCTGGACCTCGCTGGTGGCGGTGTTCAGAGAGGTTGCTGCGTCCACGGCCGAGCTGACGGCCGCGGATGCCAGGGTGGAATCGCCCGGCGTTGCCGCGTAGGCCTGCAGGGCATCCCGAAGGCCAGAGAGGGCGGTAGAGGGCGCCAGCGCATAGTCGTTGCCGCCCAGGATGGCGTAGAGAGAGTTCAAACCCGACAGGAGCGTCTGCTGCCCGGCGTCGTCCGATGTCGACATCAGCGTCTGCTTCAGGAGCGCAGAATCCTGCGTCCTGTCGATTGCGACCGTTGTTGCACCCGAATAGGCGTTCGTCGTGATCGTCGCAGTACGGCGGTTGTAGTCGCTGTTGCTGACGTTCTGGACGTTCGTCGACAAGGCCGCCGTCTGCGTGGCGGAATTGCTCAGGGTGTTCTTCGTCGTGCTCAGTGCAGATGCAAGTGACATCGTTTAACTCCCAACTACCTGACCAGGTTGATCAGTACGTCCATTAGATCGGAACCAGTCTGGAAAACCTTCGAGTTCGCGCTGTAGCTGCGCTGGGACTCGATCATTTCCGTGAGTTCGTTCGCAAGGTCGACGTTCGAGCTCTCAAGAGCGCCCGACACGATCTTGCCGAAGCCGCTGCTGCCGGCGAAGCCGAGCGTCACGACGCCGGAGTCACTGGTGGTGCTGTAGACGTTGCCGCTCTGAACCTCGAGGTTGTCGGGGCTTTCAACGGTTGCCATGGCAATCTGGAACAGCGGCTTGGTGGAGCCGTCTGCGTAGACGGCATTGATCGTGCCGGCGGCATCGATGTTGACGCTCTGGATGGAGCTCGGCGCGCTGCCGTTGACGCTGCCGCTCGAGATGTTCGACTTGGCGGCCAGCTGGGTCATCTTGGACAGGTCGATCTTGACGCCGTTGACGTCGAGCGAGAGGTCCGCCGCGCCATCCAGCGTCGTGAGCTTGCCGTTGGCATCGAACGCCAGGCTGCCGTGCACCAGCTCGCTCGAGCTGTAGGGGAAGCTGCCGGAGCCGCCGGTGGCAGCATCGGCGGCGTTGTAGACGCTGACATCCCATTCGCCGTCGGCGGTCTTGCTGAAGTAGAAGTCGTAGACCACCGGGTTGCCGAGGCTGTCGTAGCTGGTCAGCGACGTCTTCATCGTGCTGTTCATGTCGACATCGACATCGGTGGTGTTGTCGGCGGGTGCATCGCCGGTCACGATCGGCGCCGAGCTGTTCAGGTTGCCGGCGAGCGAACCCTTGGTCGAGGCGACGGCGCTGAGGTCGTTGCCGCCGACGTTGATCGGGATCAGCCCGTCATAGCTGTTGACGACTGTGGTCGGCGTGCCTGCATCGTAGGAATAGCCGAGCAGCGTGTAGCCCGCTGCATTGACCAGGTAACCGCTCTCGTCCTTGGTGAAATTCCCCGAACGGGTCAGGAAGGTGTTTCCGGCCGGGTCCGAGACGACGAAGAAGCCATTGCCCTGGATCGCCAGATCCGTCTTCGACGTCGTGTACTCGAGCGCACCCTGCTCGGAGACGGAGTAGGAGGTCGACGTCTCGACGCCGCCGGAGTTGTAGGCACCGGCTGTGGATGGCAAGACCAGCGACGAGAACGAGGTCGAAGCCTTCTTGTAGGCTGTCGTCGACGAGTTTGCGATGTTGTCGCCGACGGTGCCCAAGCGGTTCGCCTGTGCCGACATACCCGATACGGCGGTCTTCATGGTTCCAAAAAGGCTCATAGCAATCCTCGTTGCATTAAGGCGTTCGAGTTTTAGTAAGCGGGCCTTGCGTGAAGCTGTCTGAGTTCCAGTTTCGACTGGACGGCAGCGCTAACCCGAAGTGGAGGCAGTATTTTTTGAAATAGATGCATGCAGGCACAAAAAAAACGGCACCTGGGAGAGGTGCCGTTTTTGGAGAGTTTGGTTCGGGATCAATCCCAGTCGATGCAGTAGCCCAGGAAGCGCTTGGAATCGATCGGGTCGAACCCCAGACGCTTGCGCAGTTTCTTGCGCAGCTTGCTGATGTGGCTCTCGACCACGTTCTCTTCGACGTCTTCATCGAACACGCCGTAGATGGCGTTGAAGATCTGCGATTTGGACACGCGACGACCGCGGTTCTGGATCAAATATTCCAGGATGCGGCGTTCGCGCCGGGGAAGCGCAAAGGCCTCGCCTTCAACTTCCGGATCGCGGCCATCCGAGAAAACCCGGATCGGGCCGACATCGATATGATTTGCGATGGCCCGCAGGCGGCGCCGGATGGCTGCTGCCCGTGCGAGGATCTCGCGGGGGTGGACCGGCTTGCGTACCACGTCGTCGACGCCGCAGTCGAACAGGGCAAGCGTTGCCTCCAGTGACGGATGATCGCTGACAGCGATAACCGGGGCCTGGCTACGTCCGCGGATGGCCCGCGGCAGTTCATGGATCAAGGCACCCTGGCCGATCAAAAACGCTTCGATCGCCGCGATATCCGAGTCCGCGGCGGAGTTTACCCAGCCGCTAAATTCCTCCGGATCGAACCCGGTGGATGGGACGCCTTCACGCCCAAACAGGGACGTGTAGCCATTTTTCACAATCTCTCGTTCATCAACCACTACGATCATTCGTCCGCCTCCGAATCACTGTCGCACTTTGGTAAACCAGTAGTACGAATCGACCTGATTCCGGGCAACTAGAGGAAGTGACAGGGGTTTGCTAATAGTTGATTAACCATGATGCATCGATTTGGCTCTACATCTAGTAGGTGAACCCCCTACTTCTCCTAGACGACTGTGGAAAATTAACTATTTATGAAGGTTCATGCTTGCGTTGCGAGTTCGACAGGAATCCAGGCGCAGCCTGTTCGGCAGCGTCCCTTTGAAACGTTGTTTCTAGTTCAGGTTGCAGCTGAGGCGCAAAAAGACGATGCGTTCGGTGTCCATTTTCCGAAGCCCGTCGCGACCAGATTGGCGATCACCCGGCAGACATATCGCTGCTGGGCGGGATTGTTGTTGGGGCCGGCGTGATAGCGGGCCACCGCCATGGTCCAGGTCTCGTGCTGATCGTGGAGACGCTTGAGGAAAAGCGCCGCATATTCGACGTTCCTGGCAGGATCAAACATGGCCTGCACGGAGGTGAATTGTTCTCCGTGATAGTAGTGGTTGATCTGCATGCAGCCGATGTCGATCAGCTTGGCGCCGGAGGTTTTGGCCTGGGCAAACAGGGTGAGCGCCTCCTGCATCGAGGCGGGGAAGTAGGCCTTGCCCTCGATGTTCATGGCGTTGGCGCTGAGGGACCCCTTGCGGCCGGTTTCCGTCAGGCCGACCGAATAGAGTATGCCTTCGGGGATGCCGTACTTGTGGGCGGCTGCCTGGATCTGTCTTTCGCAGCCGCCTGCCTGCTGCGCGCTCGCCTCAAAGGTAGAGACTGCCAGCGTTACCGCTGCCGCGGCCAGAAGCTTCAACGGCAGTGTCATTGCGGTTCTCCATGTCATTGGGATCTGCCCGTCCGGAAGACCGGCCGTCGCCCTGCGCCTGCTGACGCGCTGCTTCGCCATCCCTCGGCAGCTGCTGCTGCGCATTGGGGTTGCTGTTTGTCTGCGGCTGACCGCTGGAGGAATTGGAGTTCGGATCCGCCGCCGATGACAGGCTGACCGTCACCTGATCCACGTTGAAGCCCTGGGCCCGCAAAGCTTCCAGCATCGGCTTGCTGTCGTCGCTCAGTTCCCGGTAGGCGGCAGCGTTGTGGACCGTCAGGTGGATCGACAGTTCGTCCCCCTGCAGCCGCATATTGGCCGTGACTGTGCCCAGATGGTCGGGCGTAAGCTGAAGCTTCAGGGTGTTGACGACACTGCCGGTGCTGGAGGCGCTGGCAGCGTTGGAGAGGCTGGAGGCCGGATGCATGGCCGCGGCCCAGTCGGAGTCGCCAGAGGCCGCGGAGAGCAGGTTGCTGGCATTGCTGCCCATGCCGAAGCCCAAGTAGCGACGGTTGTCCAGAACGGTGATCATGTCGGGGTTTTCGGTCGCGCCGATGGCTTCCTGCATTTCTGCGCCGCCGGCCTCGCTCCTAGTGATGGAAAGGCTGATAGCGACGGCCGCATCGCCCGCCTTCTGGAAGCGGAATGGCTTGGCATCCGCGACGTCGGTGGGGCCGCCGTTAGGCGTCAGGAAATCCAGCGCTGCATCGTCGTCGCTGCTGTCGGGCATGTCGAGACCGTCCGCATCTCCGACTGTGGCGGCGACGGGCGCATTGCCCGCAGCAGACCCGTTTGCGGGTGCGATCTCCGGGGCAAGGCCGGTGGCGTTCGCCATCAGCTGAAGCAGGGCCGTGGCCGATGAGGCTGTCTGGCCATCAGCCGTCGCTGCAAGAGCTGCCGCGTCAGCGAGACCGTCAGCGGCCGCATCATCGGCGGCGGGATCCGAGGCTGTCTCGTCTTTGCCAGCAAGGGCCGAAGATGCGCCCTTAAAGGCGGAGATGGCTGCAGCCAGCTTACCGAGGTCGAGGCCCGCCTCTGTCTGGCCGGCGCTGCCGGGCTGCCATTCGACGGGCAGCGTATCCTTTATCTTGTCTGTCTGGGTGGCTGCCTGCTGCGGCACAGGCAGTGCTGCCTGCGGATCAAGCTGCTGACCACTCGCCGGCAGCGTCTGCGCGCCAACGGCAGTTCCTGCGGGAAGGGCTGTGGCGGGATTCCCGCTCGCCGAAGCGGTACCACCGGCTGTGGAGTCACCCATCTGCAGCTTCGATCCGAGCGAAGCCAGTCCCTTCAGGGCGCTGAAGCGTGTGGTTGGCGAGGCGCCATCACTGCCGGCGGGAGAAGCATCGTCTGAATCCGCCTGAGGAGCAGATGTGTCCACGTCTTCATCCGCGTCGGAAAGCGCACGGGCAAAGGCACCTGTTTCGCCGCCCTGGGAGGAGGCCTTGCTGAGGAGGCCGTTGATTGCCGGATCCGTCGCCGCCTTGTTCGCGGCAGCTGCAACATTGCTCATTTTCGGATTTCCCCCTTCAGCATCTCGTCGATCTGCATCAGCTTCAAGCGATTCGTATCAACATAGGACTTGAAATTGGCGTCTGGCTGGATTGTTGGAGGATCTCCCGGCTGGGTCTCCGCCGCAGGCACCACGGCACCGGTCATGGCCCTGTCCGTCGCTGGCGCGGCGGATACCGGCATGACGATCTGTTCGGCGATGTTTCTGGCGGCGTCGCGAAGCATCTTGTCGCGTTCCGACAGGGCCTCGTCCGGAATGCGGGACAGGCTTTCGGCCGTGTCGGTAACCTTGGCCGTAGAAACATTGGCGAGATCGCCGTAGAGCCGGCTGACGGACTTGCCGTCACTTGCGGTCGTAGAGCCCAGTTGCTCCGCGCGAGCTGCGGCGTCGCGGGCGAGATCCTGCTTGCCGGCAAGGACCGCGCGCCTTGCGACCCGCATGTACAGCTCCTTGGCTCGCTCATCGTCCATCATCGCCACGATGTCGGTCCACTGGTCGCGCGTGATTGTGCCGTCGCCATCGACGACGAGCTGGACGAACATGTCCACGAACTGGCTGGCGTAGGGCGAATAGAGGAAGCGGCGGACGTATTTCCCGGCGATATCGGTCGATCGGGGGTAATCGGACAGATGGAGGGTGATCGCCAGCGAGCGCCGCAGGGCGGCCTCCTCCAGATTGGTGCCCGGCGCCAGCAGCCTTGCCTGGTCGAAATAGGCGAGCGCCTTTTGCGGCTCGACGCCAGCGGTGGTGTTGCCAGCGACCAGCGCCAGATAAGGGCCGACGTCGCTTGCCGTATATTCCTTCACCAGTTCGTCGAAAGCCGGCAGGGCAGATACCCCCTGCCCCTGCAGATAGCGGCGCAGCACGCGCGTCAGCCGGATGTCGAAGTCGCCTTCGATGTCGCGCGAGGCCAGATACTCCAGCGTCTGCGGATTGCCGCCGCTCATGGCGAACATGAAGACGGCGTCGACGTTGCGGGTATCCTTGAAGGCTTCCGGGCCGATGGTGCGCAGCCGCTGATCGAGCGTCTTCAAGAGGAAGCGCTGCATCTCGTTGGCGGAATGGTCGCCAAGCACGATGGAGTCTTGGATGAACTGCAGCGAGCGGATCATCTTGTAGGGTTCGAGATCGTCTGCGCTCGAAGCAGGCCCTGCCCCGGCGAGCATAACCCCCGCGACAAGGGACACCATCATGCTCTGGCGGTTGCGCGAACGCATCATCGAAACCTATTCCTCTGCAGCCACTGCATCGCGCAGGGAGTTATCCCTGACCGAGCAGGATTTCGATCCGGCGGTTGGATCCGTCCAGTGGGTTGTCGGGGGTCTGGAGACGCCTGTCGGCAAAGCCTGAGACCTGCTTGACCCGATCCTCCTTCAGCCCGCCCCGCACCAGCATGTAGTAGGCCGCGTGGGCGCGGGACATGGAGAGGCCCCAGTTATCGCCCGAGCTTCCCTTGAAGGCGCGTCCGTCGGTATGGCCGCGAATGATCACCGAGCCCTCGCGTTCGGACAGGACCTTGCCGATCTTTTCCATCGCCAGCACGAGCTCCTTGTTGGGCAGCGCCGAACCGACGCCGAACATGGCGGTGTTGGCCTCATCCGACACGGTGATCAGCACACCGCCCTCGGCGGGCTGGACCACGATGCCTTCCGCAAGCTTGCCCGCAACGCCCGACAGCTGGCTCTGGATTTCCTTCTGGAGCTTGTCTGCCTCCTGCTTGCGCTCGGCCTCGGCCTTGGCTGCTGCCGCATCCGGCTTGGGAGCTGCGGCTTCGACCTTGGCGACTTCGGTGGGGGCCGGTGGCTTCGCATCGGGCTTCGCGGCTTCGGCGGTCGGCGCCGGCGGCTGCGAGAAGGCGCTGGCATCCTGTCCGGGCAGGCTGGTGTCGGCGCTTGCCTTGCCGTTGCCCTTGGAGGCGACGTCGAGCTGCTTACTCCAGAAGTCGGGATCGAAGGGATCGCGGTAGGCCTCGCCACCGTCTGCGCCCGTGGAGGGGCCGGAATTGCTGGCACCGCCCTCACCCTTGGTGCTGACGTTATCCTGCTGGCCGACTTCCTGGGCGATATTAGCCAGTACGGAATAGGGGTTCTTGAACAGATCGGCTTCCGAGTAGTTCATCTCGTCGCCGGACGCGGAGATGGACTCGCCATCGAGACCGGCCTTGCCGCCGCCGACACGATCGTTCTCAACCTTCGACTTCTGCTGCTCCGCCTCGCCTTCAGCCTGGTCGGAGGGCTTCTTGATGCCCTTGGAGGCCGGCGTATCGTCCGACAGGGGCACCGGGTTGAAGTAGCTTGCCAGCGAGGCCTTCGTCTCCTCGTTGGAGGCGTTTACCAGCCACATCACAAGGAAGAACGCCATCATTGCGGTCATGAAATCGGCAAAGGCAATCTTCCAGGCACCGCCATGGTGGCTGTCATGATCACCCTTGTGGCGCTTGATGATGATGATCTCGTTCTTGCCGTGGTGATGGTTTTCTGCGTCACTCATGCCAGAACTCGCTCAAGCCCGGCCGCAAAGGCGGAAAGCCGGGTTACCAGAAGGGTATCACCCATCTCCACGCGGAGATCGGCTGATTCCGAAGGCTGAAAGTCAATGATCTCGCCGGCCTGTTCGAGCTTGTCGCGGAGCAGGTCGCAGAGATGCCGGGGGCCAAACACGCGGATCTGGTCGAGAACTTCCCGGGCCAGCTCCGGCTTCAGCTGCTGTGCCAGCTCGTCGACAGCCTGGCGGTCAAGCTCTTCCTTCAGAAGCGGCGCCAGGAGGTGAACGAGGGCGTCTGCGAGTTCAGTGCTGATACGCTCGGTCAATTCAGGCAACGCTTTTGCCAGGTAATCGGCCACGCCGCCTTCGAACTCCAGCCGCTGCGCTTCCATATCGGCTTCATGCGTCTGCTGCAGTTGCGCAAGCGCTTCGGCATTCTGCGCCGTCATCTGTTCGGTGGCCGCCTTGAAGCCCTCGTCATAGGCTTGCTGCCGCTCCGCCTCGAGATCGACCTGCTCGACGAACTCTTCGAGCGCGGGAACGTCGGACACGGCGTCGAAGAACATCGGCGCCTCGACGTGAACGACCGCCGGCACCGGCTCCGCCCCGAAGTCCCGCAGGTATCTCGCAAGTGGGGAATTCATCACGCACTCCATCAACGTCGTGTGCAGCATGGACGCCGCAGCATCCTTGGTCCGTTGTCTCCGGCACCCAACCGAACGGTATCCGGAGGGACGGCGCAGGAGACCCAAGCCAAGGAATAGATGCGAAATTAGGCTTGTAAACTTGTGCGAGGATGATGCTGGCTCTGGCAGTGCCACCGCCCTGCTGGAGCCTCCAAATGCAAACGGCCGCTCGATGAGAGCGGCCGTCGGTGATTGGCGATGGGGCGCCGTTTACTGCTGGAACAGCTTGAGGATGTTCTGCGGACCGGAGTTGGCGATCGACAGCGACTGAACGGCGAGCTGCTGCTGGGTCTGCAGGGCAGACAGCTTGGCGGACTCTTCTTCCATGTCGGCATCGACCAGGCGGCTAACGCCTTCGTCGATGGCGTCGGACAGCTTGCCAGCATAGGCGGTCTGGAGATCAATGCGGGTGGTCAGGGCACCGAGTGCCGCACCGGCGTTCGTCAGGTCCGACATTGCCGTTTCGGCAGTGGTGAGAAGCGCTGCGATGTCGTCGGTGGTGGTGATGAGACTCAGGTCGATCGTCATGACGTTGCCGAGCAGGCCGCCTGTGCCCGCACCGGTGGTCGCATCAATGCTGTCGAACATGGCGTTCGTCGCGATATCGTAGCTCGCAGTGGTGACGGCGACGCCGGCATCGGTGCGGACGAAACCGTCGACGACGTTGCCGGTGGTCTGGCCGTCAATAACCATCCAGTTTTCACCCGAGAAGGATGCGCCCTGGGCGATCGAGGTCAACTGCTCCTGCAGCTTGCTGATTTCCAGCTGGATCTTCGCCTTGTCGGTCGAACCTTCCGTGGCGGTGACCAGCTTGGCCTTGATTTCGTTGACGACGTCGATGGCGCTTTCCATAGCGGCATAAGCGGTGTCGACCTTGGCTGCGCCGACGCCGAGAGCGTCTGTCGCAGCGTTGAGCGCCTTGTTGTCGGAATTCATGGTGGTCGAGATCGACCAGTAGGCAACGTTGTCTGAAGCCTTGCTGACCTTGTAGCCGGAAGACACCATGTCCTGGGTGTTTTCAAGGTTCTTGTTGATGGTGCTCAGGGTCTGGAGTGCGGAATTGGCGGCGACGTTCGTCAAAATGCTGGTCATCGAAAACTGCCCCTCGTGGCAAGGAATGGGTGGGCACCCCGGGTGCTCCGGTAACGACGATCAGCTTCATGCCTGCCGAGCTCTCATGTCGGCTCGCCGTTGCGATGAGCACAGAAAATCAGTTTATGGTTAATGGTTGGTTAAATGTGGCAAAAGGGTCGAAACCTTCCTTACCAATCTGCTCCAGCGCGGCCGCAGCCCCCGCGAATGCAGGGTTTCCGCGCGAGGCCTGTAGAACCGGCCTTCAGGGAAAGGCTCTTTTCTCTCGCAGGAAATGATTCGCGCGCCACGAATCACTCTGGCTTTGCACCTGTCGGAGACTGCGAAAGGCGCCCGACAATACTCGGCGCCTTTGCTTGGTCTCTTCACTTGATACGCGGTCGAGACCGAAACCTCAGCCCTGCATAAAGGGCTGCGTGCGCGCCCGCAGCGCCGGCACGTCGATGTGGTCCGGCTCGAGCCCTGCCCTGGCGCGGTCGGCCATCATCCGATAGCCGGTTTCCAGATGCTGGCGGAAACGATCGGCGTCGAAGAGCGGGTTCACCAGCCGATTGGCTTCGATGCGCGCCCTCAGCTGCGGCAAGTCGCCGGGATTGCTGAAGTAGTGGACAGCCCTGTCGACATAGTCGTCGAGCGTCTCTGCCACCAACTCCGGCGCCCCGATCGCCCCCAGCAGGCTCTCGCTGACGCGCGACGCGAAGTTGGTGCCCTTCACAGTCAGCACCGGCAGGCCGGCCCACAGCTGTTCGGAGGTGGTGGTATGGCCATTGTAGGGAAAGGTATCCAGACCCAGGTCGACGAGCGGGATGCGGTTGATGTGGAGCTGGAAGTCCATCTTGTGCATGAACAGGACCCGGTTGGCGGCAATTCCGTTGTCCGCCATCTTCTTGCGGATGAAGCCGCGGCTCTCCTCGCTGTGGAAGACGATGGCGATCGCGCTGCCCGGCGTCCGCTTCAGGATCCTGACCCATGTATTTATGGTGCTGAGCGAGATCTTCCGGGGCGCGTTAAAAGACCCGAAGATGAAGGTATCCTCGGGCAGCTGCGCCTGCTTGCGCGTCATCGGCTCGGGCAGCGGCCGGTTGACGGGGTCGTTCGGCTGGTAGGTATCGGGAAGGCGGCAGAACTTTTCACGGTAGAAGGGAGCCGACGACATGGGGAGCACGATCGGATCGCCGATAGCATAGTCGAGATCGATATTGCTGACTGTTCCGGGGAAACCGATCCAGGTGACGTGCACAGGTGCCGCCGGATGGTTGAAGATGACCGTGCGGTTGCCGTGTGTATGCCCCTTCAGGTCGACCAGGATATCGATCTCGCGGCGGCGGATTTCATCGACCGCCTCTTCCGTCTTCATGTCCAGAATGCTGACGACATTACCCCAGGCGCTGCGATCGGCCCTGTTTTTCGCAATTACCTCCGGCTTGGTATGGCAGAAGAGGGTGATCTCGAACTGGTTGCGATCGTGAAGCTCCAGAACGCGACGGATCAGCTTCATCGTTGCATGCTGGTCAAAGAAATCCGACGAGACGTAGCCGATACGGATCTTCTCGCCCCAGCGATGGGGCATGGCACGTCTCAAGGCAGTGACCGCCGGATCGAACCTGGGCGTGTTTCTGGTGGCGAGCCTGTTGATAGCTTCGTCGCCGCACCAGTTGATGTTGGAGAAAGGGGAATCTCCCTTCAGGAAATCGGTTTCACCCGCAGCAATCGCCTTCTCCACAATCGGCTGGTGGCGCTCGATTGCATCGTACTTGTTGTGCTCGCGGCAAAAGGTCAGGTAGAGCAGGCGGATCTGGTTGTCGGCCGGCATGCGCTTCAGCACATTGTAGACCGCATCGATCTCGCTCGCCTTTGTGACATCCAAGACGCTCGAGGTGATGCGAATGCCAAGCTTGATGTAGTCGATGTTGTCGCTCTTTAGAAGAACGCTCTTGAAGACACCCGCGAGCTCGAGATTGTTGCGTTCGTAGAGGATGGAGCCGAGCACAAAGGCAACGTCCGGATCCATCCGCTGCTTCGGCTGCAGCCGGCTCGAGAGCGCCAAAGCCTCATCCTTGTTGCCAAGCTCGAAATTCAGCCTGATGGCCTCGATAAGGTGCTCGCCGGCGTTGTTGCCACCTTTCTCAGCCGCCGCCAGATAGGCTTTACAGGCTTCCTCCTTGAAACCGATCTGGGCGAGCGTCTTTCCCAAGAGGGCATAGGTTCGCGCATCCGCATTGAGCTCGAGAAGACGATTAATGATGGCCAGCGCCTGGGTATAGTTGCCAGCTTTGTAGCTTGCGGATGCGGCCGGATAAGAAATCTGCGAGTTCAAAACGTGCTCCGTCTCGTCGCCTGAATGGGCTCTTCCACGGCCACGCCGTGCTTCGATTTTCCGTTGTCCGACACGAAGCTTACTTGAGGCCGGATTGGCACAACCTGCCAACGACTTAAGCCGCTTGGTTAACCAAAGGATCTCCAGAATTTCCAAGCTGTTAACCACAGTTACGGGTGCTTTCTGCAAAGATTCAAATTTAAGAGCTTGGCAAGAAATGACTGCGAGATTGGGGCTCAGATGATGGACTTGGCCGGTTAAGGTACAAGAGGCATGAAGCCGGACCATCATTTACCGGTGACACTACCGAACCCGGTATGTCCTCCTTTTTTGTACAGAGTCTCAGGGGACACTCCAAAATGACTAGCATTAACTTCAACTCTTCCGCATCGTCCGCACTGCAGACGCTCAGCAACATCAACAAGAACCTCGAGACGACGCAGAACAGCGTTTCTTCCGGTTATAAGGTTGGCAAGGCTTCCGACAACGTTGCCTACTGGTCGATCTCGACGACGATGAACTCCGACAACAAGGCTCTTGGCGCTGCTTCAGACGCACTCGGCGTCGGCGCTGCCAAGGTCGACACCGCCTATGCTGCCATGTCGAGCGCCATCGACGTCGTCAACGAGATCAAGTCCAAGCTGGTCACCGCTTCGGAAACCTCCACCGACAAGGCCCAGATCCAGCTCGAAATCGGAAAGCTCCAGGAGCAGCTCGGTTCGATCGCCCAGGGCGCTTCCTTCTCGGGTGAAAACTGGATGGTCGCTTCGGCTGACAGCACAGCCACGGTCGTCGATGGCTTCGTCCGCACCAAGGACGCCACCACCGGTGTCGCCAGCGTCAAGGTCACCACGGCGAGCTACGATCTCAGCGCTGCCGACACCCTGATGTTCACCTCTGTCGATGACACCACCGGCAAAGGCACGGGCGGCATTCTCGGCGACGTTTCATCGATCGACGTAACATCCACGACCGACATGTCCGGGTTCCTCGACACCGTCGAAACCGCACTGGGCAAGATGACGACGGCAGGCGGCTCGCTCGGCGCCCTGACGACCCGCATCGACCTGCAGACGGACTATGCCGGCAAGCTGTCGAACGCCATCGACGAAGGCGTCAGCCGTCTGGTCGATGCCGACATGGAAGAAGAGTCTGCCAAGCTGTCTGCCCTGCAGACCCAGCAGCAGCTCGCCGTTCAGTCGCTGTCGATTGCCAACTCCAGCTCGCAGAACATCCTGCGTCTGTTCCAGTAAGCACCACGCTTACACAGCGAAACATCGCTCTTCGAAAGCCCCGGTTCGCCGGGGCTTTTTTTTGATCCCTCGATGCCCCCGAAGAAAAAACTGGCCGAAAAGAGAAAAAAGTACAATCGCAGCGGCGACCTTTGAGCTTCGTTAACCCTAATGGTGTTTCCTACAGTCACCTAAGCGGCGGGCCGGAATGTAAAGAGTTGCTTCCGACCGGCATGAAGCTCCAACGCCGCTTTCCGGTGATTTCCGGAATGTCCCCTCATTTGTTCTTTTTACTAGGGGTTAGTAATGACGAGTATCCTGACGAACATCGCCGCCAACTCTGCTCTCCAGACGCTGAGCAGCATCAACAAGAGCCTCGAAAACACCCAGGACATGGTGTCTTCCGGTTACAAGGTTGGCAAAGCCTCCGACAACGTTGCCTACTGGTCGATCTCGACCACGATGAACTCCGACAACAAGGCCCTCAACGCTGCTTCCGACGCACTCGGCGTCGGCGCTGCCAAGGTCGACACAGCTTATGCCGCCATGTCGAGCGCGATCGACGTCGTCAACGAGATCAAGGCAAAGCTGGTTACCGCGTCGGAAACCTCCACCGACAAGGCCCAGATCCAGCTCGAAATCGGAAAGCTCCAGGAGCAACTCGGTTCGATCGCCCAGGGCGCTTCCTTCTCGGGTGAAAACTGGATGGTTGCTTCGGCAGACACCACAGCCACAGTCGTGGATGGCTTCGTCCGCACCAAGGACGCCACCACCAATGTCGCCAGCGTCAAGGTCACCACAGCGAGCTACGATCTCACCGCTGCCGATACCCTGATGTTCACCTCTGTCGATGCCACAACCGGCATTGGCGCAGGCGGCATTCTCGGCGACGTTTCGACGATCGACGTAACATCCACGACCGACATGTCCGGGTTCATCGACACCGTCGAGACCGCCTTGGCCAAGATGACGACGTCTGGCGCAGCACTCGGCGCCTTGACGACCCGTATCGACCTGCAGACGGACTATGCCGACAAGCTGTCGAACGCCATCGACGAAGGCGTCAGCCGCCTGGTCGATGCCGACATGGAAGAAGAGTCTGCCAAGCTGTCTGCCCTGCAGACCCAGCAGCAGCTCGCCGTCCAGTCGCTGTCGATCGCCAACTCCTCCTCGCAGAGCATCCTCAAGCTCTTCCAGTAAGCGGAAGACTTCGGCTCAGCCTAAAACTCAGAAAGGCCGCGCTCACAGCGCGGCCTTTTCACGTTGAGGCCATAGGCTCAAGCACGGTTTCAAGCGCTAATAACGCTTGCAGGGATCAGGAGAAGGAGCGGACAAGCGAGCCGACCAGCAGGTTCCAGCCGTCGATCAGCACGAAGAAGAGGATCTTGAAGGGCAGCGAGATGGAGGTCGGTGGCAGCATCATCATACCCATCGACATGGTGATACTGGCGACGATCATGTCGATCACCAGGAACGGCAGGACGATCAGGAAGCCGATCTCGAAGCCGCGACGGATCTCCGACAGCATGAAGGCCGGGATAAGCACGCGGTAATCCGTCTGTGCCCCAAGCGTGACCGCCTGCCCGCGCTCTCGGGCGATGTCGACGAAGAGGGCAACGTCCTTGTCGCGCACGTTGGCGATCATGAACTCGCGGAAGGGCTGGGCGATCCTCTGCACCGCCTCTGCCTCGTCGATCTGGTTCTGCAGGAGGGGCTGTGCCCCGTCCCGCCAGGCGCGGTCCATGGTGGGGGACATGACGTAGAAGGTCATGAACAGGGCCATGCTGGTGAGGATCATGTTGGACGGGGTCGTCGAAAGGCCCATGCCGGAGCGCAGGATCGAGAAGGCAATGATGAACCGCGGGAAGCTGGTCACCATGATCAGGATGCCCGGGGCGACGGAAAGCACCGTCAGCAGACCGAACGTCCTGAGGATCCAGGCCGACACCGAGCCGTTGACCGGCAGGTTCAGCAGTTCCGTCGCCGACTGCTGGGCGTGTGCCGCTTCCGGCACGAGCGCTAGCAGGGCAACGACGAGAAAAAATCGCATCATTCGATGACAAAGGTCCTGAACACTATCTCAGCAACCTTGCCCTGCGACCGAAGCCTGGCTCGCTCCTTCAGGTCGTCCCGGAGATAGGAAAACCCGCGGGGACCCTGAATCTGCTGCAGCGACACGGTTCGCATGTAGCCCAGTATATCCTCCTGGACCGATGCCGCCACTGCCTCATCCACGTTATCACCGAAAATCAACGAGATCTCCAGCCGCACCAGGCTTTCCGACGGATAGGCGAGGTTGGCGATGATCGGTTCCAGCTCCTTGACTTTGCTGACCGCAGGCTTGCCGTGCTCACCACCGGCCGGTGCGCCGTGCTCGCCAGCTGCGGGGGCTGCTGCCTCGGGCTTAGGCGGGGCCGGTGCGATGATCTTTCCCACGAACCAGCCGCCGCCGCCGCCCACAAGCGTCAGGACCGCGACGGCGATGACGGTCAGCATCATCGCGGATTTCTTCTTGGGGGGCTCCGCTGCCACGCTGCTATCGGTCATGGACCCGAACTCCGTTGGGTATGCCTCTTCCCGCGCCTCAGATGGGCGAGAAGATATCGCTGATCTGCTGTCCGACCGGAGGCTGCTGCACTTCCATCAGGCGGCCGCGTCCGCCGTAGGAGATGCGGGCCTCGGCGATCTTGTCATAGGAAATGGTGTTTTCGGAGCTGACGTCCTGCGGACGCACGATGCCGGCAACGTTGAGGATGCGGATCTCGTGGTTGACGCGAACTTCCTGGGAACCGCTAATGATCAGATTGCCGTTTTCGAGGACGCCGGTGACCACCGCTGCGACCAAAAGGGTCAACTTCTCGGACCGGCTGATGGTGCCCTTGCCCTTGGACTCGCTGTCGGAATCGAAGCCGAGCGTGGAATCCGTCTCGGGCTTCCAGCCGAAGATCTTGGCCGAGGCGTTCCAGCTGGTGTCCTTGCTGTTCTTGCGCGACCGGTCCGTCTCGTTGTCGAAACTTGCCTTGTCGTTGATGGAGATGTTGACCGTCATGATATCGCCGACGGCAAGCGCGCGTGCATCCTTGAAGAGGGCTGCCTGGCTGTCACTCCAGAGCGAGAAGCCGCTCGCCATATGATGCGGCTGCTTGGGGTAGAGAGACATCTGCTGCGTCTGGCCATAGGCCAGCCCACTGCCGATCGGGCTCATGGACGGTGCGTTGCCGATTTCCTTGACCGTCGTGAGCTGGCCGCTCTGGCATCCTGCCAGGAGCGAGGTGGCTGCGAGAACGACGCCGATATACTTCATCATGAGGGATCTTTCGGAATCTGGGGATTGGCCGCGCTCGACATGATGCGAGCGACCATGGCGGCTTTCTTGGCGTCCATTGCGCTGAGGATCTGGCTCGACTGACGGGCCGGCAGGCGCATGATCAGTGCCGCAGCAATGGAGATGTCCATTTCGTTGAACTGCGGCGCGACCTCATCAGCCTTCGACGACTTGTAGATGTCGACAAGGCCGTCCTTCGCCTTGCTCATGAAGTCGTCACGCCGCTTCAGCCATTCCTGGTATTCGGCCTTGCGGGTTTCGAGCGTCTTGATCCGGGCATCGACATCGGCCTGCAGCTGTTCCAGCTCCGTCTTCTGGATCAGGTAGCGCTGGTCGCGGGCCGCATCGACGATGGTGCCGCAGTACTGCTGCACTTCCTGCTGGCTGGAAGTAGCCTCCGGCGCCGCGCCGAGAAGCTGCGGCTGGCCCGGCTGTTGTGGCTGCTGGGCTGATTGCTGGGCCTGGGCGCCCGGGAAAAAAGCGAAGCAACCAAGGGCTGCCAGGGCCGCGACCGAGCCGCGACGAAACAGGGGGAAAGTGGCGAGATGCTTGCTCATTGCAGGACGAGCTCCGCTTGCAGGGCACCGGCCGACTTGATCGCCTGGAGGATGGAGATGATGCCATCCGGCTTGACGCCGATGTTGTTCAGCCCCGCCACCAGGGTCCTGAGGTCAGGGCCTTCGATAACGGCGATCTTGCCGCCGGTCTTTTGGGCCTGGATGTCGGTCTGCGGCTGGACCGCGGTCTCGCCATAGGAAAAAGCTTCCGGCTGGACGACCTGAGGCGATTCCGTCACCTGCACGGTGAGCGTACCGTAGCTGACCGCGACCTTCGACACGCGCACGTCGGAACCGATGACGATCGTTCCGGTGCGCTCGTTGATCACGACCTTGGCTGGGCTGTCCGTCACGACGATGAGGTTTTCGAGCTCGGCCATCAGCCGGGTCAGATCGGCGACACGGGGCTTCTGAACCACGACTTCCTGCGAATCGCGGGCTTCCGCGATGGCATCGCCGAAGGTGCGGCGGGCATAGGCGTTGACGGCATCGGCAATGCGAACCGCGGTGGAGAAGTCCGGGTTGCGCAGCTGGAAGACGAGATTGACCGAATCCTTGAACTTCGACGGCAGCTCGCGCTCGATAATCGCACCACCCGGCACGCGTCCGGCGGTGGTCACGCCTTCCGTGACGGAGGCGGCGGCGCCCTGGGCGCTGAAACCGGAGACGATGACGGAGCCCTGCGCGACCGCGTAGATCTGGCCGTCGGCGCCGGTGAGTGAGGTCATCACGAGCGTGCCACCGCGCAGAGAGGTGGCATCACCGAGCGAGCTGACCGAGACGTCGATCCGGCTGCCGGGGCTGGCAAACGAGGGAAGGTTTGTCGTTACCATGACGGCGGCGACGTTCTTGGCCGCACTCTGGCCGCCCTGGGTGGAGATGCCGAGGTTCTGCAGCATGGCGCGCATCGACTGCTCGGTGAAGGGCGAGGACCGCAGGCTGTCGCCCGATCCCTGGAGACCGACGACCAGGCCGTAGCCGATCAGCTGGTTCTCGCGGCCCGACTGCAGCGATGCGATGTCCTTGATGCGCGACGAGGTCGCGCTGGCAGCCAGACACGGCTGCACGAGAGCGGCCATCAGGACCGACACGAGGAGAAGCCTGAGCGTCTTCATCTTTGCAGAACCTCTACGCTTCCGTCAGCCATGACCGTGCCGCTGACGGTGACGCCGGTATCCAGATTGCGCACCTTGATCAGGTCACCGACCATGGCATCCTGGGTGGAGGAGCCGCGCGCGGAGATCACCATCTGCGACGAAGAGAAGGTCAGGCGGACGTTGTTGCCGCGCTTGACGGCAAAGGGTTCCTGGAGGAGACCGAGCGGAATGGTGCGGCCGGCGATCAGCGTGCGCCTGGCGACCTTGCCCACGACCTGTTCGAGTGCGCTGGCATAGCCCGGCGCGAGGTTGGGGTTGGTCACTGCCACCGCATCCACCGCGCTTTCGCTGATCACGTCGCCCGGGTAGATGGTGATGGATGGCACGACCGCATATTTTGCCTGGGCGAATGCGGCCGCCGGACCGATGAGGGCGGCGAAGACCGCCCCGACCAGCCAGTTCTTCATTACGTTTTTCAGGCAAAGCATCATGCTTATCCTCTTCCCATCGGGCTATTTCAGGTTCTTGCTGACGATCTGGGCCATTTCGTCGGCCGTGGTGATGACCTTGGAATTCATCTCGTAAGCGCGCTGGGCGGAGATGAGATCGGTGATCTCCTTGACCGCATCGACGTTGGAGTTTTCCAGGTAGGCCTGCTTGAGGTAACCGAAGCCGGTTTCCTGCGGATTGGCGACCACGGGGGCGCCAGAGGCCGGGGTTTCCTGGAAAAGGTTGTCGCCGAGCGGCTTCAGGCCGGCATCGTTGACGAAGTTGGTCAGGGTGATCTGGCCGAGATTGGTGGTGGTCGACGAGGTGCCGATGGTGGCCGTCACGACGCCGTCCTGGCTAACCGTTACCTGGGTCGCATCCTGCGGAATGGTGATCTGCGGGATCACGCCATAGCCGTCAGCGGTGACCAGGCGCCCGGTCGAATCCTTGTTGAAGGAGCCGGCGCGGGTGTAGAGCGTTTCGCCGTTGGTGCCTTCGACCATGAACCAGCCACGGCCGACGATGGCCATGTCGAGGTCGTTGCCGGTCTGGGTGACTTCGCCCTGGATGTGCAGCTTGCGGACCGCCTGGGTCTGCACGCCGAGGCCGATGTTGGCGCCTTCGGGCACTTCCGACTGGTTGGCGCGGTTGGCGACGCCCTGGGCCTTCTCGGTTTGGTAGAGAAGGTCGGTGAATTCAGCCCGCGACCGCTTGAAGCCGGTCGTGTTGATGTTGGCGATGTTGTTGGCGATGACCTCAAGATTGGTCTGCTGCGCGTCCATACCGGTGGCAGCGATGGCGAGTGCTCTCATGGCTTATCGTTCCAATCTCTAGATCTGCATCTTGGTGACGTCGAGGAAGGCCGCGACGATCTTGTCGCGGAATGCCGTCGCGGTCTTCAGCGTCTGCTCGGCCTGGAGCACGGCATCCACCACTTCACGGGTGTTGGCCTTGCCCTGGATGCCGGCAAGCGAAGCGGTTTCGCCGCCCTTCAGGGAGTTGACCGCATCCTTGGCCATGCTGCCCATGATCTCTCCGAAGCCCGGACCGGCAACTGCCGTGCCAGCGACATTGGCCACCGCGCCGAGCGCCTTGGAGATGGCGGTGTCGCCCGAGACGCCGTCCGTCTTCTGGGAAAAGAGGCCCAGGCCCTCGATGGGATTGATCATGTCTAACCTTTCAGAAGATCGATGGTCGCCGAGATCAGATCCCGCGACTGGCGAATGCTTTGGAGATTGGCCTCATAGCTGCGATTGGCTTCGCGCAGGTCGGCCATTTCGATGAGCATGTTGACGTTCGGCAGCTTGACCATGCCGTTCTTGTCGGCGGCCGGGCTGCTGGGGTCGTGTTCTTCGGTGAAATTGCCCTTGTCCACGCCGATCTTCTTGACGTTCACCATGTGGACGCCACTGGCGCGGTCCATGGCGTTGCCGAAGGTGATCGTTTTGCGGCGATAGGGATCGGCACCCGACGTGTCGCCGGTGGTGCGGGAGTTGGCAATGTTTTCCGATACAACGCGCAGTCTGGTTGCTTGCGCTTCCATACCGCTGCCGGAGATCTTCAGGGCTGCTGATAGAGGATCCATGGGTCTTACTTCCCGAGTGCCGTCAACATCATGTTGTGGAACGCCTTGACCAGCTGGGTATTCAGCTCGAACTGGCGCTTGATTTCGCCGCTTTTGGAAAGCTCGCTGGCGACTGCGACGGTGTTGCCGGATTCCTGCTCACCGATTTCGTTATTCAGATCCTCATCCTTCACCTCGATCCGGTCCGAACCCGCCATGTCGCCAGCGATATGACCGGCATTGGTGCGGGCCATGGGCACGTAGGAGGACTCAAGGACAGACTGGAAAGGCGTGACGTCCTGGGCGCGGAACTTCGGCGTATTGGCGTTCGCGATGTTCGTGCTGACCACTTGTTGCCGGATCGACAGCCACTCCGCCTGCTTTGACGCAAGCTCAAACAATTGTATCGACTGCATCGACTGATCTCCGTCTTCTCGACAAAGACCTAGCCCTAGAAACTTGCGTGGGACTGGTGAATGCGCGGTTTTGCATGGACGGAGGCGGCAAGGAGCCTGCGGTGCCGGTTGAGCAAGGCTTAACCTTCTGTTAACCGTAAATGCAGACATTGCTTCCGGTGCGGAGCGTGTGTTCTGCGCAGACGGCGGGCATGAAGCTGCCGGATCTCAGCCAGATGATTGGCAAATTTCCCTTTTTTTCCAAGGATCATGCCGATGTCCGACGCCATCATGACCAGCTATATCCAGAGTGCGCTCCAGACCCTGCTGTTTGTGAATGATTCGCTGGACAAGACCCAGCAGCAGACCTCCAGCGGCTTGAAGATCAACTCGCCGGCGGACAATGCGAGCTACTGGTCGGTCGCCAATTCGATGACCTCGGACAAGAATATCATGACGAGCGTCAGCGATGCGCTTGGGCTGGGTGCGTCCAAAGTCGACGCAGCCTATTCCGCGGTCTCCGCCTCGATCGACGTCATCGACGAGATCTCCGCCCAGCTGACCACCGCCAAGGAAGACGGCGTCGACAAGACGAAGGTCAACGCGACGCTGACCGATCTCAAGGCCACCCTCAATTCCCTGATCCGCTCGGCGACCTTCGGCAGCGACAACTGGCTCTACAACACGGCGGAGGCTCCGGCAGGCAATAAATCCGTGCCGATGTACTTCCAGCGCAATGTCGCCGGCGCTGTGTCGCTCTCCTATGTCTCCTTCGATGCCTCCAGCTCTACGCTGATCGACAAGGCCGATGCGAGCCGCGGCCTGCTGACCGGCAATATCGATGCCAGCACGCTGGGCGGCGACACCACCGGCCCCTCCCCGCGGAACTACTACCTGATCGACGCCGGCTCCACGATCCCTGCCACAGGATCGCCTGTTGCACTGTCGGACACCACCACCTCCGGCGAGATTGACGACATGATCAACGTGATGAATTCTGTGCGGACCAAGCTCACCACGATGGGTTCGACGCTCGGCACCATGTCGAACCGCATCGACACCCAGAGCGCGTTCGTGTCCGACCTTTCCGACGTGTTCGATACCAGCGTCTCGAACCTGATCGACGCGAATATGGAAGAGGCCTCAACCAAGCTTTCCGCCTACCAGGCGCAGCAGCAGCTGTCGTCGCAGATCCTCGGCATGGCCAATACGCACCTGCAGAGCCTGGCAACGCTGTTCCGCTGATCGAGGAGGCCGGCCGCAGGGTTTGCCGCGCGGCATCGGCCACACCGAGGCCCGCGGTGCGAAAGCCCCACAATGCCAAAGCCATGTCCTGATGATGGAGCCTGGAAGCGGGAGGGCCGCTTCTACTTCGCGCTCTCGTAGGTCTCGCCGGTCGAGGTGATGATGACCCACTTGCCGTTCTTCTGGGTCATGGCGGCAAGGCGGCTGTTGTCGGGCAGGATCGAGCCCTTCTGGACAATGTACATGCCGTTGCCGTCCTCGATCATCGCGCGGCCGTTGGCGACATGCAGAAGCCGGAAACCGGATCGACCCGGGAAAGGCTGAGCCGTTCCCATATCTGTCCCATCACCGCCCGGTCCCGGCTTCGGGATGGTCGCCGTGACCAGCGTATCCGACGGGTCCTTGATGTCATCCGGCGCCCGGGCAATCGCCATCGGCGGCACTTCCACTGCGTCCCGGTGGCGGAAGCTGTGGACATTGCGCAGCTGTTCCCAGCCATCGACGCTGATGCCGAACTTGTCCTGGTTCAGAAAAACGTACCAGGGGAAAAGCGCCGCAGCGATGGCCAGAACTGCAGCGCCTGCCTTCAAGGACAGCTCGCCGCGGGTGCTGTCGCGCCCGGACATCCGGTTCTTCTTGAAGCGCCGGGGTCTCGTCTTGAGGGTCTGGGAAGGCTTCATCATCTTCATCGCTTCGCGGCCAACGGGCTTCCACCTGCCGCCACATTGCGCAACGCGATGGCCAGTTCGGCGTAGGCGTCGACGACCGGCTTGTCGGCGGGGGTCTGCTTGAGGGTTTCGTAGATTGCGGGAACCTGCTTCACCGCCATGTCGAGATCGGCATCCGCACCGGGGCGGTAGCCGCCGATCAGGCGAAGGTCGCGCGTCTCTTCGTAGCGGTGCATGAGCGTCTTCAGCCGCATGACGAGACGTTCCTGATCCGGGGTCCAGGCCTTGCGGGCGAGGCGCGAGATAGAGGCAAGCGGGTTGATCGGTGGATAGCGGCCCTCGTCGGCCAGGCTTCGCTCCAGAACGATGTGCCCGTCGAGAATGCCACGCGTGGAGTCCGCAACCGGATCGTTGTGGTTGTCGCCGTCGACCAGGACGGAGATGATGGCGGTGATGGTGCCGCTTCCCTCCAGGCCCGGGCCGGCCCGCTCCAAAAGTTTCGGCAGTTCGGTGAAGACCGAGGCGGGGTAGCCGCGGGAAATGGGCAGCTCGCCGCCGGCGATCGCAACCTCGCGCACCGCATGGGCAAAGCGGGTGACGCTGTCGGCGATGAACAGCACGTTCTCGCCCTGGTCGCGGAAATGTTCGGCAATGGTCATTGCGACCAGCGGCGCCATCTTGCGCAGCATCGGGCTTTCGTCGCTGGTGGCGACGACCGCGATCGACTTGCGCATGTTTTCGCCCAGCGTGTCCTCGATGAACTCGCGCACTTCGCGGCCACGTTCGCCTACGAGGGCAATCACGACGCGGTCGAAGGCATCGGCGCTCGCCAGCATGGACAGAAGCGTGGACTTGCCGACGCCCGAGCCCGCAAAGATGCCGAGGCGCTGCCCGTAGCAAAGGGGCGTGAAGATATCGATCGCCTTGACGCCCGTGCGGAAACCCTTGTCGACACGGCGGCGGGACATGGAGGCAGGTGCCGTGTTGATGATCGACCGGCCGGATGCGCCTTGCTCGAGGGGACCCTTGCCATCGATCGGCCTGCAGAGGGCGTCGATCGCCCGGCCGCACCAGTCGTCGTGCGGCGAAACCTTGAATTCCCCGATGCGCAGGACGCTGTCGCGGATGCTGATCGGCTCGCCCGGCTCGATCGGGCAGACCTGAACTTCTTCCGAGGCGACCCTGATGACCTGGCCGAGATGGGTGCCTGCCTTGCTGCAGTGCTCGACGAAATCCCCGAGCCTGACGTGCTTCGACAGGCCGCTCACGGCATAATGCGTGGCGGAAATCGCGGTTACGACGCCACCATGCGCGATGGAGAAATCCGGATCCACCTGGCGCGCCACTAGGGCTGCCAAGTGATCGAGCTTCTCGAATGGGCTGCTTAGGCTCTGGTTCACCGTCATGTCCTAATCCGACCCGCTTACTGGCTGCCGCCCAAGGTCTTGATGGCGTCGGTGAAGCTGTTTTCCGTAGAGCTCATCATCGAGGAGATGCTCTCGAAATTGCGGTTGATCGAAATCAGCTGCGTCATCTCGCTGATGCCGTTGACGTTGGACTGTTCGATAAAGCCCTGGAGGACACCGATGTTCTTGTCGTCGACGACCGGCTGCGCGCCACCTGAGGGAAGGATGCCGCTGTTGTCATAGCGGAGGAAGCCCTTCGAGAGGTCTGTCTGGAACAGTCCGATCGAGGCCACTGGCCTGCCGTTCTGGAAGATGCGTCCGTCGACACCGACGGAGGGCGGGCCGCCGTTGCGATCAAGCTGGATTGCGCCGCCGCCGGAATCCAGAACCGGATAGCCCTTCATGGACAGGAGCTCGCCGGTTTCGGCCATGGTGAAGCGGCCGTCTCGGGTGAGAACCTGGCCCGAGGGCGTATCAACGGCCAGCCAGGCATCGCCCTTGACGGCGAAGTCCAGCGGATTGTCTGTCTTTTGCAATTCGCCCGACTGGGTCGACAGGTAGTCGTTGCCCTGGGAGACGAAGGACACGTTGGTGGAGATATTGTTGTCGATGCCGGACAGGAGTTCGTCGAACTTGACCTCAGTGGCGCGGAAGCCGACCGTATTCATGTTGGCCATGTTGTCCGCAACGGTGTTGAGGCGGCGCTCCAGCGCCATCTGCGCGGACAGCCCGACATAAAGTCCCGATTGCATCGATGGATTCTCCTACGAAGAAGCTCCCTCCCATCGAGGAAGCGTCGAGTGGCCTGAAACCGGCCTTGCGCAGATCCAACCAAAGATTGCTTGCGTGAAGCTGTTGGGCGGGATTCCCCTTTATTGATCCGCTGCCGCTTTAACTACGCTGGCCCTCGCCCACCAGTGGTGGTGCCGCAAGCCAGCTTCACGCAAGGCAGCCCCCGTATCCCTCATGGCGGCTGAAATGACGTCAGGTACGGATCAAAGATGACTATAATTCTGGGTTTCATGATCACCATCGGCTGCGTGCTGGGCGGCTTCATGGCCATGGGCGGGCATCTGAACGTATTGGTTCAGCCCTTCGAGCTCATGATCATCGGCGGTGCCGGCATCGGCGGCTTCATCATGGCCAACCCGATGAAAGTGGTGAAGGATTCCGGCAAGGCCTTGCTCGAAGCCTTCAAGTTCGCGGTCCCCAAGGACCGGGAATACCTCGACATTCTCGGCGTGCTCTATGCCCTGATGCGCGACCTGCGCACCAAGCCGCGCAACGAGATCGAAGCGCATATCGACAATCCCGAAGAATCCTCGATCTTCCAGAGCGCTCCGACCGTCCTCAAGAACAAGCAGCTGACAGTGTTCATCTGCGATTACGTCCGACTCATCATCATCGGCAATGCCCGCAGCCACGAGATCGAGGCGCTGATGGACGAGGAGCTGGAAACCATGCTCAGCGACCGGCTGAAGCCCTACCATGCGATTACGGCGATGGGCGATTCCTTCCCGGCGATCGGCATCGTGGCGGCGGTTCTCGGGGTCATCAAGGCCATGGGCAAGATCAATGAGTCCCCTGAAGTTCTGGGCGGCCTGATCGGCGCGGCGCTGGTCGGCACCATGCTCGGCATCGTGCTGTCCTATTGCATCTGCAACCCGCTCACCTCGCAGATCAAGATCGTGCGCACCAAGCAGCATCGTCTCTATACGATCGTGAAGCAGACCCTGATCGCCTACATGAACGGCTCCGTTCCGCAGGTTGCCCTGGAATACGGCCGCAAGACCATCGGCAACGGCGACCGTCCGTCGATCGACGCGGTGGAGCAGGAAATGATGAACCCCGGCGGCGAAGGCAAGGCGGCTTAACCGATGAGCAAGCAACTCCCCAAAGCCCCGCCACCGATGGACCGGGTGGTTCTCGCCCGCCTGACGGGCCACCTGGGTGACGCCAAGACGGTCGCCCGCTCCTGCAGCGATGTTGCCGCGCTCGAGTGCCTGCTGCTTAGCGACATGCTGCGCGAAGACATGCAGGTCGACCTCGACCTCGAGTTTCACCGCCACCAGTCGGGCCTGAACCGGGCGATCATCGCCGGGCTCGGATCCAGCTACACGCTGGCGGGCGTCAGCCTGCGCAACTGGTGCCCCCATTTCGTCGTCGGCGTGAAGAACAACCTGCCGATCGCCATGATCGCGCAGCTTCTGGGCGACACCGCCGCACAGTCGAAAGAGGGCGAAAACCGGGCGCTTTCCTCCATCGAGACGGAGATTGCCGCCCTCTTTCTCGCACGGGTGGTCAGCGTCCTGCGCTGCGGCGTCCCAGTGCCTGGCGATCACGAGCCGATCGTTTCGACACCCTATCCGGCCGGAGACTACCTGCAGCACGCCGCCGAGTTCGAGGATAACTTCGTCGCGGCGGTGCATCTTTCTGCCAAGCTCGGCGCGCTTGAAAGCGAGATCGTCATCCTGATCCCGCAGAGCGTGCTGTTGAAGACGACCATCACCAAGCCGGTCCCGCAGTTGGCGGACGGCCGCACCCATCAGGACGAACCACTGTCCGACCGGGTGCTTCGCTCGCAGGTCGATCTCTGCGCGCGGATCAAGCTGACGCCGCTCAAGCTGAGCTCCATCGCCCGGCTGCAGCCGGGCGTCGTCATTCCCTTCGAGGACATCGGCGAAGTCAGCGTCGACATGGATGCGAACGGGCGGACCATGTACCGCTGCGAGTTCGGCCGGTCCGGGGACAGCTATTCGGTCAAGGTCAAATCGAACGCCAGTCCCGAAGGCAATTCCCTCAAGCAAATTCTTAATATTTAACCCTGTCTGATCTGCACGGCAGCCTCAGATAAGTTTCGACGTGGATAATGGCTTATGGCTAGAAAACCGACGGTTAAAAACGACATCACCGAAGATCCGCTTCAGTCCAGCAACCTGGACCTGGACAGCGCGATCGACGACCTGCGCGGTGCGCTGAAGGCCGACGAGGAAGGTACAATTTTGCCTTCGGACGTCGACACATTCTCCGCCTCGGCGCCGACCTTCGGCGGCGACTTCGGTTCTGACGACCTTGGAACTTCTTTCGGCGAAACCTCTTCGTTTGCCGATGCTTCCCCCTTCGAGACCGACAGCCCGTTCGGCGATACGCCGTTCGGCGGTGCTTCGGCGTTCGAGGAAACAGCAGCCCCGGCAATGGGCGGCAGTTCCGGCCGGGACGACCAAGAGAACTATGGCCTTGAAGCCAATCACGAACTGATCATGGACATCCCGATCGATGTCCAGATCGTCCTCGGTTCCAGCCGCATGCCGGTCAAGGGTCTCATGAACCTGAAGGAAGGCACCACGGTCACCCTGGACAAGAAGATCGGCGAACCGGTTGACATTACCGTCAACGGCCGACTGATCGCCCGCGGAGAAATCACACTTCTGGAAGACGACGACACCCGCTTTGGTGTAAGGGTCACTGAACTGTCAGGAGCCTCCAAAGGCTAGATTTAAAGCAATTTAGGAAAAGCCCATGATGGACTTTGATAGCTTCAGTGAAAACCTGCCCTCGACGCCGCTTTCCAATGCTGAGAAAGCGGCGGCCGTTCTTCTCGCTATGGGAACCGGCGTGGCGGGGAAGCTCCTCAAGTATTTTACCCAAGCCGAACTGCAGACCATCGTGGCCTCCGCGCAGTCGCTGCGCGCCATTCCTCCGGATGAACTGATCTCGCTCGTCAACGAGTTCGAAGACCTCTTCACCGAGGGTACGGGCCTGATGGACAACGCCATGGCCATCGAGCGCATCCTCGACGAGGGCCTGACGCCGGAAGAAGTGGATGGCCTGCTTGGCCGCCGGACCGCCTTCCAGGCCTATGAGGATTCCAACTGGGACCGCCTGCAGGACGCCGACCCGGTGTTCATCTGCAAGCATCTCAGCAAGGAACATCCGCAGACGATCGCCTACATCCTGTCCAACCTGCCCTCCTCTTTCGGTGCCAAGATCCTGATGGAACTGCCCGAAACGCTGCGGGCGGACATCATGAAGCGCGCGGTAAACCTCAAGTCCGTCAATCCTCAGGCTGCCCTGATCATCGAAAAGCGCATTTCGCAGCTGGTCGAGGAAATCGAGGCAGAGAAGAATTCGACGGGTCCGATCAAGGTTGCCGACCTCATGAACCAGCTCGAAAAGCCGCAGGTCGACACACTGCTCAATTCGCTGGAACAGGTCAGCCAGGAAGCCGCCCAGAAGGTTCGTCCGAAGATCTTCCTGTTCGAGGACCTGATGGTGATGCCGCAGCGCAGCCGCGTTATTCTGCTCAACGACATCGCCGCGGACATTCTCACCATGGCGCTCAAGGGTTCTTCCAACGAGATGCGCGAAAGCGTGCTGTCGTGCATGAGCCCCCGCCAGCGCCGCATGATCGAATCCGACCTGTCCGTCGGCGGTCCGATCAACCCGCGCGAAGTCGCCGTGGCCCGCCGCGCCGTTTCCCAGGAAGCGATCCGGCTTGCCAATTCCGGCCAGATCGAACTGAAGGAAAAGGAAGCGCCGGCCGCAGACAAGGCAGCGTGACGATCTGATCCCAGCGAAGCGCCGGCGGTAAGCCGGCCCTTGCCGACCATCGCGTTTCCTGCCCTATATGCCGGATGTTCAATCGGATGGAGCACGAGTTGCAAAAGCGCATATTGATGGTGGGAGCGGGTCTTTCCGGCGCGGTCATCGGACGGAAACTTGCAGAAGCTGGCCATACAATCGTCGTGTGCGACGAGCGCAGCCATATCGCCGGCAACTGCTACACGGAAAGGGACAGCGACACCGGCGTGCTGGTGCATGTCTATGGTCCGCATATCTTCCATACGGATGACGAGGAGGTCTGGTCCTACGTCAACCGGTTCGAGCCGTTCATGCCTTTCGTGAACCGCGTCAAGACGACGAGCGGCGGCAGCGTCTACCTTCTGCCGGTGAACCTGCACACGATCAACCAGTTCTTCGGCAAGACGCTGCGGCCCGAAGAGGCGCGCGAGTTCCTGGCCTCGGTCGCAGACAACACGATCGAGGATCCCAAGACCTTCGAGGAGCAGGCGCTGAAGTTCGTCGGCCGCGATCTCTACGAGGCCTTCTTCAAGGGCTATACGGTCAAGCAGTGGGGCTGTTCGCCGACGGAACTGCCGGCCAGCATCCTGAAGCGGCTGCCGGTGCGGTTCAACTACGACGACAACTACTTCTTCCACCGCTTCCAAGGCATGCCGCAGAACGGCTATACCCAAATGGTCGAGAAGATCCTGGCGCATGAACGGATCGAGATCCGTCTCAACCAGCGGTTCTCCCGCGCCGATGCGGAAGGCTTCGACCATGTCTTCTACTCGGGTCCGCTCGACGGCTATTTCGACTTCGAACTGGGCCGGCTCGGATATCGCACCCTCGATTTCGAGCGCTTCTACGCCGACGGCGACTACCAGGGCTGCGCCGTGATGAACTACGGCGACGTGGACGTTCCCTTTACCCGCATCACCGAACACAAGTATTTCTCGCCCTGGGAGACGCACGAGAAAAGCGTCTGCTACCGCGAGTTCTCGCGTGCCTGCGAGGAAGGCGATATCCCTTACTACCCGATCCGGATGGCCGACGAGAAGGCGCTGCTGCAGCGATATGTGGAGCGGGCCGGCGAAGAACAGAAGGTCACGTTCGTCGGGCGGCTGGGCACCTACCGCTATCTCGACATGGACGTCACCATCCGCGAGGCGCTCGATACGGCAGATGCCTATCTCGCGGCGCAGGCACAGGACCGCGCGCTCGGGGCATTTTTCGTCACGCCCTAGGCAGCGGGCGAACAAGATTACCAGCAATCTTGAGCATCGCGGTGGCGGACAGGGGTTCCGCCACCTTTCGTTGCTTACCGCGCAACCCTCCCCCTCGCATCAACACTGTCGATTTATTTTTGTCTCTAATTTTCGCCAGTCTTGTCAAAGCACAAGTGGCGGCGTTGGTTCCCATTCCGAAAAACAAAACTGTCGCAATACGTTAACGTAAAATTAAATGGTGGCCCCGTAGATTTCCGACCATCGCGGAGTGAGGTTTAAGCCGCCGGTTGCAAGACCGGATCAAGGCCACCGAAGCATTCGTATGATCGGCGCGGGGGGCCGGAACCGGAAAACGGTTCTGGCGCATGATGTCCTTCCCTTGTGCAGGCTCGCTCGAGCCATGTCTCACACAAATTGTCTTGACCGGCAGAAGCCTGAGTTGTGTCGCCGCGTGCGTACGGCTGCGTAGGCATCGTGTCGGCGGGTGCATCAGGCGCCTGGGGTTCCGGAGATGTTCTTCGGGGGGGCCACGGACAGGGGAATGCGTACGTGATCAACCAGCACCAGGGGCGCACATCATGACTTCCATTGTTACTTCTCTGACCGTCAACCAGATAAAGGCGATGTCGACCACGACCATCGCCGCGTTGACGACGACCGACGTCGCTGCTTTGAGCTCCACTCAGATCAAGGCACTTTCCTCCACGCAGATCGCTGCGCTGGAGACCGACGACGTTGCCGTCCTGACGTCCACGCAGCTTGGCGCCGTTTCCGCGGCTGCCGTTGTCGGCCTTTCCGGCGACCAGATCGCTGTTCTTTCCACCACGCAGATCACCGGGCTCTCCTCCCTGCAGGTCACTGCGCTCTATTCCAGCCAGGTCGAATCTCTCGACTCCACCCAGATCGAAGCCCTTTCCAGCGTCCAGATCGCTGCCCTCGGCTCGGCTGCGCTGAACACGCTGACGACCGAAGAACTGGCAACCTTCTCGACCGATGAAGTCGCTGCCATCAGCACGAAGGCGCTTGCCGGTCTTTCCACCGACAGCATCGCTTCGCTGAGCACCGACAAGATTGCTGCCCTGAAGACGGGCCAGGTCGCTGCGCTCTCGACTGCCCAGATCGCAGCACTGACGACCGACCAGGCCGTTGCTCTCCAGTCCAACCAGCTCCAGGCGCTGAGCTCCAAGCAGATCGGAGCCATCTCGACCACCGACGTCGCAGTGCTTGGCACCTCCCAGGTCGCCGCGCTGAAGTCGACCCAGGTTGCCGCACTCTCGACCGCCCAGGTTGAAGCCCTGACGTCCGACCAGGCCGAAGCCCTGACCAGCGGTCAGATCGCTGCTCTGTCGTCTGGCGCCATCAGCGCGCTCTCGACCGAAGAGATCGCCACCTTCACGACGGACGAAGTTGCCGCCATCAGCTCCAAGGCTCTTTCCGGCCTCTCCACCGACGACATCGCATCGCTGAGCACCGACAAGATTGCTGCCCTGAAGACGGGCCAGGTCGCTGCGCTCTCGACTGCCCAGATCGCAGCACTGACGACCGACCAGGCCGTTGCCCTGCAGTCCACCCAGCTCCAGGCGCTCAGCTCGCTGCAGGTTGCGGCAATCAGCACGGCCGACATTGCCATTCTCGGCACCGACCAGATCGCCGTCCTCAAGTCGACCCAGGTTGCTGCGCTGACCACCGCGCAGATCGACGCCCTGACATCCGACCAGGCACAGGCCCTGACCAGCGGCCAGATCGCCGCTCTCAGCTCGGCTGCTCTCGACGCCTTCTCGACGGAAGATCTCGGCACCTTCTCGACCGATGAAGTCGCTGCCATCAGCATCAAGGCACTTGCCGGTCTCTCGACTGCTGACCTTGCTTCGCTGAGCACGGACAAGATTGCCGGCCTGAAGTCCACGCAGATCGCTGCCCTGAGCACCGCCCAGATCGGCGCGCTGACGACCGACCAGGCCGTTGCCCTGCAGTCCACGCAGCTCCAGGCTCTCTCCTCCAAGCAGGTTGCAGCGCTTTCAACCGCTGACATCGCTGTCCTTGGCACCGACCAGATCGTTGCCCTGAAGTCCACGCAGATTGCTGCGCTGACCACCGCACAGATCGACGCCCTGACCACCGACCAGGCCGAAGCCCTGACCACCGGGCAGGTTTCCGCGCTCAGCTCGGCTTCGCTTGCCGCCCTGTCGTCGGACGACATCGCAACCTTCTCGACGGATGACGTCGCCGCCATCGCCACCAAGGCGCTTGCCGGTCTCGCCACGGAAGACCTTGCTGCCCTCAGCACGGACAAGATCGTTGCCCTGAAGTCCGGGCAGATCTCGGCCCTCAGCACGAGCCTCCTGGCTTCGCTGTCGACAGACCAGGCCGTTGCCTTGCAGTCCACGCAGATCCAGGCACTCAGCTCCAAGCAGGTTGCGGCGCTCAGCACGGATGACATCGCAGTGTTCGGCACGGACCAGATCGCGGCCCTGAAGTCGGCCCAGATCGCCGCTCTGACCACGGCACAGGCAGAAGCCCTGACCAGCGACCAGGCCCAGGCACTGTCGAGCACGCAGATCGCGGCTCTCGGTTCCGCAGCCCTGTCGAAGTTCTCGACGGAAGAAATCGGCACCTTCACCACGGATGAAGTCGCCGTGATCACCTCGGCTGCTCTCGCCGGGCTCTCGACCGACACCATCGCCTCGCTGAGCACGGACAAGATCGCTGCCCTGAAGACGGGCCAGGTTGCCGCACTCTCGACTGCCCAGATCGCAGCGCTGACGACCGACCAGGCCGTTGCCCTGCAGTCCACGCAGATCCAGGCGCTGAGCTCCAAGCAGGTTGCGGCTCTTTCGACTGCCGACATCGCAGTCTTGGGAACCGACCAGATCGTGGCGCTGAAGTCGACCCAGGTTTCCGTTCTGAGCACTGCCCAGATCGACGCCATGACCTCCGACCAGGCCCAGGCTCTGACCAGCACCCAGATCGCCGCGCTGGGCTCGGCTGCTCTCGACGCCTTCTCGACGGAAGATCTTGGTACCTTCTCGACCGACGAGATTGCTTCCATCGCCTCCAAGGCACTGGCCGGTCTTTCCACCGGTGACCTTGCCTCGCTGAGCACGGACAAGATCGCTGCCCTGAAGACGGGCCAGGTTGCCGCTCTGACCACCGCCCAGATCGGTGCGCTGACGACCGACCAGGCCGTTGCCCTGCAGTCCACGCAGATCCAGGTTCTGAGCTCCGCCCAGATCGCTGCAATCTCCACCGCGGACATCGCAGTGCTCGGAACGGATCTGGTTGCCAGCCTCAAGTCGACCCAGGTCGCTGCCCTGAGCACCGCTCAGATCGACGCCCTGACGACAGACCAGGCGCTGGCCCTGACGAGCGGCCAGATTGCCGCCCTTAGCTCGGCTGCCATCGCTGCCCTGTCTTCGGACGACATCGCAACCTTCTCGACAGACGAAGTTGCCGCCATCAGCTCCAAGGCTCTCGCCGGTCTCTCCACCGACGACGTCGCATCGCTGAGCACGGACAAGATCGCCGCCTTGAAGTCGACCCAGGTTTCCGCCCTGAGCACCGCTCAGATCGCAGCCCTGACGACAGACCAGGCCGTCGCTCTGCAGACCACCCAGATCCAGGCGCTCAGCTCGCTTCAGATCGCTTCGCTCTCCACCGCGGACGTTGCAGTCCTCGGCACGGACCTGATCGCAGCCCTGAAGTCCACGCAGGTCGCCTCGCTCACCACGGCGCAGATCGATGCCCTGACAACCGACCAGGCTTCGGCTCTCACGAGCACGCAGATTGCGGCACTCGGCTCCGCCGCCCTGGCGACCCTGTCGACCGATGACATCGCGACCTTCTCCACGGACGAGATCGCGGCCATCAGCAGCAAGGCCATCGCCGGCCTGACCACTGCCGATATCGCCATCCTCGACGACGCCCACCTCGACGCCCTGACATCCACCCAGATCCAGGCGCTGAACACAGACCAGGTGGCCGCCGTCATCGCAGCCTACGCTTCGGTCTAAGACGACCCTTCGCATCAAAGGGCGGCGCGTTTTCCAACGCGCCGCCCTTTCCTATTTCAGGGCTTCCAAGGAGCCTTGATCTCAACAAGCCCGACGCAAGCTAACATCGGTAATCCTTTACTGACGTCTTAGAGAGCCGACATCCACCCGGCCGCCTTGCAACGGGAATTCCATGAACGCCAACATCGCACCTGCTTCGGCCCAAGCATCGCCCCTCGCCAGCATTCTGGACAAGGCGAAGAACCAGCAGCTATCGCTCAGCGATCTCTTCCAGGTGGCGGAGGCGCTCACATCGAGCGGGCAGCAGCCGCAGGCCGCCGAAGCCTACAAGGTGTGGACCGCGTTCAACGACACCAATCCCCTGCTGCATCTGGCCTACTTCAACTATTCCGTGACGCTGCGACAGATGGGCGACCTGCCGGGCGCCATCCAGGCGCTGCGGGCAGCCAGCAAGCTCGATCCAGAGTTTGGCCCGGCCTACATCAACCTGGGACGCACGCTCGAAGACTGCGGCCTGATCAACCAGGCGGTTCAGCAGTGGCGGGCCTTTACCGACCTGACTGCCGCGGTGACCCCCGACCGGATCAACAACCGGCTGATGAGCCTGCAGCATACCGGCCGGGTGCTGGAGGCTGCCGGCCGCCTCGAGGAGGCCGAGACCGCGCTGTGGCAGGCGATCGAACTGCAGCCGACCAAACCGGAGGCTGGCCAGCACTGGAGCGCGCTTCGCCAGCGCCAGTGCAAATGGCCGGTGCTGACCGCATCACTGCATGTCACGGCCCGGCAGCTGCTGGATGCCATGTCGCCGCTCACCCTGTCGTGCTTTGCCGACGATCCGATCTTCCAGCTGGCCAAGGCCTATCGCTACAGCAAGTCGCTGGTCGGCGCCCGCCTTGACCTCAGCGCCTTCCCGCGCAAGGCACCGAAGAAAAAGACCGGGACCGGCCAGCGTCTGCGCGTCGGCTACCTGTCCTCGGACCTGCGCGACCACGCGGTCGGGTTTGCGCTGCGCGAAGTGCTGGAACTGCACGACAAGGGCAGCGTCGAGATCTACGGCTATTACTGCGGCGAACCCCGCACCAATGACGCCACCCAGGACCGGATCCGGGCGGCAATCGACGGCTGGCGCGACATCCGCACCATGGGCGATACGGAGGCGGCGCAGCTGATCCGCTCCGACGAGATCGACATTCTGATCGACGTCAACGGCTATACCAAGCACGCCCGCACCAAGATCTTCGCCTACCGGCCGGCGCCGGTGATCGTGAACTTCTGCGGCTATCCGGGCACGACCGGCAGCCCGTTCCACCAGTACATGATCGCCGACGACTACATCGTGCCGCCGGAAAACGAGGTCTACTACACGGAAAAGGTCTTCCGCATCGCCTGCAACCAGCCGCTGGACCGCAAGCGGGTGATTGCCGCCACGCCGAGCCGCGCCCAGGCGGGCCTGCCGGACGGTGCCTTCGTCTATGCCTGCTTCAACGGCATGCAGAAGATCACCGCCAACTGCTTCAGCCGCTGGATGGAGATCCTCAAGGCAACGCCGAACAGCGTGCTCTGGCTGCTGGCCGGAGACGAAGACGCCAACGTGCGCCTGCATCAGCTGGCCGAACAGCAGGGCGTTTCGCCGGACCGGGTGATCTTCGCGGCCAAGGCCCCCAATGCCAACCATCTGGCGCGCATTACGGTTGCCGATCTCTTCCTCGACACCTTCCCCTACGGCGCCCATTCGACGGCGGCCGATGCCATCACCATGGGCCTGCCGATCCTGACCCTGCCCGGCAACGGATTTGCCTCGCGCTTCTGCGGCAGCATCGTTTCGGCCGCCGGCATTCCGGAGATGGCCTGCGCCAGCCCGGACGAGTATGTGACGCGGGCGATCGGCTATGCGCGGGATTCGCAGAGCCTTCTAGCCATCCGCCAGTCGCTGCAGGAACAGCGCGAGACCAGCGTTCTGCGCGACATGCCGGGCCTTGCGCGCCGGCTGGAAGAGATCTTCTGGGAGATGCAGGGCGAGGCCGAGCGCGGCGAGACCCCTGTTCCGGACCTGCGCAACCTCGACCTCTACTACGAGATCGGCGCGGAGCTGGTGCTGGAAAACATCGAGCATGAAGACGGCCCTGCTTACCGCAAACGCTACCTGAAGAAGCTGGCGCAGGCGCATGACTATGCCCCCATCCCCTTCGACACCCGGCTTTGGCGCGACGCGAAGGGCTGATCGGCCGGCAACGGCAGGACTGGCATGACATTCCCGACAGGCCTGCGGCATCCCCGCGGGCACCACAGACCTGACTACTTTTCCGGAAGGTGAACGCCTTGAAACCCGTTGTCCTCGTTACATTTGCCGGTCGGCAAGAGAGAATGGAAATCCTCACGCGATATGTCCGCAGGGCGATGCAGGACGGGATTATCGACGAGTGGCACATCTGGGATTTCACGCGCTCGCCGGAAGATCATGCCTGGGTGACGCGCGAGTTCGGCCCGGTCCGGCAGATGGGCCACAAGGTGCCCTACCAGATGAAGGGCGAGGTTTCGCGGCGGTCTTCGTTCCGCACCAGCGTGCGCATCGAACACGACTTTCACATCGCGCTCGTGCCCAACGACGGAAGCGACACCTGTTACGAGATCGCGATCGGCGGCTGGAAGAACACTTATTCGGCCCTGCGCAAAATCTCGCGGGCCGACCTGTCGCGGTTCGACCGCAGCGAAGACAGCATGATGTGGAACCGGCCGACGCCGGGCGTGCTGTCGGCGGGCGGCCCCAACCAGGTCGTGCTCAGCATGGACGCGCAGGGCATACCGACACTGTTCGTCAACGACGTGCTTGTCGGCCGGTGGCCCGAGATCAACCTTGGCAGCGGCGCCTCCGTGATGGTGCGCGGCGGCTGGGGTGCCGACCTCGAGCTTTGCGACGTTTCGGCACCGGTGCGCCGCTACATCGGCAATCCGATGGAGCCGATGCCCTTCTGGCAGGCGTATTACTACTACTCGCGGCGGGTCGCCGAATTCTCCGACACTCTGTTTCTGAAATGCGATGACGACATCGTCTACCTGGACATCGACACGCTCGGCGACTTCATCGAGTTCCGGCGCGCCAACCCGAAATACTTCATCGTCTCCGCCAATGTCGTCAACAACGGCGTCTGCGCCTACTGGCAGCAGGTGGCGGGTCTACTGCCGCCGACGCTTGGCGATTTCGAGCGGCCACCCGGCGGCTTTGGCGGCACCCTGTGGCAAAGCCCGCAGAGGGCGGCACAGCTGCACGATTTCTTCCTGGCCAAGGCGGACAAGGACATGCCGCTGACGCATGCGGTGATCGACTGGACGGAACGCCAGTCCATCAACTTCATTGCCTGGCTCGGCAAGGATCTGCTGCATATGTCCGGCCTCACGCGGGACGACGAACATGCCCTGTCGGTGGAGATACCCACCTTCCTCGACCGTCCGACGGCGATCTACTCGGATTTCGTCGTCAGCCACCTGAGCTTTGGCCCGCAGGAACGGGGGCTGGACGTGGCGCCGCTGATTGCGGGCTATGAAGCCCTGATGCGCACCAAGATCCCGGCTTGATCCGACTCTGGGCATGGAAGGTTGCGCCTTCCATGCCTCCCTCTTCCTCTACCCCTGCCCCTTTCCCTGCGCCCCGCCTCCCGGCGAACGCTGCAATGTTCCAAGGCCAGCCTGGGGCAAGCCATTCGCCTGTATGGGTCATAGCGTGAAGATGGCTGGGCGCTGCGATTCTTGGCGGGCGACCTCCATCGGACCGGATGAACGGTGCAGGCAGACGCCGCATCGACAAGCGTTTGGCGGCACACATTCAATTCGTCTTTTCCGACGAACGCACGACAGCAAGGATCCCAGGCTATGACGACGTCCATATCCTCCCTCAGCGTCACTCAGGTCAGATCGCTCTCCACCGCATCCGTTGCCGCCTGGAGTTCCGAGGATGTGGCATCGCTGTCGACCAAGCAAATCGCGGCACTCTCCTCCAGCCAAGTGGCGGCGCTCGACGCCGAAGACGTCGATGTGCTGTCGACCTCACAGCTCAACGCCATTTCCCAGAGCGCCATCATCGGGCTGACGCTGGACCAGCTCGCCGTGCTGAGTGCCTATGATCTCGAACACCTGGACACCAAGCAGGTCGCGGCCCTGTCGGCGACGCAAATCCGCGCGCTTACCGCCGACCAGACGGAGGCCCTCACCTCGTCCCAGGTGGCTGCTCTCAGCGCCGTTCAGCTTGCCGCGCTGGATCCGGAGGATCTGGCAACCTTTTCCACGCAGGACATCGCCGCGATTACTAACCGGGCGATCTCAGGCCTCAGCAGCGACCATCTGGCTGCGCTTTCGCCCGACCAGGTGGCAGCCTTCAGCACGAGCGCACTCGGCAACCTGTCGAGCAGCCAGATCGCTGCGCTGTCGAACGAGCAGGCGACGGCCCTGACTACCGGGCAGCTGGGCGTGCTGAGCGCCGTGCAGGCTCGAGCGATCCGCACCGAAGACCTCGCCGCACTGTCGCCCACGCAGATTGCGAGCCTCAGCACCAAGGCCATCTCCGGCCTGACGACCGACCAGCTGGCGGCGCTCACCACCGACCAGGTCGAGGCCTTTACCAGCGTGCAGGTCTCGTCGCTCACCTCCAGCCAGCTCGCGGTGCTTTCCGCCGAGGACCTGGAAAGCTTTTCCACCGCCGATATCGCCGCCATCGGCAGCAGAGCCATCGCCGGCCTGCAGCCGGACGTGCTGGCGGCCCTGTCTGCGACCCAGGTTCGGGCTTTCGGCACGGGCGCGATCGCCAACCTTTCGACCACGCAGGCGGCGGCCCTTTCGGCCGAGCAGATGGCGAACCTCAGCACGGCCCAGATCGGCGCGCTCAAGGCCAGCCAGATCAAGGTGATGAGCGACGAGGACATCGCCGGCCTCTCGACCGCCCAGATCGCAGCGCTCAGCACAAGCGCCATTTCAGGGCTGACGGACAGCCAGATCAGTTCGCTTTCCCCTGACCAAGTGGAGGCTTTCACCTCGGCACAGGTCAAGGTGCTGAGCTCGACGCAGATGGCGGCGCTGAGCCCCGAAGCTCTCGCGACCTTCTCCACAGCCGATATCGCGGCTATCACCAACAAGGGGATCCTCGGGATCAGCGCCGATACGATAGGCGGCCTTTCTTCGGCCCAGATCGCCGCCCTCAGCACAAGCGCCATCGCCAGCATGACGACGACGCAGTTTGCGGCCTTTACGGTCAGCCAGGCGGAAGCGCTGACGAGTGCGCAGATCAAGGTGCTGACGTCCAAGCAGATTTCCGTGCTCGGCGCGGATGCGATCGCATCGTTCACCACTGCAGATATCGCCGCCATCAGCAGCAAGGCGATCGGCGGGCTTAGCGAAGAGGCGATCAGCGGGCTTACCACGGCGCAGGTGGCAGCCCTTGGAACAGCAGCCATTGCCAAGCTGGACACCGACCAGATCGCCGCGCTTTCCGCCGACCAGGCCGAGGCCCTGTCGGTGAGCCAGGTGACCGCGCTTAGCTCGCGCCAGCTGGGCGCGCTGTCCGCGGAGGCGATCGCCACATTTTCCACGGCCGAGATCGCCACGCTGACCAACAAGGGGATCGCCGGCCTGAGCGCCGACACGATCGCCGCCTTCACGACCGCGCAGATTGCTGCGCTGAGCACCAGCGCTATCGTCAACCTCAGCACCGACCAGATCGGCGCACTGTCCAAGGATCAGGTTGCGATCCTTTCGACCAGCCAGCTGAAGTCGCTGAGTGCAAAGCAGATGGCTGCCTTCAGCGTGGACAATATCGCAGCGCTGTCCACCACGCAGGTTGCCGCCCTGACGACGACGGCGGTCCGCGCCCTGACCACGGATCAGGTGGATGCATTGTCCACCCGCCAGGTCGAGGCGCTGGGATCCTCGCAGATTGCCGTGCTCACCTCTGCCCAGCTTGCGGCCCTCAGTCTGGACGACATCGCCACCTTCTCGTCAACTGATCTTGCCGCCATCTCGTCCACTGCCATTTCGGGCCTGTCGGAAACCATCATCTCGTCGCTATCCACCGGGCAGATTGCTTCGCTCAGCTCCGGCGCCATTTCCGGCCTGACGGCGGACCAGGTGGAAGCCCTGAAATCGACGCAGATCGCGGTGTTCAGCACCCAGCAGATCGCGGCCCTGAAGCCGACCCAGATTGCCGCGCTCAGCGCTGCCGACGTTGCCGCACTCTCGACCACGCAGATCGCCGCCGTCGGCCCCTCGACGGTTGCCGCCATGACGTCCGAGCAGCTCGAAGGGTTGACGACGAACCAGATCGCGGCGCTCGGCACCAAGCAGATCGCCGCGCTCAAGTCGAGCCAGATCCCGTCTCTTGGCACCGGCGACATCGCCGCATTCTCGACCCTGCAGATCGCCGCCCTTAGCGCCTCGGCCGTCGGCGGCCTCACCACCCGGCAGGTCGCCGTGCTCGGCACCGGCCAGGTCGAGGCCCTCACCAGTGTGCAGGTCGGCGCGCTCGGCTCGGCGCAACTGGCAGCGCTCGGCACCGACGACCTGGCGACCTTCTCCGCCAAGGACCTTGCGGCCATCGGTTCCACCGCGATCGCGGGCCTTTCCACGGATGTGATCGCCTCGCTCGGGACGGCAAGCATCGCGCTGCTCAGCTCCACGGGGATCGGCGGGCTGTCGACACGGCAGATGAGCGCCCTCAGCACCGACCAGGTCGCCGCATTGTCGACCAAGCAGCTGGGCGCGCTCAATTCCGCGCAGGTTGCGTCGCTGACCACCGCCGACATTACAGCCCTGTCCACCAGCCAGATCGCCTCGCTCGGCACGGCCGGCGTCGTCGGCCTCAGCACCACGCAGATCGGCACCCTGAGCTCCGAGCAGATTGCCGCCATTTCGACCCGGCAGGCAGCCGCACTGAATTCCACCCAGATCGTTGCGCTGATCTCCAACAACCTTGCCGCCTTCTCGGCCAACAATCTCTCGGTGATCAGCTCAAGCGCAGTCGCTGGCCTTTCCACGGCGGTCATTGCCAGCCTTTCGACCGCTGCGATTGCCGTGCTCAGCACATCGGCAATCTCCGGCCTCTCCAGCAAGCAGGTCGATGCCCTGAGTTCCGACCAGGTGGCGGCGCTTTCGACCAAGCAGGTCGCCGCCCTCAGTTCGGCTCAGGTCGCGGCGCTCGGCGTCAGCGATGTGACCGCGCTCTCCACCAAGCAGGTGGCGGCGCTCGGCACGGCGGCAATCGCCGGACTGACCACCGGCCAGATTGCGGCACTCGGGACTGGCCAGATCGAAGCCCTGACCCCGGCACAGGTTGGCGCGCTGTCCTCCAAGCAGATTGCGGCTCTGGATGTGGAGGATATCGTCACCTTCTCGACCGCCGATATCGCCGCCATAGGCTCCGGCGCGATTGCCGGCCTGTCGACGGGCGCCGTCGCTGCCCTCTCCGTCGACCAGATCGATTCTCTCAGCACATCGGGCATCACCGGGCTGACGACACGGCAGATCAACGCCTTCAACACGGACCAGATGGCGGCGCTGAACAGCCGGCAGGTGAGCGTCCTCAGCACCCAGCAGGTGACGGCGCTGGACACCAGCGACATCAAGACCTTCTCCACCGCCGATATCGCCGCCATCGGATCCGACGTGATCAGCGGCCTTACCACCGACGTGATTGCGGCGCTCTCGAACGAACAGATCGCGGCGCTCAGCACCACGGCCATTACCGGCCTGTCCACCAAGCAGATCCACGCCCTCAACAGCAGCCAGGTCACCGCCCTGACGAGCGGCCAGCTGAACGCCCTCACCTCCCGGCAGCTCGCTGCGGTCACCACGGAGGATATTGCGGCGCTGTCCGGCAGCCAGATCGCGGCGCTCAGCACCGGAGGCGTGGCCGGCCTTTCCAGCGGCCAGATTGCCGCGCTCACCACGGAACAGGCCGAGGCGCTGTCCGGCGCGCAGATCGCCGCCATGAGCTCGGGCCAGATCGCAGCGCTCGGCGCGGACGATCTTGCCACGTTCTCGGATGCGGATATTGCCGCGATCGGTTCCGGCGCGATCGCCGGGCTCTCCACAGCCATGGTGGCGGCGCTTTCCGCCGACCAGATCTCCGCCTTCAGCAGCGCCGGGATTTCCGGCCTGACATCGACGCAGGTGAGCGCGTTGAGCTCCAGCCAGCTGGAAGCGCTGACCACGTCCCAGCTGTCGGCCATGACCTCGCGTCAGGTGGCAGCGCTCGGCACCGGCGGTATCGCTGCCCTGCATCCAGAACAGATCGGCGCGCTGGGGGCGTCCGGCATCGCCGGCATCTCCACCAGCCAGATGACGGCGCTCAGCACGGAACAGGTGGAAGCCTTTACCGCCGTCCAGGTGGCGGCGCTGACCTCCGCACAGCTTTCCGTTCTCGATGCCGCGGATCTCGAGACCTTCACGACGAAGGAACTCGCCGCGATCAGCTCCAGCGCCATGCCGGGACTTTCCACGGCTATTCTTGCCGGCTTCACGGACGAAAAGATCGCAGCACTCGGCACCGGCGGGATTGCCGGGCTGACGACCGGCCAGATCAATGTGCTGAGCACGGCGCAGGTGGCGGCACTCACCACGGCACAGATCGGGGCACTGACTGCGAAACAACTCGGCGCACTGACGTCGGACGATATCGCCGCCATTTCCGCCGACCACATTTCAGCGCTCAGCACCTCGGTCATTGGCGCCCTGACCACCGGCCAGATGGCGGCGCTCAGCACCGAGCAGGTAGAAGCGCTCACCTCCGTCCAGGTGGCGGCGCTGACCTCGGGGCAACTTGCAGCACTCGGCCAGGACGATATTGCGACCTTCTCCATGGCCGACATCGGCGCCATCAGCTCCAGCGCCATCGCCGGCCTCTCGACGACGGCCCTTAGCGGCTTCTCGTTCGAGCAGGTGGCTGCCCTCGGCACCGCCGGAATTGCCGGACTGACAACAACCCAGGTCGCAGTGCTGAGCTCGCATCAGGTGGAAGCGCTGACGACGCACCAGGTGAGTGCCCTCACCTCCAGGCAGGTGGCAGCGCTCGGGACTGCGAATATCGCCGCTCTTTCGGCCGACCATATCGCTATGCTCGGCACCGCCGCCATTCCCGGCCTGTCGACTGCCCAGGTGGCCGCACTCTCCGTGGAGCAGGTGGAAGCGCTAACCGCTTCCCAGGTTGCGATGCTGACCTCGGGCCAGATCGGTGCGCTCGGCCAGGATGATCTGGAATCGTTCTCCACCGCAGACATCGCCGCGATCAGCGCGAGTGCCGCGGTTGGCCTCTCGACGACAACCCTTGCCGCCTTCTCTGCAAGCCAGATCGCCGCACTCGGCACCGGCGGCATTGCCGGGCTCTCCACAACGCAGGTCGCCGCATTGACGACGGAGCAGGTGGAAGCCCTGAAGCCCGCGCAGATCGCAGCGCTCAGCGCCAAGCAGATCGGGGTCCTCGGCGCGGATGCCCTCGATTCCTGGTCCACCGAACAGATTGCGGCGATCAGCTCCAGCGGTGTCGCGGGGCTGACCACGGCCACCATCACCGCGCTGACGCCCGACCAGATCGGGGCGCTCAGCCCGGCGGGGCTTTCCGGCCTCTCGTCGGCGCAGATCGATGCGCTGAGCCTCGAACAGGTCGAACAGCTGTCGACAAGCCAGATCGGCGCCCTGACATCCAAGCAGGTGGCAGCGCTCGGAACGGACGACCTGGCGGCGCTGTCGCTCCATCAGGTTGCCGCGATCAGTGCGGGCGGCATCAGCGGGCTGACCAGCAGCCAGGTGGCAGCACTCAGCGTGGAACAGGTAGAGAGCCTTTCCACGGCGCAGATCGCCGCCCTGAGTTCAGGTGCGGTTGCGGGCCTTTCGGCCGCGGATCTGGAAACCTTCTCGACGGAAGAGCTGGTTGCCATCAGCTCCTCCGCCATCAAGGGTCTTTCCACGGCCTTCGTCGCCGCGCTGTCACTGGACCAGATCGGCGCGCTCACCACCCTAAGCATCGCCGGCCTCAGCAGCGCGCAGATCGGCGCGATGAGCGCCTCGCAGATCGATGCGCTGTCGACCGCGCAGATCGGCGCGCTCAGCGCCAATGGCCTCGCCGGTCTCGGCACGGAGGATCTTGCCACCTTCACGATCGACGAGCTGACGCTGCTCAGCCCGTCTGCCATCCGCGGCCTGTCCCTTACCGTCGTCCAGGCGCTGTCGACTGCCGAGATTGCAGCGCTCACCACGGCGCAGATCGGGGGCCTCAGCTACAACCAGGTTGGGGCACTCAGCACCGATCAGGTCGATGCGCTGTCGCGCGAGCAGATCGGGGCGCTGAACGCGGTGCAGGTGGCAGCACTTGGTGTCGACGACATCGCGCTGTTTTCAACCGACGATATCGTGGCGCTTAGCACCGCGGCCATTCCGGGACTGTCGACGCAGGTGATCGCCGCGCTTTCGACGGCCCAGGCGGAAGCGCTGACGCCGGGTCAGGTGGCTTCCATGACGTCGGCGCAGGTGGATGCTCTCAGCGATGCGGGCCTTGCCAGTTTCTCGACGGAGGACGTGGCCTCGTTCAACGCGAACGGCGTCAAGGGACTGTCGACCGACGATATCGGCCATCTTTCCAAGGACCAGCTGGCCGTGCTCATCGACCGGCAGATGGGCTCGCTCGACCCCAGCCAGATCGCGGCCGTCATTTCCGCCTATCTCGCCTAATACCCTTGCTGCGCATCCTGCGCAGCGGGGCCCGCCCTAGTCTGGGCAAATTCTGCGCTCAGACCTGCACAGGAGCGATTCGGGCGGCGCCCGGGACCCCAAGCAACTGTGCGAAATGCGGTATAGCGCGCATCTGCGTCCATCGCCCGGCTGTCATCGCGCCGCGGCTCTGCTAAGCTCCAGCGCTTCGATGCAGCCAGGCATAGCAGGAGTTGGCTCTTGTCCGACGACCAGGATAAGGATAGCAAAACAGAAGACCCGACTGGCAAAAAGGTCCAGGATGCCCTGACAAAGGGCAATGTGGCCAGTTCGCCGGAAGTCGCGATCTTCACCTCAACCCTGGCCTTCTACATCTTCCTGGTCTTCTTCCTGCCCAACAACGCGGCGCATCTGGCCGAGGTGCTGAAGAATCTCCTCGAGCATCCCGAACAATGGGATATCGAGACAAGCTCCGACCTCGTATCTGTCTGCGGCTACCTCCTGCTGCAGTCCGCGATTTTCATGCTGCCCGCGGCGATCCTGTTCATGTCCTTCGGCGTGATCGCATCGGTCGGCCAGCACATGCCCTCGTTCGTGCTGGAGCGAATCAGGCCGCAGATGAGCCGGATCTCGCCGGTTGCCGGGTTCAAGCGGCTGTTTTCGGTGAACGGGCTCGTGCACTTCGGCAAATCGCTGATCAAGGTCGTGGCGGTCGGGATCTTCATGTACCTCGTGCTGCGCAGCGAGTTCTTCAAACTGCTTGATTCGATCTTCTCGGACCCGCAAACGGTTTTCCCGATCCTGATGCGAATCGTCCGGAAAATGCTGGTGATTGTTCTCTCCTGCGCCTTCCTCGTCGCTGCGGTCGACATCCTGTGGACGCGCCATCAGTGGTTCACGAACCTCAAGATGACGAAGCAGGAAATCAAGGACGAGATGAAGCAGTCGCAGGGGGATCCGGTGGTCAAGGCCCGCCAGCGTTCCATCGCCCGCGACCGTGCCCGCCGGCGCATGATCAGCAGCGTTCCCCGCGCGACGCTGGTGATCACCAACCCGACCCATTACGCCATTGCCCTGCGGTATGTGGCGCAAGAATCAGAGGCGCCGATCGTGGTCGCCAAGGGCCAGGACCTGGTTGCCCTGAAGATCCGCGAAATTGCACAGGAACACGGTATTCCTGTTTTTGAGGACCCGGTGCTCGCTCGTTCCATGTTTGCGCAAGTCTCAGTCGATAGCGTCATCCCATCGGTTTTCTACAAAGCGGTCGCTGAGCTGATCCACAGGATCTATGCAGCGCGCCGCCAGAACAAACGGATACGCTGATCCAATGAAAAAATGCTCCTACTCTGCCCGACGCGAAGCCATCGTTGCCCATGCCATGGGCCCGCTTGCGTCAGAACTGCGACTGATAGATCCAGCGGATCTGATTTCGCTGCTACGCCTGGAATACCATGGGAACATCTCGGATCTGGTCTCATCCGCAGCCGAACTCTATTTTCACCCGGGCACGATCAATTTCGGCACCGGCGGCGATTATAGCCTCGACTGGAACACCTATCCCTCGGTGACCCTCGACCTGGAAATCAAGCCGCGCGGGGTCACCATCCACGCGCAGCTGACGCTCGAGGCTGAAAGCGCCCGCCTCGAGATCAACTACATCAACTTCGTGACGCCCTCGACCAATCCCGACGAGAACACGGATTTTCTCGAAAAGAGCCTGCGCGAGGCGACCTTCATTCCCTCCAGCGCCGGCATGAGCCACAGAATCGCTGCCGCCAACTGACGGGCGGGCGACAAGCCCATCCAGGCGTAAAGATTCGCTTAACTGCCGCTTGGTAGGATCACGACATACCGGCGCGGTGTATGCGTCGGCACAGCGGCGATGTTAGGCCTGATCCCTAAGGACCAATGACCATGACCTCGACGATGCTGTCGACCTATACCAGCTATCTCGTCGTCAATCGCGACATGAAGTCGTCGCTGGAGCGCGTCGCCAACCAGGGCACGGTTGCCGCCGATACCAAATATTACGAAGAGAACATCGGCAAGGTAAACTCCGTCGACGAGTTTCTCGACGACTACCGGCTCTATTCCTATGCGATGAAGTCCTATGGGCTTGGCGACATGACCTACGCCAAGGCCTATATGCGCAAGGTGCTGGAAAGCGACGTCACGGATGCGACGAGCTTTGCGAGCCGCCTGACGGACAAGCGCTATGCGGAGTTTGCGGCGGCCTTCAACTTCGGCACTACGGAAAAGACTGCCCAGACCTCGGTGCAGCAGGACACGCTGGTCAAAGCCTATGAGGATTCCTTCACCAACGAAGAGGCCTCGATCAAGTCCGAGATCAGCTATTACAACAGCACCATCGGCAGCATCACCAGCGTCGACCAGCTGCTTTCCAACAGCCGGCTGAAGACCTATGTGCTCGATTCCTTCGACCTGGACCCGACCTATACGTCCTCCAGCTATCTCAAGAAGGTGCTGACCAGCGATCCGAGCGACCCGGCCAGTTTCGTTAGCCAGACCGGCAACGAGACCTTTATCGCGCTTGCCAAATCGTTCAACTTCAACAGCGACGGTACGGTCGACGGGTCCGCTGCCCAGACGGCAGATCAGAAGACAGCGCTGCAGCTGGATTATATCTACAACAAGTCGACCTTTCCTTCCGATCTGCTGGCAGATGCGAACAAGACCTATTGGGATACCGAGATTGCCAAGGTCACGAATGTCGACGAGCTGGTGGCCGACGATCGTATGGTCAAGTATCTCAGCACCGCCTTCGATATCAACGTGCAGTTCTCCTCGACCATCAAGTCCATCCTGACCAGTGACGCCTCGGCCGAGATTTTGGGCAAGACGGCCGTCAAGGCGCTGTTCAACTTCCAGAGCGACGGGACGCTGCTTTCAGGCACGACCGCACAGACGGCCGCCCAGACCACTGAGACCGACGATGCCTATGCGAAGAAGTTCCAGACGGACCAGCAGGCTACGGTCGACACCGCCGTCTCGAACTACAAGACGCGGCTGACCAGCGTCAAATCGCTGGACGACTTTCTCAAGTCCAACACCAAGGACGACGACAAGTCCAATGACGAGGTGACCGAGGTCTGGGACGTGGCGCTGCGGGCCTACGGGATAGATCCGGATGCGGTGAGCATGTCCAAGCTGCGCCAGATTCTGTCGAGCGACGCCAGTAATCCGAAAAGCTACGTCAACCAGCTGAAAGACGAGCGGTTCGTCAACCTCAACAAGGCCTTCAACTTCGACGAAAAGGGCGCGGTGGAAGCGCCGGTCCTGGCCCAGTCGCAGAACGTGACCGACGACTATGCCAAGGACTACAAGGCCCAAAAGGTCAAGCTGCTGACCGGCAAGGACAAGACGGCCGCATCGACGGCGGCGGACAAGGAAATCGAGTATTTCCGGACCCAGATGCAGACGATCACCACGGCCGACCAGTTCCTGGCCGACAAGCGGCTCGTGTCTTTCGTGCTGGAATCGAAGGGCATCGACCCGAAGTCGGTAAAGAGCGAGGATCTGAAGAAGATGTTCGCCTCGGACCTCCAGGATCCCAAAAGCTTCGTCAACACCCAGGCCAGCTCGGACTATGCAGAAATCGTCGCCTCGTTCAACTTCGACAGTGCGGGCAAGATCTCCTCAGAACCGCTCGGCACCGTCCAGCAGCGCGGCGACGTGCTGGCGACGGTCAACAGCTATATCCAGCAGACGCTGGAAGAGCAGCAGGGCGAGGACAACGAGGGCGTGCGCATGGCGCTCTACTTCGAGCGTGAGGCGCCGGACCTTACCAGCGCCTACAGCATCCTCAGCGACACGGCGCTGTTCCAGTTCTTCAAGACGACGTTCAGCATGTCCGACTACATCTCGAACATGGACACGGACCAGCAGGCCGCGATGATCAAGAAGTACATCGACTTCGACAAGCTGCAGGAACCGGACTACGTACAGAAGCTGATCAAGCGCTTTACCGCGCTCTACGACCAGGCAAACAGCACCACGGCGTCTCCCTCGCTCAGCATCCTGCAGAGCAGCAGCTCGACGCGGATCAGCGCCGATACGCTACTGGCCGTCGCCCAGCTTTCGAGCAAGTAAACCACGGCAAGCGAGGGCTGATCAGTGTCGCTGCAATTTTCGCAGATTGTTCAATTATAGGGGTTTTGCGCAGGCTTTATCGGCAAGGCTCAGCGCTTGCTGGTTGGATTTCACACGGCCGAGCCGTCTGCCATCCGTCAGTGCCGTCACCACTAGAAACTCACCGGTTGCGGTGTAGGCACGGATGATCGCTGCGCAGGGTTGCTCGTCCCCTTGGCGTATGCGCCACTCCAGCCTTGCGCCATAGGGATGCCGTGCATTGGGAGACACCTCCGTCATGTCGCTCCGCTGCATGGGCTCTTTCCCACCCATCGGCAAATAGAACACGCCGAAAAGACCATCGACATATTGCAGGACTGCCCTGATGCCCCCAGGGCCCTTGCACTCGCGCGTAAACGAGTCCTCACCCTCTTCCGTAACAGGACAGGAGAGTGTTTCGCTATAGGCTGACCGCATAGCCTGAGCGCTGGTCGTCTGCGGGAAAAGCGTGCTTGCGGCTAGAAACGTAGCCATCCAGAATTTCTTTGTCATGACGTATCGGCTCATTTGGGAAAGGGGAAAGGAGCGATGCGACGCGAGTGCATGGGATTGTCCTGCTCGGAAGGGTTTTCCCGAGCAGGAGGCAAGCACTGAAGCCACGCTGGTAACAGCCATGGACTTCAGCGCGGAATGCATCTTCGCGTCGTTGGATCTTCTGGCCTTGATTCAAAACAACCAAGTGCCGGGCGCGCTTATCGGCTGATCGCGATGCAGGTAAACAAGGCTTTTGATGCAGCGAGCCAGGTACCAGATCGATGTCGCGAACCACAGGAAAATGCCGATGACAAAGAATGTCAGCACCATGCTGATCACGCCAAACAGAAGCCCTTTCCAGAAGGTCCCGATCAGATAGTTGTAATGCGACACGAGAAGCGGCGACGCCTTGCTGCGATCAATGTAACTCAGTATGACGGCGGCCGGAGCAAAGACAATCATCAGAAAACCCGCAAGATATCCGAGCATCTTGTTATTTTCGGCTAATTTTACCGTGTAGGTATTTTCGGTCATGGAGTGTCGCCCTCGTTGTTGAGACTAGCGTCATCGGTTGATTGGGTGAAACTGTTGTGCCCTTCATGGGCGGGTCTTGTTCTATGGCGACAGGCCGACCCAGTGCTGCTGGTTGGCAGCGAGGGAACTTACACTCCCTGTAAATGCACATTTCCACCTAATTCATAAACCGCGAGTTAAATACAGGCGGCGCGATCTCTCTTCCGGGAGTTGTTCGCGGAATACAGATTTGTATGTTGAATGAAAGGTTTACCGGTCGCATCCCAATATCGACCGGCGATGTGCAAGCACGCATGGCGTGTTAACGCCAAGGGTAGGCCTTAATACACAAGGCGGCACTATGGCCGGTTTCCGCTTGGTGCTCGGGCCCGGTTAAGACCCTGCATCGACGCCGCCGCAATGGACGTCACCGTCGCGAAGATTGGCGGCTGGATGACGGCTGCGAAACTATCCTAGTGAATGTAGCCGAGGCGGATGGCCTTGGCGATCGCCTGGATGCGGTTGACCGAGTCCAGCTTGATGGTGGCCGATCCCAGATAGGCGTTGACGGTGTGGACGGAGAGGCCGAGCTTTTCGGCGATCTCTTCACTGATGCGCCCGTCTCCGGCCAGCTGCAGGCAGGCGATCTCACGCTCGCTCAAGGTTTCGGCCGGCACGGTGCGGCGTTCGTCGAGCGCCAGAAGATCCATCATGACCTGGCAGCTGCGGACGTGCTGGTCGATGATCAGGTCGCTGCCGAGCTCGACCACCGTCGCTAGGAAGGCGACGTAGCCATTGCCCAGCGCGCCGAGACGCACCGGAAAGGCAATCCCCGAAAAGCCTATCGTCTTCGGTTCCAGCCGCCGGACGAGCGGCGCGAACTCGCCGGCATCTGCAAAGCTCGTGTTTTCCGATCCGTTCCAGATGAGGGGCAAAACGGAGACCTCGATGTGGTCGAGGAAGACCTCGCCATAGCCGCTCATCAGTTCTGCCTGATGTTCAGCTCCACCGACGCCCCAGTTCTCCAGTTCGCAGACCAGCTTGCGCTTGTTGGGCAGGCCTGCGGCAGCGATCCGGAAGACGGCGAAGTGGCGCGCCTTCAGGTTCTTCTGCATGGCGACGAGCTTGGGAAAGACATCCGATCGGCTGGACGCGCGCTGCAGCCGGAGACTCTGGATATTGCCTGTTCCGTCTGCCATGCCGCTGCGCGTGTAACCCATTGCGTCCCCTTAGTCTCTCGTTACACGAGGTTGTTGCGAACCGCATAGGCGATCGCTTCCGAGCGTGTCTTCGTTGCGGTCTTGCGCATCACGCTGGTGATGTAGTTGTTGATCGTATTGCGGGAAATGCCGAGGATCACCGCGATCTCATCGCTGGTCTTGCCTTCGGCGATCCAGAACAGACACTCCAGCTCGCGCTCCGTCAGTTCGAAATCGCGCTCTGCCTTGGCGTCGCGTCCCTCGGCAAAGCTTGCGCCATAGGCCGCAAACAGGCCCACTTCGCGCAATCGCTCCTGGGACAGGATGATGCCTTCGCGAAAGAGCAGCATGAGCGAGAAGCGAGTACGACCGACGCAGAAGGTCAGCGAGCAGTACTGGCGGCTGATCTCATCCGGCGGCACGACATCGTCGGGCAGGAGAGAGAAACTCGGCGTCAGAAGCGACAGGCACTTTTCCAGCTCGGTGGAGCGGGCATAGCCGCTGGCCAGTTCGGAGCCGAGACGCCGGACAAGGTCGAAGGGCCAGTTCGAGGTGACGATGAAATCGAGGCCCTGTTCCTGGATCAGGTCGTAGCGGGCGAGCAGAACATGGGAGGCGCCGACATATTCGCCGAGCAGCCGCATCATCGCCTGGACGTTGTTGGAACTGCTGGCGACCGAAAGACGGCGCACCAACTGCTCTCTCGACATGACCTTAGTGCCGGCGAGTTCCACGTAGGAACGCCCTCCTGATTTCATGTCTGAACCTGGCAACTCCATCCGCGATCTGCTCCTTGCCACATGCACGATCAGTGCGCATGGGCCTGCTTTCAGGACGTCCGTTGATCCTGGCCCAGTGCCACCTCGCAGTCGGCTGTCGGATGTGACGGCCGTCGCGATAGCGACACTCGAACCACCGGCTTCACCGTATGAAGCCTCGAACCACCGTGCGAATCAAAGGCATTCTAGGAAACGCTTTCGGAAAAGCTATTGCTGCATCACAGAAATTCCACAATTGCTGCAAAAGCGCATCTTATTCGTGTACAGACTTGATTGTCGTCAATAGGCCAGCCCCTGCAAATGAAGAGGCCGGGCATGCCCGGCCTTCCTGTTCATATCTCTGTGATGCCCGATCAGGCGGCCTTGTCGACGGCCCATTTGCGCAGGATCTTGGCAGCACGCTCTTCCGAAATCTCGACCATCCGGGTGAGGCGTTTTTCCGGCCCTTCCTTGACCCGGCGGTTGAAACCGCCCTCGTCGGATCCGCCCAGAAGATCGTCGGAGCTGTCGAAGCCGAAGTCGGAACCGAAGCCATCCATGAGGGCCGGGCTTGCGCCGCCCGGGGAGAAGTCCGGAAGCTCCAGGCCGGCTCCCTCGGTGACGGTCTCGCTGGTGACCACGGTGCCGCCCACGGTGCGGACCAAGGGGCGAAGGCCGAGCCAGACCACCAGGAAGGCAACACCGACGAAGGCGAGCGAGTTGATGATGCCGCCGATGTTACGGTTGAGCACGTCCATCATGCCAGGGCCGCCAGCGGTCTCGTCCAGGAGCTGGCTCTCGACGAAGTCCATGGCCGTCAGGGTCACGACGTCGCCGCGCCCCTGATTGATACCCGCCGCCGATGCGACGATCTTCTGCATCTCGGCGAGATAGGCATCAACCTTGGCCTGGTCGGCAGGTTCGCCCACCATCTTGGCGATGCGGCCCTTGTTGACCACCACGGCGATCGAGACCTTTTCGATCTGGTAGCCGTTGCGGGTCGTGGCCGTGGTCTTCTGGTTGATCTCGTAGTTGGTCTGCTCTTCCTTCTTGTCGGTCTGGTCGGAGGAGGCAGGACCATTGGGGCCACCCGCATCGGGGGCTGCCTGGGGCACGTTCTGCTCGACGGTCGCGGCATTGTCCTTCTGGCTCTGCTGCGACTTGGCGGCTTCCTTGGTGCTGCGGACAGAGCGCTCGACCCGCGAGTTCGGATCGTAGACCGTTTCCTGGATCTGCTGGCTGTCGGTGTTCAGCGAAGCGGTGACGCTGGACCGGAAGTTGTCCATGCCGAGGAAGGGGGCAAGGGCCTTGTCGATGTTGCTTTCGATTTCCTGCTGGACAGACTGGACCACGCCGAGCGACCGGGCGGCCTGGTTGTTGGTGCCATCGTCGCCGGATGCCAGCAGCTGGCCGGTGGAATCGAGAATGGTGACGTCGTCCACCTCAAGGCCCGGTACGGCCGAGGCAACGAGATGGCGAATGGAGGAGGCGGCCTTGCGGCCGGCGCTGGAATTGGCGCGGATCATCACCGAAGCGGTCGGCTTCTGCTCACCGCGGCGGAAATTGCCGACGTCGGGCATGACGATGTGGACGCGAGCGGCATTGACGCCGTTGATCTGCTGGATGCTGCGGCCGATTTCGCCTTCGAGCGCACGGACCCGGGTCACTTCCTGCATGAAGGAGGTGAGGCCCAGCGAACCGACGTTGTCGAAAAGCTCGTAGCCGGCGTTGGCGCTGTTCGGCAGGCCCTTGTCGGCCAGCAGAAGCCGTGCCTGGCTGGTCGCGCCGACGGGAACCTGGATGCTGGTGCCATCCGTGCCGACCTGGAAGGGGAGACTTGCCTCGGCCAGCGCGATGCTGATCTGGTTGAGGTCGGATGTCTCCAGCCCCACATACAAGGTCTCATAGGCGGGCTTGTTGACGTAGAGCGCCGCCGCCAGGACAATCGCAATGGACACGACACCAACCGCCGCCATGGCGATCAATCGTGTCTGTCCAAGGTTGGCCAGATTTTTTCTTACAGTCGCTAATTGCGCTAACAGATTCATTCTGTTCCCACATGCCTTACAGGATATCGAGCCTATGCCCGAGATGACTGTAGGAGCCGAAGCTTGTGCGAGCGTGTCGAAAGAACCGATTGGCGATCTAGCGGAAGCCGGGGCGCCTCAGCGAGGCGCGGGCCAGAGATCAGAAGAAATCGAAGTCGCCGGCCGCCTTGCTCAGCGGCTGGGAATGGCCGTGGCGCAGGCCGGTGCCAAGCGCCTTCTGCATGTCGGCGAGCTTGACGAGGCTGAGCGCGGTCGAGACATCGACGGTCCAGGTTTCGGGGATGGTTGAGGTGATGGTGTCGATGAATTCCGCCAGCCCGCGGGTCTTCTGGACCGCAAGGTCGATCCCCTGCAGCACTTTCATGCTGTCATTGGACATCAGCATCTCGTCGCCACCCAGCTCGAGCAGCTGTGGCTCGATGCGCTCGATGAGATAGGCGACGTCATGCAGCTCCGAAACCAGACGCATCAGGACATCCGGCAGGGATTCGTCGAGGGAAACGCTCAAAGGGGTGACGATGTCATTCATGGCTTTCCCAGCTTCCTGCATAGATGGCAGATCAAAAGAACTCGATCGAATTGTCGACTGGCTTCGGCGGCGTCCGGACAGGGCGGGTTTCCAGGGCAACCGTTCGCTGAGTCTCGGCGCCGGTTAGCGGATACTGGCGTGCACGACCGCTGACGGGCCAGAATTCCAGCTTGCGTCCATGTTCGCCGCCGGTGGAGGAGCCCACGACGGTGATGCCTTCATCGCGCAGGAACTGCATGGCGAAGGCGGCATTCTGCTCTCCAACGTTGGAGAAGCTCGCGATCGTCTTGGCACCCCCGAACACCTTTGCCTCCAGCCGGTCGCGCCTTGCGCCCTTCTTCAGCAAACCGTTGATCAGAAGCTCCATGAGGTGGACGCCGTAGCGGGTTGCGTCGCCTCCGGATGCCATGGCCTCCGCACTGCCGGGCAGCAGGAAGTGGTTCATGCCGCCGACACCGGCGACAGGATCGCGAAGACAAGCCGCCACGCAGGAGCCAAGGATCGTCGAAAGCACCGCTTCGGGATCGCTGACGACCTTGTACTCACCTTGAATAATGTGAATGCGCCTGGTCGCGGCGGCTTCTATCATTTCAGTGCTCCGAATACCGCCTCGATTGCGGCTTTCATTTTTTCGATGGTGAATGGCTTTGCCAGGACGTTGTTGGCGCCCAGTTGGGCCGCCTTCTGGACCAGTGCCCGGTCGCCCTGGGCGGTCAGAATGATGAAGGCCGCCTTCTTGGTATTCGGGTTGGCGCGGACGGCCTGGAGGAAGTTGATCCCGTCCATCTTCGGCATGTTGAAGTCGGAGATAACGAGATGATGTGGCTGCTCGGTCATGATCTTCAAGCCCTGCTCGCCGTCGCCGGCAGCGGTGATCTGCTTGAAGCCGAGCTGAGTCAGGGCATCGCTGAGCAGCAATCGACTCGTGACCTGATCGTCCACGATTAGTACTTTGATTTTTTCAGCGAGTGACATTATTCGGCACCTTCTTTTCGGGCGGCAGTTAACTTCAACACTTCTTCACCAATGGAGCCTAACGGCAGCTGCTGTTCGACGGCCCCGATCTCGTAGGCCACCCGCGGCATGCCATAGACGACACAGGTTTTTTCATTCTGGCCAACCGTGCGAGCGCCCGCGCTGCGCATCTTCAGCAGACCAGACGCCCCGTCGCGACCCATGCCAGTCAGGATGACCCCGACCGCATTGCGGCCCGCCAGTTCCGCCACCGATTGAAAGAGAACGTCCACCGATGGCCTGTGGCCATTCACCGGATCACTTTCGAGCAGCCGGCAGCATGGCGCCGACGGATTGACCACCTGGAGATGCCGGTCGCCACCGGGCGCCAGGTAGATCTTGCCGATCTCAAGCCGAGCACCATCGGTCGCTTCCTGCACAACAGGAGCGCAAATACGATTAAGCCGTTCAGCAAAACTTTTCGTAAACGTGGACGGCATATGTTGAGTGATCACCGTCGGTGGGCAGTTCTGCGGGAAATTTTGCAACACCGTAATCAGCGCCTCAACACCTCCGGTTGACGATCCGATCGCCACAACCTTGCGACCCACCTTGTAGCCGGCAGCCGGGCTGATGACCTGTGCCACCTCCGCCGACCGGCGATGCGCCGAGCGAGCTGCCGCCTTCACCTTTTCGGCAAGATCCATGAAAGGACGGCCATCGCCCGGAGAGGGCTTGCCGACGCAATCGAAGGCGCCGATTTCAAGCGCGGCCAGCGTGGCATTGGCGCCGTGGTGGGTCATGGTCGAAACCATGATCACCGGCATGGGACGCAGGCGCATGATCTTTTCGAGAAACTCCAGCCCATTCATGTTGGGCATCTCGATATCGAGGGTCACCACATCGGGGTTGAGCTGCTTGATCGCCGCACGGGCTTCCATTGCGTCGCCGGCCTGGCCGACAACGTTGACTTCCGGATCGGCGTTGAGGACGGCGGTGATGAGGCCGCGCATGGTGGGCGAGTCGTCGACGACGAGGACGCGTGCGGGGACGGTCATGCTGCCCTCCCCGCGCTCTTGCCGGTATAGCGGTAGGTGGTGATGCCGATGTTGTCGAAGGCGTTCTTGGCATCGCCCGACACACGTTCGGAGTGGCCGATATAGAGATGGCCCCCTTCCGGCAGCAGCGAGGCGAACCGCGACCAGATCTTCATCTGCGTCGGCTCGTCGAAGTAAATGACGACGTTGCGGCAGAAGATCACGTCGAAGCCGCCTTTGAAGGGCCACTGTGCCATGAGGTTCAGCTCGTTGAAGGTGATCAGCTTCTTGACCCGGTCATCGACCTGGTACTTGCGGCGACCATTGGCGTCGACCTCCCGGAACCACTGCTTGCGCATGGCAGGCGAGACGGTTTCTAGCGCGTTCTCATCGTAGAGGCCGGCCCGGGCGAGCGCCAGGATCTTGGGATCGATGTCGGTTGCAAGGATGCGCAGATCATAGTCGGCGGCATTGGGCAGCAGCGACAGCAAGGTCAGCGCGATCGAATAGGGCTCCTGCCCGTCCGAACAGGCTGCCGACCAGATACGCGCCCGGCCACCGTTCTTGACGCGGCTGATGAGGCCCGGAAGGACGTCATCGCGCAGATGTTCGAAGTGATGGTTCTCGCGGAAGAAGCGAGTGAAATTGGTGGTCAGGTAGGACAGCATTTCGCGACGTTCGCCGGCGCCCTCCTGCGATTCGACCAGTGCGATATAGTCCTTGAAGCCCCGCAGCCCCAGCGAACGGATATGCTTCGACAGCCGGGAATAGACCAGCGATGCCTTGGAGTCGTTGAGGAAGATGCCCGCGTCCGAATAGATCATGGCGGCGATTTCCGTGAGATCGCGACGGGTCAGCGGATATTCTCCGCTGGCCAGGACCTCGTCCGGCGACTGCCTGCTGTCGATAGCCCCTAAAGCTTTCATGCCGCTTCGCTTTCCTTTTCCGGGAAGAGTGCATCCAGTTCGATCAGGCAGATCATGCGCTTCTCGATGGCCAGGATGCCCCGGGCATATTGCTTTTCCAGATCGGAAGAGATCTCCGGCACGGGCTGGATGTTCTCTTCGGTGATGGTGAGGATGTCCGACACCGCCTCGACCAGTAGACCCACCAGGCGGCTTCCCACCTGCGCCACGATGATGACGTGACGCGCCGTCGGGTCCGCCACCCTCATTCCCAACCGGGCGGCGAGATCAACGATGGGCAGGACGACGCCGCGCAGGTTGATCACGCCCATCATGTATGCGGGCGCATGCGGCATCGGTGTCGCTTGCGTCCATCCGCGGATTTCGCGGACGTACATGATGTTCACGCAGAATTCCTGGTCACCGATCCGGAAGGCGATCAGTTCGCGGTTACCTTGGGATAAGGTCTTCACGGCGTACGACATGGCCTCAACCCGTGGCGGCTAGAGACATTTCAGCCCGGAGGGACTGACCCCGCGATGCGGCAACCACCGCATCGACGTCCAGGATGAGAGCGACCCGGCCATCGCCCAGGATCGTCGCTGCCGCGATGCCGGGGACATGGGTGTAGTTCGCTTCGAGCGATTTGATGACGACCTGGCGCTGGCCCTGGATGGCGTCCACCATCAGTGCGCGCTGGCCACCACCTTCGGATTCCACCAGAAGGGCGACACCTTCGACCGGATTGGCCTGGGTGGCGCGGAAGTTCAGGATACGCCCTACATCCACTAGCGGGCAAAAGGAGTTGCGGATAGAGATCAGCCGCTGGTTGGCACCGAAGGAATGGATGGAAGAGGCTTCCGGCTGAAGCGTCTCGACGATGGCGGTGAGCGGCACGACCAGTGTCTGGCCGGCAACCGTAACCACCATGCCGTCCAGCACGGCGAGGGTGAGCGGCAGGCTCATGGTGAAGGTCGATCCCAGACCTGGGCGCGACGAGATGTTGATGCGTCCGCCGAGCGCCTGGATCGAGCGCTTGACCACGTCCATGCCGACGCCGCGGCCGGAGATATCGGAGATCTTGTCGGCCGTGGAGAACCCGGGCGCGAAGATCAGGTTGTCGATCTCCTCGTCGGAGAGGTTGGCGTCGGCGGTGATCAGGTCGTTGTCGATCGCCTTCTGCTTGACGCGCTCACGGTTGATGCCGGCGCCGTCGTCCTGGAGCTCGATCAGAATGCGGCCGGACCGGTGCTTGGCGGTCAGCTTGATCGTGCCTTCCGGATCCTTGCCGGCGGCTTCGCGCTTTTCGGGCGTTTCGATGCCGTGGTCGACCGCATTGCGGATCATGTGGGTCAGCGGCTCGGCCAGCTTGTCGATGACCGTCTTGTCGACTTCGGTGTTTTCCCCTTCGGTGACCAGGCGGATCGACTTGCCGACCATGTCGGCCACTTCGCGAACGATACGCGACATGCGCTGGAAGACCGGCTTCACCGGCTGCGCGCGGATCGCCATGACCGAGTCCTGGATCTCGCGGGTGAGCTGCTGCAGCTCCTCGAGGCCCATGTTGACGGCCGACGTGCCGGTCGCATCGTTCTCGATGACGCTCTGCGACAGCATGGCCTGGTTGATGACCAATTCGCCGACCAGGTTGATGAGGCGGTCAACACGGTCGAGATCGACGCGGATCGTCTGGCCTGCGCCGGCGGCTGACGCGGCGGCATTGTTCTGCGCGGCAGCGGCTGCCGTGTCCTTCCGTTCGGCGCGAGCGGCAGCTCCGGCCGCCCTTGCGATGCTGGAGGCCGTTTCGGCAGCGGCGACGGCGGCGCTGGCGTCATCTTCAGAGGCTTTCGCCTCGTCAGTCAGATTGCCGTCCGTTGCGTCGTCGAGTGCCGATAGATCGAAAGGCACCGGGATCATCGGCAGCTCTTCGTCGGAGGAGGTTGCCTCCTGGAGCTTCACCTCGAGATCGCAATCCCATTCGGCAAATTCGAAGACGGCGCGGACATCCTCTTCACTCTTGGTCGTCTTGACCGAAGCGGTCCAGCCGAAATAGGAGCCTTCCGGATCCATCTTGTCGAGTGCCGGCAGGGTCGAGGTGTCGCAGTTGATGCTCATCTCGCCGACACGGGACAGATCGCGCAGCAGGAGCGCTGCTTCATTGCCCTTGGCGTAGAGATCGCGCCGTGGCTTGAAGGTAACCTCGAAGGTGGAGCCTTCGATTACTGTCTCCTCGTCGCCGCCGAAATCGTCGAAGGTGAAGGGGATCGGCTGGAAGCCGCTGTCGTCGGTGGGCTTGGGCGCCTCTGCCTTCGGCGCGGCGGCCGGTGCAGGTTTGGCGGCAGGCTTTGGAGCGTCATGACTGGCCGACGGCATTTCGCCGTGGGCGAGCGCCTCCAGTTCCTTGACGAGTGTGCGGGTTCGCGATTCCTCGACGCCTCCGCCGTCTCGCGATGCGGTGACCAGATCGGCCAGGACGTCGGCCGATTTGAGCATCACCTTGAGGACTTCAGGCCCCGGCTCGAGCTTGTTCGAGCGGACGCAGTCGAGCGTCGTTTCAAAGACATGCGCGAAGGCGACCAGATCGTCCAGGCCGAATGCACCCGCCCCCCCCTTGATGGAATGAACGGCGCGAAAAACGGCATTGACCGTCTCGGGGTCGCGATCCCCGTCGTTCAGCTTGAGAAGACCAGATTCCAGTTCAGCGAGTTGCTCTTCGCATTCCTGAAAGAAGATCTCTTTGATTTCGTTCATATCCATCGGAGGACTTCCTGGCTCAGGCGGTTACACGCTCGATCGCATCGATCAGTTTGGCAGGATCGAACGGCTTGACGATCCAACCCGTCGCACCGGCCTGCCGGGCGCGGTTCTTCTTTTCAGCATCGCTTTCCGTGGTCAGGACCAGGATCGGAACGGCGCGGTACTTCTCGTTGCGGCGCACGCCTTCGATGAAACCGAAGCCGTCAAGACGCGGCATGTTGATGTCGGTGACAATGACGTCCGGGTTACAGCCCTCGAGGACTTCGAGCCCTTCCACGCCGTCTTCGGCCTGGATGGTCTCGAACCCTGCATTGTTGAGGGTCACCAGAAGCATGTTTCGAATGGTCCGTGAGTCATCCACGGTCAGAACTTTTTTCTTCATTGCTAGATCTCCTTAGCAATTAAATTTGCGGGATTGATGCCGATGAGCTGCATCGTCTTTTCGAATGCGTCCGACGTCTGGGCGAGCTGGAAGGACTTCTTGTCCTCATCCCAGGCCCTCGCGCCGGCCACCAATACTTGTGCACACTGAACGCCGACCCGTTCGACGCCGGAAGCGTCGAGGACGATATCGCTGCCCCGCATGGCCATGAGCTGGCCGTGCAGTGTCGACGCCTCGTTGAGGTCGAGTACCGCAGACAGCTTCAGATTTCCCGAACCAGCTTTCTTCGCCGCCATCAGATCATTCCTTGTCTTTTCTGGAAGTGAATTTCGCCGTCATCCGGCCGGACCTGCGACAGCTGCGCGATTGCAGCCAGAGCCGGCTCGGGTCGGAGGGCGGGGTGATGCCTGTGGGGCTCGGCGCCCTGCGCCTGGCGCGCAATGCGGAATTCGCGCACGGTGCGGCCCAGCTCGAGGATGACGGTGTGGAGCTCGTCGGCGCCTTCGCCGGAGCGACGGGCCACGGAGGCGGTTCCGGCGACGTCCTGGCCGAGCGCACCGATCTCTGCGGTGACGCGGTCCAGGCCGCCGGCCTGTTCGCCCGCTTCCACGGCAATGCCGGCAATGGCGTCGTTGATGTCGGAGACCTGACGAACGATGCCTTCGATGGCGTTCTGGGTGCGGTGGACCATGTCGACGCCGGCATCGACCTGCGTCTTGGTGCCGGTGACCAGCGTCTTGATTTCGCGTGCAGCGTCGGCCGAACGCTGGGCAAGTGCCCGGACTTCCTGCGCCACGACCGCAAAGCCGCGACCGCTTTCCCCGGCGCGGGCGGCTTCGATGCCTGCATTGAGGGCAAGCAGATTGGTCTGGAAAGCGATCTCGTCGATGACGCCGATGATCTGGCCGATCTTTTCGGCCGAAGCCTCGATGTCGGCCATAGCGGTGATGGCGCGACCCACCACTTCACCGCTCTGTTCGGCAGAACGGCGGGTGGAGGCCGTGGCCTTCTCCGCAGCAGCCGTGCCGGCCGCGCTCTGCTTGACCCGGGTTGCGAGGTCGGAGAGGACGTGGGCCGCATCTTGAAGACGGGCGGACTGGTTTTCGGAGGCCGAAACAAAGGCGTGCGACGTGTCGACCAGGGCAGAGGTCAGGAGGGCTGCCTGCTCGCCGCTTTCCGAGACCTCGGAAAACTTCGTGCGCATCCGCTCCAGTGCCTGGCCGAGAAGGGCTGCAAGCTCGCGGTAGGCTTCCGGCACATCGTCCGGAAGGGCGACCGTCAGGTCTCCGCCGGCGAGCGCCGAGATGACTGCGAGGAAGGTATCGACCGCCTGCGCCTGGTCGGTGCTGCGCTGGTCGGACAGGGCCCGCTGGTGCTTCTGGCGCTGCTCGTTGAAACGCAGGGAGACGGCAATCTCGACATCGACCATGACCAGGCGCACCAGGGCGCCGACCAGATCGCGCAGTTCCTGCTCGCGCTTCTTGGCTCCGGGGAGAAGTGACCGCGGCGTCATGTCGACCAAGGCGCCGGCAATCAGGTGCTCCAGCATCACGCCGTGGCCGGCAACGTGCCAGCGGGGATCGAGGCCGATCCGGCTTTCGGTGTCGGACAGGACCTTGACGCGGTCCGCATAGAGGGCGTCGAAGCGGGCGTCGGTCAGGACGCTCCAATGGGAGGCCTGCATGTCGTGCAGGCGTTCGATCTGCTGCTCGCTCTCGAAGTTGCGGGCGGCATCGGGAAAGGTCTGGAGGCGGTGAAAAAGATCGCGGAGACCGGCCTTGAGGTGCGGCTCCATCTGCGGGCGGCAGCGTCGCAGCAGATCGCGCAGTTCCGCGTCGAGGCCGGCGAAAGCCAGTCTCTCACCCAGGCTACCTGCCTGGTTCCGTCGCGCCTGGTCTGCTGGCGTTTCCTGCACTTAATCCGTCCCCAAAGCTCGTTCAGCCGACATGGCTGAGCGTATCCTGGCTGATCAGTCAGCATCGCAGACGTGATTGGAGATCGAGGCGCATGGAGCCCGGACAGGGCTGCGCGTTCACCGCAAGGCACTTCGTGAAGCTGATGATGAGCGAATACCGGATCGGAACCGGTACGGCTTTGCGGCTTCATGCCTGGGGGAGACCGGAGTCGCCCCAATTGCCGTGGTCTTCCCAATTTGTATGGTTAATTCCTTGCGCGGAGGTTAATATACGTTCGAATGAACGCAATTTGATCCAGGTCAAGATAACCGAGCGGCGCCGCCAAGTAACGGTCCGGCGCCGCTCAAGCTCATTGGGCCGGTGGGTCCAGCATGGTGGCAAGACCGCGCTGCCCCTGCTTGTCGCCCATATCGGCGAGCGCCTGGAAGATGCGCTGCGCATCCGCACGCCGCTTCAGGTTGAGGTAGGCATAGCCCCGCAACGACATGAGATCTGTCTGCTCCGGGACGATCTGTGCGCGCTGGTCAAGCGCCACCAGCGCCTCCCGGTAGCGCCCAAGCTTGAAGGCATTGACGGCACGGTCAGCCAGGATGCTGCTTTGAAGTTCCACGGCGCGAGCGTTGGTCTGGCCTGCGTCTGCGGCGGCAACCGAGGCATTGTCGGTCAATCCGACCCGCAGAAAGGCAAGGCTTCTGCCATAGGCCGCATCGGAGCGCACGACTGGTTCGACGCTCGATCCTGCCGCTTCGAATGCCTGGGCGGCTTCCAGCGGGCGGTTGAGGTCCATCAGGCACCAGCCACGTGTCAGCGCCTGTTCGGGCGTCAGACGGCTGACACTTGAGGTGACCCAGCAGCGATCCGGCCGGGCTGCGGTCGGGGCCGATGCAGCCCTTGCCCGGCGCATGGCCGGGCGGGCGGGCTCTGACGCGGATTGCGGGGCCGCCGCTTCCATCATCTCGACCGGTTGGCGAGCCGTATCTTGTGCCCGGTTCTGGTTCGACAAAGGCGGTTGCGACGGCGTCGGGACCCCGCGGCGGTCTGCGTTTGCCACGGTGATCGGCCTGCCGACCTCGGCTATACGCTCCGACTTGCCGGCCCAGGTGCGCTGGATGGCGGCCAGGCCAGGCTTATCGTTGAGGTCGTTGCGCGACAGCGCCAGGCCATAGGCCGAGGGCTCGTCATCCGGCTTCCAGGCAAGGGCCGTGCTGAACCATTCGGCCGCCGTCTTCGGCTGGTGCATAGCGCGGGCATACCAGCCGAACTGCTGCGCTGCATCGGGATTGCGGCTGGCGATCACAACAGGTGCCATGCGCGCCAGGACCTCTACCTGCAGAATGGGCGGCGGCTCGATGGCGAGAAGATTGGCAACGGCTGCCAGATAGGCCTCTCTCGAGCCATCGGAACTGTCGCGCCAGCGGTACAGGACCGCCTCGGCTTCCAGCGGAGATTTTTGGCGGATCAGCGTCAGTGCCAAGCCTTCAGCGGCCGAAGCCGTTTCTTCCTTGGTGACGGCGCGGCGGAACCAGCGCTCGGAAGCCCCGAGGTTGTCGCGCCGGTAGTAGTACCAGCCGAGCAGAAGGGCGTCGGAGGCAAGCCCCTGCTGCTCCGCAAGACGCTCCAGCCGGCCCAGATATTTGTCCGGCACGACGAGCTTGGCGTCGCCATTGCCCTGGCCGACGAGACGGCGGGCAAGATCGTCGCGCACGCCGTCGAACTCCTGCACTCCACCGGGCGCTGCCGGGCGTTCCCGGGTCAGGAGCTCCTCGGTCATCTCGATCGGCAGGAGTTCACCTGCCTTCTGGACCGTGGCCAGGCGTTGCGAATCATTGTCGCAGTTGTTGAGGACGTAGAGATAGGCGTCGCGCGCCCGCCCGGCCTTGTCTGTCGCGGCGAAGGCCTCGGCCAGCCGCCACAGAACATCCACCTCGCTGCAGGTGAGCAGGCCCGGGTTGTCGGTGGCAATCCGGATGACCGTCTCATAGGTCTTGGTATCGGAGGCGGTGGTGAGGCTGGCACGGGCCTCGGCAAGCTTCAGGCGATCGAGAAGATCATCCGGGGGCTGCCAGCCGGCTTCCTGCGCCTGGCGCGCGGCTATGGCCTGGCGCACATCCGCGTAGCGGGCCTGGGCATACAGCTGCCACAGGGCCTCGATCTGCGGATCGCTGCTCGGGGGGCTTGCGAGCGGGTCGGCAGGCGGCGTCCAGTTGGGGTAGAGCGTGCGCAACCGGGAGATTTCCGCCTGCAGGCGCGCCGTATCGCCGCGGGCCGCGAAATATCGCAGCGCACTTTCGTCTACGGACGGAGCGGCTTGCGTCGGGGCCGGGCTCCGGCCGGGGTTGGAACTAGGGCCAGCACTGGGACTGACGGTCGATGGCCGGGCGGCGGAGCCCTGGTCGAAGTCGAGCGGTGCCTGCGCCATCTCGCCCAATGGCTCGCTCGGCGGCGATTGCGCCAGCACGAGCGATGACGGGCTGTCCGGGCTTGTGGCCGTTTCCGGCGGCAGCACCAGCTGTGCCGTCAGCCGCTCGCCCTTCGGCGCCACAGCAATGGGCAGCGGCTCGGGTTGAAGACGTCCGATCGATCCGGTGACGGAGCCGAAATCGACCGTGGACTGCCGGTTCATGCCGTAAAGCCCGACCGCCACGATGCCCAGCACCGTCAAAGTAACCAGTGAAAACCTCATGTAGACTCCGGTGCCGCACAAAATAATAAACGATTTGTGCCGTTGGCGCACATGAACAGGTGCGGCTGACGATTTCGCCGAAGAATGCGCGGAGATGGTTAACGAACATTTTACAATTGCTGCATCAGATAGAGACCGGACGCGACATATTGCGTTGCGGTCGTTTTTTTACCGCGTCGCGAACACAAACGGCCCTCGGACGATGAACGTCCAGAAGATACGAGCTCCTGATGGCAGATAGGCAGATGATCGGTACCCGGACTGGAGAGCTCAGCTCTCGCCGCTGCTTCGGCCCGACCGGTGCCGTGCTTGCGCCCCTCCTTGGGCTGGTGCTTGCGCTTTCCGGCTGCGCAGGCCAGCCGGTCCAGATGGGCTCAACCGTGAAGACCGTGCCCGCGGAGCAGGCCCTGGTCATGCCGCCAGCCGCCGGTCCCGGCATCGTCACCGTCGTCGAGCGGCGCTTCGACAATGCCATCGACCAGGACATCCATCTCTTCACCTCCGCCATGACGCCCGGCCAGAACATGCTGAAGGTGCAGATGTTCGGCACGGCTGCCCCTTTCAAGATGGCGTCCAACGCCCTGACCTCCTCACCGCTCACATCCGCAAGCGTCGGCTCGGAAATGCGCAAGGCGCTGCCGGGCATCGCCATGGCGCGTTCACAGTACTACGTGCAGAATGCCTACGGCCCCTTCGGCTATGCCTTCGGGCGCGGCGCGGGCAGCGATCTGTGCATCTACGGATGGCAGCAGGTGCGCTCGCCGACCGGCACCATCTCTCCCTTTGCCAATTACGGGTCCATCCAGATCCGGCTGCGCGTCTGCGAGGCGGGCGCCAGCGAGCAGAAGCTGCTGGCGATCATGTACCACTACACGATCCTCGGAGCAGTCGATGCGGGCGGCTGGAACCCCTACGGCGAACCCAATGGCGCATCGCCTACTCTTGGCGGCATCGGCGCACCCAGCTATCCGCGTCCCGCCAGCACCGAGCCGATGGTTCCCGTGCTTCCCCAGCGCCAGTCGATCATGACCACGCGCGCACCGATGACCACCTCGGCAATCTCGGCGCCGCGCCAGCCGGCGGCAGCGACCCCGGTTGCTCCGGCGCCGGTTTCGGAGACGACCGTTGTCGTTCCCACCGCTTCGCCTCCTTCCAACCTCGTCGTCCCATCTCCCTCCGCGTCCACAGCCGCGTCCACTGCGACAGCCCGGGTGACCGTTCCCTCCCCGTCCTGCACCACCCAGAAGGAGGGCACCGACATTGTCTGCCGCTAATTGCCACATCAAGACCGGGTCAACCGGGCGGCGGAGGTAGCCGCCGATGCGCACCGCATTTTCCGCCATCATCTGGGCGCTCGCGACCCTGATGATCCTGCTCCTGGTGACGCTGCCCATCAACACCCGAACGCAGCTGATCGCCAGCGTGCTGATCGTCGGCGCCATGGCGATCATCAAGCTTCTCAAAGCCGAAGGAAAATGGCGACTGGTGGCGCTTGCCTTCGGCGCTGCCATGGTCCTGCGCTACGTCTACTGGCGCACCACGAGCACGCTCCCGCCGATCAACCAGCTGGAAAACTTCATTCCGGGCATGCTGGTCTACCTGGCGGAAATGTACAGCGTGCTGATGTTGGGCCTCAGCCTGTTTGTCGTCGCCATGCCACTGCCGCCGCGCAAGGCGGGCAGCAAGGAGATGACGCGGCTGCCGACGGTGGACGTGTTCGTGCCCTCCTATAACGAGGACGAAGGCCTGCTCGCCAACACCCTGGCCGCCTGCCGCAACATGGACTATCCGGCCGACAAGTTTACGGTGTGGCTGCTGGACGACGGAAGCACCGTGCAGAAGCGCAAATCCGGCAACGTCGCCGAAGCGCGCGCCGCCGAACAGCGGCAGAAATTGCTGCAGCAGCTCTGCGACGACCTCGGCGTGCGCTATCTCACCCGCGAGCGCAACGAGCATGCCAAGGCCGGCAACCTCAACAACGGGCTTGCGCATTCCTCGGGCGAACTGATCGCGGTGTTCGACGCCGACCACGCCCCGGCGCGCGACTTCCTGCTGGAGACCGTCCACTACTTCGAGAACCACCCCAAGCTGTTTCTGGTGCAGACGCCGCACTTCTTCCTCAACCCGGATCCTGTCGAGCGGAACCTGCGCACCTTCGAGAAGATGCCGAGCGAGAACGAGATGTTCTACGGCATCATCCAGCGCGGCCTCGACAAATGGAACGCAGCCTTCTTTTGCGGCTCGGCCGCGGTGCTGAACCGCAAGGCACTGGAAGTCTCCAATGGTTTCAGCGGCATCAGCATCACCGAGGACTGCGAGACCGCACTCGACCTGCACGGCCTTGGCTGGCACAGCATTTATGTGGACCGGCCGCTGATCGCCGGTCTGCAGCCGGCAACCTTTGCCAGCTTCATCGGCCAGCGCTCGCGCTGGGCGCAGGGCATGATGCAGATCCTGCGGTTCCGTTTCCCGCCGCTCAAGCGCGGACTCTCCTTCCCGCAGCGCCTCTGCTACATGTCGTCGACGCTGTTCTGGCTGTTTCCCTTCCCGCGCACGATCTTCCTGTTTGCGCCGCTGTTCTACCTGTTCTTCGACCTGCAGATCTTCACGTCCTCCGGCGGCGAATTCCTCGTCTATTCGCTGACCTACATGATCGTGAACATGCTGATGCAGAACTACCTGTACGGCTCCTTCCGCTGGCCCTGGATTTCCGAACTCTACGAATATGTCCAGACGGTGCATCTTCTGCCGGCCGTGGTGTCGGTCATGCTCAACCCGCACAAGCCCACCTTCAAGGTGACCGCCAAGGACGAATCCGTGTCCGTCAGCCGGCTGTCGGAAATCAGCCGTCCCTTCTTCGTGATCTTCGCCATTCTCGTCGTCGCCTTCTTCATGAGCGTCTACCGGGTTTACGCGGAGCCCTACAAGGCGGACGTGACCCTGGTGGTCGGCGGCTGGAACCTGCTCAACATCATCATCGCCGGCTGTGCGCTGGGTGTGGTGTCCGAGCGGGGCGAGCGGCAATCGTCGCGGCGCGTGCGTGTCAGCCGCCGCTGCGAATTCGGGCTTGGCGATCGCTGGTTCACTGCGACGGTCGAGGATGTCTCGGTGCATGGGGCCGCGCTTCAGGTCTACAACGAAGGCTTCCGCGAGTTTTCCCAGCAGGGTGTCGGCTACATCCGCTTCCAGCCCTATGGTGACATGCCGATCAGCGACCTGCCGGTGGAAATCCGTCAGGTCGACAGCGTCGGCGACGTGACCTCCATCGGCTGCCGCTACATGCCGCAGAAGGCGACAGACCACCGCCTGATCGCCGACCTGATCTTTGCCAATTCCGCCCAATGGACGCAGTTCCAGATGGGACGCCGCCATAACCCCGGCCTGTTGCGCGGAACGATCTGGTTCCTGGGCGTCGCGCTCTACCAGACCACACGAGGTCTCGGCTACCTGGTCAAGGACCTGGGCCGCAAACGGACGGGTGAGGACGCATGAGGAGGCTTGCGGTGACGAAAGCGTTTCTGCTGCTGCTGGCCTGCTGCATGGCCTCACCGGCGCTGGCACAGATCGCAGCGCCTGCCCCATTCGATATGGCGCCGGAACGAGGGCCGGATAGCCCTCCGGCCGCCGTGCGCCCTGCCGCACCGCCCACCCGCAATGCTGCGCCGCCTGCAACGACCGCTCCAGCTCCTGCCCCGGCTGCATCGTCGCGCCAGCCGCTGCCGCCGCGTCCGATCACCCCGACACCGCCTGCAGCGCTTGCCCCGGCAGCCAACCCTGCGCCGGATGCCCAGGCTGCACCGAATGCTCAGGCTGCCCAGTCTCTCGACCCGTCGCGGCGTTATCTCGTGCCGTTCGGATCGCTTCGTCTTGCCGGCGAGGTGGAACAGCGCGCCTGGTCCGTCTACCTGACCGCCGAGCAGGCCGCCGCGCCCGCCAAGCTCCACTTCGCCTACAAGAATTCGATCGTGGTTGCGCCGGAGGTCTCCAACCTTCGGGTCAGCATCAACGACGTGCAGCTCTATGGTAACCGGATCGCCTCGTCGAACCAGGCGGCGGAGCAGGCGGTGGTGGTTCCGGCCGGCGTTCTGAAGGCCGGCGCCAACATCGTCCGCTTCCGAGCCGACCAGCGGCACCGCACCGACTGCACGGTGGAATCCACCTTCGAACTGTGGACCGATATCGATCCGCAGCAGACCTTCCTCTCTTTCGACAACAAGCAGTCCGGCCGCTTCACCCGGCTGGACGACCTGCGGGCCGTCGGGCTGGACGGCCAGGGCCGCACCCATTTCCGGCTGGTCGTGCCCTCCCTGGACCAGCTCGGCGCAACCGACGTGCTGATGCGGCTGGCGCAGGGCCTGGCACTGATGGGCGGCATGCCGAACCAGTCGTTCAGCCTGCAGAAGGAGGTCGGTGGGCCACTGCAGCCGGGCGAGATCGCCGTCTTCGTCGGCACTCCGGACGAACTACGGCCTCAGCTGCCGACCATTTCCACCACAGCTTCCGCCGCGGCCGTTGCAAGCTTTGTGGACTATCCGGGCGGCAAGGGCGCGTCCGCCCTGGTACTGTCGGGTCCCACCTGGCCGTCGATCCAGGGGCTGATCGAGAGCTTTGTCACCTCCACCGACGGAACCGCCACCCAGCGCCGCGAGGCCCTGTCCACGTTCAGCTGGAACGGCTTCGACACGCCTCTGTTGTTTTCCGAGAGCCTGGTGGATTTCGCCAGCATGGGGGTGACGGGCGAGGAGTTTTCCGGGCGCCTCTACCGCACCCAGTTCACTATCGGCGTCCCGGCCGACTTCTATGCCAATGCCTATGGCGAAGCGCGCATCCTGCTCGATGCCGCCTATACGGCAGAGGTGCTGCCGGGCAGCCATATCGACGTCATCGTCAACGGCAATATCGCCTCGACCGTGCCGATCACTGCAACGGGCGGCGCGATCCTCCGCCACCTGCCGATCAAGCTGACCCTGCGCCACTTCAAACCCGGCGTGAACACGATCGTCATCGAGGCCGCCATGATCACTGCGGCCGACAAGGCCTGCACGCCCGGCTCCACGGCCGACGACAAGCCGCGCTTTGCGCTGTTCGGCAGCTCGCAGTTCGCGATGCCGGATTTTGCCCGGATCGCCCAGGTGCCCAATCTCAGCGCCACGGTCGGCACCGGCTATCCCTATGCCAACAGCCGCGATCCGGTGTCGCTGTTCCTGGGGCGCATCGACGAGAAAACGCTTTCGGCCGCGGCAACCTTCCTCGGCAAGGCGGCCGTCGCATCGCACCGGATCATGCCCGTCACCGTGATGACGTCGGCTGCCCGGGTTGCCGGCCGCGATGCCCTGTTCGTCGGTTCGATCTCGGAGTTCCCGGCAAACGTCCTGGCACAGCTGAAGATCGACCAGGACAGCCGCAACAGCTGGAACCCGGAGGGCAGCAGCGTTCCGCCAACCGCGTCCTCGCTCACCCTGCATGACTGGCAGGACCGCACCGGTAACAACTTCCTTGCCCGGCAATTTTCGTCACTGGCGGACTGGGCCAAACAGAATTTCGACCTTTCCTCGGCCATGCTGCGGTTTGCGCCGGCGACCAACGCTATGTACCGGCCGCCGCAATCGGCCAGGATGATCGTTGCGCAGGAAAGCGACCCGACCGGTGCCGGCACCTGGACGGCGCTCATTTCGCCCAACAGCGATGCGCTGGCCGAGGGCATGAACCAGTTCGCCATGCGCGAGAACTGGGACAATCTGAAGGGCCGCATTGCGATCTACAGCGGGCCGCAGGCGCAGGTGGATACCGTGCCGGTAAGCTGGTTCCGCTTCGTGCCCACCCAGGGCCTGTCGTTCACCAATGCGCGGCTGATTGCAGCCAACTGGCTGTCGGACAACATCATGTCCTACGGGCTGCTGCTGGCGGCAAGCGCCGTGCTAGTCGGACTTGCCACGACGGGTCTGCTTGCCCGGCTGGGACGCAAATAGGGCTGGCCTCGTCCGGCCTTCCCTCTTTGCCCGCTCAGGGCGGGTTCGCTATGCCGTGTCGACCAGTGAATCTGCGGCTGACATAGGGTGATCCCTCCAAGCCGAAACGCCAGGGCAGATCGGCTGCCTGCGATATGCCGACGCGTCGACCGACCACAACCGGCACCGGCATGGCTGGCGCCTCCAACGCAAAGGGTGGCGCCAGCACGGCGCAGCCATTGTGCTCCAGGTGGATCCCGAGCGCCTGGCAGACGCGCCCGGGCCCCGCGCAGAGCAGGTGCGGATCCGCATGGCCGCGCCGCGCCGCCATGGCCTCAAGACCCCGGAGTGGCTCCAGTGCGCGGATGAGCACGGCACTTCCCGGGCGGCAGACGATGTTGGCGCACCAGTGGATTCCATAGGAGCGATAGACATAGAGATGCGCGGGCAATCCGAACATCACGCCATTGCGCGGGGTCGGGCCGCGGAAACTGTGGGAGGCTGGATCATCCGGCTCATAGGCTTCGGTTTCCACGATCATGCCGCCGCAGCCACCCAGGTCAAACTGGACGCCGATCAGCTGATGCGCCACGTCGACTGCGCTGCGGTCAAAGAAAGCCGGGGTCAGGAGCATGGGCCTACGCTTCGGTTCATCTATCCAGGAGCGGACACGCTATAGGCGCGTGCCTGGAGTTTGTCTCTGGGCCCGCGCCGGACCTGGCACGCGCCCAGAGCTTTCAGCCTAGAAGCGGGCCAGGAATTCGAACAGGACAAAGCCCAGGGCTGCGAAGGCCAGAGCCAGGGCGATGGTGGTCGAGAGGTTCTGCATCGTCTTCTCCCGTCACAGGCGCCGTCATGGCGCCGCATGCTGATACGGGGGATAACCCTTCAGAGCCGGAAAGTTTCAGAAGAAGACAATTTGTCCACGCCTGCCGAAGGCGAAGCATAACACGATGCTAACCGATCGAGGGATCTTGTCCCGACTTGACGCAGGCTTGCAGCATCCCGGCACAGGAAACCACAAGTGGTGTCCTTCCGTTTATCTTTTCTGAAGACCTGACGGCGAAAGTTGCACCTCAGGGCGCGGCGATTCGCGCCAGGTAACGGAGTTCGCATGTCACTGGTACAGTTCCCCGCAGATCGACGCACGGCAGACATCAGACGGTGCGCAAACACACTCCAGGACCTGCACGGAGAAGACGCTAACCGCTTCTGGCGGTCGGAAATGGCCCGCTTCGCGGCGACTCTTCGCGAACAGGGCGTGGAAGAGACCGAAGTCTCGCACCAGGCGTATCTCTATCTGGCCGCGGTGCAGCTCGAGCTCGAAGTGGCTTTTGCAGAGGAAAGGGTCGAAGGGTCTCGCAGGCGCACGTAACGCCCCGCCCCTTCTCGCAATGAATATCCGTCTGTTAGGCTTCCAGCAGGGGTGAGCCCGTGAACAGCTGCAGCTCTCGCGGGCAGCGGATCTCACGACCCTCGCGCCTGGAGGCCAGATATTTCAGCACTCTCGACAGGGACGCATCGTCGACTGGCTTTGCAAGAACGCCGATAGCAGAGTCCGTATCCAGTGGGACAGCCTCCGGGTTGGCCGTTACAATCACCACCGAAGCGCCGTGCTTGGTAAAGTCCCGAGCGATCTCCAGCCCGCTTGCACCATCAAGCAGGTTAAGGTCAATCAAAGCGATATCGGCCTTGCCCAGGTATTCAAGCGCATGCGTGCGGCTCGCTGCAGCACCAATGACTTCGTACCCCAGGTCAGCGATGGCCTGTTCGGCCGCCGCTGCGATGAGAAAATGGTCCTCGATAACAAGGACCTTGTATGGAAACCGGGCTTGCTTTTTCATGTCCAGAGAACGCGGAGAGTAATTCTTCCGTTCCATTGCAGAATCGGTTCGTTGTCGGCCTGATTGCACCACTCTTGCCTTGGCTATGCAATCCCTATTGCAAAGGCGCTGGTGAGGCCAGTGCGGGCGGCGGGAAGCACCACGCGGCGGCGTGACGAAGACAGATACTCACAGTCGAAGAAGAAGGGCAAGAATGGTGCCCGGAGGCGGAACAAAAATTCAATATCTTTCAGCTAGTTAAGTAGAATCCAACGCTTTCTCATGCCAGAATTTAAGAAGCACGCAGGATCGAACAAGAGCGTTGCTGTCGGTAGAGAGCGACCTCGCGACCGATGTGAGAGCGCCACCCAAAGCGTTGTCGTACTCGTTCCTCAAAAAGCCTTCTCTTCCCACTCCCAAACAGCCATCAACGCCTTTTCCCGCATCCGCTGATTAATGGTCTAACTTTCTTTCGAAGGGGCGCACCTCAGGAACTTTGCCATCGGATCTCATCTAGGATTGATGCACGACACTTTTTGGTTTCTTCGGCACTCGTCCTACAACTCACTTCCAAGTCGACTAGAGCTGATGGCATGCCGTACTGTAAAACATAGACGAACGCCCACAGGGGGGCACCTGGCTACGTCCGTTGCCGAGCCTGCGCCAAGAGCTTTTGATCCGAGCATCGCATTCACGGCTTTGGAATTGCCTGGGCTGTGCCCTCAGTCTAGTAGATGTGCTAACTTGTGAAACGTTAGGTCTGTAACAGGTTATCTCTCTGTGTGGTGTCAGCCATTACCTAGGGCCCGGCTATGAGAGGCAAAGACATTTCAAAAGGCGAAGACACTGGCGAAGATGCGCATCCGCTTCCTGACCTGCGCGATCTGGTCGACACGGTTCCTGCGATCATGTCCTATTTCGACCGTAACTTGATCTGTCGGTTCGCGAACGCCTATCATTTTGGATGGTATGGCCGCTCTCCTGCGACAATGGTCGGGCGCCACTTGCGCGAGATCATCGGGGAAACGGATTTCGAGGCCAGACAGCCCCACATAGAGCGCGCCTTCCGTGGAGAAACGTCGGCGTTCGAATACAGGGTACCCAATCACAACGGGACGTCCAGGGTTTCGGCAATCCGATATGTGCCGAAGAGGATACCCGGTGGCGTCGACGGATTTTACATTCTGGCGTTCGATGTCGCCTCCCTTCATGATCGGTTCCAAAGCATTTTCGATGGCACTGCGGTCGGCTTCTGGATGCTTGATGTCACCCTGGCGCGGGCATGGATCAGGGAATATGGTGCCGAGGGTCCGGCGGCAGCGGCAGCGGCCCTGAGCCGGCACCCATCCCTGGTGCGCATGCTTCTCGACGCAATGCCGATTATAGAAATCAACCACAAAGCCGGATCGATGTTTGAACTGCCGGTCACGCAGGCCACCGGTATGCGGTTCGGGACCTTCTGTCCCGACGAAAGCCTGGCTGCGTTCCGGGAGCAGCTCTGCGCGCTGGCGGCTGGCAACCGGTCTTTCGAAACGGAAACGACGCTGCGAACGTCCACAGGGCGGCCGGTCGAGGTTCTACTCACCTGTGCCTTCCCGAACGACGACCCCGGACAGAGCGCGATCATCATCGGCACGACGGACATTAGCTATCGAGTCGCCAAGGAACAGGAGCTGGTGAAGACGCAGGCGGACCTGGCGCACGCGCTGAGGGTGGCCACGCTGGGAGAGATGGTTGTGTCGATCGCCCATGAAGTTGCCCAGCCTCTTGGAGCGATCGTCACTGATGGTGCGGGTGCCTTGAGGTGGCTTCGTCGGCCCGAACCAGACCTCAAGGAGGTGGAAGAAGCACTGGATCGCATGATAGCCGAATGCAACCGCGCTTCTGCCGTGATCGCCAGAACGAAGGCACTTGCGATGAAGCAGGATTTCTTGAAAACCGACTGCGACATCAACGAGCTCATTGAAGAAACCATTAGCGTGGTGCGCCGACAGCTTGCGTCTCACGAGACCCAGCTGTTTCTGGACCTGCAGTCAGATCTGCCGTTGCTGAGCGTCGATCGCGTGCAGATACAGCAGGTCCTGATCAACCTGTTTCTGAATGCTGCGCAAGCCATGCTTTCCCAGTCTACCGCACGGCACCTCAGAGTAGCGACGGGCCTGATCGGCTCTGATATTTGCATTACCGTGAGTGACAGTGGACCGGGCCTTGGTGCCGATGCCGAAAAGGCTTTCGACGTGTTCTTCACGACGAAGAAATCCGGAATGGGGATGGGACTTGCGATCGCCAAGCGTATCGTGGAGGCGCATGAGGGGACCATTTCCGTGCAGCCAGGAGAGCACCACGGCGCTATCTTCAACATCCGGCTGCCCGTCCTGCCTGCTCCACCGGAGGGTCAAGACGTCCAGGAAACGACCCGACTGTCCGGATGACGCATCCCGCTCACATAGGATCGCCACCCTTCGACGAAAGAGCGTAAGTCAGCCCAGGAGCTTCGTGATCGCGGGCAGACTGAGAATGGCAACGTAGTAGCCCATGAACTGCACACCGGTGCTCAAGCCGAACACGCGATTGAGCAGGCCGCCCACGGTGCCGATCGTCACGATCAGTAGGAGCGCGATGATCCCCCCATCCCAGAGGCCAATCACCAGGACGAGCCCCACGAAAGTCGCGATGATGGCTTCGTGGCTGATGTGCGTCGTCACGAATGTAGCCGCGCGACGGGCGTAATTCATCGCAAACGGGTAGGCGACAAGTGTCGCAATGGTGACAGACACCAAGCCCCAGACCAGGAATTCCGTGGCGGACATGTAAGTGTGCAGGTTGTTGACGGCGCCGGTGCTGGCGTCAACGGTAAACCGCGGCGGCGCGTTGAACAGAGGCGCGGCAGGACCAGCGGCCACCGGGCTGATCGGCAGTCCGAAAGCGATCAACGGAACCAGCGTTTCGGCAATATAGGTCGATTCCGTCACTCCGTTGCGGACCGCCAGCACGGAGGTGAGCCGGTGGTAGGCGTGCTTGAAACGTGGCTTGACGAGTTCGCCGGCAATAACTGTCACCGCGACAGGGCTGAAGACGAACGTCGCACTGGTGATGACTGCGGCCGCCGCCGTTGCAACAGCCTGCTGCCTGTCCAGGACGCGGAACGGGTTCGGAAAATAACCTTCCCAGCTCTTTGCATCAGGCGCAATATACGTCTCGCGCGGCGCCAGGCGGTCCATCCTGCCTCGTTCGGTGAATGAGGTCGCGGACAGGAGTTCGGCAACCAAAGGCCCTACCGCTATCCCCAGAAAGTAGCTCACCCCAAGCTTCAGCCCGTTGCCTGCGGCAAAATCCTGGAGCGCAACAATCAAAACAATGAACGGCACTAACCCAGCGATGGAGGCCCAGCGTCCCGCGGACATATAGGCGATGAAGAGCGTCGCCACGACAAAGATCCAGGGCGCCGCAGTCGTGATATAGGTGCCAATCGGTGCGAGTATGACGGCAAACAGAACCGAGCACGGGACCGCAATGAATGCGGCAATGACCCCGCCAGCCAGCATCTTACGAAGGGCAATATGCGGTGCTCCGAGGTTGCGAAGGAGTGCGGCCTCTGGCATCAGCGGGATGGCAAGCGTGTCACCTGGGATACCAAGCAGGGCAGTCGGTATCGCGTGAATCATGTGCTTCGACACGGCCGCACACATCCAGAACGTAAAAATAGCACTGGGTGGTGCCCCCAGCAAAACCACCAGCAAGGTTGCCGGGGCGATGGTCGTCGTCTCGTCCGTGCCGGAAATGAGTCCGATAGCCGAGAAAAGGATGGAGGCAAGCAGACCGAGCCCCAGGGCCATCGTTATTTCGTAGGCCATGCTACTCATCACAGCTCTCGTTCGAGAGGGCCTGCCTCTCCTCGAAGTCTGCAAAAGCTCTGTATAGACCGACTGCACGCATCTCCTGGATGACGTAGACCGGGAGGTCCTTCATGGATCCCAGAGAACCCTCCTCCTGCCTCAGGTTTTCAATACCCTCTTGCTGCCAGGTGGCAGATGATCCCGCACGGTCAACAACGAGGGTTCGCTTCGGAGGGAAGAGAAGAGAGCATAAAAGCCCCCCCAATAGTGCACCAGCGACGCCGCAAAACATCGCCATAGCCCTTCCGATAGTGGAAGTGGTTGTTAACGGCACGATGACGTCAAGCGCTGCGAAGTAGGCTGACACGCTACAGGTCGCTCCGATCAGGATCGCCTTTCCCAGTTGCGGGCGTGAAACAACGTCGCCCCACACCTCGGCAAGTTGGCTCCCGCTCTCAGCCGGTCCTGATTGCTGTTCAATCCGCATGATTCCCCCATTGAGCGCGACATTAGAGGCATGGGTCGCCGTCTTCTATTATGCTTGGGTATGGGACGCGGATGACGCTGGCGTCATTCCGGAAAGCTGGGGTCGCGCAGGCGATCACATCAGATGGTGACCGGCTATACCTCATCCGCGAGCTCGAGCAGCCTAAACTTGTGTATGGGTGCGCTAACACTCCCACGTGATTCACTCTTCGACGGCCTCGGTTAAAGTTGATCCATTGGCAAACGAGAGGGACATGCACATGCTCAAATTTATGGGATCGACCATGCTGATCGCAGCCGCGGTCGCGGCAATGCCTGCGTTTGCTGCCGTTGACCGCTTTGCGAAGATGGACGAGACGCCGCTTCCAACCGCCAGCATCACGTTGAATTTCACCGTGGCCGTAGCCGCCAGCCGCTCGACAGCCACGGTAACCGGACCAAATGGTGGCGAGGTCGCGGCAGGCTGGCTTCTCCAAGCCGCGAAGACACAGATCGAGATTCCGTTGAAAGCCAACCTGCTCCCCGGAACCTATACGATCAACTTTGCCGTTAGAGCCGTTTCGGGCGCGCTGCTGACCGGAGAAACATCAGTCAGTGTCGGTGCGCCGTTGGCAGCCAACTCTCGGCTGGAAGACAACAGGGTGGACGCCAGATGAGCAATCTCCTCACAAAGCGCGCCGGCAATACGTGTGTGCAGCTCGCACCAAATACCTATGAGCGGCTATTTGTGCCTGCCAATCTGAACGCTGACCCGCTGCAAACAGGCGAGAAGAAGCATGATCAGACGCCCTATCGAGATGTGTCCGGTGCCCGCCCCCTGGCGGAGGATCTTTTCCTGCTTGGCCTAGTCGCTACCGTGATCAGCGCGGCCTTGATTGCCGAGGTCGTGGCGCTTGCGCCTATGTTTTCCGGCGGGCTGCAGATGCTGGCGACGCTGCTCCAATAACGGCGTGTACAGATTCCGAGTGCTGCGCCGGAAGGTCGCTGTTTCGACAGTGGCCTTCCGGGACATTGTCATTTCCAGTGAATACCCACGGGCCCGCCAGCCTGCCGGAAGCGAGGGCGGAGCGGCCATGTTTCGGCGACTTTTGAGAGCTTTGCGATCCGCTGGCCAAGAGCCGCGGAATTGGTTCAGTCTGCATGCCGCAATGGCAGTCGTCAGGGACTGACGTCAGACTGGCCGATCTTCCACCAACCGCGTTGAGAGTGCGGTTTCGATGTGCAGGATCAAACGCTCCGCATCGAAAGGCTTCTTCAGCAGGGCGAGTGCTCCAGAGGCCATCGCTGAATCCGCCATCTGGTCTGTCGTGAAGGCGGAAATCAGGATGACCGGTGGAAGCCTGTGCCCGAACTTGTCACAGTCCAGCTCCGATACGAGATCGATACCGGTCATCCCTGTCATATTGACGTCGGAGATGAGGCAAGAACACTCAGTCCTTGCGTCCGACACAAGAAATTCTTCGGCCGACGCGAAGAGGGCCGTTCTATAGTCGAGGCTCCTCACGAGCGCGTCCACGGCCCACCGCATTCCTGGGTCATCGTCGACGACAACGATCAACGGTGGTGTGGTCAAATCAAAGCTTCCTTCGTGTGTGTTTGAATGAAGCAGATATGTAGCCGGTACTGACCGTGAGCAATCATACGAGGGGGTTAGTGCAATATCCCCCTCTGTTGCCTAGTCTTTCCCTTACCGACTTTCGGTGAGGCCAGACGTGGTGCACAAGAAACGCCATGGTCGACAAAGCAATCCGGTCGGGAAGCAATTGAAATGGCCGCTGCGCGGTCGGCAAGGGAGAGACAACTATGGCCCAAGAACCGCTTGATTTGGCGATAAAATTCTTTGATCACTGGAGCGCCAACCAGATTGACGATGCAATCGGCATGCTGTCCACCGACGTGCTCTACGACAACGTTCCATTCCCCGACATCATTGGTCGTGAAAACGTCCGGAAATTCCACAGCGACTTCGGTCTCGGGTCGAGTTTCAAGGTAGACTGGCAGATCAAGGCCATCGCAGCCGCTGGAAACCTGATCCTCAACGAGCGGCTCGATATCTTCATTCACGAGAGTGGCGGAAGAATAACGTTGCCTGTCATGGGAACGCTGACGATCGAGAACGGGATGATTACGGTCTGGCGAGACTACTTCGATCCGGGCGATTTCGACAAGCAGCTCTCCGCCATCTCTAGGTAGAGCCGCCGAATGCTTCCATGACCGAGGCTGCAGCAGAGCCGCCTAGGCGGCTATGCCAAGCTTCAGCACATCGGCCAGCTGGATGAACTCGGTCAAGTTCTTTACGCCCAGCTTTCTCATTCCATTGCCGCGGTGGATCTTCACGGTGATTTCGCTGATGCCGAGCGTGAAGGCTATCTGCTTGTTCATCTGTCCACGGGCGACCTCGGATAGGACTTCGCGCTCGCGTTGAGAGAGGCTCTGGAAGCGCTGGTATAGCTCCTCATGCTGCAAACGCTCCTGCCTCTGATGGGCGTCCTGCTTGAGAGCAGCCGCGACCGCGTCGAGCATGTCCTGCTCCCGGAACGGCTTGGGGAGAAAGTCGATGGCGCCAGCTTTCATTCCCCGTACCGACATCGGGATGTCGCCGTGGCCCGTCATGAAAACGATGGGCATCGTCACGTTCCCTGACGCAAGGTGTTGCTGGAAATCGAGACCGTTCATACCCGGCAGCCGAACGTCCAGTATAAGGCAACCGGCCGCATAAGCGCTGCCCGAAACCAGAAACTCCTGGGTATTGGCGTAGGTTCGAACGGGATAGCCGACCGATCGGAAAAGACTGTCAAGCCCATCTCGCAGACCGGCGTCATCGTCGATCACGTGGACTGTAGGCTGGCTCGCCTTCTTGGCTGCGCCGGTCTTGTCGGTAACAACCGCCATCTATAATTCCCCTACCGTGTCTGCTGCGTAATCGTGTCCCAACCCACCATCATCGACCTTACCATCGCCACGAGCGCCTCTGTTGAAGCCCCGTCTCGCGCCTGGATCGATATGCCTTGCAACAAGGTTAGGTAAACTCGTGCGAGAGAGTCGATATCCGCGTCGGCTGGGAACTCACCGCTGAGTGCGGCTCCCGAGAACTTGTCCCGAAGCATCTGGTACGTCGATTCTCGTCCCGCTTTGATGACTTGCTCCAATCTCGGCGAGGTCGCGTAATCAACAACCGCGAGGGTCGACATGCACCCCAAAGGCTGGTTCGTGTTCGTGTAACTTTCTATCGTGCAGACAAAAAGTGTTTCTACGGTTTCCCGGGCGCTTTTCGCTTCCATGATCCTTCGCCAGATCGGCATCCCCCGCGTTTCGGAGAAGTGGGCCAGCGCCTGCTCATAGAGGGCCTCCTTGTTTCCAAAGGCCGCGTACATGCTTGGCGAGGCGATCCCCATAGCGTCACAAAGCTCAGCGACCGCTGTGCCCGTGAAGCCCTTGAGCCAAAAGAGCCGCATCGCTGCCTCAAGAGCCGCGTCACGATCAAATTCCCTTGTTCTACCTCTGGCCACTACCACACCCTGGTCGGAGGGGCAGAAAATTGACACTCGACATATCTTTGACGATCACTATAGAATGCACATCAAGCGCTGTGAAGCCCGCTTTTGGAATTGGCTGACGCATTAGAAAGCGGAACCGGAACTTGGCAGTGCGGACGCAGAGGCGCCACGGGCTCGGATTCCATTTTGGGTAAAGAAGTGAACAATAGGTCTGACACCAACTCGATCCATGATGAAGCGCTTCTATGGCCGGATAGCGCGCTCGGAGTGTGCTGTTGCGCTATTTCGCTTCGTAGAATTACCACGGAAGGGGCCGAGATGACGACCCATTCGGCTACCTATTCCGATTTTTTTGCCAACGCCTCCTCGATGGCGTCGATAAGTGCTTCGCCGAGGAATGGTTTTCTGATGAGCGCAAATGCGCCGACACGTTCTGCAGCGGCGCAGACTCGTTCATCGACGAACGCAGAGATCAAAATCACGGGGCAGTCTGGAGATGCAGCGAGTAATTTTGCCGCAAGGGTTATTCCGTCCATGCCGCCGGGCATCTCGATATCACTGATGACGCATGCTGCCCTCCGCCCTTCCGGAGATTCGAGAAAGACCTCCGCCGCACAAAAGACCGCTGCCCGGTAGCCGAGACTTCTGATGAGCCCGTCCAGTGAGATCCGCATCCCTGCATCGTCATCCACCACCGCTATGAGGGGTTCGGCTGGCACTCAGACATGTCCTTCTTCTAAAATTCAGCGCCGTCGCGGGTCTCATATAGCTCTCAAAAAAATACCAACAACATCATACGAGGGGATTATCGATGGCTGCTGACGAGGGTTTGTCCCCTTCTTTCCCTGATCTCGCATCGCTTACGGCAGATACCGTTCCGATCCTGATATCGTTCTTCGACAAGGCGCACGTCTGCCGTTTTGCCAATGAGCACCACTGCCGCTGGTACGGGCGCACCCCGCAGGAATTGACGGGACTTCACATGAAGGACTTCCTCGGCCATGAAGCCTACGCCGAAAGGCTCCCCCATTTGGCGGCCGTAGCGACGGGCTGCGAAGTGCTTTTCGAAGCACCGGTCCCCTATCTCGACGGGACATGGCATGACGCCGAGATCCGATACATTCCCCAGATGGGCTCCAACGGGTTCGAGGGTTTCCACATTCTGGTGGTCGACATCGAAAGGCAGAAACACCGCTTCCGGAGCGTGTTCGACGGGACTGCCCTCGGCTTCTTCGAAATTGATCTTGTCGGGCTCCACGCGCTGCTTTCTCGGCTGCAGGCGTCTGGTGTAGACGATCTCGTCGCTTACGCTGCTGCCGATAGCGTCTTCCCCCGACAGGTTCTTGATGCCGTCAAGGTCGTCGACCTCAACAAGAAAGCCATGGAGATGTTCCAGCTCGATCGGGCATCGGCTGCCGGCCGATCGCTCGGCGACTGGTGCCCTGACGAAGGTTTGGAAACTTGGCGCAAAGTTGTTATCGGATATCTCTCAGGCTTACCCAGCTACGAAGGCGAGACTGTGATGCTGCGCGGGGATGGGCGTCTCATTGACGTCCTCGTCAACTGCGCCTTTCCGAAGCGGATGGACGGCCAGGTCATCGTTGTCGTAGGCGTGGTCGATATCAGCAAGCGGCTCGAAAACGAGCGGGCACTTGTTAAGGCGCAACAGGAGCTTGCTCACGCCGCCCGGGTGGCAACGCTCGGCGAGCTCACGGCCTCTATTGCCCACGAGGTCAACCAACCATTGGGGGCGGTCGTCGCCAACGGGCACGCTGCCTTGCGGTGGCTCACTCGCGCGGCGCCCAACACCGAAGAAGCCACACTCGCAATCAAGCGGATGATTGATGAGGCGACGCGTGCCTCAGACATTATCACACATATCCGGAAAATGGCCCGCAACTCCGACAGCGAGCGCACGCTGTTCAGTGTGGACAAAGTGGTTACCGAGGCCCTCGCCATCACCGGTCGGCAGCTTCGGTCTCTTGGGGCCAACGTTGTATTGTCCCTGTTGTCCGACCCGGCAGAGGTCTGCGCGGATCGAATTCAGATCCAGCAGGTCCTTATCAACCTTCTCGTCAACGCTGCGCAGGCCATGTCGGACACGTCTTCGGAAGAGCGTTCCATTTTTGTCAGGTCCCGCCTCCTGGACAACCACGTCCAGATTGAGGTTGCGGACACTGGGCCCGGATTGCCACAGGAAAAGGCCGAACAGCTCTTCAATGCCTTCTACACCACAAAGGCCGCCGGAATGGGAATGGGATTGTCGATCTCGAAAACCATTGTCGAAGCGCACGGCGGGAAGATCCTGGCCACTTCGGGCGAAGAAGGCGGCGCGCTTTTCAAGTTCACGCTTCCGCGTGCCGTGTGCGACATCAACGCCCCGATCAGCGTATTGCCCCCGAGCGTGATTAAGGCTCAGGATCCAGGTCGCAGGTCTGCTACCTGACCCCTTGTCTCGCCAGCAACAATGCTGAGCCGTCGAGGTCATTCGAGAGTTGCTGGCGGCGGGTCGGCACTCGACGCCCTTAGTTACTTGCCTTGAACTGACGCCTGTATTGGCCAGGCGAGATGCCGTGAATTCGCTTGAATGCGGCACCGAAGGCGGCTTCCGACTGATACCCGCTTTCAAACGCCACGTCGGCAGCTCTCTTTCCAGTCGCTTCCAGAGCCTTCGCTGCAAGCGCCATTCGCCAGCGCAGCAGATAATCCATGGGCGGGATGCCCATGATCTCGACAAACCGAGCTGAGAAGTGGGACCGGGACAAGCCAGCCTCGGCCGCAATTTCATCCAGCAACCACTGCCGATCGGGATTCTCGTGTATCGCCCGAAGCGCTTTTCCAATGTTCCTATCCAGTAGCGCCGCCAACCAACCATGCTCGGCGGCAGCGCTGTTCGAGATCGACCTCATCGTTTCTATGAAGATCATATGCATGATCTGGCTCGCGATCGCGTGCGAGCCGGGAAGCAACTGAGCAATTTCGGCCACAAGCCTCTCGAGGAGCCATTGTATTCTTGGCCCCTCGGGGCCGTCCCCTCTCAGCACGATGAGTGGAGGCAGCGCTGCGGTGACAAAGCGAGCATGGACGGCGATGTCCATCCGGCCGCCGATGCAGCAGAAGTCGGCCTCGCCATCGCCCAACAGTTCCGCGAAATAGGACGTTACTCCCCTAAAGACCTCGCTTGCAGGACGGGGTGGGAGCGCAAGATCGCTTGCGATTACAAACGGGAGCCCCTGGGTTAGGAGGAAGCAGTCGCCCTCCGCCAAAGTCAGTTGCTCAAGTCCCTCAACCTTCAGCTGGCACTGGCCTGCGATGACTGCATTGAACTTGATCCCGGGATAGCGTCCGACAGCGACTGCCCAGTCCCCCGATGCGTTCAAGCCTGTGGACACGACGCTCTTTGCCTCAATCGCATCGAGAACATGGGAAAGCGGGTCGGCGACAATCATCGATCTTTATCCAGTTCGGGAAAAGCAAAAGTGGGTCACTGGACTCTCGCACTTCAACGAGACTCGGTCAAAACGGCGCTCACGGGATCAGCCAGCAGCGGCTGATGTTCGAGGCTGACCCGCTCAAGATCGAGCCCGTGTTCGGCCACAGGTATAGTCTACCCAGACCCACGTATAATACCCTGCAATTGGGCGTTGGAGCTAGCTAGTCGCATCTTTAAAGCGAAGGTTTAGCAGATGCGCCCTACCCCTCAATCAGCTGGGATTCCCGTCTTTCCGTTCCTTGCGACAACTGCGGTGATGCTCGTTCTGTTGATGACGACCGCTGCCGTTGAATACGTCGTCCCTCAACCGGGCCCTGCTCCAGTCAATACGTCCGTAATGCTCGGGCACGGCGGTTTCGAGCAGGTCGTTTCGATCGCACGGGAACACGCCCAGACCTCCGCTCCTGATCAACCAATCCAAAACGTCACATCTACCCGGTAGAGGTGTGCAACAGGCTGAAAGATAGATCCATGTTGAACCCTGCAACTTCCAACAATGCGGCTTTCCCCGTCCTCCGTGTATTCAAACATCCGGTCCGGTGGCTGGCGCTGATCGCCTTGTGTGCTCCCTTCGTGCACCACGCGCTCATCAGGTTTATGGATTTCGATCTTGCGATCAGCGAGATGGAAAACGTGGGATTGTTGCCATCCGTACCGATCGCAGCAGCAGCGATCGTGGTCCAGATCCTCTGTTCCATCCTCATCGTTTCCGGGTTTCTGCGATGGATCGGCGCGATCGCGCTGTCCCTGTCTACCTCGGCCTGGGCAGTCTTTACCTTGCCGTTCTGGAGGATGAGGCACGATCTCGAAGGGATCGCCGCAGCAGACGCTTTCATGCTGCATATCGCCGTGGCGGGCGGCCTCCTCCTGATCGCCTGGTACGATCTGCATCTCTGGCGGACCCGCGGGACTGACTGACGTCGAGTTGGAGAACGGAAAAGCCAGGTTACGCCGTCACGACATCCCATTTCGAAACCTCAAAAGCGGGACAAGATCCATGTACACCGACACGATCTCACTGCTCGTCGATGCGGGCGAGCACAAGACATCGGCAATCCGGAAAAATCCCGGCGGCTTCCTGCTCGGAGCAATGATGGCCGGAGCCTATGTCGGATTCGGTAGCGTGATCATGTACTCCGTCACGGCACATGTGGACGCGGCTTGGGTCCGTCTGGTTTCCGGCGCGGTGTTTTCGGCCGCGTTGACGATCGTGATCTTCGCAGGGTCGGAGCTTTTCACCGGCACGGCAATGTATATGCCTCTGGCTGTGCTTTCCCGGAAATCGACCGTTCCAGACATGTTGACCGTCTGGGCGGTGACCTGGGTGGGCAACCTGATCGGGGCGGTCCTCCTCGCCTTGCTGATCAAAGCCGCGGGTGGCGGCGTCATCCTCAGCGACGGTCGCGACCATTTCATTGCCGCCGCTGTCGCCAAGGCGACTGCACCTAGCTCTGAGCTTTTCTTCCGCGGCATCCTCTGCAACTGGCTTGTCTGCCTTGCGATCTGGATGTGCAATCGCACCAGCGACGCCACAGCGAAGCTCGTCCTGATCTTCTGGCCCATTACCATCTTCGTGTCGGCGGGCTTCGAGCACTCGGTAGCGAACATGTTCGTCTTCAGCATGGCCATTCTCACCGGCAATCCCGCCATCGGGCTGGTCGACGTCTTTAAAAACCTTTTCTGGGTGACGCTCGGGAATCTGGCAGGCGGAAGCCTTTTCGTGGCCTGCGGCTACTGGTTCCAGGAGCATGGGATCGGGCACGAAGCACACACGTCACTTGCGCCCACAACGGAGAGACGCCCCTCCCGATGACGCCAGCGCCACGAACAGCGCCCATCCTTGCTCGGAGGCTTCCTGAAACCGCCCGCCAAGGGAGAGTGGTCTCGTGGCTCAGGATACATCGCGGGAAAATACTCTCGTCTAGCGGACATTCGTTACAGCAAGCTGATCATTTCCGGTGGGCGGCGGAATATGGACCGCAATTGTTTCTGCTTCAGAGCGTGCTGGCCCTCGGGTTGTCGCTCGCAAGAAGGCGCGTCATTGCGTCGATGATGGTGAGGTCGTCATAGGGCTTGGGAAAGAAGCGACTTCCGCCGCCATAAACGACATCAATCTTCCCGGCTTCGTTCGCCAGGATCACGGGATATGGAAAAGCTCCCTTATCCTCGTCGATAGAGCCACGGAAGCACCTTGAGAGGCAAGCGGCTGCGCGGGATGCAGCGCCGCCTCTGCTTTGGTTCGTGAGGCAAGCAACAACGCGAGTTCCTCGGCAATCGCCGGCCTATCGCGCAGGATTACCGCCAACCGAGCCTTTGGAAGCTCGTAGATCACCACGGGCGTCAGCGCTATGAAATCTGCCAGCTCCAGTGCGCCGAGCAGAACTCCCCTCTCCCCGAAGAAGTCACCAGGCGCGAGGCGGGCCAGCTCAATGCTACCCTCGCCATCCTTTTCCTCCACCGCCACGACACCGCTTCTAATCAGCATCAAAGACGTCAGAGACGTGTCCTGATGGGCAATCACGGCATCCTTGTGGAAGGTGAGCCTGTTCATCGCCGAAGACAGATCATCCTTTTCTTCATCTGTCAGGCCCGCAAAAAGCGGGATGGAGTTCATCAGCCGGATCGGTGTCGCAGTTCGCTTGGCCACAGCACTCACACCTGACTGCTCAACGGCCACGTGCACGGATGCAGTGGAGCCCGCAAGCTGCAGTCCAGCGGCATCCACATGCCGGTATATGAGATCGAACAGCTCGTTCTTGGCCTTGCCAACCCTACCGAGGTCCGCGACCCGGAAGCTAAGCTCGATTTCAACCGCGTCGCGGTCGATCGCCAGTACCGCAGCCGATGGTGCGGGAAACTTGGAGATTGCGTTGCTGCTCAGAAGTACCTTTTCCATAGCGTCCAGGATGACACCTGGCGGCTTGGTGGGCAGAAGGCGTACCTTGAGGCTCGCACCATGGGACGGTTCTGGACCGCTCAGGTTGGTGATCCTGCTTTTCGCGAGCAGGCTGTTCGGCACGACGATGAGGTCGTTGGTGCCGCTGAGCAACTGCGTCGACCTCCAGTTGGTCTCCAGTACGCGGCCCTGGACATTGTCGTCGAGGACGACCCAATCTCCGATGGAGAGCGGACGGCCGAGGTTGATGGCTATTCCGGAGAAAACGTCGTTCAGAGTGCTCTGCAGTGCCAGACCGAGGACGATCGCAAAGACCCCCGACGTGGCAATGATCGTCCCGACCGGGAGGCTGAATACATAGGCTACGACGCAGAGTGCCCCGGTCAGGTAGATCAGGGCCACAACAAGGTCCTGGAGCAGACGCCCTTCCCTCGGCTTCCGCTCAAAAATGAGGAACATGCGCACGGAGCTCGCAAGGACCATTGCGCCCCCGATCCACCAGATCGTTTTCAGTATTCCGTTACTCAGTCGCTCTGCGAAGGCGGACTGATCGTCTTCGCGCAGGTAAGGCGGAATCCCGTGATAGAGCAGCAAGCCCGTCAGCGCGGAAAAGAAGGCCAAGTTCAGGAGAAGCCTGACCAGACCGGACTTTGGCAGTACCAGCTTGGCGGCTCCTCTCAGAGCGAGGAGAAGGATGAACTGGAAGAGGGTCGCAGTCACCACAACCGACCACTGCGACATGAAGACACCGCTTAGCATGCTGATTTCCGTCACTACCTTGAGCTGATCTCCGCTTTCCTTTCCCGGAACACCCTTTTCTGAGTGGACGCTGTTGAAGCGGAAGGCGTGACGGGATTGCTACCAGCCTGCGGCCTATCTGGACATCATACCTGCAGGTTATCGTGTTAGCCCGGATGGCAAGTCTGGTGACAAGATGTTGGTGGGCTGGCGCCCCCACTGAGCCCCCCACTTTATCCTTGAAGCCTGATGCGCTTCTTGACCTTTGGCGGACTTCCGTCTGCCAGATTGTCGTCGGTCAACAACCCCGCTACTCTTGCCTTGCCGCACTGGACGCTTCAGTCGTTTCCATTTGGCAGACAACTATACGCAGGTATGAGGTGCCTAGACGCGGGTAGCATTACGATAACAAGCACGTTTTGGCACCTTCCAAGTCGATCATAGCACCTTGGAGGTTATCATGGCGCTGTCTGCCAACCAGACGCGAAAATTCCGGAGGGCCAAGCAGCACTCCGTCAGACGTGCATTGAGAGCGAGTGTTGCCCTCGGCTTTATAGTGCTGGCTCCGCTCAGTGCCGCAGCACAGGAGCAAGCGCCGCCGCCGGTCACGGTCGCAAAACCAGTCGTGCGGGACGTGGTGGACAACGACGAGTTCATCGGGCGTTTTGAAGCGGTAGACCAGGTCTCCGTGAGAGCCCGGGTGGGCGGTTACCTGCAGGAGATACGCTTCCAGGATGGCACAATCGTCCGCAAGGGTGACGTTCTCTTTGTCATCGACCAGCGTCCCTTCATCACCGCCCAGAACGAGGCGAATGCTGCCCTGGAAGTCGCCAGGTCGACGCTGACATTCGCCGAAGCCCAGTTCAAGCGGGCCGAAACGCTGGCGCAAAACGGAAGCCAATCGGTCTCAATCCTCGATGATCGACGCCGCGAGTGGATCTCGGCCCAGGCCAACGTCAGAGGCGCTCAGGCCGCATCCGACCGTGCGGCTCTTGATCTCGAGTATACGGAAATCAAGGCTCCGATCACCGGACGCATCGACCGACGTCTCGTGTCCGCAGGCAATCTGGTGCAGGCGGACCAGTCGGTGCTGACCACCATCGTCTCCATGGACCCTATAGACTTCTACTTCGATGTGGACGAACGCCGCCTGCTGAACTTTGCGAAGACCGCTCGTTCGCGCGGCGCCGATCTCCAGCAGGGCGGCGGCGGTCTTGACGTCAGGGTTGCCATTGCCGACTCGTTCCAGGAGCCTTTCGTCGGCAAGCTGGACTTCGCCGAAAACCGCGTGGATGACGCGACCGGCACTATGCGCGTCCGGGCACGATTCCCGAACAAGGACCTCATCTTGCAACCAGGTCTGTTCGGGCGCGCGCAGATCGAGGCGTCGAATACCTACCGAGCGGTTCTCGTGCCCGATGAAGCCATCGGCTCAGACCAGAACCAGCGCGTGGTCTACGTGGTCGCTGACGACGGCCTTGTGACGACGAAGCCGGTGCGCCCAGGTCCCCGCCTCTTCGGCTACCGCGCCATTCGCGAAGGCTTGAGCGGCAACGAGACGATCATCGTCAACGGATTGTTGCGCGCCCGTCCCGGCACGAAAGTGACCCCGCAGATGACGCAGCTGCCGGAAACACGCGGGGATGGCGCTCCCGAAAACGCCGGGATGGAGGTCGCGAAATGAGATTTGCCCACTTCTTCATCGACAGGCCGATCTTCGCCACAGTCGTGTCGATCCTGCTTCTCATCGTCGGCGGCATCGCCTATTCGCAGCTTCCGGTCTCGCAATATCCAGAGATTGCGCCGCCCACCGTTGTCATCAGAACCTCCTACCCTGGAGCAGATTCCGAGACCATCGCCAATGTCGTGGCGACGCCGATCGAGCAGGAGGTCAACGGCGTCGAGAACATGCTTTACATGTCCTCCTATTCCAGCGCTGACGGACAGATGACGCTGACCGTGACGTTCAAGCTGGGCACTGACCTCGACAAGGCGCAGGTGCTGGTCCAGAACCGCGTGGCGATCGCCGAACCCAGGCTTCCCGAAGAGGTCCGGCGCATCGGTATCACGACGGCCAAAAGCTCCCCTGACATCATGATGGTGGTTCATCTCCTGTCGCCGAACGACAGGTACGACCAACTCTACGTCTCGAACTACGCCCGCAACCGCATCCGCGACAACCTTGTCCGTCTCGATGGTGTCGGTGACGTCATCCTCTTTGGCGAACGCGAATACTCGCTGCGGATTTGGCTCGACCCGGAAAAGCTGTCGGCGCTTGGCATGACCGCCTCGGACGTCGTCCAGTCGCTACGGGACCAGAACGTGCAGGTCTCCGGCGGATCGATCGGCGCTCCGCCGACGGCCGGGGCGAATGCCTTCCAGTATACGGTGACGACGCAGGGCCGGTTCGAAGATGCCCGACAGTTCCGCTACGTCATCGTCAAGTCGACGCCGGAAGGTCGCCTTGTGCAGTTGCAGGACGTCGCGCGGATTGAGCTTGGCGCCCGCGATTATGTGACCAACAGCTATCTCGACGGGAAATCAGCGGTTGCCATCGCCGTCTTCGCCCGCCCCGGCACCAATGCACTTGCTGCAGCAGACGAGATCCGGGCAACAATGGCCAAGGCGGAAAAGGATTTCCCGCCCGGCCTTGAATACCAGATCGTCTACAATCCGACCGAATTCATTTCGGCCTCCATCGATGAAGTCTATCGGACGATCGTCGAAGCCGCGGTTCTGGTCGCGATCGTCGTCCTCGTTTTCCTGCAGTCATGGCGGACAGCGCTGATACCGATCATCGCAATCCCCGTATCCTTGGTCGGTACACTGGCCTTTCTCCTCGCCTTCGGCTTCTCGCTGAACATGCTGACCCTGTTTGGCTTGGTGCTTGCCATCGGCATCGTCGTCGACGACGCGATCGTTGTGGTTGAGAACGTCGAGCGAAACCTGGCGACGGGCATGTCACCGCGCGACGCCTCCCATGTGACAATGGACGAAGTGGGGACCGCCGTCGTCGCCATCTCGCTGGTGCTGATCGCCGTCTTCGTGCCGACCGCGTTCATCCCGGGGATCTCTGGCCAGTTCTACCGGCAGTTCGCGGTAACGATCTCGGTTGCCACCGCGATCTCAGCCTTCAACTCGCTGACCCTGTCTCCCGCACTGGCAGCCATCCTTCTCAAGCCGCACGAGCACGGGCATGTCCGCCGCAACCCGATCAGTTTCGTGTTCGGAAAGCTCGCTGACGGTTTCAACAACGGGTTCGACCGGTTGAGCCACGGCTATTCCTGGATGGTTCGCCATTTGGTTCAGACGGTCGCGGCGCGTGTGGTTGCGATGCTGGTCTTCGTCGGTCTGTTAGGCGCGACCTTCTGGATCAGCACCATCGTACCGCGGGGCTTCATCCCCGCGGGCGATCAGGGCTACGCCATTATTGTGGTGCAGCTGCCCGACGGAGCATCACTGATGCGGACCGACGCCGTGATGTCCCAGGCCGACAAGATCATCAAAGCGGTTCCCGGGGTGGGCCATACAGTCTCGTTCTCCGGCTTCAGCGGCGCGACATTCACGAACGCGTCCAACGCGGGCGTTATCTTCGCGACTTTCGATTCCTTCGACGAGCGCCTGGAGAAGCACCAGAAGGCCGACGGCATCATCGGCGAAATCTACGGGAAGCTGCAAAGCATCCAGGAGGCCTTCATCATCGCTATCCCGCCTCCGTCGGTTCGCGGCATCGGCAATGGCGGCGGCTTCAAGATGCAGCTGCTCGACCGAGGCACATCCGACATGCGCCGTGTGCTCGGGGTCGCCTACCAGCTGATGGGAAAGGCCAACCAGACGCCGGGACTGACCGGGGTCTTCACGACCTTCTCGGCCAACAGCCCGCAATACTTCCTGCAGATCGACAGGGATAAGGCGCGGATGCTCAACGTCCCGATCCCCAATATCTTCGACACCCTGTCGATCAACCTGGGAACGTCCTATGTGAACGATTTCAACGCTTTCGGAAGGGTGTACCAAGTCCGTGCCCAGGCCGATCAGCAGTACCGCGTCGACAAGGAAGATATCTTCGGACTGAAGGTCCGGTCGGCAACGGGGGCCCTGGTGCCGCTGGGAACGCTGGTTGATATTAAGGACACGAACGGTCCGTCTCTCGTCCAGCATTACAACATGTACGTGTCGGTGCCGGTTCAGGGAACTCCGGGACCTGGAGTATCGACCGGTGAGGCGCTCGCCAAGATGGAGGGCCTGGCCCAGCAAATGCTGCCCGCCGGGACGGCATTCGAGTGGACGGAACTGGCCTACCAAGAGCAGAACACAGGCAATACGGCGATCTATATCTTCGCCCTGTCCGTGGTCTTCGTCTTCCTTGCACTGGCGGCGCAGTATGAGAGCTGGACCCTGCCGCTGGCGATCATCTTGATCGTTCCCCTGGCGATCCTTGCCGCTTTGCTCGGCGTGCACTTCCGCGGGATGGACAACAACATCCTGACGCAGATCGGGCTCGTCGTCCTGATCGGGCTTGCTGCGAAAAATGCGATCCTGATCGTCGAGTTCGCAAGGCAGGCACAGGACGAAGGCAGGACGCCCGTGGAAGCGGCGGTGGAAGCCACGAGGCTGCGTCTGCGACCGATCCTCATGACCGCGTTCGCGTTCATCTTCGGGGTGCTGCCGCTGATGATCGCCACCGGTCCCGGCGCCGAGATGCGCCAGTCTCTCGGAACCGCGGTGTTCTTCGGGATGCTCGGGGTCACTCTGTTCGGTCTTTTCCTGACGCCGGTCTTCTACGTGATCCTCCGCTCCCGGTCGAAAGTCAGGCCAAAGCAGGAGCCTCATCCTGCCGAGGCACCGATCATCGCTGCCTGATACCCCTGAACGCAGCCACATGTCGCAAGCCGGGAGCATCAGCTTCCGGCTTGTGGGCATTTAAAGGCATGCCGCTGACACAGGTGACCTTCAGGCGCTCTTATACGCGGGTATGATGGCATTGAAGCTCGCGTACAATGTCCTCTGCAATAGCCCCTCGGTATCTCTGTTGCCACCGGATGCCTCCGGAATGACCGAACTCTAAGGGCAGGCACGATGACCAATCCTTTCTTTTCCACGATGACCCGCCGTGATGCCCTCATCGTCGGCGGGACCGCGGCCGCAGCCATCGCGCTGTCCGGGAAAGCCGAAGCCAAGACCCAACCCAGCACTTCCAAAGGAGCCAATTACATGAGCTTTATCACCACCAAGGACGGCACCAAGATCGCATACAAGGACTGGGGCAAGGGTCAGCCGATCGTGTTCTCGCACGGCTGGCCGCTGGCCGGCGACGCCTGGGACGCCCAGATGCTGTTCTTCGGGATGAACGGCTTCCGCGTCATCGCCCATGACCGTCGCGGTCACGGCGCCTCCGATCAGCCGTGGAACGGCAACACCATGGACCAGTACGCCGACGACCTGGCCGAGCTCATCGACAAGCTCGACCTCAAGGACATGGTCATGATCGGCCATTCGACCGGCGGTGGCGAAGTTGCCCACTACATCGGCCGCCATGGCTCCAAGCGGGTTGCCAAGGTCGTGCTTCTCGCCGCCGTGCCGCCGCTGATGCTGAAGACCGAGGCGAATCCGGAAGGCACGCCGCTCGAGGTCTTCGACAGCATCCGCAAGGGCACCGCGAGCAACCGGGCACAGTTCTTCAAGGACCTGTCCCTGCCCTTCTACGGGTTCAACCGCGACGGCGCGAACGTCAAGGATGGCTTGCGGGAGCAGTTCTGGGCACTCGGCATGCAGGGCGGCATCAAGGGCGAATATGATTGCATCCGCGAATTTTCCGAAGTCGATTACACTGAAGACCTGAAGAAAATCGACAAGCCGACACTGGTGATCCACGGCGACGACGACCAGATCGTGCCGATCGCGGCCGCCGGCGCGAAAACCGCCAAGATCGTCAAGAACGCCCAATACAAGGTGTACAAGGGCGGCTCGCATGGTCTCGCCCAGGTCGATCCGGACACGTTCAACGCCGACGTTCTTCAGTTCATCAAGGCATAAGGAAACACGATGACCTACGCCATCATCGGTTCGGGAGCGATTGGCACGGCCATCGCAACCCACTTCGCCAGAACCGGCATCGCAGTGTCGGTTGCAAACACAAGGGGGCCAGCGTCGCTGGCCCCGCTCGTTCAGCGCCTCGGAAGCGCGATCCGTGCTGCAGACCTGCAAGATGCGCTGACGGCCGATTTGATCATCCTTGCAGTGCCGCACGGGGCGGTCAGTTCTGTCCTCGCTGGCTCCACGAACTGGGAGGGACGGATCATCGTCGATGCAACCAATGCAATCGACCCCGCGACCTTTGCGCCTGCAGACCTTGGAGGTCGCGCATCGACCGAGATCGTTTCAGAGCTCGCCCCTGGCGCCACCGTGGTTAAAGGCTTCAACCACATCCTGGCTCGTGTTCTCGAGCGGTTACCCGACGACGGGCGTGGCTACGGGAAACGAACCCAGTTCGTTTCTGGGGAAGATGCTGACGGTAAGCTGGTGGTGAGCGAACTCATGCAGCGGTTCGGCTTTGCCGTCATTGATCTTGGCGGACTTTCCGAGGGCGGACTGCTTCAGCAGTATGGCGGGCCGCTGACGGGTCACAGCCTCGTCAGCCAGGAGATGCAAGGCAGCAATCTGGCCGACACCGACATTGTGCAGCACTAGACGCACGGCCTCCGCATCCGTCTCCGAGGGATTGCGCCGGCTCCCCCACCACTGAACGACAACATCTAGTTTTCCCAGATAGCAGAACGCGCCGCCTCTCAAAGGCGACGCGTTACTCTCTGTTGCATTCTCTGGCCATGAGTGCGCCAACGAACATCGATAGACGCGCCTCGCGGCGACCAACCGGGGGCTTCTAAGAGGCCCCCGCTTCGGCTCCAATGCCTCTGATGCGAACAGGAACTCCCTTGTAAGCCGGGGTGCCTGAACGCTTGTCAGCATATGCCAGCGGAATCACCACGTTCAGTTCGGGGTAGTAACCCGCAACCGAACCGCGCGGTATCGGATATTCTATGGCTGTGAAGCCCTGAACCTCGCGCACCATATCGCCCGCCCCTGCGGCAATAGACACCTTGTCCCCCTCTTTCAGACCGCGTGCTTCAAGGTCTTCCCGGTTGATGAACAGGACGTCTCGTCGCCCAAATACGCCTCGGTACCGGTCGTCAAGATTGTAGACGGTCGTGTTGTACTGGCCGTGGCTGCGGATCGTAGTGAGGACAAGAAGGCTCTTATCCGCAAGAAGCGGATCCTCGTCGACCCTCGGTGCCACGAGGAAGTGGGCTTTGTGGCTGTCGGTGTGCCAGACCCTCTGCGAAGCTCCCACGTCAAGACGAAAGCCGCCCGGCTGCCGCACGCGCGTGTTGAAGTTTTCGAAGATGGGAAACACCTGTTCGATCTTGTCGCGGATACGATCGTAGTTCGCGATCATACCGTCCCAGTCGATGCCGTACTTTCCACCAAGGGTAGCCTTGGCGATACCAGCGATGATCGCTGGCTCCGACCACACCATGTCGCTCGGTGGCCGCAGGAAACCCTTCGAAGCGTGAACCATGGACATGGAGTCTTCGACCGTAACCGACTGGGGCCCGGATGCCTGCTCATCCACATTTGTGCGCCCGAGGCACGGCAGGATGATCGAGGTCTTGGCAGTCAGAAGGTGCGATCGGTTGAGTTTCGTCGCGATGTGAACAGCCAGATCCAGCTTGCGCATTCCCTCGAACACGTAATTCGGATCGGACATCGCGACGGCGAGATTGCCTCCGAGACAGATCAATGCCTTGGAGTCTCCTTTGGCGATCGCATCGACTGCCTCTACCGCGTTGTGTCCCTTGTCCTGCCTGGGTCTGAACCCGAAGGCTCTCTCGATCCCGTCGATCAGAGCCTTGTTCGGCAACTCGGTAATGCCGACTGTTCGGTCACCCTGAACGTTCGAATGGCCGCGTACCGGGCATATACCAGCACCCTGACGGCCGATGTTGCCGCGCAGCATCAGGAAGTTGGCGAGCTGCTGTACGTTCGCCGTCCCGTTGCTGTGCTGGGTGATGCCCATACCGTAGCAGAGGATGACGTTCTTCGCCGCAATGTACACGTCGGCGGCCGCTTCGAGCTCCGTCCGGCTCAGCCCGGATACTTCTGTGATGTCGTCCCAGGAAGTTTGCTCCACGTCGCCGCGCAGGTCGTCGATGCCTTGCGTGTGCTCCTCGATAAAATCTCTGTCCAGCACGCCGGGGCCGCCCGCAGCCAGGCTAATGGCGTCCCTCTCGAAGACCGCCTTCATCAGTCCCTTGAGGGCCGCCAGATCACCCCCCGCGCGAACCTGGTAGTAGGACGAAGCGATGTCTGTCGAACTCAGGGTTCCCATTTCGATCGGATCCTGAGGTGCGGCAAAGCGCTCGAGTGCGCGTTCCTTCAGCGGGTTGAAGGCGACGATGCGACAGCCGCGCTTGGACGCGTCATGCAGGGTCGTCATCATGCGGGGATGGTTGGTGCCGGGATTGTGGCCGAAGCTGAAGATTGCATCGGCGTAATCAAAGTCCTCGAGAGTGACCGTCCCCTTACCCACCCCGATGGATTGCGGCAGTCCTACCGATGTTGCCTCGTGGCATAAGTTCGAACAGTCTGGAAAATTGTTGGTCCCGTAGGCCCGGACGAACAGCTGGTAGAGAAAGGCGGCCTCGTTCGAGGCCCGGCCGGATGTGTAGAATTCCGCCTGGTCGGGACTGGACAAGGCGTTCAGCTTATCCGCGATCACCTTCAGCGCCGCGCTCCACTCGATGACCTGGTAGCGATCTTCGTCCGCGTTATAGATCATCGGGAAACACAGGCGACCGGCATCTTCCAGTTCGTGGTCGCTCCAGTTCCAGAGTTCGCTGATCGTGTACCTGGCGAAGAAGTCGGGTCCCGCCCGCTTGGCTGTCGATTCCCAGGTGATCGCCTTTGCCCCGTTTTCGCAAAACTCAAAAGAAGAGGTGTGCTTGGGGTCCGGCCAAGCGCAACCCGGGCAGTCGAACCCGTCCGGCTGGTTCGCCTTGAGGAGAGTCGCCGCACCCTGGAAGATCACCTGTTGATGTTTCAGGGTCTCTGCGACCGCTCGAAGCGCATCCCAGCCGCCTGCAGGATGATCGTACTCGCGTATTCCTTCCGGTCGCTTCTTCGACATGGAGGGGCTCCTGTAATCGCTTGCTCTTGCACCATGACTGGCACAGCCCGGAGCAAGCGACCACTATACAACGGTATGGGGTAGGCCATTGATCGACCGGAAAGAGAAGCTGGGCAGCCAATAGAAAAGCAAAGAGACGCGATCGCCCGTAGAGGCGATCGCGTCATGAAAGCCGGTTCCAACGCGGCCTGGAGAGCGCGCTTCGTTCTTGTCACTGCACCTCTAGGCGGACTTCGCCTGCCGTGCCGTGGCTGCAGGGTAGTCGATGTACCCCTCGGGCCCCTGCGTGAACCACGTTGCGGGGTCGTCGGATGCCAGTTCGATCCCTTCGGCGACGCGCCGGACGAAATCAGGGTTTGCGATGAACGGCCTCCCGAAGGCCACGGCGTCGCCGGTCCCCTGGTCGAGTTCCGCCTGCGCCCGCGCGCTGTCAAAGTCCGAGTTCAGGATCAGCGGCCCCTTGAATGCTCCGCGAAGCTCCCGTGCGAGAGGCGCCATGTCGCCGACACCAAACGTTCCGTTGATTGGCGGCTCGCGGAGTTCGAGGTGCGCGATGCCGATCTGCGACATCGCCTCGGCTGCCGCTGTGAACACCGGAAGCGGGTCGCTGTCCTTAACGCCCTGCGTCTCTCCGTTCGGAGACAGTCTCACGCCGGTGCGGTCCGCACCGATGGTATCCACAACCGCCTGCGTTGTCTCACGGAGAAACCGGACCCGGTTTGCGATGGAGCCGCCATAGGCGTCGTCGCGGAGATTGGAACTGTTGCGCAGGAACTGGTCGATCAGGTAGCCATTGGCGGCGTGAAGCTGGACGCCGTCAAAGCCCGCTTCGATCGCGTTGCGGGCAGCCTGGCGAAATTGCTGCACCACATCCGCGATCTCATCAATCGTCAGCGCGCGGGCCTCTTCGTAGGGCTGCTTGCCGCTATAGGTATGAGCGTGGTTCGGCGCCGTGGTGGCAGAGGCGGATACCGGTTTTCCTCCGTCCAGAAAGCTCGGATGAACCACGCGTCCCATCTGCCAAAGCTGCGCGATGATGCGGCCGCCGTTTTGATGGACCGCGTCGGTAATCTTCCTCCATCCGGCGACCTGTTCCGGAGACCAGAGACCCGTGGCATGGGGCCAGCCGAGACCCAGCTGGTTGATGCCGATCGCTTCGCTGATGATAAGCCCTGCGGATGCGCGCTGTGCGTAATAGTCAATCATCATCGGGGTGGGAACGTGCCCGCGCGTACCGCGGGCGCGCGTCATCGGTGCCATCAGGATCCGGTTGGGAGCCTTGATCGCTCCGAGCTCAATAGGGTCAAACAAGCTAGGCATGGGAAAATTCCTTTCGATCACGTCTTTCATCACACCAGGCGCGAGCCGCCGTCGACGTTGAGTACGGCTCCGTTCATCCAGCCGTTTGCCATCAGGAAAACCACGGCAGCACCGGCTTCGTCTGCCGTCCCCAGCCTGTGAAGCGGAAGCGACTGCTTCAAGGATGCCACATAGGCGTCACGGCCATCGCCGAGAGCCTTGGCCAGGATGGGCGTGTCAATCGGACCGGGCGAAAGGATGTTCACGCGACGCGGTGCGAGTTCGAGAGCCAGGCCCCGCCCCAGTGCCTCCATCGCGGCGGATGCGGCAGCCAGCACCGCTACTCCGTAAGCGTTGGGTCGGTCTGCAAGCGCCCCGGAGATCAAAGTGATGGAGGCGTCGCCGGCGAGGTTTTCGCCGATGGCGCGAAGCACGTGAACAGCGGCCCAGACCCGCTCATCGAATGCCCGGTGAAGATGGGCGATATCGGCATCGAGAACCTTGCCGGCAACGAAGGAGCCTGCCAGCAGAACAAGGTGGTCGACCTTGCCGATATTGGACAGAGCTGCGTCGATCGCTTCGGGCTTTGTGACGTCGGCAGCGCGCCAGCCTGAAAAGCCGTGCTCTTTCGAAAGCGCTTCTGCGCGCGCGGCATCGGATCCCGCGACCGTTACGTTAGCGCCGGCCGCCTTGGCCTGAATGGCCGCCGAAAGGCCTATTCCCGATGTCCCTCCAAAGATGAGCACGTTTTTGCCCTGAAGGCTTGAGGTGATGTATTGGCCGGCCACAGCCGCTGCGATCTCGTTCATTCTCTTCTCTCCTGGATAGCACCTTGTGGTGCGGTGACATGAATCTAGGCCTGCAGGCAGATCTTGATAATCCGGCTGAGTTTCGCTTTACTCGTTCCATGACGGAACGAATGGGAATAGACCGGCTTACCGGCATCATCGCCTTTGCCAGGGTCGCGTCGCTCGGGAGCTACGCCTCGGCGGCGCGATCTCTCTCGATCTCTCCATCGGCGGTCAGCAAGAGCGTACAGCGGCTCGAAGAACACCTGGGCATCACGCTGTTCACGCGGACAACCCGGTCGCTGACGCTGACGCCCGAAGGACGTGATCTTCACGAACGCGCTCTTCGGCTGCTGCGGGAGGCCGAAGAAATGCAGCAGGCCGCCGCAGTGGCTCGCGCCGAGCCGGCCGGGCTCGTCAAGGTGACCGCACCTGTGCCGGTCGGCGTCCATCTTATCGCGCCCGCCCTTCCGGAATTTCGGCGGAGATTTCCTAAGGTCACCCTGGACCTGCGCCTGAGCGACCAATACGTCGACATCGTCGAAGAAGGGATCGACGTTGCCATCCGCGTCGGGGAGCCTGGAGACTCCAGGCTCATCGCCAGAAAGCTTGCGCCCAACCGCATCTGTTGTTTTGCATCGCCTCAATACCTGGATCGTCGAGGAACACCTCTCAGACCCGAAGACCTGGCGCAGCATGACTGTGTGAACTTCCGATACCAGAGCTCCGGTCAGTCGCTGCGTTGGCCGTTCAGGATCGGCGAGCGGGTTCTCGAAATCGTGCCGCCTGCGACGATCGTCGTCGACAGCAGCGACGCAGTGGCGGCAGTGCTCGTCGCGGGCGGCGGTATCGGTATGTCCCCCACCTATATCGCCGCGCCATTCCTGGAACGCGGAGAGCTGGTGCCCGTGCTCAAGGAGTTCGCGTTTGACCGGTTCGACATCATCGCATTCTGGCCCGAGAGCCGGCGTGGAAACCCGAATGTGAAGGCGTTCGTATCTTTCCTGATCGAGCTCTGTCCCAGTCCGTCCCCCTGGGACAAGGTCTTCGCAGACGCATGAGGCTGCCTGCCCGCGCACTCCCGTGCCGGAGGGTTTGATGCCATTGGTGATGTCCGCTACGTTCTGCATGCCTGGATCAAACCAGACTTGGTTGAGACGAGACATCATACCCGGGTATGTCGGGCTTCAACGCGGGTATAGCGCCAGTTGCTTGGCAGCGATCTGGGTAGAGGGATCGCGTTCCCCGCCCCAGCGTTCGGGTATCCTCCGCTTCCATGGCTGGCAGCAGCGGCGACCGGCTTTATGAAACTGACGGCGACTGGGCAGGGACTGCCGCGTGGAGTGGCGGTCCCTGCTCTTTGGCTTCAGATCGACAACCCACCATCGATGACAAGAGACGTGCCCGTGATGTAGCCCGCCTCAGGACCCGTCAGGAATGCTACGGCCGCAGCCACTTCTTCCGGTTCGCCATAGCGTCCGACGGCCGACATGGACTTCAGGATGTCGGCTATCTCCCCTTCGGTCGGTGCCATTCCCGTGTTGATCGGGCCGGGCTCGACCACGTTCACCGTGATCTTGCGGCTGCCTAACTCCCTGGCCCATACCCTGGAATATGCTGCGACTGCCGCTTTGGAGGCGACATAATCGGCAATGCCGGGAAACGCCCCGCGGGAACTGGCCCTGGCGGTGCCAATCGAGACAATGCGCCCACCATCAGAGAGGAGAGGAACTGCCGCACGAACTGCGGCGACCACACCCTTGACATTGATATCCAGCTGGCGATCGAAGGCTGCGACGTCGCCTTCCAGGTCAGTGACCATGCCGGTAACGAACACGCCAGCCGAATTGACCAGGATATCAAGCCCGCCCAGAGCGTCATGGGCATCCCTAACGACCTTGGTGACATCATCTGATGTCCCCTGATCAGCCTTGAACGCAAATGCCGATCGACCCATCCCTCGCACCTGCGCAGCCACCTGCTCCGCTGCGTCAACAGAGGATGCGTATGTGAAGGCGACGTCGGCTCCTTCTTCGGCCAGCCGCTTGACGATGGCGGCACCTATCCCGCGCGAACCACCGGTTATCAGCGCCTTTTTGCCCTTCAGAGGCATTGTCTCACCCATGCTGTATCTCCCGCATTTAAAAATCGTTGCCGACACGGCTTAGCGGGATTGTCCAGAAGGATCACTTATACGCGGGTATGTTGCCTGTCCGGCACCAGTAAGCAATTCAGCGAATTCTCGGTCGAGACCGAGACCCTCCCAGCCCTATGTCTCGCTCCCAGAGCGCCCGCGAGGGGAAGGCAGGACATACTCTTCCCGCCTCCCTCGCGTTCAGTTGAATCTGACCAGATTCAACGATGGCAGCGGTCCGCCCGGGAACTGAACGAGCTTGCCGCCCACGGCCAGTGTGCCGAGGTCAATACCAGCAAAGCCAAGCCGCTCGATAAGTGCACCGACCTCCCTTTTGGCCTGGGGGTCATCGCCCGAGTAGAAAAGAACCCTGTTACCGCCTTCCGCTCGCGGGTCACCCGCTATCAGGTGCGGCTGCAGGTGATTGAAAGCCTTCACCACTTTGGCTCCAGGGACCAATTCTGCAAAGACCTCGCTCGAAAGGCGTCCATGAAGCTCTGCCGGTTTGAACAGCGGTGCTTCGATAGGGTTGTTCGCGTCAACCACGATACGCCCTCCCCAATCTGGGAGCCCAGCAAGCGCTGCCGGTATCTTTGACCACGGTACGGCGACCAGAACCATATCGGCTTGCGTTGCCTCTTCGACGGTCCCGGCTGCAATGTAGGGGCTTAAATCAGCGACCAGCGATGCGAGACTTCCGGGACCGCGACTGTTGGCAACGATTGCCTTAATCCGGTTTCGTGCCAAAGCCTGGGCAAATGCGGAGCCGATCTGACCTGAACCAATGATTCCAATAGACATGTTGTCGTCCTCTTAGGTCAGGAGGTGAAGCCGCCGTCAGCGAGAATTTCAGCACCCGTCACGAAGGAAGCTTCCGGGCTGGCGAGGTATGCCACAAGACTTGCTATGTCGGAGCCCTTTCCATAGCGACCGACTGCGATCCCAGGACCCACGATCGCCGAGACCGGTCCATCCGCTGGGTTCATATCGGTATCAATCGGACCAGGATGCACGGTGTTGACTGTGATGCCCTTTGGCCCGAGGTCGCGGACCAGGCTTCTGTTGAAGCCAGCAACCGCTCCCTTGGTCAGGGTATAGACCGAGCACGTTCCAAAACCTGCGTAGCGCGCCATTGACGAACCAATATGAATGATGCGCCCGCCAGACGTCATCCGACGTGCAGCCTCTTGCGTAGCGACGAATACGCCAGTGACATTCACGGCGATCATCCGTTCATAGTCTTCGAACTTGTAGTCGTCGATCAGCCCGTTCAGAGCAACTCCTGCATTGTTGACCAGGATATCGATTGTGCCGAACGCTGCTTCGGTTTGGGCCACGGCAGACCGGACTTCGTCCGGAACACCCGAGTCTGCTTTGATCGCAAGGGCCTTCCCGCCCGATTCTTCAATCTCTCTGACGACAGCGGCTGCCTTGTCAGGGGATGCGCTGTAGGTGATCGCGACCGCTGCGCCATCCGCCGCCAATCGCTTTGCAATTGCTGCTCCGATCGAACGCGAGCCCCCCGTTACGAGGGCGGCCTTGCCGGACAGCTTCAAATTCTCAGTCATTGCGAGGACTCCTGTTTGCTTCTTGATGACCGGAATATCAGCGATTGATTGCACTTCGATTAGCCATTAAATGACGGCATCAGTTTCAACATTTGCTTGAAGATGGTTTTTTATGGAAACGCTTGCCAATCTTGAATCCTTTGTGCGCAGCGCTGAACTGGGCAGCTTTTCCTCCGCTGCTCGACGGTTGGGATTAACGCCAGCGGCGGTCAGCCGGAATGTTGCTGCCCTTGAGGAGAATCTGAAGCTGCGGCTCTTTCAGCGCAGCACGCGAAAGCTCACGCTGACGGAGGGCGGCGAGCGTTTTCTCATGTCCATCCGGTATCATCTTGAAGAACTGCAATTGGCGATCTCGGATGCATCGCATGATGTTGCGCAGCCCGCAGGCGTTCTGAAGGTCAGCATGAGCCCGCTGTTCGGAATGAGCTATTTCCTGCCCATGCTGCCTGAGTTCATGAAACGCTTCCCTCTCATCAAACCGGAGTGGACTTTTGAGAACCGACAAGTGGATCTGGTCGGTGAAGGGTATGATGCGGCTATTGGCGGCGGCTTCGAGCTCACACCCGGCGTCGTCGCAAAGACACTGGCACCTGCTCATCTGATAGCGGTGGCCGCACCCACCTACATGGTGACCCGCTCTGTGCCAGCGACACCCTCGGATCTCGCGGAGTTGGATGGCATCGTCATGCGATCCCAGCGAACGGGACGGATCCGTCAGTGGCAGATGCGCAATGTCGCGGGTGAGGAACAACCGGCAGCCTTGCGCGAAACATTGGTCCTAAACGATCCGGCTGCGATGCGGGAAGCAGCGGCGCATGGGATCGGCGTCGCCCTGATTTCAAAGCCCGATGCCTTACCTTATCTCACAACGGGCGCGCTCGTGAGGATCCTACCCGATTGGTACGCGGATGCGGGGTCAATCTCACTCTACTATTCCAACCGCAATCTGATGCCGTCCAAGACACGGGCCTTCATCGACTTCGCGTCGGAGGTCTTTGTCCGAGAGAGGTTCCCGCAGCAATTTGCCGGGAGCCCTGCCTATCATACTCCGGTCGGCACGCCCGATACCCAGGTATGATTCTTCCGACAGATGAAACGGGGCAGAAAGGATGCATCGCAGGAAGCGATGAACACCGCGTCTAGCGGCCACAACACCTCGAAAAGGAAGATCAAGATGACAGCCATTTTGACGGCAGCGACGCTTCTGGCGAGCACCGTAATGTTCTTGCAGCCCGCGCTGGCTCAGACGGCCGCCGACCCATCGACCGACGGGAACATTGACCCGCGCGTTCGCTCATTTCTCGACCGCATCAACAAGGACCCGAGCCCGTTCTGGGAGCTGCCGCAGCCGAAGCCGCAGGAAATCCTGACGGGTATTCAGGACGCGACCAAGGTCGACATGTCGGGCGTCACGACGACTGAAAAAACGATCGAGCATAACGGGCAGTCCGTGAAGCTTCACATCATGAAGCCGGACCACGTGGTGGGCAAGCCCGGCGTCGTCCTGTTCATTCACGGCGGGGTCTGGATCGTCGGCAACTTCGAAAACCACAAGCGCCTTCTGCGCGACATCGTTGTCGGCTCCGGCCAGATCGGCGTCTTCGTCGACTACACACCGCTTCCGGAAGCGAAGTTTCCCACGCAGCTCGAACAGTCGTATGCGGCCCTCAATTGGATCTCGTCGCACGCTGCAGATTTCGGTGGTAACGGCCAGCACATCGCTGTGGCTGGCAACTCGGTTGGAGGCAACATGGCTGCCGCACTGACCTTGATGGCGAAGGACCGGAAGGGACCCAAGATCAGCTATCAGGTGCTGCTGATCCCGGCCACGGACGCGAGTGTGGACACAGACTCCTACCATGCTTTTGGGACGGGCCGGTTCCTGTCCCGGGAGTTCATGAAATATGGCTGGGATCTGTATGTGCCGACCGCAAGCGATCGCGACAATCCCTATGTCTCGCCGCTGCGGGCGCGTCCCGAGCAACTCAAGGACCTGCCGCCGGCTCTGGTGATCACGGCCGAAAACGATCCGCTGCGTGACGAAGGCGAGGCCTACGCTCGAAAGCTGATGGACGCAGGCAATGATGTCCTGGGCGTTCGGTACGACGGGACAATCCACGATTTCGTGCTGCTGAATGCCCTGCGTGAACTGCCTTCGACACAGGCTGCCATCACACAGATCACGACCGGCATTCGCGAGCATCTCGCCAAGTGAAGGCTGCCGGGCGAGGCATGGTGATGCCTCGTCCGTAGCCTGCGAACGCGGTCAGGTCCTCGGGCATCAAGAGTTCTCGAAGCGACACAGGGAGACTGGCCGAAACTGCAATCGAGGCGCCTTGACACGTAGCTGGACTATAGACGGCGCGTCTATGCCAACACATCGTTCCAGTCGGGATGCCGCATCACCTGGCTTTTGAAGAACGGGCAGAGAGCAATGATCTTCCAGTTGCCGGTCCGGGCCTCCTCTACAACATGTGCAGAAAGTGCCTGGCCAATTCCTCTTCCCCGCAACGCGTCCGGAACCTCGGTATGGTCTACGATGATCAGCCGCGGCGAGGTGCGGGAGTAGCTGATATAGGCTTCATAGCCCTCGACATCGACAGTGTAACGGCCGCCGGACTTACCCTCACTGTGCCTGATCTGCATCGTCAGCTCCTCATCTCCCGAGACGTTGGTACCTTGCCTTGCCGCGACCAGAACGGCTGCCAGCGATTGGTAGCGTGAGGCTGGCGTTGAGCACCCCCAATACAGGCAAACGAGCTGTCTGCTCCCTATACGCCGGTATGATTCTCAACAGGGAAGAGGCCACCATTTAGGTGCCTATTGCAGCCAGACGCTATCAGCGGCCGTGTTTTTAGCAACCGACAGATACACAAGGGAAGCCACATTGAGCAGGCTCGTGACAGCATCCGATGTCGAATGGATCGACATCATGGGACCAAAGATCAAGCACCTAACCCCTACGGTGGACGACGACGGGCAGTACGCGGTGCTGCTTGGACTGATGTGGCCTGGCGTGGTTGTACCCCTGCATCGACACGAGGACCGAGAAACATTCTACGTGCTGGAGGGGATAGTCGAAGGTTACCTTGGAGGAAGCTGGCATCGCCTCTGTGCCGGTGAAACGCTTGACGTGCCTCCGAACGAGATCCACGCATGGCGCAATGTCTCGGACCGCCAGGTCCGCATGTTGATCGTCACGACGTCAAAAATGGCCAGGTTTTTCGATGAAATCGGAAGACCATTAGCTTCCGTACAAGAACCGCCTTCTCCCGAAGACATGGCGTCGCTGCTCGCGGCCAGCGAACGGTATGGCTACTGGCTGGCTTCGCCTCAGGAGAACGAAGCCGTCGGATTGCTGCTGCAATAGCTCGACCTTGCCCGCACCTTTGAAACAGAAATTTTCGCCAACCAGGGAATAACTGCACTGCCGATGGGTCTACCCCTCTGAAACACGAAGGAAGAAGCCAATGACGATATGGTCACAACGAAAGGCAATCGCTCTGACGGTCGCTTTTCTCGCCTCCACGAGCGTTTGGTCTGCGGTTGCGCACGATACGTCCCAGCACGAACACGCCAACGGCGCCGCAGACGGTTCGGAAGCAGCCTACCTCGCCGAGAACAATGCCGCCATGGACAAGATGATGGTGGGGATGGAGGTCAAGCCGACCGGGGACGTCGACCGCGACTTCGTCGCGATGATGACGCCGCATCACCAGGGCGCGATCGACATGGCGCTCGCCGTCCTCCGGTACGGCAAGAACGAGCAACTCAAGCGCATCGCGCAAGAAATCATCGTCGACCAGCAGCAGGAGATTGCGGCGATGAAGCTTGCGATTGGCGACCCCCTGCCGCCTTCCGGTCCTGCTCCTACGCAAATCGCCCCGGATACAACCCCAGCCGGATCCATGGATCCGAACATGAAGATGTAAACCAACCGAAAGGTCCTCCCATGACACTCCGTATTTCTATGGCTGCCGCGCTTCTGGCGGGCAGCATGCTCTCCCCCTTTGCCGTCTTTGCGGGTCAGGTTCCCGGCCTAGCTTCCGATCCCGATATTGCGATCAGCGGCAAGGATCGGATCTATGCAGCCGAGCAGTTTTCGAACACGGTGTCGGTCAGCGATCCCTCAACCAACAAGCTGCTAGGCGTGATCAAGCTCGGCGATCCCCAACCGGGAAATCTGAGCCCCCTCTACAAGGGCCAGGTCCTGGTCCACGGCATGGGTTTCTCGCCGGATCACAAGACGCTTGCCGTGGTCTCGATCGGCTCCAACTCCGTGACCTTCATTGACACCGCTACCAATGCAGTCAGGCACACCACCTATATCGGCCGCTCGCCGCACGAAGCCTTCTTCACGCCCGATGGCAAAGAGCTCTGGGTCACAGTTCGTGGCGAGGATTATATCTCGGTCATCGATACCGCGACTTTCCAGGAGAAAGCACAGATCAAAGTCCCGGCGGGCCCGGGCATGCAGATCTTCTCACCGGACGGAAAGTACGGCTATATCTGCTCGTCCTTCAATCCTGAGACCGTAGTCGTCTCCGTTGTTGATCACCAGATTGTCGGCCATGTGAAGCAGGAAAGTCCCTTCTGCCCGAACATCGCGGCTTCTCCAGATGGAAAGCAGGTTTGGTTCACGTTGAAGGACATCGGCAAAACGCAGATCTTCAATGCTCAGGCACCCTTCGACCTGATCAAGACGATCGATACAGGCCCGATCACCAATCACGTCAACCTCGTCACCAACAGAAACGGCAGCTTCGCCTATGTGACTGTCGGCGGCTTGAACGAGGTTAAGGTCTTCCGCACCGACAATCTCGAACAGGTCGCAACCATCCCGGTCGGCAATCTGCCGCATGGCATCTGGCCCTCGGGCGATGGCACCCGCGTCTATGTCGGCCTTGAGAATGCCGACCAGTTCGCCGTCATCGACACGCTGGCCAACAAAGTCATCACCAATATTCCAATCGGGCAGGCCCCGCAGGCGGTCGCCTATGTGCCGAACGCCGTGCCGGAAGGCGATGGCCTAGCGAACCTGGTGCCGCTCGGCAAGGCGGGCGAAGCCGCTCACCTGACGCTGTCCTCGAAGGGCGAAAAGAACAAGACGCCCTCCACGGTTACTCTATTCGATCAGGGGCTGACGCAGGTCCTGCAGGCCGCTGTTACGGGACTGGCTCCGAAGACGATGTACGTGTTGGCGCTGTCCGACAAGGCTGACGGCAGTGGTCCGCTGGAAGGGCTGTCCAACTTCATGACCAATCCGGCAGGCTCAGCCATCGTTAACGCGGTAGGCCCGATCCGGCAGATTGTGCAGGCGAAGCACAGGGACGAGCGTCGCTACCTCGTGGTAGCCTCGGTCGAAGACGGCAAGCCGGGTAAGGTTCTGCAGGTTCAGGCTGCAGACTAAGTAGATTGAGGTGGCCCGCGTCACAACGGGCCACCTCCTCGGAGACCAGGATATGGATGACTTGCTTTTACAGGTTGAACCAATGATCCCAGCCCTCAGGCGCTATGCGCGCGGTCTTTTGCGGGACGTCGAGGTAGCGGATGACATCGTGCAGGATTGCCTGGAGCGGGTTGTTCTCAACTGGAACCGCCGCCGCGAGGAGAACCCGCGTCCCTGGGTGTTTGCCATCCTGCACAACCTGGCGGTCAACAGGCTGAGGCAGGATGCCAGGCGTGGCGCCTCCCTGCCGATTGAAGACGCGCCTGAGAGCGTGGGCTCACGAGCGGCGACGCAGGAGGATACAATCTATGGCAAGGAGGTCATGGCGGCCATTGATCGGCTCCCCCCAGATCACCGCAGCATTCTGCTCCTGGTTTCGGTTGAAGATCTTTCCTATGCCGAGGCTGCAAAGATCCTGGAAATCCCTTTAGGAACCGTCATGTCGAGACTGTCGCGGGCACGCGAACAGCTGAGGACGATGCTGGAAACCGTGCCTTCGGGAGCCTCAAGCGGTGGCCCCTATATTCGGAGGGTGAAGTGAACATGAAACCGATGACCGAAGACGATCTCCAGGCCTATGTGGACAATGCCCTCGATGCCGAGCGGCACCGCGAAGTGTCCGAATATCTCATGGAAAACCCGAAGGCTGCCGAGCGTGTCTCATCATACCGGACGCAGAGCGCAGCGCTGCGCTCTGCCCTCGATCCGGTCGCGCGCGAGCCCGTGCCATCTAGGCTAAACCTTAGGACAATTGTGGCAGCCCACCCCCCTGCCCGCAGATTACGACCGTTCAGGCTCGCTGCCGCTGCCGTCCTGCTGCTGGCGGTCGGGGCGACCGGTGGCTGGATGGTCAAGGGTTATACGCTGCCTCCAAGCGAAGGCGTTGCGGCACTCGCGCAGGAGGCATCCGCCAGCTATGGCACTTTTGCTCCAGATCGGCTGCATCCGGTCGAGATTAGCGCGGACAAAGGCGATGTGCTTCAGCAGTTTGCCGCTGCAACGCTCGGGCGCTCCGCCGCCATTCCTGATCTCAGCAAGGCCGGCTACCGCCTTATGGGCGGCCGCGTGGTCCCCACGGCGCATGGCCCCGCACTCATGTTGATGTATGACGACGACAAGGGCAGCCGGCTTGTCATGCTGACCCGCCAGATGGTGGTGGATCAGGACAAGCCAATGGTTGCCAGCGAGACGGGCGGCGTCAGAAGCTGGAGCTGGGCCAAGAACGGCATGGGCTACAGCCTTGTGGGTGCCCTGCCTCATGCCGACCTTCATCCCATCGCGGATGTGATGCGTTTGCAGGTGTAGAACTCAGACGATTTCGGTGTGTCCGGGGCCGAAGACACTTGGAAGTCCTCCCGGTAACTCAAGATCGAACCTAACTTGCGACGGGGTTCAGGCTTGATACCTGAACCCTCGACATAAGGTGCCGTCTGTCGGACAGGCTTTGCGTCAAGCATAGTCGGGAAGGTGCTCCCGCATAGCCTCTTCCTCTTGTCTGATCCTGAGCGTCAGCGGAACCGCATAGATCGGCAGGCCGATGACCATCGTCCAGTATGAGTTTGTGGCCAACCCGAGACCGATCAGCTCGGGAACAATGTTCAGGAAATAGTTGGGGTGCCTGAGAAGCCTAAAAAGTCCTGAGCGGACCACCCGATGACCCGGCGCAATGATGAGCTTGATCGTCCAAAGGGGCCCCAGCGACCGTATGACCGACACGAGCGCCACGGCGGATGCGAGGTATAGGAGAATGCCAAGAAAGGACACAGTTGGTACCAGCTGGTCCCGACGACTGCATTCAATAACTGCCGCAAGATAGAATAGCAGATGGGAAGCGGCCAGGAAGATGCTTGTCTTTGCCCCGTATTCTCGGGCTCCCGATCGCTTCAGCGCAATCTCGTTTCGGATCGAAACGGCAAGTGTACCCAGACGCCACGCGAACGCCGCACTCAAAAAAATTATAATATATGTCTGCATGATTGTCCTGCTCCGCCTGCGCGGCTCTTTGCCGATAATATCGCAGCGACGCCTCAGACGTCCTTCACGTAGACCGGGTAGCGATGTTTCGCCGCCTCTGTCAGCGTGACGTCGACGTCAAATGACACCATAGGAGATGATGGACTGGTCACCGCGATCTCAAAACCGTCGGAGTCCACCAGGATGCCGCCGCCTCCGAAGTGCGGCGATCCCACATTTTGATGACCGACTCGATTGGAGCTGATGACGCACGCTCCGCTGACGATTCCGGCCATCGAGGCCGCCGTTCTCCATGGGCGCAGATCTGTTCCTGTCGCCCTTGGCACGGCGATCAGGTCAGCTCCCTTCCTGCCCAGTTCCCGTGCTCGCTCGAGAAACATGAGTTCGGTACACAAAAGGACGCCAACCCGCAGACCGGCAACCGGTACAACATCGAAGCCCTGGCGCTCGGTCCCAAACCAGCCGGCCTCTTGCCAGCCGTTTTCGGAAGGGAAGTAATGCTTCTGATGCAGAAATTGGTAGCGGCCATCGACAAGCGCGAAGGCTTCGTTGACCAGCTTTTCCCCGACGAGAATGGGTCTCGATGAGATCACGGCGCGAACCGGTAGCGCTGACAGCGCCTCGAGCGCAGCCACATGCAGATCTGCCCATGCCGCAGCCTTGGTCGTGTCGATCGGAAGCTGTATCGGCATCCACCCGCCGAAAGGCATCTCATTGGTTACGAGAACTGCATCTTCTTTATCCGCCAGCGATCCACGGATCGCATCCCATGGCTGCGACCCTGGCGTTAGCCCTTCGGGCCATTCGACACTCAAAACCCTGACCATAGTTTCTCCCTTTGGGATCTCAAACTAATCACCGGAAAGGTGAGCGGACAATCATACCGGGGTATGGCCACCGACTTTATCCCCTCGCGCTTCGCCCGCCGGTTAAGGATTTCGTTGTTACAGGGGCGGCAACCTAGCTGTTTCGATAGCCTCCTCAATGAGCTTGACCAGAGCGTTGGGATCGAACGGCTTTTGCAGCAAGGCGGCGGCGTTCGAGCTGGACGCAGCTGCGGTCATTCGTGCCGAAACTAGGAAAACCGGCGCGCAGCTAATACAGGGCGGCCCCCGAAGGCGTTCGACGAGCTCAATCCCGGTCATGCCCGGCATGTGGAGGTCCGACACGATGCATGTGCAGTTTTGAGCCGTGCCGGAAGAGAGGAACTCTTCCGCCGAGGAGAACGCAGCGGTGCGATACCCCAGGCTTCGAATAAGGGCTTCCATGGCGCGCAGCATGCCAGGATCGTCGTCGACGAGAATGATTAGTGGCGCGCTCACAGACCGCCCCTCGAAGGATGAAACATACCGTCAAATTAGGCGATGTTCTTCACCCATTAGAACTATACCCGAGGATAAGCGGACATAAATATTGGCGGCTTGCCTGAGATCTCGCGTCCGGGCCAGTCCGGAACCGGCGACCATAGGCCCGAGCCGAAAAGCCCGGCGCAGTTTTACTGCGCCCGGTGCGGTACTGCGTATGCTTCCCTTCTGATCAGTCTTCGCCGAGATCGAGGAGCGCTGCCATCTTGACCAGTTCTGGCATGGAGGTCGCACCCATCTTCTTGACAGCACTTCCCCTGTGGATCTTGATGGTGATCTCGCTGACGCCCAGCTCAAACGCGATCTGCTTGTTCATCTTTCCATCCATGACCAGGCGCAGGACCTGCCGCTCCCGGGGCGTGAGGCTGTCGAACCGTTTCCTCGCCTCTGCAACCTTGTCCCGTTCCGCACGAAGCAGACGGTCTCTCTTGAGGGCGGTATCAACAGCTTCAAGCATCTCCTGCTCCCGGAACGGTTTGATCAGGAAATCCACCGCTCCGGCCTTCATCGTCTTGACGCTCATCGGCACGTCTCCGTGGCCGGTCATGAAAACGATCGGCATCGTGGCCTGCTGCTTCCCGAGAATCTGCTGAAGCTCGAGGCCACTGATGCCCGGAAGCCTGACATCGAGAAGAAGACAACCCGGACGCTCGAATCCTCCAGACGCCAGAAAGTCCACCGCCGAGCCATACTGGACCGTCTTGTGGCCCACCGACCTGATGAGATTGTCTATGCTGATGCGCGTCGCCGCATCGTCATCGACGATGTAAACGACCTCTGCCATTGAGTTCTTAGTATCAAGCATCCCGCGAACCTAAACAGATTTTGAAGTCATTCAAAAAGCATGTATCGGAGATTGTCCGAAGACGTATCATACGTCGGTATAGCTTGCGCTCGCTGGCTATACTGAGCGGGACTTTTACCCGGTCGACACACGGTGCCTAATGCGCAAAACGTTATGCCACGTCTACCCCGGTCAGGCGCACACTCTCCTCCCACAGCCTTTCGGCACTTAACTTATCGACCGCATAGGGCCGCACTCCCTTGCGGGCGTCAGCCTCAAGCGTCGCAATGTCACTGTCCTCGCAATAAACGCCGCCCTTCCCCTCAAGCTCCGCGGAGACGGCGCAGAACACGGTCGTCGCCGCCCCCTGAGCAACATTCTTCTTGTCGGAGGCAGGGTCGATCAGCGGCGTACCATCGTCGTTCAGAGCTCCGAACGATCTTATCTCTTCAGGTGTCAGGTGCCTTGCCAGCGGGCCCATGATCGATCCGGGATGCACCGCGAAGGCCCTGATGCCCCACGGCTGACCGCGCCGGTCCGCTTCCACGGCAAACAAGGAGTTGGCGGTTTTCGACTGTCCGTAAGCGAGCCATTTGTTGTACGCACGCTTTTCGAAGCCGAGATCGCTCAAGTCGAAGCCACCGATCTGGTGACCTCGCGACGACAAGACGATGATCCGAGCGCCACCAGCCGCTTTGAGCGCCGGCCAGAGCCGTGTTGCCAGCCTGAAATGGCCGAGGTGGTTCGTCGAGAACTGGCTTTCATTGCCGGCGGCATCCCGTGCGAGCGGCGTCGCCATGATACCCGCATTCAGTATCAGCACGTGCAGCGGCTTTTGAGACCTGAGAAATTGCTCGGCGAAGTGATCAACCGAGTGCGGGTCTTCCAGCTCCAGTTTAGCCACGGCAATGGTGTTCATCTCGCCTACAGCCGCCGTCAGTCCCGGTGATCGGGCCGTGACGGTCACATTCGCGCCGGCGCTGGCGAGAACGCGCGCCGTTTCAAAGCCGAGACCCGACGTCCCTCCAGTGACAAGAACATTCTTACCCAGCAGCAACATATCGCGAGCCACCTCTTCGGCCGTGGTGGCCGCGGTCCACCTGGTCCTGAGTGGTATCTGCATTGTATCCATCTCGGTTCTCCTTCGAGCCCCGAAATAGCTTCCCACAGACCGCACATCCATTCGTGCGTTTCCGAACTCCTGTCGCGATCGTCCGATAGCGGCCGAGCGACGATGCTTTCCCTACCTCTGTCTTGGGCGCATCCGTTGATCGCGAGCGATCCTGGCGCCAGCCCAGGCCGGCAATCCCATACGCAGGTATGAAGCGCTTAACGCTCGAGTTCGGTTTCGGCTGCGCACCCTGCTGATTAGAACATTCTAGTCACCAACAACAACCGACGTGCGGGACGATCGGCGTTAGCCGGAGCCTATGCTGAGACTGCCGTTAGAAAGCCCTTCGCATGGGCACGCGGCTCACCCAGAGGATGCTATGAGCAACTTTCCATATCCGATTGAACACAAGCGCGCGCTCTGCAACGGCGTCAACATCCACTACATCAAGAGCGGTTCCGGCCCGGTTGTTCTCAGCATGCATGGGTGGCCTGAGAACAGCCGCGAGTATCTCCCGGTGATCGAACGCCTGGGTGACCGATACACCTTCATCTCTCCGGACCTGCGCGGCTTCGCAGACAGCGACAAGCCGTTCGGCGGCTACGAGCCGAAGACCATGGCGCAGGACATGATCGAGCTGATGGATGCTGAAGGCGTGGATCGCTTTCACATTCTCAGTCATGACCTTGGCGGCCCCGCATCGGTCGCACTCGCATACCTCGCCGGCAAACGCGCCATATCGCTGTCCACGATCGAGACCCCATTCTTCGGCCTGGACTACCCCGGCTACGTGGACCCTCGCGTAACCTATTGGCACCTGACGTTCCATATGAACATGGACGTCGCCCGATTCCTCATCGAGGGACGCGAGGAACGGTATCTCAAGCACTTCTTCCGCGACTTCGCATACAACCCAACCGCGATGCCGGAAGAAGAGGTGCGCCTCTATGCTGCCCAGATGATGCAGCCAGGCAATCTGCGGTCGAGCCTTAACCTGTATGGCTACATCCCCCAGATGGCCGAGCAGACCGCGGCGCTGGTAAAGGAAAAGCTGACTGTTCCAATGCTCGCTTGGGCCGGCCGTTCTTCTTTCGCGGAGCATTGCTTCAAAAGCGCCAAGGCAATTTCCACCTCGGCAAAGGGTGGCATCATCGAGGAATGCGGGCATTGGGTCTTCCAGGAGAAGCCCGACTTCATTTGCGGCGAGCTTGCGAAATTCTGGGCTGAACACAGCGCCTGAACATATCGCTGCACGGCTGGAAGGACCACCTCAATGGAGGCAGGCACTCTTTTCATCAAGAAGACAGACCTCCCGGCCGGCTCCGTCTACACCGAGCCTTCCAACGAGCCGCATTTCGCCATGACCGCCGAGGAACCCGTGATGGTACTTGTTACCGGCTTCGGCCCGACCGACACGGTCTACGAAAATCCGAACGATGAACCCACCGCACCCGAAGCCAAGCCATGAGGCCATACCTATTCTCGCTGCTTGCGGGCGTCCTCGTGGGGATTATCTATTCCCTTGTTGGGATCCGCTCTCCGGCTCCGCCTATTGTGGCTCTCGTAGATATATTGGGAATTCTCGTCGGGGAGCAGGTGGCATCACTCACGGTCTACGTGTTCACGAAAGGGGCGGATTCGACATTGTGGATTGGGCACGACAAACCGAACATGTTTGAGGCGCGCCCGACTGGCCTTAGACCCTCAGGGGAAAACCCGAGAGGCGCCTCCGCGGATGAAACCGACTGAAGCAACGGCTAATCCTTAGGCTGGCTATCGGGGAAGCTGGGACGTCACCATTATCAATGAGGCTTTTGGCGTTTTTTGCCGGGCACACAAGGTTTCTCTTCAGCATTGTCATAGATCGTTTGGTCCCTCAGCCCCGCGATCCTGGAACGCCTGACGGATGGGACCCGTAGCGAATCCCGCTCGTTGTCACATTTTGTGCCTTGCTGTTTCCGTGCAGATGATTGGGTTGAACAGAGGGGAAATAGATGTCGATACTTTCAAAAATCATTGAAGGCATAAAGGCCATAGGTCGGGGCGTAGGGTTTGGCTTTAAGCAGGGCCTGTCATTCATCGACTGGCTCGAGCGCAGCCTGTTCGGCGGTGGAGGCTCTGGAGGAGTTCCGTCGTACACACCGACGTCGAGCCGTGTCGATATGGCGAACGTGCTTCAGGAGGCCCGCGCGGCGGCCGCTATTCCGACAATCGATCCGTCTGGCCTCGCGTTGACAAAGAGGTACTGCAAAGCGACGCAATCCGAGCGTGAAACGATGGACCTCAGCGTCCTCCCCTCCGAAGCTCGCCTGCTGCTGTTGACCATGGACGACCACGAACTGTCGGCTCTTGGAAACGGCGGCCCCGGTCAAATCCGAAAATTCCTAATCGGCAAGGACCACGGTCTTCATGGTGTTCCTGTCGTCGGCGTTCATGTGCCGCGCACGCCCGCCAAGCGCGCGACGTTCGCCGAACGTATCGAGTGGCAGGTGACGGCGCAGGAGATAAAGCCCCGGCACAGCACCGCATTCGGGATGCCGAGATAACGAAAAGGCCGCCCCAAAGGCGGCCTTACTGTTTGTCGTTGTTCACGACGACGCGGAGTTTGGGGCGGCGGAGAAGCTCTAGCATCTCCCGATGGCGGTGCGGCTCTTCGTATGCGAGGTCTCCGCATTCCTGCCGCAGGAGCTGTCATTCGGACGGTGTTAGGTCCGACATCAGTTGCGACGAGCCTTGAGGACGTCGATGACTTCCTCCCTCTGACGGCATGCAGCTCGGAGGCTTGCGACCTCCGCCTCAAGTTCAGCGACCATCAGCACCGCGGTGCGGGCGAGGTCTTCCATTTCATCGGCATGCGCCGAGGCGGCCAAGAGGGCGTCTCCGTAGGCGCGGTTGTATCGTGCCTCACGTGCGGCGGCGGCGGCGTCACCGAGCCCCGTCGCCAGGCCTACCGCGCCCGCCGCGATGACCATCATGCCAGCGGCGTTTCCCAATGCCGCGCTGTAAGCCGGGTTGCCGTATCCTGTCATGTCTGCCTCCGTCGTTCGGTCGGCATGTATGCCGGGCCCGAAGGACTCCCGCAAGCCGCCATACCCGGATATGGCGATCGGAAGGTTAAGGTCTGCCGTGCAGCAGCCACACGATGGCTAGCACGACGGGTGCCGCAAGCACGAAACCGCAGACGGCCCAGAACACACGCGCTCTCGGCGTGGCATGTATCAGTGTCAGGTCCCGAGGGTCTTTGCCCTCTTGAACTCGTCGCTGATCCACCAGAAATACCAAGGATACAAGATACAGGCGAGCGATCCCATGTCCCTCGACCGTGGAATGCCTCGAACTCCTCTTGGGTGGGCTTGCGCCTCTCTTGCATAATTCCGGCCTTTCCTCGGCAAGAATATACCGGAAATCTGGCGCTGACGCGATCGGTCACGCGGTCAGTCGATGTGTCCGGCGGTCCGCAGCCGAGCTATGTCCTTGGTTTTGTCGGCCTGAACGAGATGAACTCGTCGGCAGTCACTGGGCCGAGGCCGAGTTGCTCGATCAGGACGCGGTCGCGCTGGCCCCAAAGGAGCGCGATCCCTTTCGCGCGAGGATGTCCCTGGCTCCGCCGTTTCTACGGATGCGCTTGAGGGTCCTGCTGCTGTGCCAGCGCCGTGACTTGATGCCGCGACATCGCTTGCCCTGCACCGTCTCGAACAGCGCCGCGACCCTGTTGGTGCCGCCGCCGGCAGCCATGATCCTCTCGCGGTCCGCCACGGACAGGACCTCGAAGAAGTTCGGAGGGTAAGGGTACTGGCGCAGTATCCACCAGATGTTGATGTGCTGGGCGGCCGACAGCTGGCCCTCGCCGTCCTGGTTCGTGCTGAGACGGAGATATTCCGGCCTGCACACGACGACCCCGACGTCGCATAGCGCCGTCTTCTCGGACGACCTGACCAGAAGCGCGGCCCGGCTGAGCACTTCGCGGGGGAGCAACCATCCTAAAGCTTCCCAAGGCTTAACCGGAGGAACGGAGCGAGAACTCACAGATTTAAGGGTTTGAAAGGAATGCCGAGACCCGCTCCTTCACCGCAGCCATGTCCCTCAGCTCGCATTCCCAGACGACCAGCACCTGCCAGCCGACTTGCTCCAGAAGCGTTAGGTTCTTCTGGTCGCGCTCCACGTTGCGGTCCATCTTCGGACCCCAGTAGCCCTTGTTGCTCTTCGCCTCGGAGCGGGCCTCCCAGCATGTCGGGTCATATCGCAGGTGTGCGTGCCAATAGCATCCCCGCACTTCTACGATCTTCCGTCGAGGGCCGTAGACGAGGTCTGGCTTGCCGGGCAGGTCCTTGCGGTGGAGGCGGTAGCGGTAACCCATCGAGTTTACGAGCCGCCGCACGAGCATTTCTGGCTTGGTGTCCTTCGACCGGATGCGCGACATAGTCCGGCTTCGATGTTCGGGCGTTTCAATCACCTTGGATGGCCGTGGCCTCAACCAGCGCGTCGATGGCGCTTCGCATCGCACATAGCTCCGAGCGCGATAGCTCCCCCAGAAGAGCCGCGACGTCCTCGAAGACGTCAGCAGTCGCCCAGAGATATCGACGGCGGCTGACAGGCTTGTGGTGGTTGGCCACGTCCGCTACGGATGAGCCGAGCAACGCGGCGACGTCTTTCCGCGAGATGTCCGCCTTCCTCAGGCGTGTCACGACCTCGGCTTTCTTCGCCCGTCTGAGGCGGGCGATGTTCTCGCCGTTGAGACCGAGGTGGACGAGAGACGCGTGGTTGCCCGCGAGATAGGCGGCGTAGCGGTCCTTGGCCGGCGCGTTCTCGATCTTGTTGATAAGGGCCGCCCCGCGCCGCTTTTCTTTCTCCTTCTCCCATTCGGCCCCGTAGCGCTCAAGTAGCGACCGCTTCCGCTCCGCCACTCTTGCCCGCAGCTCGATGGCATCCAACGTAAGGGCGTAGCGCGTCTTCTTCCGGAAGATGATCCTGGCAAAGAACGGATTCCGATGAAGATCGGAGCTCCCTCCCCGAGACATGAGATACCCAGACCAAAGGACCGGGTTGAGCTTGTCGGGGGGGACGGGGAACTCCTCCAGGATCGCGCGCTTCACCCGCTCGGACACCCAGGAAGGAACGTCGTGGTAATTCGCGTCGGCCAGCTTCGGGAACCCGCCGTTGATTTCGGCTATTGCCTTCGCGGCGGCGGCGGCCTCTTCCATCAACAGGTCGGACAGCGCGTACCGCTTCCGCCTGCTCTTCTCGGGCTCGAGGTCGACGGCGACCCCGGCCTTCACCGCCGACGGGAGCGATATCCAACCATTTAGGTCTTCGCTGAGGACGATGCGCGGCCCATCGAGAAGCAGACTTACCAGGCTGCTGTAGTCGGTACCTTTAATGTCCTGCACTAGGTCGGGCAGGACGAGTTTCTCGTGGTCGGTCAGCAGCCTCATCTGGCAGGCGTTTCCTCGTGCGTCCGCAGTTCTCAAGTAGCCCTTTCTCCGACAGTTTCGCGGCGGAGTCGACATCGTTTCAGAAGCCGCCGGCCATTTCTTGATCCTCCGATATACAGGTCAAAATATCCCTCAGCCAACACCGGTGGCGCGGCGAGGATAACCAAAAACGGTAGGATCAAAGACGGAAACGGTAGAGAGAAATGGGAGACCTCATCGAATAAAGTTGACCAGCCCTAACGCCATTGGATTTCCAGGCGAACGGTAGGTAAACGGTAGAGACTTCAGGAATGCAACATTGTTGACACCAATAGGTTGACACCGAAGCCGCAAGTCATTGCTTTTATTGAGGCAAAATGGTGCCCGGAGGCGGATTTGAACCACCGACACGCGGATTTTCAATCCGCTGCTCTACCAACTGAGCTATCCGGGCATCGAGGCTTTTCAAGGCCTTCCGGTCAAAACCGGCGGGGGAAATCCCCCGGAAGCGAGCGGGGTTATACCATCTTGTTCGGGCATGTCCAGCACCCGATCCGGTTTTTTTGACAGGTTTGCGAAATTCGCAAAGTGTCTCGAAAACCGGCTCTCTCAATCGTCCGAAGGGTCGGCCTTGCTCTCGTCGTCTTCGACCGGAATGGCATAGGAGCCCTTCAGCCAGCGCGACAGGTCGAGCGTGCGGCAGCGGTCCGAACAGAAGGGATAGTCGTCACGCGAGGAGGGTTTGCCACACTCGGGACAGGGGCGTGCCTTGCGCAACGGCTCGACCTTGCCGCCCGGCGTGATGGGAAGCGGCTTTTCGGATTTGGTCATTGGGATCAGCCCTCCGGCCAGGATGCCGCAACGTCGAAGCCTTCCCCTGCCAGAAGCGAGGTGACCTCGTAGAGCGGCAGCCCGACGACATTGGTGTAGGAGCCGGACAGTTTCTGGACGAAGGCTCCAGCGATGCCCTGTATGGCATAGGCGCCGGCCTTGCCACGCCACTGGCCAGAAGCGATGTAGTTTTCGATCTCGCGGGGCGCAAGACGCTTGAAGCGCACCTTGGTCTCCACGACCTTCTGTCGGAACTGGCCGCCGGGCGTGACCAGGCAGATGCCGGTATAGACCCAGTGCCCGCGACCGGACAGAAGGTGCAGCGCCGCGGAGGCCTGTTCGGTATATTCCGTCTTTTCAAGGATCCGGCGACCGACGGCCACCACCGTATCAGCCGACAGGACATAGCTGTGGCGCCAGGCGGGATCGCGGCCAATGGCGGCAAAGGCGGCTTGCGCCTTCTCGCCGGACAGCCGACGCGCGAGCGACCGCGGATGCTCGGACTTCTTCGGGGTCTCGTCGATATCCATCGGCATCAGCCGGGCGGGCGTAATGCCTGCCTGGTTGAGCAGATCGAGACGGCGCGGCGAACCGGAGGCCAGTATCAGCTTTTGTTCCAGCGCCATGGATGCCCTTGCAATGCCTTGCCGATGCGCGTTGTCCGCGAACCGGAATTACTTGAAGCGGTAGGTGATGCGGCCCTTGGTCAGGTCGTAGGGCGTCATTTCGACCAGCACCTTGTCGCCCGCGAGCACGCGGATGCGGTTCTTGCGCATGCGGCCGGCGGTGTGGGCGATGATTTCGTGTTCGTTCTCGAGCTTGACCCGGAATGTCGCGTTGGGCAGCAATTCCGTAACCACGCCCGGGAATTCAAGGACTTCTTCTTTTGCCATCTAAGGGTTTTCTTCCTGTGTTCGGATATGGGAGCCAGCAGAGCCAGCCCGCTTGGTCAGAATTTGGGCGGAAACTACACAATCATGTCGCCTTTGTGAACCACGCTTCAGCGCTAATCTCACGACATATCAGGCAGTTTCCGCGGGGTGCCGGCTGATGCCCGACAGTCGCTCCTCGATCAGACGCCAAAGATGATCGCGAACGTCGCGGTAGGCATCCAGCATCTGCTCGCGGGAACCGGTCGCAGCGGTCGGATCCATGGTCGGCCAATAGAAGACATCAACTGCATTGGAACGGGTCAGTTCCAGAGCCGCGTGATGGGCTTCCGGCGTCAGGGTCACAATGAGGTCGAAGTAGTCGTCCTTGAGGTCTTCGAGCGTGCGCGGCTGGTGTCGGCCGATCGAGAGGCCGACTTCCTCCAGCACGACATCCACGAAAGGATCGCGCTCCCCCGACCGCACTCCGGCCGACTGGAGGTAGATATCGGAGGACAAGAGCCGTTTTGCAATAGCTTCGGCCATCGGTGAGCGGATGGAATTCATGCCGCACATGAAGAGGATGGCGCCCGGCCGTGCGCCCTTCTTGTCGGACATGGGGACGGTTTCCATCGTCAACCACGCCAGTAGAGGACGCAGACCAGCGTGAACAGCCGCCGGGCCGTGTCGAAATCGATGCGGATCTTGCCGCCCAGCCGGTCCGTCAGGGTCTGCGAGCCTTCGTTGTGGATGCCGCGGCGGCCCATGTCGATCGCTTCGATGCGGCTGGGGGTGGAGGAGCGGATCGCGTCGTAATAGCTTTCGCAGATCATGAAGTAGTCCTTGATGATCCGCCGGAAGGGCGTGAGCGACAGGATGTGGGTGGCAACCTCCTCGCCGCTTTCCGTGGTGATGCCCAGCATGAGCTTGGAATCCACCAGCGACAGCTTCAGGTGGTAGGGACCGCCCGCATGACCGAGCGGCTCGAAGCTATTTTCCTCCACGAGATCGAAAATAGCGACCGCCCGCTCGTGTTCCACATCCGGCGTGGAGCGCCCGATGGAATCGTCCAGTACGACATCCGAAAGCCGGAAGTCCCCTTGCCCCACGGTCAGCCCCCGTGGTTTTGAGAATTGGCGGGTGGCGGACTGGCGTTCAGCCGGATCGAGACGGAGCGCGCGTGGGCATCGAGACCTTCCGCCTGGGCCAGCGTGATCGCGGCCGGCGCCAGCTGGCGCAACTGGTCGGGGCCAAGCCTCAGAATGGAGGTGCGCTTGACGAAATCGAGCACACCGAGGCCAGATGAAAAGCGGGCCGAGCGCGCCGTCGGCAGCACGTGGTTGGAACCGCCGACGTAATCGCCGATCACTTCGGGCGTATAGCGGCCGACAAAGATCGCCCCGGCGTTGCGGATGCCGGGCAAAAGCGCATCGGGATCGGCGACGGCCAATTCCAGGTGCTCGGCGGCGATGCGGTTGGCGAGCGGAATAGCGGCCTCGAGGCTCGACACCAGCACCACGGCGCCGAAGTCGCGCCAGCTGGCGGCAGCCGTTTCGGCGCGCGACAGCGTCTTCAGCTGGCGCTCCACGGCCGCTTCCACGGCCTTGCCGAGCGCTGCATCGGTGGTCATCAGGATCGACTGGGCGCCTGCATCGTGTTCGGCCTGGGCGAGCAGATCTGCGGCCAGCCAATCGGGATCATTGTCCGAATCGGCGATGACCAGCACTTCGGACGGTCCGGCGATCATGTCGATACCGACCGTGCCGAACACATGGCGCTTGGCCGCGGCCACATAGGCGTTGCCGGGGCCGACGATCTTTGCGACCGGCGCAATGGTCTGCGTGCCATAGGCCAGCGCTGCAACCGCCTGGGCGCCGCCGATCCTATAGATCTCGCTGACACCGGCAATGCGGGCAGCAGCCAGAACGGCGGGGTTGAGCTTGCCGCCATTGGCGGGCACGACCATGACGACGCGCGGAACACCGGCAACACGGGCCGGCACGGCGTTCATCAACACCGAGCTCGGATAGCTTGCGGTACCGCCCGGCACATAGAGCCCGACCGCATCGATGGCCGTCCATCGCGAGCCAAGCCCAACGCCGATGGCATCTTCGTAGATATCGTCCTTTGGCATCTGACGGGCATGGTGCCGCTCGATGCGTTCGGCGGCCAGCGTCAGCGCCTCGATCACCTGCGGATCGGTCTCGCCAAAGGCGGCATCGATCTCCGCGTCGGTGACGCGAATGCCGGAGGTGGCGAGATCGACCCCGTCGAAGCGATTGGTGTAATCGATAAGCGCTGCATCGCCCCTGGCGCGAACGTCGTCGATGATGGTCCGCACCGCAGCGTTCACATCTTCCGAGACTTCCCGCTTGGTGGTCAGAAAAGCGGAAAATCGATCCTCGAAATCCTGCGATGCCTGCTCAAGCCAGATTGCCAAGCGGATATTCCTTATGCTTCAGAGGTATGGTTCGCGTCAGGTGTCGGCAGCCGATCCTACACAGGTTGGAAGGTCCTGTCAGGGATGGCGGGGTTTCGATGCCGTTTCCCACGCGCCGCCGATATCCGCAAGAGCAACTTCGATGCATTCCACGTCGAGTGCAATGGTGGCCGTTCCGGCCAGCACGAGCTCGACCGTTCCTTCCGGGCCCTCGCCCTTCTGCTGGAAGCGGACGGCCAAGAGACAGAGTACGTCTTCCTTGCGGTTGCGGTCGATGCCGGTGGAGCGCACAGCCATCACGCGCTTGAGCACGAGGGCGGCCCGGCGACGCTCAAAACCCTTGCGCTTGCGCACGGCCTCTTCCCAGACAAAGCGGTTGGCGGCCAGCGAGAAGATCTTATCGGCAGGAGACCAGCGGATGTCGTCGACCTTAAAGACGGCATCCTGGAGATGGGCCGAGACGATGCCGAGGTCATCCAGATCGAGGGCGAGGAGCTTGAGCTCGGTCATGCGGGTGCTATCCAATTCACAGGCTGGCCATCAGGAGGCTGGTTTCGGTCGCTATACTTGCCCCGAGATAGGATGGGGAACCCCAAGACGCAACGTCTGCCGCGTCCCGGAGCCCCTTCAAATGCTGCCTATTTGGGGAAATCGGCCGAAAGGCTGAGCTGCTGCAGCGACTCCATCTCGTTCAGCCGCTCCTTGAACTTCGACGTGACGCCATTGTAGGCGATTTCGCCGAGCAGAAGGTGGCGCGGCGCATGGCCGTCTTCGACGATCTTGATCATAGCCTCGCCGGCCCGCACGGGATCGCCCGGCTGCTGGCCGCTGATCCCGGCAGTCGCCTTCAGCCGCGCGCCGGCCGTCTGGGCATAATCCTCGATGCGGCTTTCGGTCTGGCGCAGCGAACGACCGGCCCAGTCGGTGCGGAAAGGCCCCGGTGCAACACCGGTAACGCCGATGCCCAGATCCTTGACCTCAGCGGCCAGCGCATCCGAAAAGCCTTCGACCGCGTGCTTGCTGGCCGCATAATAGCCGGAGCCCGGGAAGCCGATGAAGCCCGCCTGGGAGGTGATGTTGAGAATATTGCCGCGGTGGCGGGCGCGCATGCCGGGCAGCACAGCGCGGGTGATGGCAAACAGGCCGAACACGTTGGCGTCGAACATGTCGCGGATTTCCTGCTCCTCGCCCTCCTCGATCGACGCCTGGTAGCCATAGCCGGCGTTGTTGACGAGAACATCGATGCGGCCGAACTTGTCTTCGGCGGCCTTGACGGCGGCGGCCACCTGCCCGGCATCCGTCACATCGAGATCAAGCGCCAGACCGTGATCGGAACCTTCCACGAGATCGGCAACGCGGGACTTGTCGCGGGCGGTGACCACGGTCGGCCAGCCGCGCCCGAGCGTCAGCTTTGCGAGCTCACGGCCAAAGCCTGTAGAGCAGCCTGTGATAAACCATACGGGGGAGGTCGTGTCGGCCATGCGATATCTCCAGGAGATCTGACGAAGGGAAGGATGGGTGGGATCCCTTCTGAGATAGGCATAGAGAAAGGGACGGCAAGGTGTGTTGCCGTCCCTCAAGTCCTTTTAGAACAATCGATGCGTGTTACTCGCTGACGCGTTCCACCACGGCGCCGCAGCGGGTGAGCTTTTCTTCCAGCCGCTCGAAGCCGCGGTCCAGATGGTAGACGCGGTTGACCAAGGTTTCGCCTTCGGCAGCAAGGCCGGCGATCACCAGCGACACGGATGCGCGCAGGTCGGTCGCCATGACCGGAGCACCCTTCAGCCGCTGCACGCCCTCAACCTTGGCGGTCTGGCCGGACAGGGTGATGTGGGCGCCGAGGCGGGCCAGTTCCTGCACATGCATGAAGCGGTTTTCAAAGATGGTCTCGGTGATGCTGGAGACGCCGGAAGAGCGCGTCATCAGCGCCATGAACTGCGCCTGCAGGTCGGTCGGGAAGCCCGGGAAGGGTTCGGTGGTGATATCGACGGGCTGGATGCCATTGCCGTTTCGCACCACACGCAGGCCGGTTTCGGTCGCGGTAATTTCGGCGCCGGCCATGCGCAGGGTATCGAGCGCGGTCTCAAGCAGCGCCCCGTCCGTGCCTTCCAGCACCACGTCACCGCCGGTCATGGCAACGGCCATGGCATAGGTGCCGGTTTCGATGCGGTCCGGCAGAACCCGGTGGCGGGCGCCGGACAGCGAGGTGACGCCCTCGATGGTGATGGTCTGCGTGCCGGCGCCGGAGATCTTGGCGCCCATGGCCGTCAGGCATTTGGCCAGATCGACGATCTCGGGCTCGCGGGCAGCATTTTCGATCACCGTGGTGCCGTTCGCAAGCGTTGCCGCCATCATCATGACGTGGGTGGCGCCGACGGAAACTTTTGGGAAGACGTAGCGGCCGCCGACAAGACCGCCCTTGGGGGCCGTTGCGGTGACGTAGCCGGCATCGACCTCCATGGTGGCGCCGAGCGCCTGCAGGCCATCCAGAAAGAGGTCGACCGGCCGGGTTCCGATGGCGCAGCCGCCCGGCAGCGAAACGCGCGCCTGGCCCTCGCGGGCAAGCAGCGGGCCGATAACCCAGAAGCTGGCGCGCATCTTGGAAACCAGCTCATAGGGAGCGGTGGTCTCGACGATGGTGCGGCAGGTGAAGTTGATGGTGCGCGAATAGCCCTCTTCCTGGCGCTCGCGACGGCCATTGACGGCCACATCCACCCCGTGATTGCCGAGAATCCGCAAGAGCTGCTCGACATCGGCCAGATGCGGCACGTTTTCCAGCGTCAGCGTATCGCTGGTCAGAAGCGATGCAATCATCAGCGGCAGGGCGGCGTTCTTGGCCCCGGAAATCGGAATAGTGCCCCTCAGCTCGTTGCCGCCGAAGATTCTGATGCGATCCATACGTGGTAACTCTTTTCCTTGAGACAGCGCGAAAGGCCGCGCTCTTAAACGAATTCTGCCGAAGCTTCAATTTTGCGCCTGACAGGCCCGGAGCGTGCGCCCGGAGAAGACAAAGGTGGCGACATAGGTCACGACGATTCGTCCATTTTTGCGGCAGGCAGGCCTTGCGTCTCGTCGGCAGCACCGGCACGGCGGGCCCGAGACTGGGATTTGCGGCGCATGAGGTTCTCGCGCAGCTTGGCGGCAGACTTCGCATGGCGAAGGGCCTCGCGCTTTTCAGCAGCAAGGCGGGCGCGATCGCCGCGGCCCTCGCCCCGGTTCACTTCTTCCGAATCATGATCTTCCGCATCGCCGGCCATCATCCCTCTTAGCGAAAAAGCAGGTATCCGGGAAGCCGAAGCGCGGTTTTCCCGGCAGATGGACAGGAAGATGGAAATTCAAGCTTGCGCTCCAAGGGAAGCTGTGGCAATCACCCCTTCGCCGACGACGCGGCCACCGCGCCGGCCGCATGCTGCTATAGCTCAGGGGTAGAGCACTCCCTTGGTAAGGGAGAGGCCGAGAGTTCAAATCTCTCTAGCAGCACCATTTTTTCCCCTTTTTGAATTGAATGAAGTCTTGCCCGGCAAGAATTCCGCGTGTTCTCCTGTCGAAGGGGCGCGCCAGGTCCTATGAGTTTTATCTTGCGATGGATAGATCGCGGGGATGGGCGGGCTTGAATAGAACTTGCAGGGCAAGAGCTTAGTCCTCAGGTAGATTTAAGCCCACTAGGTAGAGCTTCTCTCGTTATGGAGCGCCTTATGGGCCCGCCGACCGGCAAACCAACCATCGTATCAAAACGGCAGCGACGACGGGAACGGCAGCAACGACGCCATAAGCAGCAGTTCCACCTATACGAGGTCGAATACTTCATCCGGCAGGAATATCCCAAGTGCCCGGGATTAGCCGTTGTGCGCTTCGCTCACCAGATCTGCACCGAACCGAAGAACTGGCGGGATGCCACGATAGCGGAAGCCGTTGATCACACTATGCAAAATATGCTGCGGCACGAGTTCACGGACTACGATCATTTGATGTTGGTCGGTGTGCGTCGGAAAGAGGCCCGGCGAAGGGTTCAGCCAAGGGTCGACGCGATGATTGCCAGTTGGAGGAATAAAGTCGCGTGCGTTAACGAGTGCTTATGACGGCATTCAGTGCCAGGACCGTAACTGCGATGGCAAGGTGATGACATCCCGGAATTGGAAAAAGGGCAATTGACTCTCGAAACGAAGCAGAACAAAATAAGAACATAGCCGGTTTTCAGGAGCGCCAACCATGCCAGCGTCAGCCCGTCGCGTAGAAGTTGTTGCTGACTTCAACGAGCGTGATCAGATCGTTCTTGACGCTCATGCCGGTCATGCACTTGCAGCGCTTCGAAGTCTGATCGCCAATGTAGAACTCCTATGCGATCAGCTTGAAACTGACTCCCTACGTGCAGGCTCTGGCCTCGCGCGCTCAGGGAAGATGAAATCCGGCGTGGCGTACCGCAATTGAATTTGCTTACGTAATCTAGCTTTCGAAGCTCTTCGGCACCACCGCCACCCCCCCACACCCCCTCCCCCGGGAACACTCCACTCCTTGCGCAGTTAGCCTTTCGACCTCAGCACCAAGGAGAATGGTATGACCTCGAAGGACGAGAAGCCGCAGACCCGTGTCACACGACGGGCGATTGTCGGTGGCGCGACAGCAGCGCTTGCCGCCGCAGCCTCTGCGGGCGCTGCCCAGGCGCAAACCCAGACCAAGGCTCAGACGACAGCCGCAGCTGGCGCTGGCGGCGGTGCGCCCAAGATCAGCGATCCGCGCACTGCCTATCCGCAGCCGCCCTTTCCATCGCAGACGCAGCCCTTCCCCGGGCTTGCAGCCAAGATGACGCCGCGGCCCGACCATGGCGAGACGAGCTACAAAGGATCGGGCCGCCTTGCCGGCCGCAAGGCGCTGATTACCGGCGGCGATTCCGGCATGGGCCGGGCTGCGGCAATCGCCTATGCCCGCGAGGGTGCCGATGTGGCGATCAGCTATCTTCCCGACGAAGAGCCCGATGCGCAGGAGGTGATTGCGCTGATCAAGCAGGAAGGCCGCATTGCGGTTGCCCTTCCGGGCGACATCCGCGACGAGGCGCATTGCCGCAGCATGGTCGAGGAAGCGGTGCGCCAGCTTGGCGGGCTCGATATCCTCGTCAACAATGCCGCCCGCCAGCAGCAGCGGCCTTCGCTTGCCGAGATTTCCACGGAGGATTTCGACGCGACGATGAAGACCAATCTCTACTCAATGTTCTGGCTGACGCAGGCAGCGCTGCCCCACATGGCGGCCGGCGCTTCGATCATCCAGACCACGTCGGAGCAGGCCTATGATCCGTCCGAGAACCTTGTCGACTACGCCATGACCAAGGCGGCGATGATGAGCTTCACCAAGTCGATGGCCAAGCAGCTTGGCCCCAAGGGCATTCGCGTCAATGGCGTGGCGCCGGGTCCGATCTGGACACCGCTGCAGGTGAGCGGCGGGGCGACGCAGGAGAAGCTCGTCCAGTTCGGTGGCGATACGCCGCTCGGGCGTCCCGGCCAGCCGGTGGAACTTGCGTCGATCTATGTTCAGCTTGCGGCCGCCGATGCCAGCTATGCGACGGGCCAGGTGTATGGCGCCGCCGGCGGCAGCGGACAGCCGTAAGCACTTCGCAAGCGCCTCAGGCGCATCGTGCATGGGCATCGCGGCTGGCTGGTCCTGCCGGGGTGCCCACGATGCAACAGGATATTCAGGCGGACCGGCGGTGGGGCATAGGCGGGGCGCGCTCAGAGCGTTCCTTCGCCGCAACGCGGAATTTGCTGATCAGCTGGGTCAGCGAATCGGCCTCATCGGCCAGAGATTGCGAGGCGGCACTCGCCTCTTCCACGGTTGCAGCACTTCGCTGCGTCACCTGGTCGAGCGCATTAATGGCGCCATTGATGCCACTGATGCCGAGCGCCTGCTCCTGCGCCGAGGCGGCAATGGCACTGACATTGTCGTCGACTTCCTGCACCTTGGTCACGATCACGTCGAGCGCCTTGCCGGTGCGGTCGACCAGGGCGACGCCCTCGCCGACAGCCGCGCCCGCTTCGGCAATCAGGTTCTTGATTTCCTTGGCGGCAGTGGCGGAGCGCTGCGCCAATTCGCGGACTTCCTGGGCGACGACGGCAAACCCCTGGCCCGCCTCGCCGGCTCTTGCTGCCTCGACGCCGGCGTTCAGCGCCAGAAGGTTGGTCTGGAACGCGATCTCGTCGATAACACCGATGATGTTAGAGATCTGCTGCGAGGACCGGTCGATACGGGCCATGGCCGCTACCGCCTCGCGCACGATCGTGCCGGAGGTTTCGGCGTCCACACGGGTCTGCTTGACGAGTTCCCTTGCCTGGCCGGCGCGCTGGGTCGAGTCCTTGACGCTGGTGTTGATCTCTTCGAGCGAGGCGGCCGTTTCCTCAAGCGAGGCTGCCTGGTGCTCGGATCCCTTGGCGATGTCATCCGAGATGTGGCGGATGACCTGAGCATTGGACGCCAGCGAATCGGACGAGCGGCGAATTGCGGCAACCGTATCGCGCAGGGATTTTGCTGCGCCGTTGAAATCCAGCCGCGTCTGCTCGAGCGCCGCATCGACCCTTTCGGTCACCTCGATGGTCAGGTCGCCATCGGCAAGCTTGCCGATCGCCTTGCTGATCAGGCCGACTGCCTGCATGCGTGCAGTAATGTCTGCGGCGACCTTGACGATCCTGTAGACGGCACCGCGGCTGTTGAAGACCGGCGTGTAGGCGGCCTGGATCCACACCTGCCGGCCACCCTTGCCGACGCGGGTGAAATTGTCGGCGACGAATTCGCCCGCCCGCAGGCGTTCCCAGAACTCAGCGTATTCCCGCGTCGCCACATAGGCCGGGTCGCAGAACATCCGGTGATGCTTGCCACGCACCTCGCCCAGTTGATAGCCCATCGCTTTCAGGAAGTTTTCGTTGGCCTCGACCACCGTGCCGTCGGGATCAAACTCGATGATCGCCTGGGACTTGTCGATGGCGCGCAGCCGGTTGGCATCATGCAGGGACACGAGTTTGCTCTCGGTGATGTCGCTGGCGATCTTCAGGACACGCACGACTTTTCCGCCGTGAAGCACGGGATTGTAGGAGGCCTCGATCCAGACGTCGCTGTGGTCCTTGGCCTGTCGGCGAAACTGCCCGCGCTTGAACTTGCCGGCTGCCAGATCGCTCCAGTGCTGGGCATAGTCAGGAGAGTTACGGACGGTGTCTTCGCAGAAGATGCGGTGATGCTGCCCGACGATTTCGCTGCGCTGATAATGCAGCGCGTTGCAGAAGTTCTCGTTGGCATCCAGCACGACACCGTCCGGCGTGAAGACGATCATGGCCTGGGAGCGCGACAGCGCCGCCATGTCTTCCGCCACCCGGCCCGCCTTGAATATCCCGAGCATGCCCATCGTCAGTCTCCGCTGCACTGTGAAACAGCGGAAGCCTAGGCGCTTCAGGATAACGGTGGATTGATCCCTCCCCCCGCAAAAATCCATCCCAAGTTGTTGCAGCGAATGCGTATTCGCAAAATGCGGCGTGGTGGCCGGGATGGGCTGGACGTCGACAACGAAGCTAGAGGCCGGATTGGGTCGAGGTCGTGTCGTGGTCGCCGGTGGTCTCGATATCTGAGAGGCGCACGAAGGCGACGCCCCTGGCCTTCAGCGCCAGAATGGCCCTTGCAACCCCTTCGCCAGCGGCATGGGTCGGCTGGTTGATGTGGGAAATCACCACGTCGCCATCGCGTGCCGAGGCGATGCGCTTTTCGGTCTCCTGCGTGCCGAGCAGCGAGCCGCCATCGCCGTTGACGGAAAATCCGGCGACGCGGTAGCCCATGCTGCGGATCTCGTGGATGGCGGACAGGTCGTATTTTGCGGTGGCGCCGCGGAACCAGAGCGGTTCGGGCAGTCCTGCCGCGCGGATGGCTGCGGCGCCATTGGCCACTTCCCGACCCACCGCTTCGGGGGATCCGGCCGCGGCGATGCCATAGACTGCGGTCACGAAATCCACCGCTGGGATGTGGTTCTCGCCGTGGTCCTCGATCTCAAACAGGTCCGGATTGGCGCGAAAGACGGCAACGGCTTCGGGATTGGTGCGCAACCAGCGCGCCGTCACGAAGATGGTTGAGGGCACGCGCTCGCGCACAAGGGTCGACAGGATGCGCTCGTCGGCCTTGCCCATGCAAGCGTCGAAGGTCAGCGCCACATGGGCCGGGGCGGCCTTGCCGGCGCGGGCGACATGCAGCTGCGGCTCCACAAGCTTCGGCTGATGCAACGCGGCATGCGGGAATTGCGGCGCAACGACCGGGGCCGGCGAGACCGGAGAGACGGTAGCTCCGGAAACCGTTACCGGTGCTGCACCGGCCAGCGCCACGGTTGCCGGCAGGCAAGCGGCCAGAAGCCCAGTGAGAGTGATCAAGACGCGCATGGAAGATCCCAAAAAAAACAACGGGACTTCCCTATCCTTTAGAAGCGGGCAGAAGCAAGGCGATGCTGCAGGCTGCGCAGGTTGTCTGCCTTGCGGTCGGCAAGCCCCTGTTCCCAGCGGATCGCCGTATCGACGATCAGGTCCAGGTCGTCGTGGCGGGGGGTCCATCCCAGCAGGCGCCGGGCCAGCGTCGCATTTGCCACTACGCTTGCCGCATCGCCCGGACGCCTCGGGCCATAGTGGACCTCGAAGCGCTGACCGCCGACGCGCCTTACCGCATCGAGAACCTCCAGAACGGAATAGCCGCGCCCGTAGCCGCAGTTGGCGATTAAGGGTTCCCCGCCGCGGCGCAAGTAGCTCAGCGCCTTGAGATGGGCATCGACCAGATCGGTCACATGGATGTAGTCGCGCACGCCGGTGCCATCGGCCGTCGGATAGTCGGTGCCGTACACATCGACGCCGCTGCGCTTGGCGAGCGCCGCCTCGCAGGCAATCTTGATCAGGTGCGTGGCGCCTTCCGTGGACAGGCCGGTGCGGCCAAGCGGATCGGCGCCGGCGACGTTGAAGTAGCGCAGGGCGACAAAGCGGAAATCATGGGCTGCGGCGGCATCGCGCAGCATCATTTCCGACATCAGCTTCGACTGGCCATAGGGGTTCTTGGGCTGCAGCGGCGCCGATTCCAGGACCGGTGCATCATCCTTCTGGTCGCCATAGACGGCGGCGGTGGAGGAAAACACGAAGTGCTTGATGCCTGCCTCGACGGCGGCGGCGGCCAGAAGCCGGGTCTTGCCGGTGTTGTTGTCGTAGTAATCGAGCGGCTGGGCGACCGACTGGGGGACGACGATGGAGCCGGCGAAATGCAGGATGGCGTCGATGCGGTTTTCGGCAAAGACCTGCTTGAGGATCGCCGGGTCGCCGACATCACCCAGGTAGAACCGTGCTTCGTCCGGCATGGCCCAGCGGAAACCGGTGGAGAGGCGGTCGAGAACGACCACATCCTCGCCGGCATCGATCAGTGCCCAGGCCATGTGGCTGCCGATATAGCCAGCGCCGCCGGTGACGAGAACAGCCATGATTGTCTTCCCTGCTTCTTTTCGTTGCAGGGAGAAAAACACGGCCCTTCTTGACCATTGCTTACTCGGAACCGCCCGAGACCCCTATATCGCGATAGAGGGCAAACGCTCGATTTCGATGATTGTTCAAGTTTTATCGAATGCCGGCCTCAGATCCGGTTGACGTAATCGGCAAGGCGGGCGGCGGCCACCTCGACGTCCGCAGGATTGCGCAGGAAGCATGCGCGCAGGAAGAGTTCGCCACCCTTGCCGAAGGCGGAACCCGGTGCGAGCGCCACGCCGATCTTGTCGACGATGTCGAGTGCGGCGCGCCGGCTGTCGGTGACACCATCGACCTTCAGGAAGGCGTAGAGGGCGCCGTCAGGCTTCAGCGTTTCGACCCGGTTGGTGGCGATCAGGGCATCGCAGAGGATATCGCGACCCTTCCGGGCACGTTCAACATTTGCCTCGACGAAGGCATCGCCGTCGTTGAGCGCCGCGACCGCGCCCTTTTGCATGAACTGCGCCACGCCGGAATTGGAGTACTGGATGAGGTTCTCGATGACCTGGCCAATTTCCGGTGGAGCAACGAGCCAGCCGACTCGCCAGCCGGTCATGGACCAGTTCTTGGAGAAGGAATTGGCGAAGATGATGCGGTCGCCGTCCTGCATGACATCCAGGAAGGAGGGCGCCCGGACTGCGCCGCCGTAATAGTAGCGGGCGTAGATTTCGTCGGCGATGATCCAGAGCCCATGCTTGCGGGCAAGCGTCAGGATCGCGCGCAGGTCCTCCTCCGTCGCGGTCCAGCCGGTCGGGTTGGAGGGCGTGTTGATGAAGAGGCTCTTCGTCTTCGGCGTGATCACCGCTTCCAGCTTGTCGATATCGAGCGACCAGCGACCGCCGGTAAAATCGAGCGGTAGGCCGACTGCATGGGCGCCGGCAATCTCGATGGCAGCCACGATATTGGGCCAGGTCGGTGAGAGGTAGATCATCTCGTCGCCTGGCGCTGTGACAGCCTGCACCGCCAGCATGATGGCATGCATGCCGGAGCCGGTGACGTAGAAGTGGTCGGTCGTCAGCGACACGGCAAAGTGCCGCCGGTAGTAATCCACCAGCGCCTGGCGCAGTTCGGGAATACCGCGCTGCCAGGTGTAGAAGGTCTCGCCGGCGAGTAGGGCTTCCGTCGCGGCGCGGTTGACGAAGTCGGGGCTCGGCAGGTCGCCTTCGCCCGCCCAGAGCGGGATCAGACCTTCCCGCCCGCGGGCATAGTTGATGACCTCGACGATCCCGCTTTCGGGCGCGGCGACGGCACGCGGGCTGAGGCTCGACACAATCGACATGACATTCCCTCTCGTTTTGCCTCATCTACCGCAAAACGCAGATGAAATCCCATGACTTTCCGTGAGCTGGAGATCGATTTCGGTGATCCTTGCCCAGCTCCCGGCGCGGCGAAAAGCCGGCGCTACCGCGTCTTCAGGAGATCGCGGATCTCGGTCAGAAGCAAGATGTCAGCCGGCGGCGGAGCGGGCTTTTCCGGCTCGGGCTTTTTCTGGTCGAGCTCGCGCATCTTGTTGACGGCTTTCACCATCAGGAAAATGATGAAGGCGAGGATGAGGAAATTGATGAAGACCGTGATGAAGCTGCCATAGGCAAACACCGCGCCCTGCTTGCGCGCTTCCGACAGGGCGGGAGACGTTACCGCGCTGGACAGCGAAATGAAGTAGTTTGAAAAATCGAACCCGCCGCCGGTGACGGCGCCGACGATCGGCATGACGATATCGTTGACCAGCGAGTTGACGATGCCCGTGAAGGCGCCGCCGATGATGATACCGACAGCAAGGTCTACGACATTGCCCTTGGCTATGAAGGAGCGAAATTCCCCGATGACCGACATGGCTGTTCCCCTTTCCCCAAATGATTTGTGTACGGAAACAAATTAGCCATTTTTTCGCGGGTGGGAAGGCACAAGTGCGAAGGCGGCGATGGTGCCATTCAACCTTTTGCTGATACCGCCTGCGATTTCCAAGCCTTTGCTTTTCCCCTAATGTCGCCGCAGCCGCACAACACCTGCGGGAGGAGCAATGCTGCCGGGCTGGGTCATCTTACTCGCTGCTTTCGCCTACGTCCTTTTGCTGTTTGCGGTGGCGAGCTACGGGGACAGGCACAGCCGCCTCGTGGGCGTTCCCAAGGGCGGGCGCCCGATCGTCTACGGCATGAGCCTTGCCGTCTACTGCACCTCATGGACCTATTTCGGCGGCGTCGGCCTTGCCTCACAGCGCGGGCTCGAATTCACCGCCATCTACATCGGCCCCATCCTTGCGTTTACGCTCGGCATGCCGCTGATCCGCCGCATCATCGACCTCGCCAAAGCCGAGAAGATCACCTCTGCCGCGGATCTGGTGGCCGCTCGCTATGGCAAGAATTCGACGGTCGCGATGATCGTCGCGGTGATCGCGCTGGTGGCTTCCGTGCCCTATATCGCGCTGCAGCTGCGGGCCGTCTCCAGTTCCGTCGCAGTCATGGTCAACCCGTCCGACTATGGCATCGGCAGCGGCAATCTCTACTTCGTCGACCTGCCGCTGATCGTCACCCTGCTGATGGCCTGCTTCGCAGTGATGTTCGGGACGCGGCACACGGATGCGACCGAGCACCAGGATGGACTGATCTTGGCGATCGCCATGGAATCCGTCGTCAAGATCGTGGCCTTTGCGACGGTGGGGCTATCGGTCATCTTCCTGCTCTTCGACGGGCCGGCCGACCTGATAGCCAAGGCTGCCGAGAACGCACTGGTGCAATCGGCGCTGTCCTACGAGACGCCGATCAGCCGCTGGCTGACCCTGATCCTGCTGTCGGCCTTTGCGATCGTGATGCTGCCGCGGCAATTCCACGTGACGGTGGTGGAAAACCGCACGGCTCGGGAGCGAAAGGTGGCCGGCTTCCTGCTGCCCCTCTATCTCATCGCCATCAACCTGTTCGTGCTGCCCGTGGCGGTTGCCGGGCTGATCGCCTTCAAGGGTGCGGGAGACGCCGACCTCTACGTCCTGACCCTGCCGCTGTCGGAAGGCCTGCCGTTCGTCACGCTGATCACCTTCATCGGCGGATTTTCGGCCGCAACAGCCATGGTGGTGGTGGAATCGGTCGCGCTGTCGATCATGGTGTCGAACGACATCGTCATCCCAATCTTCCTGCGCCGCAAGCTAATGGGCTCGCGCGTCGGGGCCGGCCAGCGGGCGGACCTCACCCGCACTCTGCTCAACATCCGGCGGATGGCCATTTTTGCGGTGCTGCTGCTGGGCTACGGCTACTACCGTATGGCGGACAGCCAGTCCGGCCTTGCATCGATTGGCCTGCTCGCCTTTGCCGCCATTGCGCAGGTGGCACCGGCCCTGCTCGGCGGCCTGATCTGGCGGCGCGCCAATGCCCGCGGCGCGATCCTTGGCATGTGCCTGGGGACTCTCGCCTGGGGCTATATGCTGTTCCTGCCCAGCCTCGGCGGGCCCGACAATTCCTATGTGGCGGCTGCGGTGCTGAACTTCGTGTTTCCGGGAACGGCGCTGTTTTCCGGGCCCGGGCACGATCCGCTGGTCAATGTGACCCTGTTCAGCCTGACGCTCAACATCATCGCCTTTGTGCTGGGGTCGCTGTCGCGCAATCCGCGGCCGCTGGAACGCCTGCAGGCGGGCATTTTCGTGAAGCGGCACCTGCGCTCGCAGTTTGCCACGCGGGGCTGGACCACGCGGGTCAGCGTCGGCGATCTGAAGGCGACGATCGCCCGTTATCTCGGCGAAGAGCGCATGCTGCGGTCCTTCTCCAACTACGAGACGCGGGCGGGCCGCCGCTTCAAGGACGAGCAGCCGGCCGACATGGCCATGGTGCATTTTGCCGAGCAGCTTCTGGGCAGTGCCATCGGTTCCTCCTCTGCGAGGCTGGTGCTGTCGCTCATCCTGCAGCGGGCCGAGGATGCCAGCGCCGACACCGCCTGGCTGCTCGACCAGGCGAGCGAGGCCCTGCAGTATAACCAGGACGTGCTGCAGACCGCGTTGTCGCAGATGGACCAGGGCATTGCCGTGTTCGACAGCTCCGGCCGGCTGACCATCTGGAACCGGCGCTTCCGCCACCTTCTCGACCTGCCGGACCACGTGGGCCAGGTGGGGTTTCCCTTGGAGGACATGGTGGCGATCCTCTCGGAGCGGGGCGATATCGCGCCCGAGACGCAGAGCGAGGTGGTGGCCCAGTTCAAGACCTTCGACGCACCCTTTCCGCTGGTGCTGCGGGAGGGCGAGCGCATTATCGAAATCCGCTCCAACGCCATGCCGGACAGCGGCGTGGTTGCCACGTTTACCGACATTTCCGACCGCGTCGCCTCCGACAAGGCGTTGAAACAGGCCAACGAGACGCTGGAGCAACGGGTGGGCGAGCGCACGGCGGAACTGACCCGCGTCAACCGCGAACTGGCGGAAGCGCGGGCGGCGGCCGACGAAGCGAACCTCGGAAAGACGCGCTTCTTCGCAGCGGCCGGCCACGACATCCTGCAGCCGCTCAATGCCGCCCGGCTTTACTGCTCAACTCTGGTGGAGCAGCTGGGCGTTAACGACGACCGCAACAGCACGCTCGTCCACAACATCGATTCAGCGCTTGAGTCCGTGGAGGCAATCCTTGGCGCCGTGCTCGACATTTCCCGGCTCGATACGGGCGGCATGCAGCCGCGCATCACCTCCGTGGCACTCGACGACCTCCTGCGGCGGATTGCGACCGACCACGCGCCGATGGCGGCGGAGCGCAAGCTGGAGTTCACCGTGATGCCGACGTCGCTGAGGGTGCGTTCCGACCCTAATCTCCTGCACCGGCTGATCCAGAACCTCGTGTCCAATGCCATCAAATACACGGTCTCCGGCAAGGTGCTGGTGGGGGCGCGTCGGCGCGGCGACCGCGTGGTGATCGATGTGCTGGATTCGGGCATCGGCATCCCCACCTCGAAATTCCGTACGGTGTTCAAGGAATTCGCGCGGCTCGACCAGGGCGCCCGAACGGCGGACGGCTTAGGCCTCGGGCTTTCCATCGTCGACCGGATTTCGCGGGTGCTCGACCACCCCGTGCGGCTGCAATCGGAGGTCGGCCGCGGCACCGTGTTCCGGCTGGACATGCCCCGCGACCTTTCTTCCCCACGCGCCAGCCGCAACCTGGAGCGGCCCGAAGCGCGTCGAGGACAGCAGCCGCTGCGCGGACTGCGGGTGCTGTGCATCGACAACGAGCCGCAGATCCTGCAGGGCATGGCGCTGCTAATGTCCGGCTGGGGCTGCAGCGTGACCCAGGCCGCGTCGATCGAAGGGCTTTCTGCGCTCAAGACACCCGAGCCGACCCCGGGCGGGAGAGCGGAGGCCGAAGGCGAACTAATGCCGGATATCATTATTGCCGACTACCATCTCGACGACGGCAACGGCATCGATGCGGTGCTTGCGCTGCGGGCTCGCTACGGCGCCGAGATCCCGGCTCTTCTGATCACCGCCGACCGCAGCCCGGAGGTGCGCGCGCAAGCGGAGCGCCACGATATCGGCCTCCAGCACAAGCCGCTGCGACCGGCCGCCTTTCGCGCTCACCTCACCCAGGTTGCAGGCATCAAGCGCGTCGCTGCCGCTTAGCTCTTTCCTCTTCCTTATCCCCGTTCATTCCAGAGTCATCACGCACAGTTTACGGTTCAATTCGCCTTCGACGCCGTAAAGCGGAACCGTGTGCCTTTCGGCTGCGTTAGGCGCGTGAAAATCCTGGCCCCCAGAGGCCTTGCGGACCGGGCGGCGGCGCATTCGGACCGGCAGAGATGGAGACCGCGACCGATGAAGCGTTTTGAAATCATTGATGGAATGCGGGGATATTTCCTCGTTTTCATGGTGTTGAACCACCTGATCTTCGCTGGCGGCTATCTGCTGGTCAAAATCAACCACAACCAGCTTGCCTTCGTGGAAGACGCCCAGGGCTTCGTATTCCTGTCCGGCCTGATGATCGGCATGGTCTATGCCCGCAAGATGCTGAAGGGCGGTTATGCGGCCGGGCGCTCGGCTATCTACAGCCGCGCTTTCGAACTTTACCGCTATGCCATGGGCATCGTCCTGGTTGTGCTGGTGGCCGCCATGTTCCTGCCCGGTGCCTATTCGATCTGGTTCAACTGGCTGGGCTACACGACTTTCGACGACCCGCTGCGCCTGGCGATGATCGCGACCTTCCTGTTCCAGCCGACCTTCATGGACATCCTGCCACAGTACATCGTTTACATGCTGTTTGCGCCGATGCTGGTGAAGCTGGTGCTGGAGGATAAGTGGCACTACGTGCTGGCGGGTTCGCTGGTGCTGTGGATGGCGGGCCAGCTGGGCCTTCAGCAGATCGTGACCTCGCCGCTCAACGATATGGTGATGGGCGCCGACGACCAGGGTATCCGCGTGTCGTTCAATCTGCTCGGCTGGCAGATCGTGTTCTATTCGGGTCTGGTGCTCGGTGCGCTGACCTCGACGGGCAAGATCAACTGGAACAACATCCTGTCACCGGACAATACCTTCATCCCGAAGATGGCGCTGCTGATGGTGGCCTTCTTCCTGCCGCTTCGCCTCATTACCGCGCATGAGCTGATGCCGCCGCACATGATCGGCAAGTTCGCCTCGATGGAAATCCGTGCCGATTTCGGCCCGGTCTACCTGCTGAACTTTGCTGCCGTCGGTATCCTGATTGCCTGGTTGATCGTCGCTGGTCCGCAGCACAAGGCTGCCTGGGTGCGCGCCATCGGAAATGCCATCCGCGGGCTGTTTTCTCTGCGCTACCTGCAGCTGCTCGGCCGCCACTCGCTCTACGTCTATGTGTGGCATGTGGGCATCGTGTACTTCGTCTACTATTTCGATGGCCGTACGCCGGAGCTCAGCGAATTGACGAAGACCGCCATCGCGCTGGTGTCCGTGGCACTCCTTTCAGTGCCGGCGATCTGGCGCGAACGCGACAAGTTCTTTGGTCCTACCGAAACGGTTCCGGCTTCCAACACGCCGAAACAGGCCAAGCCGCCCGGCCCCCAGCAGATGGTGGTTCGGTAAGCCCGAAACTCAACGAGATACACAAAAGGGCGGCCTCACGGTCGCCCTTTTTCGTTGTCTCGTTTCCAGGCCCACGCTTGTGGGCCCTATTATCAATCGCTGCCCGAGCGGACCTGTTCCACGGCCAGAGAACCAGCAGGGAGAGGCCGCAGCAGTTCAGCCTCCGGCGTGTCGAGATCGAGCCAGTGACGTCAGGCTTCCGGCTTCAGCACGACGATCTGACGATTGTGGATAGGAGCGACATCAGGCCCCGGCGCGGTGGTGAGCATGGTGAAAGAGGGTGGTTGGTTGCTGTCGCTTCCGGCGGGTGCGTCGCGCCAGAGACCCGCGATACAGAGAAAGGGCGCCCCGTTTAGGGTGAAGCGTTGTTTGGCTTTCGGATATTTCGTGCCGGTGAACTCGAAGAAGGCGGAGGCCGGGATCAGGCATCGGCGGCTCTCTGCAAAGCTTCGGCCTTCGGAGCGGAAGTTGAACACCGGGCCTGCCTTTTTGCCGGTCGGCGGCGGAAAGCCGAAGGTCATGGAGGAGAGCACGACCTCGCCACCCTCCCTGCGCATCACCGGGCCAAGATCGCCGATCCTCACATCATCAGCCTGCGGCAGATCCGCCTCGCCCTGATGCTCGGCGGGAACAAGCCCCACCTCCCCCAGCGCCTGGCGGTATTCGGCATAGCGGATGTGTTGTTCGTAATCGTTGCACATGGGGATCATGTAGGGCGTCAGAGGGAGCACGGGGAGATGCGTATGCCGTCTGCATCTTCGGGGATGACTGGAAAAATCTCGCAGCAGTGTTTGAGTTCGGTTCGGGTGCCCTATATGGCCGCATCATAACAGACGTCATTTTCGGAAGCGACAAAGCACAGCGCTTCCTGGCTTCTTCGAAACCCTCTCTGGCGGTCCGCTTAGGCCCCTTATACGAGACCTTTATGAACCCAGAGCTAGCGAGGAAGCGCATTCGCGCCATCAAGCGAAGCGGCCTTCTGGACGGCTCCGGCAAGGAGCAGTTTGGCCTGTCGACCGAGCTCGTGCGCGCCATGCTCGATGTGCCGATCGCCATCATCTCGATCGTCGATGAGGACCGCCAGGTATTTGCCGGCCACTGCGGGCTGCCGCAGCCCTGGGCGACGCTGGGCGAGACGCCGATGACGCATTCGTTTTGCCAGCACGTGGTTGCGGGCAACGCACCCCTGGTCGTCAACGACGCAACGCTGCATGACCTGGTCATGCAGAACGAGGCGATCGGAGAGCTAGGCGTCATCGCCTACCTCGGGGTGCCGATCGCTCTGCCGACAGGCGAACTCGTCGGCGCTCTTGCCGCCATCGACGCAAAGCCTCGCAACTGGACCACGCGAGACCGCAAATCCCTGGAGGCGCTGGCAAAGATTGTCGAAAAGGAAATTGCTCTCGCTATCTCCGAGCTGAAATATCGCAGCCTGTTTTCCGACATGCAGGAGGGCTACTACATCGCGAGTGCCATTCGCGATGATCATGGCGGCTTGAAAGACGTGATGTTTGAAGAGATCAATCCGGCCTTCGAGCGACTGACGGGTTTATCTCCCGAAAAGGTTGTCGGCTCCAGTCTGCTGGAGGTCGTGCCACATGTCGCCGATGACATGCTCCCCGCTTATGCTCGTGTCCTGGAGACGGGAACCGTTCTCCTGCATGCCAACCAGACCTCGGTCATGGGCGGACGTTGGTTTGAGAACCGCATTCGTCGGCTCGATGAGGACCGCATCGCCTCGGTGTTCATCGACGTGACGGAGCGCGTCAAGGCAGAAGAGCGCCTCAGAGACAGCGAAGCATACTGGCGAAGCCTGTTCGAGAAGCTGGAAGAAGGGTTCATCCTTGGCGAAGTGATCCGGGATGCGGACAACAACATCGTCGATTGGCGCTACAAGGAAGTCAACCGGGCCTGGGGCGAGTTGGTCGGCATGCCACCGCACCTAGTCCTGGGGCGAACGATCCGCCAAGTCTTTCCAGGCATCGAAGACGAGTGGGTATTCGAATTTGCCAATGTTGTGAATTCCGGCAAGCCATCGGTGTTCACCCGGCAGGTCGGCACCATCGGTCGCTGGTATGAGGGCCACGCCCAGCCGCTCGGACCCGACACGTTTATCGTGCTGTTCGTGGAGGTTACGGAGCGCCTTCGCCTGGAAACAGAACTTCGGGATCGCGAGCGGCAGCTCAGGACTGTTCTGGACAGTATGCCTGTCGGTGTCGCACTGGCGACAGCGCCCGAGGGGCGGATCATCATGCAGAACGAAACGCTGATGGAGCTTATCGGCCAGGATGCGACGGAAGCAAAGTCGACGGACGAGTACGGCATTTTTTCTGCGCGCTATGCCGACGGCACAAAGGTCAAGCCAGAGAACTTCCCACTGGCCCGCATCATGGCCGGCGAATGCAGGACCGACGAGATGGAGGTTCTGTTTCGACGACGGGATCAAAGTGAAATCTGGATTTCCATCGTCGGCGAAGCGATCGACGATTCAAACGGCGGCCTTGCGGGGGCCGTTGTCGTGCTGTCCGACATTTCCGAGCGCAAGAGGGCCGAGGCCCAACAAGACATCATCAACAGCGAGATCAGTCATCGTCTGAAAAACATGCTGGCCATGGTTCAGGCGATTGCCCAGCAGACCCTGAAGCCCGTAACGGACCGCGTCCATGTGGAGACGTTCGAGAAGAGACTGCAGGCCCTGAGTTCGGCACACGACGTGCTTCTCGACCAGAGCCGCGACGAAGGCTCGATGTTCAAAATCATCGCGGCGACGCTCAATCGGATACTGCCAACGGAACGTCTCGATATTGACGGGCCGGACATCATGGTCGGCCAGAAGGGGACGCTGTCACTTGCACTGCTTCTGCATGAACTTGCCACCAATGCCATGAAGTACGGGGCACTTTCGAACGAGGCCGGTCGCGTTACGATCAAGTGGACTGTTGAAGGAACTGGCGATGTGCAGATGCTGCGCTTCCACTGGCGCGAAACGGATGGCCCGCCCGTGGCATTGCCGGACCGCCGGGGGTTCGGGTCAAAGTTGATCCGGATGGGGCTGATCGGCAACGGCGGTGTTCAGCTCGATTACGCACCAAGCGGATTCGTCGCGGAAATGACGGCGCCGCTTACGCAACTCCAGAACGCCGAGTAGCTGACGGGCCGGCAGCAAGCCCTGTCCCCGTCAAGGGTATGGCGAAAGCGTGCTGCTACCAGCCGCTTCTCGCCACACCGATTTAGCCATTGGGGTTTCTCCTCAGGCCGCTGCGCTCACCGGCGCATAGGGGTCGAACCGGGTGTAGAAGGTATCGCCCTTGGCTGCCATGTCGTTGAGCAGCGGCGTCGGCCTGAAGTGCTCGCCGTAGGTGGCGGCCAGCTTTTCCGCCAGTGCCACGAAAGTCTTCACGCCCATGCCGTCGATGTAGGAGAGTGTGCCGCCGGTATAGGGCGCAAAGCCGAAGCCGAGGATGGATCCGACGTCCGCCTCGCGCGGATCGGTGACGATGCCTTCTTCCACCGTGCGGGCCGCCTCGAGCGCGATCGTGACCAGGAAGCGCTGCTTCAAGACATTGACGTCGATGTCGGAGGCCGGCTTCTGCGGATAGAGGTCCTTGAGGCCCGGCCACAGCGACTTCTTGGCTGGCTTGGCTGGATAGTCGTAGAAGCCGCGGGTGTTCTTGCGGCCGCGACGATCGAGATCGTTTACCAGCTTGTCGACCAGCGCCATGTGCTCTGGCTTCACGGATGCCTCGCCGAGATCGGCAATCGAGGCCTTCATGATCTTCTGGGAGAGATCCACGGCGACCTCGTCGTTGAGCGACAGCGGGCCGACCGGCATGCCGGCCATCTTGGCGGCATTCTCGATCATCGCCGGCGGCACGCCTTCGATCAGCATGTCATAGGCTTCGTTGATGTAGCGGAAGACGCAACGGTTGACGAAGAAGCCACGGGTGTCGTTGACGACGATCGGCGTCTTCTTGATCTTGGCAACGAAATCAAGCGCCATGGCCAGCGCCCGGTCGCCCGTCTTTTCGCCGAGGATAACCTCGGTCAGCATCATCTTTTCGACCGGCGAGAAGAAATGCACGCCGACGAACTGCTCCGGGCGCTTGGAATTTTCGGCAAGGCCGGTGATGGGCAGCGTCGAGGTGTTGGAGGCGAAGATGGTGGTCGGCGCGATCACGGCTTCTACCTGCTCGATGACGGCCTTCTTCACGGCACGGTCTTCGAAGACGGCTTCGACGACAAGGTCGACGTCGGCAAGCGTGCCATAGTCGGGTGTCGGCGTGACGAGGGACAGTAGCTTTTCGCCTTCTTCCTTCGTCAGGCGGCCCTTGGCAACGCTATCGGCCACCAGCTTTTCGGAGACGGCCTTGCCCTTGTCGGCCGCTTCCTGATCCCGGTCGATGAGGACGACGGGAATGCCCGCGGCTGCCGTGACATAGGCGATCGAGGCGCCCATGAAGCCGGCGCCGACGACGCCGACCTTGCGGATCTCGCTCTTTTCGACACCTGCCGGGCGACGGGCGCCCTTGCCCAGTTCCTGCATGGAAATGAACAGCGAGCGGATCATCGAGAAGGCTTCGGTCGTCTGCAGGACCTGCGTGAAATAACGCTGCTCGACCTTCAGCGCCGTGTCGAAGGGAAGCTGCAGGCCTTCATAGACGCATTTCAGGATGGCGAGCGCGCCTGGATAATTGCCGGCGGTTTCACGGCGCAGGATGGCCGGGGCTGCGGGAAACAGCTGGGCAGCCGCTGGCGTCCAGACGCCACCGCCCGGCACCTTGAAGCCGCGTTCGTCCCAGGGGGCGACAGGCTTCAGCCCGTCCTTGATCATCTGCTTTGCGGCGGTCACCAGTTGATCGGGCTCGACGACCTGGTGGAGAAGGCCCATGGCCTTGGCGCGGCTCGGCGTCAGACTCTGGCCGGTAGTCATCATCTGCAGGGCATCCTGCGCATTGGCGAGACGCGAGACACGTTGCGTGCCGCCGGCGCCCGGGAAGATGCCGACCTTGACCTCTGGCAGCGCAATCTTCACCGCTTTCGAATTGGCGGCGACGCGACCGTGGCAGGCGAGCGAAAGCTCAAAAGCGCCGCCCATGCAGGTGCCGTTGATGGCGGCAACCCAGGGCTTGCCGTTGGTTTCGATCTTGCGGAACAGCCAGGTCATACGGCCCGCAACATCGAACAATTTCTGCGCCGCGGCCTGCGGATCGCGGGCACGCTCATCGGCGAGCATGGTGAACATGCCGCGGATCATGGTGAGATCGGCGCCGCCGGAAAAGGAGGATTTGCCCGAGGTAAAGACGACGCCCTTGACGGCCTCATCGGCGACGGTCTGGCTGAGGATCGCCTCAAGCTCATCCATCACCTCGACGGTAAAGACGTTCATCGACTTGCCCGGCATGTCCCAGGTGACGAGGGCAATGCCGTCTGCATCGGTTTCAACCGTGAAATTAGTATAGGTGCTCATGGGTTCTCCTCCCGCTCAGGCCGACAGATGGCTTCGCTGAGCATCCAGCGTTTTGGTCTTTTCAACCACGATATCGCCGGTGTGTTTCGTCTCGGACGGCTCGAACAGGATGATCCAGCATTCCTCGGCAGCGACCGGGTTATGCTCGACACCCTTGGGCACGACATGGAAATCACCTGCCTTGAGATGGACATGCGGCCGATCGCGATATTCGATGGTGAGCGCGCCTTTCCAGATCAGGAAAAGCTCGTCTTCGTCGCGGTGCGAATGCCAGGTCAGTTGGTCCTTGACCTTTGCGACCTTGACGCTCTGGCCGTTGAGATCAGCAATGACGCGAGGCGACCAGTGGTCGTTGACATGAGTATATTCGTCTTCGATCGTGCCAGTGTTGAAGCTCATACTCAGACCCTCTCGATGATGGTCGCGGTGCCCATGCCGGCGCCGATGCAGAGCGTGACCAGGGCAGTGTTCAGATCGCGGCGTTCCAGCTCGTCCAGAACGGTGCCGAGGATCATGGCGCCGGTCGCGCCCAGCGGATGGCCCATGGCAATGGCGCCTCCATTGACGTTCATCTTGTCGTGGGAGATGTCGAAGGCCTGCATGTAGCGCAGCACGACGGCGGCAAAGGCCTCGTTCAGTTCGAACAGGTCGATGTCGGCGATCGTCATGCCGGAGCGCGCGAGCAGCTTTTCCGTGACGTCGACCGGGCCGGTCAGCATCAGCGCCGGATCCGAGCCAATGTTTGCAAAGGCGCGAATGCGGGCACGCGGCTTAACGCCCATGGACTGCCCGCCGGCCTTCGAGCCGATCAGCACGGCCGCGGCGCCATCGACGATGCCGGACGAATTGCCGGCGTGGTGGACGTAGTTGATCTTTTCGATTTCCGGATGGGCCTGGATGCCGACGGCCTCGAAGCCACCCATCTCGCCTGGCATCTGGAACGAGGCATTGAGGGAGGCGAGCGCCTGCATGTCGGTGGTCGGGCGCATGTGCTCGTCGCGGTCCAGGATAGTGAGGCCGTTCTGGTCCTTGACCGGAATGACCGAGTTCTTGAAGTAGCCGGCGTCCCAGGCATGGCCGGCGCGCTTCTGGCTCTCGACCGCATAGGCGTCCACGTCATCGCGGGTGAAGCCGTATTTAGTGGCGATCAGGTCCGCCGAAACGCCCTGCGGCATGAAGTAGGCTGGGAAGTTGACGGAGGGGTCCATGTACCAGGCGCCACCGGACATGCCCATGCCGACGCGCGACATCGACTCGACACCGCCGGCAATGACGATGTCATCGGCGCCGGCCATGACCTTGCCGGCTGCGAAATTGACCGCATCGAGCCCGGAGGCGCAGAAGCGGGAGATCTGCATGCCGGGTGCGCGGTTGGAATAGCCGGCCTCGAATGCGGCAGCCTTGGGAATGACGGCGCCGGAATCCATGACCGGATCGACGCAGCCGAAGATGATGTCATCGACGGTTGCGGTGTCGAGCCCGTTGCGATCGCGAATGGCTTCCAGCGTCTTGGCGGCGAGCCGCACCGAGGGTACCTCGTGCAGGCTGCCGTCCTTCTTGCCGCGGCCGCGGGGCGTGCGCACGTGATCGTAAATGAAGACCTCGGTCATGATGTCATCTCCCTATCGGCGATCAAACGCCTTTAAACTTTTGTGGTCGTGAGTGATCCCCTCACTTGCAATTTCTTGCACTTAGCCGAAGCTAAGATGCTGAAATCGCTTTCTCTCCCACAAGGGGAGAGAAACCGGTGAGGCACCCGCGACGCCCCCTCTCCCCTTGTGGGAGAGGTTCTTGGTGAGGGGGTAGCCAACGCTCAAAACGCCTCGGCCGGCAGTTCCATCATCGTGTCGGCGCCGGCCTCGATGCGCGACTTGCGCATGGCGGTTTCCGGCATGATGCGCTCCATGAAGAAGCGGGCGGTGACGAGCTTTGCCTTCAGGTAGTCCTCCCGGACGTCGCCGGCGGCCAGCCTCTCCTGCGCTGCCTTCGCCATCTTCGCCCACATGTAGCCCAGCGTCACGACGCCGAACAGATGCATGTAGTCGGTGGAGCCGGCACCGGCATTGTCGGGCTTGGCCATGGCGTTCTGCATGAACCACATGGTGGAGGCCTGGAGGTCGTTCAAGCCCTTCTTCAGGGTCTTGGTGTAGGGCTCCATGGCCTCGTCGGTACGGTTTTCCTGGCAGAAATCGCCGATTTCCTTGAACATGGCCATGACCGCGCGGCCGCCATTGAGCGCCAGCTTGCGGCCGACGAGATCGAGCGCCTGGATGCCGTTGGCGCCTTCGTAGATCATCGCAATGCGGGCATCGCGGACATACTGGCTCATGCCCCATTCCTCGATATAGCCGTGGCCGCCATAGACCTGCTGCGCCATCACCGCATGGTCGAAGCCCTTGTCGGTCAGTACGCCCTTGAGGATCGGGGTGGCAAGGCCAAGCAGGTCGTCGGCGTTCTGGCGTTCCGCTGCATCTTCCGAGCGATGGGCGATGTCGGATTTCAGCGCTGTCCAGAGCATGAAGGCGCGACCGGCCTCGTTGAAGGCGCGGATGGTCATCAGGGTGCGGCGGATATCCGGATGCACGATGATCGGGTCGGCGGCCTTGTCCGGCGCCTTGACGCCGGAGAGCGAGCGGCCCTGGATGCGATCGCGGGCGTAAGTGACGGCATTCTGGTAGGCGATTTCCGAGACGGACAGGCCCTGCAGGCCAACGCCGAGGCGGGCCTCGTTCATCATCACGAACATGGCCGAGAGGCCCTTGTTCTCGGCGCCGATCAGATAACCGGTCGCCTCGTCGTAGTTCATGACGCAGGTGGCATTGCCATGGATGCCCATCTTTTCCTCGATGGCGCCGCAGGTGACGGCGTTGCGGGCCCCGAGGGAGCCGTCCTCGTTCACCAGCATCTTCGGCACGATGAAAAGCGAGATGCCCTTGGTACCTTCCGGGGCGCCCTCGATGCGGGCCAGCACCAGATGGACGATGTTGTCGGTCATCGTGTGTTCGCCGGCGGAGATGAAGATCTTCTGGCCGGACAGCTTGTAGGAACCATCGTCCTGGGGCGCCGCCCGGGTGCGCAAGAGACCAAGGTCGGTGCCGCAATGCGGCTCGGTAAGGTTCATCGTGCCGGACCAGCTGCCGTCCACCATCTTGGGCAGATAGGTGCTCTTCTGCTCGTCGGAGCCGTGCACGAGGATGGCGGCAATCGCCCCCTGCGTCAGGCCCGGATACATCATCAGCGACATGTTGGCCGAGGACATGTACTCGCCGACGGCAGCATGCAGCGTATAGGGCAGGCCCTGGCCGCCGAATTCCTCCGGAACGGCCAGGCCGATCCAGCCACCCTGGCAATACTGGTCATAGGCCTGCTTGAAGCCCTTCGGCACTGTCACGGTGCCATCGTCGCGGCGGGTGCAGCCTTCCTGGTCGCCCGAGAGGTTCAGCGGGAAAAGCGCTTCCTCGGCCACTTTCGCGGCCTCGCCGAGAATGGCCTCGATCGTGTCAAGGGTCGCATCGGCAAAGCCCGGCAGGTTGCCGTAGCGTTCCAGCCCCAGGACATCGTTCAAGACAAACAGCGTATCGTTTACCGGCGCCTTGTAGACAGGCATGGCTGGCCTCCTCCTGATCCTCGCTGCGAGCCCTACCACCCGCTCGTTGTGCCCATTAATATTTGACGTGCGCGTAAACGTCAATCGGGAGGGAAATGCCTCAGGACACATTTCTGTCCTGCCCGGACACCCGGTTCGGACCGTCCAGACCCTCGTGCCGCGCCCAAAAGCCCGTCAGCGCCCCGTCAAGTTGGAAAAGGTTAAAAATTTCTGCACCGGTTAACCGGTTATTTACCACGTTCGGGAAAATTGTGGGGTGTTGAAGCGGTGCGCCGGCCTCGTCAGTCATCGGCAGCACTCTTCATTCCTTCGCATCAGAACGGCCTGCCGGACAGCCGCTACCTCCTGTCGGTACAACGTCGAAACGAGCAAGACCATGAACGGATCACGAGCAACATCGAAGCCTCAGGGCGGACACTCCTCCATCGATGCGCTGAGCCGCACGATCGAAGGGCTGGAAGCTCGGATCGAGGGGCTGATGGGTGCGCCCGGCCGCGAGGTTGCGCCACAGGCCGAGGTCCAGGACCGGCGCGACGGCTGGCTTGCACCCCGGGCGCCGCGGCCGTCCAGCCGTCCGGACGCCCAGACGCCCAGCAATCCGCTGGCAGCCATCCGTGAACGGCAGCGCATGCTCGACGCCGGACGCGGCATCCGCCAGGATGCTCTGCAGGCGCATGCGTCCTCAGCTGGCTATGAGCCCTCTTCCACCATGGCTGCACCGATCGCCGACACGCGCCGCCGCGAGCCGCTGCGGCCTGCGCCGCGCGAGACGATCGCTGCTCCCGCCGATTCCAGCATGCGCGACATCGCCGACGCGCTGGTCAATCTGCGCCAGCAGTTGAAGCAGGACATTTCCGAGGGCGTGAGCCGGGAAATGACCGCGCTTCGGGCCGAGATCCGCTCGATCCGCACGATTGCCGAAGACCAGCCTTCTGCCGATGACCTGCGCGCCGACCTTGGGCGTCTTGCCGAGAGCATCAACCAGCTCGGCCACCGCTCGAGCCCCGAAGCGCTGGAACTGCGCCAGGAATTCGAGGAATTGCGGGTCGCCATGGGTGGGCTTGCCCATGAGGAAACCATCCGTCGCCTGGAAGATCACTGGCGCGACGTGGAAGGCCGCATGCTCGACAGCGGTCCGGAGAGCCTGCGCGACGAACTGGTGGCACTTGCCTACCGGATCGAAGACATCAAGGCGCAGCTGGGTGCCATGGCCGACAACCCGGTCATTCACGCGCTGGAGCAGAAGCTGATCACGGTGGCGAGCGCCATGGAGCAGCTCGGCTCGCGCATGCAGCCGAACGACCAGGCGGCTCACCAGCAGTTTGCACTGCTTGACGAACGGCTCGACGAGATCAGCCGCGCGATTGCGGCCGGCAGCCGTGCCACCGCGGCCGCGTCCATCGACCAGTCCATGCTGCATCGGCTGGAAGGCCGCATCGGTTCGATCGCCGACCAGATTGACCACATCAGCCATGCAGCGGCTGCCCCTTCGCAGACCGACGTGCTTTCGGAGCGCATCGAGGCGCTGGCCGGCCGCATGGAGGAACTGGCAGAAGAACAGGCCGCGATGCGGCTTGAGGAACGCCTCGAGCAGTTGTCGACACTGCTGCAGCAGACGCAGCGGCCTGCCCAGCCGGACCTTGGCGCCTACCTCGCCGATATTTCCCGCAAGATCGACGGCCTCGAGCAGGGCTCGGTCAGCGACGTGCTTGCCGAACGTCTGGACTACCTCGCCACCCGCATCGACTCGCTGGAGTTTCCGCCGCAGCAGCCGGCCGTTCATGAGAGCGCGTTCGGGCGCATCGAAGACCGTCTGAGCGATATTGCCGCGCGGCTCGACGAAGCCTCGGCTGCTCCGCGCAGCGACGAGGATGCGCTGCGTGGCCTGGAAGACCAGATCGCCCATCTGTCGACGCTGATCAGCCAGCCCTCGCACGGCACTGTCGGCATGTCTCCCGAGCTGGAGACGCGCATGGTGGCGATCGAAAACTACATGGCCACCAACGACGAATACATCATCGAGGCTGCCCGCCAGGCGGCCGAGACGGTGGTCGAGGCCTTTTCCCACAACATCGCTGGCGGCGCTCCGGTCGCAGCTGCCGACATGGCCGCCCTTGCAGGCCTTGCCGACGACCTGCGCCATCTGGAAGACCTGACCCGCAGCTCCGAGGACCGCACCCACCACACGTTCGAGGCGCTGCACCAGACGCTGGTGCAGATCGCAGACCGGCTCGACAGCATGGAACACCGGTTCACCGCGCCACCAGAGCCCGCCCACCTTGATACGGCAGCGCGGCTGCAGCCGCTGCGCCCGGAAGCAAGCCGCCCGGCGCCCGCCATGCCGGCTGCCGCCCCGCTTTCCGCTCCCGCAGCTTCCGACCTGCTGCTCGAAGAGCTCGCCGATCTCGAAACCTCGACCCGCGCAAAGCTGCAGAGCTCCACCGCTTATGGGTCTGCGGACGATGACCTGGCGCAGGCCATGCAAAACACCGTTGCTGCACCTGCCAAGCAGACAACCAGCCAGCCCAAGCCGAGCCTGCTGCAGGGACTGACCCGCCGCTTCCGTCCCGCAGCCAAGGTTGAAGAGGCGCAGACACCCGCGCGGGCGGTGGTCGATCCGACGCCGTCGCTCGATCCCTCCGACACGCTGCCGCCAGACCGCGAGAACGACCTCTTGGAACCGGGCACTGGTGCACCGGACGTCAAGAAGATTTTGGAGCGCGTGCGCGCCAGCCAGGCAGCCGGTGAATTCGGCGCCGAACGGACACCTGCCGGCGATCGCGCCGACTATATTGCTGCTGCGCGCCGCGCCGCAAAGGCCGCCGCGCAGGAAACCGATCCTTCGCAGACCAACGCGCTGAAGGGTGCTCGCAAGACCGCCAAGCTTTCCGGCGGCAAGACCGCTGCAGCCAGTGCTGCGGCCAGCGGTGGCCTCGGCACGACGCTTGCTCGGCATCGCCGCCCCATCCTCCTGGCCGTAGGCGCCGTGCTTCTGGCTTTGATGGCCGTGCCGCTGGTGAGGACGCTGACCTCGCCTGCCGATCTTGCACCGCCGGCCGCCGTCGAAGCGCAGCCCCCGGTTTCTGCCCAGCCGGAAACACCTGCTGCGACGAACGATGCTCCGTCCACCTCGTCGGACGCCACCAGCACCCCATTCGCCAACGAGACGGCGCAAACCCCGGCCTCCCCCGCGCCTGACGCGACCGGCCAGGACAGCGTCGCCAGCAGCCATCTGACGGACCCGCAGCCGGCCGAGGGCCAGGCCGCGGCCATGGCACCCTCAGGTGCCCCACCGTCCGCCGACCGCTTCGTTGCCGTCCCGCCAGCCGAGGCGCAGCCGACGATCGCGGTTCCGGCCGGGATCGAGCCGAAATCGCTTTCTGAGGCTGCGGCAGCCGGCGACGCCAATGCGCTGTTTGAAGTGGGCGCCCGCTTTACCGAAGGTCGCGGCGTGCCGTCAGACCTTTCCGAAGCCGCCAAGTGGTACAAGCTTTCCGCCGACAAGGGTCTTGCGCCGGCACAGTATCGCTATGCCAACCTTCTGGAAAAAGGCACCGGCGTTCCACGCGACCTCGCACAGGCCGTCGTCTATTATCGCCAGGCGGCCGATGCCGGCAATGCGAACGCCATGCACAACCTCGCAGTCCTCTATGCCTCGGGTGCGACCGGCCAACCGGACTACGCGGCAGCCGTGGACATGTTCAGCCGTGCCGCCGATCTGGGCGTGGCCGACAGCCAGTTCAACCTCGCCATTCTCTACGCTCGCGGCAACGGCGTACCCCAGGACCTGGAACAGTCCTACAAGTGGTTCGCGATCGCCGCCAAGGGCGGGGACAAGGATGCCGCGCAGAAGCGTGACGAAGTGGCCAAGGCCATGCGCAAGGAACAGCTGGAAGGCGCCCGCGCCAAGCTGGACCAGTGGCAGCTGAAGACACCGGATCCACGCGCCAATTCCGTGAACCTTCCCGACGAATGGGCCGCTTCCGGCACGCCGCTGACGACCGCATCGATCGACATGGAAAAGGCCATCCGCAACGTCCAGGCTATTCTCAACAAGAACGGCTTTGATGCCGGCAAGCCGGACGGCAAGATGGGCCAGAAGACGGTCAATGCCATCAAGGGCTTCCAGGCGTCCGTCGGCCAGGAGCCGAACGGCAAGATCAATGATGCCCTGGTGAAGGCGCTTCTCGCCCGCAAGAGGTAAGACGACTGATCCGACCGGGTTAGGCGAGGTGCGGACATTCCGCAACTCGCCGCCAACAAACGGCAACGGCAAAGGCGCATCGGGGCGCTTGCGAATTGACTTGACCGCTGGCACCGACGCATCAGGGATGAGGTTTCATCTGTCGTTCAGCCGGCATGTGGAATGAAGTCCCTTCACCGTTGCAGCGGGCATCCTTCGATGCGGCCGCTGTAACGTTCGTTTCCGCGTTTTGCCGAGGTTCATACCGTGACCGTCTACCTGCCGATCGCTGAGCTTTCGGTGAACATCCTGATTATCCTCGGCATGGGTGCGGCCGTGGGGTTCCTGTCGGGCATGTTCGGGGTGGGCGGCGGCTTCCTCATCACCCCGCTGCTGATCTTCTACAACATCCCCCCGGTCGTGGCCGTGGCAACGGGTGCCAACCAGGTGGTGGCTTCGTCCATTTCCGGCGCCATCACGCATTTCCGGCGCGGAACGCTGGACATGAAGCTTGGCAGCGTGCTGCTGGTGGGAGGTCTTGCGGGCGCGACCGTGGGCGTGTGGATCTTTTCCTGGCTACGGCGGCTCGGGCAGCTCGACCTGTTCATCTCGCTTCTCTACGTGGTACTGCTCGGCACGATCGGCGCCCTGATGCTGCAGGAAAGCGTGCGCGCCATGCGCCGCGCCAAGACCGACCAGCCACTGCCGCTGCGACGTCCCGGCCAGCACAACTGGGTGCACCGGCTGCCGCTAAAGATGCGCTTCAAGAAATCCAAGATCTACCTGTCGGCCATTCCGGTGGTGGCGCTGGGTTTCGGCATCGGCATCCTGACCTCGATCATGGGCGTCGGCGGCGGCTTCATCATGGTGCCCGCGATGATCTACCTGCTGCGCATTCCGACCAGCGTCGTGGTGGGAACCTCGCTGTTCCAGATCATCTTCGTGACCGCCTATACGACCATGGTGCAGGCGGTGACCAACTATTCGGTCGACATCGTGCTCGCGTCCATCCTGATGGTCGCGGGCGTCATCGGTGCGCAATACGGCGTTCGGGTGGGACAAAAGCTGCGCGGCGAACAGCTGCGCGCCCTGCTCGGCCTGCTGGTTCTGGCGGTCGGCGTGCGTCTTGCAATCGGCCTGGTGGTGACGCCGGACGACATCTTCTCGGTGGCGGTCGGGGGGCAGTCCTACTGATGCGCGCGCGCTCCAGGATCTTTGCCCTTCTTGGGCTGCTGGCCTTGATGCCCTGCATGCCGGCTGCAGCGCAGGTGCCGTTCGGCCAGGCGTCGGCCGTGAAGGAAGGGCTGGAGATCGGCGTCTCCTCCAATGAAATCGCGATCACCTCGGATTTCCGCGGCGCCGACCTCACCATCTTCGGGGCTTTGACCAATGCCGACGAACTGCTGTTGGCGATCGGGCAGTACGACGTGGTGGTGACGCTGGAGGGACCGCGCGACTATGCCACCGTGCGCAAGAAGGAGCGCGTGCTCGGGATCTGGATGAACACCGAATCCATGACCTTCCAGCAGGTGCCGGAAAGCTACTCCATCGCCAGCACCCGGCAGATCGACGTGCTCGACCAGGGGCCGAGCTTCTCCAGCGTCGGGGTGGGGATCGAGCACCTGCCGCTCGACCCCGTGGGTTACATCCGCGATTCCGGCGCCATCACTGAGTTCCGCGATGCCTATCGCCGCCTGAAACTGGGCAGCGGGCTCTATCAGCGCGATACGAGCGGCGTGCGCTTCGTCTCCTCCAGCCTGTTTCGCGCGTCGCTGCGCCTGCCGGCCAACATTCCGGATGGACAGCAGATGGTGCGCGCCTATCTGTTCAAGAGCGGCAACCTGATCTTCCAGCGCGAGACGCCGCTGCGGGTGGTGAAGACCGGCCTCGAGCAGGCCATCAGCGATGCGGCACACGAGAGGCCGTTCGCCTACGGCCTGTTGTGCGTGCTGATCGCGGTGGTGACCGGCTGGGGCGCGAGCATCATATTCCGGAAGGATTGAGACGCTACACCATCCCCCGATATCCGATCGACCTTCGCCGCCGGCAAATTCTCCGACCCAATATCCTTTGCCTGCTTTGCTCCGCGCCCTAGTTTAGGGCAGATCTTCCAGTACCTGCGTGTCCATGCTCACATACCTGAAATCGCTCCCGCCGCGCGCCCGCCACCTGCTCCGCCCGGCCGAACTGCGCCTGCTCGTGCGCCGCAGCGAGGTGGGGCTGATCGCGATCGCAGCACTCGTCGGTGTGCTGGCGGGTCTCGGGGTGGCTGCCATGAGCTGGATCTCGAGCGCACTCCACCAGCTCGTGTTCGGGATCGCAGCAGACGAGAGACTGAGTTCCGCCAGCGGCCTCAACCCGCTGATCGTCCTGGGGGCCCCGGTCGGCGGCGGCATTCTGCTCGGCCTGCTGCTTTTGTGGATGCGCAAGTGGCGCAAGAAACCGATGGTCGACCCGATCGAGGCGAACGCCCTGCATGGCGGACGGCTATCGCTCACAGACAGTATCATCGTTGCGGTGCAGAACCTGATTTCCAACGGGTTTGGAGCATCCGTCGGGCTGGAGGCCGGCTACACGCAGCTTGCCTCAGGGCTCGCATCGAAAATCGGACTGCTGCTGCAACTGCGCCGCGCGGACATGCGCATTCTTGTCGGCTGCGGTGCGGCCGGCGCAATCGCTGCCGCCTTCAACGCCCCGCTGACCGGCGCTTTCTATGCCTTCGAGCTGATCATCGGCACCTATACGATCCTCAGCCTTGCCCCCGTGGTCGTTTCGGCGCTGCTTGCCACCTTTACGGCGAGGCTGCTGGTGGGCGACGCCTTCCTGATCGACATCGGCAGTTTCGGCGCGGTGATGCCGGCCGATTACCTGCCGGCCATCGTGCTCGGCATCGTCTGCGCGGGCGCCGGCATCCTGCTCATGCAGGGCGTCACCTATGTGGAGGAACTGGCGCGCAGAAGCTCGATCTCGCCGATCATCCGCCCGGCCATCGGCGGCGTGGCGGTGGGCCTGCTGGGGCTGGTGGACAACCAGGTGCTGTCGGCCGGCCACGGCGCCCTGCATGTCAGCCTCGATGCGAGCATGACCATTTCCGCGCTGCTGGCCGTTCTTTTGATGAAGTCGCTCGCCTCGGCCATCTCCATTGGTGCCGGCTTCCGTGGCGGCCTGTTCTTCGCCTCGCTGTTTCTGGGCGCGCTGCTGGGCAAGCTGTTCGCCTATGGCGCTCCATACGTCTTCGCGCATGCTACCCTGACACCGGTGATCTATGCGGTGGTGGGAATGAGCGCCCTTTCGGTCTCGGTGATCGGCGGGCCGCTAACCATGACCTTCCTGGCGCTGGAACTCACCGGCGACTTTCCCATCACGGCGCTCGCGCTTGCTGCGGTGATCACCTCCTCCGTGGTCGTCAGAACCACGTTCGGCTATTCCTTTGCCACCTGGCGTTTTCACCTGCGCGGCGAGGGTATCCGCAGTGCTCATGACGTGGGCTGGATCCGCAACCTGACGGTCGGCCGGCTGATGCGTCCCGACGTGCGCACGGCATCGGTGACGATGCCGCTCGAGGAGTTCCGCAAGGAGTTTCGTCTTGGGGCCACGCAGCGGGTGGTGCTGATCGACGAGGCCGGGAAATATGCAGGCCTGATTCTGCTGCCGGATATTTATGCGGCACCTCGCGAAGATGTGGACCAGCCGCAGTCGCTCTTGGCCTACGCGCGCTACCAGACCGATGTGCTACTGCCGACCATGAATGCCAAGCAGGCGGCAGCCATCTTCGACAGGACCGAAGCCGAAGCGCTGGCGGTCGTCAACAACCAGAGTGAACGCAAGGTCGTCGGGCAGCTGAGCGAGAGCCACCTGCTGCGGCGCTATTCCGAAGAACTGGACCGGCGCCGCCGCGAGGTTTCGGGCGAGATCTGACGCCCTGATCAAACTTGGGGCCGGCGACCAGCGCCGACCCAATGTCTGCTTAGTCTGCCGACTTACATGGCCGGGAGAACGGCGATGTCGCGCACATCCATTTCGACGCCGGTGATGGCGCCGACTTCGGTGGCTGCACCGCTTTCCAGATTGACCGTGTAGAGTGTCTTGCCGGCCGCGAGATAGGCGGTGTTCTTGCCGCCTTCCTCGCCCTGGATGTCAAAGGCGTAGGTGCCAGGCTTGTCCTTCAGGCCAAGCTTGCCGATCGCCTTCAGCGTGCCGTCGTTCGGCTTGGTCTGCTGGATCAGCGCGCCGATAGTCGCATCGATGTTGTACATCGCCGTCTTTTCGGGCTTGCCGATCGAATTGGTGTAGGCGGCGGAGACGATGTTGGGGGTTTCGCCCTTGTGCATGTCGCCATCCTCGAAGGCCAGAGTGCCATCGACGGTGACCGCACCGGTATCCGGGTGGACGCGGTGGTTGGTGGTGCCCGACATGAAGCGCAGACGGTCTGCCATGGGGTTAAAGTCAACGACGACAGGCGCTTCGGTGATCGTCAGCTTCTTGTCCATCTTGGCCACTTCGGTGGCGGCGCCCGTCTCCAAGTTGATCGAGACGATGGACTGGTCCGACGTCACGCCGATCACGGTCTTGGTGCCGGGGCGGAAATCAATGCCGACCAGCTTGGTCACGCCGGAGACTTCCATGGTCTTGGTCACGGCGGGCTTTGCGGTGTCGAACATGACCAGCGTCTTGTCGCCGGTGAGGCCGAGAACCGGAGCGGCGGAGGCAAGGCCAGCCGATGCGACAAGCATGGTGGAGGCGATGAGGGCGGTGTGAGCGATTTTCATGTCATTCTCCCGTTGTGTTTCAATCTCTTCCGGAGACGCCAGGCTCAGGGCCTTTGCTCGCTCCTGACTCAAAGACACACGAGGGGAGGTGTTTGGATGCAGGAGCCAAAAATAATTTTCTGCTGCATCCATTTCCGGCATCCGGCGTGTCTCTCCAGTGCGGCTTCATTCCGGCCGGGATGCATCTGAGACTGGACGAGCGCATGGCAGCCGTGGCAACAGCAGAGACGGAATATGCACAACACAGCATAGACGCGGCGGGAGAGAACGGCTTGGCCTTGGCGACAGACCTATCGACGGATCTCGAAGCGGCGCTTGGCGCCTGCGCTAGCGGCGACCGCACCGCCTTGCGCCGCATCTTCGATGCGGAGTCCGGCAGGCTGGTGGCGGTGGCGCAGCGGATCGTGCGGCGGCGGGATCTGGCGGAAGAGGTGGTTCAGGAGGCCTTCCTGCGCATCTGGACGCACGCCCACCAGTATCGCCCGGACCGCGGCTCGGCGCGCGGCTGGATCTATGCGATCGTGCGCAACCGGGCCCTCAACCTCTTGCGCGACGGAAAACGCGAGGACTTGCCGGGAGACGAACGGCTGGAAACGCTGCAGGACAGCGACCAGCTGGAGCAGATCATGGCCGCCTGGCAGACGCTCGATCGCCACAGCCGTCTGCGCGAATGCCTGGGAAGCCTCGACGACATCAAGCGGCGCGGCATCCTGATGGCCTATGTCGGCGGCTATACGCATGGCGAGATCGCCGGCCGGCTCTGCATTCCGCTCGGCACCGCGAAATCGTGGATCCGGCGCGGGCTTTCCTCGCTGCGGGAGTGCATGGCATGAGGATCGACCGACAGGATCTGGCAGCGATTGCCGACGAATATGTGCTCGGGCTTCTAGACGAGGCCGAGGCAGCGCAGGTGGAAGCCGAGATGGCGCACGACGCGGCGCTTTCAGACGCCGTGGCTGCCGCCCGTGACCGGTTTTTGCCGCTCGATACGGGCATCGAACCGGTGAGCGTCTCGCCGAACCTTTGGGACACGATTGCGGAGCGCCTGCCGGACCAGGTGCCGCAGACCGGCGCTCAGCCCGTCGCTCCCACGGCCAACGACAACGTCGCGGGCGGTGTGCGGCCCGGGTGGCGGTCTATGGCCATCTCCGCCATGGCGGCATCGCTGATCCTCGCCGTCGGGCTGGCCTGGAGCGTCACCCGAACTGTCGAGCCGCTGGTCGTTGCCGTCCTGCTCAACGAGGCTGGCGAGGTGCAGGCGGTGGTCGAGGATTTCGGCAACAACACCGCCAGCGTTCGTCTGCTGACCGAATTTACCGTTCCGGCCGACCGGACCATGCAGGTGTGGACGCTGCCCTCGCGCGACATGGGGCCGATGTCGCTCGGGCTTTTGGAGGGTGCGCATTCCGCCACGCTGCACAGCCCGGCCCTGCCGAAACCCCAGGATACCCAGCTCTACGAGATCACGCTGGAGCAGGCGGGCGGTTCGCCGACCGGGCGGCCGACCGGACCCATCCTTGCCAAGGGATTTGCCAAGCTGCCACGCTGAGCTGACGACGCAAGTGCCTTGGCCTTTCGGCCAATTGCGCACGAAGGACCGGGCTATATTCTCCCTTCGCCGACGGGAGAATCAGATGGCGCTGACGCAGGATAAGCGACGTCCGACGGGTGAACAGGTGACAATCACCTGCCTCGACGGGATTGTGCTCGGCGGTCATATATGGCCGGCATCGGGGCCGCCGCTTGCCAGCGTCATCATCAACCCGGCAACCGGCGTCCTTGCCCGCTACTACCACTATTATGCGGAGTTTCTGGCGAGCCACGGCTTCGATGTACTGACCTACGACTATCGCGGCATCGGGCTGTCGCGACCGACGAGCCTCAAGGGCTGCGGGTTTCGCTGGCGGGACTGGGGCGAGCAGGATTTCGACGCGGCGCTTCGGTTCATGCATGACCGGCGGCCGGATCAACCGCTGCAGGTGGTTGGCCACAGCATCGGCGGCTATCTCCCTGGCCTATCGCCTAACGCGGCACGGATCGAGCGGATGCTGACGGTGGGCGCGCAATATGCCTACTGGCGCGATTATGCGCCGGAGCATCGCGCCCGGCTGTTCTTCAGGTGGCATGTGGTGATGCCGGTGCTGACGGCGGCGTTCGGCTATTTCCCGGGCAAGCGGCTCGGCTGGCTCGAGGACCTGCCGGCGGGCGTCGCCAACGAATGGAGCTTTCGCGGAGCCCGGATGGAGATGACTCATCCGGCAGGGGAGCGCGAGGCTGTGCTTGCACGGTTTGCGGCGGTAACGGCGCCCATCCTGGCCATTGCCGTTGCGGACGACGACATCGGCAGCGTGGCTGCCATCCGCCGGACCCTTGCCTATTATACCGGCGCCGAACGGACAGTGACCGTGCTGGAGCCCGCCGTCTACAGGCACTCACGGATCGGGCATTTCGGCCTGTTCCACGCGCGCCACAGGGACGGGTTCTGGACCGATACGCTGCGTTGGCTGAAGGAAAGGGTTAATCCCTGGGGCGATCAGCCCAGCAGGCTTCCGTAGCGCACCGAATAGATGCGGTCGCGTCCGAGCAGATGGGCGACCAGGGCATCGTGGTTGAACAGGCCCTGCATGGCGCGGTGGCGCAGGTCAAGCCCGCCGGAAAGGACACCGAACGCCGGCATGACAAGGCGATCGCCATCGCAGGCAAAGCAGGCCCGACGCACGGATTTTTCCCGGCGACGCACGGTGGCGGAGGGGTGAAGGTGACCGGCGATCTCGCCGCGGGTCTTCCCGTGGCCCGAGATCAGGCTCGGTTCATGCCGGAAAATCAGGCCGCCGTAGAAGAGTTCGTCCGTGGAAGTGCCGGGAAGGTCGGTGGTTCCGTCCGGATCATGGTTGCCGTTGATCCAGATCCAGTCGCGGCCGCGGGCCATGTCCGCGATCAGGGCGCGCAGGTTTTCAGGCAGGTACTCGGAGCCTCTCCGATCATGGAAATTGTCGCCGAGCGAGACGACGATCTTCGGGTCGTAGCGGGCGATGACGGCTGCAAGAATGTTCAGCGTGGCGATCGTGTCGTAGGGCGGCAGCATCATGCCGCGGCGGGCAAAGGCCGCGCCCTTTTCCAGGTGCAGGTCGGAGACGATCAGCATGCCAGTGTCCGGCAGGTAGAGGCCGCCGAGCGGATCGCAGACAGCCGCTACCCCATGCACCAGAATGTCTTCCGTGCCGGAACCGAGACCTGTCGGGACTGTGGAGCGGGCTGCAAGCCCCAGGCGGTGCATCACGTCTTTGTCGTCTTCCTGCTTTTTGCCTGCTTCGCTGCGCTACTCACGCTCAGGACAGGGCTTCCGCGATCAGCTCGTCGGCAGCCTCCCGAAGCACCGCATCATGGGCCTCGCCGGGCACGTTTTCCTTGCCGATCTCCAGCATGATCGGGACCGCCAGCGGCGAAACATGATCAAGATCACGGTGGGTGATGTGCCCTTTGATTCGCTTCAGCATATCGCCTAAGCGCGCAATATCCAAAAGCCCCGATGCCGCATCCCGCCGCGTCGCCTCCAGCAGGACATGGTCCGGCTCGTGGCTGCGCAGCACGTCGTAGATCAGATCGGTCGAGACCGTCACCTGCCGGCCGGTCTTTTCCTTGCCCGGATGGCGACGCTCGATCAGCCCGGAAATGACGGCACAATTGCGGAAGGTGCGCTTCAGCATGTAGGATTCGTCGAGCCAGGCCTCCAGATCGTCGCCGAGCATGTCCTCGTCGAACAGGTCCGACAGGCTGAGGCGCCCCTTCCCGATCATGCCACCGATATCATCGAGACCCCAGACGGCCAGCGAGTAATCCGTGGCGACGAAACCGAGCGGGCGGGCGCCTGCCCTTTCCAGCCGGCGGGTGAGCAGCATGCCCAGCGTTTGGTGGGCGAGCCTTCCCTCGAAGCAATAGGCGATCATGAAGAAGCGCTTGCCACGCGGAAATGTCTCAATCAGCAGTTCGTCTTGCCTGGGCAGAATGGAGCGTTCCTGCTGGATCTCCAGCCAGTCGCGCACCTGGTCGGGCAGCGCCTTCCAGCGCTTGGGATCGGCCAGCATGGCACGGACCTGATCGGCGAGATAGGTGGTGAGCGGAAACTTGCCGCCGGCGTAAGCGGGGATCTTGGGATCGAGCGAGAAGGCGTTGGAGACGAGGCACTCGTTTTCGCGGATGCCTTCGAAGCGCAGCACCTTGCCGGCAAACTGAAACGTGTCACCGCGGGTCAGTTGCTCGACGAAATATTCCTCCACCTTGCCCAGCGACATGCCACCGCGCCCGACCGTGCCCTTGGCGTTGGGTTTGACAAGCCGGACGTTGAGCTCGGCGGCCTCGACGATGGTGCCGAGGTTCATGCGATACTGCTGGGCAATGGCGGGGTTGGAGACGCGCCAGCGGCCGTCCTCCTGCTTGCGGATCTTGGCGTAGCGTTCGTAGGAGCGCAGCGCATAGCCGCCGGTCGCGACGAAATCGACGATGCGCTCAAACATTTCCCAACTGAGATCCGCGTAAGGCGAGGCCGAAATGATTTCGTCATAGAGTTCGAGCGGATCGAAAGGTTCGGCGCAGGCCATGCCGAGGACGTGCTGGGCCAGCACGTCGAGAGCGCCCTCTCCCACCGGCGGCGTATCCTGGGCGCCAAGGTAATTGGCATCGAGCGCCGCCTGGCACTCCATCACCTCGAAGCGATTAGAGGGCACGAGGATCGCCTTGGAGGGTTCGTCCATGCGGTGATTGGCGCGGCCGATCCGCTGGGCCAGCCGGCTTGCACCCTTCGGCGCGCCGACGTGCACGACAAGATCGATATCGCCCCAGTCTATGCCCATGTCGAGCGTGGAGGTGGCAACGACGGCGCGCAGCTTGTTGTCGGCCATTGCCGCTTCCACCTTGCGGCGCTGGCCAACATCAAGCGAGCCGTGATGCAGGGCGATCGCCAGATTGTCCTCGTTGACAGTCCACAGCGTCTGGAACAGCAGCTCTGCCTGGAAGCGAGTGTTGACGAAGATCAGTGTCGTCTTGTGGCGCCGGATCTGCTCATAGACCTCCGGAATGGCATAGACGGAGACATGTCCCGACCAGGGAATGCGGCCCTCGGTGCCCATGATGGTGATATCGGGCGGCGCGCCGCCGGTGACGTGGACGAGGCCCGCGGGCGGTGCGGGTGTCTCGCCCTGCGGCACCAGCCATGTCTGCAGGTCCATGGGATCGGACACGGTGGCGGAAAGGCCGATCGTCCTTACCTGGGGCGCATGGCGGCGGATGCGCGCCAGACCGAGCGAGAGCAGATGGCCGCGCTTGGAAGTGACGAGCGAATGCAGTTCGTCGAGGACGATGTATTTGAGGTCCTTGAAGAAGCGCTCGGCTTCCTTGTTGGCGAGCAGCAGCGCCACCTGCTCCGGCGTGGTGAGCAGGATATCCGGGGGCGAGAGTTTCTGGCGCTGGCGCTTTGCCTGGGGCGTATCGCCGGTGCGGTTTTCCACCGTGACGGCGAGGCCCATTTCGGTGACCGGCTTCATCAGGTTGCGCTCGATATCGACCGTCAGCGCCTTCAGCGGCGAGACATAGAGCGTGTGGATTCCCTTGAAGCCGGAGCCGGGCGGCACCTTGCCGCGCCGGACGAGATCGGTCAGCGACGGGAGGAAGCCGGCGAGCGTCTTGCCGGCACCGGTCGGCGCGATCAGCAGCATGTTTTCGCCGCCCTGGGCGCGGCTTAGAAGTTCCAGCTGGTGGGCGCGCGGACGCCAACCCTTTTCCGCAAACCAGCGGGTGAAGGGAACGGGCAGGTCGACGGTGCCATCGATTTGAATGCGGTCCACGCTGCACATGTAGTAAGAATGGTGAAGATGAGAAGGCATGCGCTGCAAAGGCTGCCGAAGATGCTGGAATTTTGCCGCATTCCGGGTGCGGCGTCAAAGGCTTCAAGACTCATGCCGGGGATGATCCATGCTGCCAACCCGCCGCTCGCTTCTTGCCGCCGCAAGCCTGTCTGCGCTGTTTCCGCGCCATCTGTTCGCGTCTGCCCCCTCGCCCCTGCCGCTCTGGCCGGGCCAGCCACCCGGTGGCGGCGGGCCGTCCGGGCCGATCGAACAGGACGACGGCGGCGCTGTATCGAACGTGGCTGCGCCGAGCCTCGAGATCTTTCGCGCGAACCAGCCGAATGGGATGGCAGTGCTGATCGCGGCCGGGGGCGGCTATCGGCGCATCGAGAACCGCAACGAGGCGTTGCCGGCGGCGCGGTGGATGAACGCTCAAGGGATTACCGCCTTCGTGCTCACCTATCGACTGCCCGGCGAAGGCTGGACGGCCGGCCCGCTCGCGCCCCTGCAGGATGCACAGCGCGCCATCCGGCTGATCCGCGCCGGTGCCGGACGGTTCGGCATCCATGCGGACCGGATCGGCGTGCTCGGCTTTTCCGCGGGCGGCCATCTGCTCGGCCTTGCGGCGACGCGTTCGGCCTTCCTGTCCTACGAGCGGGTGGATGCGAACGACCAGATCTCCGACCGACCGGATTTCGCCGCGCTGATCTATCCCATCATCACGCTGAAGTCGCCCTATGACCGGACGTCGAGCCGCAGGCAGCTGGTCGGCGAGCATCCGGAGCCGGCACTCAGCGTCGAATGGTCGGTGGAGACGCATGTAAAGGCCAACTGCCCTCCGGTGTTCATGGTGCAGGCGATGAACGACCCGGTCTCGGACCCGCAGAATTCACTGATCATGCAGGCAGCCTGCGAGCAGGCGGGGATCCCGGTGGAGCTGCATCAGCCGGAGAGCGGCGGCCACGGGTTCGGCATGGGTCGCCCCGGCACGGACTCGATGAACTGGCCGCAGGATTTTTCCGCATGGCTCGCCAATGCCGTATCCGATTGAACGGCATGCCGATGCGCCGACTAAGGTTCAGCGAACGGCGATGTAGCGGTCCGAGCGGTGGTTGATGGTGAGGAGCAGGTTGAGGATAACTGCGCTCAGGAGCGACCAGAGCACCGTCGTCGGGCTGACCACGAAGAAGGCGGCAGCCATGACGCAGAGGTCGAAGGCGAGTTGCACGAGGCCGGCCGGAATCTTGAAGCGGTCCTGGATAAAGATGGCAAGGATGCCGATGCCACCAAGCGAGGCGCGGTGACGGTAAAGCCCGAGAAGGCCAAAGCCGATCAGGATACCGCCCATCAAGGCTGCCCAGAAGGGATCGAGATACTGGATGACGAAGAAGCCCTTCTCGACCTCGGCAATCACCGACACAAGCGCGATTGCGCCAAAGGTCTTGACCGAGAAGCCAAGGCCGAGCCGCCGGAACGACAGATAGTAGAACGGCAGGTTGACCACGAAGAAGAGCACGCCGAAAGGGATATCGAAAGCGTAGTGCAGCAGGAAGGCGACGCCAGCCGTGCCACTGGTGAGCAGGCCCACCTGGTTGAGCAGATAGAGGCCGAGCGCTGCGACCATGGCGCTGATGAAGATGCCCTGCGCATCCTCCAGTGGCGTATGGCGAGCGGGATCCAAGCTGTAGAACCCGATCATGCGCCTGCCCGCCTGCTCCTGATCCGCCATTGCCGCTCCTGTTTGCTGCCCCGATATTGCAATGCAACAGCCGCTTCGGCAAGGCGGTTCAGCCGCGCTTGGCGAAGCGCGATGAAAACGCACGAAGCTGAGCTTCAGGCGGCCTTGCGCGACAGAAACAGAATGCCGGGAACCGGTTTTCCGGCTTCCATGCGAATGACCGTATTTTCTATCTCCATAGGCACGAGACCGTGGCGGCCAAGCAGGGTTCGGACATAGACCTCCGAATGGGCATAGCGGAACGAATCCTTCAGCACGCAACCTTCCGCCTGGCCGGCATCCTCCACCGAAAAGGCAAAAATGCCCTGCGGCGACAGGAGCTCCAGCACCAGCGGAAAGACGGCGTCCAGGGAGCCGAGATACATCAGCACGTCGGCTGCCGACACGAGATCGGCCCGATGCCTGGGCATGCCCTCGCCAAACAGGCCGGAGCTGACCGACGCCAGGCTGAGGTCGGCCTGGCCGAGATGGTCATAAATCCTCTTGCCTTGCGCCTTGGCCAGCATATTGCCGGAGAGATCGAAGCCTTCCAGGCGCGTTACACTGTCGCGGATCGCGGCGCCGAACAGGCCGGTGCCGCAGCCGAGATCGACGACCGTCGAAAAGGGGGAGAAGGGCGCCACCAGCGCTGCAAGCTCGGCCGGTACGGAATAGCCGAGCTTTTCGACAAGGGCGATGTCGAACCGGTCCGCATAGTCATCGAAGAGCCCCTCGATGAAGCGGCTGGGCGGGCTTGCCGGCGCGTCCCCTTCGCCGAGCAGGGCAAGCCTCAGGCCCGCTCCGAAGACATCGTCCGGCGCCAGTTCCAGCGCCCGGCGGTAGGCGCCCGCAGCCGTTGCCAAGCCCGCATCTCCAAGTGCTGCCTTCTGCGTGTATTCGCCGAACCGGAACCAGCCGGCCGCCCATTGCGGCGCAAGCTCCAGCGCCTGTTGCATGAGTTCGCCCGCTGCCGGCCAGTCTCCGCTCTCGGCGAACATGCGGGCATAGTCCGCCCGGCGATCGGCCGTCGGGTCGCCAGAGGTAAACTGCGTCGGCGACTTGGATTTTTGGGTCATGCAAATGGGTTCCGGGAGGGCGGCTTCCGGCGGAGGCCACAAAAAAACTCAAGTTCTATCTGACGAAGCGGTTCAAGCTTGCAGCGCAGCAAAGCCGCGGCTATGCCTGCACGGCAATTCGGAGATGGACAGTTATGGCCGACGGGGTCAACAAATTCCTTGGCGACACACCGGGCCGCACGATCGTCAAGCTGATCGTGGTGTGCCTGATCGTGGGCTTCGTGCTGGCCTTCCTGGGGTTCACCCCGGACAATATCATCGACACGGTACGGTACTGGTTCCTGGACATCTGGTACAACGGCTTCAGGGCACTTGGACGGGTCGGCGACTATATGCTGCTCGGTGCCATCATCGTGATCCCGATCTTCATCATCCTGCGCCTGATGAGCTATCGCCGCTGACATGGCTGTCGAACCGATAACGCCATCGCGACGGCATTTCCTCATTCTGTCCGGGACCGGCCTGCTGCTGGCCGGGTGCTCCACCACATCGGTGCTGTCGCCAAAGCCCACGCCCGGTGCCGAAGATGCCACAGCGGCGGCACTCCCGCTGGTCAACACGCTGCGGAAGAGCCGCGGCCTTCCCGCGCTGGCGCTCGATACGCCTGCCCGCAAGGCGGCCGCCTACCAGGCCGTGCGGATGGCCAAGGCTGACGTAATGAAACACCTGATCGGCCTTGGCGACGATTTCGGCGACCGGATGAAGAAGAGCGACGTGCAACTGCCTGCCGCCGAGAATATCGCCAGCGGCCAGAATGGCGTCGATGCGGCGGTGCAGGCCTGGATCGACTCGCCCAAGCACCTCGTCAACATGCTGGGCCCCTACAAGGGGCTGGGCGTAGCCAAGGCACCGGCCGCGGACGGGCGCAACTATTGGGCCATGGTGCTTTCAGGCTGAGCATGGCACCGGCGGAGCAGCAATCGCACACAGTCCGCCCGTTTACGGTCACGCACCGCCTGGTGCTGGGCATTGCCGTGCCGATGACGCTCGGATCGATGACGACGCCGCTGCTTGGCCTGACCGGCACCGCCGTCGTGGGCAACCTGGGCAATGCCGAAAGCCTGGCGGGGCTTGCCGTGGCTGCGATCCTCTTTGATCTTCTCTTCGGATCCCTGAACTTCCTGCGCGTCTCGACGACCGGGCTGGTGGCGCAGGCCGTCGGCCGCGGCGATACACGGGAACAGCAGGCGGTGTTCTGGCGGGCGCTGATCAGCGCCATCGGGCTTGGCATTGTGGTCCTTGCGCTGTCGCCGCTCGTATCGGCCTTTGTCCCGAAGCTGATTACCAGCGACCCGGCGGTGATTGCCGTGACACGCGAGTATTTCGGCATCCGGGTGCTGGCGAGCCCGGTGACCTTCGCCAATTTCGCCATCCTCGGCTATCTGTTCGGCCGCGGCCAGGCGGTGACCGGCCTGGTGCTGCAGATCATTCTCAACGGCACGAACATCCTGCTGACGATCCTGTTCGGCCTTGGTCTCGGCTGGGGCGTGGCCGGGGTCGCCTGGGCGACCGCCGCCTCCGAGGTCGTGGCCGTGGCGATCGGGCTTGCCGTCGTGACACGACAGTTCTCGATCGCCGATCGCCCTTCGCGCGCCGAGATCCTCGACGCATCCCGGCTGCGGATGCTCTTCCAGATGAATGCCGATATCCTGATCCGCTCGCTGCTCCTCAACGGCTCGGTCGCACTCCTCACCAGCGTCGGAGCCGGTTTCGGCGCCGTGACGCTGGCAGCCAATGCCGTGCTCTTCAACATCTTCATGCTGTCGGCGTTTTTCCTGGACGGGCTGGCCGGGGCCGCCGAACAGCTGGCGGGCCGCGCCGTCGGCGCCCAGTTTCGCCCGGCCTTCGACCGCATGCTGAGGCTGACCGGGGTCTGGTCGTTCGCGATGGCGGCGGGGCTCGGCCTGCTTTTTCTTGTCCTCGGCCAGCCGATCATCCAGCTGCTGACCACATCGGAAGAGGTGCGGCAGATGGCGGTCACCTACCTGCCGTGGGCGGCCCTCACCGGGCTAACCGGCGTCCTTGCCTTCCAGATGGACGGCGTGTTCATCGGCGCGACCTGGTCACGGGACATGCGCAACATGATGCTGGCATCCTGCGCGATCTATGCCGTGTGCCTCTTTCCGCTGGTCGACTGGTTGGGAAACCACGGCCTGTGGCTGTCGCTCAACCTGCTCTTGCTGATGCGCGGCCTGTTCCTGGCCTTCATTCTGCCGCGCAAGGTTCGTCAGAGTTTCATTGCGGTCCAGTGATCGACGCGTGTATCGCGCAACTCCCGGATGGCGGACACGCCGTCGCGATCGAGTATGGTCGAAAGGGATTTGACGATGGTTGAGGCTAAGCCCGGCCCGCCATAGACCATGCCGGAGTAGAGCTGCACCAGATCGGCACCGGCGCGGATCTTCTCGGCCGCATCCTCAGCGCTCGAAATGCCGCCCACGCCGATCAGCGGCAGGGCGGGGCCGACGCGCCGGCGCATGCCCGCCAGAACTCGTGTCGACAGCGCAAACAATGGCGCACCGGACAGACCACCCGCCTGGTTTGCCATGCTCTTGTCCTTCAGCCCCTCGCGCGACAGCGTGGTGTTAGAGACAATCAGCCCATCCAGCGGATGCGCGAGCGCCTCGGCGGCAATATCGTCCAACCCTTCCTCGGTCAGATCCGGGGCGATCTTCAGGAAGACCGGGACGGAGCGGCCGTGCCGGACGGCTTCTTCCGCCCGTGCTGCCAGCACGGCGCCGAGGAGTGCACTCAGGCTTTCGCGCGCCTGCAGGTCGCGCAGACCGGGGGTGTTGGGCGAAGAGATATTGACGGTGAAATAGGTTGCGAGCGCATAGAAGCGACGAATGCCGTCAACGTAATCGGCGACGCGGTCGACCGCATCCTTGTTGGCACCGATGTTGACGCCGACAATTCCGGGGCGTCCGGCACGGCTCGACAGCCGATTGAAAGCTGCCGCATGCCCCTCGTTGTTGAAGCCCAGCCGATTGATGACGGCGCGGTCCTCGACCAGCCGGAAGATGCGCGGCTTGTCGTTGCCCGTCTGTGGCTTCGGGGTCAGCGTGCCGACTTCGGTAAAGCCGAAGCCGAGCGCCAGCATGGCATCCGGCACTTCGGCGTTCTTGTCGTAGCCGGCCGCCAGCCCGAGCGGGTTGGGAAAGCGGATGCCGGCAACCGTCTGGACGAGCCGCGGATCTTCCGGAAGACGACAAGGCGGAATGACGCCGCTCTTCAGGGCTCTGATCGACAGGCCATGGGCGGTTTCCGGATCGAAGGCAAACAGCGTGCGGGACGCCAGCGACGAGAGGGCACCGATCACGGCATGATCTCCGGGAAGGCGTGGCGCCCGTCCACGCCGATCAGAAGGGGCATTTCCCACAGCACGGCCGAGAGGGGCAGATTGCCGTAGAGATGGGGAAAGAGATCGCCGCCGCGGGAGGGCTCGTGTCGCAGGGTATCGCCGAGCGCTGTTGCATCGACGGCAACCAGCAGGAGGCCGCTCATGCCGGCGAAATGCAGCCGTGCGGTCTCGCGCGCCTGGGCTCCGGTCGAGAAATGGATGAAGCCATCCTTGAGATCGACCTCGGCGCCTTCGAAGACACCGTTTTCCTTTGCCGACCGCCAAACAGCGTCGGGCACAATCTTGTAGACAATTTCCGTCATCGCAGACTCTTCGAAACAGCGTTCTCTCCCAGGGACCGTTAGCCGCAAAAGCCGGCTGTTGTCCATGGCAGAACGGGAGGCGGCGCTTCGACGGGCAGCGACCGCGCGCAGAGGACGCCTGGTGGCCGCAACCGGAGCGTCTCTCGTTTCCGCTCTTGTGTCCTTGGGCGCGCAGGGTTACACATGGCATCGGGAGACTTCACCAGCACGACTATGCCCTTGGGAGGGGGCGTGGGAATGCAGACACTCACAATCATCATCGCAGACGACCACCCGCTGTTTCGCGGCGCCCTGAGTCAGGGCGTGCAGGGAATAGCCAAGCAACTCGCCATCATCGAAGCCGGCGACTTCGAAGCGGCGCGGCAAGCCGCGCAGCAATATCCCCAGGCAGACCTGATGTTGCTCGACCTTTCCATGCCGGGGGTTAGCGGATTTTCGGGCCTGATGAGCCTCAGGGCCGAATTCCCGGGGCTGCCCATCGTCATCGTCACGGCGAGCGACGACTGTGCCACCATCCGGCGGGCGCTGGACACCGGGGCATCAGGCTTCATCTCGAAATCCTCGGGCCTCAGCGACATCCGCGACGGCATCCGCACCGTGCTCGACGGCGGCATATGGGCGCCGCTGCACGATCCGGAACCGACCGAGGACGAGCAGGGTCTGCATGAGCTGATGGACCGGCTGAAGACGCTGACGCCGCAGCAGAACCGAGTGCTCGCCATGCTGGGCGAAGGACTGCTCAACAAGCAGATCGCCTATGAGCTGAAGGTTTCGGAGGCGACCATCAAGGCGCATGTCTCCGCCATCCTTTTAAAGCTCAATGTGGACAGCCGGACCCAGGCAGTCATCAAGCTCGGCAAGATCAACATGGCCATGGTTGCCTGAAGATCGGCGACGACGACTGCACTCTATCTGCCGCGTGAGGATTTTATTCCTTGCGGCTCTTTACGTCGCAGGCCGATTTGGCTAATTTGTCCCCACGGCCAGCGGAAATCTTCACCTGGCGACGCCCGCACGAGCCATTGTCGGCATGACGGGCTTGATCCGGAGGCGACGCGCGCAACATCTGCCGCCTCCCCGAGTTCGAGGCACGAAACCGATGCTGTCACATGAGACGATATGGACTGCGATCGATACGCTTGCCGAACGCCATCAGCTGACCCCTTCCGGGCTGGCGCGACGGGCGGGGCTGGACCCGACCTCGTTCAACAAGTCCAAGCGGCTTGGCCCGGATGGCCGGATGCGCTGGCCCTCGACGGAATCCATCGCCAAGGTGCTGGAGGCGACAGGGGCGACGGTCGACCAGTTCATGAGCTATCTTCCCTCCAGCAGCAGACGCTCCACCATTCCGGACGGTAATTTTCCGCCGCAGCCGGGTACGATTCCGCTTCTCGGCTTTGCTCAGGCGGGTGCCGGAGGATTTTTCGACGGCGGCGGTTTTCCCGCCGGCCAGGGCTGGGATGTTGTGGAATTTCCCGTCGACCCGACGCGCAAGGGCGGCGTCTACGCGCTGGAGGTGCAGGGCGATTCGATGATGCCGCTTTACCGCGACGGCGACGTGCTAATCGTGGAGCCCGGTGCCCAGGTGCGGCGCGGCGACCGCGTGGTCTTGAAAACGCGGGAGGGCGAGGTGATGGCCAAGGTGCTGGCACGCCAGAGCGCCCGCTCGGTGGAGCTGACCTCGCTCAATCCGGACCACCCCAACCGCAGCTTCGACCTGTCGGACGTGGAATGGATGGCACGGATCATCTGGGCCAGCCAGTAAGCTCACGGTGCTCGGCCAGACTATCGGTCTAGGAAGAAATTCTTGGCGCCTCAGTAGAGTCCGTTCGGGAAATAGCGCAGGTAGATATCCTGCAGGCGGCCATTGCGCGACAGTTCCGACAGGGCGTGATCAAAGGCCACCACCAGGGTCGGGTCGTTCTTGCGGATCATGACCGAGAGCCCCTCCCCTAGGTATTTCTGCGAGAGATAGGGACCGTCGAAAAGGGCGCAGCACTGGCTGGAGGCTTCGCCGGCGATCCAGAAGGGCAATCGCAGCCCATCGCCGAAGACCGCGTCCACCTCGCCCTTCTTCAGGGCTTCCAGCATGGCTGAATCCGTCTCGAAAGGCTTTGCAGCGATCGCCGGGAAGAAGGCCCTCAGCATGTCCTCGTGGACCGTGCCACCGACCACGCCGACCGGACGGCCGGCCAGGGCTGCTGCGGTATCACCTCCGAGCGTTGCGCCGCGGTTGCGGGCAAAGCGGGCGGGGATGCCGAGATAGGGCCGCGAGAACAGGAAGCGGCTGCGCCGTTCCGGCGTGACCGCCACGCCCGCCATCACCGCCTCGCCGCCGCCGCTCTCGAGCGTCTTTTCGAGCTCCTCATAGGGCAGCGCCTGAATCTGGCACTTGGCCTGGAGCTGCAGTTCCGTGCAGATCTCGCGGGCGAGATCGACGTTGAAACCGGAGAGCCGGCCGGTCTGGTCGGCGAAATTGAAGGGCGGGAAATCCACCGTGGTCAGAATGCGCAGCCGCACGACCTCCGACAGATCGGGACGGGCAATTCGCTCGCGGGCATCAAACATCAGCGGCAGTGCGGTCGTAGCATCTCCTGCCGGAGCCGCAGGCGCGGTCTGGGCCTGCGCCAGAGATGCCGCGCCAGCCAGGCAAGACACGACCAGCGCGAGAAGGCCTGGAAAACCCTTGCTTTTGAGAGGTGCAATTGTGTGGCGCATCTTTATGATCCCTGCGGGGACAGGCTGGGGCGTCCGCTCGGCGGACGATGTAACAGATCGATGCGCATGGGGGAATATCCGCCCGGACCTTCCCGGCGGCAGGAGGGCCCCTGCGGCGGTTCTCCTGAGACGCCAGGGCGGACGGATGCGGCGGTCGGGGTCCGGGAGGCGGAGCTTGCGGCGCTGACGTCGCTCGGCTTTTCCAAGCCTCTCCTGGCGCGGCTTTGCGCACAGGCGGATGCCAATGGCACAAGCGTGGAAGCAGAGCTGCTGTGCTGCGGCGAGGTGGACGAAGACGCCTATTACGGTGCCATCGCGCGTCTGCTGCGGCTTCCCTTTGCCGAGACGATCGATCCTTCTAGCGTCGTGGACCTGCCCTTGCTCGACACGCAGCTGCTGCACCCGCTGATGCTGCGGATCGCACACCGGCACCAGCCCCCGCAGACGGCGATCGTTCCGGAGGCTTGCCGGCTAGCGGATATCGCAGCAGTGCTGTCGACCCTGCCGCTACTCGGTCGCGACCTCGTCATCACCACGCCTAGCGCCATTCGCGAGGCGGTGTGGCGCGCGGGTGCCGACCGGCGGGTGCGGGCCGCCACCAACCGGCTGTTCGAAGAGCAGCCGCAATATTCGGCCCGGGTCGTGCTGGCCGGCCATCAGGGATTTTTTGCGGGGCTCTGGGTGGCGACGTTCGTGTCGGCCCTTCTGGTGCGCCCGGTGATCCTCATGCTGTCGCTGCATATCGCGCTGTCGCTTACCTATTTCCTGTCGCTTTCGCTGCGCATGGCCGCCATGGTGCTCCGAACAGTTCCTCCGAGTGAGCGCAGCGCCGTGGCCAATCCCGGCCCGCTGCCCCGTTACACGGTGATGGTGGCGCTCTACCGTGAGGCGGACATGGCCGGGCAGCTGATCGCCAGCCTGCGCAGGCTCGACTGGCCGGTTTCGCTTCTCGACATCAAGCTGGTCTGCGAGGTGGACGACCATGCCACGATTGCTGCCCTGAAGGCGGAGCATCCGGGGCCGCAGTTCGAGATCATCGAGGTGCCGGCGCATGGTCCGCGCACCAAGCCGAAAGCGCTGACCTATGCCCTGAGCGCTGCCCGCGGCGAACTGCTTGCGGTCTATGATGCGGAAGACCGGCCGCATCCACAGCAGATGCGCGAGGCCCATGCCCGGTTCCTGGCCGCCCCGCCAGAGCTCGCCTGCCTGCAGGCCCCGCTGATCATTAGCAATGCCGAGGCTTCATGGCTGAGCGCGCTGTTTTCGCTCGAGTATTCCGCGCTGTTTCGTGGCCTGCTGCCTATGCTCGGGCGCATCGGCCTGCCGCTGCCGCTGGGCGGCACGTCCAACCATTTCCGCACCGACGCGCTGCGGGAGGCCGGCGGCTGGGATCCGTTCAACGTGACGGAGGATGCCGATCTCGGCTTGCGCCTCTACCGGCTCGGCTATCGGGCGGATGTGCTGCACCGGCAGACGCTGGAGGAGGCACCGGTGGAGCCGGCGGTGTGGCTAGCGCAGCGCTGCCGCTGGTTCAAGGGCGGGTGTCACCTTTAAGAGATAAATACTATCTACCTGTTAAAGCTAACTAAACATGAATTTCAGTGTCGACCTCTAACGCTCATAGCAACGCCATAGCAACTTTCTCAAGTCGTGTCTGGTGAGGGGACTGTGTTCCAAACAATCCTGCCGACGTCGGCAAGAAATGAGCTTCGTGCCTCCACCGCCGCTTTATCCCACGTGGGATACGAGGCAATCTTGTCCATCGCCTTTGTGATGCTGTCTGCGACGCCGATGCTCTGCGCCGTTGTCGATCCCTGACATTTCGTTAGGAGGAATTTTGACTGGCTGTAAGCAGCCTGCTTCGCCGCATACGTCTTGTTTCCAATTGACCGATTGATAGCCTTCTCCAGCAGAAGTAGATTTCCAAGGCGCTGAATTACTCGAACGTCTTGCGCACCTTCTCCGAACTCGTTGAGAACTGCAGCATCAGGGCCGCTTGGCGATATATGCTCGATATCGTTACCACCTGAGGTATAGTCGGTTAGCATAGACCTGCCAGCGCTTGGGCCATAGGCCAACAAATCAAAGTGCTGAGTGATCTTGGAAAGGAGGTACTTGAGTCGGAATTGCCTAAGCTCATATGAGCGCAGGTTCTGCAGCGTACTATGAAACCTGTCATTCAATTCGGCGCGATATTTGACAAGCGTAGCATCCAGAAAGGCCTCGAAGCCTTCGTCTTTGACTTCTCGAAGCTTGTGCGCCGCATCGACCACCAACCGTTCGTACTCCTTCCCGGCGACGCCTACCACTAGCCATACAAAGAGTGTCTTCTCGATTTCAGATGCCAACCGAGAGAAGTTACCCTTTGACAAGTGTCGCCCCGCAAGCAAAATTATGAAGTGCTGCTTTATCGACTTGCCACCTAGGGAGCGAGTATTCTCTATGCCAGCTTCTGGCTCCCCGTAGACGCTTTTTCCTTTAGAGAATTTTTCATAGGCCTCCGCGGCGTTCAGTAGCTTCTTCGCAAATGCAACAGGATCAGCAGTATGTTGAGTTTCGTTGCCGTGTCGCTGGAGCCAATCGTAAATCAGGTCTTCTCTTAGCGTCGTATCGGCATCAAACATCGCAAGCAGGTAGTAGCGTAGAAAACGCAGTGGCTTATCGCCGCTGCGATATATCGCGTCAGAGATAGCCTTCCACGTGTTCTTTAACTTCTCAAAATCCGCTGGTTTTGCGTGAATAAAGAGGAGGTTCTTCAGGAGATCCATCGAATCCAGCCCGACGCCCCGATCGTTGATCGTTTCAAAGATCTTCAGCGCCTTGGTCACCGTTGGGGTCTCGATCCGGATGACTTTGACCTTATTGGTCAAATAGCCATAGAAGCGTCTTATCTCTTTCGGGTCGTCCTTGAAGGTAACGCTAATAAACTCTCTGATAGTATCGTAGGCATTGCCAATGTTCCGGATGGACCGCGTGCCCTCGCGGTTGGCTGATTTTGCTTGACCATCTGCGTAAAGGCTAAGCACACCGGCAGCGTCTTCATACTGAAGATCGAGCCTGTAGCGTGCGGTAGTCTCACCCTGCCAATCAACTGATGTGGACGCAATCTGACTTTTCATCTCTTCAGGTGGGACGTCGCCCAGCTCAGTCAAAGCGTCTCTCAGCGCGCAGATCGTTAGGTAAGATGTAGTTGTACGCTGCTGCCCATCGATGAGGTCGAATACCTCGTCTTTTTCGCGGCACACGACGATGGTACCTATAAAATACTCCGGCGCGGCGTCTGACGTTGCGTTCTGGTACTCGTTGAAGATGTCGGCAAGATACTCGTCAACTTGCTCACCGCCTTCTCCTCGGCCATCTTGCTCGCCCCACACGTATTCGCGTTGATAGGACGGAACACGATAGAAATCCTGGAAAAGGCGCTTCAGGTTGACGTCTTGCGAAACGATATTCTGATCAGTCATTCGGCACCCGTCGCGGTTGGATTCGTGATCACTCTACTCAGAGAGGCACTCGATTCGCCAGCGCTGTACGCACAAGGCCAAAGTAGAAAAGGAGGACGAGGGTTCTACTATGGTATCTGCTATCACAGCCGCTGCACCGGACGAGAGGACACCCCCTCCGCCATGGCTTTTTTTAAAATTTTGTTTTTACACGATTTTTGCCGGCGCTTCACTGGTCGACCCACAGTTCAACCCACATTTAAGCGTTGATGCTTTTAACGCTACCCCGACAGTGACAGCGTCATACACGGTTCTCATGACTCGTCACGCACCACGCCTTTGGAGTTAAGCAAAGCGTGTTTGCCAAGGAATTTGATCAAGATCGTCTCGAATTTTAGGCATAGATCTGGGTCCGGGACCGCCAGAAAAGAACCGCGCACGACCAGTGGCGCCTTAAACCAAAACCTCGTTTGATGATCCTTGACCCGAGTGCGAACGTTCTTGCTCGACTTGCCCACGTAAACCGGGCGGTCGGTGATGTCATAGAAGACATACACTCCGCTTGCTTGTGGGACTGTTTCCAAATCGGTAGGGGTGAAATCAACCCATTCGAAACCCGGTAGCGGCGTGGCTTGGTTGGCAATTTCCGCTTCGATAGCCGGCGGGATAAGCTCATTCAGTGCGGCCGCCAGCTTCTCACGGGTTTCCTTACGTGGAGACACCGTATTGCCCTTAACGATGTTCCAGATTCCGGTGTAGGTAATTCCTGTCCTGTCCACTAGACCGGCGATGGACAGGCCCTGTTTATCCATTTCTGCCCGGAGCCAATCTCCGAAGGCCGAATGTTCATTGGCTGTGTCTGCAGCGTCCGGCGATTGGTTGTTTTCAGTAAAGTCCATGCTTCAAGCTTTCAATTTGTCGCTGCTGTTGGTCTCTTTTAACTCTGCAATCAGAAAATCCACCGTCGCTTGGTCTCTCAGCTTGCAGACGAAGTTCTGGTTGGCGAAGGCGCCTTTAAACCATTTGGCTTGAGACGGCTCGACCGTCTTGCGCCATTCGACGCCGACGACATACTCCGCTCGGTCAGCAGGTTCGCCAGGCCGCTTCATCCGGGGTTCGGCAAGAGCGCCTGCTCTTGTGGCACGCTTAGATCAACGAGTTTCTGGTGCGGCGTCTGAAGCGCAGCGACACCGGATTCGCCAACTAACCCGCTGATGTCGTGATCGCGGTGCAAGGCGATCTCGAACGCTGACATATAGAACTCCTTCACCAGCACCTCCATCTCCTGGGCGTCCTCCTCCGTGCGCCTCCGTTTCCCGTGGTTTGCGAGGCGACAAAGTAGGCTTCGTAAACTATCACCGGTAGTCGGAGCACTGTGGTGTCGGATTTCTCGGCGGTGCGCGGGACATCGGAATCAGAAGGCTAGGACGTAATCAATTCATCCAAACCTCTGACGCGAGGGGCAGTTCATTAAGTTCTGCACGAGCCTCCCGCCATGCTGGATAATGCTCTGTCATCAGTGAAATAAAACGTTCGCTGTGTCTCGGCTCGATAATGTGGACCAATTCGTGCAGAATGACATACTCCAGCAGATCTCTTGGCTTTTTTACTAGCTCGGTATTGAGCCGAATATTGCGCTGACGGGAGTTGCAGCTACCCCATTTTGTCTTCATTCTCTGGAGGAAGTAGCCGGCAACTTCTACCGCCAGCTTCGCCTCCCATTTGCGGATCACTGGAGGGACGGCCGCATGTAGCAGGGCGCGATGCCACTCCTGCATGATCTCTTCTCGTTTTGATGGCGAGCTTCCGGGACGGACGGTGAGTGTGATCCTACGATGGTCCAGCCGAACGAAAGGCTTTACGTCCTTTTCAACAATGGAAAGCAGATAGCGCCGTCCCCATAGATAGTGGCTTTCTCGCTCGACAAATTTGCGAGGTGTTTCCCGGGCCTGCCCGAGCAATTTCGCCTGCTGGACCCGGATCCAGCCGATTTTGGAAGCCGCATAAGCCCGGGCCACTTCCGGGCGGGTCGCCAAAGGCGTAACAAGGGTGACGCGACCGCTTGGCGGATGTACCGACAGATGGACGTTCTTGATGTCCTTGCGGGTCATCGCGATGGTGATATCGCCGAGCAGGATCGTCTCCGTCATCAGTACCCCGGCTGATTTTTGACAATCTCGAAAACCGCTAACGTGGCCTCGCGATCGCGGTCGAGAACGGGGAACAGAGCATTGAGTACCTGCGCCTCTCGTGCCTGGTCGCCCTTCCATCCCGCGGGAGCGCGTTCACGGACGGCCAGATCGATCCGCAGGGCCAGCGCAGCCTTGTCGTCGTCATTCGCAGGGCACTGGAAGGTCGACACGGAGATCGATGCGAGGTTGTTAAAGATGACCGTCGCCTCTCGTTTGCCATGCAGCACCGAAGGAATACCTGCATCAGGTTGCTTCGTGGCCAGTCGTTTCACCAACTCTTCTGCCTTGCGCAGGAACTCCCCATAGGCCACCGCGTCTGCCCGGCTCTGCTTGATCAGATCGTCCAGCAGCTTCGACATCTCCTCGTAGAATCGAGGATCGGTGAGCTGGTCGCGGATGATAGTCTTCCGGACGTTGTTGATGATGCCCTCGGCGATGGCGTTCCTGGTAAGCTTGCCCTTCTCGTTGAGCTTTCGTGCAATGGCGTCGTGAATGCCTGTCTCGATGATGAGCTCGGTCAGCGGAATCTGGTCCATCCCCCCCAGGCCGGCCGCCGGATTGGCCTGGACATAGGTGTTGAGCAGGTGTCGCATGTCCGCTTCGTAGGGCTTGATGTCGAGTTCCTCGCCCGAGTGATTTTTGATGGCAGAACGGATCTCGCCGTAGAACTCGGCTTCCTTTTGCAAGGCGGCCGCGTCAGCATCGGAATATCCGGCGTCCGTGAGATCCTGAGCGATAGCCGCGAAAGCGCGCACAAAGACGGCGACCGCCTTGTAGAAAGAAATCCGCAGCGCCTCGGTCTCGCTCAGCGCGTTCGGATTTGCAGCGTCCCCGCAGAAATAGTGAAGGAACTGCTCCATCTCACGCGGCAGGGATACCGGTTCGCACAAGTAGCGCAGCGCCTCACTGGCTTCGTCGAGTTTCCCTTTACCTTCCTCCAGCCAGTTCTTGAGGTGGACGTTGTTTTCCCCGCCGCTGCCCTCGTCGATGTCCAACTCGTCGGAACTATAGACCGCGATCGCCTGCTGCACGTCGCCGAACAACTCCTTGAAGTCGACGATGTGCCCGTAGTCCTTGTCGTCGCCGTCTAGCCGGTTGGTGCGGCAGATGGCTTGGAACAGGTTGTGATCGCGCAGCTCGTTGTCGAGATAGATGTAGGTGCAGCTCGGCGCATCGAAGCCGGTAAGCAGTTTGCTGACGACTATCAGCAGCTTCATGTTCGCGGGCTCTTCGATAAAGCGGCGCTTGGCCTCGTCCTCGTACTGCTTGGTGGTCTGGCCCCGCCTGAGCACGTGCTTCGTATAGGTGTCGAACTTGTAGCGCTCGTCGCTCTTAGCTGGCTCGCGAGAGATTGCGTTGTGGTTCGGCTCGTAAGATGTGACGATCCCACAGTACGAACCGAAACTTGTATTCTGAAGCAACCTGAAGTAGTGGCATGCGTCGTAAATCGACGGCGCAACGAGGATCGCGGTGCCTCGGTCGTTATTCAATCGCGGCTTCAGGCTGAAGTCCTCGATGATGTCGGCGATGATCCGCTGCTTGCGCTCCGCAGCGCTCATCAGCCCCTCCATCGTCGCCCAGCGCTTGCGCAGAACGGCCTTCTGGAAGTTGTTCAGGCCCTTGGTCTTTTGCTCGAACCACTTGTCGATTGCGGCCCGGGAGGTAAGCCGCTGGGGCACGTCGCGGGCCTCGTATTTCAGGTCGAGGATGACACCGTCGGCCACGCCCTCATGGAACTTGTAGGTGTGGATGTAGGTGCCGAAGACGTCCCGCGTCATCAGCTTGTCCTTACGCAGAAGTGGCGTGCCGGTGAAGCCGATGAAGATCGCGCCCTCCAGCCAACGCTTCATCTGCTTGTTCATGCCGCCGCCCTGCGTGCGGTGGCACTCATCCACGAACACGTAGAAGCGCCCCGTCACGGGAGGAGGCTCGCCTTTCAGGTCCGCTGCGTCGAATTTGTGGATGAGCGCGCACAGCAGGCGCGGCGTGGCCGATCCGAGCTTCTCCACGAACGCCGCCCGCGTGGTGATACGCGGCGAAGGAGATTCGGCGCCGATCACGCCAGCGTTCTTCATAACCCCTTCGATCTGCTTGTCCAACTCGTCTCTGTCGGTGACAACGAGGATGCGCGCATCGGGGTCGTGCTCCATCAACCATTTGGCGATCAGCACCATCAGGATACTCTTGCCGCTACCCTGAGTGTGCCAGATGACACCACCCTCGCGCTTGCCGATGCGCTCATGCGCAGCCTTGACGCCGAAGAACTGATGTTGCCGCGGCACCTTCTTTTGGCCGGCGTCGAAAATGATGAAATTGCGGATCAGGTCGAGCAGCCGGGGCTTGTTGCACATCTGGGCCAACGGCCGGTCGAGAAATGCTCCGGCTGTGAGCGGCGCACCCGAAACCTCTTCGTCCTTCCACGTCACGAAGAACTGCTCAGGCGTGCCGGTCGTGCCGTAGCGCAGGCCCTGCGAGTCGCTACCCGCTAGCAGGAGCTGCGCGGTGCTGAAGAAGCCCTTATTGAAGATTTCTTCCTGGTTGGTGATAAGCTGGCGCACACCATCAGCCAGCTCAACCGAACTGCGCTTCAACTCGATCACTGCGACAGCAAGACCATTGAGATAGAGCACGATGTCGGGTCGGCGCTGGTGGCCGCCCTTCAGCGTTACCTCCTCGGCGAGTGCGAAGTCGTTGTTCTCTGGTTGCTCCCAGTCAATTAGATGAACGGTCTCATGCGCCTGGCCCGCCGCGATCTGTACCTGGACGCCGTAGCGCAGCAATTGGTATGTACGCAGGTTAGCCTGGTAAAGCGTGATGCCTGTCGAGTCCGCGGCGGCCTCGAGCCTTTGTAGTGCGGCCGAGATGTGGGCTGGCGAATAGCCGCGCGCGGCGAGATTGTCGCGTAGAAGGTCCGTCTCGATGCCACGGTTCCCCTCGCGTTTCGACCAGTCGCCCAGGTGGCGATAGCCTAGACCGTCCTGATCCCCAGGGCTCGTGATAAGGGCCGCGAGGCGGTTTTGTGTCGCGCGTTCGCTGCGGGGGCGATCAGGCATGGGCAGCCTCCGGTTCACATGTCTCTACCGTTGAAACAGGCAGGCGCACCCGGCCGGTCAGCAGGGCCTGCACCATGGCTTGCTTGAGGTCACATGTCTTTTTGAGCCTCGCCTTGAGCGCGGCGATCTCGGCGTCCATTTCCGACAGAGCATGGGCGATAGCGGCTTGTTCAGGGAAGGGTGGAAGCTGTAATTCGAGAGTTGATAGATCCTTGCCGTACAAATGGTGAATAGTAATGCCTTGTGTAAGTTCAGCGATTCCATGTTTGGAGACGTGCGTAAGATAATTCGCTAAAAACACGGGCTCGTAACTGTGGTCTTTTCGTCTAAGAATTAGGATGTCCCCGCCGAGAGCGACCCCATCAACAAGTAGAGCGGACGCTGTCGCTAAATCGATGCCGCTAGTAGTGGTCGAGGCGGGAAGTAAAACGTCGCCTGACAGGGAGGGGCGACCGTCGTAAGAGTTCGTCCGACTGATAACATTAGTTATTATTCGGCCATAGCTTGTAAACAGCTCGCCGTACAGAATACAGGGGCGCGCTCCTGATGCGGCGATAGCCGACTTCGAAAGAGCCCTTCCTTTCAGAACGTTGGCGACATCGCCTAAGCGCTTCACTTCCCAAGGCTCCGAGAAGCCCTGAATTCGGGTCTCGCCCGTCAGCAAGCGCTGCATGGCGCCGGTACGCAGGTCGCGCTTCTTGGCGATAAGCCGCTCCAACCCGCCCAGTAACGCATCCACATCGCTCAACGCCTCCGCTATGGCGCGTTGCTCGGTTTGTTTGGGAAATGGAACAGCAATTAGGCCAATGCGGCTGGTGTTTAGATTCAGCTGGTCGTTCCCAGCGGCAACGACTTGGCGAAGTCGCTGAATCTGAGAGTTGAGGAAGTAGCATAAGAATCGTTTTTCGCCTGCACGTTGGCCGATTAATGCAGCTATTCCGTCATTAGCACAGCAAGTGAGTGCAAGCAGCTTTGCGACCCCAAGCGTTCTCGCGCCGCTGTTTACTATTACCAAAGTGCCATCTTGCAAGGTTCGGCTACGTTTTGCGCCATCCACCGTTAGGCTTGTAGCCGTGTCAGTTACGTAAAGCTGGTGCGTCGGGATATTGGTAAGCGACCCCACCGTGAGCCACGGAATGAAGCTTCCGTTGAAAAAGCGTGGATCGCCCGCCGGTCGTGGTGACCCGCCACGAACCAGTTTGCCTAACTCTCCGAGACGCTTCACCTCCCAGTCTTCGGGGATGACGCCAAATTCGGTCTGCTTGTAGCCGGGCCTAACGTTCATGCCGCCCCCATCGACTTAAGATGCCCAAAGATCCTTTCCGAAAGCTTAGTTACGTCAGCCTCGAGCTTCGGCAACGGAGTAGCGTAGCGTTGGACCAGTTGCCGAACTCGGTCGGTGAGCGTATGCGAGACGCGGTCGATCTCGTCCTGCACGGCAGCCGACAGCCGCGCCATCCACTTGTCGTCCACCACCAGCGTCTTGATTTCCGCCTCGGTGAGCCTGGGGTATTTGGCATCGATCTTCTTGTCCAAGGCCTCCTGCTCGGCCTTGCGCCTGGCCTTTGCCCTAGTATGCTGATCGATCAGATCAGCATACGCCTCAAGCGCGGCGCGCTCATCGTCGTAGAGGGGGTCTTTGCCTATCTCCTTCAGCCGTGCCTTCACGCCTTTGGCAACGATCTTCTGCTTGTCGCCCTCGCCCTCGATCACCTCAGCCAATAGCCCGTCTTCGCCGCTGTTTTCCTCCCAGATCTCATCGAGCTGCTGCTCCAGCAATGCGATCTGGTTGTCGAGCGCTTCGATCGCATCGCGTTCGGCGGCAAAATAGCGGGCCACAAGGATGGGCGCGGGAACGAGGTCCGACTTGAAGCGCCGCTTACCCTTCAGATAGTCGTGCGGCTGCGGCCAGGTGAGCTTGTTGTTCTTGTCCTTGACCTGAATGATCTCGCGCGGTTGAGCACCCTTCACCCAGCCGTCAGCGGCGATCAGGTAGGCGTCGTCCTGCATCGCCTCGGCCCAATAGTCCATGAGGTGCTGGTACACGTCATAGACATCAATCAGGGGGGCCTTTCGGAACGTGGCGAGCAGTTCCTCAGCGATGGTCTCAATCAACTCCTTCGGGTGACCCTCCTTGCCGAAGTCGGTGATGCGCGGCGTGGTTTGCTTGCGCCAGTCGGCGAAGAGCCTTGCCGCCTGCTGCTGGAATGCGGTGAACTCCGCATGACCGAGAATGGCGGATTTCACGTCGGCGACCGACAGCTTGACGCGCGCGTAGCCAGAGCGACCGGCAGACTCAAAGAGGATCCCGCGGACACTGGGAAGCACCTTCCAATACGCGCCGAGCGCATCGAGATCGGCCTCCGGGATGCCGCCGCGCAGATGACCGTCGATGTCCTGGATGTCCTCCGGCTCTGTGCTGTCAATGTAGCGGGGCAGATGGAGGTTGAAGTCGCTTTTCGGATCAGCGATCTCGGCCAGCGGCACCATCCGGGCGTAGCGCGGAACATCTGCTTGCTTGGTAAACGTATCGACGATGCGGTGGATGTCCTGTTCGCGCAGGCGGTTCTTGGCGCCGTCCTTGATGAATCCCTTGGAGGCGTCGATCATGAACACACCCTTGCGGGCTGCGGCGTTTTCCTTGTCGAGGACCAAGATGCATGCCGGGATGCCGGTGCCGTAGAAAAGGTTAGCCGGCAAGCCTATGATGCCCTTGAGATAGCCGGAGCGGACGAGCTGCTGGCGGATCGTAGCCTCGGCATTGCCGCGAAAGAGCACTCCGTGCGGCAGGATGCAGGCGGCCTTGCCTGTGCCCTTCATCGAGCGAGTGATGTGGAGCAGATAGGCGTAGTCGCCTTGCTTGGCGGGTGGCTCGCCCCAGGCGAATCGCTGGAAGGGGTCCTTCGACGGCGTGAGGCCGGCGGTCCAGGTTTTGTCGGAGAATGGCGGATTGGCGACGACGTAGTCGTAGGTGCGCAGCCGCTCGCCGTCCTTAAACTTCGGCGCGGCCAGGGTATTGCCGGAGAGGATGTTGGCCGTCGGAAAATCGTGCAGGATCATGTTCATGCGGGCCAGGCCCGCAGTAGTCACGTCCTTCTCCTGTCCTTCGAGCGTGATGTGCTTGCCGGCCTGTGCGGCGACCTTCAGGAGCAGCGAGCCCGAGCCGCAGGTCGGATCGTAAGCCGTGGTCGCAGCCTTGGTGTTCTGCGGCGAGATGCCGATCACCTGCGCGATGACCCGGCTGACCTCCGACGGTGTGTAGAACTGCCCCTTGCTCTTGCCGCTCTGCGTGGCGAAGTGGCGCATCAGGTACTCGTAGGCATCGCCGAGGATGTCGTCGTGGTCGGCCCGGTTCTCAGAAAAGTCGAGTTCCGGCTTCTGAAAGATGCCGATCAGGTTGGTCAGGCGATCGACCATCGCCTGACCTTCGCCAAGCTTGTTCGGATCGTTGAAGTCGGGGAAGTCACTGCGCGCGAGCCGCGCGTTGGCATCGATGAGCGGCTGGATGATCTGGGTGTTGATCTTGTCGCCGATGTCGCTTTTTCCCTTCAGCGCCACCATGTCCGTGAAGCTCGCGCCTTTAGGTATCGTCACCGGAGGTGCGAAGTCGCTGCTGTTCCCGTACTTGTCACTAATGTACTTGATGAACAGCATGAACAGCACGTAGTCTTTGTACTGACTGGCATCCATGCCGCCTCGGAGCTCGTCGCACGAAGCCCAGATCGAGGAGTAGAGGTCGGATTTTTTGATCGCCACTTCAGGTATTTCCCTTCTTCCGCGGAGATTGCCCTTGCTCGTCGACTGCCTTCAACCGCTCGAACTCCTCCACCGACATCACTACAACGACGGGCCGACCGTGCTTGGCGACCCGACCGGCTGGGCGCGGGCGAGGTCGATCACCCGACCGTAGGCGTACTTAGCGTCTTTTCCGCTCAGGGTCTGCATGCGATTCCCCCGTCTATCCCGTGAGAGCTTGTGGCTAATTTGACCCAACGAAGCAATAGCGGCGGCTGAGTGCGATGTCCAAATGGCGTAAGCGATCAGAGAAGATTGCTCACTGGCCTGCTCAAGCTGGTGCGATGACGGCTTCCATGATCGGGCAGACGTGATGGCACCTCTGGCGCTCGTCGCGAGCTGCTCAACAATTTCGGCTTTGGCTGCGTGAGCACAGAAAGCATCTCGTCTCCGCGCGAGTAGATCCGTAGGTGCAGCTCGTTTCTGCTGGGGAGGTTTCTTGAAGATTAGGCCGCTGTGTCCTAGCAAGATCTCGATTGCCTAACATTGAGCATGCTTGAGTATCCGGTAAACCTGCATTCGAGAGCATCCAACCGTCCGCGCGATGCAAGACGGCGAGAGGCCTTCTTTACTCATTTGAAGGATGGCGACGCGACTCAGTCGAGGTTTTCCACCCGTGTAAACGCCCGCCTTCTTTGCTCGCTCGATCCCCTCCTTTTGACGCTCCTTGATGAAGCGGCGTTCCATCTGTGCCACCATGCCAAGGACGGTTAGGATGAGGGATCCCATGTCCCCACGAGTCGACACGTGTGGGTCAAGCACCGTAACAAATGCGCCGCGCTGCTGGCACTCGTGGACGATGTTGAGTACGTCGCGCGTATCGCGGCCGAGGCGATCAAGCCTAGTAACTACGAGCTCATCACCAGCGCGTAGGAACGCGATTACCGTGGAAAGTTCTTGTCGGCCTTCGCGGCTGCTACCTGAGACCTTTTCCGATCGAATAATCTCACAGCCCTCGGCCTTCAACTTTGCATGCTGCAGGCTCAAGTCTTGATCAGTGGTACTAACGCGGGCGTAACCGATGCGAGCCATGTGTCACCTCAAGGTTTAGCCCCGAGGTTACCCGGTCGCAAATAGTCGTCGTCAACCCAGATGTTACACCAGGCACTGTAACGCATGCCACGTCACCTGAGGGTATACCCTGCGGCGACATTGCATCGATTCAACGTAAGTTTTGCTTGATGTTTTTTTACAAAGCAGGATTGTAGTCCCGGGAGCCAAACATGCTGCAAGATAATATCCTTGGACGACGCCGTACACTGACAGCTTTCATCGCCGAAGGCGCAATGGACGAGCGGGTGCTGAATGAAATAATTCCTAACGGAATGCCGTTGGATGACGAAGACTACCTGTGGGATTACAAATTAGCCCTACCTACCCTTCCGAGCAATCCTTCACCTGAGGCCAAAACTGAGTACGCCTATAAGATGGGCGAGATTGTCAAAGACGTCGTCTCATTCCACAACACATACGGCGGCTATCTGGTAGTGGGAATCACTGACGACGGGCTTGAAGTATGCGGCTTTGAAGAAGCATTCGATGTCAATGATCTTTGCAAGAAGGTTTTTGGCGCAACCCGCGCCACTATCGACCTGAAATACAGACAGCTGAAGATCGGACACGGGCGCAGCACAAAAGTAGGCCTTCTTTTTATACCGCGTCGAACCAACGCAAGCGACCCCGTGCAGTTCCTCAAGGATGCTCCAAGTAACACCAATAACAAAAAAGGTTATTGCGCCAACGATATCTACATGCGGTCGCGTGAGGAATGTCGAAAGGCGAATACAGCTGCCGATTACGCTCTTCTATTTAACCGTGAAAAGTTCGGCGTTTCGTCGCTTAACTCAGACATTAAGTATGTTGAAAACAATTTACCGGCGAGAGACCCGCAGCTTCTAGATTTTGTCGGACGCGAAGAGCAATTAGATCAGCTTTGGGGCTGGTTCGTTGACCGCTATACAGCGGTAAAATTACTCTCTGGCTCGGGTGGGGTCGGAAAAACATCTCTCGCTTGGACTTTTTGCGACGCAGTCTCTAAAAATTCACCTGCTGGGCTCGACAAAGTCGTGTGGCTAACTGCGAAGAAGCGAACTTATGCTGCCCTCGTCGGCGATTATGTGGATATCGCCCACACGAGTTTCACCGACTTAATGAGTTTACTGAAAGCGTTGCTTGGAGAACTCGGTGTTCCCGAACAGGAAATTCCTGAGGACCCATCACGGGAGGAGTTGATCGAAGATTGCATCGCCGCAGTGAAGAGCTGGCCATGTTTGCTTGTGGTTGATGATATCGATTCACTGCCGAGCGAGGAGCAATATGACGTTTTTCGAACTGTTGCGACCATTTTTGACCGCGTCATCGCAAGTGGAGCAACACGGGCTCGGGCTTTATTGACGGCCCGCTTGAATCTAGGCGCGGCCCCGGGCCAACTGATTCAGATCAGCGGGCTGCCGCTCGATGACTTCAGAGAGTATGTCGAAAGCGTTGCGAACGTTATAAACGCACCGTTGATTCCTGGACCCGCACGTAAATCGGAAATCCAACGTCTTCACGTCGCGAGTAATGGTTCACCCCTCTTCGCGGCCTCTATCTTGCGACTAATGGCTCTTGGTGATCCTCTTTCAACCGCGATCGCACAGTTCAAGGGAGCCGAAGGCGAAGAGGTACGGCGGTTTGCGTTTGAACGAGAAATTAGTGCGCTGCCAGACAGTCAACTGCGGGTTTTATTTGCAGCAATTCACTTAGAAGAATGCACCATCTCCCAAATTCTGGAAGCAGTTCACAGCAATCGGACTAGCGTGAGGGATGATATCGGCGGGCTGCGGAATTATCATCTGATGGCTGTTAATGCACCTGATGGGTTCTTGCGCGATGACCCCATCATTTCTGTGCCGTCCGAAATCAGAGCTATGGCAGACATTATCCGAAAGAAAATAGCTGATCCGCGGCGGATTGAAACTAACTGCGCTAAGCTGAACCGTGCATCTGCCTCGACAGACATGGAAGCCGCAAAATTATTTAATCGGGTGTTAAGGTATTGGTCTGAAGAAGATTATTCGCTTGCAGTCGAAGCGGCGGAGTATGCAGCGAAACGAATTCCTCGGAATCCGGACGTGTGGTGCTTACTGGGGCGAGCTTACCTTAACGGCCCAAATATTGATGCAAAGAAAGCTGATGCGGCGCTGCGGAAGGCAACAGAGCTTGGGTCTACACGACCCGAACTCGAACCGTTGCGAATCAAAGCAAAAGAGATATTGCAGGATTGGCTTGGTATAATCCACTTGTTCGAAAAGCGGGATCGGCTTGACGCGAGCGACACGCTTCTACTCGCCCGAGCGAACCAGATTTTGGGTGACAATCAAGCAAGTGCTGGAAGCTGGACAAACGCTGCACCGTTCTATCTCAGGGGCGCCACAGTAATTCGAGACACCTTCGTTAATCAACGAGCGCATGGCTCTGTAGAAGCTTTGAAAAGCCTGAAGGCTGACCTTTGTTTTGCGTATTTTAATGCTGTCGTAAATTCAACCCCATTAGATGATGATAGGATAGAAGTTTGGGACGCCTCAGAGCTAATTAGACGCTACGAGGTCCACCACAGAGAAACAATTGCGCGAGCAATTGCCGCAGCGGTAGCATGGACCAACGCCGTCCTCCGGCGGAGGAAAATGGATCCGCAAACGTCAGCTAGGTTAGATCGCCTTGTGGTCGCGATGTCCAACTTAGCCATTAGCTACACTAAAGGCGGAGAAAGCTGGCGCCCAGTTGTTGCCCGAGCTGAACATGCGACTGACCAGTTAAAAACGGCGGCCTATGAATATAAAAGAAAGGCCAATCTTCTGAGTAGGACGTAATCTAAATGTTGTGTGCTTTGTTAGCGCCCCATGCTCAGGATCTGTTGCACGACACCGTGCTGAAGTTCACCGCCTGCTTCGAGGGCGTAAGGTCGAAAAACGCTATGCGGCCGTTGCTGACAGCATCGAATACAACATGCCGCTTAGGCACCGCTGCTTGCGCCGTAGCGCCGCTGTACTGCTTCATAAACCCCTCAAGCTGCGCCTGATGTTGGGCAGTGAGGCCGCGACCCGCACCAGTTGCCGCCACAAGGCTGACGGCCGTATAGAAGCTGCTGAACGGCATGGTGACAGCGCCATCAGGAAACTTGTCTTTCGACTGGATGAATTCGGCACCCTCTACGAGGCGGTCACCGACGAAGAACTGCTTGTTTTCGAGGTCGAAGGTGATCGCCGCGCGCGTGACCTCACGCGAGAGAACATAGTCTCGGTCGCTCATCATAGCGCGTGGCACCTCGATGCCGTCTACCTCAGCCATTCGAAAGGCGCAAAGATAGCGCGCCGCGCTCGAGTTGCCGAGGGCATCGAGTGACCCTTCAACGGAGTCATACTTGGACGCAGTGCTCATGCTGGATCGCCCACTTCTACAGGCGTTAAACTCGGCAAGCGGCTTGCTCAACCCCTCTAAGCTGACGAGGACGCGCTCACCAGCAGCACTCGTAACTGCCAGCTCCTTACCTTTGGCAATCTCATCGAGAAGCCTTGGCGGGGCCTGATCGGTCATGACCCACTTGGTATCCACCAGCGCCCCATCTGCAACGACCGCTGCGCCGTCATCAACACGCCACGTGGCTCGCAGGGACTGCCTGATCAGACCCGATACGAAGCCCCTGTAGGACGTGCTCCGAAGCCCCATAAAGCCGACGGTAATTTCGCCCGCGTTTGTCTCCAAGCTGCATGTGGCTTCGCCACCTTGCTGACGCAAAGTAAAAGCCCAGCCGGTCGCCGATGCCGCTAAGTTCGGACTGCCTTCTTCCCCTTCAGTGTTGTCGCAATAGCCGTCGTCGTTGACGCCGCTACAGTCTGCGAGCATTTCAGCAAGCTCGGGGTTGAAGTTGGGGTCACGTGCATTGTTTGTGCCGAGCGGGCCGTAGAAGAATTCGCCGCGTTTGGTCACCCCTGCCTTTCGACAGGCCGACGAATCCCACGACATGTCATTGTAGCATCCGAGAAGTTTTGAGCGTTGGGTGTCAGTCAGATTGGCGCCAGCCTGAGCAAACGTAGGCGTATAGGTCACGGCCGCCCACAGGGTGCCGACTAACCCAATAGCAAGACCGCAGACAATTCGCCGAAAATCGGAACGGTAAATCATTGCTGCACCTCATTGGTCGAACCTGCCTTATCATTGACCAGCGCGCCAGCCTTCCGCTTCTTCCGATCACTGCCCCAAGCAAACAGAGCCATAGCGGCAAGCACGAGTGACAAGACCGCCCAGACACGAAGATCGGGGATCTGGTCGGCGCCTGAGACCGCCACAAATGCAGCGACAATGAAGACGATGGCGCCGACCATTGGCAAGCCGAACGCGAAGGCGCCACCTACGAATAGGAAGAAGCCGGCAATTGCTCCCACACCGCCCGCCTCAGCCATCGCTTGATTACCAGTCAGGCTTGAGCCGGCGCCAATGGTGCAAGACTGTAGTAGGACGAGCAGTCCCAACATGATGGCGATGATGCCGGTTGCTATCTTCATCGTGCGGCCTCCTGCATCAGGTCAGCCTTGAGGCGGTGAAATTCGAGGTCATCAATAGCGCCTGAGGCGCGCAGCCCAGCAAGCTTTTCCAATTGCTCGACCTTCGATGCGCTCGATGCTGCGCCTCGCGCTGTAGGGCTTGCTGTGGCCTGCTGTGGGGCTGCCTTGCCAGCCGCCGGGCCGAACCTGTTGCCGCCGGGTGTCGAGGCGAGGCAGCCGAACACGACATAGCAACCCAAATTTAGTAGCGGCACCACCAGCAGCAGCACGAGCCAGCCCGACTTGTCGGCGTCGTGCAGCCGGCGAACGGTGACCGCGAGGCTGGGTATCAGATGGGCAATGTAAACAAGTGCGGTGAAGCCTGCCGGCTTCGAAGAGCCAAGCACGACGGCGTCCAGCACGACGGCAATGATGCCGAGCACGACGACGACAAGTGAGAAGAACCAATATTCGGATTTGGTTGATCTACCCCGGAAGTGGAAGTAGCGGCGCATTCCATCAAGATAGGCGTTCAAGCGATTGCTCCCCGCAACGAGGGGCTGCGATAGCTAACGCGGCGCCCCTGACATAAATATGTTGGATATATCCGATGGATAAATGCCCGGCAAGGTGGTGCCCATTGCGCCATGAACTTGAAAGCACGCCTTGCTTGGAATCTCCGGGCGATCAGGACGGAGAAAGGCATCACGCAAGAGAACCTTGCAGTGGACGCCCAAGTCGACCGTTCCACGATCAGTGAGATCGAGCGGGAGAGGTTTAACGCTTCTATTGACCTGATCGACCGCATCGCCACTGCACTGGCGGTTGATCCCCTCGACCTGCTTGGCGTCGCACCGACCGAAGGTGAGCGTTTGAAAGGTCTTAAGGCAGGTCGCAAACCGGACTGAACACGTGGCGGCAGGCTGTCGGTGAAATGAAAAAGGCTGCGAGAGTGTCGCAGCCATCGTTGGGTTGGGTCGTGTTTCGCGGGAGACATGATCAATACTCATCCTCGCGCATGATGGTCAGGACCCGGCGGGTCACTGTTTCGTCCGCTGGATCTGGCCATCCATGGGAAAACCCGGCGTCGTAATAGTCGATCTTCCAGAAGTAGCCGACAGCGTTGATGATGACGCGACCGAAGTCGTGTTCCCCGTAGGGGTCGTTGCCCGCATCAAAATTATCGAAGGTCTGCACCCGCCGCAGCAACTCCCGCCGGCTGGCTACGTCAAGCGCTTGCACACCCGCCGTCATCATCGTGTGCCCGCCGCTGTAGGTGCGGCGCAGTCGGTCGTTGAGGTCACGAACACGACGCGCGCCGGCGCCTGATTCATCGGTCGCCAGCAGGGCCGCCTGAGGCCCGCCGGCGGGTTGACTGGCACCCGGCGCCATCACTCCGGCGCCTCGGTTGTGAACTGGGGGTGCAGCAACGCCAGCTGCGTGGCCAGCCGAATAAACTGGTCGAGCTCTGGCCAGTCCGTCCAGCGAAGGAGGTAGTGGCCAGCGTCTTGGACGGCCACCACTGTCGCCGGCCACCACCCATCGTCATGACCCTCAGAAGCCAGTACGATGTCGCCGGCGGCTATCTTTGACCAATGCTCAGGGTAGTGACGCGGCGCCGTCTCTCCCTTGCTTGCCTTCGCGTAGTCGGCGCTGGCGGCGGCTTCAACACGTTTGCCGGCGGCGGCCAAGTACTCGTCATCAAGGTGCGCCGCCAGCGCGTCATAGGTTGAACGCTTGACGAAGGGTACAAACGCTTTTCCACTCTCGAACAGCTTGCCTTGCGGCAGGCCGGCGGCGACTGCAGCGAGTTCCTCGCAGGCGACTTCGATGATAGCCATACCCATCAGACTAGCGGCCCTAGCGGCGGCCTCCGTCTGATCAGCGGCGAACCATGAGGCGTGTGGCTTTCCCCTGTCATCTAAGCCCACCATGATGAAGGCGGGCGACGGCTTCTGCACAGCGTCGATAGGCTGAGCACCCTGTACCGCCCTTTCATTCAAATTTCTGTCGGCGGGGGCGGCGAGCAGTGGTGGCTGGCCCAAAATCGATAGGCGAGGCAAGGAAACCTGCGGGTTCGTCGGTGATGGATAGGAGGCAGTTTGCATGGTGGCTTTCCCAAAAAAAAGAGCGCCACGAAGGCGCCCTAGCAGGTTGATCGAACAGTCGAAGCCGCTATCGCGGTCATCAGTACGGCATCGAAAGCACGATCATCATACAATTTTATTATTAGAAATCAATATCTTGTCTAAACACCGCTCTGCTCACCATCCCAAAACTTAATGCGGTCAGGCACGCCCCGGAGGGCAAACACGTAGAAGGCGTCGCGCTTTTCCCGGCCGTGAACGAGCCGCAGAGCAAGCTTCATCCGCTGCTCTTTCTTGGCAAGAAGTACTCCCTGCCTCTGCAACTGCTTCAACAGCGCCGGACTGTAGCCAAGCCGCCCCTTCACGGCGGTCTTCGTCACGGCGATGCTCAACGTCCGGTCCTTTCTGTAGCGGATAAAACCTGCGATTCCAGCGAGAGCGTCGTCGGATAGTTCAGGCTTGCCGCCATCTCGCAAGTCGACGAAAACGTTCGCCGGATCCTCCATGTATTCGTTGAAGCGCGGGTCACCTTGCTTGATCACTTGGGTGCAGCCGTACCGAAACCACGCCCGCAGTACCGTCTTCCTAACGTTCCCCCACCGGTTCCCTCGTAGTGTTCCTGTGTCGAAAGCTATAACAGCCGTGGCGTACGCCAGAGCAAGAGGTTGGGCTCGGCGATACTCGATCTCACCGGCGTCACAAGCCCCGAACCCTCCCGCCTTGAGAAACTCTTCCATTGCCTCCTTAAGAAGGTTGAGAAATGCGGGGTAATCTCCGTTGACGCGTTGCAAGATGTTCCGGATGAAGCGTCGGGCCAAGAGCCCGTGGTTGGACTGAATCACAGCAATGACCTCGGTCATTGCCTCGGCAACTGACTTGAAGCCATCGGGCACGGTATCAAAAAACCGGGTGTCGCGTTCGGGCATGCTGAAGGAGATCAAGCGCACACCCAAAGCCTCCTGCCCTTCCGGCGATGAGGCGAGGATCGTCTTCATTGGATCGTTCGAACTAGAAAGTACAGTTAGCGAATGGCTCGCGGCACTTTCCCCCGTCCTTGCACGCCCCATCCCAGACGACATGCGGAATACCACGTCAGAAATAACCTCACCCCGCCGCTTGAGATCGCGATGAGCCAATGTCGCCTCGTCGAGGATCAGAAGGTGGTTGTTAAAGTCCCTGAAATAGTCCTCGATCTTCTGCTCAGTCATGCTCCAGCGACGAGCATATCCGTTTTGCCGATGAGGCCGTCCCCAGATCGAGCCGGCAACGCCGCTGGTCAAGGCAGTTTTGTAGGATGTGCTCCGACCGACAAGATCAACCATCATGTTTTCATCATTGTAGCCCGCCGCCGCCAAGAACGGCTTCAACGCTTCCGAAAGGCCGACGAAGAAAACAGTGAGGGGGATGGCCTGATTGCGAAGTACGGACGAAACGGCTTTCTCGTAAACGCGCAGCTTTCCGATGCGGTCGAAGCCGCCGGGGTTATTGGTCAGAGAATACACCCGAAGCGAAGGCGCACAGGTTATTACGTCGCCATTACCGTAGTGGAAATACCGAGGAATAGGGCGCTGCTCGAAACCTCGACGGGTCGCAACCACACTCTCAGGGTCTTCCACCGGATTATGGATCTTCTCCCAAACTGCGGCTTTTTCCGCTTTGTCGGTTGCAAGAATACCGATCCCAGACAGCACGCTCATGACCTTGCTATGACTTGCTGTCACGTCCTCGGCAGGCAGGATACGGTAGTTGTCCCGCGCCGCAACGAGGTAGTAGAGATGCCCGCTGTCCCCCTTCAACAGCGTGATGCGAAGTTCGCTGATTGGCACACGGAGGCTCTGCGCCGACAAGTCCTTTGAACTGCTTGCCGTTGCCAAAACCGGGCCTAGGCCCGGTTTCGTACGATGGGCATGCACCGTCACCTGATCGGGGACCCTACGAGGTGCAGTTGCCAACCCCTCATCGCCAACGCCGCCTTTGAAGCGTTCGGCATCGAGGTATACCCGCTTAACCCCAGACTTCTTGTTGCCGTTCATGCCAATGCTCCGATCATGGTTGCCATTTCAAGCCTCATAAACCGCGATGTGATCGGCTCGGCGAAGCCACCAAACTGGATCAAGTGCGTGATCGGCACGCTCGCCATACAGCGGAGCCAATGTGCTTCTTCATCGGCTGGCATACGGTTCGGATTGCGGGATCGACGTCCGTCCGAGAGGGGATACTGAACCCGGTCCTGAGCCTTCATTTTAGTCAGGTAACCGAGGATGTTTCCAACTTCTTCGGTCGCAACATGCTTAACCTTCACCGGTTTGTCCCGACCACGCGCAGAGCGCGGCAACCGGACACGAAACGCAGTTTTCAAAGCGTGCTTAGGAACGCCGCCGACGAGGATGTGGGCATGCGGTTCAAAAGTGTACTCATCATCGAGACTGCGATCTCCGGACATTTCATATCCGGCGACAAAGACTGGGGTAAAACCTTCAGAGCGGAGGGATTGCATGGCTGCACGGACTTTGCGGCGCGGAGGTTCGAACGCATCGGCGGTGGCCACCTCTGGCGCAACGCGCCAACGCTTGTCAGCAACGGTCACAAGGAAGAACTCGACCTCAGTACTGGCAAGAGCAGGAAGGACCTCAGCAACAATGAAGAGCTGGAGGCGTCCCCATTCAAACCGGCATGCAGCACTAAGGCGACCCCGGTAGAGGTCATCCCAGCAGGGATGAACGGACGATGCGCAGTTAGAGAGGAGTGTCAGACGACGAGCTTGCTCACGGGGCAAGGCGCCCGACCTGAACTCAGACTTCGGCATCTGGTTCTTGATGAGACGGTCGATGGCGATGGAATTGATATCCATCCACCTGTCAGTTGTCATGTTGGGAGGCAGAGAAGGCAGCATTGTAAGTTCCTTTGGACACGGGCTCGCGTTCAGAGGGCTGGCGGCTCTCCGGCGGCGGCGTTGGCGATGAGGGGTTGGGTTAAGGCGTGGCTCAACGAGCCTGAGAGATAGCAGCTCAACCGCGTCGCAAGTGCTTTACGCGACGCGGCATTGCTTTGAGGCAGGCTAGAGTTCGCCGTTGTCAATCTTGGCAAGAAGTGCGTGGATGTCTTCTGCCCGCCAAACTGTTACCCGGGGGGAAATCTTCCTTGACTTGGGATAACGACCCTCGCGGACGCCCTGCCAAAAGCCTGAGCGGCTGATAGGCAGAGGGCCGACTGGGCTGAGGATTTGCTTCAAGCGAACGTAGCCGCTCTCGGGAAATTTGGACGAAGCGACCGCGTTAGCCTCTGCGATCACCTTCGACATAAGTTTCGTCATGTTTGCTCCGTGTTGTTTGTGTTGAACACGCTGCAAACTTGGTCCAATCAGATCCAACATACCATTTGCCCGAACTCGTATCGGACAGTCCGGGGGCGCTACGGACATAGCGATTTACTAGGTACGCTTGCTCTCTTTGTTGATCTTTTTCAGCAGGAACGCTTCCCTGATCAGGCTCTCATGTTCTGATGAATAAACCGGCGGTGAAAACCTCTTTCCAGCGAACGGCATCAATGGCTTGAGGTTTACCTCATACTGATCGTCATCGCTGCCGAGCTTGCTCAAAACCAAATCACAAAAGTACCGCGCGCGACTAAGCCACTCACCGAGTTTGGGCAAAAATTCCTTCGCCCGAATTTCTGATGAGAGAATGGCATCTAGCAAAGTTTCGCCCCGGCTCTTTATTGTCGAAGCCGCATAGAGCAGCGCAAGTGACTGATCATTCTGAGTCCAGCGGTCAAGCAATGTAGACCTGACGGACTTGCCCTTGTTCATAGATGTTAAAGCGATCACCGCACGTCGCTGACTGACGGCATGATATTTTGCAGGATCGTGGCAATCCATCGCAGCGAAGTGCAGCACGCCGCATGCCTTAGCTAATTGTCGTATACTGCCAGCTTGCGCGTAATGCCAATCCTGAAGGTATTCTCGCGAGATCGACGTTGCCAACGCCTTATGCCCACCTAGGGGGTAGAAGATGTCCGTAAGGAAATCTTCGCCGGCTAGGATGTACCGAACGACAAAATCCTTCTGAAGTGGACTGAGATGCCTTAGGGCCTTGTCGCCTTCAAGTTCCGAAAGGTAGTCAAAAACACCGTGTTGCATGAGGAGCGATCCGTAGGTGTCATCGGTAGGAGAGGTAACCCAGCCACAGATCCCAAGGAACAGCACTTCTCGGAACGAACGGTAGCCGTCAGGTGGTTCTGAGATTTCCTTGATCGCGTCGAGGGCTTTAAACCGCGAACCAAGCGCTATATCAGCAAACGCTTTCTGCCCGTCCGGCTTCTTCGGTGTGTCTGGGCTGGCACCGCAGTCTCCAATTAGCCGAGCAAATTCTTCGAGCTGGCTTTCCCGATCACGTAATTCGACCATTCGCTCATCAACTCCTGCCGCTTATCAAGAAGATCGCCGCGACGATAAGCTGCTTCGACCTTGTTTTCGATAGTGTCGGCAGGCGCCATCTGGGCAATTTCTCGCGGAACGCCGTTGCCTCGGCCGCACAGTCAGTGCCGAACCTGTGATGTCCGCAAGATCAAGAATGCAAGATCTTGGTTATATGGCTATCCCAGACCATTAGCGCATCTCTGATACGGATGTCGAGATTAGGCCGACTGTAGTGCTTTACGAGAGTCCGCGTTGTATTTCCACCACGTTGGTGTCCAATCGCTGCTGCTATTGTTTCGAGCGTGACACCAAGTTCATCTAACCCAGAGACGAAGGTGCGTCGTAGATCATGGGTGGTGAAGTGCTCAATAGGGCGTTCGCGATGGTTCAATGCAAGTCCGATATCGTCGGACCGAAGGGCGCGGCTTTTGTCAACAGTTTGGAAAAATGCGCCCTTGGACTCATCAGCAATAAGATCTTCCACGATCGACCGGGCACGCCCCACCAATGGCCTCGTGTGCGCTTTTTTGTTCTTGGAGCGACCTGCAGGAAGTGTCCAAAATAGCTGCTCGCCCTCATGCCAGATTTCCGAAGCCTTTATGCCTGCGACTTCACCGACCCGTGCCCCTAGCAAGATCTGCAATTTCAGCACTACAACCGCATCTGGCGGCATGTTGGCGGCACCATCTTCTAGCCAAAGCCAAAGCTTTTTGAGTTCGTCTCGGCTCAGTGTGCGATCGCGTAGCGCACCATTGCCGTAAGACGGTAACCCTGCAGCCGGATTAGCCGTTACGTAGCCTTTAGCTACGCCCCATTTAAACATTGCATCAACGACTTGGCGGCGCTTTTCCGCCTCTCTCGGATATTTAGCTGATACAGCATCTAAGTGCTCTGCAATATCGCGCCTGCTGACCACGTGCACCGGCTTAGCTAAGCTGTTTGCCATCGCCCTTCCGAGGCGTCGCTCTATTTCTTTGGCTGTTCTCAGGGCGCCTCCTCTACGGTTCGGACTAGCAATGTCGCGGCTGTAAACCGCTATCAGATCTGCAGTCGTAACCAACTTCTCCTGCGCCTCTCGCTTCAGTCGCTCCGTGGCGATCAGATCTATGCCTAATCGCGCGGCCTTCACTATGTCTGCTGCACGTTCTCGCGCATTAGCTAAGTCCAATCCGTTTTTCCCCTCAGGATCACACGTCCCCAAAGATGTACTAAGGATCTTCCCTCGCTTTATCCTCACGGTCACGTTCCAAGTTCGTCCGCCATCCTGAGCGACACGAACGCGTAGACCATCCTGCTTAGCATCACCTACGTAGTACGGAATCTCAGCCGGCTTAAGGTTGGTGATCAGGAGCGACGTCAACGGCTTCTTCATGGGGCTCCTCCTAGCTTGCACTGCAGCTATAGCAACTTGCTAGCAACAAATCGACTGGCTTTAGCTGACCATGCTGCACTAATTCGGACTGCCCGGGGTGTTGTATTTTAAAATGACTATTTTTTTTCAATAGGTTATGACTTTATGACGGTCTGCATGACTTCTGATGGACAACTGACCCAAGGGCTGGTGTCAGACGTGGCTGGTGCTGATGCGTGACCCGGCGCGGCTGGCAGGTGAAATGGGGTTCGGCGCCTTCCTGATCTTCCATCTGATGGTGGGCGGCATGCTGGTCTCCTCGCTGCTGCATCCGCTGATCATCGTGTTTCTGGGGCTTGGGGTGATCTCCCTGCTGCAGGCGCCGGCTGTCGGCATCCCGCCTCTTACCCTGGCGCTGTTCGTGATGGACTTCGTCAACATCCTCGGCAGCTACCTGATCTTCCTCGGGCTTGGGATCGGATCGATGATCGACCACGAGAAGCGGCTGATCGGCCGGCGCTGGGCCATGGTGCCGTTCTACTGGATGCTGACTTCCTATGCCGCGTGGCGCGCCGTGCTGGAGCTGCACAGCAAACCTTTCTTCTGGAGCAAGACGCCGCATCAGCCGGTGAAACGCAAACCAGATTAGCGCTTCAGGGCTAGGCTGCGCGGTGCCAGCCAGCCCAGGACTGGAGGTCTGGGCGGCTCAAGGGGCGGCTGAACAGGTAGCCCTGGAATTCATCACAGCCGATGCCCCTTAGAAGTGCTGCCTGTTGTTCCGTCTCGACCCCTTCCGCGGTGACCGTCATATCCAGACCATGGGCAATGTCGCGGACGGCGCGCACGATGATCTGGCAGTCCGGCCGGTCCGAAAGATCTGCAATGAAGGACTTGTCGATCTTGATCTTGTCAAAGGGAAAGACCCTGAGGTAGCCGAGGGAAGAATAGCCGGTACCGAAATCATCCAGCGCGATGCGCACGCCGAGGGCGCGGATGCGCCTCAGGATGTCGAGGGCGCCCGAGACATCCTCCACCAGCAGGCTCTCCGTCACCTCGATCTCAAATCGGGATGGCGGCAGGCCGGTGCGCAGCAGAATGGCCAGAATCCGGTCCGGCAGGTCGCGATCGCGGAACTGCACGGGAGAGACATTGACGGCAACCCGGCGCGCGTCCGGCCATAGAACGGCGGTCCGGCAAGCTTCCTCCATGATCCAGTCGCCCATCGGCACGATCAGGCCCGTGGCCTCGGCCAGGGGAATGAAATCTGCCGGAGAAATGGTGCCCCTCTCTGCATGGTGCCAGCGCACCAGGGCCTCGCAGCCGGTAACCACGCCCGTCGACGCGTCGATGAAGGGCTGGAAGACCAGCTGCAGTTCCTTTCGGGCCAGCGCCTGGCGCAGGTCATGCGCGAGACGGTTTCGCGTCTGGACCTGGAGGTCCATCTCCGCACCGAAAATGCGGAACGTTCCGCGTCCGTCGCGCTTGGCGCGGTAGAGGGCCGCATCGGCGTTCTTGAGAAGATCGGTCGACGTCAGGCCATCCCTCGGAGCAAAAACCACGCCGATACTGGCGCCGACCGAGAGCTCGAAGCGGTCGATTTCCACATGCGCTTCGACGCGCTTCAGCACCTCCAGGCAGAGGGCCTCGACCCGGTCCGGCTCGCAATCGAAGGTCAGCATCGTGAATTCATCGCCCCCGAAGCGGGCGACCAGGCTAGTGGGCGCGGATGCGGCCTGCGCGAGGCGGCCGGCGATTTCCACCAGGAAGGCGTCGCCTGCCGGATGCCCGTAGCAATCGTTGATCGGCTTGAAGCCATCCAGATCGATGCTGAGGAGGGCAAAGGGTCGGCCAGACTGCTGCGCCGCCTCCAGCGCAGAGGAGAAATTCGTGCGGTTGGGCAGGTCGGTCAGAGCATCGTAGAGCGCCAGATGGCGCACCTGCTGTTCGGCCTGCTGGGAGGCGGTGACGTCGGACATGACCCCCCTGAAGCCGGTAAAAAGCCCTCCTGCCCCGGGGATGGGACGCCCCGAGATCGCGAACCAGCGCTGCGCGCCCTCGATCGTGATGGGGACCACATGATCCCGGAAAGAGCGGTTTGCCTGCAGTTTTGCAAGAAGGTCGGTAACCGCCGATGCGTTTTCCGGCCGCAGCCTGTCCTCGAGCATCAGTCCGAGATGCTGCCCCTCCATCGCCTCCGGCGCATGCCCGAATGCGGACGCGAAACGCGGGGACGGAAACACGATCCGCCTCTGCGCATCTGTTTGCCACAGCCAGTCGCTGGACTGGTCTTCATGTTCTCTCAGCAGCAGGCCGATCACCTCGTTCTGCTTGGCCAGCGTCATTTCCTGGAGGACGCTATCGCGGAAGGCTTTCGAGTGCTGACGGATGAGGCTGGAGCCGCTCCCGACCGCGATGGCGTAAAGGACGAAGAGGACCAGATTGTCGAAGGTCGGCCCTGTCGATGCGGCAGCGATCCCCGTTGCCAGAAGTGCGGTCAGCATGAAGGCCATGGCAGACCGGAAGACAGGCGCATGCACGAAGCTTGCCGACCAGAAGGTGCCGATGGACAAAGCGAGCATGAACGCGAATTTCAAGCCACTCTCATGCATGATCATCCAGCTGGGGAAGCTCAGCATGGTGAACGCCGAGAGAACGGACCAGGATGCGTAGAACCAGAGCTTGCGCTCGGGCAGAAGGACCGGAGGCCCGCGGGTGGTGCGTCGCGCGAGAGCGATGCGGATCGTGCCAATGACCACGACGGCTGCAAACCAGCAGAGCGACGAGACCGGATAGGTCTGGAAGAAGAACAGGACCGAAATGGCGGCCGCGAGGGTAAAGCTGATCAGTCCCCTTTCGACGTTCTGTTCTACCGCATAGACCTGCCGGCCCCGCAAATAGTCGTCGACATCGGACATGGACCCCGACGGCGCATTATCCGCCGACTGCATCCCAGGCATGCTCAGATCACCATCACCGCCCCGCATAGACACTCTCCGTCGCACCTGCGCCGACAGTGTCACCGGAGCGTAAACAAGTCCCTGTAACACCTCGAATTTCAGCAGGTTATGATGGAGCAGTGTACGTTATCGTACGGAGGCGGCTTCATGTTCATCGCTGCGGGAGCGCGATGGGATCATACTCAAGCGCGCTTTTCGGTGCCGGCGTGGCGCATCGGGCTAAGCTGCTTGAAGACGCACCACAAAGGAAAGCCCTCGCTCCATGGGAGCAAGGGCTTTGAATAGGCTTTTGGCATAAGGTGAGACTAGGCCAGGAGCCTGAAAGGTGCAGGGGCGCCCGCAGACATCAGACGGGACATCACCCGGCCTGCACCCACAACAGATTCAGCCACGCGCTGGACCTTCTCCGCATCGTCCACCGAGGCGACGGTGCCTTCGAGAACGACGTAGGTGCCAGTCATATCGACGGCAACGTTGCTGGTATCCACGCCGGACAGGTAGCTGATCTCAGCTTCAACAGCCATTCGATCACAGGAGACACCGTGGCCAACGATGTAGTCGAAGTGTGATGGGGTATATTGCGTACCGCTTAAAAACATCGCCTTGCTCCGTTTATGAACCGTAGATGAACAGCATGGTTAGCTGCCATTCATGTTCCAAGTAAGGCAGGCTCCGCCTCAATTGCCCCGCCAAGCCTTCACAACACGGTCACGGTTTCGGGAGCGCGTTGTCGAAGCTGCCGGCCAAGACGATGCATGAAGCGCTAGCGAATACGCGCCGGGAAAGACGTCGGTGCTTTTGACTTCACGATGAAGAAAGGAAGAGCCACGGCGATGGAGCTCCGACCAGCCACCAGCCTTGCTAGCGAGCAACGTGCGAGCGGTGCCGGCTCAACGGCGGCGATATGGGAAGGCTCAGGGATAGGAGATCGCTGGAGCGGATGACAGGAGTCGAATTCTCGTATTCAGCTTGGGAAGCTTCGAGAACCTTGAAGCAAACCAATGGAAGCGTTTCACATGCACGGAAGCCTCGCCTGAACACAATGGGCGGGGCTCATGCTATCCCGGAGTTATGGTAGGGGCGCTTATGATAGTTGGTCTCAGCTAACTTTGAGCTATCAGACAAATTCAACGGTGAATGGGGGCTTGAATGCGCCGCAATTTTGAGACTATGGAAAAGTCGCATCGCCCATCTGGAGCGCTTCCTTGTATTACCTAATCACCCATCTTCGAGTCGTTACAGCTTTCACAATGCGGGAAATCTCGACTCGATACGGGCGCAGCCCCGGTGGTTATGTCTGGGCGTTCGTGGAACCTGCAGCGTATATTTTCATCATGTCATCTCTGCGGGAAGCCTTGGGCGGCCTTCCCGCAGAGGGTGACAGCTACGTCCTCTTCTTCGCAACAGGGTACCTCGCGTACATGCTATATAATGGTATGTATCATTACTTGGCTTCGTCAATAAGCGGCAACAAGAGCCTAATGAGATATCCCACTGTGGCGCCGATCGATGCAGTCGTTGGACGGTTCATACTACAGGCTTTAACATCGGCTGTCGTGAGTACCGTAATTATTGCAGGTTCTTACTTAACGGTGAGGCACTCGACGCCGATCCAATGGGAATTCGTATTAGCAGCAACCGTTTTTGCTTGGATCTTGGCACTGGGAGTGGCTTTTTTGAACATGGTTCTCTTTGTCAAATTCCCGATCTACGAGAAGCTTTTCGCAGTTGTATCACGACCTCTATTGCTACTTTCCGGCGTCTTTGTCATCCCAACTGATCTGCCTCATCCCATGAGCGATATCCTTCTGGATAATCCCATCACCCATGTGGTCATGTTATTCAGGGAAGGCTTTTATGGTGAAAACTGGTACGACGGGTTGGACATCTGGTACCTAGCAGTCTGCTCGTCATTGACATTGCTGCTTGGACTTGCGTCTTTCACTCTTTGGCCTGTAGCACGGGAGCGAGATTAGAGCGGAGCGGCACTCTAAAATCGCTATCTCCATTTACCGAACCTCAGCTACTGCTCACAACACGCACGCTGGACAAAGATACTTCCAATGAATCCTAAGCAATTACTACATTTCTTGCGCGCGTCGGAAAGTTCGGTTGCAAGACTTAACAATGAACTCGCCTTATTGGCGGGGTTCAAGCGGATCAACAATCCGAACCCCGCATCCAAGAAGAAGGCATTGTGGTTCGACATCAACGGGAAGGAATTGTCCCGCATGCCCGATTTTACCGGCAGCATAGATGAAGCACGGCACCTTATGGATCTATTATTCCCAGGCCATGCCGCAGCAATTTCGGAAAACAGTTCGCAATTTTTTGCGGTCCTCAACGATGGGCCACCTGCACAAGGGGCGACTCTCCCGTTAGCTATGTGCATAGCGACATTAGATGCTTGGGTTCGCCGAATGGATTGATTCCTCCTCTGCTGGCGTGGGCTCACCTGCCGGTGTCCTGATTGATTTGATATATCTAGCCCCTGCTCTGCGTATCGTGATGCATTCAGGCTCGAGAACAATCAGTTCTCCGCGATCCTTCTTATCTGAAAGCAATTCGAGGGCGGCATCGATGTTATGGTATGGAATTTTAAGAGATGCCGGCACAATGTAGTTCCACCACTTGAGCGAAAGCAGATGCTCAACCGTCTTCTCCGGAAAGCGTAGTCTTATCGTCTTCGCAGGAACTCCGCCAACAACCTCATATGGTCCGACATCTTTGGTCACCACAGCATTAGCGGCCACGACGGCGCCGTCGGCGATAGTCACACCCTGCCTGATAACAACGTTTTCACCAATCCAGACATCATTCCCGATCGACGTGCTCTTGCCGTTGCCCTCAAACCTGTTCTCGGATTCCCAGATTTGCGCAGCTGGATCTCCTTTGAAGTACCCCCCTTTGTATTGAAAGGGATGCACGCTGAGCCAATCTGTCGGGTGTTCTGGCGCCCCGATCATCGCTTTTGCAGAACAGACAAACCGGCCGACTGACGTGTTTTTGATTAACCCCCCACCTAAGAACGACATAAAGCCCAAAGACACGGCGCCCACGCACTTGGTAGTAAACACACGCGCTGGCCTTTCATATTGCAAGGAGCGGCCAATCTGAGTCAGATCCTCAATCCATAGCCCATGTTGGAGCGAAAGAGTTTTTGTGCCGGCGTTGCTTAGGTCCACCCAAATCTCCTCGGGATCAAATTGTCCAGCACCTCGCCTAAAAAGATAGAGCGAATGAGCTTGCCGGGCCCCTTTTAGCAGCGTCTTTGCCACTATGGAAAGAGAGGGTCTAGATGATGTTCAGGTTCCTGAATCGTGTCCCATAGCGTGGTGTAGCTCTTTGCCCATCCACGGCATACCTCGGCTTTGCCAGATGATTGTCAGCGTGCTACAGCAGGCAAGCTGATAAGCGGATCATCTCTCATTTCCAGCGTCATGTATTGGGATCGCTGGACCGTCCATTCGTCGTTCTGTTCGAACAGCAGTGCGCCGACGAGACGGATGATAGCATCCTCGTTGGGAAAGTTGCCCACCACTTCGGCGCGTCGTTTAATCTCGCCGTTGAGGCGCTCGATCGGGTTGGTCGAATGCAGCTTTGCCCATTGTTGCTCTTGAAACGTCATGTAGGCCAGCACATTGTTCTCGGCCTCGTCCATCAGGTGGGCGAGTTTAGGGACCTTGGGCCTGATCTGATTGGCGACGCTAACTGTTCGCCCAGGGGCTGGTTAACCGTCTCCTATACGTGAGGCTCTGTGCAAGGTTACCTTACACTACCCTCGATACCTGCATCTCTTGAAACGGGTCGCCCGGGCTCTTGGGCGAACATTTGGTATAGAGTGCCGCATGGCACGTTAAACTTGGGCTCCAGTCTGCGACATCGGGTGCTGCACGACAAACCGATAGCCGCCGGTTGTCTCGACAAGCCGTCGCATGTTGGCCGTGCGCTCACCCTTGTGCAGTAGTCGACGAAATGCCCACATACCCTTCGAAAGAGGCGTTACCCCCGAAGTCATATGACGCTTGGCGAAACGCGGCAGGCCCGGAAACAGCGTCATCTCAGCTTGCGCACGCGTTCCCGACCACTCTGTGTTTGGCGCCATCGCGACAATCTCGAAACCAGCATGCTCAAGGGTGCGGGCCGTCCCAAGATGAGTCATATGATAGTAGCTGTCCATGTGGAACGGTTCGAGGAAGGCTACTGTACCAATGAAGATTCCGCCGGGCTTGAGTACCCGAAAAGCCTCTTCAATCGCGACGTCTGGAAATGCCAAATGTTCGAGGACGGCGATGGAGATGATGAAGTCAAAGCTGTTGTCCTTGAATGGAAGCGCATGAGCATCGGCCAGCGCGTCCGGACCTTCCCCCTCATAGTCTACCCCAATGTAGTTGAACCCAGTAACTTCTTTGCAGATGGTCTCGAAATTGCGGATGCCGCATCCCAGATCGAGCATCCAGTCGTCGCTCGATTGGGCTTTGGGGAAATAGGTGATCAGCTCAGGCGTTAGCCGATTTCCGTAAATCAGTTGCGGATCAATCGCGGACCAATCCCGCATCTCGCCGACCGGATTGGGGGGCAGCTTCTCAAACAAATTGGTAGGAGCCATGGGGGGCCCGCCCAGTTGGTAGATTACTGTCCGGGCGCGGGGAACCGCCAGCCGCAGGTCCCATTGATCCCTGGCGTCCGTCTTACGAAACACATGCCCGCAGGAGGCACAGCTGGCGGTGCCCGGCTGGAAGACAATTTCGCCGGCGCAAGCCGGGCAGGCGAGAAGGTGCTTATATAGTAAGGTCACTGCGTCCCCCATACAATATACTTCCGAACCGAATATCTCGATACTTCCGAACCGAATATCTCGCTATCTTTAGTATATTCAACTAAAAATCTCAATCAAGACAATGCCGATAATGACCTATTACGCTATGCCTGACATGCTTATAGCTTTGAACAAGATATCAACCGAGCGTGTCGAGATACCCTGGATATAGCCTTCCCGAATCACAGCCGTCAGAGCCTTCTCGGCCATGCGGTGCGGCTACAGGAAGCTTGGGAAATAACTGCCGGTCCGCAGCTTGGAATGCGCAGTTGGACGCAGCGCCCACTCCCAGCACATGAGCTTCTTAGCGGCAAAGCCGATCATCTCGCGCAGCAAATTAGCATCGACGCTCTTCCCAACAAGCGAGCGCAGGTTCATCATATCGTCGGTCACCGGTGGCGTCCTTCAGGTGGTGCTTGACAACCCGACCATACCGGAAATCACCGATGGCTATGAAACCCAGCTACACTACGCGCCGGGGCATGATCGTTCCTGTAAGATCATGGAATATCTCATTTGAAGCCATTACCAACAAATAGGTAGTGGTGTCGAAACAGACGAATGATCGAAAACTGCAGATAGAAAGCTATTGCAATGCTCTTTAGAGTTACCATAACCACGGCTCTCGCCCTGGCGAGCTGCCTATCAGCTCTAAGCCTCTCGTACGCAGCCGAGCGAAAGGTTCGCTATGACCTCCCATTGACCAACCCATACACTGATCAGATTCTCGCGTTGAGCGGCGCAAAATATCTTTACCCACAGCAGGCATGCCTGGACGAAGCAGGCGGGCATCTCTTTGTGGTAAACGCAAGCCGTGGCGGTGGCGATCGCAGTCAATGGGTCGCCGTATACGGGTGGTCGACCGGTGATTTTCTCACTGTGTTTAAAGCAGGCGACGGCCTTGGCGAGACGTGCGTGGTAAGCCCTGGGAGAAGCGGTCGGCCAACGATTTGGATTAAGTCCAGGGGAAACAACCTTCTGAATTTTGACATATCGTCTCTTCCCCAGCCCTTGTCTGCACCTGCCTACATCCAGAAGCAAAAAGCTGCGGTTTTCTATCAGTCAGCGATGAAGAACGGACGGTGGTTTGCCGAGACTAAAACGCCCGGCCGAGATGTCCTTTCAATCCTTGACCAGAAATTCAGTGAGCAGACTTCTGTAGCACTTACCGACGCCAACACAAATGCCACTCCGCACGTCAAGAGACAGGCTATTGCAGTCTCCGATCATGGGATCGTCGGTAGCTACGGTTCAAATTTCATTGCAGGTCGCGCGCAGGCCCCGACGATGTACGGTGTGAAAGTTTTCACATTCCAAGGTCAAATTGCGTACGATGGCTTGGACAGCCCGGAAAAGGTCATGTCCCAACTCAATTCACAAGGTGTGCAGACTGCGCGCTTGGAAAACGAAGGCGTTATCGTGACGCAGTCGAATGAGATCTACACAATTGCAATTACTCAAGCAGCAAACACTCCCGCAGCTAAGTCAGGTGGACTGACGATCGTCCGCGAGCTAGGCACGCCTTAGGTCGCGCTCTTAAATTGAGTTTCCCGGAAGTGTTCACCGTGCAGCAACTCAAGTCGCAGGATATAATCTTGCGGCTTGGTCACCAAAATCTGGGCAAGCGTCTTGTCAACGGTAAGAGCGCCATGTGCGACCACGTGCTTGGTAAAGCGGAAGTTCGAGATGAGATCGTGGTGGATGAACATGTGGGGATCCATCTTAGGCCGACGCGCCTTGTAATTCTTGTCATGTGAAGAGAGCCACATATCCATGTTGAAGGCTTTCACGTCGCCCACTTCAAAACGCAGTAGGTCAAACAACATTCGCTGCAGGGCATTGCCGTGAGACTTGAAGAATACTGAGTTTGACTGGCGGTAAGCAGACCGCAACGTGGCTTGGACGTTGGATGCCCCCTCAAACTGAGACACGACCTCAGCCTTTTGAGGTACAGCATAAGCCAGGCTGGACAGTGTACTGTTCGTTCCTAAAACGACCTTTTTGAAGGCAGGATCTGTGTAGTAAGACACGTCCGTGCGTTGCCCAAAAAGGTCAGCCCGGTATTCCGCCTTGTCATGGTGATTGAAACGAACGACGACATCGAACGCGTCGATCTCTTCGCCATTTTTGGTTCCAGTGTTGACTGGTCCTACTATCGCAACGCTTTTCCCGGAAAGGTACTCTTCAAACCGGCGATCGGAATCAGAGACCGTTACCAAGGACTTCTGGCGATAGCTTTCCTTGTCTCCGCTTGCAAGCGCTACTCCACGAAGAAGTGGTCGCGTCTCTCGGGCTGCTACCGCTGAAAGTTTCCCATGTATTTTGGGCAACTTGGAAATTACTGAGAGCTCACCATAATCAGCAGCCCAAGATGCGAGGACCGAAAACTCAAGGGCTGTCAACGCAGCCCATCGGGAAGGTTGGGAGGCCAACTCCGAGGCATGGCGTTTGAAAGTAGCGTCTACCAGCTGGCGGCACGAGTACGCGGTCACCAGATGCATCCTCAGCGTCAGCAGATCGTGCGCAATGAACCACGCATCCATGTCATGCACCGGTCCGATAGCACCTAACAGGACTTCGACGTCCTCTCGAAACGCATCTAGGGAACCAAGAAACGATCGCGTTTGCAGCTTCTCGAGGTCGCCATCGTACCGCTCCATCGCGTTCACGACACGCGTCAGAGCGGCTTGGAGATCACCCTCGCGGGTCGCGGCGGCTCTAACATCTGATGCAGCGAGTTCACTGTACCATTTTTTTGATATCAACATGACCTACCTACTTGTCGAAGCCGTGGTCCTATCGCGATCGCGCAAGGGCATCAAGTGATTCGCAAGGCTCCAAGTAAACCATAGCAAGTCACTTCACATACGATGCCTACGGCTAAAAGCTGGCCTCGTCCGCAACTCGCCACAATTTGGCGACATCTCACCTTAGAGCTAGGATGCAATCGATGACTCGTCTTGGGAGGGAAAGTCATTTATCGAGAACAAAATTGAAGAGCCAACAGTTAGAATGCGAAAAATGAAGATGACCGTCGCTGACACGTTGCAATCACAGATAGCGGCAATTTCCAAGTCCAAAACTGTTAAGAAAACGATCACCTTTCTTCTAAGGCGCGGGCTGCAACTCAGCTCCTTATCGCAACGCGCCTTCCCAAACAGTCCGTTGGTGCTCGAATTCGCTGGTCGGTTCCTCCTCTACATGGATCAGCACAGCAAGGCCGTTGAGCCCTTGGAACGGGCGTCCCATTTGGCGCCAGGACGGGCGATCATTTGGGAGTCCCTGGCAAGCTCCTACCAGAAACTTAATAGACCTTGGCTGCAGCTGGAAGCCATGCAACATGCCCTTCGATGCGGCCCAGCTACACCACACCGCCTCATTCGCCACGCTAGAATAGCGCGGAAAATGAACCGTCATGGCGAGGCGGCCGAAAGCTTTGAGAAGGCCATTGCATTGGTGCCACAGCGCATCTCCTGGAAGTTCGAGTTTGCGGAACTCAACCGGGATATGGGAAAGCCGGACGCTGCCCGGAAGCTGTATCAAGAGATCGAACAGCTCTCAAGCAATAGCTCGGTTCGAAGATTCGGCGTTGGTCACCTTTTACAAAAAGAAGGGCGCTGGGCTGACGCCGCTCTCGAATACAAGCGACGTGCAGAAACTAGCGATGACGTCGACCTGCACTATCGCATAGCGCAGTCACTTGATTATTCGTACGAATGGTCCGACGCCGAGCAGTGGTATCGTCGCGCCCTAGCGGGAAAGCCAGATCCGCACTGGTACAGAAGACTCGGATTTGTACTGGAGCGCCAGAGAAAGTTCACTGAGGCGGAGTGGGCCTACAAGTGCTCCCTAGAAATGGTCGAAAACGCAGGCACGCGCTTCCGTCTCGGCTGCGTGGAAGCAGACCAGGCGAAGTGGCGAGAGGCTTCTGTCTCTCTCCTTAAATCTTTTAAGATTGAGCCGGGGACTCCATCGCATTCCGACGAGATGACCGAGGGCAGCGACGTTAGGCTGACAGACTTCGACCCCGTCAATTTGAAACACGCCGCGGATCAGGCGGCAAGCAGTCGGAATTGGCGGAAGGCAGCCAGTCTCTACAAGCTGGTAATTGATCGCTCCAGCGACCACAACTTTGACTTCTACGTGAAAAGAGGCACGGCTCTTTACCACAGCGGTCAATTCGAGGCGGCGACACGCTGCCTGACCGAGGCAAGGATCGATGCCGTTCATTTTGGCATGGATCATTCCGTTTTTAAACGCACCGCCAGCCGCAAGGCCCTCGAGGACTACTGCTATATGCGTGGATCTCTGCCATTGCAGGACAAGACGATTGTCTACGAAGCATTTGGTGGCCAATCTATGGCCTGCAGCCCACTTGCAATCTTCCGGGAACTTTTAAAACAACCGGAATTTTCCGACTGGCTTCATGTATGGGTTGTGAACAATGCAAGCGTCGTTCCAGACGCGTTCAAGAACTTAAGGAATGTCGTTTTTATCCGGAAGAACTCGTTCGGGTATCTGAAATATCTTGCATCAGCCAGCCATCTTATCAATAACAGCACGTACCCTGCATGGTTTGTTCGTCGTGATGACCAACGTTATCTTAACACTTGGCACGGCACGCCGCTCAAAACACTTGGCATCAAGATGAATGGTCGTTTCCTAGAGCACGCAAATGGTGCTCGGAACTTCCTTCAAGCTACGCATCTCATCGTTCCTAATGACCACACTGCCCGCAGCACGATCGACGATTTCGGCATCAAGGGCCTAATCGAGCACAAGTTAAAGGTGACTGGCTATCCGCGGTCGGACCTAACGGTATTCCCTGCTCAAGATGCTTTGGAAGCTGCTCGCCAAGCGCTTGGACTCCAGCCTGGCTTGCCGGTACTTTTCTACGCACCCACCTGGCGCGGGACCCACAAAAACATCGATGTCAACGTCGACCGTTTGCGCATTGATCTTCATGCGATGAAGTCGAAGGGATACCAGATCGTCTATCGTGGACACTCCATGGAGCAGACGGCACTGCAGGGTCTCAAGCTGGATGTGATCATCGCACCGCCAGAGGTGGACACCAGCGAAATCCTTGCGCTTACCGACGTCCTCGTTACAGATTACTCGTCTGTCTTCTTCGAGTTCATCCCTCGCAAAAAGCCAATAATATTCTACGCCTTCGATTTTGAAGAATACACCGCCGAGCGAGGATTTTACCTCGATATCCACCAAATGCCGGGTACGGTAGTCCGTTCTATCGATGCATTGCTGACTGCTCTTGAGAAGCCCATCATAAACGAGGTGGTACACGAACAAGCCATTGCCGAGTTCTGTGCTTTCGACGACGGGAATGCCACATCGCGGGTCATTGACTTCTTCATTCGAGGGAGTGTTCCGGCGCCGGCTGCAGACGATCAGAAGCGTATCCTGTTCTACGCCGGCCCCTTTATGGCGAACGGCATTACGACGTCTTTCGTGAACCTTTCAACAGCCCTTACAGAGGCCGGACTTAATTGTTATCTGGGGATCGATCCATCTGCGATCGCTAAAGACGAAGGCCGAGTTACTGCTATCTCTTCCTTGCCGGAAGATGTTCAGCTCATCGGCAGAACCGGTCTGATGCCGATGACGCCAGAGCAGCGTTGGTTGGTCAATGCGGCGCTGACACTGAAAGAGATCCCGAACAGCAACATTGCGGAGGTCCTGCGAACAGCTTACGGCTTGGAGTATCGGCGCGTCTTTTCGAACGCAAATTTTGAAAGTGTCATCCAGTTCGAAGGCTACAATTACTTTTGGTCTATCATGTTCGCCAACTCGGGGAACGAGCGCAAGGTTGCCTACTTCCACAACGATATGTATCAGGAATGGTACACGAAGAACCCTGCGCTGGAATTCCTGTTTCGCACTTTTAGGGATTTCGACCGCCTTGTTTCCGTCAGTGCCGATCTATGCGAGCACAACAGAGACAGCATGAGCGGCCCCTTCAAGCTGCCATCGGGAAACTTCACGTCTTCGATGAACATCATTTCTCCATCCGCTATCTCCCACCGAAGTTTTGAGCAATTGGACAAAGATCTGGAGCCTTGGCTAATCGGCGGCCGAACGTTCATAGCTGTCGGGCGCCTATCTTCGGAGAAGGATCACCTCAAACTCCTAAAGGCTTTCGCGGGTCTGGTTCCTGATCATCCTGGGACAAAGCTGTTGATTATCGGCGATGGACCTCTGCGTCAGGCGCTCGCCAACAGTATCAAGAAGCTTGGGCTCGGTGCTTCCGTCCATCTCGCCGGTCATCGCGCCAACGCGTTTCCTGCGATGAGAGCATCGTTGTGCCTCGTGCTCCCCTCCAATCACGAAGGACAGCCTATGGTGCTTCTGGAAGCGCTGACGCTGGGCGCAAAGATTATCGCAACTGACATACCAGGCAACCGCGGTGTCCTTGGAGAAAGATATGGGCACCTTGTCGAAAACAGCGTCGAAGGACTTCGGGATGCCATGGTGCGCTGTTTGGCCAGAGATCTTCCTGACCAGGCCCTCTTCGACGCAAACGAGTATCGCAGACAGGCTATTGCTGACTTCATGGCCATCATTTCCTGATGGTCAATGGGTGGCTGCTTACACCCAGAGAGCAGATAGTGGCTTTAGGGCTTGAGTAGGCGTTGCCAAAACGGCCTCGTACGTCGTTTTTCAGCAGCCGCAAGACGTCTCTCGGCGACTCGCGCCGATTTGCACATTTCACGAACGTAGAGTTGTGTTTTTGAAAGAGGCTCCAACCTCCCATGCAAAAGGTCGTCCACCGCTTGGCGGGCGGCCTTCACAACGTCTACCGTTCCGCCGTCGATCATCAGTTCCTGACGGATAGCATTTCGTTCTGCCGTCTTAAGATTGGAGTCGTGCCCTGCGGCCTCTACCGCCGCCGCGAGCCCTAGCGGAGTCTCGCAGATCACGCCCAACTCGTCTCGCCGCCGATATTCGAGAGAATCCAGATCAAACTTCTGCGTACCGACCAATTGTGCAGCTCCCTCTTGGTAGAGAACTACTGGTTTTTTCGCATAGAGTGCATCAAATATTGCTCCTGAAAAATCGCTGATGACGACATCGGACACTGCCAGTAATGAAGCCTGGTCAGCGCCTGCACCGTATAAATGTTCGAACCCAAGCGACTTAGCGTGTTCCCTCCAACCGAAGTTGGCGTCCGCCTCTTGGTTATGGTGCATTTTTATCACCACATTATAAGATGACCTTAGATACGAAAGCGGCTTCACCAACCGCTCGAACGAGCCTAGCTCCCGGTAAGTCGGCATGTAGAGAAGAGTTTTCTTGCTTAGATCAAGACCCATCTTGAGCGCGAGCTGCTTCTTGGCCTCCGGCTCTAGGGATAGATCCATGCCGGCGAACTTCAAGTTGCCCACGGCGACTGCGGGTGAAAAATGGGAGACTATATGCGCGGAGTAGGAGCCGTACATCAAGTTCAAGTCGGCTAGTGAGCGCCATACGCCGTAGTTGTGGCGTTCTTTCGCAAGCCCATATTGCACGCTGATAAGGCGACTCTTGCTCAATTTCTCAATAAGTGGAAAAGGCGTCTGAATGAAGATCGCATCGTAACTCCCGTCAAGCTCAACGATGTCCCGGAAGTTCACTTGCTTAAACAGATGACGCTCTGAAGCATCTTGTCGAGCAAGAAATCCATCCCAGTCGGCCATGGCGCCCACAAGCAGAACGTGAGCACCAGAATAAGACCTCCAGAGCTTCTCAATCTGGAGAAACATGAACTCATTACGAGCAATAAAGGCCAGGCTAAATTCAGCTGTCATCACTACGAAGCTATTGCTCTTATCTCCTCGAGGAGCTGAGTAGTCGAGATCCCCTCTGTACGGGGAAGATATACCACCTCGCATAGAGATTTAAACTCGTCAAACCGCCCGGCCCAGTCGTCACCCATAACTAGGATGTCGGCCTTATAGTCGACGATGTACCGGCCTTTTTCCTCGAGAGAGTTCTCAAAAAACACTTGGTCTACACCAGATATCGCTTTGACGATTTCGAGTCGGTCGTATTGAGAATAGACAGTTTTCTTCTGCTTCTTCGACCAGTTAAGGGCGTCGGTCGACACGCCAACCGTCAGATGAGTTCCAAGCTGTTTCGCGCGCTGAAGTATTCTAACATGCCCAATATGCAAGACGTCAAACGTGCCAAACGTAATGATACGCTTCATAGACCGACCTTTTTCGATAACGCGGAATGTGAGGTATGAAGCTTTTATGACGATCAGGCAATAGACAAAGCTTCATATACGCGCAACGCTCTAACCTGGTACGCCTTAGGGTTGAGTTTCACGACGATTTTGTGAACTTTTGATGACGGATTTGAAAGGGCGTGTACCCGCAACATCGCCCGTCATATAGGTTTCACAGAAGTGGCACATAAGTGCGAATAACTTAGGGGCCACTAGGACGAAAACGAAAATGCAAACGATTAACTCTATCCTCCGCAACTATTTTCCTATGGCACAGGAGGACACCCTTCACGAGATTGCAGGGGAGATCTACGCGGCCCTAACGGGCGTTGCGCCGGTTGTTCAGCAGCAACTGTGTGCCGAAAATCAAAGTAATACGGCCAAACGGCACTACGCTCCTTCGGCGCGGATTCTATAGCTAACTGAAACGACGGTCGCCCCATTAATTGCGACGGCTGATCTCGCGCTGAATCCGCAGCTCTTCGCGGATGTTGTCCAGCTCTTTGGCGACCTGCCTTTCCGTCCTCGCCTTCTCCTTCAGCACCAGTACCATCTCGATCAGCGTCATGTTCAGGGCATCGGCGGCTGCCGAGATTTTGTTGAGCGCTGTAGGATCTACTATGACGGCAGCTACCTGCGCCGACGAATGACTCTTCTCAGGATCGGCTCCAGTACCCGACAGCAACCCTAGGTACCGAACTCCGAAGATCAGCGCGAGGGTTGCCCCGAACACAATAATCGCCAGCGGGGGCAGGTCAGCCAGTTGTGCCATTCCGGATTTCCCCTTCGTCATGTGCCGCGCGGTGAATATTGACCAGTTCACAGACCGCAAACAGCGGGTAAATTGCGAACCAGGTAGAGACGATATCAGAGGAAAAAAACCCGTATGCTATGCCTGACCATAAGATGCAGCCGATCATGGCTGATGCTTGTCTGATCTGCGGAGTGACCTTCTCGCGCGCACCGTTGACAATCAGCCCTATGACGCGGAGCGCTCCTACCATCAGCATGATACCGCCGATGGCTCCCTCAGGCGATATACTAAGCCAATCTGCAGTCGGGACCACTCGGAAGGCCGCGAAGGTCGGCTGATTAAAAGTCTCTGTAGGTAAGAGTAGGACGTAACCAAACATCAGCATGTGCCCCGCCATGAACCACTCCGTCATGAGCGGGCCAAACCTGTGCCTGATGCGAATCCAGATGCCGGGACCGGCGTACCCGTCGTTCATCTTGATGCCTCATCATGCATCACACACTCCTTCGTACTGTAGACCCGGCCCGCACAGAGCCGCACCACCGTCCGATCGATCCTCCGCTGATCGCCGTCCGTTAGGCCACGGGCGCCGAGCAGGTCAGTTCCGACCACGCGCTTCAAACCGGAGACATTTGCCGGCCCCGAAACTCCACACCCGGCCAGCATCACGGCAGGCATCATAATCAAGAGCGCCTTCATCAGCGCGAGTTGCGGCTTCATTGTTCTGCCTTTCGTTGGCGTTGCGTGTGTCTTCTCCGCCCTCACGGTAGATCCAGAGGGCAGCGGTAGCGATCACGGCAAGGATGGCCAGGAGGCCGATGATGCGAGGGGTGAACATCACTTGCCCTCGCGCACGCGGTGGACGAAGTACCAGATGCCGACCGCAACAGCCGCGACCATGGCAGCAGCGAATGCCCACTGCACCGGACCGCTGCCGGCGGTCAGTGCCGCGCCGGCCGACATCAACCCACCCAGCGGTCCCCAGGCTTCCGGCTTTTTGACGATCTCCAGCAAGCCGGTGCTTTTCACGTCGGCTTTGGCCTGCGCTTCCGGCGGCGCCGAAACAGGCACTGGAGCGGCCGCTTGTACCAGCGGGCTCTGCCGGGCGCCCCCGGCGATGCGGATGGCGTTGCCGACGACGCCCGGCTGATCCTTCCATTCCTTTTTCGGATCATTGCCCGTCACCCGGATCGTCCAGCCGCGGCCATTCGGCCCGAAGCCTTGCGGACCTCCAAGCGACCGTAGGTAGACCATGCGCTCGTCACAGAAATCGCGGATCAGCTTCTGGACGCCACCTGGATAGGTCTGCGCAGCCCTGGCCGTGATCTCACCGGCATGGCCGTCCTGGCGGATGCCGAGTACCTTCTGCAACTTCCTCACCGCCGTGGTCGGGTGGGAGTTCACGCCGAAGTCAAAGGCCGCATAGTCGAGTCCAACTGGTAGAAGATCGCCACCGGACTGCGACCAGTAGGAGCGCTCATAGATCTCCGTCGCCTCCTGCAGGGTCAAGGCCTTGACCTGGGCAGCTGTCACCGATGCCAGGCCACGATGCGCTGCGAGCGTCTTGTGGGTGATCCCGAACTTCGTGGGTCCGCCGCTGTCGGACTTAGAATTGGAGTAGCCGCCCTCAGACCCGAACATGAGCTTGAGCGCGACGGGAAGCGTTTCCCGAGCCATGGTGTTCTCCTGGTGATGTTGGAAGGTAGAAAATTCAAGAGCAAACCGGACCAGTGCTGACTAGTGGCTATACTGAATTGTCAGCGATTCATTAGGTACGTGCGATGCTCTGGGAGGCTCAAAACCTATTGCCGACTCGGCCATGAGACAGCCGGTTGACCTGCAGCGACGGCGCGCATGCCATTCGAGTTCGCCTATTTGGAGTTGGGCGCCGCCTGTCTATTGCAGACGCTGGAGGGGCACACTTTGGTATGGAGACGATTAGTAGATTTAACTAACCTATGAGCTTTAACCAGGACAGAACGCGCCGTCCCGCGCCTCTTTTGCACCGCACTATAATGCACTAGAACGTGTCGGGGTTAGATAGGAGACGTCGTGACTAAGCAGCTTATGGAACTGATCGAAAAGTTGCGCGCGCTCAAGCAACCGGACCGCCGGGTGGACATAGAGATCGCCATGCTTGCCGGATACCGTAGAGAGATCGATGAGAAGGAACGCCGGGTGCTTTGGTTCGATTCTAATGGATCCGACCCTGTCCGAATTCCTCCCTACACCTCCTCTATCGATACCGCGCGGGAGTTCGCCCGATTTTTGGTGCCAGGCTATGAAGGCGGTTGCAGCTGGGAATTAGGTTTTGGTTCCGCACGCATCGATGACGGACCGTACATTGAAGCTATTTCCCCTGAAATCGCTCTCTGCATCGCAGCGCTTCACGCGAAAATTAAGCGCGAAACTGAGGAACAACTATGAAGATTGACACCCTGATCCGACTGGCGAAGGGCACTTACCGTTGGTCCGCCATTCCTTTTTCACGACTAAGTCAAAAGTCGAAGCCGCGCTCCTACGTGCTTGGAATGAGTACGTGGAAGGATTTTATTTCGTACTGGCTTCCAAACGAAGATATCGTGCGCCGCGACAAGGGCCTTACACGCCTTGACTTCTATACTTCTATCGCGCCATGGATCTTGGCTCGCCCGGGGTCCAAGATCTATGTCTGGGGCTACAAGGTGCCGGATTACGTAAAGTCTTTTACCGAAAAATGGAAAATCCCATTGGTAAGGGTCGAAGACGGCTTCCTCCGCTCGGTAGCGTTGGGTGCAACAAAAGCACCTCCGCTGTCGCTCTGTTTCGATATGTCCGCAATGTACTTTGACGCGACGAAACAATCCGATCTTGAGCGACTTCTCCAAACTTACGACTTTGCCGGAGATCCGGCCCTAATCCGTCGCGCCAAGGTCGGTATCGAAAGTTTGATTAATTCGAGGCTGTCAAAGTACAACACATCGAACGATGTGAATGTTGAAGTCATCTATGGCCCAAAGCTTAGGAAGCGTGTCTTGGTAGTGGGCCAAGTGGAAGGAGACGCTTCGATTGAGAAGGGTTGCTCAAGAAAGATCAACAACAATGACTTGGTAATGATCGCGGCGCGAGAAAACCCCAACGCGCAGATCATTTATAAGCCTCACCCTGAAGTTTTGCATGGCACCAGACCTAATCAGTCAAAACCAGAAGAGGTTAAGCATGTCGCCTTAATCCTTGATCAAGATATTACGTTGGCTGATGCATTCAAGACAGTCGATCACGTATATACGATCACTAGCCTTTCGGGTTTCGAGGCGCTTATTCGTGGGATAAAGGTAACGTGCCTCGGAATGCCTTTTTATGCTGGATGGGGCGCCACTGATGACCGCCAGAAGTGCATAAGACGGACGGCCAAACGCAGCGTAGAAGAGATTTTCGCTGCCAGCTACATTCTTTATGCAAATTATTATGATCCAATCCTTCAGAAGAAGATGACATTCGAGGGAGCACTGGAGTTGTTGACTTGGATGAAAGCTAAGCAGACGGACGGCGATATTGCGACCGTCCCAACATCAGTCTTGTCGGCGCGCAAACTACCCGAAACAATAGTCGGTGAAACGTTGACTGCGAATAAAATCAAGCTTCTGCGGCAGACTTTAGACTTCTTAGACCCGCCAAAAAAAACGTTGCCTAAGCCCGGGGCGAAGAAACGACTAATGCCTCCTGCCAAGCGCTAACACTTCCAGTGATCGATCTGCTCCAGCGTGAATTCATCGCGGCGTGACCTATTCCAAGTTATGCCGCGCTTTACAATCTTTGCAGGACTGCCTGCCAGCACGACACCTTCTTCATCGAACTTACCATTGACGAATGACATGGCGCCGACAATGGAATCCGATGGCACGACAGCGCCTTTGTTGATGATCGCACCCACTCCAACCCAAACGTGATCACCGATGATTATCGACTGTGCTTTGTTCAGGCGGCGTCTAGTCGTTCGATCGATTACCGAGTGAGCATCTGTTGTCCTGATCTCAATCTCCCGCGAGAACATGCACCACTTACCGATGGTTATGTCGCATTCCTCTTGACACAGGATGTAAACACCGACCGTCGTAGAATTGTCGCCAAAGGATATGGTCTGTCCTTTGCCCTTAACGACTATGTCGCCGCGAAAATGACAATTTTCTCCGATGATCACCCGGTTGTTGTTGCCGAGGAACTCTACAGAGCCAGACAGCTTCGAACCCTGGCCGATCTGCATCAAGTTGTCTGATGCCGGGCCTTTGGCACCCAACCTTCCTTTGACAAGCTCGGATCCGAGGTCGACGAAAGAATTCGAACTATCCCAATCTACTTTCAGCACGTTTGCCCCCCACGTTACAGCGTCAGCCGGTGCTACATAGGAAAGACCATGCGCACAAGAAGCCCCCGAGAAGCGCTCCCAGCCAAAAGCACACAGTTGTGGAGAACTAGGGCTCCGACTACATCTAGATTGCAATTCCCGCACCCGACATGATTTCCTTCAGTTGAAGGTACTGCGCCTGGTAGGCTGCATCCTCGATGTAGTCTTTCCACATCAAGACCACAGCGATGTCGCACCCTCCCAGGTAGGCAGGATTGAACGCCGACCCGATGCGTATCTTTCCCGTAGACAGGACGCGAGGGTAGTCCAACGGATTGCCAGAGGCCTGACCCGTAGTGAGATTGCGGATCTCCACCCGGCTCGGGCGAAGGCGGCTGAAATAGCAGGCCCAAGACGCATTATTATTAGAACTCAGCGTCGTTCCTGAACTGGTAGTTGTTCCGGTGTCGGTATAGCGTGTTCTGGTCTGGGCAATCGCAGCGGTTCCGGCGACATACATCGACACTCCGAAGGTAGCGACGCCCGGGACAGCGGATGGCGATCCGAAGTTGGACACGTACATTGGCTGGGTGGCCGGCGCGGCTCCATTCTCCGAGGTCTTGGCCACCACCATGAAACTCATCGAGTCTGTTTCAGGCACGTCGGTCTGGATGTAATCGGACATGCCCTTGAAGTGCATGTAACCGGCCATGTCGCCCGGGCTTCCAACGATGCGAGAAACGCTGTCGATGTCGACCAGATTACGGACCGCCTTCTTGATGTCCCCGTCGAAAAGGAAGAACCCTGCAATGTCCTCCGGCGCGGCAGGGACAATGCCAATTGCATTCCGTGAACGATCTTCATCCGCGAGGCGGAACTTCAATCCGGACATGTTGGGCTCCTACAAAAGGTCTTTAATTGAACAGGCGGCCCAGGCAGCAAGATTTTTTGCTACTTGCTGTTTCTGAGACGGGCCAAGGTGAATAGGATCGCTGACGATCAGCGACGACGTGCCAGTGTCCGGGTCATCTACAGAAATCCATGCGGCGCACTCCTCAGTGTTTGCGAGCGCCCACGTCGGGGCTAGATGCACATGGCCGCTGGTGTCGGCGTTGGCAAACTTGATAATCGTCTTCAGGACCGGGACGTACTCGCTCTCCCAAAGCCCATTGCGATCGGAGGATATCGGAGCCGGTGGGAACCACAGGACGATATCAGCGCTTGGTGCAGCCGTGCGAAGCTGTCCCACCATAATCGTCAGCCCATCGAGGATGCCGTAGACAAGCTCCTGCCCATTCCGATCACGAATGTCGTTTGTGCCAAGCCCCAGAAAGATCACGTCCGGCGCGGCGTAGGAGAAGCGTGCGAGATAGAACGCAGGGTCGAATACATACCCGTTGCGGACGATGCCCGCGGAATCCCCGCCTGTTGCCGCCCTCAAAAAAGGGTTGAAATTGAGCTTATCCGTCTTCGACAACGCAAGGTAGGATGCCTCACCTCCAGGTCTGACAGGCATCGCACGATCGGTCACCTGGTTGGTGAAGTCGCCGAACTCCCAGCCTTCCCTACCTTCGCCTTCGGGGCCAGCGGTGCCGCCGGTGGTCGCGTCATTGATGCCCTGCCCGTTGAGGGTACCAAAGAACGCAGGGGCGTAGCCGCGGGCGATAAGGAAGGCTCTCATCCAGGCAGCGAGCTGCCGGTTCGTCATGCTATCACCAATCATCATCACTCGCAGCGCCGCAGATGCGCCGGCGGAAGCAACTTTTAGGCCGATGTCCATCGCCATGCGACGGTCAATTGACCCTTCTTCCCTGTTGCGAAGGAGAATACGTGCGGGCTTGATCGTGCTAGCGTCGAAAAGACTGACCGATAAAGCACCCTGGCTCGTCACCACGAGCGGGCCTTTCGACCCGTCTTCAGATGCTTCTGCCAGAAATGACGCGACAAAGCTCACGCCATCTGCACGAGACTGCAGCATGTTACGTGGGTAGATTTCCGTCGGCAGGTCCCAGAATGCGCAAAGAGCATTTGCGAAAAGCGGTTTGAGATCCAGATCTGGCACAGAGAACAGAGCTTCGCGAAAGGCTTCAATCATCTGTCCAGAGGGCGTGAACATCGTCACGCCGTTTTGAACCGCAAAGATGACGTTACCAAACTTGTCGCAAAGGCTAAAATCATAAAGCTGATCCGCGCCTGAGATAGAGGCAAACGGAAGCTGCAAAATGCCGCTGGAGGTAAGCTTGAACACGATGTTATCGTTGCTGTCGCAAAACAGCCAACCATCATCACCTGTTCGAATGATCAGCTCTTCGCGGATCGCTACCTCTTCAGCAATCTCAGCACGCAAGGCAGTCGGATCGATGACGTCTCCGACCCTTCGCCATCCCGCCGGGCTCGTGTTCCACCGAAATTCACCATAGTTATTGACGATCTGTCCGGTAACTGGGTCGGTGTGGGTGCCCTCCCCATAGTACATTACGCGACCGGGCTGCCCGGCCCTCGAGCCAGGGTTAGCCGCTAGTTCCGTCCAGGTCGCACCGACCACGTAGCCCGCAGCGGAGCCTTGCGCTAACTCAAGCGCAGCGTTGACCTGCGCTTGAATCGTACCACCAACCTCCTCTCGAATTCGGTTTTTGTCTGGCTGAGACGGTTCCGTTGGAATACCGTCTGCATAAACGCGTCTGAAAGCTGAAAGTATTTCGTTTGCCATAGGAAAACCCTTTGCGGCACCTCGCGGGATGCGGCCAAGTTCATAGTTGATCCGATTTAGATTATTGTGACCGCTATTGGCCCGCTTGCCGGGCCGGGCACATTCGACCCATTGAAAGGTAAGGCGTAGTAATCCCACGAGCCTTGAGGGGCAGAGGTTAGAGTCTCGCGATAGAGAACGAAGTCGTCTATGGAGCCGACAAAGGCAGTCGTGCCGGCAACCCCAATCGCCGTATTCCCTGCGACCGACGTGAGCTTTCCTAAGTAGGTGCCGTTGGCGCCGTATGATGCACCAGACACGAGGGTGCCATTGAGCAAGCGGACATTGGCTGTGCCTGCTGACCAATCGAACATAGTGAACTTGAAGCGATAGACTGAGCCGGTATTGGTGGAGAGATCAGAAATGGCCTGCTGAATGCTTGCCGTTGATCCGGCTACTTTGCTGGCCTTGCCGCCTGCGATTGTCCAACCGGTCCCCTTCGTCCATAGGGTGTCGGTGTCAAAGGCTGGGTTGGCGATTAGGTTCGTGCGTGAGCTATCTCCATCCGTGTAGCTATAGCTGCCCAGTGATGCTACGATAAGAGTTGCGACTGGGGTATCTACCGAAAGGTTTAGCGGAACTCCGGTTGCCTTCCGGTATAGCTTAACAGTCTTTAGGTGGGCGTCGTTACCGGTAGATATCCCAAAGCTGACCTTGCCTAGACGAGGAGCGCTGTCGGATGCCAAAAACGCAGTCAGCGACAAGGGAGCAACTGGGTCCGCCCGGACAGAGGTATTCTCGACCAGTACCCAGTCACCCACACTTCCCGCAGCCCCAACCCACCGCACTCGCACATCATATGCACTGCCGTCTTCAAGACCAATGGTCTGTGCTTCGGTCGCGCTTTCAGCAACAGCCATTTCCAGCCATGTCTCGGCGTCTGCCTTTGAGTACTGCGCCTGCGACGAAAGGTCATCCCGATCTGCTGCAGCGTCCCACGTCGCCGTTAGCACTGCCGCCCGCTGCCCTCCTGATACGTCACGAGACGAAGCCACCACATGCAGGTTCTGCGGTATCGGCATGCTGCCTTCCTCAAGAGAAAGAGGGTCAGCTGGCGGCGTCCCCTCCTCTGCAAACGAGAGTTGCCAGTTGTCGGGACCCGTCGACAGCACCTGGTAGGTGACGCTCAGCCCGTCATCCGCCATCTGTGCGTCCTGGATTTCAAACGCACCGTAGTCGATGCCAAGGTCGAGGACTTCGGCGCGGATAAACCGCTGGTCCCAGGCTTCCATGCCCCTTAGATCGTACGTGATGGTTCCGTTCCAATCTGCGCCAGCCCGCCGGGCACGAAGCTTGGCGATGCGACGCGCGTGGTGATGGCTCTGGATCTCGTAAGCATCAATCGAGACCGATTTGACCTGACCGGAGAGACTGATGTCGTCCTCTTCCCTCCAGGGATCACACTCCGCTTCGGAGTAGCGGGTGAGCGGATTAGTGTAGTTGACCTTTACCTCGTTGGCTTCACGTAGCGGACCTCCGCCGTCCGATAGCTCGTAGGCAATGATTGCAGCATCCGGTAGCAGAACTGTTGGCTCAATCCAGCGTCCGGGAATGAAACCGATTTTTCCGCTGGGCTTTAGGAACAGCCGGCCATCCGTGGCAGTCAGGCAGCGTTGAATTGCCTCTCCCGGCTCAGACGCCATGTCGTAGGCGAGCTGTCCATGATAGCGCCTTACGGTTCCGCCGCCACTGGTCGGAAGAAGACCGTCTGCGTAAGTAGCGGCGGCTGCAATATCTGTATCGTCGATGTAGGCCGGATCGATCTGCGCGCCGTCCGGATCGATAAGGAAGTCGCGCAAGATCAGAGGCAGGTTAGCCGTCCAAGCGGTGAGGCCAGTGCGTGGGTCATAGGCCTTGCCGTCCCGCCGAACGGTATTCACTTGGCAGTAGCGGTTCGGATAAACGTTGTTGAAGTGCTCTGGCTTGATCCCGGATTGCAGCACGTAGCAGCTGATCCATCCGTCACCTCTATGCGAGCTAGACCAGATCGTCGGGAAGGTGGTTGCGAGGTCTACATAATGAGTAGACGGCGCCGCACCGAGCCTGAACTGGATACGCACGCGGCCACCATAGGGAGACTGCAGGATGAAGCCATCAGCGTTCAGTGTGACAGCACGCTCGTCGACGTACCATTCCTCGATCGCATCGCACGGGCCTTCGCCGAAATAGATGCCCATGTGCAGCCGGCCGTTGTTCGTCTGGATGAAGAACATGGCGCCGCCAGTGCGCACCCGGCCGCGATACTTCTTTCGCGTGGGCAAGCTCTGACGAATTATGCCTTTCACGTCGGCAGGCTTCGGGCTGTCTGTCTTTCCCAGAAGCGCATTGAGGCCGTAGGAAATGCCAAGGCCAACAGCACCTGCCAGCACACTGCCAAGCGTGGTCAAGGTGCCGGCTGCAGTGGCAAGACCTGGAACGCCGAGCGTGGCGATAAACCCAACGATAGCGACAGGCATCAGGATCTCCAGGCGCAGAAAAAGCCGCAGCGGTATCCTGCGAGGCCATGAGGGGACTTCACCATCCACCGCCCGCTCGGGCCGCGGATGGCGGCATAGCCAATGCCGTCCAGTCGAATGATGCCAATGTCGCCGGCTTCTGGCTCTGCAGTGCGCACCGCGCCGGCGCGCTCAGCGCGGGACCGAACCACCTCCAGAATTCCGCCCTCACGTTCCATGACCAGCCGGCATTCGCCCTCAGTCACGTACGTGCCACGCAGATCGGCGCCAGGGTCGATCCCGTGTTTGCGCCGCCACCAGTTGGCAATCGTCATGGCGCAATCGGTCTCACCCCAGACGAACTCCGTCTTGGCGATCTCAAGCAGGAACTGTTGAAGCATCAGAAGTCCGGGAAGGTCACGAGCTGGTTATCGATCCCCTGGATGCGCTCGGCAGCCTTGTCGCCACGATGGCGCATCTGCTGATCACGATCGCCGAGGTAGGCAAAGCGCGGACGCTTCTTTGTGGCAAAGGGCGTTTCACCGGAAATGGTGATGGTGCGCATTTTGCCGTCGTCTTGCATCTCGGCAGCCGGCGTCAGCTTGCGCATCAGAGCCCAGCTTTCTGCAAACGGCAGGTCCAAGCACTGCCAGTCCTCGTCGAAATACTGCGAGAACACGGTCACCGACCGGTTGTAGTATTCCGCCGCCTCGGCTTTTGCCTTGGCCGCAAAGGTCTCGTCGACGCCTGACAGCGTGAACCGAAGCTCAGGCGCCGAGCCATTGATGGCTTGCGCCACACCTGAGATGGAGCCGAGCTGCCCGACGCCATACCAAACCCTGCCGTCCTTTGTCTGCAGCGTGCCGAAGCCTTGCCAGACGCCAAGAGGACCGGACGCGAAATCGAACAGCACCATCCGACCACGCCGAACATTTTTGCCGGCAAGCATCGTGCGGATAGCCTCAGGAAAATCCATTCCAGCTTTCCTCAAGTTCAATCGAAGGCCGGCTCCACCGGCCCATATCCAGCGGAAGCTCGCCGCTGTCAGGTGAAGCCAGATTCATGACCAGCTTAGGATCAGCAAAATCTACCTCGGTACCAGCTGGCGCAGCAGCCCGCAGCGGCGGCAGGAACTTGATCGTAGCCCTGTTTCCGGAGATCTCAGGCTCCTTGGTGATGATGTACATTGATGGGCGGGGCCCGGTCCAAATCGTGAAAAGCATGCCGCGCCTTAGCGGACCAGCAGCCTCAATGGTCAGAACGGCCGATGTTGCGCGCAGCGCCAGGCTGCTCGTCAGGATTACCTTGATTGACGACTGCCTATAGCCCGCTCCATCAGAAAAAGGCGAACCATCCGAATGGGGAATTCCCGTCATCACAGGTGGCAAGCCGCTATGAACGGGCGCGCGGAAATGATCGAAAGGACCGATGATCAAATCCTCTAGGCCGCCCTGTAGGTCAGCAATGATGCCTCTCCATTCAAGGATCTGGTCACGAGTTACCACCGGAAAGTCCGACAGGGTCGCCACCCAGTAGCCAGCGTCGGACGCAACGTTCTGCCTCTTCCCCGAGAAGCTCGTTGGTCCCTTCGCCAACATCGGCTTGATACGGAACATTGGCTCTACGGGGATAAGCAGCGAAGACCATAGGATCATGGGTTAGCTCCGCCACGTGTTCTGCTGTGCATAGCCGATCTGCCGATTGTTTTCCTTCAGAGCCTGCCGGATCAGCCTGACTGTGTTCTCCGATGCATCCCCTTGGATGACAATGTCACCGCCGCGGACACTGCCGCCTGTCGAGCGACGGTTCTTCGGATCGTAAACATCGACCCGCTCTGAAGGCTTCTTGCGGAAGGCGACAACCTGGCTGTCTACACCGGCAACGCTCGATCCACCTCCTGGTAGGATCGAGCCGCCCTGCGAAAACCCGAAGAGCGATTTCACGACGCTACCAAGGACAGAGCCTAGCCCACCACCGCCACTACTGCCGCTGCCAGATGTTCCGCTACCCCCGCCAAACGCTTCCGATAGAGCCTTCAGCCCATCGTTGAGCGCGAAGCTGGCGAGCTGCTTGACGAGGGCTTTCAAGGCTTCCTTCGCAGCGTCTCCACCTTCAATGAACCCGGAAAAGACATCGCCGATGGAAGAACCCAAAGTCTGCCCAAGTTGGTCAAGGCTGGACATCGCAGAGGTAACGCCTTCGGCGGTCTGTCCTGCAACGCCCAGAACCTGACCCTTAAGGCTTGTCATGCCGTTACTAAGACCCTGCATGACATTGACGCCGACTTCGTGCATGACGCGAGAGGGAGAGTGGATCCCGAGGGCGTTTTTGACGCTATCGCTGATTGAAGTGCCGATACCCGCTACGCCAGCTTTGACGGTCTCCCACTTTGCCTTAATGCCGTTCCAGAGCCCGTCGATAATCTGGCCGCCGATCTCCATCATCTTTGCCGGAAGGGCCTGGAACGCGGCGATGATGTCATTGCCAAGCTGAGCGATGGAATCCTTGAAGGACACGAAGGCCTGCTTCGCGCTCTCGACGCCGGCAGTGATCCTTGCCCAGACATCTCCGGCTAGCTGCTGAATGAATGGCATTGCGAGCTGCAAACCCTGGTAAAGCACGGTGATGCCAGCCGCTACCGCAGCGATGGCTGCCACAGTAGCAAGCACAGGGGCGCTGATCGCCGCAGCCGCGGTCACAAACAGACCAACGGCGATCACCAACGGCCCCAGGGCGGCGGCCACGCCGGCGATGACAGTTCCCCATTTCAGAAGTTCAGGGCTTGTCTGCGAGAGAGCCGCGACGACGCCTGCTAAACTGCTGACAAGGGACGTCGCAAACGCCAGGAGACCGCTGGTGGCGATGTTGATGGAAAGAGTTTCCAGCGCGCCGGATAGCTTCTCCATTTCGCCGTTGAAGCCCTTCATACGCGCCGCAGACTGTTCATTGGCGGCACCTGCCCGCGAAACGGTCTCCGTCATTTTTTCGATACCGGCGGCGCCTTGGTCAGCAAGGGCGATGGCTGTCCGCATTGCATCGGTTCCGAATATCTCATGCAGCGCTTCGTTCTTGGCTTCATCGCTCAGCCCTGCGAGGCTGGTCTTCAGCTCTTCAGCGATAGCCGCTATAGACTTCATCGAGCCGTCTGTGTTGAAGAACTCCAGCCCAAGCCCCTTCATAGCATTCTCAGCAGCAGCGCTCTTCGGCACGAGCGTCGTCAAGAACGTCTTGAACGACGTGCCAGCGTCAGAGCCGCTATTGAACACGGACGAGGTCGCGGCGATCGCTGCGTTGAACTCTTGGAGGCTAACACCAAGGGAACCGGCCACACCCCCGGCTTGTCCCAGAGCGTCTTTGTAGTCCTGGAAGCCGAACTGCGAGGCGAGCGTGACGTTGGTAATGCCATCGACGACCTTGCCAAGATCCTTCACCTCAATCTTGAACTGAGACATTACGTTGGTTGCCACGTCCGCAGCGGTCGAGAGGTCCCCACCTGTTGCCTCGGAGAGCTTGATCGAGGCAGCGGCTGCACCGTTCAGAATGTCTTCCGCGGAAACGCCGTTCTTCGCCAGCATCTCCATCGAGTCTGCAGCTTCCGATGCAGACTTCGAAGTGTTTGCGCCGAGATCTAGCGCCATCTTCTGCATCTGCTCGAACTGCTGTGAAGAAGCGTTGGTCGCCGCCTGGACGCGGTTCATTGAGGCTTCGAAGTCGCCGGCCGTCTTGACCGTGAGTGACCCCATAGCGGCGAGCGGAGCTGTAATAAACGCTGACATGCTCTTGCCTGCCGACTGCATCGACTTGCCAATGCCACCAAGGCTAGACTGTGCCTTCTTCAGTCCGTTTTGGAATTCGGCACTATCAATGCCAAGGTTTACCCGAAGAGCGCCGATAACCGCTGATGCCATCTACTTCTTCCTCTGTCGCGAGGACAGCCAGCTACGGGTCACAGCCTCAATCTGATCGGCTGTCATCGTCTTGGCGCCGGGTGTCTTCTTGCTGCTGCTCAGCATGGTTTCTAGCTTCGGCATCTTTTTCGTGCGGGCGAGCGCCTCGATATGCCAGGCGAGAGACATCCTCTCGTCGCGCTCCCGTGTCCCCCGATCGGTGACGCCCCTTAGGATGACGCCGATTTCGCGAAGCGTGAGCCGCCAAAACAGCTCGTAGGCTTGTCCTGCTTCTACCCATGCGCTGATCAGCGACGGCCAGCCTATGCGGCCGCCGTCGCCTTCCGAGGGCGCGAGCTGCCTTCCTTCTTCGGGAAAGCGAGCTGGAACGCCTCGCCGATCAACTCGCCGACGCGCTGCACCCCGATCTCATCAATAAGATCGTTGCATTCCCGAACGGTCGTGCCCTCATGCCGATGCTGGAGGCCGCCCCAGAAAACCGCCCTCATCAGCGTCAGGCTGGCGGTCTTCTCACTGCCAAGCGCCTGTCCGACTTCAGCGATGCTTTTGCCGGTTTCCGCTTCGATCTCGCACATGGCGCCCGTGCCGATCTTCATCGTCCAGGTCTTGCCGGCGGCATCGAAGCTGACTTCGCCTCGCTCCTTGTTCGCCATTATGCGGCGTCTCCCCAAACTTCTTCTCCGGAAACGGCAACAGTGATAGTCGCGGTCATGCGATCATCAACGGGGGTGTCCTTCTCGTAACCCGTGAGGGCACCGTCGAAGGTCACGGTAACGCCGTTGTTGAAAGTGATCTTGTGAGGAGTGGTCTCGCCAGACTTCATGAGAGCGCGCAGAAGCTCGTCAGTTGCGTTGCCGGGAATCCAATTGATCTCGAAAGACGCCTCGCCGTTATCGATCAGCCCAGCGACGTACTCCCGGCGCCGGCCTGGGCTCAGCATATGGGTTGCGTCGATGCGATCCGCTGACGCCGCGCCTGGCGTGACGGCAGTGACTTCGGCAATCTCCGTGAACATCGTGGCGGCAGATGTAGCCTTGATGGCATACATGGTGCCGTAGCCGATGCGAGCTTCCGTCATTGTCTTATTCTCCGTGTAGAACAGTGATGTCGATTGAAGTGCGGAACAGGCTACTGACCTCACCTGCGTCCGCGGCAGGAAGGTTTCTTTCGCTCTCTACGAAAATCGCCTGGATGGCCCCGCCCTCGTATCCAGAGACCAGCGCTTTCACGTCCCCAGCAAGCGCGGTTACGTCGGCGTATTTGTCGGCATAGCAGTCGATCTGAATCCGGCTTGATACGAACCCGGACCGGCTCCGCATGGTATAATTCGGCTGACCGCCAACACGGTTCAGCACCACATATGGCCTCGATACCTTCTGCGGCGCACGGACCCAAAAGCGTTGCCCGCCAGCGACCGGAGCCAGCAGATCAGTCAAAGCCTGCTCCATCACTTGCCTCGTGCCGCTTTGGCAGCCACCCGCTGCGCAGACTTTTCGATCTCACCCCACAGCAAAACGCTGATCCGCTCCAGTGCAGCGCCTTTGGTAGAATCCCAGGCAGGACGCATGAAAGGCTGTGGCCCATGGCGTTCGTTCCCGAACTCCTGCTGGACACCGGCAGGGTTGTTGGTGCCAACGAACATCTCCTGAAAAGCTTGGCCGCCTTGCTCTTTATGAAGAGAGCGCTGGCGACGGCTCAGTTTTGTCGAGACGTCGATGCTCTCGTAGAGATAATGCTCGTCGACCGGAGCTTTGCTGCGAGCCGCACTGGCAATCAGTTCACCGCCTTCTTTGAGAACCCGACGCAACGCAGCCTTCGCGGTCGACTTCGGCAACTGGCCAAGAGCCCGGTCCAACTCTTTTAGACCGTCGATTTTGACGGTGATTTTTGCCATCAGTCGGCATCCCTTGATGCGGTGATCTCAAGAAAGCGATGCCGGCCCTCGTCGGCTTCTTTCACGCCTTTGATGTCCCAGACCTTTCCGTCGTGAAAGACCCGGTCCAAAGGCGTGACCGATCGAGAAATCTCGCTTGAGCGAATCGTGAACCGGGACACGATGAATGATCCGGTCTGGCCGGCAGCCATGAATTCGATCTTCTGGCTATCGGATGCATCGCGGCGGCGCGCCCAGACGGTGATCAGATCAGCCCACGTCTCTACCGGTTCGTTGAGCCGACCTTCCGCTGACGTGGAGCGCTGGATGGTGATGCGCCGGTCAAGGTCACCAGCTTGCATTTTCAGACTCGCAGCCAACGATAGGGGTTCAAGAGGAGCTCAGCGACTTTCGGAAGTCCGTCGCTACTACTGCGCTCTTCATACAGATCGCTCACAACCATCATCGCGGCAACTTTGAAGACGCTCTCCTTGCCGGATGGCACGAGGCCGATGTGGCAATATTGGAGAACCGCGGTTTCAGCGGCGTCCATGTAGGCCTGAATGGTGGCGTCGTCGTCGCTGGTATCGACGCGCAGGTGCTCTTTCACCTCTTCCAAAGTGTAGAGCGGGCCGGTAGTCAGGACGACGACGTTTCCCATCTTGGCGCCTTACTGCTTGGAGGGTTCAGTAATGACTTCGACGCCCTGAGCGCGGAGCATCTTGGCGACAGCCTCTCCCCCGCTCAGGCTCGGATCGTTGAAGTCGATGCGGTTCTGGGCAACCGTCGTTCCCTTGCGGGGATCTGCGTCGACGGCCGGATGAGACAGATCGACATCCGGCACGATCTGCACAGGCGCGCCGGACGGATCGACTTCGTTTGCCGGGGCAATGTCCGCCGGCTTGCCCGCGTCCTCGACAGCAGCATTGTCGCCGGTTGCGTAAGTTGCCGGACGGTCACCGCTGTTGGCCACGGTCACCGTCTCGTTGTGATGGTTCGCTTCGGTCGCCTGCTTGGCGGCAGCGATAGCGGTCGTTTCCTTCTTCGTAGCCATGATGGCCTCCTGAGAATTTGACATGATGCAGGCGGCAAAAGGGCGGCAGAACCGCCCGTAGCCTTGATCAGGCGCTGATCTTCAGAGCGCGCATCGGCTCGGGGTTGTAGACGCCGCCGCCAACCCGTTTCGTCGTATAGAAGTGCACGAACGGCTTGTTGGTGTAGGGATCGCGCAGCACCCGGATACCGACACGATCGACGACGAGGTAGGTGGCTTCCATGTCGCCGTAGAGCGCAGCAATGTTGCCAGCCGCGACGACCGGCATATCGGGCACTTGTACGATCGGCGCCTCGAACAACGTCGACGGCTGACCGACAGCTGGGCTCGGCTGCCAGATGTAGTTGCCATTGGCATCCTTCAGTTTGCGGAAGGCGCCGACCGACAGCCGGTTCATGAAGAACTTGGCGTTCTGCGAAAGCTCCTCCGGCAGGCTCATAACCAGGTCGATCATGGCGTCGAGCGTTACTGCCGAAGCAGAGCCGGAATTCTGCACCTCGATGGCGCCCCAGGGGTGCTTGGCGGCATTGGGAGCACCCGTGACATAGGTCAGGATGCCGTTCGGCTTATTGACGCCGTCGCCGCCGACAAATGCAATGCCTTCCTGGCGGGAGAACTCGGTGTCCACTTCATCGGAAAGCCAGACTTCGAGATCGATGGCCGCATCGTCGAGCATCTGCTGCGAGATCGCCGGGTTGGCGTAGATCTCGCCGGGAATGAAGTCCAGCTGGCCGAACTGCGGCGTGCTGGTCGCCGGGCGCGATGCCGTCTCTCCGACCCAGCCGGAGCCGACTGCACGATCCGTGAACAGCTTCTTGAAGCCCGCACCGCTGATCGACTGCACGCGCGAATTGGCACGGATGGCCGAGATGCGCTTCAGGCGACCCGTGATCGTCCGGTCCCATTCAATCGGCGCCAGGTAACCGCCATCTTCAGCAGTGCCCTTGGTCATGGCAGCCGACACGTCGCCCTTGCGCATGTGCGCCTTGAACGCCTTGGTGTATTCCGGGTCGCCAGGGATGTCGCCGATGATGTTGCCCGTGCCGGCCGCAGCGACCTTGGCATTCAGATCATCGACAGCCTTCTGGAAGTTCCCCTCCATCGTCGACAGTGCGGCATTGATGCGCTCGACCTTCTCGGCGACCACCACATCAGCCTTGCCTTTCAGGCTCTGCTCATTGGCAGACTTGAACTCCTCGAAGGCCGACTTGATTTCGGCAAGCATGGCCGCGGGGTTGGATACGTCGGCGCGAGGCATCGTCAGGATGGCGCGCGGACGCGCGAGCGCGAAGGCGCCCGGTGCAATATGCTTCATGATTTTGTCCTCTCAGGAACGAAGCGTGGAAAGGAGGCCGGACAAACCCGACCAATCAGCGCCAGCGCCGGGCGTGGCTTCAAGGGCAGCGCCAGGCGTGCCTTTGATCTTGTTGAGGCGAGCGCGCGCATCGCTGCGCGTCATGCCCGCCGAGACGAGAGAAAGCTCCATCGCCCGAATTTCGTTGAGGTCGAGATCCTGCGCTTTCGCGTTCTCGTCGACTGTCATGGTGTCAGCCGGCAGGAGAGCGTCGGCAAAGCCTCGATCAACGGCGATGGAACCGGACATGAAGGTCTCGGCATCCATCCATTTCGCGATCTGCTTCGGATCTTGACCGGACCTCGCCGCATAGACCTCGACCATGGCCTGGTCGAAGGGCTCCAGCCATTCAGCCGTTTCCTTCATGTCGTGGCGGTTTCCCATCGCCATGACCCAGCAGTTGTGGATCATTAGGAAGGATGCCGCCCCGACCTGGATCTGGTCTCCGGCCATGGCGATGATCGAAGCCGCCGAAGCAGCCATGCCCATGACTTTGACCGTGATCGGCTGCGGATGCTCGCGCAGCACGTTGTAAACTGCGATGCCCTCGAACATGTCGCCGCCGGGGCTGTTGATCTGGACCTCGACAGGCTTCGGGCCGATTGCGCGGAGTTGGGACGCAACGCGCTTTGCGGTGATGCCGCCTCCCGACCAGTAGTCCTCGCCAACGACATCGAACATGGTGATGACATTGTCGCCGGGCTCCAGCGCCCGAACACCAGCCGCATCAGCCGACCAGCGGTCAAACACCGATGGCTTGGTGAAGGCTGCAACATCCCGGTTCGCGGGAAGTGGCAGTGCACCTGGTCGCGTCTTTGCCTGCGGCTTGATAATGGCGCCACGCGGTGGCCTACGGACCGAGGATGCGGCCATCTGGACAGCAGCCGGCTTTACCGGCTTGGGAAGCGGCTTGTTGGTCATTTCAATATCCTGTGTGGTGCGGGCTTCGGCTCCAGCAGCGCCGAAGGGCGTCACTCGGTGAGCGGTGCCCCGCCGCTTTGCTGCATCATCGGGTTGAGCGGCTTTTCGCGCTCCGGAAGATCCATCGTGTCGCGCGCTTCGTCGTAGTGGATCCACGGCTGGTGCCCGCCAGCGCCAAGCGCCTTCGACAAATAATCAGCCTGGTCCTTCAGCGAGCCGCGCAGAAGCGCACCCGGATTGAACTTGGCCTCGTAGATTTCGACCTCGTCATCGTCGAGGAGGCATCGCTCGACCGCCTGCTGCCAGGCTTCAAACCATGGGTTCAGCGCATAGGCGACGAAGAACTGGCCAAGCGCCTCGATGCCGGAACCCCAGCTGGTTTCGTCCACCATCAGTAGCGGCCGAGGCACGCCGGAGACGCGCGCGATTTCCTCGATCTGAAGCTTTCGCAGCTCCGTCATCTGCGAGTCCTTGGCGTTTGACCCGTAGGCCTTCCACTCCATTCCCTCTTCGAGAATGAGGTTCTTGCCGGCGTTCTCGGCGCCCTCCTTCTCGGCGAGGCTTTCCTTCAAGCGGTTGAAGGCGTCATCCGACAGCGTGCCCTTGTGCGAGAGCGCGCCGCCAACCAGCGTTCCATTCTTGAACATGCGGCCGGCAGCAAGCTCGGCACTCAGCGCCAGGCCAATAGCCTCCTTGGCTTGTTCAATCAGAGAAAACCCATTCAGCCCGTCGATGGACGCGCCGCGGAGATGGAAGATGTCCTCAGACCGATAGCGAACCTTCGGCCCGTTGCTGGGCTCATACAGGTACTCCATCCGCCAGCTCGCATTGAGGCTGACGGTCATCTTGCGCGCATCGAGCGGCACCAAACCGGACACGGTCCGCTTGCCGGTTCGCATGCTCGTCGAGCGGAGGATCAGCGCGAAGCTGTTCTTGTGTACGAGTGCGCGCAGCTGCATCGAAGCGCGGAAATCGAACGCGCTTTGAAAGCTGTTCGGGCGGCGGTGCAGCACCCGGTAGAGGGGATGATCCTTTGCCTTCTCCTTCGTCTCCTGAACGATAAGATGTAGTGGCAACATGCCGATGGAGTTGGAGATCAGGCTGCACGCCCGAAACATGGATGGGTTGCGCAGTGCCGTCTCCGGGTTCACCGTGAACCCGGTTGCCGTCATCATCCCATCCCGGAGAAATTCGATCAGCCGCGGATCGTCAAGCGACACATAGCCCGCGCCGGATGCCATGACCTCTGCGCGGCCAACCGATTGAGCATGCGCAGGCTTGCTGCGAAACAAATCCATGATGCCCATCGGCTCAGATCATCCTTATGCCACGCGTCTCATAGACGGAGCGGCCGACAGCTTCCGGGTTTCGGCTCATCATTTCGGCAGCGTTGAAGGTCGCCACGAGCGGGTCGATCTTCGAGCTGGCGGACTTCTTTTCGATGTAGACGTTGCTGCCGCGCATCTCGGCTCGGGCGTTCTCGACGCACCAGGTGAGGAGCGGCGAGCCCGAGTGCTTTAGCGTCCCGTCAGCAAGCTTGCGCTCGACGCCGAAGATGGCAGCGGACAGCTTGTAACCCTGGGAAACGCTTGCAGCCATCGGCGAGACAATGCCGTGCGAGGCCAGCTCTTCCAGCAGTGCCGTCACGCCGGCAGGGTCGAGGCCAACGGCGCCCTCTTCCGGAAGAAGGCCTTTGTCGCGCAGCCGAACCACGATCAGCGCCGCTTCTTCTGCATCCTGGGTGACATGCTCACAGATCGTGAGGTCGCCATCCTTGACGAAGTCCCTCAGCCGCTCGGCGATCTCTTTGCGCCGCTCGAAGACGATGGGCTGAACCCAGGCGTGAACCCACAGCATCCAGTGCCGGGTCCGCTTGTGCCGCCCCATGACGGCGAGGCCCCAGAGATCCTCAAGACCGCCGACGTCGCCGCCGACCACGCAGACATCCGAGTTCCCCTCGATGTATTCGAGGGTGATCCGATCGTCCGCCGCATCCTCGAAATAGTCGGCTCCGATCCACCGATCGGAATGGAGGGCAAGACCAATCTCGACATTGAGATGCTGGCTTGCCCAGCGCCGCTCTTCTTCGTCGCCCTTTTCTCTCGCTGCCTGGTAGCCGGCCAGCATGGCGTCGAGGTGAAGCGAGCGCCCCAGGTTTGGCATAACCATCGGCCAAAACTCAGGATTGGCCCACGGCTTGTTGTGCCGGTCGATCTGCATGCTTTCGGGAAACTCGAAGAGCATCGGCAGCATGCGAATATTGCCGGTCACCTTCCCGTCGCGAATGCTGCGCGCGTACTGCAGCTCGGCTTTGAAGACGCCGGCTGGCGGCTGGTCGCTCTGAGTGCTGATGATCAGCAGGAAGCTGTTGCGCTTGGATTCCAGCGCGCCGCGGATCTGGCCCATGACGCGGGAAGCGTAGTGCAGCGAGCCCATGACGTGCAGCTCGTCGATCAGCACGCCGATCGGCTTGGACCCGGTCATCACCTTCATGTCGAAGGTCTTCACCTTGACGAAGGCCTTGTTGACCCGATCGACGATCTTCTTTTTGTACTCCTGGACGTGAAACCGCTTCTGGAGATAGCCCTCTGGATCCGCCTCAATCATCCCGGCCGCTTGCTGGAAGGCGAGGTCCGAGATCTCTTGCGTCGGGCCAATGAACAGGAACTCGCCGCGGGGCACCTCATTGACCAGCAGCGCCGTCAGCATCAGAGCGCCGCCGTTGGTGGTCTTGCTGTTCTTCTTGCCCAGCAGCGCGAAGACTTCCGAGACGTGGCGCACGCCGTTGTCGTCGAGCGAGCCGAGGATCGCCCGGACGATGTCGCGGAACCAATCACCTGCCGCATCCGCGAACCGCGGCTGGCCTTCGATGTCCGGGATACGGAGGTTGTCGAAGATGGCAACCGCACGATCGGCCTTGGCCTTGAACAGCGGGAGATCCGGAAGAATGGAGCGTCCTGACTTCAGCCGCTCTGCCCAGTCCGGGCAGGCAAAATTCCATTCCGGCTTTACTGCAGCAACGATCCCCACTTGGTCCCCTCATGCGCAGTATGCGCTTCCTGCTGGAGCGTTTCCTTTTTGCCCAGCGGCTCTTCCTTGGCAGCCTTTGGCGCGACCGGAATTGCCGGGCTGCCCTTCTTGTCGACCAGGTCGAGGATGCGGCCGATGGCAACCGAGTTGCCGACCTTCATCTTCTTGAGTGTGACCTCCAGGGCCATGCCCTCGATCAGGTCGGCGCCATCTTCCAGCTCTCGGGAAAAATTCTTGCGGAGCGTCTTCTCATCGCAGCCGAGATAGCGAGAGATCCGGGCTTGCGTCCAACCTGCCGCCCGAAGCAGGCACACAAGCTCCTGATTTTCCTTGTTCTTCGCAAACGATGGCCGGCCGCGGCGCTCCTTGATCGGAAAGACGGGCTGCCCGAACATGTCGAGTTCGGCTGCCTCTGCGGAAAAATCGTCAGTCACCGGGAAAAAAATCTCTCAGTATGGGGGACGCGGGTGTACAGGCCGAGGGGCTCCCAGACTTTCGACCCGCCCCCCCCTTGAGGGGTCAGCGACCCTGCGCCCGCTCTTGGCGCTGCTTCTCGCTGTCGTGGTAGGCCTTGGTCACGGTCTGCAGGTTGTTGATGTCCCAGAAGAGACGCTCATCCCAACGATGCTGTTTGATGTGGTCGACCACAGGACTGTTGGGTGCCGGATGCTTGCCGGTGCAGATCGTTCCGGTCTGCTTACACGTCCAGTCATCACGCTTCAGGACTTCGAGACGAAGATCTTGCCAGCGTCGGCTATGGTACCACTTGCGGTTCGGCGTGTTCTTCTCACGCTCCCGAAGCCTTGCCTTCTCATCACCAGGGGCGTGACCAAGACGAGGCGCCAAGGCAGTCAGCCTTGGCCTGAGGGTGGTGAGACGTGGGGCCATACTTCTAGATGTGCGAAAGGCGACCTCTCGGTCGCCTCATCATCTGGTCATAGCGGTAGCACTTGCCCTGAATCGATGCCTCGGCGGTGAGGCTTCTAGGGCTGGGGCAAGTGGCACCGTTCCCTGCAGATCTAAGTCTGCTCTGGCGGGATCAAGTCCCGGCATCTGAGGGTGTGCACTTCCTGCTCGTCCAATGGCAGAATGACTCTCATAGCTTCTTCAGGAACGCAAGGGGGATGCGTGAGATCGGGAATAGCCGTCCTGACACTTCGATGACGACGGAAGCCCAAGCCTCTCGAGACCAGGTGACCTTCGTCACCAGGCATGTGAAGCCATTGAATGGCCCGATGATCACCTCGGCTCTGTCACCGTCTGCGAACGACTTGTCGGTCGGCATCCTGGAGACGTCTATGCTGTCAAAGAGCGCTTTGAATACAGCAACTTCCGCATCGGTGACCACGTAGTAACGGCCATCGTTTCCGCCTACCATATCGATCACATGTGCCTGCCTCCGTAGCCCATGAAAGGCTGCGGCAGACGGCACGCAGCGCACCAGCAGGTAGCCTCCGAGATAAGGTCTTTCGATCTCCACCTTGCGCCCATGCCGCACCTGAATAGCCTTCTGGCGCGGCACATAGGCTTCCACATTCGCCGCCTGCAGCTCCTTTTCCACAGCGAATTCCTGCCCCCTCACCAACTGCAGGCAGTACCAGCGTGCCGAATCGGGATGTTGCTCTGTCACGTCCATGGAGGCTTCCTTCAGGTTCTTCGCTGCGATTCGGCGCATGCGGTCTTCAAATCGTTCAGGCACTGGATTCGCGATCGGCGCTCCGGTCATCTTGTCATGCTGCATCATTGGCCCGCCTCTCGATGAGTTTCTGCTGGAATTGTCTCAGTGCCTGCGACACAGCCTCGTCGGGATCCTCGATCCCTTCCGGCAGGACCGGGAACTGCACAAAGGCCAGTCCCTTCGGCTCCGGCAGCCATGGCCATCCTCGCTCATGGTGCAGCCGCTTCCACGCCTCCCAGATCGCGCTGCCTACCTCGACCTTGTCGAAGGCCTGGGCAACTGCCACCAGGTCCGCTGGCACGACCACCGGCTTGCGGTTCACCGCCGCCTCATGCAGCTTCACCGCTTCCGGCCAACCCTTCTGCATGCGCTTGTCGCGCCAGATCATCGCCTCCTTCTCAGGGTTCTTGGCGATCACGATCTCTTCGAATTTGTCGAGCATCATGGGCAGCGGATGCTTGGAAAGCTCAGCCAGACGCAGTGCGCTCCAAGGCCTCGAATAGGCGTTGAAAGTGCCGGGCACGGCCGCTGCAGCTGCAGGCTTGTCCGCCAGCCGTTCCCAGGCCCGTTCCGAAAGGTAGGTTGCCGCCGCCTTAGAGAACTTGCGCCCGCTTGCTCTGGCGGTCGCCAGGTAGTCCGGCGTCCGCTCCTCACAGGCTTTCCGCTGTTCCGGCGTCAGCTCCAGCCATGCCCGCCTGGTCGGCGCCTCTGCGTCCACCTCGTAGCTTGGCCAGTTCGACCACCACTTCCGCAAACGCCGCTCCAGCGCTTTTGGATTTTCTTCCCCTTCATCAAGATCGCGTCCGCGCTCTCTCTCTTCTCGTTTTTCAGGGGTCGTTAGATAAGGGTCGTTAATAGGTGCCGACCCAGGACCGGCAGGGGGTGCCGACTCTGGACCGGCAGGGGGTGCCGATATACCGGCAGGGGTACCCCCGTCAGAGACCACATTGTTAGGAGCAAATTCCTCGCGAACGTCGTCCTGGTATGCGCCGAAGTCATAGCCGGACGGCGGTGCACGGTCGTATATTACCCGATACGAATGTGCGCTGTCGCGACCGCTGATACTCTCCTCCACATGCTTTTCCAGCACGCCGATGTCGACCAGCCGGTCGATCGAGGCCTGTACGGTAGAGCGAGCGCAGTCCAGCTGCGCCGCCATCTTCACCTGGCTGCGCATGCACCAGCCATGCTTGTCGGTATGGCGCCCCAGCAGGCAGAGCACCTGCAGGTCGCGACCCCTCAGGCGTGGATCCGTCACGATCCAGCCGGGGATGATGGAGAAGCGGGCGTCGTTGCTCATCAGTCCCCCTGCCTTGCAGCAGCCCACATGAGCTTGCGGGCGTAGTCGGTCGTCAGGCGCGTCTCCAATGGCACCGAGCCATCCTCCAGACGCACTGTGTGGATGTGCGCAACAAGCGCGGCGAGATAGGCGAGCCCGGCGTCGAAACCGGCTTGCTTCAGGACGTCTGCAATGTCCGAATGGTCGCGCTGAATGACGCCGAGCGGCACGGTGCACAGCCAGATGGCGCGCGCTTGGTGCGTGAGGGCTTCGGCCAGGAAGTCGACAACGGGAAGCAGGTGCGTCATGGCCGCGCCTCCCCATGTTTCACGTTGCAGCTGGTGAAACAGTTTGTTTCCTCTAGCTTTTCCGGCTGGAGGTAGAACCGTTCTACCGGCACATCGAGCCACCGGCAAAGCGCGATCACCTTGCCGACGCTCACCATCTGTCCGCCCATGGCCCGCGACAGGTCGGAGAGCGAAACGCCGATATCGTCCGCCAGAGCGCGCAGGCCCCGGCTGTCGAGCACCCGCTTGCTACGCAGTGCAGAGGCGAACTTGCGAAGATCGTAATCCGCTAGGGACGGGTTGCGGGAGTTCTGCAGGCCGCTCATGGGGTGTCCTCCTGACCGCCTTCGTTAAGGCGAATACCGAATACGGCCGGGTCGATGCCAAGCGAGATCCACAGCTTCAGCCGCGCGACCGGTCGCTCCAGCCGGCCCATCCAGGCCATATCGAATTCGAATTGCGTCACGGCGGCTGCCTTGCGCAGCTCCGTCTTCGCGCCGCGCTCCTGGCTGGCCCGAGCGCCGGGAAAGGCCGTGTTTGCCATGTGGCAGACCCGCGCCCGCAGGAAGAGCCGCAGCATGGCGGGTGAGAAGTCAGGCGTCATGCTGCCACCTCTTCCGGTAGGTCGGCACTCAGCAGCACAGCTGCCGTTGCCTGAAGCGCGGTCATGCCGGCCGGCGTGATGCGGAGAGCTCCATCGCCTTCGATCAGGCCGCGTGCGGCGCATTGCTCGATCAGCGCGACGGCAACCGTCGACCTTACGGCCACGCCCTTGCGCAAAGTGGCGACCGTGAATTCCTCCTGCGCTGCCATCCACATCAGCGCCCAGCCCAACTCCTCTTCCACGCGCTCGTTGACGCTCTTTCGCGGCGTGGTGCGGGCAAACTCGTCGTCTGCCGCCTCGAAGCGCAGCGGCGATACAAAGCCACCGGCGCCAGGCAACAGGGGCACGGCTGCCTCGTAGGCTTTCCAGTCGACTCGGATAAGCTGCGGGTGCCCTGCCCCATAGCTGCCGTCGTCGTTCCGCTCCCAGACGAACCAAGCTGTGTTCATCTGGCTGTTGGCCTTGTCGCCCTCCCATCCGTCGCGGTGCATCATTGGCAGGCGCCGGGTGAAGACGTAGACGCGCGAGGGCGGGCACTCGTCCATCACGAAGCTTCGGTCAGGATCGTCGAAGCCGCACAGGAAGTTGAGGTTCAGAAGCAGCGCCATTTTGCGCGGCTTGTGCGCGCGCAGGGCGTGAGCGACATAGGCATTGGCCACGCCATAGGGCGGGTTGGTAACGATGTCCCAGCCCCCGCCCTCGACGATGGAGAGAAGGAAGTCGCCGACTCCCTGGCACTCGCCGTGCTGGGTCGTCGTGCCCCGGTCGACGAGGTCGGAGATGGTCACCTCATAGCCCGCCGCTTCCAGCGGTCGCAGGATCGCACCCTTGCCGACGCTCGGCTCCACAACGTTGAGGCTGAAGCTTTCCAGCGCCAGCAGTGCCCGCATGGCTTCGATGGGCGTCTCGTAAAGTTCGTGGCCGCGTTCCTCCTTGGAAGCCGTCTTGGTGCCGGTCGCGTGGCGGGCGGCCTTCTTCAGTGCCGCGCGGCTCGGCTCAAGCCCTTCGGACAGTCGAACCTCAATGACGCGTTCCACGAAGTCGGGCTCGTCACGCACATGGTCGCGCAGCTTGCGGGCCTCGTGCAGATGCTTGGCATCCAGCCCGACGTCCTGCAGCGTAAAAACATTCTCGCCGGAAATATTTGACGGCCGACCCGGACGGGCGATCTGCCCCTTCGCTTGTGCCTCGTCGACGGCATCCGCCATGGCGACATAGCAGAGGCTTTCGATCTTCAGGGCTTCCGCCTGCATCCGTCGTGCCTTGTCGACCAGGTCGCGCGAAGTCTTCACCCGCTCTGCAGATCCGGCCGCAGCCTTGGCTTGGTCATAGGCGACCGAGGACAGTTTTAGGGCACGCTCCACGTCGCCGGCGTCCAGCAGCGCCCGCGCGGTTTCGATCGAGGCAACCAGTTCGGAGGTGTCGCGGATGGCGATATCGGTCATGACGGCCTCCGCGCATGCGGGTCGCGCCAGCAGATGCCGCTCTCGATCAGATCGCGGGTGTAGCGCTCATAGGCACTTTCTTCACGGCGTTGTACGCCATCGGAAAACTCAGGCTGACCGGCAGCATCGTAATGCCGCGCAGTTGCCCGGAAGTTCCGCAGCGATGACGAGTGAAGCAGATCCTCCATGCGGCGACTAACAGGAAGTACGGACGAGGAGGCCATCAGTGTCTGGCCTCCCCAAGCCCGGCATCTCGCAGGCTGCCCAAGGCAGCGCGAAGACCATCCACAGCGGCTTCATCCTCTTCACCAGCCTGGAGAACCACAGTCGCGCAGGCCACAAGGGCCAGGTTCACCGCCGCATCCGGATCGTCCGGCAGTTGCAGACACATAGCCGCGATACGTTCGGCATCCGTTGGCTTGTCCATCAGCAGCCTCCCACCATCATGGCGTCGAGGCGGGCCAGGTATTGCTTGGCCGCAACGATCCGGTGACGAATGGCCTGCCGTTCTGCCGCATCGATGTGATCATCTTCGATCGCCAGCGCCACCGTGCGCACCACGTCGTCCAGGACGCCGTCCAGCCGCAGAATGGCAGCCGCGGTGACGGCGCCGAAACTGGTCGGTTGATCTTCGGAAACTATCTGCTGAAGGGCGGACAGCATGAAAGGATGGCCGGTGCGCCGGTCCAGCTCTGCCGCTAAGTCGAAGCGAATGAAGTTCTGCCCCCACTCACCTCCGGTCGAAGCGTACTTCGTCAGTGTCGACGAGCCGACGCCAAGCGCCTCAGCCGCGCGGCTCACACCGCCCATGGCCTCATAGGCTGCCGCCGTTGCGGCCTTTATGGTGGATGCATGATGGTCGGAAATAGCGCGCACGAAAGCAGCCCCTAAGTGAGGTCAAGGAAAATCAAGATGGAAAAGGATTCCGTGAAGCCGGCGGGGTCGCCCGCTACGATCGGGCCATCAACTCAAGGAGGCCCACATGCTCGCAGCAACAAAAAAGGAAACGGCCGGGACGGTCCGCCATACAAGTTCTGTCCCGGCCGAGTTGCCGCGCGCACCGGGAGGAGGAGAGCGGCGCGGATCATGGCGGTCGGGAGGGAGGTGCGCCCGCCGCCAGAGAGTAAATTTGATGGGAGGCGCATCATTCGGCTGCCTCCTGAACGTCACTGAGGACAGCAACAATTCGATTGTAAGTGTCGAGACTGATCGACCGCCCATGCCTCAACCGGGTCAGCAACTTTCCATCGTTGACGGCCTTTTTGCCAAACGTTGTCTCTGCCATGCCAGCCTTCAGGCAGTAGGCCTCGATGTCGTGTATGACAGTCTCGATCGTGATCATGCCTAATCGTGATGGGCAATTTCCCATTTGTCAATGGGCTATAACCCACGTGCTAAAAGCTGTGAATTTGGGCAATCTCCCACTATGACCGAAATCTGGAAAACGCGCCTGAAGAAGGCCTTGGAAGACAATGGGTTGACCATGAAGGCAGCGTCTATCGCAGCCGGCAAGGGAGAAACGTTTGTGCGTGACATGCTAGAGCGCGACCGCGCTCCCTCCATCGACAACTTCATCTCGATTGCAAAGATCGTTGGGAAACCGGCCTCTTATCTGCTTGGAGAATCCCCTGGCGAACTGAAGGGCCTACGGCATGTGGAAGTGGCAGCACCGATCCAAGCGGGAACTTGGGCAGAGTCGTGGGAATGGGATTACGATGATCGGTACACAGTGATAGTTCCAGATTACCCAGAATACAGTCACTTCAAGCTTTACGCGGCCGAGGCTCGTGGCACTTCTATGAACCGACGATACCCTGAAGGCACCGTACTGGTCTTCGTCGACGTCAACGACACCCGAGAAGAACCATTACCGGGTAAGCGCTACATCGTAGAGCGAAAGCGCGCTTCTGGAGAAGCGGAACACACGGTCAAACTGCTTCATGCGGATGGAGACGGAAAACTTTGGTTGATGCCAGAATCAGACGATCCGCGCTTTCAAGCAGCCATACCATTCGAGGAAGGCACAGGCGATGAGGATGTCGTCGCCATCGTAGGTCGTGTCATTGCTGCAGTCACACGCGAATAGCAGAACCAGTACCACAAAAATATGATGGGCAATAGCCCATTGACAAATGGGAAATAGCCCATCATTCTCTGCCGGCCGAGCGAATTGCTCGGCGCCTTAACCAAGGCTTACCGAACGGAGAGAACCATGCGAGTCGATAACCACAACGCCTATCCTCTTTGCCGTAACCGCCAGGAGCAGGTTGCATGCGTTGGCGAAGCCATGCGCCGCTTGGGCGAAGGCTGCACGGCCAGCGACCTGAAGAACAGTCTCGGCATCACGCAGATCCAGCTTGAAGCTGTCGTCGATGATGCCCGCGCCTATGCGACTGAACGCAGCACCCGTCAAACCCGCTATTCCTTACCAGTGCAGCGTGCTGCCTGAGGCGTGATCCGCTTCGGTGATCGCCACGCCCGCAAGGGTACCCCCGTGGCGACATCCGAAACGGATCGGAGGTCAATCCATGTCAGCCGTCAATTTTCTTCCCATAGAGCCCTGCGTGCGGTTTGCGTCCATGACGGATCAGCAGCTGCATCGGGAATACCGCAAGTGTCACGACGAGATCGCCACGGCCACGCGCTGGGGTGACAACGTTGCCCAGTACGACCAGGCGCGCGACCTGATCAAGACAGAATTGCTCCGGCGGCGCATAGCCTTCGTCAAGGCGAACCGAGACCGGGCGCTGCCCTACATCGTCGATGATCCAGGTGCTCGAATAGATCACCAGGGCGATCACGGGCCGCATCCTTACTCGATCCCGGTCATCACGGGGTCGGCCAAGGCACGCTTCGAATGGAAGCCGGCGCTTCTGATGCTTACTCTTGCCACCGGCTTTGCTCTCCTGTGCCTCGGAGCAGCCGTGGCTTTGGCCGGCCAGCGCGTCCTCGACATCGAGGCCTCTTATGCGGCGGAGGCGCTGGTATGAGCGCCGTGATCGTTCTCTTTCCCTGCACCCAGCCGACGACCTCAGCCGGCGCAGGCACAATCGCCAGGCAGCAGTTCCGTGCGGAACTGCATGCGATCGCCACTAGCCTCCTGAAGGCTTGCACCGAGTTCGACATGTTGCCGGCTGAGTCACACCGGCCGTGTCGCGCTCCAGGCGGGCACCGCATCGCTGGAAGATGCGCTCTTTCATGCCCTGACCTTGTCCGGCTGCCGCGAGGAAGACCGCGAACTGCGCAACCTCCTCAACAGGCGACTGGCAGCAAGGGAGACGCACCTGTGATCCACAATCAGAGCAAGCTTCCCGATGAAAAGCTGCGCCAGGAACTGGCCGCCGGCCACAAGGCAGCCGAGATTGCAGCCCGCTACGGCCTCACCACAAACTACGTGCGCCGCCGCGTTCAGGCATGCGTTCTGTCTGAGAGCCGCGCAGCTGCACGTGTCGTCATGCCGACGTATCCGTACATCGTTATTCCGAAGCGGGTTCCGGCGACCGACAATGGTGGCGTTGCCTATGCACAGATCCGGCTGCCCCGCATCTCGATGCATCTGGCTTTCATAGACCAGGCCCGGCAAGGCGGCTCCCGCGCATGAACCTTGATCTCGCCCGCACCCTGTTGCCTGACGCCAGACAGCTTGCCAGCCTCGCTAGCGAGGAATGGGCTGAGTCCTACAACGTCGACGAGAAGCGGGCGGAGATCTGCATCAGGGACAACCTCACGGGCGAGATCGTGCCGATCGCGCATCTCCTGCCCGACTGCCCCTATGACGACCGCATGCTGATGATCAAAGCGCCAGTCCTGGTGCGGGCTCTACTGGTGCTGCTCAAGCGCGCCTTCGACGAGATCCGCAAGTTCCAGAAGCAGCAGCCACAGCCGAAGAACTTCGCGGCCGAATGCGCGATCAAGTGCCAGAACGACTTTGCCTTCCGCCGCTACCTGATGGAGCGGCACGACCTGAAGGACGCAGGGGACACTGAGCGCATCAAGACCCGTGTCCGGTCCATCCTTGCCATCACCAGCATGAGAGAACTCAACGAGGATCCTGCCGCCGCAGCTCGGTGGCAGAGCCTGCGCAGCAATTTTGAAGCATGGAGGACAATGCCATGACCGAGAGACAGCCAACACCCGGCGTGCATCAGGAGATCGCCGCTATCATTGATGAAAGTGGCCACGGTTCTGGCATGGGCTTCTGTCCAGCAGCCGCAGATGATGAGCCGCATCTTTGCTCAATCTGCCAGGTCCCGTTGCAGCCAAACGATCCTCACCGTCTTTCCGTCCGTAATATGGAGGGGCTACTTCAACCGCAAAGCCGAGCGGAATGGGACGTCGCGGAGCACAGTGCCGTCTTCAGTAGTAATCTCGAAGCGCTGCCCATCTATCACGTCAGCGGCAAGAACCTTTTCCGCGAGTATCTCCCGGGCGGCCTGAATGGCCTCATCGTGGGCGTCGTCGAGAGAGGCGAACTCAGATCCTTCCGTATCTCGATCGAAGGAGGCGTGGCTGCGGACACGGAAGTAATACCTGGGCATCTCGTCTCCATCGAGGTTGTCGATCCAAACCTTAGACGGAATGATCAGTTCCCGCCACCGCCCGAGATGAGGGAGGTGGTGAAGCCGTGAGTAAAGCTGCATTCAGGCAAGCCGATATGGAGCGGATCTTCAAGGCAGCTGCCAAAGCAGGTGCTGTCGTCCAGATGGACATGAAGACACTGATCGCAACCGTAATGCCCCTTGTCCCAGAAAAACTGGTTGACAGCGAAGGCAATCCGCTGGGCATTCTTCCTTCGGGCAATTTCGCCCCTGATGGAGAGGAAAACTGGGATGAGGACTGACAGGCCTGGCTACCAGTGCCGGCCAAGAAAGGACGGCACGCCCGTCCACTACTGGAACCCGCAACGCGCAGTGAAAGGCGCATCGAAAGCGCTTTCGCTCATTCGTCTGCCTGACGATAGTTCCGACGAACAGATCGCGGCCGAGTGCCGGCGCCGGACAATGGAGCTTAAGGCCGAGCTCAGGAAAGAAGGCGCAGAGCCCCATTTCGATGGGACTATCACATCTTTGATCGACAGATACCGCCACGACAAAACCAGCTCGTGGCACCGCGTCAAGCACTCAACCCGCATCCGCGATTACGAGCCGAGCTTGCGCGTTCTCACAAAGAACGTCGGCGATCGAGATATCAGTGTGCTTCGAGCATCTGACTTCAACCGCTGGTTCGCCCAGTGGAAGAAGAAAGGACTTCGACGAGCCAGCGGAGCAATCAAGCTGCTCCGCATCGTCCTTTCCTATGGCGCGGGTGAGCGGATGCGCGGATGCAAACAGGCTCGAGACATCCTCTCAGATCTACGCTTCGAAATGCCCGCGGCCCGTACCACTGCCATGACCTATGACCAGTGCCTTGCCATCGTGAAGATGAGCGTCGAGTTAGGATGCCCATCCATCGGCTTTGTCGAAGCGCTAAAATTTGAATCGGCGTTGCGCCGGATCGACGTGATCGGGGAATGGGCACCTGCAGAGGACGGTGGCGCCTTTCGCTGGCGCGGACCAACCGCTCAGAGCCTGTCCAACGATCTGATCCTGAAGCTTAAGACGAGCAAGACTGGAGCGGAGGTTGCCCGCGACTTGAAGACTATGCCTCTCGTCGTCCTGGCAATGACAGCTTACCAGATCCCAGAGATAGGCCCGATCGTCATAGATGAGGATCATGGCAAGCCGTACTGGGAAAATCGCTATGCGGAGAAATACCGCAAGGTGAGGGACAGGGCTGGGGTTCCTTCGAATATCTGGTCGATGGATTCGCGCGCAGGCGCGGTTTCAGAGACAGTCGAGGCCACAGGATCTCTGGCTCTTGCCAGTGTACTGGCTACACATTCGACTTTGAAGATGACAAAAAAGTACAGCCGTGGCGATGGTCTCGAAACCAGCCGCACAATTGCCCAAGCACGAAACGCGAACCGTTCAGTGTAACGGCTGTGAAACAGTGAAACGCCGTCAATTGTAAGATATTGAAGTTGCTGGAGCGGGTGAAGGGAATCGAACCCTCGTATTCAGCTTGGGAAGCTGCTGCTCTACCATTGAGCTACACCCGCGTTGCGAAAGACCTAGCCTCTCCATCTTAGGATTTCAACTGCAATCCGCTGCCAAGAGCGGACGCCGTGGAGAACGCGGCTTTATCGGCCAGGGCGATTGGGAGGTGGCGCCCGGCGGCCTAGGCGGCAAGGCGGCGGCCTGAGGGCGTCGCTCAGGCGCGGAAGTGCTTGGAGAGCTTCAGGCCCTGGGCCTGGTAGTTGGAGCCAAGGCCTGCGCCATAGAGCGCCTGCGGCTTTTCCATCATGTGCTCGTAGACCAGGCGGCCGACGATCTGGCCATCTTCCAGGATGAAGGGGACCTCGTGGCTGCGGACCTCGAGCACGGCACGGCTTCCGCGTCCGCCGGATGCCTCGTGGCCGAAGCCGGGGTCGAAAAAGCCCGCATAGTGGACACGGAATTCGCCGACCAGTGGGTCGAATGGGGTCATTTCGGCCGCATAGAGTGGCGGCACATGCACGGCCTCGCGCGACACGAGGATGTAGAACTCGTCCGGATCGAGGATCAGTTCGCTGCGGCCGCGGCTGTAGAGCGGCTCCCAGAATTCGAAGAGATCGTGCTGGGCCTTCTTGTCCACGTCCACCACGGCCGTGTGGTGCTTGCCGCGATAGCCGATCAGTCCCTCGGCGTCGCCCGTCAGGTCGATCGACAGGGCAATGCCGCCGCCGGAGACATTCGGCTGCTTGGAAGCGACCAGGGTTTTGGCCTCATGCAGAGCCAGAAGTTCCGGCTCGCCGAGCAGGGCATTGCCGATCCGGAAGCGGATCTGCGACAGGCGCGATCCGCGCCGCACCACAATCGGGAAGGTGCGCGGGCTGATTTCCAGGTAGAGCGGTCCGGAATAGCCGGCCGGGATCTTGTCGAACTCCTGGGCGTAATCGGTAATGACGCGCGTGAAGATATCCAGCCGCCCGGTGGAGCTTTTCGGGTTGGCGGATGCGGACATATGGGCCGGCAGGTCCAGGCGTTCCATCAGCGGCACGATGTAGACACAGCCAGTTTCCAGCACCGCCCCTTCGGACAGATCGATGACATGCAGCTTCAGCCGGTCGAGCTTGTCTGCAACCAGGCTCGTCGGGCCCGGCATGAAGCTCGCGCGGACCCGGTAGGCCTTGGTGCCCAGGCGCAGATCGAGGCTTGCCGGCTGGACCTGGTCGTGATCGAGTTCCCGCTCGGAGATGAGCCGCCCGCTGTCGAAGAGCGCCGCTATGCCCCGATCCGACAGAATTCCTGTTGTCCGAGCCGTCATGCTCATTCCGCTTGCTTCCCTTGGGCTTCAGCCCTGCATGGCTCGCCGGAGGCGACAAAACCAAATGGCGGGCATTGACGCAAGCCGGGGCCGGCGCTATGGCAGTCTTATCCCGTGGTGATTTGGCCGGTCGGCTTGCAGCCACGTTAAACAAGTGGCTAAAAAGACCGGGTGCGAAACCGGTCTGCTTTACGCGACCGGTTTTTTTGTGTTGAAAGGGTGCAACCCGCATGACCATGTCATCCAAGCCATCATCCCCTTCCTGGCGCCCGGCGACGCAACTCGTCCACGGCGGAACGCTCCGCTCGCAGTACGGCGAGATGTCCGAGGCCATCTACCTCACCCAGGGCTTCGTCTACGAAAATTCTGAGGCGGCAGAAGCACGGTTCAAGGGCGAGACGGAAGGGTTCATCTACGCCCGCTACGGCAGCCCCACCAACGACATGTTCGAAAAGCGCATGTGCATGCTGGAAGGCGCCGAGGACGCACGCGCCACCGCATCGGGCATGGCTGCGGTGACTGCCGCCATTCTTTGCCAGCTGAAGGCCGGCGACCACATCGTTGCGGCGCGCGCCCTGTTCGGCTCCTGCCGCTGGGTGGTGGAGACGCTCGCCCCGAAATACGGAATCGACTGCACGCTGGTCGACGGCCGCTTCCTTGAAAACTGGGAACAGGCGATCACGCCGAAGACCAAGGTGTTCTTCCTGGAAAGCCCGACCAATCCGACGCTTGAGGTGGTGGACATTGCCGGCGTTGCGCGGCTCGCCAACCAGGTCGGCGCCAAGGTGGTGGTCGACAACGTGTTTGCCACGCCGCTCTTCCAGAAGCCGCTGGAGCTCGGCGCCCATATCGTCATCTATTCGGCGACCAAGCATATCGATGGCCAGGGGCGCTGCCTCGGTGGCGTCGTTCTGTCGGACAAGGCATGGATCGACGAGCACCTGCACGACTATTTCCGGCATACGGGCCCGGCGATGTCGCCGTTCAATGCCTGGACGCTGCTGAAGGGCGTCGAGACCCTGCCTCTTCGCGTCAAGCAGCAGACGGAGAACGCTTCGCGGATCGCCGACTTCCTGGCCGAGCAGACCAAGGTTGCCAAGGTGATCTACCCCGGCCGCAAGGACCATCCGCAGGCCGATATCATCGCCAAGCAGATGACCGGCGGATCGACGCTGGTGTGCTTCGAGATGAAGGGTGGCAAGGAAGCGGCCTTCAAGCTGCAGAATGCGCTGGAAGTGGTCACCATTTCCAACAATCTTGGCGATACGCGCAGCCTGATCACCCATCCGGCCACGACGACGCACAAGAACCTCAGCGAAGAGGCGCGCACGGAACTCGGCATCTCCGCCGGGACGGTGCGGCTGTCGGCCGGCATCGAAGACAGCCAAGACCTGCTGGAAGACTTTGCACGGGCGCTGGCGCAGGTTTCGGCCTAAAGCGTGTCGCGATCCTTCTGAGCGAACGATCCCGCTCTCCAATCCGGCCAACCGGCCGGATTCACCATGTCGATTATCCCTAACCTCAGGAACAGGCGGCGGTTTCGCCCCCTGCACACCACAATTCTTGACGTTGCCGCGCACCTGTACAATATCGCACAAATCAGTTTTTGAGGTGCCCAATGTATCGCGCCCGCACGAGAGACATCGAAGTCGTCGTCGAGCCTTATTATCTGGAGGAGCAATCCAGTCCGGAAGACAGCCGCTATGTCTGGGGGTACCGTATCGTCATCGACAACCAGTCCGACCTGACCGTGAGGCTGGTGCACCGCTACTGGCATATCACCGACGAGAACGGGCTTGTGGACGAGGTGGAAGGTCCAGGCGTTGTCGGCGAGCAGCCGCGGCTGCAGCCGGGCGATACCTATGAGTATTCCTCCGGCTGCCCGCTCGATACGCCGTCCGGCCTGATGTTCGGCCACTATGAAATGTGCACCGACGAAGGCGAGACATTCCAGGTGGTCATTCCCGCCTTCTCGCTGGACTCGCCCGGTCTGACCCGGATCCTGAACTGATCTTTCCCGTCAGCTTGGCTACTTGCCGGTAAGGTCAGACCCTGATCCGGCGCCAGCCGTAGACCAGCATCGCCAGCGACACGGAGGCGGCAAGGATGTAGGGCATGCGCAGGGCAGCCTCGCGTCCGATATCGGGCTCGCAGATTGCGATGATCCAGCCCGAAGCCAGCGCACCCACCGGCATCATTCCCCAGGCGAAGAAGCGATAGAGCGCATTGACGCGCCCCAGAAGCGCATCGGGAATAAGCCTCTGCCGGTAGGATACGGTCACGACGTTCCACAACAGTGCGCCGAGCATATCGACAAAGAGTGCCAGCGCCACGAGCGCCACGCTCGACGTCCAAGCCAGGATGGCGAAGGGGACGATCATCAGCACCAGCGCCAGGTGAAGTGCCCTCAGCGGGCCGAGCCTGGTGATCCAGCCGGGACCGAGGACGCCGCCCACGACTCCGCCGGCCGCCCCTGCCGTCAGCAGCATGCCGTGCTCGACGGCATTCAGATGCAGAATTTCCTGCGAAAACAGGACGAGCGCCGTAAAGGCCATGGTCGAGACGAGATTGATCACGCCCAGCATGACGCAAAAGCGCAGGAGCATCGGGTGTCGCCGCAGCCACTGCCAGCCCTCGCCGATTTCCGCACCAATGGATCGACGGGGTGCGGCAAGGCGCGGCGGCATGGTGACCAGCCAGACCAGCCAGGCCGAGAGCGCGAAAGCCACGGCATTCAGGGTGAAGGGTGCAGGCACGGCAAAGGCAATCAGGAGGCCTGCGATCGGCGGGCCGATAAAGGCGCCCATGATCTGCTCGATGCTTCCCAGCTGACCGTTGGCGCGCTCGAGATCGCTCTGCTGTACAACAGAGGGCAGCATGGTCTGGGCGGCATTGTCGCGGATCACTTCGGCGACGCCGATCAGGAAGGCGATGGCTGCGAGAATGGCAATATAGATCGTTCCTCCGGCCATAGCCGGCTGCTGCGGGATCGACAGGATGAGCGCAACGACACCGACCGTCAGCAGCACCCGCAGACTATCGGCCTGCACCATCAGCCGGCGCCTGTCGCCACGATCGATCAGCACGCCGACAGGGATAGAGAAGAGTAGCCAGGGAAGCCGCGTCGCGAAGGCGACGAAGCCGATGAGCAGAGGATCGCGGGTGATGAGCGTCGCGAGCCAGGGGAGCGCTAGCAAGGCAATGCCGTCCCCGAGATTGGAGACGGCACTTGCAGAAAACAACAGGCGGTAGGATCTGTTTGCAAGCAGCAGGTTCATGCTGACCAGTCAGAACCGGCGGACAAGATCTGGTCAAGCCCCGGGAGAGCTCCTGCCAGGCCGATCGGCCGGCAAAAGTCCCGGTTCTAGCGCAGATCAGGCCTTCTCGAACTCGCTCGCTTCGAAGCGATAGGTGGTCGAGCAGAACTCGCAGGTCACCGCGATGCCGTCTTCCTCCTGGCTTGCCTGGATTTCCTCGGCTGAAAAGCCCTGGAGCACGCCCTTGATCTTGTCACGCGAGCAGCTGCAGCGATCCTCCACCGCCTGCGGCGGGTAGACGCGAACGCCCCGCTCATGGAACAGGCGGAACAGCAGGCGCTCGACGCCCACGTGCGGATCGGTCAGCTCGTCCGTGTCGATGGTTTCGACCATGGTTCGGGCTTCGACCCAGGTGTCATCCGCCACCTGTTCGGGGTCACGCTCGTCGCCATCCCCGCCGTGCAGGTCCGGCTGGCGCATGCGCTCGGCCGACTGCGGCAGAAACTGCGCGACAAGGCCACCTGCCCGCCAGTTGTGGCGCGGCTTGCCGTCCTCATCACGGTCGATGAGCTCTGCAACGCCGAGGCGCAGCCTCGTGGGGATCTGCTCCGACTGGCGGAAATAGACGCCGGCGATCTCTTCCAGCGACGAACCGTCCAGCGAGACGATCCCCTGGTAGGGCTGCATGCCGCGCCCCTGGTCGATGGTCAGGGCAAGGATGCCCTCCCCCAGCAATTCGGGCGGCGACGTGCGTCCTTCGCGGACGGCATCCGCCAGGGCGTCTTCATCATAACGGGCATAGGCGCGCAGGCTGTCCGGCGTCGAGAAATCGGCCACCAAAAGATCGACAGGCCCGTCGCTCTTGGTCTGGACGGTAAACCGGCCCTCGAACTTGAGCGAGGTGCCGAGCAGCACCGTCAGGACGATGGCTTCCGCCAGCAGCCTCGCCACCGGCGCCGGGTAATCATGCCGGGCAAGAATGGTGTTGAGGAGCGGCCCAAGCTGCACCGCCCGGCCACGCACATCCAGCCCGTCGACCTGGAAGGGCACGACGCGGTCGTCTCCGGCAAAGTCCAGTTCATTCAGTTCTACGGTTGCTTCCGCCATAATTTCGCTCCTGGGCGCCGGTTCCGTTGCTTTTACACAAGCGCAGGCCGAAGCGAAACCGCTGGGCCCAAAGGGAGACGCCGATCGTGTTTTGAGACGCCGTTCGCCCATCAGGGACGCTGCGCGGCAGGTTGAAGGCCGCTAGATGGGTGCTGCCCGCTGCGAAATCAAGCCGCCTGGAGAGCCCGCTCAGACCAGGCCGAAGCACCAGGCGAGAATGGACTTCTGCGCATGCAGGCGGTTCTCAGCCTCGTCGAAGACCACAGACTGGGCGCCGTCGATTACCTCGTCGGTCACTTCCTCGCCACGGTGGGCCGGCAGGCAATGCATGAAGAGAGCATCCTTGTCGGCACGCTTCATCAGCTGCTCGTTCACCTGGTAGGGCTGGAAGATATTGTGGCCGCGCGCCTTGTGCTCCTGGTTCATCGAGACCCAGGTGTCGGTGACGACCATATCGACGCCGGCGACGGCGCGTTCGGCATCATGGGTGAGCATGACCTCGCCGCCATTGTTGCGCGACCAGTTGAGGAACTTGTCATAGGGTTCGGAGCCCATGGGTACCGCCATGTTCATGCGGTAGCCAAAGCGGGCAGCACCTTCGATGAAGGAGTGAAGCACATTGTTGCCATCGCCAGTCCAGGCGAAGGTTTTGCCGGCAACCGGGCCGCGGTGCTCCTCGAAGGTCATGATGTCGGCCATGATCTGGCAAGGATGGGTATCATCCGTCAGGGCATTGATGACCGGCACGGTCGCATGTTCGGCAAGTTCCAGCATGCGGTTGTGATCGGTCGTGCGGATCATGATCGCGTCGACGTAGCGGGAAAGAACCTTGGCCGTGTCGCCAATGGTTTCGGCGCGGCCAAGCTGCATCTCGGTGCCGGACAGAAAGAGTGTCTCGCCGCCGAGCTGGCGCATGCCCACGTCGAAGGAAACGCGGGTGCGGGTCGAGGGCTTCTCGAAGATCATCGCCAGCATCTTGCCGGCCAATGGCTTTTCCGCCGTGCCGGCCTTGGTTGCCTGCTTGCGGAACTTTGCATCCTCCAGGATGCTGCGCAGGTCCGGGGCCGAAACCGCGGAGAGATCGAGAAAATGCTTCGGTGCCATGTCAGTGGTATCCCCAGATCAGAGGGAACCGTCCATGGAACCCTCGACGTCGCCCTCAGGCGGTTTTTTTCAGATCGTTGGCGACGAGCTTTTCGGCCGCCTTCTCGATGCGGCGCAGGCCCTCGCGGGCTTCCTCCGCAGTGACGGTAAGCGGCGGCAACAGGCGCACGACGTTATCGCCTGCCGGCACGGCCAGCATGTGTTCCGAGCGCATGGCGCCAACCAGTTCGCCGGCCGGAACCCGGGCCTTGATGCCGAGGATAAGGCCCTCGCCGCGGATCTCCTCGATGACGCCGGGGAAACGATCCTTCAGGCCGGCAAGACCCTGCCGGAAGACGAGCGCCACATCCCTGACGTTCTCCAAGAAGGCTTCGTCCAGCATGACGTCGAGAACCGCATTGCCGACGGCCATGGCCAGCGGATTGCCGCCATAGGTGGTGCCATGGGTGCCGGCGGTCATGCCCGATGCGGCTTCCGCGGTCGCCAGACATGCGCCGAGCGGAAAGCCGCCGCCGATCCCCTTGGCAAGCGCCATGATATCGGGGGCAACGCCCGTCCATTCGTAAGCAAAGAGCTTGCCGGTGCGTCCGACACCGCACTGGACCTCGTCGAAGATCAGCAGGATGCCCTCGTCTTCGCAGATCTGGCGCAGTGCCTGCAGGAATTCCTTCGGTACCGGGCGGATGCCGCCCTCACCCTGGATGGGTTCGATCAGGATTGCGGCAGTGTTGTCGCCGACGGCAGCCTTCAGGGCCTCGAGATCGCAGAACGGCACCTGGTCGAAACCTTCAACCTTGGGGCCGAAGCCTTCCAGGTATTTGGCCTGTCCACCGGCGGCGATGGTGGCCAGGGTGCGGCCGTGGAAGGCGCCTTCAAAGGTGATGATGTGGAAGCGCTCCGGGTGACCCTTCACATACTGATAGCGGCGAGCGGTCTTGATCGCGCACTCCAGGGCCTCCGCCCCGGAGTTGGTGAAGAAGACCTTGTCGGCAAAGGAATTGTCCACGAGGCGGCGCGACAGCCTCTCCTGGCCCGGCACTTCGTAGAGATTGGATGTATGCCAGACCTTTTCAGCCTGGGCCTTCAGCGCCTCGACCAGATGCGGATGCGCATGCCCCAGCGAATTGACGGCGATGCCGGCTGCGAAATCGAGATATCGCTCCCCGTTTTCCGTCACGAGCCAGACACCCTCGCCGCGCTCGAAACGCAGGGGGGTACGAGCAAAAGTGTCGAAAAGCGCGGCTTCGGCCATGGCGACATCACTCCTAAAGGCGGCGGGCAAGGGCTGCCCGAAAAAATCAAAATGCCGCCCACTGGGCGGCGCCGGCACTATCGGCATTTGAAGGGGACGTGTCAACAAACTGCCGCGTTTCCTGCGGTTTTCCGCGCATTTTGAGGGCAATGAAAGCGCTTTTGAATGTGACAAAAATGACTCGCTTTATGAGCAAGTTGGGGAAAACCGGGAAATCGATTCGATGCGATTCCGGCGACTCTTGCCACGGAGTCAGCCGCCCTCTAGGTTAACTTTCAATTACTAGAACGCATGCGGCGGAACTAGTCACCTAAATCATAGATGTAGTGGTTGCTGCGACTTAACCCTCGCAGCAAGGGTAGACGGATTCTGCATGCCTGCAACGTTCAAAGGCGGAGAACGGGCATGAATTGGACAGACGAGCGGGTCGAAAAGCTGAAGCGCTTGTGGGCCGAAGGCCTTAGCGCGAGCCAGATTGCTGCACAGCTGGGTGGGGTCAGCCGAAACGCCGTTATCGGCAAGGTGCACCGGCTGAACCTGCCTGGACGCGCCAAGGCCGGCGGCGTTGCCGCAGCGAGCCGTGCGCCTGCAAAGCGTCCGACCACTGCTCCGCGCCCCGCCACCTTCGCCGCGCGCGCTGCTTCGACCGTTCGCCCGGCAACCCGCACCATGGGTGCGACCGCTCTTCAGGACGAGATGGAGCCCGAGGCCGAGACGGCCCGCCAGATCGTCGTCGCTCCCCGGAGCAACGTGGTTGTGCCGATTTCCAAGCAGCTCTCCCTGACGGATCTGACCGAGCGCACCTGCAAGTGGCCGGTCGGCGATCCGCTGAAGGACGACTTCCACTTCTGCGGCTGTGAATCGCCGGATGCGTCGCCTTATTGCGCCTATCATGCAAAGCTTGCCTACCAGCCGGTCCACGACCGTCGCCGGGCTGCGGCTGCCAGGGCCTGAGG
>UCJA01000024.1 GCA_900472675.1 Hyphomicrobiales bacterium
ATGATTCGCCATATCCTCAGCTGCTGAACCGGTCGCACGTGGGAGTCCGCATGCCGAAGCGCGTCGAGGAATATAAAGGTTATCGAATTGCGATCTACAGCCCTCAGGACCATTACACGGTTGTGACCGCGCCTGGTAGAAATGCTGTGATTGACTTCCTCAGCCGCCGACCGACATCAACGGCGCAGGAAGGGGTGGACACGTGCCTCCGTCGTGCAATGGCACTTGTCGATGAACTGGCCGCGGATGTGAGTGAATAGCGATGTGCAATCTCTACAATGTGACGACCAACCAGGAAGCCATCCGCGCGCTGACGAAGGCGCTGGACCGACTGGGTAACCTGCAGCCGTCGCTGGACGTCTATCCGGACCGAACAGCTCCTGTGATCCGGAACACTCCTGACGGTCGCGAGATGGCAATGCTGACCTGGGGCATGCCGACTCCGCAGACGATCCTGCATGGCAAGCCTGACAGCGGTGTGACTAACATCCGCAACATCGGGTCCCCACACTGGCGGCGCTGGCTCGGACCGGACAACCGCTGCATCGTCCCTTGGACAACCTTCTGTGAATACCAGGACACCCTGCCCAAAAAGACCAAACGATGGTTTGCTATCGACGAGAGGCGGCCCCTCGCCTTCTTCGCCGGAATCTGGACGAGCTGGAACGGCGTCCGCGGCTCAATGAAGACGCCGCGCGACGGCTGGCATGACCTCTACGCCTTCCTCACCTGCGAGCCGAACTCAATCGTGGGGCCAATCCACCCGAAGGCAATGCCCGTCATCCTGACAACCGAGGAAGAAATCGAAGTATGGATGAATGCGCCATGGGATGAAGCAAAGGTCCTGCAGCGTCCATTGCCTAACGAGAAGCTCATCCTCCTTCCGATCACGGAAGCGCAAGGAGCGCTTCTGTGAGCAGCGAGGGTCATAGCAGCCAGCCGGAAGCCAGTATTCATGAAGACCACTATTGCGAACACCCTGGCTGCAAGCGGTGGGGAGGCTATGGTTTCGAGCAGGACAGGCTGAGCGTGAAGTGGTTCTGCCGCGAGCATCAGCCGGAGATCTACCGCGGCCTAACCCGCCATGGGGCAGAAGCATGAGGAGTCTCGCCTGCTGCGCGTTGGCGATCGTGCTAGGAGGTATTCCCGCCAAAGCCGTTGCGATCGACATCTGTTCCGGCGGGAACCGGGCAGCGCGTAAGGTGACCTGCGTTGTCGACGGCGATACGATCTGGCAGTCCGGCGTCAAGATGCGGCTGCTCGACATCGACACGCCCGAAACGTCCCAGGCGCAGTGCGATAGTGAGCGAGCTCTAGGAGAGCAAGCAAAGCTTCGGCTGCAGGCGCTTATGGCCCGCGGTTACCGGGTCGAAAACAGCGGCGAGAAGGATCGGACCTCGGACCATCGTGACCTGGTAGAGATCAAACTTAGTGATGGTCGAGATGCCGGCCAAATACTGCTTCGAGAAGGCCTTGCGCAGCCTTGGCCGAACAAGGGCAATCGCTGGTGCGAAGGGCGGCAACGCAACGAAAGCTGATGCCAGGCATTACTCTTGGCACGAGAGGTTGAACTCCGGGAGCAGATCGTGCCGGGAGAGTCGTGGTGAGTAAGACATCAGAATTTGTTGCGGAGCTGATACGTGCGGCAAACAACTTGGAAAAGCAAAACGACATAGAGCGCAAACGGTTGATGGAGGACGCAGTCGTCCTTATCCAGCATCTTCGGGCCATGGCGGGCACCACCACTAGGCCGAGCGCTAGCGACCCAATTTTCGAGCTCCAGTTCATTTCCGCTGCTATCACCATCGGCTGGGCTACAGACACTCGGGTGAAAATGGCTCTCCTAGAGGCGGCCGGGACGATCCGTGATCTCCGCGTGGTCTTGGACCAAAGAACCCAGGGTAGCTCTGCCAGGGAAGGCTCAGATCACTCCTGACCGAGTTAACAAATGTCTTCGTTCGATCCGTTGGACGCCGCTCAATAATGCGTCGGCGATTCAGTGCGACCGTTCGTGGATCGAAGCGCCGGAAGCTGGTAAGGAGGAGGTGCCGGCGGGCTGACAGCCTGGCTAAACGTGCTTGCGCTGCCGTGAGGCTTCAATTCATCCTATGACCTATCGAGGGCGGCGAGCAAAGCTATAATCGTGTTGCCGGATGCAGCGGCAGAACTGTTGTATCCGTGACCCACAAAAGTCCGCCGTACCGGCACGGGCGCGACGGTCGGATGACCTCAAAGGGCGGCGCTCAGCGATCTCGATCTCGCTCGCGCCTGCCGAGCTCGCGCTTAATACGGATCTCCTCACGAATGTTATCGAGCTCCTCCGCCAGTACTTCTCAACTACTTTCTACTGCCTCGGCCTACGGGATCGAGGTGCGCGCGCCGGCCGAAATACTTGATTGGCATTCTCCTTCGCGTTGAGCGAACGTACATCAACGGCTTCGCGGGTTCACCCTCACCCAAAAGCGCTTTGTGCCTGGCGTTGCCAGCAGCACGACCCAACCCTTTGGGGACCCGAGCACGTCGCACAGCCTCAGCGGCGGAGATATATCGACGACAAGGAGTGATGGCTTACCCGACTGGCGCTGACCGCGATACCTATGGTATTTTACGACATGCTAAACTGTCGATCATGCCGTGACACGAAGTGGGTATGTGAAACCCATCCGGATAAGCCGGGCGTGGGCATGCACGGTTGCCAATGCGGCGCGTCAGCCAAGCCATGTCACCGGTGCGCGCCGGACGACGAATGGGATAGGCCCGCGGACCTGTCGACAGTCTTCGCGTCAAGCATGCATATAGCCAGCAAGAAAGGGCGCTAATGGCCGCCGACGTCTTCGCTGTCACTATCCATGACGACCTTACAGGCGAGCTCCTCCTTCAGCAGCGGCTCACACGGGAGGAGACGGAGCAAGCGCATCTGGAGTTCGAACTCGTACGGGATCGCCCGCGCATGGCTCTGGTGCGAGCAGTTCTGTCTGCTGGTCTCTACAGTTTCAACGGCAGATCAGTCCTTGCAAAGCGGTTTCGTTAGACATGACATGGCTGCGTTTGCCGTAACCAGGAAGCCATCATGAACGAGCTGTTTATTGCCTTGGGTATTTTCCTCATCCTTGCGTCAGCTTCGCTTGGCGCGATGTATGTTTCGCCCAAAATGCCTGATCGACATCGTGACGATGATACGAACAGCGTCGTTCGACTGGTCGCGAACATCTTTGTGGTCATGTCCTCTCTCGTGTTCGGCCTGATGATCAACTCTGCCAAAACCACTTTTGAAAGCCTCGATGCTGGAGTTCACGCATACGCGACGAACATCATTCTGATTGATCGAGCCCTGAGGACATACGGCCTGGCCGGCAAGGATGCGCGTGACAAGCTTCTGACTTACCTTGAGCACGCTGTCACAAACCCTGCCAGAGCCGATACAACGAAGCCGGACGAGGCTGGTCAAGCGTTAGACGCTCTTGGTGATTCACTCTTGCTGATCCAGCTGTCAAGCGGCTTCCGTCAAGACTTGCTGAGCGACATAAGGCAACAATACCATCGGCTGGTTGAGCAACGGTGGGGTATCATCGGCAGCGCCGAAGGATCCATCCCAATGCCAATAGTCGGCATTCTTGCTGCTTGGTTGACGTTAATATTCGCGAGCTTCGGCTACCGAGCACCACAAAATGTTGTTCCAATTGTCTCATTCATAGTAGCGGCAGGCCTGATCTCCACCGCCTTCTACCTTGTCCTCGATATGGACATACCCTTCCACGGACCGATACAAATCTCAGACGCACCGCTGCGGCGGGCGTTGATGGAGGTGAGATCTTGATTACGGCTTCAGGAATAACTCTTGGCAGCAAATAGTTGTTTGACGCTTTTGATGGCCTTCCAATTTGGCCGCTAGTTTACAATCTCCTTCTGAGTGGAAACCCGCATAGCGAGCAGCCACACAATGTCGTATGGTGACTCAAAAGGATGATTTTTAATGGGTTTCATCGCTTACGCATACCAGATCACGGCGGGGAACGACGAGCTTCTTCATTTTGGACTAAGCCTCAACGAAGTGCATGCAGCCGCGATCGCGCAGCGAAAAGAACTTCAAGCGAGTGGTGACTTCACCCGGCAAGAAATAGGCGCGATGGTCATCTACGAGTGCGAGATGCGAGACCTAGATCCCGCGGCGGTAATGAGCGCACTTAACAGCCGCGATGACGCAACAATTCTGTTGGCTTCCTGCCTCGTATCCAAACGTGTGGTTCAGATCGTGGCGGACTGATCAGCTATCTATGAGAAATCCCCGTATTGCTGGTTGTATAATGCTTGCTTAATTGGCCAGGCAAAAGGTTGTACCGGGGACTTTATCGTTAGGACAGGTAGCAAATCTGATGCACCGTTTGCCAAGGTGGAGCATAATCGCAATGCTGAGTGTGTTGTTCGTATTCGAGGCGAGTGGCTTGATATGGTATCACATACGCTAATGAGTTCCTCAGCATCTACCGCTCCCACTTCTGGAGTTCGAACTCGCTGAAACTGCCGGCAAGTCCCGGCAGCGGTCCGAATTCGTGCGTCACTAAGATAAGGAGAACACCTAGTTGCGGGCAGCCATATTTCGCGCTGATCAACAGAATCAATAGAGACTCGACGCAGTGCCGCCTCGGCTCTGCAGCGGCTCGTTGGGTCGAGGTCTTTGCGAGGCTGAAGCAGATCTGAGCAACCCATCAACCTCAAGACATGCCATCCCAACAATATATTCGAGCAAGTCGAAGTGTTCATCACGTGCAATACGCAGCACTTCGACAAGAGCCTCCTGCGCGTACTCTAGCCTTCCAAAATTTGTTGTCATTACTGCCCCTCCACAGCCGCCACAACGATAACAGATGCCAAAAAAATTACAATTTAGACTTTTACGTTTAATTCCTGCGCAAACTAATATTCGAAAAACGAAACCTTTGTCAGATGTCGATGTTGGCACCTTGAGCATTGGGATTTTGCTCGTCTCGCCGTCACTGCCGATCATGCCGCGCGCATTCCTTGGCGGTATAGACCTCGCCGGAGCAAAGCCGCACCACGTCCTCCGCTGATCATCGTCCGTCAGACCGTGCGAGCTGAGCAGGTCAGTTCTGATGACCTGGTGTAGGCCGGAGACAATTACAGGTACCAAAGCTCCACACGCGACGAGCATCACGGCAGGCTTCGTAATCAAGAGCGCCTTCATCAGCGCGAGTAGCGGCTTCATTGTTCTGCTTTTCATTAGCGTTGCGGGGGTGACAGACCGCGACCAGTAGCTCTGGACGCGTTCGGAACTTGTGATGGAGTAAGGCGTTACTGGCGCACTCACGAGTTCGTGAATAATGGCTGGAGGAACCCTATGACCATCCCCGTATCAACCCACTTATCTCACGAAACTCATAGCAGCGCCTCGGCGACCGCTGCCTACAACAAGGTTAGCTGGGGCGCGATCTTCGCAGGTGTAGCGATCGCGCTCTCAGTCCAGTTTCTCCTGAATCTACTCGGCGTCGGCATCGGCGCGGCGGTACTTGATCCCGCCACCTCAGATAACCCCGACGCGAGCACATTTTCGATCGGTGGCGGCATCTGGTTTGTAGTCGCCGGTATCATCGCCTCGTTCTTGGGCGGCTATGTTGCAAGCCGCCTATCCGGCCGTCCCAGCAATTCGACTGGCGGATACCACGGCCTGACGACGTGGGCTGTTACCACCTTGGTCGTACTCTATCTGCTCACCACCTCGGTTGGCGCGCTGATCGGCGGAGCGTTTAACGGTCTCACCAGCATCGTCAGCGGTGTTGGTCAGACTGCCGCTACCGCTGCTACCACGGCTGCGCCTGCCATTGCCAATTCCGCCAACCCACTTGCAGGGATCGAACAGCAGATCCGATCTTCGACAGGTAACGATCCGCAGGCTCTGCAGAGCGCTGCCGTGTCCTCTGTGCAGGCTCTCGTAACGGGAGACCAGGCCAAGGCCGACGAAGCCCGCGCCCGTGCCGCCGATGCGGTTGCCAAGGCTCAGGGTATTCCGGTCGATCAGGCCCGTACTCAGGTGGAGCAGTACGAGAAGACCTATCGCGACAACCTGGCAGTTGCCAAGCAGCAGGCAATTGAGGCAGCGCAGACCGCGACCGCTGCGGTATCCGCAGGCGCGATCCTCGGATTTATTGCTCTTGCCCTCGGCGCTGCTGCCGCCTGGTTCGGGGGTGTTTCCGGCACCAAGAAGAACGGCCTCCTGGTCGCAGACAGCTCGGCGCGCCGCGCCGTCTGATCATCTGGGACCATCGGAATCACCCGATGGTCTTCCCTCACTGTAAAGGAAGTCACCATGGCTAAGGAAATCAAAAAGCTCAACGAGCTGTTTCACGATACCCTCAAGGACGTCTACTTCGCTGAAAACAAAATCGTGGACACGCTGCCTAAGATGGAGAAAGCGGCCAAGAGCAAGGAGCTCAAGGCGGCATTCGTGAAACACCTGGCGGAAACCAAGGTCCATGTCGAACGCCTTGAGGAGGTCTTTAAAATCATCGGTGAAAAGCCGCAGAAGAAGACTTGTGCCGCAATTCTCGGGATCACCGACGAAGGTGACGAGATCATGCAGGAATACGATGGCTCGCCCGCTCTTGACGCTGGCCTTCTTGCCGCGGCCCAGGCCGTCGAGCACTATGAAATGTCGCGCTACGGTACGTTGCGGACATGGGCGCTTGAGCTTGGAATGGAAGACGCCGCTAAGCTTCTGCAAACCACCCTCGACGAGGAGCAGGCTACCGATATCGCCCTGACCACGATCGCGACTTCCGTCGTGAACCAGAAAGCCGAGTAATATCTATGGGGACTTCGGTAATCGGAGTCCCCAACATTCCGACGTTAAGCTTGTTCTACCGAGACGCTGAAGTCATCGGTAGTTAGTCGTTGACAACGACTAGCGCGCCTTCTCAGTGCGGCTTTGGCCTGGCCCCGTCTCGATCCAAAGCGACACGACGCCGGGTAGGCTTAACAAAGGCGCTGGTCGCTGGTGCAACTTCGCGTGCCGATCTTTGCCGCCCACGAATCCGCACCGCACGGTGAGCCCTAGCCCGTTCAGCCTGTTTCTAACCCGTAAAGCTGCGCGAACTAGATAAGAATGCAGCTAGAGCTGCTAACTTTTCTGGATTTGTCACGCCGCGCTGATAGTTCCGAAACACGACCACAGCCAGTTGTTGAACGGCAGCAGGGTCGTTGGCATTTCCGCAAAGCCCGGTCGCCAACTGAAGAGCCTTCCGCAACGCTTTTATGTCTTCCTCAGACAGCAAGTCAGGAAAATGCGATTGAATATCAAGCACGGCGGCTCCTGTAACGGTGAGCAACTGATGCAACTATGGCAACCATCCTCGATGGGTGCTTACTCTCCCAAAGCTCAACCAGATCCCGGATAAGCGTCTTCGACTACGCCGGTTACAACGAGGCGGATCACAGGGTAGCGAGCTCAGCCTTAGGTTTTCTCGAGCAAGAGCCACAGCATCGCAATCACTTCCAGAACGAACATGGCTAGCGTGCCCGTGATCAGTATCCACGTCGGTATGCGGTGCATTATTGTCCATGTTGAATGCAGATTGTCAAAAAGGGCCCGCGCCGGGGCAAAACGGCGGAGCACTTTTTGACTGACTTCTGGGGTGTTCCCGACACTCTGAAGTAGAACGACCATAGCTTCTCGTGGTTAAGAAAGTGCTGCGAGATGAGCTGCCAACAGGAGAAAGCCCTCGCCGGGGGACGAGGGCCTCCTCATCTCAGGAAAGAGACAGCATGTGGTGGGACATGCTGCCCGAGGCGCGCGAGAGCATACTGGTTACCCCAAGTTGAGTTGCCGCGCCAGCGGTTGCACCGAGGGCTTTTATCTAATCGCCGGCACAAGGGTTATGGGCACTGGCGAGATATTTTGTCAGATCGATCTCGAACGTATCCTGAGAGACAGGAAAAGTCGCGGAGATCGCCGCGGCAAGAGTGACTGTTGCTAGATCGTTATGCTGGTCATCACAGATCTCGATACCAATGACATCGGCCTCCTCGCCTGCAGCAACCTTTGCGGCAACCATCTGGCGAATGCCGTTACAAGCTTCTTCTCTTGCTGCATTTAGGTCAGGGAGGATAAGGCCCTCAGGATCCGGAACGAGCCCTTTGCGCTTGCGAATGTGGAAAAAAACTTTGGCATAAGGTCTCCATCCAAAAAAACATAACAGCTGAAACGCTGTCATGTTTCATCGTCATGTCGCTCCAACCGTCCGGCCGCCGGGGTCCAACCGGCGGTCTCAGCCATAGTTGCAGTCAAAGCGTACAGATCGATAGAACAGTCGTTCGGCTCTGCGGAGGCCGCGTCTACGGCGCCCAGGAGGCGCGCTACTTTATGTGGCGGAGCAATAATTATCGAAGTCTGAGGTGGTGACCCGAATAGAGCCGTCTGTCTCAAGCTTCCCGGCTTTGTATTTCCAGAATGCCTTGTCCTGGCAATTAGGCTCACCGTAGTCGCGCAGCACCTCCAGCGAGTAACGAACCATCACTTTTTCGCCTTTGGTTCCCTCAGCCTCCACACGGATGTCGTTGTGCGTCTGAAGGCGATGTCCGGTAAATCTTAACGTGACCATTGAACCTCCGGCGAGTGACCCAACCTAATTATCGCAGGTAGCTTACCTAACAAGAGTTCGCAGTTCGCTCTGTTTCTTGTCGGCGGCGTGCAGCAGACAGGCCGACCCAACAACGGTACATACAATCAGTGCAACGTTGTGATGGCAATGTGAGTGAGGTTCATGATGTCAACGAGCGATTTTGCGGCCACCTCACTCAAGCCCGCCATCAGGATGTCACGTACAGTGACGACCAACCCAGTGGACGGATTTATAACAGCCCAGTGGTCGTCGACTTCGACGGCATAATAAGCAGAATTGGTTGTAGGTCGGGTTCTTGAATTGCATAATCAAAAGTGGCTGCAGTCGTAATGCCGATACTTACTGCAGCCGCCGGCTCAGTGACACTGCCGTCCAACGTATTGTCGGCTCACCCCTGGCGCTATCTCACATCTATGACCGACGGACCATTAATCCACTTTCTTGCCGGTCCGTACGTACCAGACTTCACGACTGTAGACTTGGTCGCACGGCCGACTAGGTCTCTGTTCCAATCGACATCGAGGAAACATAAATGGCATCAGTTTGCGAGCGCGACAACCCTTGATCCTCAAGGGCAGCCTGACTGATGACAGTGGACCGAAAGGCGGCCGGCGTCAGTGACATTGATGGTCCTCCAGCAGCGATACTTCAGATCACCCGCACGTTCTCTGCTTTGGACTTACCAGTCTTGCGGTCCTGGCCAACATCATAGCTGACTTTTTGACCTTCATTGAGGGAAGCGTTTCCCTCAAGAGCTGACACGTGAACGAACACATCAGCGCCGCCGTTTTCCGGTGTAATGAAGCCAAATCCTTTGTCGGCTGCAAAAAACTTGATTGTACCAGTGGCCATAGTGGTTCCTCAATTGTAAGCGCGGCGGCTTGCCTTCATGCAAGATTATAGCGCAGCAAACAGTTGACAAGAGGCCACCCTACTACAAAGTCATCAGTCACTCAGAGGTCCCCGCATCCTGCTCCTTAACATCATCCGATCGGGGCCAGAAGGCGAGTTAAGGTTATCTTGTAACCTCGTCATCCGTCTTTAGTTGCGCGCACAGCAAGCTTCTGGGAATGCATACCCATCGTGAAGAGCCATGCATGACAAGGAAGCGCGTCAACACCAGTCGCCTGCCGAAGACAACAGCTTCGTCTACGACCGAAGAAGCCGGTCAGGAGAGTACTATCTAGCTCGCGACGATGTGAACTGCCCTTAACGGAAGCGGTCTACGTTTGCCTATACGAGGATTTGCACCCGGACGACAAGCGAAGAGACAAATAAAAGAGGTCTGGATGGGGGCCTAGCTGCATCGACTAAATTAGGTTGCAAGTGCCAAATAGAATAGTTGAATGTTGCTGTCGGCTATGTTGAACAAGGGATCCTATGCTGACTAAGGTGTATTTCGTTGTTGCCTTTGCACTGCTTCTGTCATGGTGGCTTGCCCTGGCATATGGGGTGTTTTTGGTAGTTGGAGGCTGAAGGGTTAGGCTTAGCGGACCATTCCCCTGACCATGTTTGCGAGTTTCTAACCTTGCCTGGAAAAGACACTCAGTGGTTTTTGTTGCCTACCAAATCTGCCTATGGTGCCCTCGCACGGAAATGGAGTAACGATGGCAGGCTTTTTACCTCAAAGCTTCGTAGACAAGCTGGAACGTGAGTGGGGGATGATTGATCGCGACCGTCCCGAGCCAGAGCCGAAACCAACTGTGGCCAAGTCCATTCGCAGATTGAAGAGGCCGGGTTGATTAGAGAACGATCAGGCTGCAGGAAGGCCCACGTTTCGCCCAACCTACGGAAAACAGGTAAATTTGCACCCCAGTACCAATGATGTCTCCTTTCCCACCTGCACGTTGTTGCCGCCTCTATGACTGACATGGGGGTACAAAGCGGGAGTTATTTCCTTCTCGTTTCAATGCGTCCGACCTCCCGACGAAGATCATGATCGCGCTGCCTGGCGTTCAACGCTCGTCATATGCCTGAGGGCTTCGGGGAGGTGTCGCTGCGAAAAGCCAGAGGAGCCATGAGCATATTACCGCCTGCGAGGTGGTTAAGCCAACGCCCTTAATGGCTGTCGGCTCGTGCCTTCGCTCTGCCCAAAGCGCTTGAGCAACGACGTCGCCGCGTGCCGATCAACCGCCTTGGAAAACAGAAAGCCCTGCCCGAGCGT
>UCJA01000005.1:0-64835 GCA_900472675.1 Hyphomicrobiales bacterium
CCCCCTCAAGGGGAGGGTGATCGTGGCTGCAGCCGGAATGCGCTGAAATCTCCCGCGGAGGGTGGCGATGGTCGAGAAAAAGCCTTCAAAAATTGCGCGCTTCAAAATAGCCAACGCGCGAAGACTGAGAAAGGACAGTACGGACGCAGAGGTGAAGCTTTGGCGCATCCCGATCGAGGGGACGCATTTCCGCCGTCAGGTTCCGATCGGTCGCTATTTCGCTGATTTCGCGTGCCATCAGATCGGACTGATCATCGAGCTCGATGGCATCCAGCATGCGGAGGATAAGGCGCGGCGCTATGACGAGGAGCGCACCGTTTTTCTTGCCGGACAGGGCTATCATGTGATCCGCTTCTGGAATCATGAGGTCCTGGAGGAGCTGGAAGCGGTGCTCGATACGATATTTGCCGTTGTGCAGCAGCGCCTAACTTTGCTAGCAGGGGCACAAGATTTTCACCCCACCCCGGACCTGCGGTCCGACCCTCCCCGCAAAGGGGAGAGTGAGGAAGAATGACATGCCCGATCTGCTGCTCGAACTCCGTTCGGAGGAAATTCCCGCCCGCATGCAGCGCAAGGCGGCCGGCGATCTGAAGAAGCTGCTGACCGACGCGCTGGTGGAAGCGGGCCTCACCTATGAGGGCGCCCGTGAATACTGGACGCCGCGCCGCCTGACGCTCGATATCCGCGGCTTGAATGCACGCTCTGCCGATCAGCGCGAAGAGATCAAGGGTCCCTCCACCAAGGCGCCGGAACAGGCGGTCCAGGGCTTTCTGCGCAAGGCGGGCCTGTCGTCCGTGTCGGAAGCCCAGGTGGTGAACGATCCGAAGAAGGGTGATTTCTACGTCGCCGTGCTGGCCCGCCCGGGTCGTGCCGCGGAAGATATCATTGCCGAGGTCATGCCCGGCATCATCCGCAATTTTCCCTGGCCGAAACCCATGCGCTGGGGCGCCGCCTCCATGCCCAAGGGTGCCGCCTATGCCGGCATCGAGGGCCGTGGCTCCGAAAGCCTGCGCTGGGTACGCCCGCTGCAGTCGATCGTCTGCGTCTTCGGCCCCGAGCACGACGAAACCCAGGTCATTCCCTTCGAGATCGATGGTCTGGTAGCCGGTAACGTCACCTATGGTCACCGCTTCCATGCGCCGCAGCCGATCACCGTGCGCCGGTTCGACGATTATGCTGCGAGCCTCGAAAAGGCGAAGGTCATGCTGGATGCAGACCGCCGCAAGGACGTGATCCTGCACGATGCCCGCGATCTCGCCTTCGCCAACGGTCTCGATCTCGTCGAGGATGAGGGCCTGCTGGAAGAAGTGTCCGGCCTGGTCGAATGGCCGCATGTGCTAATGGGTGCCTTCGAGGAAGCCTATCTCGAAATCCCGGCGGAGATCATCCGCCTGACCATCAAGACCAACCAGAAGTGCTTCGTCACCCGCCCGCAGGGTGCCGGAGAAGGGCACGAAGCGACCCTGTCCAATCGCTTTATCCTGGTATCCAATATCGACGCCAAGGACGGCGGCCAGGAGATCGTCCACGGCAATGGCAAGGTTGTCCGTGCCCGCCTGTCCGATGCCCGGCATTTCTGGACCCGTGACCAGGGCAACCTGCCGGACCTCGGCACGCTCGAAGCGTCAGCCACGGCTTTCAACCTGGATCTGGGCAAGCCGCTCGACCAGCGCATGGCCAAGCTCGACGCGCTGAACGTCACCTTCCACGCCAAGCTCGGCACGCAGGGACAGCGCGTTACCCGCATCCGCACGCTGGCAGCCAAGCTTGCAGCGGTGGTCGGTGCAGATCCGGTGCTGGTCGATCGGGCCGTCGTGCTGGCCAAGGCCGACCTGCGCACCGAAGCCGTTGGCGAATTTCCGGAACTCCAGGGCCTGATGGGCCGCCGCTACGCGCTGCTCCAAGGCGAAGACGCGTCTGTCGCCGCCGCCATCGAGGATCACTGGAAGCCCAATGGTCCGTCCGACCGCCTGCCCGAGGACAAGGTCGGCCTCACCGTTGCACTTGCCGATAAGCTGGACACGCTGATCGGCTTCTGGGCGATCGACGAAAAGCCGACCGGCTCCAAGGATCCCTATGCGCTGCGCCGTGCAGCGCTCGGCGTCGTGCGTATCCTGCTGGAACGCAAGGTACGGCTGAACCTTCTCAAGATTTTCACCCAGGCGCTTCCGACGATCACCGCGGGCAAGGGCGGCAGCGATCGCTCCGCCGGGCCGAAGGGCTCGGAACGCGAGCTGGCGGAGGCGCTGGAAGAAAACAGCTACATCAACGAAACCTCGCCGCCGGTCGCCGTCGAGCCGGAGATCGCCGCCGATCTCCTGTCCTTCTTCCACGATCGCCTGAAGGTCTACCTGCGCGATCTCGGTGCCCGCCACGATATCATCGACGCCGTGCTGACGCCGGATGCGGACGACCTCTGGCTGATCGCGCGTCGCGCCGAGGCCCTGACAGCCTTCGTCAGCTCGGAAGATGGCAAGAACCTGCTGGCCGGCACCAAGCGCGCCGTGCAACTGCTGGCCGCTGAGGAAAAGAAGGGCACGGTCGTCGCTGATGGCGTCGCCGAGGAACTGCTGAAGGTTGATGCCGAAAAGGCGCTCTGGGCGGCTATCGCCACCGCATCGAGCGAAGCCTCCGAAGCGATCGGTCGGGAAGACTTCCGCTCCGCCATGGAAGCCTTGTCGAAGCTGCGCGCACCGGTCGATCGTTTCTTCGAGGACGTACTGGTCAATGACGAGGACGTGGTGATCCGCGCCAATCGCTTGGCACTCCTGAAGGCGATCCGCGAAGCAACCGGCACGGTCGCGGACTTCTCGAAGATCAGCGGCTAAGAGGCGCACGCCGGAACAGGCAATTGAGAGCCTGAGCGGCAGCCGCCGCACACGGGACGGTTGATTGATGGTGACGTATGTGTTACCATTGATCATGAACGTCGTTGAATATCTTGACCCGGATGGAACGAGCCCGTTCGGGCGTTGGTTCGCGACGGTCGAGTCGCGCGCGGCCTCCAAGGTGGTCATTGCTATCGCGCGGATGGGACAGGGCAATCTATCGAATGCAAAATCCGTCGGCTCCGGCGTGCTTGAATACCGGATCGACTATGGTCCGGGCTATCGGGTTTATTTCGGTCGGGACGGTGATCAGCTTGTCGTCTTGCTGATCGGCGGCACAAAGCAACGCCAACAGCGCGACATCAGTGCGGCAAAGAGCTATTGGCAGGCTTACAAAGCTCGGAAAGGAAGCTGATTTGGCCCTGACACGTGAATTCAAGGATACAGTGAAGGCGCGGATTGATCAGGATCCTTCGTTTCGCGCAGCCCTGCTGCCTGATGCCGTCGAGCTTCTCCTGGAAGGAGACGTCGAGACCGGCAAGAGCGTTCTGCGGGACTTCATCAACGCGACGATCGGCTTCGAGGCCTTGGCTGTGGAGGTCGGCATGCCCGCCAAAAGCCTGATGCGTATGTTTGGGCCCAAGGGCAATCCGCGAGCTGACAATCTTTTCAATGTGATCCGGCAATTGCAGGAAAGTTCCGGCATTCACCTGGCCGTCGCTGCGGCCTGAGATCCGCCTTTAAACAGGGCGATCGCTGCGGCTAAACCCCAACCACAAACAGAAACCGCCGGATCTTGCGACCCGACGGCTCCTCCGTCCCCACGGTTAAGGGTGTGTCAGCCGGCCCGGCGCATGGGCTGTGCCGTGTGGTGCAGGTCCGCTGCCGAAGCGCCGGTGTCGCTCACGCGGAAGCTGCGGATCAGGTCGAGCAGCTCGTCCGTATCGGCGGCAAGCGCCTCGGCCGAAGCGGTGGTCTCTTCTGCCATCGCCGCATTGTGCTGCGTGGCCGCATCCAGCTGGTTGAGCGAGGACGAGATGGAGCGCAGCGTCGTATCCTGCTCCGAAGCGGAATGGGCGATCTTTTCCACGATGTCGCTGGCCGCATGCACCTGCACGGAAATCCGCTTCAGCGCCTCGCCGGCTTCGCCAACCAGCCGCACGCCGTTCTGCACCTGGCCGGAAGACCGGGAAATCTGGTCCTTGATCTCCTTGGCGGCAGCGGCTGAACGCTGGGCAAGTTCGCGTACTTCCTGGGCAACAACCGCAAAACCCTTGCCAGATTCGCCCGCGCGGGCTGCCTCGACGCCAGCGTTCAGCGCCAGGAGGTTGGTCTGGAAGGCGATCTCGTCGATCACGCCGATGATCTTTGTGATCTCCCCGGAGGAATGCTCGATGCCGCCCATGGCCTGGATTGCCTCGGCAACGATCTTGTCCGAGCGCACCGCCTCGGTGCTGACGGAAGTGACTCGCTGGGCCGCTTCATGGGCGCCCTCGGCCGTCTGGCGCACGGCGACGGCAAGCTCATCAAGCGCAGCGGAGGTTTCTTCGAGATTGGCGGCCTGGCGTTCCGTACGCTGTGACAGCTCGTTGGACGCCCGCCGGATCTCTTCCTTGGAGCCGCCGATGTCGAGGCCCTTCGAATTGACACGGCTCATGGCGACTTCCAGGTGCGAGATCGCCTCGTTGAAGTTGTGGCGAAGTCCGTCGTAGCGCTGGCCGAGATCGCTGCAGCGCACAGTCAGATCGCCCGTCGCCAGCACTTCCAGCGCCTCGCCGATGGTCGAGACCACATGCGCCTGGGCTTCCGCTTCCTGCTGCTGCAGGCCGACGTTGCGCTGGCGCTCGCTTTCGATGGCAAGCTTCTGCTGTTCCTCGCGCTCCGCCATGGCGTGGCGCTCGCGGATCTTTTCCTGCAGCGCCTGGGTGGCCTTGGCCATCATACCCACTTCGTTGGACATTTCCGTATGCGGGATCGTGGTGGTCACGTCCTCGTTCGCCACGGCGCCGAGCGCGGTGTGAACGGCGGCCAGCGGCCGGGTGATGTTGCGGATCAGCAATGTTGCGGCCGCCATGGCAAGAACCAGCACCACGGCGCCGATGGCCAGCGCATTCAGCACCATGCCGCGAACCTGGGCGTGCAGGTCGTCCACATAGACGCCCGTGGCCAGCACGATCTTCCAGGGTTCGAAGGCCTTGGCATAGGATGTCTTGGAATACTCCCCATCCGGCAGGCCGGGCTTGCTGGAGCTGTAGTAATCGACGATGCCGCCGCCGGCGCGGCCAAGCGCCACCATGTCGTCGCGGAACATCTTGCCCTTCGAATCCGGCTTGCCCTTGCTCTTTTCGCCGACCTTCTTGGGATCCGGGTGCAGGCGCATCGTCACGTCGTAGTCGTAGGCAAACAGGTAGCCGTCCGGGGTGAACTTCATCGCAGCGACGGCGGCAAAGGCTTGGCTCTCCGCTTCCTCATGGGTGAGTTCGCCCTTTGCTTCGCGCTGCTCGAAGCTTTTCAGGATGCCGAGGCCGGACTCGACCTGCGTCCGCAGCATTCCATACCGCTCGCTGTAGATGGCGTCCGTCGATGCCCGCAGCTCGAAATAGGTCACGGCTGCAAAACCGAGCAGTAGAGCCGTCACCAGCAGCACCAGTTGGTGCGAAATCTTGAGGTTCTTCATGGTCGACTCACGTATAGCCAGCCGAAATCTCCCGAGGTGGGAGTCGGAGCGGGACGGTTTCGCTAGGGAGGGCTTCATGCACAAGACGAAGTGCTGCATCGCACCCGTCCAAATTGCTTCATGGCTTTAAAGAAAACTTTAATGAAGCGTGGCAGCCGCTGTAAAAGCCGCTCGAGAATCTACCTGTTACTTTTAGGGGAGGCAGCAATCTGCATCTTTAAAGGAAAATGCTGCCGGAGACATGCAAGCGACGCCAGTTCAGGCTCAGATAGTCAGAGCGGCTGTTTGCAGGCTCCGATCCGAGAGCTTATCGGACGTCGCGCAGTCGCAGGTTGAACTGCTCCAGCGGCAGGGCTGCGCCGCTTGCGGAAGCCATGGTCGGCTCGCCGGCAACGGCACTGGTGGTTGCCGAAAGATCGACGCCGTCGGAGGGCGGTGCAGGGGGAACGGCGGGCGTGGCGCTGCTGTCGGGCTCGGATGGCTGCACGCCGGCAAGGCTGGAGCTGCCCTTTTCCCAATCCTGCAGTTTGTTGACAATGACGACGGGCGAGCCGCCGAGCCAGGATTCGGTGCGGAACCGCTTCTTCTCGCCGCCGATGTCGAGCACTTCCGTTCGCTGGGTTCCGGACTGCAGGCTGGGCACGTGATAGGTCGAGCTATCTTTTGGCGGCGTCGGCGCGGGGCAGTCGTCGCAACGGCTGTGAACCACGCTCGGAACAACGTCCGGCGTTCCGCCAAGATTGGTGATGGAGGCGCTGAATGCGGGCGCGCCCGAAAGGGCGATCGCGAGTGTCAGGACGAGACGCATAAACGGTTACTCCACGGCTTCCCGCCAAGGCTAACCGCGCTTCGTTTCTATCCCGTCAGGAGAATTGGTAAATTTTGAACCAACTGCGGCAGAAATGCCTTCGCGGCACACCTTTCAGCGCTGTTCGCGCGCCACCGCCTGCCAGCCGATGTCGCTGCGGCAGAAACCGTTCTCCCAGTCCACCTTCGCTGCAAGCCGGTAGGCACTGGCCTGCGCCTCCGCCACGCTTGAGCCCGTCGCGGTGACGTTGAGCACGCGACCGCCTGTCGCGACCAGCTGTCCGTCCCGAAGTGCCGTCCCTGCATGGAAGATCTTTTCGCCGTCACCCGCTGGTGGCAACGTCCCGATGGGCGTGCCCTTCTCGTAGGTGCCGGGATAGCCCTTGGCGGCCATCACCACCGTCAGCGCCACGTCGTCGCTCCACTCGGCTGAGACCTGGTCCAGCGTGGCGGTCGCCGCAGCATGCAGAAGCTCCAGGAGGTCGCTCTTCAGTCGCATCATCAGCACCTGGCACTCCGGGTCGCCGAAGCGGACATTGTATTCGATGAGCTCAGGCCCCTTGGCGGTGATCATCAACCCGGCAAAGAACACGCCGCTGAACGGGTATCCGCTGTCGGCCATGCCCCGGATGGTGGGCTCGATGATTTCCTTCATGGTCCGCTCGACCATTTCGGGCGTCATCACCGGTGCCGGCGAATAGGCGCCCATGCCGCCGGTGTTGGGCCCCGTATCACCATCGCCGACCCGCTTATGGTCCTGCGCGGTGGCCAGCGCCAGCGCGGTGCGCCCGTCGGACAGGCAGAAGAAGCTCGCCTCCTCGCCGTCAAGAAAGGCTTCCACTACCACCTCGGCACCAGCAGAACCAAAAGCTCCGTCGAAGCAGTCGTCGATGGCGACAAGCGCCTCGTGAACGGTCATCGCCACGGTTACGCCCTTGCCGGCAGCCAGTCCGTCGGCTTTGACGACGATCGGCGCACCCTCGCGCTCCACATAGGCCTTCGCTTCGGCTGCATTGGAAAAGCGGCGATAGGCGCCGGTCGGAATGTCGTAGCGGGCGCAGAGATCCTTGGTGAAACCTTTGGAGCCCTCGAGTTGGGCGGCCGCAGCCGATGGCCCGAACACGGTGACGCCGGCGGCCCGCAGCGTATCAGCAAGCCCGGCGACCAGCGGCGCCTCGGGACCGACCACCACCAGATCGATGCTCTCGTCGCGACAGAAGGCAACCACGGCCGCCTGGTCTTCCGCATCGAGCTCGATCAGTTGTGCATGCTCGGCAATGCCCGGGTTGCCCGGCGAGGCAAACAACGTGGTAAGGCGCGGCGACTGCGCGAGTTTCCATGCCAGCGCGTGCTCGCGTCCACCGGAACCGATCAGGAGAACTTTCATGTGCCGCCCCGCAATTAAGATCCCTCGGCGGTTAAGGCGAGAGGCGGCGAAGGTCAAGGGCGCAAGCGCAGCAGTGACCTCCGCCGAGCCATTCTAAGCGTCCGTACCGCGGATCTCACGGGAAAGAATTTCCTCGCGGCGGATCTTCAGGGTTGCTTCGAAGATCATCTTGTTACGGTAGGCGAGGAAGGGCACGGGTGCATTGTCCAGGCTGGCATTTCGGATCTTGTCTCCGAGATAACCGATCGCGGCATCCAGTTCTTCAGAACCCACCGCGTCGTCCTCTGCCAGCATACGGGCGATCTTGATAGGCATTCATACCTCCATTCGGGCCGAATCATCCGGCCTGCCCATTATAGATGGCCGTCCGAACGCGAGAAGCAGTCACTAATTTTCCACCGTTGTGCGGTTAACGAGGCGTAACATGCAGTCCCGCTCCGGCACATGGGCAGCCAAGCCTGTGTACCGGGATGATGCGCTGTTGTCTTGCCACGAAGTTTGTCTATGGTCGCGCCTCCCATTCGAAACGAGGTTCCCATGGCCGCCGATACCCGCTCGATTGCCGTCCTGATTGCATCCGAGATCAATGCCCGACCCGACCAGGTGGTCGCGGCGGTCGGCCTCCTCGACGAGGGCTCCACGGTGCCCTTCATTGCGCGCTACCGCAAGGAAGTGACGGGCGGGCTCGACGATACACAGCTGCGCAATCTGGCCGAGCGGCTGGTCTATCTGCGCGAGCTGGAAGCGCGCCGCGCCGCGATCGCCGACACCATCGTCGGCCAGGGCAAGATGACCGACGAGCTGGCCGCGAAAATCGGCAAGGCGACCACCAAGGCGGAGCTGGAAGACCTCTATCTGCCCTACAAGACCAAGCGCCGGACCCGCGCCGAGATTGCCCGTGAACGCGGTCTCGGTCCGCTGGCCGAAGCAATCTGGGCCGATCGCACGGCAGATCCCGCAGCATTGGCGCCGGCCTACGTGGTGGGCGAGGTGGCCGACGTGAAGGCGGCGCTGGAAGGCGCCCGCGACATCGTGGCCGAAGCCATCTCCGAAAATGCCGATCTTCTCGGCAAGCTGCGCCAGCACATGCGCACCGGTGCCGTGCTGAAGGCAAGGGTGGTGGACGGCAAGCAGGAGCCGGGGGCAAAGTTCGCCGACTATTTCGACCACACTGAACGCTGGTCCGCCGTGCCCGGCCACCGGGCGTTAGCCATGCTGCGCGGCTGGAACGAGGAGTTCCTGACGCTCGCCATCGAGGTCGATGCCGATGATACCTCTCCGGTGAAGCCGGCCCAGCGCATCATCGCGACGGCCTTCGATATCCGCGACAAGGGGGCAGCCGATCGCTGGCTGCTCGAGGTTGCCGGCTGGACCTGGCGCGTCAAGCTGTCTGTCTCCCTCTCGCTCGACCTGATGCGGGAAATGCGCGAGCGCGCCGAGGAAGACGCCATCAACGTCTTTGCCCGCAACCTCAAGGACCTGCTGCTCGCCGCTCCCGCCGGCTCCCGCTCCACCATGGGGCTCGATCCGGGCATCCGCACCGGCGTCAAGGTCGCGATCGTCGACGGCACCGGCAAGCTTCTCGAAACGACCACCGTCTATCCCTTCCCGCCTAGAAACGACGTGCGCGGCACCCAGGCGGAACTTGCGGCCCTGGTGCGCAAGCACAATGTCGAGCTGATCTCGATCGGCAACGGTACCGGCAGCCGCGAAACCGAAAAGCTGGTGGCCGATATGCTGGCGAGCCTGCCGGCCTCTGCCTCAGGCACCAAGCCCACCAAGGTGATCGTTTCGGAAGCCGGCGCATCCATCTACTCGGCTTCTGAAACCGCAGCGCTGGAGTTCCCGGGTCTCGACGTCTCTTTGCGCGGCGCCGTTTCCATCGCTCGCCGCCTGCAGGATCCGCTCGCCGAACTGGTCAAGATTGAGCCGAAGTCGATTGGCGTCGGCCAGTACCAGCACGACGTGGACCAGAACAAGCTGTCGCGCTCGCTCGACGCCGTGGTTGAGGACGCCGTCAACGCGGTGGGGGTGGATCTCAACACCGCATCGGCGCCGCTCCTGTCGCGCGTATCAGGGCTCAGCCGCGCGATCGCCGAGGCGATCGTCGTTCACCGCGACCAGAACGGTCCCTTCCAGAGCCGCCGGGAACTGCTGAAAGTGGCGCGCCTCGGCAACCGCACCTTCGAACAGGCGGCCGGCTTCCTGCGCATCCGCAACGGCAAGGAGCCGCTCGATTCCTCGGCGGTGCATCCGGAAGCCTATGGCGTGGCAAAGAAGATCGTCGCTGCCTGCGGTCGCGACCTGCGCACCCTGATGGGCGACAGTGCTGCACTGAAGGCGCTCGATCCGCGCCAGTTCATCGACGAGACCTTTGGTCTGCCCACCGTCAAGGACATCATCGCCGAGCTGGAGAAGCCGGGCCGCGACCCGCGCCCGAGCTTCAAGACCGCAACCTTTGCAGACGGTATCGATGAGATCGGCGACCTGAAGCCCGGCATGCAGCTCGAAGGAACGGTCACCAATGTGGCGGCCTTCGGGGCTTTCGTGGATATCGGCGTCCATCAGGATGGCCTGGTCCACGTGTCCCAGCTGGCAGACCGCTTCGTCAAGGATCCCTATGAGGTGGTGAAGGCCGGCGATGTGGTGAAGGTCCGGGTGGTCGAGGTCGACGTGAAGCGCAAGCGCATTGCCCTCACCATGCGCAAGGATGGTGGCGAGGCACCGCCGCCGCCGCGCAACGGAGATCGGCTGAAGCCGGCCAACCAGAAGTTCGTCAACACCGAAAAACCTTCGAGCCAGGGTGCCTTCGGAGCAGCGCTCGCCGAGGCCATGAAAAAGCGTTAGGCGCCACGCCGCGAGCCGCTGATACTTTGTCAGGTCTGTCTGTTCGACAGGAGGCTTTTTTGTGTCATTTTCACGACGCAAGCCCTCTTGAAAAACCAGTGGGAAGGATTAATCCTTATCAATTGATAAGGCAGCCTTAGTATTCGGCGGTGAGTCCATGACCTCGTCCCTTCACGCGCTTTTCAGCAAGATCATCAAAGTCGGGAGATTGACTGTCCGAGGTTCGGGCGGTGAAACGCACTATGGCGGCGGGGGCGGGCGCAGCGTCACTCTGCGGTTCACCGACGAGGCGGCCGAACGAGCACTGGTCCGGGACCCACAGCTGAAGCTCGGCGAACTCTACATGGATGGCCGCATGCTGGTGGAAGAGGGCGACATCTACGAGTTCCTGGCGCTCGTGAAGGACAACACGCTGATCGAGGGCCTGAACCTCAGCATGATCGTCCATGCCGTTGCACGGCTCGTCGCATCGCAGTTCCGCAACCGCGTGCCGATCAATCACAACCGCCGCAACGTGGCCCATCACTACGACCTCGACGAGCGGCTTTTTGGGCTCTTCCTCGACGAGGACTGGCAGTATTCCTGCGCCTATTTCAATCCGCCCGGGATTTCGCTCGACGAGGCGCAGATCGCCAAGAAGCGCCACATCGTCGCCAAGCTGCTGGCCGAGCCCGGGCAGCGGGCGCTGGAAATCGGCTCCGGCTGGGGCGGCATGGCCATGTACCTGGCGGAATCCTCCAGCGTCGACGTGACCGGGATCACGCTCTCGACCGAGCAGCTGAAGATCTCCCGCGAGCGAGCCGCCCGGCGGGGACTGGCCCATAGCGTGCGCTTCGAGCTGCAGGATTATTACAATCTGCCGACTGCGCGCAAATACGACCGTATCGTCTCCGTCGGCATGTTCGAGCATGTCGGCCGTCTCAACTACCGCCGGTTCTTCAACAAGGTGAACGATGTGCTCGCCGAGGATGGCGTGATGGTGCTGCATTCGATCGGCCAGCCCTATCCAGCCTTCTACAACAATCCCTGGATGGAGAAGTACATCTTCCCCGGCGGCTATATTCCCTCGATTGCCGAGGTCGTGCCCTTCATCGAGAAGGCGGGCCTGCTGGTCTCCGATATCGAGATCCTGCCCATGCACTACGCCTATACGCTGCGCCACTGGCGGCAGCGCTTCATGGCCAACCGCGATAAGGCAGCGGCGATCTACGACGAGCGCTTCGTGCGGATGTGGGAATTCTATCTGGCCGGGTCCGAAATGGCCTTCACCCACGAGGCCTTTCACATCTTCCAGATACAGATCGTCAAGAAGCGCACCGCGGTGCCCGACAACCGCAATTACATCTACGAGCGCGAGGCGGAATTGAAGGCTTTCGAGCAGAGCCGGATCCCGCTCGACCGTATCGCCGTGTAAGTGCCATCTGGCCGCAAGTATCAAGGCTGCGGCTTGCTTGACCGCGGGCTCGCAACGGCTCTAGAACTCGGGCATGAGCAAGAGTGAGCATGTCAACGGCCGCGTCTCCGACGCACCATCGGATAACTTCGTCTATCGCCTGCTGCCGCCGGCCGCCTGGCCCTATGCGCAACTGGCCCGTTGGGACCGTCCGATCGGCTGGCAGCTGCTGATGTGGCCCTGTTTCTGGTCGGCAGCCCTTGCCGCAAATGCGGGTTCTGACCAGCCGAACTTCTCCTTCGGCCTCTTGCTGTTCCACCTGGTGCTGTTCTTCATCGGCTCGGTCGCCATGCGCGGCGCCGGTTGCACCTACAACGACCTGATCGACCACGACATCGACATGGAAGTGGCGCGCACCCGGTCGCGGCCCTTGCCCTCGGGTCGCGTCTCGCGCACCCAGGCCAAGGTCTTCCTGGTTCTCCAGGCGCTGGCGGGGCTGCTCGTCCTCCTCCAGTTCAACGGCTTTGCGATCTTCCTCGGCATCGCGTCGTTGGCGACGGTCGCCATCTATCCCTTTGCCAAGCGCTTCACCGACTGGCCGCAGTTCTTCCTCGGCCTCGCCTTCTCCTGGGGGGCACTGATGGGCTGGGCCGCGACTTTCGGGACCTTGTACTGGGCGCCGGTCTTTCTCTATGCGGCAGCGGTCGCCTGGACCATCGGCTACGACACGATCTACGCCTACCAGGACAAGGAGGACGACGAACTGATCGGCGTCCGCTCCACTGCGCTGCGGTTCGGCGACAATCCCACGCCCTGGCTGTTCGGCCTTTATGGGCTGGCGCTGCTGCTTCTGGTCTTCGCCTTCATTGCCGCCGACGCCGGCGTCCTTGCCTATCTCGGCCTGGTTGCCGCCGCGCTCCAGTTCGGCTGGCAGATCCTCGTCCTCGATATCGCCAATGCCGACCAGTGCCTGAAGCTGTTCAAGCTCAACACCCGCGTCGGCGCCACCATCTTTCTCGGACTGTTCCTGTCGGCGCTGCTGTAACGGAAAAGCCCGGCTGGTGGCCGGGCTTCATCGCAGTGACTGAAAGAATAGGCGGGCGCTGATCCTATCGCCGTGCGATGATTTCCTTGCCTTCGATCTTCATGGCGACACCCAGCTTGCCGGTGGTGCGGCGAACCAGGAACCGCGGCCGGCGTTCCGCGAAATAGGAGTGGCGGCGGCGCTGCTTGACGGCATTGGTGCGAACTTCGCCCAGGTGGTTTTCCAGCGGACGGGCAACGCCGTCGGCTTCCACCATCAGCATGGGGATGCGGAAGGCTTCCGACCACGAACGCCAGTCAGCGGCAATGTCGCAAAGGTCATGAGCGACCAGCAGCGGAATGCAAAGGTCGGCATCGTCGTGATGCAGTTCGAGAGTGACGGTAACTTCGCCGTCGCCATGATCGATGGCGCGGGCTGCAACGCCCTTGAAGGCGCGGGCCGGAAGCGCGAAGGAGAGCGGCAGGCCGCTTTCCGGCAGGATCTTGCGAAGAACTGCGCCACGCTTGTCGATGGTGATCGTTACATCTCCTGAGGTCTCGTGCAGCGAGTACGTGACATGCTGCGGAAAACGAGACGGATCGATCCTGAATGTCGATCCTGCCCAGACGGGCTTCAGAACGGTATTTGTCATCGGTTACTACCCTTGTTTTACCTGAGAGCCGTTGCCGGATTTCTCTGCGGGACTTTTGTCCTCTGAGGACCAAGGATAGGGCGCCCCCCTTCGAGAGCGCTTAAAAATCGCGGTTAAGGAAGGCTTGCCTCGGTGAATGGTTACTGAATTCGCTTGGCAATTGGGTTTCCGGGACATGAAGACCGGCAAATCCCGGTATGGCGCAGGGCTGCCTCAAGCGTCCAAAACGGGATATCTGCGACGCGGGCAGAAGGGCCTTTCCGTAGGTAAAAACCCTTATAAGCCATTGCTTTTAAGCCAGGGCAGGGACCTGGCGTGCGGCCCTATCGGACGGGCGGAGCCTTGCTGTCTTCAGGGCGGAATCCGGGCTCCGTCTGACTGCTGAGCCAGTCCAGATCGGCACAAATAGCCTGGTTAGCGATCTCTTCCATGCGGCGATATCGCGCCAGCAACTCTGCGCCAAAAGGGGTCAGGCCGGCACCGCCCCCACTTTTTCCGCCATGCCGGGTAAAGATCGAGGGCTCGCGGAACATGCCGTTGATCTCGTTGCTGAGAAGCCAGGCGCGTCGATAGGACATATCCATGGCAGCCCCCGCCGCCCGGATGGACCCATGCTGGGCGATGAGCTCCAGCAGCTGCGCCTTGCCGGGCCCCAGGCGTGCGCCATTGTCGAGATCGATACGGATCGTCGTCCTGAGCGGCGCGCTCACGGCAGCGCCACCACCTTGCCGGGGTTCATGATGCCGGCGGGATCGAAGGCCTGCTTGATGCGGTACATCAGCGCCATTTCGATCGGCGAGCGGATCTGCGCCAGTTCGTCCCGCTTCAGCTGGCCGATGCCATGCTCCGCCGAAATCGATCCGCCGGCGGCAAGTACGATGGCATGCACGATGCCGTTGATCTCCCGCCAGCGGGCAAGGAAGGCCGGCTTGTCACCCGCCATGTCGTCGCTCAGCGGCTGGGAGATGTTGTAATGGATGTTACCGTCGCCGAGGTGGCCGAAGGCGCAGATGCGGGCACCCGGCATCGCCGAAGTGACGGCCCGGGCAGCCTCCTCCATGAAGGCCGGGATCTTCGACACCGGCACGGAGACATCGTGCTTGATCGAACCGCCTTCCGGCTTTTGCGCGTCCGACATGCTTTCGCGCATGTGCCACAGCGCCTGTTCCTGGGCGACGGAGGAGGCAATCACCGCGTCCTGCACCAGCCCCGCCTCGAAGCCCTGCTCGAGCAGCGACTGCACCATGACCTCCGCAGTCTCCGCCTTGTCGGAGGTGGAGATGTCGATCAGCACGTACCACGGATACGGCGCCGGCAGGGGATCGCGCACGCCGGCAATATGCCGCGTGGTGAACTCGACCCCGAGCCGCGGCATGAGCTCGAACCCCGTCAGTGCGCCACCGCAAAGGTTGGAAGCCTTTTCGAACAGATGTAGCGCGTCCTCAGGCGAGCTTATGCCGGCGAACGCGACCTGGTGTCCCGCCGGGCGCGGAAACAGCTTCAAGACCGCTGCGGTGATCACCCCGAGCGTGCCCTCCGCCCCGATAAAGAGGTCGCGCAGGTCATAGCCCGTATTGTCCTTCTTCAGCCGCCGCAGCCCGTTCCAGATCTCGCCGGTGGGCAGCACCACCTCCAGCCCCAGGCACAGCTGGCGCATGTTGCCATAGGCGAGCACCGCCGTGCCGCCCGCATTGGTGGACAGATTGCCGCCGATCCGGCACGACCCCTCAGACCCCAGCGACAGCGGAAACAGCCGGTTTACCGCTTCGGCGGCCTTCTGCACGTCGGCCAGAATGGCGCCACCCTCTGCCACCAGCACATTGGCGACCGGGTCCACGTCGAGAATGCGGTTCATCCGCTCCAGCGACAGGATGATGTCGCCGCCGGTCTCGCGCGGCGTCTGCCCGCCCACAAGCCCGGTATTGCCTGTCTGCGGCACGATCGGTGTGCCGGTCTGGCTGGCAAGCGTCATGATCGCCGCCACCTCCTGCGTCGAACTGGGCTTCAGCAAAAGCGGAGAGCGTCCATGGTAGAGCCCGCGGTTCTCCACCAGACGCGGTGCAAGATCCGCTGCCTCGCGCAGCACGTGGCCTTCGCCGACGATCTGGGTAAAACGGTCGAGAAGGTCCGGCTTCGGCAGTGATGCATCCATCGCCAATTCTCCTTGTGCGGCTTTTTCAGTCTCGCGGCGCAGCGGCCCGCGCCAGCCGGTCGTTGATGGCCTCGCCGAGACCGTGGTTGGGAACAGTGCCGACGGCAATCATGGCGGCTCCGCTCGCATCCGCCTGCTTCAGCATGTCGAACAGGTTGGCCGCCGCTTCGGCAAGATCGCCCGACGGGCTGAGATCGAACACTGCTGCCGTCCGCTCGGTTCCCGCCTGCGGTTCTCCGCCAAAGCGGATCAGTGCCTCTCCCTCGGCAACCTCGGTCGCATCGAGCCGAAGTGCCGCTCCCGGCGCATAATGGGAGGCAAGCATGCCCGGCGCTTCGATGGTGGCCGATGGACCGGCCGGCCGCGTCACGGCAATACCGGTCACGGCCTCGATCTCGTCCGCTGAAATTCCGCCCGGGCGCAACAGCAGGATCGTGCCGCCCTCCACCCGCAGGATGGTCGATTCCACACCGACCATCGAAGCGCCGCCGTCTAGGATCAATCTAAGCTTCTCGCCCAGGTCATCTGCCACATGGCGCGCGCTTGTGGGGCTGATCTTGCCCGACGTATTGGCGCTCGGTGCTGCCAGCGGCCGGTCGAAAGCGCGGATGATCTGCCCGGCAAACCCCTGGGGCACCCGGATGCCGACGGTCTCCAGCCCGGCGGTCGCCAGCGCATGGATGCCGGATCCTTCCCGCAACGGCAGGATCAGCGTCAGCGGCCCCGGCCAGAACGCATCGGCGAGCTTCAGCGACAGCGCGTCGAAATGCGCATAGCGCTCTGCCATCGCCCGGTCCGCCATATGGCAGATCAGCGGGTTGAAGCGGGGGCGTCCCTTGGTCTCGTAGATGCGGGTAATCGCTGCGGGATTGGTGGCGTCTGCCGCAAGCCCGTAGACCGTCTCGGTGGGAATGGCCACGGGAAACCCGTCGCGCAGCACCTGGAGAGCCTCCGTCAGCGCGCCGTCCGGATCAAGCGTGATGTCGATGATCTTTGCCGTCATGTCCGTTCGTGCATAGCGCGGACACGCCCGTCTTCAAAGCGATTTGATGATCGCCCGCACGGCCTGGTCGGGGGCGCCAAGCATCAGCACGTTCTTCATCGCCTGCTTCGGATCGCTGGTCTTGAACAGCAGCCCGTTCCGGCGCACGCGCCGCGAAATCTGCAGAGGCTGCCCGGGTTCGCCCTCGAGAGCTACAGCGAAATACATCCGGCCATAGCTGGCATTGATGTGTTCGAAGAACACCTCCTCTTCGCCGATGTCGGAAAAGAAGTTGGCGATGTAGAAGGACCAGCTCAGCTTGGCATGTTCCGCAAAAGCAGTCTTGGCCGCCGTCACATGGCAGTAGCCCAGGTGCGGTCTGTTCTCGAGCGTCCGGTGGAACACGATCTTGGGGAACTGGATGGCGCGGTGGACGCTGTTGATCCGGGTGCAGGTAATATCGCCCGCCGCTTCCAGCATTTCGCCGGTGCGCCTGGCAACCTCGTCGTAGCTGAGATAACGGCGTTCTTCGGAATTCCAGATCGGCTTTGCGCGGGTAATCCGCCCGGTGCGTAGGAATTCCGAATGCGCCGGTGCCTTCGTCGGCGTAGTTGCCGGCTGGGGTTGCCTTTTGGCGTCGTAGTAGCGGAGTTTTCCCGTCGTCGACATGGCCTGGTCCTCGGATCGGGTAATTCTACCGCAGCACGCTTAACAAGCGGTTTCCCTGTCGTTTGCGCAACGGCAAGGAAACGGCGGTTTCAACCGCGCCGGGCTGCCTCGATCGCCGCCACATCGATCTTCTTTATGGTCATCATCGCGTCGAAGGCCCGCTTGGCTTCCTGGCCATGATGCAACTCCTCCTTTTTCTCCGGAAGGATAAAGTATGTCGTGCCAAAGCGAGGCGTGATCATGATGACGCGCGAGCGGAATTCGCGGCGCAAAGTAACGCGGCGGGTGGGCTGCTGAAATAGGCGAGGGAGGATTTGCGCGTGCGTGAAAACCCATCGGGGGTCAAACGGACAATGGCGCCTGCGTCGGAACGCTGTCTGGAGGGTGTCGCCGGACCGGCTCCCCTGCGGGGCTGGTCCGGCGGAATAGTCGGTTTACCGACCGGTCGCCTTAGAGCGAACGGACGTTTTCTGCCTTGGACTTGCCGGTTTTCCGGTCCTGGCCCAGGTCGTAGGAGACCTTCTGGCCGTCGCGGAGCGATCCCGAACCCTGCAACGCTGACACATGGACGAAAACGTCTTGGCCTCCGTCCTCGGGCGTGATGAAGCCAAAGCCTTTGTCTTGGTTAAAGAATTTTACTGTGCCGGTTGCCATTTCATCCTCGTTGTCAGGCGGCCTTCGTGCCGCGGGAGCAAGCATAACAGCAGCGGAAATCTGCTGCAACTCCGTCTGCTCTTGAAGCAGATGCTTTCAATAAAGGCAATCCGCCAGAAGTGGAAGGTTGCTGGTTTCCTTTGAGGCAACCGGCCTCCTCTTCATCTCAGGCAACTGTGCCGCGGCACGCCCAGGCGACGCTGACGAAGGATCGTGGTCCATCGCTTGCGCCGGCGAGATAGGCGTCGCGCACCGCCTCCTGGATGCCCGCCTGTTCGGCGATGTCGAGCGTCGAGACATAGCCGCCGAGCGGCCCTTCGCCAGAACCGATCGGCGCCCAGAGGTCGTTGAAGTCCGAATAGGTCATGCGGATTGCTAGCTCTGCCTCCGTGACGCCCCGAAGACCCGCATTGGTGAAGGCCTTTCGCATCTCGCCCGGCTGCACCATCGGCTGAAAGCAGTAGCGGTTGCGCAAGCGGCGGCCGCTTTCGCTGAGCGCCGCGATCGTGTCGAGCACCATGCGCATGCTGGGCATTCCGCCGTAGTGATCCCAGACGGCGGCCGCGACCACGCCGCCCGGCCGCACCACACGTCGCATTTCATCGACCGCCTTTGTCGCCTCGGGCACGAAGTGCAGCACCAGCAGCGCCAGCGCGCGATCGAAGCTCTTGTCGTCATAGGGCAGGGCGGTCGCGTCACCCTGGCAGATCCTGATGCGCGGATCGTGATTTCGCCGGCCTGCGGCCTCGACGAAGATCGGCGAATGGTCGATCGCAGCAACCGCCGAGAGGTCCGCGGCGTCGACCAGCGCAAAGGTCAGGCTTCCCGTGCCGCAGCCGACGTCGAGGATTGTCTCGCCCGCCGCCAGCCCCGCAAAATCGATGAAAAGAGGCGCGAGCTTCCCGCTCCATCGCCCCATCAAATGCTCGTATCCGTCTGCCTTCTGGACGTTAAAGCTGGATGTCATGGAAGCCTCCCCCGGCTGGCGCCGATGGTAGACCTCACTGGGCCGTTTGCAAGGCCCATGCCCTGTCCAGCCGCCCATTTGCGGCCGCAACCAGGCCCCCTGATCAGGCGGCGTTTTCTGCAAACGCATACCGGCGGCAATGCTGCAGGTAGGCAGCCTCGTGCAGCGCGACCAGATCGACAACGCTGTTCCATAGCCAGGAGGGCGCGTCGAGCGCACGGGACCGGTCGAGCTGCAGTTCTGCGAGCCACGACGCACGTTCTGCCATGCTCATCTGCCGTGCATGCGCAACGCCGACTACATGCGCGAGAAACTCCGCAACGCTCAACGCCTCGTCCCGTGTGAGGGTATCAATTTCCAGCTTCAGGTCCTGCGGCAGGAGTTCGCGCAGGAATACGGATTTGCCAAGGAAGCTGGCGCTCACCATCCGGCCTCCAAGGAAGGGCGAGACGTGCCGCGCACCCGTGACGACCCGTTCGCCGTTGTCGTTCATCATGGCGGCGTTCGGCGAATGCGGAGCTGCCGCCTTGATCGCCTCCTTGATGTCGATCAGGCAATGGGTCGCAGACCTGCCGCGCCCGACCTTGACCAGCACCGCGATGCGCAGCCGGCCAAGCGAGCTGCAGCCTTTGCGCCAGTAGGCGGCATCGACCACCTTCACGTGGTCATGCTCCCCAGGCTGTCGCAGCATGGTCACCAGATGGCGGACCTTCTCGGTCTCAAATAGCGCGTCCACCTCCGCACGCTCTTCCGGCGTCAGCGGCCAGAAGCGTGATCCAAGGGGGATGACCGGCTTGATGCCTTCGATCCGCTCGTCCGCCAGATGCTTCCAGGAGCGGCGGGATGCCTCGCGCATCACAAGCTTGACCGTCTTCGGCACCGGCACTGCCTCGTCTCCCGCCTCATGCGCCGCACCGGGCACAAAGGCTGCGCCGTAGCCGTCCATGATCCGCTCCAGCATCAGCGCGGTGGTCACGCCCGGAAGATCGGAACTGCGGGCAGCCATGGCCAGAGAAAGGGCGAGACGCACAAGATCATGCGCGGGATTGCCGATCACGGTCTGGTCAAGGTCGCGGATCTGGACGGCAAGGGCGCCGGTCCGGCTCGCCACGGGCCCGAGATTGCCCACGTGGCAATCCCCACAGATCCACACGTCGGGCCCCTCCGGCAGGGGGCTGCGCTTGGAATTTTCGAGCCATTCGTAGAAGCGGACTGTGCTTCCCCTGACATAGGCATGCGCGGAAGCGGCCATCTTTCGGTTTCGCTCGGCGATCAGGTGCTTCATCCGGTCGGCTGGCGGAACGGTATGCATCATGGAAGAGATAATCCTGGGGAGGGTCCAGCAATGACCTGCCGGTACACGGGAAAATGATCGAGATCGCAAAGCGTTCCCGCACCGATACCCTCAGCCCGAAAGACCGACAAGCTTCAAGGCCAGACTGTCAGTCAGGCGACCTGGTATTTTTCCGGGGCAAGCACGAGGCTCGCCGGCGGCTGCAGCGCTTGATCTCCCTCCACCACGGCGGTCAGGTATTCTAGCGCGTTCTTCATGCCGTTCATCGTATAGGGCTTCTCGATAGCACCCAGCGCGCCTGCGAAGTCGGGCGGCAGCTTCTTGATATTGCCGCTGACGAACACATAGGGCACGCCGTTGCCGGCGAGATCGCGGCCGACGTCGATGCCGGTCGGTCCATCCACCAGATGGATGTCGACAAAGGCGAAGTCCGGTTGCGTGGACTGCATCAGATCACGTGCCTGGGCACTGCTCAGCGCAACGCCGACAACCTCATGGCCGGCGATCTCCACTTCGCTCTCCAGTTCGAGAGCCAGCAGCGCCTCGTCTTCCACGATCAGGACTTTCATCATTCATGCTCCAGGGGGTTTTCGATCGGCAGCGTCACGTCCACGGTCGTCCGCCGGCCGTCTACGGTTTTGGTGAGAGTAGCGCCCAGCTGGCGCACGGACGCCTCCAGGATCATGCGACCGATTTCAGCGCTTTCGCTATCCACCACCACGGGATCGGATGTGTCTTCAACGCGGATCAGGAAGCGGTCTTCGAGCTTCTTGACGACGAGGTTGATCTTTCCACCGCCGTCGCTCAGGCCGCGCCGGGTGGCGTCGCCCACAAGCTCGTTGACGATCAGAGACAGCGGCGATGCTTTGACCGCCGGCACAAACACCGGCGACAGGTCGATCGTCATGTGAATGTCGTCGCGCTTGATGGCGTTCACCAGGTCGGCCACCAGCTCCCGGGCGAAATCGGCAATGTCGAACTTCGACACGTCGTCCAGGGTAAAGAGCTTCCGCTGCACCGTACTCAGCGCCTCGACGCGGTTGAGCGTGGACATCAGTACCTGCTTTTGCCCCTCGTCTTTCGTCTGCCGCGCCTGCAGCTTGATGATGGAGGCGATCGTCAAAAGGTTGTTCTTCACCCGGTGGTCGACCTCGTGCACCAGCAGGCTGCGGGCCGAAAGCGCCGTGCGCAGGTCGGCCATATGCTTGGCCACATCCTTTTCCGCCTGGTGCCGGGCCGCAGCAAGCGAGGCTTCGCGGCTCTTGACGGTGGTAAAGTCAAGCTGCGAGGCAAAGAAATAGACGATACTGCCGGCATCGTCGCGCACAGGGCTGAGGAACAGCGCGTTCCAGAAGGTGGAACCGTCCTTGCGGTAGTTGAGGATGTCGACGGCAATATCCGTGCCGGCAGCAATCGCCTCCCGCAGGCGCGCCACGGTCTCACGGTCGGTCTCAGCGCCCTGCAGAAACCGGCAGTTGCGGCCGATCACGTCTTCGTTGCTATAGCCGGTCATCTTCTCGAAGGCGGCATTACAAAAGATGATCGGATTGTCCGGCTGCTTTGGATCGGTCACGATCATCGGCATGCGCGTCGCCTTGAAGGCCGCTGCGAAAGGGTCTTCGCGCACATGGGCGGCAACAAGGCGATCACCCGCGTCACGGGCATCCGTCTGATGTTGGTCGCGGGAGGGCATGGGCGTTCCTCATTCGTCAAGCAAGCGAAAATGAAGACGGAACCGTTTGGTTCCTCTTTGTAAAGTAGCTTCCGCTGCTTTTACCCGTGGCCTAGGGACGAGGGGTGCCTGGTTGAACGCGCGTGGGTTGAGTCGGACGGCGCTGCCGTCCGGCCGAGGTGGAGCCGATCCGAAAGGCGCCCGCCTGGTCGTGCTTGGCTCAGTCGTGCCGGGAAAGAAAGGCTGAAACGGTGGACAGGCACAGCGCCTTTTCTTCCACGTGAGGCATATGGCTGGAGTGCTCGAACACCACCCATTCGCTGCCCGCAACCCTGTCCACATAGGGCTTCACCACCAGGGGCGTCGCCTCGTCATACCGGCCGGAAATCACCAGCGTTGGTGCTGTGATGCGTGGCAGCCGGTCCTCGATCGTCCAGTCCTTCATGGTGCCGATCACATGAAATTCCGTCGGACCGTTCATGTGGCGATAGACGGTATTGTCTTCGTCCATGGCGTCGAAGGTGCGCGCCACTTCCGGCGGCCAAGGCACGACACGGCACACATGCCGGTCGTAAAATACCCGCGAGGCGGCGATGTAGTCCGGATCGGTGATCGTTCCCGCCTCTTCATGCGCAAGCAGCGTATCCTGCACCTCCTGCGGCAGTTCCGCCCGCAGCCGGTTGGCTTCCGCGACCCAGGTATGCATGTTGGCGGGCGAATTGGCGATCACCAGCGCCTTCAGTCCCGGTGGCTGGCGAACCGCGTGTTCGGCTCCCAGCATGCCGCCCCAGGATTGGCCGAGAAAGGCGTAGCGGTCGGCGATGCCCAGGTGGGCAAGCAGCGCGTCGAGTTCCTCGAGGAAGAGGGCGGGGGTCCAGAAGTCCGGCCCCTTGTCGGGCAGCCGGGTCGATCGCCCGTTGCCAAGCTGGTCGTAGTGGATGACGGCCCGGCCATCCAGTTCCGTGATGCCCTTGAAGCTGTCCACATAGTCGTGCGTGCAGCCGGGCCCGCCATGCGCGACCACCAGCGGCAGCTTGTCGCCATCCAGCGTGCCGGTGATGCGGTACCAGGTTCGGTAGTCGCGAAACGGAAGATAGGCGTCCATCACGGGAATTGCGGCCACGAGCGTCTCCATCTTAACGGCAGGTCCGCAAACCATAGCCACGCCCAAACGACGGCGGCAGCTATTACAAGTGATAGGATGGGCGCGGGTCGAGCAGCCGGTAATGCACGGCCCGAACCACGGCCTGGGTCCGGTTGCGGGCGCCGAGCTTGCGGGCCGCGGCGTTGAGATGCATCACCACCGTCGGCACCGAGCGCTGGATGATCCGCGAGATCTCCTTGGCCGACAGCCCTTCCGCGGAATGGCGCAGGCACTCCCGCTCCCTTGCGGTGAGGCGGATCTTGCCGAAGCAGAGCGCGTCGGCGTCAAACAGCGGATAGGCGGCCTCGTGGAACACATGCGCCAAAAGGTTGAAATCGGCGATGCGGCTGAGGGCATGCGCCTCGAACGCCTTGTCGGTGCCGAACCTTATGCCGGTGACGGTGGCAAAATCGCCGCGCGGCATGTGCACCGGCACGGTCACGCCGGCCGACATGTCGCGGTCGCGCAGGTACCGGGTCACGGGCGCCGTATCGTCGCTCATGAACCGGCCGATCGGGCTGTCCGCGCAGGTGTCGTAGTTCCACAGGAAGGGTGAGCTGGTGCGCAGTGCAGCCTGCTGCACCGGGTCGATGCGAAAATAGCCCCGGTCGAACCAGTATTCCCGCATGTCCTCGGAGATATTGCGCAGCTTCAGCAACGACGGCACGATGATCTCGCCATCCAGATCGAAGGGCACCGGCGTGTAATCATAGATCAGCGCATCGAAGCCGAGCGCCTTGATCGCCTCGAACCCCTGGTCGATCCGGCCCTCCAGCGTCTCATGGACGCAGAACTGTCGTCTGATCGCGCCGATCTCATCAAGCATCAAAGGCTCCGTCGGAAAGATTTTCCCAACCTATCACTAATAATAGCTGGCAAAGATCGCCGGCTGCGGTAAAAATTTAGCCATGCCCAGATATTGGGCAAGGGAAATCTTTTGCCGGAGCGGCCCATGTGGCGTGAACTGCAGCCTGACGCGCGACATGAGGTCGAGGTCGATGGCTACAAGGTAGTGGCCTACTCCTTCGGCACCGGCTCGGAAACGGTGCTTTGTCTCAACGGCGGCCCCGGATTGCCCTGTGATTATCTCCGCGAGGCCCATTCCTGTCTGGTCGACCAGGGCTACCGCGTCGTCGCCTTCGATCAGCTCGGCACCGGTGCCTCCGATCGCCCGAATGATCGGGCGCTGTGGACCATCGGCCGCTATGTCGAGGAAACGGAAACGGTGCGCAAGGCGCTCGGCCTTGGCAAGGTGCACATGCTCGGCCACTCCTGGGGCGGCTGGCTGGCAATCGATTATGCGCTGACCTACCCGGAAAACCTGCACACGCTGATCCTCGAAGACACCGTCGCGGACATGCCGCATCTCGTCTCCGAGCTGGAGCGGCTGCGGGCAGCGCTGGGGCCGGAAACCGTGGCCATGATGCAAAAGCATGAGGCGCAGGGCACCTACGATCATCCCGAATACCAGGCAGCGGTCACCATCCTCAACTACCGTCATGTCTGTCGCCTGCCCGAGTGGCCGGCCCCGGTCCGCCGCTCGCTCGATGATTGGAACATGGGTCCCTACGAGACCATGCAGGGTCCGAACGAATTCCTCTACATCGGCAACCTGAAGGACTGGAACCGCATCCCGGATCTGCCGCGGGTGACCCTGCCGGTGCTGATCACCACGGGAGAGCATGACGAACTGACGCCCGCCTGTGCCCTTCGCATGAAGCTTGCCCTGCCGAATGCGGAGCTCAAGGTTTTTGCCAACGCCAGCCACATGCCCTTCTACGAAAACCCGCAGGCCTATTACCCGGCCCTTCTCGATTTCCTCTCGCGGCATCGGGCCGGCTGATGCAGGGGAGGACTATCGCACAAGGGACAACACGAGAGGGCGGGCGGCCACATGCATCGCTATAGGTTCATCCTCACCCGGCCGTTCCAGTTCCTCCCGGTCCTGTTCGGCATCAGCGTCATTACTTTCATCCTCGTCCGGCTGATCCCCGGCGATCCGGCCCGCAATATCCTCGGCACCCGCGCAACCCCGGCCGCACTCGCCAACATCCGGGCCCAGTACGGCCTCGACCAGCCCGTCTGGCTGCAGTATTTCTACTTCCTCAAGAACCTTGCGAACGGCGAGATGGGCAAGTCGATCCTCTACAAGATCGACGTCCTGCAACTGATCGGCACCCGTATCGAGCCCACCATCGCGCTGGTGCTGACAAGCGTCGTCCTGTCGATCCTGATCGCCGTACCCATGGCGGCCATCGCCGCGCGCAATGCCGGACGCGCGCCGGATCATGCGGTGCGCATCGTCTCCACTTTCGGCATCGGCCTTCCGCCCTTCTGGCTGGGCCTCATGCTGATCATCCTGTTCAGCGTCCAACTGGGTGTCTTGCCGGTCTCCGGCTATGGGTCGACCTTTGGCGACAAGCTCTCGCACCTCGTCCTGCCCAGCCTCACCGTTGCCCTGTCTCTCTCGACAGTGCTGACCCGCAGCCTGCGCTCGGCCATGATCGAGCAGCTGAAATCCGATGTCGCGACGGCCGCCCGCGCCCGCGGCATGCCGGAAAGCATCGTCTTCTGGCGCCATGTGGTGCCGAACTCCCTCGTGCCCACCATCAACCTTCTCGCCGTCAACATCGGCTGGCTGATCGGCGGCACGGTCGTCGTGGAAACCGTGTTTGCGCTTCCCGGCATGGGCCAGCTGCTGGTGCGGGCGATCTTTTCGAGGGACTACATGGTCGTCCAGGGCGTCGCCATGACCTTTGCCTGCGCCACCGTGCTCGTCAATTTTCTGGCCGACATTGTCACCGTCGCCGTCGACCCGAGGGTGAAGCTATGAGCGTCGAGACCATCTCTCCCGCACCCATCGTCCGCCGGCGTCTCCTCCCACGGCGCCTGACGCTTGTGGTCGGTGCCGGCATCCTGCTGGTCTTTCTCGTCCTGGCGCTCACTGCTCCGCTGGTCGCGCCTTATGACCCCATCTACCAGAATGCCGAGGTGCGGCTGCAGCCGCCCTCGCTTGCCCACCTGTTCGGCACGGACAACTTCGGCCGCGATATCCTTTCCCGCGTCATCTGGGGTGCCAGGATCGATCTCCAGATCGCGGTCATCGGCGTCCTCTTCCCCTTCCTGATCGGCACCACGGTCGGCACGGTCGCGGGCTTCTTCGGCGGCGTGGTCGATGCGGCCTTCATGCGCCTCGTCGATATCATCCTGGCCTTTCCCTTTCTGGTGCTGATGCTCTCCATTATCGCGATCCTCGGGCCCGGGCTCGGCAGCTTCTACATCGCCATGGCGCTGGTCGGCTGGGTCTCCTATGCGCGGCTCATCCGCGCCCAGATGCTGGTGCTGAAGAGCAGCGACTATGCGGTCGCCGCCGTCAGCCTCGGCTTCAGCCGCACCCGCATCATGTTCCGCCATCTCCTGCCCAACGCCATTGCCGGCTCCATCGTCTTTTCCATGTCGGATGCGACGCTGGTGCTGCTGAGCGGTGCTGCGGTCAGCTATCTCGGGCTCGGGGTCCAGCCACCGCTTGCCGAATGGGGCGTCATGGTCGCTGAGGGCCAAAGCTTCATCACCACCGGCTGGTGGATCGCAGTCTTCCCGGGCCTCTCCATCGTCACCCTCGCCTTCGGTTTCAGCCTGCTGGGCGATGCCCTGGGTGAGCTTCTGGGAGTGCACGAATGAGCGGCACCCTGCTTTCGGTTCGCGATTTGACGCTCACGGTCCAGGGGGAGGGCGGCCCCCGCACGCTGATCGACAACGTCGCCTTCGATCTCCGCGAGGGCGAAATCCTTGGACTTGTCGGTGAAAGCGGCTCCGGCAAGAGCCTTCTCTGCCGTTCGCTGGTCCGGCTCCTGCCGTCGTTGCTGATCCGCATGGAGAGCGGCGCGATCCACCTTCAGGGACGCGACCTGGCGACGATCAGCGATGCGGAGATGCTCAAGGTCCGCGGCGGCGAGATCGGCATGATCTTCCAGAACCCGACCAGCCACCTCGATCCTGTCATGCGCATCGGAGACCAGATCGCCGAAGGTATCCGCTATCACCAGCGGCTGGGGGCAGGCCCGGCCCGCGCCGCTGCCGTGGAGATCCTTGCCCAGGTCGGGTTTCCCGATCCGAAGCGCCAGTACGACAGCTATCCGCATGAGTTCTCCGGCGGCATGCGCCAGCGCGCCATGATCGGCGTGGCGCTCTCCTGCGACCCGAAGATCCTGATTGCCGACGAGCCGACCACAGCGCTCGACGTCACCATCCAGGCGCAGATCCTGACGCTGCTGATGGACATCCGCGACAAGCGCGGCCTGTCGATCATCCTCATCACCCACGATCTCGGCATCGTCGCCCAGACCTGCGACCGGATCGCAGTAATGCGCGCCGGCAGGCTGCTGGAACAGGGGCCGAAGCGCCAGATCCTGTCCAATCCGAAAGATCCCTATACGATCAACCTGATCAGCAGCCATCCCTCCATGCCTGAGGGCACGGCGGCGGCGATGTTCGTTCCCGCCGAAGCGCCGGTTGCCGGCCTGCCGAGGGTAAAGCCGCTTCTGGAGATCGACGATCTGCATGTGCGCTTCAGAACCGGCGGCAGCCTGTTCAAGGGCGGCGCCAAGACCATCAGTGCCGTCGCAGGCGTCAGCCTGCAGGTTATGCCCGGCGAAACCGTCGGCATCGTCGGGGAAAGCGGTTCGGGCAAGAGCACGCTCGCGCGCGCCATCCTTGGGCTAAACGAAATCTCCTCAGGTCATGTCTCCTTTGACGGCGTCGATCTGGCCCAGCAGCGCGGGGCGGGCCTCGCCAAGCTGCGGCGCGAAGCGGCCATGGTCTTCCAGGATCCCTACAACGCGCTCAACCCGCGGCTCACCATCGGCCAGACGCTGGCCGAGGTGCTGAAGGTGCAGGGCAAGTGTCCCCCGTCCGCCATCCGCGCCCGCGTCGAGGAACTGCTGGATCTCGTCGGCCTGGAACGGGAGTTCGCCACGCGCAAGCCGCGCAGCATGAGTGGCGGCCAGTGCCAGCGCGCCGGCATCGCCCGGGCGCTTGCGGTCGATCCGAAGCTGATCATCGCGGACGAATGCGTCGCCGCCCTCGACGTGACGATCCAGGCGCAGATCATCGCGCTGTTCCGTCAACTCACCGAGACGATGAACCTGACGCTGCTGTTCATTGCCCACGATCTCGCCATCGTACGCAACCTCTGCGAACGGGTGATCGTCATGTATCGCGGCGAAATCGTCGAGCAGGGCCGCTCCGAGGAGATCTTCGCGCGCCCGCAGCATGCCTATACCGCGGCGCTGATTGCCGCCATTCCCGACATCGACCCGGACAGGCCGCTTTTGAGCCGACCAGCACCCCGCTGCGACCTGCTCCCGATGCCGGTCCTACCTGCCGAGACAATGCCCTGACAATCAAAGCCATAACACTTCAACGCTACGACAAAAAAAGGGAACAGCACGATGATCACCAAGTGGAAATCCGTCGGACTTGCCGCACTTCTCGCCGGTCTGACACTCACCGCAAGCTATGCCGAAGCCGCCGGCGTCCTCACCATCGGCCGCCGCGAGGACTCGACCACCTTCGACCCCATCAAGACGGCGCAGAACATCGACAACTGGGTCTTCTCAAACGTCTATGACGTGCTGATCCGCGTCGATAAGGCCGGCACCAAGCTGGAGCCCGGCCTTGCCGAAAGCTGGTCCACCTCGGAAGATGGCCTCACCTACGTCCTCAAGATCCGTGATGCGAAGTTTTCAGACGGCTCGCCGCTGACGGCCGAAGATGCAGCCTACAGCCTGCTGCGCGTTCGCGACGATGCCGGTTCGCTCTGGAGCGATAGCTACAAGGTTATCGATACGGCAGTCGCCACCGACCCGCGGACGCTGACCATCAAGCTCAAGAACCCCTCGGCACCCTTCCTGTCGACGCTGGCGCTGCCCAATGCCTCCGTCATCTCCAAGGCCGGCATGGAATCGCTTGGACCGGAGGCCTACGCCGAAAAGCCGATCGCCTCGGGCGCCTTCACGGTCGATGAATGGCGCCGCGGCGATCGCGTCATCCTCAATAAGAATCCCAATTTCTGGCAGGCGGAGCGGGTCAAGCTCGATGGCGTCGAATGGATCTCGGTTCCGGACGATAACACCCGCATGCTGAACGTCCAGGCCGGCCAGCTCGATGCGGCCATCTTCGTGCCCTTCTCGCGGGTCGCCGAGCTGAAGAAGGATGCCAACCTCTCCGTGCTGACCGATCCCTCGACCCGTGAGGATCATCTCCTGATCAACCACGCCCATGGTGATCTCGGCAAGAAGGAGGTGCGTATGGCGCTGGATATGGCGATCGACAAGAAGGCGATCGTCGATGCCGTGACCTTCGGGGCGGGCACCGTCGCCAACTCCTATATCCCCAAGGGCGCTCTCTATTATTATGCGGACAATCTGCAGCGCCCCTATGATCCGGAAGGCGCCAAAAAGCTGCTGGCCGACGCCGGCGTATCGAACCTGACGCTGAACTATCTCATCCGCGCCGGCGACGAGGTAGACGAGCAGACCGCGGTCCTCGTGCAGCAGCAGCTCGCCAAGGCCGGCATCACCGCCAACCTGCAGAAGGTCGATCCCAGCCAGGAATGGGACATGGTCGTTGCCGGCGAATACGACATCTCGGTCAACTACTGGACCAACGACATCCTCGACCCGGACCAGAAGACCACCTTCGTTCTGGGCCACGATTCCAACAACAACTACTCGACCAACTACAAGAACGATGCCGTCAAGGATCTGGTCGCCAAGGCCCGGCTGGAGCTCGACCCCAAGAAGCGTGAAGCCATGTATGTCGAGCTGCAGAAGATGGCCAAGGCCGATGTGAACTGGATCGACCTCTACTACAGCCCCTACATCAATGTCTCCCGCAAGAACGTCGAGGGTTTCTACCAGAACCCGCTCGGCCGCTTCTTCCTGGAAGACACCGTCAAGAACTGACCGGATAGCCCGGACATGACGATCATGCCTCGCCGCAACCAAGCGGCGGGGCATTCTGGTAACCGGAGGAGAGAACCATGACGCCCGACGAGATTGCATTCATGAGCGTCACGGAGCTCGGCCGGGCCTATCGGGACGGTTCCTTGTCGCCGGTGGACGTGGTTCGATTAAGCTTGCAGCGGATGGATGCGCTGGAGCCCGCACTCAATGCCGTGGCAGGTCGTCTCGACGAGAGCGCGCTTGCGCAGGCGCAGCAGGCAGCGGCAGAGCTGCGTGTCGGCATCGATCGTGGACCCCTGCATGGCATCCCGGTCGCCATCAAGGACCTGATCGAGGTCAAGGGCGCACCGACCGGCTTCGGCAGCAAGGTGCGGCCGCCGGCCATCGCCACTGAGGACGCAGTCCTCGTGCAGAACCTGCGTGAAGCGGGCGCCATCATTCTTTGCAAGGCAAACCTGCTGGAATATGCCTATGGCATCGCCCATCCGGATGTGGGCCAGACCAACAACCCCCACGATGTCGGCCGCACCTCCGGCGGCTCGAGCGGCGGCTCCGCGGCGCTGGTTGCGGCGGGCATCGTACCGCTCGCCGTCGGTACGGACACGGGCGGCTCGATCCGCATCCCCGCCTCCTACTGCGGCGTCGTCGGCCTGAAACCCACCTTCGGACTGGTCTCGCTGGAAGGCGTCTTTCCGCTCTCCTGGAGCCTCGACCATGCGGGGCCGCTGGCGCGCAGCGTCGAGGATGCAGCGCTGCTTTTGGCCGGGATGACGGGAGCACACACAGCTTTGCCGCAAGGCTCGCTAGCCGGTCTGCGGATCGGTGCTGTGAGCTTCCAGTGCGAAAGCCCCGAGCTGACGGACGCCGTTGCCGCCAATCTCGCCCGATCGCTGGAGCGGCTCGCACAGGCGGGAGCGACGATCACGCGGGTCGAGATCCCCGAGCTTGCGCTCGCCAATGCGCAGCTGCGTCGCATCATCCTGCCGGAAGCCTCCGTCATCCATTCGCAGCTTCATGCGGAAAACCCGGCCGGCTATGCGCCGCGCACCCGCGCGCAGGTCGAGGCCGGCTTTAACGCGAATGCCGTCGACTATATCCGCGCCAGGAATTTTCAGCTCAGCCTGCGCGGGGCCGTCGAGGCAGCCTTCGCGGAGGTCGATGTGCTGCTGGGCCCGAGCGTGCCTTTTCCGGCGCCGGTCGAAGATCCGGAATTCACGGAGGATGGCGAGGAGGGCGAGATGCTGTCGAGCGGTTTTGCCAACATGACCGGGCAGCCGTCGCTCAGCCTGCCGTCCGGCATGGATGGCCACTTGCCTCTGGGGCTGCAACTGACCGGGCCGATGGGTAGAGACGACGCACTCCTGCAGGCCGCCCGTGCCATCGAGGCGGTTCTGGATGAGGCCGTCCGTCCCGTCTTTCCTGCCGGGATTGAAGCGGCAGGGTAATCGGCTGGCGGCGTTACGATGGTACCGTGCCGTCAGGAGCGAATATTTTTCATTCGACACCCCTAAATTGATAAATTCCAGTATTTCCCGTTAGGGTTTGGTTAACCACCGGCGGCAAAAATGGCATTTACTCGACCCGCCCGTTTCTACGCCCGCCCGTCTTTTCACCCGTCTCATTTTTGTCCCGCTCGCCCCCGAGCCTTACGTCCGCAAGCCATACCGCTGCGGCCATCGAGAGTATGATGACCAGCATACTGACCAATATTGCCAGCATGGCCGCCCTGCAGACCCTGCGTTCCGTCGGCACCTCCCTTGCAAAGACACAGGACGAAGTGAGCTCCGGTCTGCGCGTCGGCAGGGCTGCCGACGGTGTCGCCTACTGGTCCATCTCCACCACCATGCGTTCGGACAACAAGGCGATCGGCAGCGCTCGCGACGCCATGCAGGTGGGCGCGGCGAAGACGGACGTCGGCTACGCCGCCACCACGGCGATTATCGATGTCCTGAACGAGTTCAAGGCAAAGCTGGTCACGGCCAAGGAGAGCAGCTCCGATCCGGCCAAGATCCAGCAGGAACTGAGCGACCTCAACGGTCAGGCAGAGGCGGTGGTGAAGTCCGCCAGCTTCGCCGGCATCAACTGGCTGAAGACGTCGGCGCCGCAGCACATCAACGACACCAACGACCTCAACGATACGGTCGTCTCCGGCTTCGTGCGCGCCTCCAACGGCAGCGTCAGCGTCTCGACCATCCAGGTCGACCTGCGCACCACGAGCATGCTCAATACGGGCGGCGGCGGCATTCTGCAGAAGGACGATCCGGATTACTACATGCCGGTGAGGGGCCCTTCCCTAGATACCTTCCGCCACAATGGCCACGAGGATCATGGCTTCAAGGGCCCGGTCACCTTCGACGCGACCTCGTCGGTCACCTTCGACCTGACAGTCGATGCCAGCGATATGGACGCGGGCGACACCTATGCGGGCGTCACGGTGGACAAATCGGTGGTCGATGCGGCGCTCGGAACCACGGACGGCGTCATCAAAGATGTGGCGGCCTTGCGCCAGGTTCTCCAGCAGGCGTTTGATAACGCAGGCGCCGGCAGTGCCGCCAATGTCTACGGCACCTGGTCGACCGCTGCCTCGTCCGCCACCCGCTACGAAATCCAGTCGCTGGACACCTCGTCCCATGCGGGTTCGAGTATCTCTTTGTCCAACATTGCGTCCACGCTGGATCCGTTGATCTCCGAGCGGCTGCTGGGCCTCGACACCACGCCGGGGCTCAATCACGACAACCTGCTTCCGCATGCCACCATGAGCTTCACGCAGCCTTTCAAGGTCATGGTGGATGCCACGATTTCCTTCGATCTCTCGGTAGCAGGTGCTGCGCAGACAACCTATGTCATCGACCGCGCGGCGGTGGATGCGGCGCTTGGAACCAGCGACGGCATGATCAACAATGCGACCGATCTGGCAACAGTCGTGGAGTACACGGCTTCCGGTTCCGGCATGCAGGCCGATGTGAGCGGCAACAGCATCACCTTCAGGGCGGATCAGTCCGTCTATCCGGGCTACGGCACGAAGGCGGTGGAGTTCAACATGAGCAGCCTGAGGCCGAACCCGCCGTTCGCACTGCGGTTCGATCTGGCGGAGATCGACATCACGTCGAACGCCTTCACCGTTGATGAGTATCTCGATGGCGTCGAGCATATGCTCGGCCAGGCAACCACCAGTGCGGCCACCATGGGGTCGATCCAGCAGGCGCTCGATCTTGAGGAAGAGTATGCCGGTAAGCTCAGCGATTCCCTCGACAGCGGCATTAGCCGGCTGGTGGACGCTGATATGGAAAACGCGTCTGCGAGGCTCGCTGCCCTGCAGACGCAGCAGCAGCTGGCAGTGCAGGCGCTGCAGATCGCCAATACGAGCAGCAGCAGCCTCATGACGCTGTTCCAGTAGGAATTTAGCGTCGATTCACCCAAGCCAGCCGCGCCGTCATGCGGACCGCGGCGGCTCTGGGTAAGCCGATTACTTGTGCTTCAGCAGCCACATCTTGCCGGCCATGGTGATGCCATGGGCGGATTCTTCCGGCGCGACGTCCTCGTTCAGGGCCTTCAGCAGGCCGTGGTTACGAAGCTCGGTCACGGTGGTCGTGGTCAAAAACTTGACCTTCAGCGGGCGCTCCTTGAAGCGGTCCGTGCGTGCGTAGGTGATGACCGCATTGAGATGGGTCCACCGCTTGGCTTCCTGCGGATACAGGTCGCCGTCCTTGGCGAGCTTAAGGCCCCGGATCTGGGTTGGCGTCAGGGGCATCGACATCGTCGCCGGGTCGGTGGCGGTCCTTGCAGTCATGTTCACTTTGTTTGTCCTTGGATAAGCAGGGTTCGTCCTGCGAAAGTCGGGGCCGGCAATCGGATACTGCCGGCACGTGGTTAGCGGAGGGCGCCTGTTCGTCTGGCGTCGCGGAAGGAAACAAGCCGGCAGGCCTGTTCATCCCACAGAACCAGTCTGACGCAACGAAGGCTGTCCATCAATGTGATACGGCCAATGCCTGCCAGTTCCGGATGGTCGCGCAAAACCTCCGGCAGTCTGTAGTAGGGGATCCGGCTTGCCAGGTGGTGCACGTGATGGATACCGATATTGCCGGTCAGCCAACGCAGCACCAGAGGCAGGTCGTAGTGGGAGGCACCGTGAAGTGCCGCCTCCGGAAATTCCCATTCCTCGTCTTTCGACCAGTGGGTGTCTTCGAATTGATGCTGCACGTAGAACAGCCAGACACCGGCAGCGGCGGCCAGCAGAACGACGGGCAGATGCACGAGCAGGAACGGGACGATCCCGACAGCCCAGATCAGAAGGGCAGCCATCACCACGACCGCAAGATTGGTCGCCATGGTGGAAACCCAGGGCAGGGCGCCGGACTTCATCATGCCGAACGGCAGGCGGTGCTTGATCAGGAACAGCCAAGCCGGACCAACGCCGAACATAATCAGCGGATGCCGGTACAGCCGGTAGCCGAGGCGACCGCGCCAGGACAGCGCCGCATATTCAGCGATCGTCAGCGTCGTAATGTCGCCGACGCCGCGTTCGTCGAGATTGCCGGCGGAAGCATGGTGTTCGGCATGCGCCCGACGCCAGTAGTCGTAAGGCGTCAGGGTCAGCACGCCGAGGCTGCGTCCCGTCCAGGTGTCGAGACGACGCTGGGCGAAGAAAGAGCCATGGCCACAATCGTGCTGGATCATGAACAGCCGCAGCAAGAAGGCTGCGGCAGGCAGAATCAGGATGATACCAGGCCAGAAACCCTGTGCGGCTGAGATGGAAGCGCCGGCCCAGAAGGCAGCGAAAGGGATCAGCGTCACGAGAAGCTCGAACACGCTGCGGCCCTGACGCGGCTGCCGGTATTTCGCAAGTATCTTGAGCCAGGCACCGGCGGTGTCGTTGTAGGGCGGCTCAAGGGCTTGGGCATGCGCAGTCATGGATATCGATCCCTTTCCGGCCGCAATGTGAGCGGCACCGAAGCGGGCTAATCCGCGCTCCAAACTAACTTCAGGCTTCAGCCCTGACGCGCCTTGCGGGCGGCATAGCGGCGATCGCGTTCAGCCTTGCGGGCGGCTTCATCGGCCACCACGCGCGACACGCGATCGTTGATTTCAGCCTGTCGGGCTTCTGCCTCGGCCTTGTCCTGCTCTTCAGCGGCGGCGGCGGCTTCTGCGGCTTCCCGCATTTCGCGCTCGGCTTCGGCAGTCTTCAGCGCTTCGCGCTCGGCACGGCGTGCCTCACGAGCTGCTGCGACGGCCTCGCGGGCAGCCAGGCGTTCCTGCATCTCAGGATCCGTGGCTTTAGGCGCGGAGGCAAAGCGTTTCAAAAGCTCCCGCTTGGCAGCGTCCGCGGTCTTGCGTCGCTCGGCAAAGCTATTGTCGTCTGGGTGTCTCAAATTTTGGTCCTCATCCGATTTCGGGCGTCGCTTCAGGAGGCGATCTAGGCCTCACCGGACGCCTCGGAGATGGCGGTGGGGCTATATGCCCAAATGGAAAAAGGCCAGACATCCGCCTGGCCTTCGAAATGCTTTTGCCGCGCCATGCCAGTACGTCCGTGGCTATGGGCAGGCTGAAAAGCTTTAAGCAGCCTGGAGCTGGCCGGCGGACATCTTGCCCGACTTGCGGTCCTGCTCAAGCTGGAAGCTGAGCTTCTGGCCTTCAACGATCGAGCTCATGCCGGCGCGTTCAACAGCCGAGATGTGAACGAATACGTCGGCGCTGCCGTCGTCAGGCTGAATGAAGCCGAAGCCCTTGGTGGCGTTGAACCATTTTACTGTGCCAGTGGTCATAACGAACCCTTTCTTAGCAGAGGTTTATATACCGTCGTGCGACGCACGTCGGCTGTTTCGACTTTTGAGAGGGGAAGTTCGTCAAGTGGCGCGAGGCGCAGCAAAAACAACTATCGGCAAACAAAGTATCGATGGGATGGTGATACACGGCGGGGGCGGGCTCGTCAACCATTTGTTTGGAAAAAATTCATGATATACTACCTGGACGTGCATTAAAAGGTGTCTGCGCGGGCGCCCGAAGGCGGGCATCAGGGACGTTTAACGCCGTCGCCACAACTGTCCCGCAGAGGCGGAAGCGATTGTTATCGCTTCCGAAATTAGGAGGCGGCAAGCAGCGCGATCTGCGCGGCAAGCTGCTGCTGGCTATAGGGCTTGCTGAGACGTGGCAGCTCCATCCCCTTGCCGGGCGGAAGATCCGCGTAACCGGTCGCAACCAGGATCGGAAGCGCCGGGCGCATCACGAGAACCGCATCCGCAAGCTCGCCGCCGTTCATGCGCGGCATCGAAAAGTCGGTGATCATCATGTCGAGCGGCGTTCCCGCCTCGATAACCGCCAGCGCATCGGCGGGCGTGTTGGTTTCGATCACCGTGTGGCCGAGGTCCTCCAGCATGTCTACGGTGTTCATGGCGATCAGCACGTCGTCGTCGACCACCAGGATCACCAGGGGCCGGCTCGGCGAAGAAGCAGGTTCGAGCTTCGGCGCGGCCACTTCCTCGCGGATCTCCGTTGCAGGCAGCCAGATTTCCGCTGAAGTGCCCGCGCCCGGTTTGCTCCGCAGCTTGAGCGCGCCGCCCAGCTGTTCCGCCAGGCCGTGGATCATCGAAAGCCCGAGACCGGTTCCCTTGCCGAGTTCCTTGGTCGAAAAGAACGGATCGATCGCCCGGGCAAGGGTCACCTCGTCCATGCCCGTTCCCGTATCGGTGACGCTCAGACAGACATAACGTCCGCGCTCGATGGCCTCGGAGGGTTGCGTCTCGTTGACCGCACGCAGGCTGATGGTGATCCGCCCGCCATCGGGCATCGCGTCGCGGGCATTGACGGCGAGGTTGAGGAGAGCCAGTTCCACCTGGTTGGTGTCGGCGAGCACGGGCGGCACCGTCTCCGGAAAATCCGTGACGACGGTGATGGTGGAGCCGACCGACCGCGTCAGGAGGTCGAGCATGCCGGTAATCAGCGTCTGCAGGTCGGTCGGCTTGACCTCCAGTGCCTGTTGCCGCGCAAAGGCCAGCAGCCTCTGTGTCAGCGAGGCGCCACGCCGGGCGCCCTCGATCGCGCCGCCGATCAGCCGCGCTGTCTTCGGATCGTCGGCGACCCGTTTCTCGGCGAGCTCGAGATTGCCGAGAACGGCCATCAGCAGGTTGTTGAAGTCGTGCGCCACGCCGCCGGTCAGCTGTCCGAGCGCCTCCAGCTTCTGCGATTGGCGCAGCCTCTGCTCGGCCTTTTCCCGCTGCCCGACTTCCGCCAGCAGCCGCTCATGCGCTTCGCGCAGCTCGCGCGTTCGCTCCTCGACCCGCTGTTCCAGCGCATCGTTCATGCTTTTGAGGGCGGTTTCCGTATGCTTGCGGTCGGTGATGTCCGAGGCAACACCGATCAGCCGCAGGGCCCGGCCACGGCGGTCGCGCACGATGCGGCCGCGGATCTCGGCCCAGTGCAGCGAGGCGTCTGGCCAGATCGTCCGGTATTCGATGTCGTAGTCGGCACCCGTCTCCAGCGTGCGCGCCACCGCCTCCTGGACGTTTGCGCGGTCCAGCGGATAGATCGCATCCATCAGGTCGTCATAGGAGAAGGGGTCATCGGGCCTGCGCCCGAAAACACCCTTGCAGACGTCCGAGGCGGTGAGCGTCCAGGATGCGACGTCCAGCTCCCATGAGCCGAGGCGACCGGCGATCAGCGCCGTCTTCAGCCGCAGTTCGCTTTCGTTCAGCGCCTCGATACTGGCGCGGGCCTGGTACTGGCGCAGCCGTCCAGCGCGTGCGGTCTGCACCAGGCTGACGAAGGTGGTCGGATGGAAAGGTCGCTCGAGGAAGGAGACGTTGCCGAGCAGCCGCACCAACCGGGCCGCCGCCGGGTTCTGCTCCGGCCCCGCATTGCGATGCGCCAGCACCACGAACGGAAGGTCCGACCAGGCTGGCTGCGTCGAGGTCCAGGCATGGAGCGCCTTCACATCCTCATGGCGCAGCGGCTCTTCGGTCACCACCGCAAACAGCAGTTCCGACGACAGCGACTGGACGAACTGGTCGAAGCTTGTGGCCGTGCGCGACGGAATGCCCGCCTGCTGCAACAGGCTGGCCGCGACCTGGGCGTCGCGTCCCTGCGGGGCATAGATCAGCGCATGGGCAACCGCTTCAGGAATTGGTCTGGCTCCCGCCCTTTAACAGGGGTGTCTCGCCGGTAAAGGTCGGAACGCCCCTTAACACGCCCTGGAAGTTCGAAAGCGGCGCGCCCACGTGCAGGCCCTCGTTGGAGATGACGAACTCGCGGATCGTGTCCTCGTGGGAGCCGGTACGCTTCTTGATGACGGAGACCGCGCGCCGCACCTGGCCCTGCGCCTCGAAATAGCGCAGCAGCACCACGGTGTCGGCAAGGTAGGTCACGTCGACCGGCGATTTCATGTCGCCGACCAGGCCATGCTGCGCCACAGTCAGGAAGGTGCTGGCACCCTGCCGGTTGAGATACTGCAGCAGCTCGTGCATGTGCAGGATGAGCGCATTCTCCTGCGGCATTGCGGCCTGGTAGCCGTTGATGCTGTCGAGCAGCACGGTCTTCACCTGGGAAAAGTCCACGCGCTGCCGCACCCGATGGGCGAACTCTCCCGGAGACAGTTCGGAGGCATCCACCTGCTCGATATAGAGGTTGCCGTCGTCGCGCATCTTCTGCAGGTCGATACCAAGCGGCTTGAGGCGGTTGAACAGCAGCCCAAGCTCTTCGTCGAACAGGAAGATCGCCGCCTTTTCACCCCGGGCGATAGCGGAGACCACGAAACTGATGCCGAACAGGCTCTTGCCAGTGCCGGCGGGACCGATCACCAGCGTGCTGGAGCCGCGCTCCACGCCGCCGCCCAGCAGCGCGTCCAGCTCCCGGTTGCCGCTCTGCACCAGGCTGCGCTCGAACTGCGTCCGGTGCTCGATGGCGCGCAGCCGCGGGAAGACGACCACGCCGCCGGTGCGGATGGCGAAGTCGTGGAAACCGCCGCGGTAGGAGCGTCCCCGATATTTGACGATCTTCAGGCGCCGACGCTCTGCCCCGTAGTCAGGCGACAGTTCCTCCAGGTGAATGACCCCGTGCACGACGCTGTGCACCGTCTTGTCCTGGCTCTCGGCCGTCAGGTCGTCCAGCATCAGCACGGTCGACTTCTGCCGCGAAAAATAGTGTTTCAGCGCCAGCAACTGGCGGCGATAGCGCAGCGAGCTCTGCGCGAGCAGGCGGATTTCCGAAAGACTGTCGAGCACCACGCGGTCAGGCCGTATGCGCTCGAAGGTCTCGAAGATCATCTTCGTGGTTTCGCCCAGCTCAAGGTCTGACGAGTAGAGAAGGCTCTGCTGGTGGCTGGCGTCGAGCAGGCTCTCCGGCGGCACCAGTTCGAACACCTCGACGTTGCCGCCGATCTCCAGCCCGTGCGAGGCAGCGCCTTCACGCAGCTCGTTTTCGGTCTCCGACAGGGTGATGTAGAGCCCGCGTTCGCCGCGCGCGGCCCCTTCCAGCAGGAACTGCAGCGCGATCGTCGTCTTGCCGGTCCCGGGGCTTCCTTCCAGCAGAAACACATGCCCGCGAGAAAGGCCGCCGTTCAGGATGTCGTCCAGGCCCTGCACGCCCATCCGCGCCGTGTCATCAAGTTCAGCCACTTACACCAGCTCACGTTAGAGATACGGGGGTGATCTATGCCAAATTGTCCGTTTGGGAAGTGCGTCCCCGCACAAAGGTCTGTGCGTCCAACGATCCTGGAAGCGTGATCTGCGGGTGTGACGGAGGTCTCGGCTCTTGAAAGCCGCACGGACCTCCCCAAATCTACGCCGACCCGCTGGTCCGGGCCCCTCTGGCGACAACTTGGCACTGTCGCGATGTCGGACCATTTTCGACATTGCAGCCCAACTGGAGGAAGATTGCGTGATCTCCGAAATATTCGCCTGGCTTTTTGCTCTCTTCGTCGTCGATCCGCTCAATGCGGAATTGCGTGAACGCGTCCAGGCAGCCAATCTGCCCGCCGAGACGCTTCAGCAATCCCGGCAGTGCGTCAGCACCCACGGCCCCGCCCTCATGCAAAAGGCCGGCAATGACCCCATCTGGGCAACCGGCACGGCGTTTGGCGTCGTCACCGGCTTCGTGTCGCCCACGCAGCTGTTCGATGCCAAGGATCCCAACTGCGCGGCACTGGTCCGGATCTTCCAGACATCAGCCGGGGATGACGAAGGGGTGTGACGATGGTGACCGGTTTGCAGGCCGAAAAGACCCGCTGGTTCGCCACGTTGGAGCCGGTTGCGCCGGACGACATGGTCGGTCTGTGGCAGGGGGTTGGCATCCCCTCTGGTCATCCGCTGGATGGCGTGCTCGAAAACCTGCAGTGGTTCGGCAAGCGTTTTCACGCCGACATGCGCGCCGATGCGCTGCTTTTCCAGTCGCGCTCTGGTCGCCTCGTGCCGGTTGAGCCGGCGTTCATGCCGATCCGGCTGGTCCTGAAGCTGGCTGGCTTGGGCAGGACCGCACCCGCCCGAAACCTGTTCCAGCAGATGGAAAGGACCCTGCGCGCACGGGGCACGACCGCATCGCTCCGAGCCGAGACGCTGGACGGGGTCGAGACGGCGGCCATGGTCTACGACCGGCAGCCGATCACCGATTATTTTCGCAGGATCGATGCCGATACGGTGGCCGGCATGATGTGCGTGTCCGGTGATGCCCGCCGGTATTTCTTCCAGCTGCAACGGCTCACCGGGTGAGGGCGGTTCAAGCGGGCTGAAGCTTACTCACTGCAAGCGTCTGCTCCCATTCCCCGCGCAGCAGGCCCATCATCGCCGTATCCCATCGCTCATTGCCCGCCTTGGCCGATGACCGCCTGACGCCCTCATGCACGAAGCCGAGTGCTACATAGGTGCGGATTGCTGCCTGGTTCCAGGTAAACACATTGAGCTCCATCCGCTCCACGGCCTCTTCCGCGAAGGCATGCGCCAGGACCAGCCGCAGCATCGGCACCGCCAGCCTTTGCCCCCGCTTGTCCGGCGCAATCCCGACCCGCGCGATCCGACCGATGCCGTTCTGCCAGTCGAGCACCAGCTGCACATGCCCGACCAACGCACCATCCCCATCTTCCACCATCCAGCAAAGCCGCGCGGGCTTGGGCCCCAGCCCCTCGGAGAGCATCTGGTCCAGCTGCGTCGCATCGAGCGGGTAGGTCAGCCCCCAGCCGCCCCACTGGATGAGATCCTTTTCGGTGCCGAACCAGCTGCACAAAAGGTCGTAGTGCTCTGGCGTAAACGGGATCAGCTGCAGCATGGCGTCGTTCGGTCCTTCAGCATCGTGCAGGGGAGGGCGAGGGCGGGGCGTTACATATCCTTAGAGCCAGCTTCACCGGACTGCCAGACCGAATGCCGGACCCCTTGCAGACCTTTTGAAAACAAGGGCGAAGCGCTTGGCCGACAGAGTTTTTTGCCCGTTTGATTCCGTCGTCGTCAATGCGGCTGCCGATGTCGCAATGTCACCTATGCGACAGGAAGAGCCAATGCTTATATCGCAGCAAGCTCAAGGTGCCGCCTCGCTAGGGAGGGTGGAGAATTGGGAAGCCGGCAAGCCTTGCGGCTAACCGGCGCTGCCCCCGCAACGGTGGTGGAGTGCAAAGCATGGCGGGAGCCACTGGGCAGGGCCGGAACGGCCGCCTGGGAAGGTGCCATGTCGTCCCGAAAGGACAGCTCCTGAGCCCGGAAACCAGCCTTGAACGAGATTTCGACCGATCGCGGCGGGCGTTCGGAGCGTGCGCTGCCGGCCATGACGCCGCAACGCATCTCCATGTCCTTCGCTCCAGGCTTTGATGAGGAAGGCATATGGATATTCATAATCAGGTTCTGCGGCAGCTGAAAAACCGCCGCGAAGGTTTCAGTCTCGAACAACCCTTTTACATCGACCGGGATTATTACCAGCTCGACCTCGAAATGATCTGGTACCGCGACTGGCTGTTCATCGGCCACGATTGCGAGATCCCCAAGCCCGGCAACTATGTGACGCAGCAGATCGGCGACTATCCGGTCCTCGTGATCCGCAGCCGCGATGGCGAAATCCGCGCCTTCCACAACACCTGCCGCCACCGCGGCCACCGGGTCTGCACCAAGGACAGCGGCTCGGCCGTGCGCCTTGTCTGTCCCTACCACCAGTGGACCTACCAGCACGACGGTTCCTTGATGTCGGCGCGGCACATGGGCGAGAATTTCGACAAGGGCCAGTACGGCTTGAAGCCCGTGCATTGCCGCACCGTCGCCGGTTACATCTTCATCTGCCTGGCCAAGGAGGCACCCGACTTCGCCCCCGTCGAGGCCATGCTGCTGCCCTACATGGCCCCGCACCGCCTGTCGGAGGCCAAGATTGCCCACCAGAACACCATCATCGAAAAGGGCAACTGGAAGCTCGTCTGGGAAAACAACCGCGAATGCTACCATTGCGCCGGCAACCACCCGGAACTCTGCCGCACCTATCCGGAAGCACCGACCGCCACCGGCGTCCAGGGCGCCGGCGACGATCCCTTCATTGCCGAGCACTGGCAGCGCTGCGAGGCGGCCGGCCTGCCCAGCACCTTCACCATGTCGACCGACGGCCAGTACCGCGTCGCCCGCATGCCGCTGATCGAGGATGCGGAAAGCTACACCATGACCGGCAAGCGTGCCGTCGGCCGCCCGCTGTCCGATGACGTGCAGATCCCCCAGATCGGCACCATGCTGCTGTTCCATTATCCCTCCACCTGGAACCACCTGCTCGGCGACCACGCGATTTCCTTCCGCGTCACCCCGATCGGGCCGGAGGAAACCGCCGTCACCACCAAGTGGATGGTCCACAAGGATGCGGTAGAAGGCGTGGATTATACGATCGAGGAACTGACCCACGTCTGGGACATGACCAACGACCAGGACCGGCAGATCGTCGAGGAAAACGCCTTTGGTATCCGTTCGCCTGCCTATGAGCCCGGTCCCTATTCGCCGGCTCACGAAGGTGGTGTCATGCAGTTCGTCGAATGGTACTCGAACTTCATGATCAATCGTCTGCAGGGGGATCAGGCCAAGCTGTCGATCGTTGCCTGACCGACCCTCGGGACTTTCGTCCCAGGAACCATACCCGGTGTATCCCGTTAGCCCCTTGATAACAAAAACGGGAAACACTCATATGATGTCTCTACGCCTTCGCCTCGCCACGGTCGCCACGGGCGTCGCCGTGACTTTTGCAAGCTTCATGCCGGCTCAGGCTGCCATGCCGCTCCCGGCTGTTTCGCAGGTGTCGTCTGACGCCGGCGTCACCGACGTCCAGTATCGCCGCTACGACGAGCGCAACCGTTTTGAGCGTAACCGTTATGAGCGTCGCCACAACATGCGCGCAAACCGCAGCGGCTACTACAACGGCCACCGCGGCTACCGCGAACGTCGTCCGGGCTACCGCCAGCACAACGGCATGTGGTTCCCGCTGGCAGCCTTTGGCGCCGGCGCCCTGATCGGTGGTGCAGTCGCCGCTGACCGCGGCCCGCGTGCCGGCAACCACGTCGCATGGTGCGAAAGCCGTTACCGGACTTACCGCGCTTCCGACAACACCTATGTCGCAAGTGCTGGTGTTCGTCGCGCATGCGTCTCGCCTCGCTAAGGCAAGGCTTTAAGCAATAAGGGCGTCCGCTAGCCGGGCGTCTGGGGTGTCTCCTCGGAGGCGCCCCTTTTGCGTTAATGGCCGGTTCAGGAAGACGATCCTAACGTTGGGCCATATTGCGAAAGACGTCCAGGCTCTCTTCCGCATCGCTATAGCTGCAATCCTGGGAAGTCGATTCCGTGTCAAAGGGATGGAGATCTCGTTATGCCTCTGATGTTCAAGAAATTCGCCGTTGTCGCCGCTTCCTTTGCGGCCGTGCTTGGCACGATGGCGCCAGTCCAGGCCATGCCGCTGCCGGCACCGGTCGTCACTGCGACCACAGCCCCCGACGTGACCAACGTCCAGTACTATCGTGACGATGGCCCACGCTACTACGGTCCCCGCCGTGGCAACTACGGGCCGCGCTACGGCAATTACGGGCCGCGCCCAGGCTACTACGGGCGCCCCGGCTATCACGGTGGATACCAGGGCTATCGCCAGCACCGCCCGGGTTATCGCTTCCACGATGGCTACTGGTTCCCGCTCGCAGCCTTCGGCGCCGGCGCGATCATCGGTGGCGCCATCGCAGCACCCCGCTACGTGGAGCCTGCGCCCGTCTATCGTCCGGCCCCCGTCTATCGTGCGACTGGCCTGAACCCGCGCCACTACGAATATTGTGCCGCACGCTACCGGTCTTATGACGCAGCGTCGAACTCGTTCCAGCCCTACAACGGGCCGCGCCAGACCTGCGTATCGCCCTATTATTGAGGCGATCTGCCGTCAACGTGAAGCCACTCGCCGCAAGGCGGGTGGCTTTTTTTGTGAGAGATCTAGAAGATCCCAGTCCGCCGCAGCAGTAGCCAGGCGACCAGCACCGAGACCGCCATGAAGCCCAGCGCATAGGCGGTGCCATGCGCCATATGGGCAAACGGCAGGCTTTCCGTATTCATCCCGAAAAAGCCGGTGACCAGCGAGGGTGGCAGCAGAAACGCTGTCATGATCGACAGGATGTAGAGATGCCGGTTGGTTTCAGACGATAGCTTGGAATCGATTTCCTCGTGCAGCAGCCGGGCCCGCTCTTGCAGCGCATAGACGTCGTGGTCCACCGCTTCCAGCCTGCCGATCAGCCGACCCGCGGCATCCTCGAAACCGGCGGGCATATCCTCGTCATCGGCAGCCGCAGCCCGCCGCATCAGGGTGAGCAGGGTCCGCAGGTGCCGGTGCAGCCGCACCACGGTCCGCCGCACCGGCGCCAGCCGGCGCCGCTCGTCCCGCGGCGCATTGTCATAGACATAGTCCTCGATCAGGTTGAGCTCTTCGGTGAATTCCATCACCAGAGTGATCATCGTGCGCTGAAACTCCGCCACCAGCGTCTCGAACAGGTCCACTGGTCGATGGTAGCGTACACCGTTCTTCTCCACGGCAGACCGCATCCGGTCGACCGAGCGGAGCGGCTGCAGCCGCGTGGTGATGATGATCGTCTCGGACACGAAAAAGTGCAGCCAGCCGATGTCGCGCGTGTCGTTGTCGAAATCCCGCTGAAAATCCACCAGCGTGCCGTAGAGCGAATGCTCGTCCAGCGTCAGCGCTGCATGGGTATCATGCGTCGTGAGTGCCGCAATGACCGGTGGCGGAAGATCCGGCAGCGTTTCGAGAAAAGGCCCGACCCGCGTGTCGGCGAGGTTGAGATGCAGCCACAGAAACCCATCGCCGCCTTGCAGATCTTCAGGCAAGGTCTCTGTCGGCAGCATCACGCAGGGCGTCGGACCTGGATGGAACCGGTAGGCCCAGACGAGACCGGGAATGGCAGGGGTCAGCGGGGCGAGCGACGCAGAATCAGACATGATGGATGTCTCCTTATCGCGGCAATGTAACTCCAGTTCGACAGTTGGCACGAGCCCGCTTTGTTCGCCGTTTCCCGTGTCATGGCGAGAGCCTCCTCGTTGACAACCCCGTTTACGTTTACGTAAAAAGCGGAAGAGGAAAAATTGGGTGGCAAGTCGGGACCTGTCCACCGAAAGGGAGGAGCATCATGTATCGCGCACCGGTGGAAGATATCGCCTTCACGCTGAAGCATGTGGCCGGTCTGGATGCCGCGCTGGAGATCGGCAGCTTTGGCGATCTCTCGACCGATCTGGTCGATGCCATCCTGGAGGAGGCGGGTCGCTTCGCCAGCCAGGAGATGGCACCGCTCGGCGAGATCGGCGACCGGCAGGGCGCGCGTCTCGAGGACGGCAAGGTGACGACGCCCGACGGCTGGCCGGCGCTCTATAAGAGCTGGCGCGAGGGCGGCTGGAACGGCCTGACAGCGCGCGAAGAGTTCGGCGGCCAGAACCTGCCGCATATGCTGAACGTCGCGGCCCTTGAGATGTGGAACTCCGCATCCATGGCTTTTGCGCTCGCGCCGACCCTGACCATGGGCGCGATCGAGGCGGTGGCGACCCATGGCAGCGCGGCACTCAAGGCTACGTATCTGGAGAAGATGGTCTCCGGCGAATGGACCGGCACGATGAACCTGACCGAGCCGCATGCGGGCTCCGATCTCGGCGTGCTGAAAAGCCGGGCCGAGCCGACCGGCGACGGCACCTACCGCATCTTCGGCCAGAAGATCTACATCACCTGGGGCGAGCACGACGCGGCCGACAACATCATTCACCTGGTCCTGGCGCGGCTTCCCGACGCCCCCGCCGGCACCCGCGGCATCTCGCTCTTCCTGGTGCCGAAACACCTCGTCAATGAGGATGGGTCGCTTGGCCCCCGCAACGACGTCTTCTGCCATTCCCTCGAACACAAGCTCGGCATCCATGGCTCGCCCACCTGCACCATGATCTATGGCGACGGCAAATTCGACGCCGACGGAACAGGCACCAAGGGCGCCATCGGTTACCTGGTCGGCGAGGAGAACAAGGGTCTCGCCTGCATGTTCACCATGATGAACAATGCGCGCCTCGCGGTCGGCATCCAGGGCGTTGCGGTGGCGGAAGCCGCCACCCAGAAGGCCATCGCCTTTGCCCGCGACCGCACCCAGGGCAGGGCGCCCGAGTGGGCCGGCGCGACAAAGCGCGAGGGCATGAGCCCGATTATCGAGCATCCCGATGTCGCCCGTATGCTGCTGACCATGAAGGCGCTGACGCAAGGCTCGCGCGCCATCTGCTATGCCTGCGCCCACGCCACCGACATGTCGCATCACACGGAAAGCGACGAGGCTCGCAACTGGGCGGAGCGCGCAGCCCTGCTGACCCCCATCGCCAAGTCATTTTCGACCGATGCAGGCGTCGATGTTGCCTCGCTGGGCATCCAGGTGCACGGCGGCATGGGCTTCATCGAGGAAACCGGTGCCGCCCGCTACCTGCGCGACGCCCGCATTGCACCGATCTACGAAGGCACCAACGGAATCCAGGCGATCGATCTCGTGCTGCGCAAGCTGCCGCTCTCCTCGGGCGGACAGGTCTCCGGCTTCATCGCCGAACTGCGTGAGATCGCCGCCCGCGTAAGAGCGTCCGGCAACGGGCAATTCGGCGAAACCGCGGTGAGACTGACGGCATCTCTGGATGATCTGGACGCGGCAACCACATGGCTGCTGCAGGCGCAGACCGAAGGCAGGACCGCCGAGGCGCTCGCCGGTGCCACGCCCTATCAGCGCCTGTTCGGACTGGCGCTGACCGGCGCCTATCTCGCCAAGGGTGCGCTGGTAGACGCGGGTGACGGACAGGGGGCAAAGCGCGTGGCGCTCTGCCGCTTCGCCGCTGAAAACATGCTCTCGGAAACCGCGGCCCTCAGGGATCAGGTGGTGTCGGGTGCGCCAAGCCTGCTCGCCGCCCATGCTGTGCTCGGCTGAAGGAGACCGCCATGAGCGACAGCCATATCCTCATCGAGCGCCCGGAGAACCACGTCGGCGTTCTCGTCATCCGCTTCAACCGGCCGGAAAAGAAGAACGCCATCACCTCTGCCATGTACCACCGCATGACGGCGGCCCTGAAAGAGGCCAACGCAGACGATGCGATCCGGGCCGTTGCCTTCCTCGGCACCGAGGGCTGCTTCTCGGCCGGCAATGACATGGCCGATTTTCTCGGATTTGCCCTCTCCGGCTCGGACGAAGTGCCTGCCGCGGCAAACTTCATCAAGGCCCTGGCGCTTGCAGAAAAACCGCTCGTCTCTGGCGTCGACGGACTTGCGATCGGCATCGGCGCCACTCTGCATCTCCACTGCGATATGACCGTCGCTTCGCCCCGCAGCCTCTTCAAGACACCCTTTGTGGATCTAGCCCTGGTGCCGGAGGCGGCATCCAGCCTGCTGGCGCCCCGGATCATGGGCCACCAGCGCGCCTTTGCCATGCTCGTCGCCGGCGAGACCTTCTCCGCTGAAGCAGCCCTGCAGGCGGGTCTGATATGGAAGCTGGTCGCGCCGGAAGCGGTGGAGGCCGAAACGCTGGCCTTGGCGCGGAGCCTCGCCACAAAGCCGCCGCAGGCGCTGAAGATCGCTCGCGAACTGGTCCGCGGCCCGCGTGATGAGGTTCTGGCGCGCATGGATGAGGAACTGGTACATTTCTCCGCGCAGCTGAAAAGCGCCGAGGCGCAGGCGGCCTTCCAGGCTTTCATGCGCCGTTAACCGCGCCCGCAAGGATCGCACGCTCATGTGCCGGCAGACCGCTTCCGCACAGGTGTGAAGAGGATTAGATCTCGTGGGAACAATGAGGAGGCATGTTTATGCGCAACATCCTGACCGCGATCGCAATCACGCTGCTTTCAGCAGCAACCGCATCGGCCGAAACCCTGTCGACATTAGCGCCGATGAGCGTGATCCAGGTCCAGATGCAGGGCGGCGATAGCTTCACCCGGTCCAACCAGCGCCCGGTGCGTCCGTCGCGCTATGTCTGCGTCGTGCCGCCGCGTGAGAGCGACAACCGCAATCGTCCCTATGTCTGCCGCGCTCAGGAGGGCCGTGTCGGCGGCACCTGCCGTTGCGGCAACGTCACCGGCACCGGCCGCCTCGACCTCGACGACTGACGCGGAAAGCCTACTTCTCCAGCAGCGCTACCGCTTCCACATGCGCCGACCACAGGAACTGGTCGACCGGCACCACGGTCTTGATCCTGTAGCCGCCGTCGACGAGGATGCGCAGGTCGCGCGCCAGTGTCGCCGGGTTGCAGCTCACGGCCGCGACATACTTGATGGACGAGCGGGCCACGTCCTTGGCAAGGATATCCGCACCCGCCCGCGGCGGATCGAACACCAGCCCGTCGAAGGCCTTCAGTTCCGAGGGCATCATCGGGCGGCGGTAGAGGTCGCGCTTCTCGACGGTCACCGGCTTCAGCCCGGGCGTGTTGCGGGCCGCATGGTCCAGCGCCTTCACCGACTTCTCGTCGCCCTCGACCGCATGCACCTTGGACTTGCGGGCGAGCCGCAGCGCAAATGTGCCCGATCCGGCAAACAGGTCGATCACCTTCTTGGCCTTGGCAAGATGCGCCAGTACCAGATTGGACATGGCCTCTTCGGCCGGCACTGTTGCCTGCACGAAGGCGCCCGGCGGTGGCGAAACCTTGGTGCCGCCGAACTCGAGCACGGGACGCAGCTGCTCGATCACCACTTCGCCGTTGACCGAAAGACGGGCAACGCCGCGCAGGGAGAGAATGGTCTCGGTCGCCGCGCGCCGCTGCTTGTCGTTCAGCTCTTTCAGCCCCTCGGCCGCGATGTCGAGGCCGGACAGCGTCTCGAGCACGGCCAGCCGGAACGTGTCCGAACCCTGCGCCAGCGATTGGCCGACCGCGCGGATGGCGTCGAGACGACCGACGATCCCCGCCGAGGTGATGGGACATTCCTGGACGGAAAAGATGTGGTTTGTCTCCACCCGGTTGTAGCCGAGCAGGAATTCCTTTTCCGTCTGCTTCACCGAAAACACCACGCGCCGGCGCTCGCCGGGTCGGGCGATGAACAGCGGCGCAACCTCCGCCTCGAGCCCGCGCGATTTCAGCGCCTCGATCACCAGGTTGCGCTTGAAGGCATGGTAGGGCTCGTCTGCCAGGTGCTGCAGCACGCAGCCGCCGCACAGGTCCCGGTCGGGGCCGAAATGCCGGCAGGGCGGGTCGACCCGGTCCGGCGATGGCGAGGATGTGGACATCACCGTGCCATGGTCGCCGTTGCGGGCGATGGCGACGGTTTCGCCCGGCAGCGCGTAAGGCACGTAGACGGGAATGCCATTGGCCTCGCCGATGCCATGTCCCTGGGCGCCAAGCCGCTCGATGGTAACGTTGACGGTGCTCATTCGGGCTTGTGTCCGGCCAGGAGGAATTCCTCGTTCCCGTCACCGCCGGCAATCGGGGAGGGGATCATGCCAAGGCTTGTCCAGCCCATGTCTTCGGTCAGCCAGCGCTCGAGCTCGGCGGCCACCGCCGGCGCGCTCTCGGGGTCCTTCAGGAGACCTGCCTTGCTGATTGCCTCGCGGCCGGCCTCGAACTGCGGCTTCACCAGAAGCACGCAATGCGCGCCGGGTTCCGCCTGCTCGAGCGCCGGCACCAGCGCCAGCTTCAGCGAGATGAAGGAGACGTCCGAAACCAGGAAGGTGAACGGCCGCTCTTCGTAGTCCTCAGGCTCCAGGTAGCGGGCGTTCAGCCCCTCCAGATTGGTCACCTGCGGATCGGCAAGCAAACGCGGATGCATCTGGTCGTGACCGACGTCGATCGCCGTCACATGCGCCGCTCCGCGCTTCAGCAGCGCTTCGGTAAAGCCGCCGGTGGAAGCGCCGATATCCATGCAATCCTGCCCTTCCGGGTCAAGCTTGAAATGGTCGAGCGCCGCAATCAGCTTCAGGGCTGCACGGGACACATAATCCTGGGCCGGATCGTCGATGGTGATCACCGCGTCCATGGGAAAGGTGAGGCTCGGCTTGGTGACGACACGGCCGTTGACGGTCACGGTGCCGCGGGAAATGGCATCGCGCGCACGGGCACGGCTCGCCACGAGATCGAGCATCACCAGGATCTGGTCGAGGCGCTGTTGGGAAGAGGATGTGGACATAAGCGCAGTCAATGCCGCTCTTTCGCCGGCGGCGCAAGCTTTTTGTCCCGGCCGCCGTCTTCACCCGGTCCGGACTCTGGATTAGGCTAAAGGGGTAAGGGACGGGGGAAACACATGCTGAGACTTTGTTTGGCCGGAGGGCTTCTGCTTGCGGCATCCTCTGCACTGGCCAATGACACCATGGCCGAACTCAAGACCGGCGGCCTGATCTACGTCCAGACGACCGACGTGGCGATGGAAGAGGAAGCCCTCTCTATTTCCCGCAAGGAGGTGCTGGTCGACTATCTCTTCCGCAACACCGGCGACAAGACCGTGGACGCCGTCATTGCCTTTCCCATGCCCGATATCACCGGCGAGCCGGATTCCACCCTAGCGCTGGACGACACGGAAGCGGACAATTTCCTCGGCTTTTCCGTAACCCAGGAAGGCCGCCAGATCCGGTCGGAACTGCAGCAGCGGGTAACGGCAGTGGGTGTCGACCGCACGCAGGACCTGCGCGCCCTCCAGGTTCCGCTTCTGCCCTACAGCGAAAAGACGCTTGCGGCCCTCAAGGCGCTTCCCGATGCCGCCAAGGCGGAGCTTGTGTCCAAGGGCCTCGCCTACGTCGATCGCTATGATGCCGGCAGGGGTTGGCAAGAAGACCTGCGTCCGGCCTGGACGCTGCATTCCACCTATTGGTGGAAGACCACCTTCCCGGCAGGCCAGCCGGTCCGCGTCAGCCATCGCTACAAGCCGAGCGTCGGCGGCACCGTGGCCATGACTTTCATCGATCAGGGCAAGCCCGGTTCGACCTACAAGGACTACGTGACGCGCTACTGCATCGACGATGCTTTCATGAAAACGGCCGCAACGCTTGAAGCCGCAGCCGCCACCTCGGGACGCAACTATACCGAACGCTGGGTCTCCTACATCCTCACCACCGGCGCCAACTGGGGCGGGACGATCGGCAAGTTCAAGCTGACGATCGAAAAGGGTGATCCGGCCGATTACGTCAGCTTCTGCGGTAAGGGCATTCGCAAGGTCGGCCCGACCACCTTCGAGATGACCGCGGACGATTTCACGCCCGCAAAAGACCTCGACATCCTCTATCTGACTGCGGGGGAATAGTCGCGTATGATCAGAGGGCTGCGATCATGCCGAAAATGACAATGAAGGGGCAGGTAACCATACCCAAGGCTGTGCGCAAACTGCTCGGCATCTTGCCCGGCAGCGAGGTCGAATTCCGGCGGGCGGCCGATGGCAACATTGTGCTGACAAGGGCCGACGAGAAGCCGCCAGCCAGTCGGTTCCAGCAGCTTCGCGGGCATGCAGGAAAGGGTCTCGATACAGACGCCATCATGGCACTGACCCGCGGTGATGCGTGACACTTGTCGACACCAATATCCTGCTGGATCTGGTGACGAATGATGCTGACTAGGCTGATTGGTCGATCGAGCAGCTTGAAGCGGCGAGCCTCACTGGCCCCTTGTTGATCAACGATATCGTCTATGCCAAGCTTGCTGTCCGCTACGATCGGATCGAGGAGCTCGATATGTTTGTCGAAGAGGCAGCACTTATCATGACGCCTTTTCCCCGATCTGCCCTGTTTCTGGCCGGCAAGGCGTTTGCGCAATATCGCCGGGCTGGGGGGTCGCGCACGGGCGTCATGCCGGATTTCCTGATCGGGGCGCAGGCCGCCGTCGAAAAAATACCACTGCTGACGCGCGACGTCGGCCGATACCGGTCCTACTTCCCGACCGTCAAGCTTATCTCGCCCTCGCTATAAGGACATAACCTTGCTGTTACGGGGATCTGCGTCAACAGATCTACCCCGCCACGCCGACGCCGATGCGCGTCTTGCCCAGCGCGTCGAACACGGCAGACACGATGCCGGCGCGGTCGAGACCGGCCTTGCCGTACATGACATCGGGAGTTGCCTGGTCCATCCACACGTCCGGCAGAACCAGCGGGCGGATCTTCAGGCCCTGGTCGAGCAGGCCTTCCATGGCCATGAACTGCATGACATGGGCAGCAAACCCGCCGACGGCACCTTCCTCGATGGTGATCAGCACCTCGTGGTGGCGGGCGAGCTGGCGGATCAGGTCGTGGTCCAACGGCTTGGCAAAGCGGGCATCGGCAACCGTGGTCGAAAGCCCCGCGGCATCCAGGTCTTCGGCAGCGAGCAAACAGTCTTTTAGGCGCGTGCCGAACGACAGGATGGCGACTTTGGATCCCTGCTTGACGACCCGGCCCTTGCCGATCTCGAGAATCTGGCCGCGCTCGGGCAGCTCGATGCCGACCCCTTCGCCGCGCGGATAGCGGAACGAGATCGGGCCCTCGTCATAGGCAGCAGCCGTGCGCACCATGTGTTTCAACTCCGCCTCGTCGGCAGCGGCCATCACCACCATGCCCGGCAGCGTCGCAAGGAAGGTCGTGTCGAATGAGCCCGCATGGGTCGGCCCGTCGGCACCGACGAAACCGGCGCGGTCGATCGGAAAGCGCACCGGCAGCTTCTGGATGGCGACGTCATGCACCACCTGGTCGTAGCCGCGCTGCAGGAAGGTCGAATAGAGCGCGCAGAAGGGCCTGTAGCCCTCGGTCGCAAGCCCTGCCGCAAAGGTCACCGCATGCTGCTCGGCAATCCCCACGTCAAACGTGCGCGACGGAAAGGTCTGCGACATCTTGTCGAGGCCGGTGCCGTCCGGCATGGCCGCGGTGATGGCGACGATCTTGTCGTCTATTGCAGCTTCCTGCACCAGCGCATCACCAAACACGCTGGTGTAGCTCGGCGCATTCGGCTTTGCCTTCGCCTGCGCGCCGGTCACCACGTCGAACTTGTTGACGCCATGGTACTTGTCGGCAGCAGCCTCGGCCGGCGGATAACCCTTGCCCTTCTGGGTGACCACATGGATGAGCACCGGGCCGCGCGCATTGTCGCGCACATTGCGCAGCACCGGCAGGAGGTGCTCGAACGAGTGACCGTCGATCGGGCCAATATGATAGAAGCCCATCTCCTCGAACATCGTGCCGCCGGTGACATAGCCGCGGGCATGCTCGACTGCGCGGGTGATGGCCCGGTCGATGGACTTGCCGAGATAGCCGGTCAGCTTCTTGCCCAGGTCGCGCACGCCCATGTAGGTGCGACCCGACGCGAGACGCGCCAGATAGGCGCTCATCGCGCCAGTCGGCGGCGCAATCGACATGTCGTTGTCGTTGAGGATCACGATCAGCCGCGCGTCGAGCGCACCGGCATTGTTCAGCGCCTCATAGGCCATGCCGGCCGACATGGCGCCGTCGCCGATGACGGCAATCACGTTGCGGTTCGATTTCGACAGATCGGCCGCCACCGCCATGCCAAGGCCGGCCGAGATCGAGGTCGAGGAATGCGCGGCCCCGAACGGGTCGTATTCGCTTTCCGCCCGGCGCGTAAAGCCGGAAAGCCCGTCCTCCTGGCGCAGGGTGCGGATCCGTTCGCGACGGCCGGTCAGGATCTTGTGCGGATAGCACTGGTGTCCGACGTCGAAGATCAGCCGGTCGTCGGGGGTGTTGAACACCTTGTGGATGGCGATCGTCAGCTCGACGACGCCGAGCCCCGCACCCAGGTGGCCGCCGGTGCGCGAGACCGCATCGATCATCTCGTCGCGCAGTTCACGGGCAAGCTGCGGAAGCTCGCGGTCGTCGACCTTGCGCAGGTCGGCAGGGATCTTGACCGTGTCGAGCAGCGGCGTCGCGGGGAAGGATGTCACGGAGGCTGTGCCTTCTCTGTTCTTCTTACAGGCTTTTCTCACAAGATGAGAATGAAACAGGCTTTTTCAAGTTGTACGACCGCAGGTATCTAATCGATTCTAGCTGGCGGGCAAGGGTACAAACTCGTCTTCGTCGCCCGGGACGATGTCGAAACGACCGCTGCGCCACTCGTGTTTGGCCTGTTCTATACGCTCTTTCGATGACGAAACGAAGTTCCACCAGATGTAGCGTTTGGACGTCATGGCGGCGCCGCCAAACAGCATGACGTGGCAGCCGCTCTCGCCCGCTTCAAGCGTGATCTCGTCGCCCGCGCGAAACACCAGCAGCTGGTCGGCCGCAAACCGGTCTCCTGCCACGATAAGCGTGCCGGAGAGAATGTAGAGCGCCCGCTCCTCGTGACGGGCGGAAAACGGAAAGCGTTTTCCGGGGTCGAGCGAAAGATCCACATAGAGCGTGTCCGTGGGCGCCGAAACCGGCGAGGTCAGCCCTTCGAAGGCGCCGATCACCACCCGCCCGTGGGCGCCGTCCGCGTCGATCAGCGGCATCTCCTGCCGCGCCGTGTGGGCAAAGCTCGGGTCGGTCTCTTCAAGCCCGTCCGGCATCGCCAGCCATGTCTGCAGGCCCGACATCGAGAGCGGATGGCCGCGCAGGTTTTCGGGCGTCCGTTCCGAATGAACGATCCCGCGGCCGGCGGTCATTAGGTTGATGTCGCCGGGGCGGATCACCAGCTCGGTGCCGAGACTGTCGCGGTGCTTGATCTCGCCGTCGAACAGATAGGTGACGGTCGAAAGCCCGATATGCGGATGCGGCTTGACGTCAAGCGCCTGGTCGGCGCGGAGCACCGCCGGCCCCATCCGGTCGAAGAAGATGAACGGGCCGACAAGGCGTCTCTGGCGGCTGGGCAGCGCCCGCCGCACCGAAAATCCGCCGACATCGCTGGAGCGCGGAATGATCAGGTTTTCGATCGCGTCGCAGGCAAAAGCGTCGCCGGGGCTGGGGTCGGTGCCGGGAAAGAAGGACATGGCGCGCTTTCTAGAGCGTTTCTTGGTCGGCGGGGTAGCGGGAGAGAAAGGTTTCGAGATCGGCCAGAAGTGGAGGCAGGTAATCCCGAATGATCGCCCACACGGCAGCATCCAGAAGGTCCGGATAATCATGACGCAGGATGTTGCCGAAGTTCCTGATGCCGCGCCAGTTATGATCCGGGAGCAGTTCCTCGCCCAATGAGCCGATTTTGACTGCAGTCTCCGATAGCCGCGAAAGGCAGCGCTCAGACGCGTCCTTGACCAATTGGTTGCGCTGGTAGGCCGGAAAATCCATGCCTTTTGTGTAGTTCAGAATAGCGTGGCCGTTCTCGACTATCTCTCGAAAGCGGATGAGAGGGCGCTTAGTAGGCAATCGCGCGATCCCTTTCAACGTTCCGCCGAAAGACTTCCTTCCCCAGCGGCTCGGACACAATATCAACGCTGGTTGCTCCGGTGATACCGGCAATCAGCGAACGAAGGTCTTCGATTGCACTGAAATATCCGAAGCCCGATTGGATCACCGGTTCTGCGAATTTCACGAGAACATCGAGGTCCGAGTCTGCTGTTGCCTCCCCACGGGCAACAGAGCCAAAAATCGAGACATGCTCCGCGCCGGCGGCGCGCAGCTCCGTCTCGTGTTCTCTCAGCTTGGCGATCACCAGATCCTTGTCCATATCGGGAATATAATCGACCGGCGGCCTATGGTCGAGAGCCGTCAATCCGGGCACCTCTCCAGCACCACGTCCTCGCCGGCCTTGGTGCCGAGCTCCAGACAGCCGCCCGCATAGCAGAGCGTCCAGCCTCCCGGAGTCGTGCCGGAGGCGGCGAGCGACACTTGCGGCTGGGCCGCAAGCTTCGGGTGCCAGACCCACCAGCCCTCCTTCAACACCGCATCCGCGCCCGGCTCCATGCCGGCGCCCGAACTTTTGACGGCCGCCTGGCGCAGCTCAAGGCCAGAAGGCGTCACGGCCCAGTCTTCCCGCCATTCCGTCTTCTGTACCGAATGGGTCCAGCTGAGGCTAAACAGCGAGACAGTAAGCGCCTTGGCGATCCCTCCCGAGAGGATACAGAGCGCCATGCCAGGCCCTCACGCCGGTGCAGGTTTGCGTTGCGAGGTCCGATGCCGCCACCAGTGCTGGCCCACCAGCACGGCACCCATCACCCAGCCGAGTTCGTCGGTCCAGGGCAGGGCGGCAATCAGGCTCGCTCCGGCCGCAAAGGCGATCAGCCGCTCCCAGAGCGCCATCCGGGCGAACAGGAAGCCCACCACGGCCGTCCCCCACAGCCCGATCCCGAAGCAGGCCTTGAGGAACACATAGGCGACCTCCACCGGATAGCCCCAGACGGCAGCGATCGGTCCCGGATCCTGCAGCATCAGCGCTGGCGTGTAGACTGCCATGAAGGGCACCACGAAGCCGGCAGTCGCAAGCTTGGAAGCCTCCACCCCGATCTTCAGGCCTGAGGTTTTCGCCATGGGTGCGGCCGCAAAGGCGGCGAGCGCCACCGGCGGCGTCAGGTCCGCCATGATGCCGAAGTAGAACACGAACATGTGGCTGACGATCAGCGGCACGCCGAGGTCGAGCAGGGCAGGTCCCGCCAGCGACGAGGTGATGATGTAGTTCGGGATGGTCGGGATGCCCATGCCGAGCACCAGGCAGGTCAGCATGGTCAGCACCAGCGACAGGAACAGGTGGTCCTCGCCGATCCGGATGATTGCGCCGATGAAGGTCGAGGCGATGCCGGTCAGCGTCAGCGTGCCGATCACGATGCCGACGATGGCGCAGGCGATGCCGACCGGCAGCGCATTCTTGGCGCCCTCGGCCATGGCGTCGCGGCAGATGGCAAGCGTTTCGCGACCGCCGTTCACGAACAGGCAGGCGATGATCAGCGTCAGGATCACGATCGCCAGAAGGTTGACGCCGAACTCCAGGAACGAGGCAGCAGCGACACCCAGCAGCAACCAGAACACCACCCGGAAAGCGAACGGGCCGATGCGGGCGGCAAGCGGCATGCCGAGGATCAGCACCACAACCAGCGCCAGCCCCATGGTGCCGGCAAAGATCGGCGTATAGCCCGCAAACAAAAGGTAGACGAGGGCGGCGAGCGGCAGGATCAGCGGCCAGTGTTCGCGCACAGCCGCCCAGGGGTTGGGAAGCTCGGACTTCGCCATGCCCCGCAGGCCCGCCTTGCCGGCCTCCAGGAATACCATCCAGAAACAGGCGCCGAAGTAGAGGATGGCGGGGATGAGCGCCGCCTTGACCACCGCCGCATAGGAGACGTTGAGCGTCTCGGCCATGATGAAGGCGACGGCACCCATCACCGGCGGCATGATCTGGCCGCCCATCGAGGAGGTCGCCTCCACCCCGCCCGCAAAAGCCGAGCGGAAGCCGAAGCGCTTCATCAGCGGGATGGTGAACTGGCCGGATGCCACCACGTTGGCGACGCCGGATCCGGAGATCGTCCCCATCAGTGCTGACGAGAGGACGCACACCTGCGCCGGACCGCCGCGCCAGGTCCCGACCAGGCCAAGCGCGAAATCGTTGAACAGGGTCAGCATGCCGGCCCGTTCCAGAAAGGCCGCAAAGACCACGAAGATGAAGATATAGGCGGCCGACACATAGATAGGCGTGCCGTAGATCCCCTCGGTCCCATAGGCGAAGGTCTCGATGATCTGCTCGACGCTATAGCCGCGATGCACGAAGGGGTCGGGCGCATACTGCCCGAAGAAACAGTAGGCGAGGAAGATGCCGGCGATGATCGTCAGCGGCAGGCCCATCAGCCGGCGTGCCGCCTCAAACACCAGCACGATCAGCAGCGCCCCCACGGCGAGGTCGGCCGTGGTCAGGAAATTGCTGCGTTGGATGATGTCCGTGTAGAACACCCAGTTGTAGAGGCCGGTGCTAAAGCCGATCAGCCCAAGCGCCCAGAACCAGGCCTTGGACGCCTTCGTCTTGGCAACCAGGTTGCCGATCAGCACGAAGCCGAGCAGCAGCAGGAAGCCCACATGCATGGCCCGCACGATCTGGCTGGCGAGTGTGCCATAGGCAGCTGTCCACAGCTGGAACAGCGTGAAGGAAAACGCGATCCAGAAGGCGATGCGGCCGGTGATCCCTTCGCCGAAGCCGGCCGGCAGGCCCTCGATGGGCTCCTCGGCGGAATGCGGGGGCGCCGGGGCGTGGCTTGCGGTGTTGGACATCGACTATTCCCAGATTTCCGGAGACAGAGCCGCTCCCAGGCGAGCCTGGAGGCGGACTCCGTAAGGCATGTGAAGGCTTACTTCAGCAGCCCGATTTCCTTGTAGTAGCGCTCAGCGCCCGGATGCAGCGGCACCGGCATACCCTCGATCGCCTTCTTGGCATCGATGCCCTTGGCGGCCGAATGGGCTGCCGCAAGCTTCGGAAGGTTGTCGAACAAAAGCTTGGTCATCTGGTAGGCGGTCTCGTCGGAAACGCCCGAATGGGTAATCAGGAAGTTGCCGACCGCGGCCGTCTCCACGTCGGCTGTCTGCCCTTCGTAGGTGCCGGCAGGGATCTTCACCGAGACGTAGGGCGCGCCGATCTTGGTCACTTCCGCAGCCGGAATGGCGACGACGTTGATCTTCATCGACGTGGCAAGGTCGCGGATGGAGGCGACGCCGAGGCCCGCCGATTGCAGCGTCGCATCGAGCTGGCGGTTCTTCATCAGTTCGACGGATTCCGCGAAGGGCAGGTATTCGGTCTTGCCGAGATCCTTATAGCTCATGCCGGACGCGGTGAAGATGGCACGGGCGTTGAGCTCGGTACCCGATGCCGGCGCGCCAACCGACAGGCTCTTGCCCTTGAGATCGGCCAGCGTCTTCACGCCGGAATCGGCGCTCGCCACCACCTGGATGTAGTTGGGATAGATGGCGGCGATGCCGCGCAGCTTGTCCAGCTTGCCGGGAAAGCCCGCTTCCTTATTGCCCTTCCAGGCCTCCTGCACCGAATCCCCTAGCGAGAAGCCGATCTCGCCACGGCCGGCCTGCAACAGGTTGAGGTTTTCGACGGAGGCCTTGGTGGCCTGCACCTGGGTACGGGCACCCTTGATGCCTTGGCCATAGATCTCCCCAAGTGCCACGCCGAGCGGATAGTAGACGCCGGAGGTCCCCCCGGTCAGCACGTTGATGAACTCGGCAGCCTTGGCCCCGGTTGCTGCCAAAGCGGCCGAAACGACGATCCCCGCCGCGCACATCGATTTGATTTTGCTGTACTTCACAATCTGCTCCTCCCAAAGCAACCGTTCAGATAGCGGTCATCATGGGGAGCGACTTGGCAGGCGTCAAATGCTTAATGCCAAGTCTCAAGCATCGTTTGTACGACTTTGGTTGTAGGTGCTAGCCTCAGCCCGCGTCCAGCGGCTCGACGCCGGCAGGGTTGCCGGCGCGGTCGAGGCGGATCTTCTCGATGCGGTTTTCCGCCGCCGTCAGCAGCTTTTCGCAATGCTTCTTCAGCGCTTCGCCGCGCTCGTAGATGGCAATCGACTCGTCGAGCGCCACGTCGCCGCGCTCCAGCCGGGCCACGATGCTTTCCAGCTCCGCCACCGCCTTTTCGAAGGAATAGCCGCTCACGTCGCCCACGGTCTGGGTGCTATCGGTGCTCTCGGTCATTCCTCATCCTCTCATCAGTCTGCAGATATGCAGGCCGGCCGATTCCGCCAGGCCCTCCAGATCATAGCCGCCCTCGAGCAGGCTGACGACCCGGTTGTTGGCGTATTTCCCGGCAATTTCCATGACCCGCCCGGTCGCCCAGTCGAAGTCGTTGCCGACCAGGTTGATCTGCGCCAGCGGATCGCGGTGGTGAGCATCAAAGCCCGCGGAGATGATGATGAAGTCCGGGCGAAAATTCTCGAGCGCCGGCAGTACCCGCGACCGGAAGGCCTCATGGAAATGCTCGCTGCCCGTATCGGGCGAAAGGGGCGCGTTGACGATATTGTTCTTGATGCCCGTCTCGTCCTTTGCGCCGGTGCCTGGGTAGAGCGGCATCTGGTGGGTCGAACAGAACAGCACGGAAGGGTCGTCGAAGAAGATGTCCTGCGTGCCGTTGCCGTGGTGCACGTCCCAGTCGACGATGGCGACCCGCTCGACGCCATAGGTCTTCTGCGCATGTCGGGCCGCAATCGCAGCATTGTTGAACAGGCAAAAACCCATCGCCTTGTTGCGTTCCGCATGGTGCCCGGGCGGGCGGCTGGCGACGAAGGCATTGTCGACCTTGCCTGTCATCACGTCGTCGACGGCGGCCAGCGCCCCGCCGATCCCGGTCAGCGCCACCTGCAGGCTCTTCGGGCTCACATAGGTATCGGCCTCGATCTGCCGGATCGTCTCTTCCTCGGGGATCTCGCGCATCACCGTGCGCAGGTGCTCCTCCGGGTGCGCCAGAAGCACGGCGTCCTCGTTGGCCTGTGGCGCCTGCTTGCGGTCGAGCTTCTCGAAATTCGGGTGCTGCAGAGCAATCGCCAGCGAGCGCAGCCGGTCGGCCCGCTCCGGATGGCCCGGCGGCGTGTTGTGTTCGAGGAAGATGTCGTGTTCGTAAAGGCGCGTGGTCATGGCGAGCGGCCTCGTAAAGGGGGCATCCGGGACGGTTGCCGTCGGACATGGCGCATACACCCGTGCTTTTCAAGCGTATGTGCTTGCTCTGACGGTTGTTTCGGCGGCGAGACTAGTTTTAAATCAAACGGCAGACCAGAGGATGACAGTGGTAAGAGAGCCGAGCATAGGTCAGGAGTTCCGTGTTCCCTATCGCGACGTGGACGTGAACGGCGAGATGTTCCGTGCTGCCTATGTGGTCAGGGCGGAGGAAGCGGTAACGGAATTCTGGCGCCGCCGCGAGCGGACGGACGATCCGCACTTCAACGTCACCAAGGTCAGCTGCATCTTTCATGCGCCGCTGAAGCTCGGCGATCTCGTCCAGACCGCCGTTGCCGTCAGCAAGATCGGCGGCAAGACGGCCGGCTTCATCGTCCACATGACCCGCGGCGATCAGCCGGTGGCGGAAGCCGAAGTGGTCTGGGGTGCCTGCGATGCGCATACCCGCGAACCGATCGCGCTGTCGGAAGACCTGCGCGACTGGCTCTACACGTTCCTGGACTAAGGCGGCCCCGGGTTACGGGACCGCGCAGGCTCCTGACGTCAGGCGCGTTCTGCGCCGCGTTCCGGCAAGAGCGGATAGCCGACGATGACCGCCCGCGCGGCCAGTGCCGCAATCAGGGCCTTCAGCACGTCGCCGGGGATAAAGGCGAGGTCTCCGATGAAGGCCTTGGGAATGCCGATGCCGGTCACCAAACCGAGATAGATGACGCCGAGCGCGTGATCGACGACGACGCCACCGGCGAGCGCCGCCAGGAAGAAGGCGGAGGTCTGCATGAGGCCGCTTTGCGACCGTTTGACAAACCGTTCGGAAAGAAAGCCGGTAACGATGGCGGCAAACAGGAAGCCGACGAGATAGCCCGCGGTGGGCGACGCAAACACGGCAAGACCGCCCCGTCCACCTGAAAGCACCGGCAGGCCGATTGCCACCAGCACCAGCAGCAGCAGCACCGCAAAACCGCCGCGCTTGGCGCCGAGCACCGTTCCTGCCAGCATCACGCCGAGCGACTGCGCGGTGATCGGCACCGGAATGAACCCCAGCATGACGGGCGGCACGACGCCGAGCGCGACGATGATGGCGGTAAACAGGGCAGCCAGGACAAGATCCCGTGTTGTCATGATGCGAAAATCCTCGATGCTTACAGAGGCGTCACTTCTGCCTTCGGATGCCGCGGGCGTCAATGGCGGCGGCAATCTCGTCGGCGTTCTTCAGGGTGAGGATCAGCAGTGGCACCGCGATGGTCAGCGGCTTCGGCTTAAATCCCCGGGCGTGATGGGCATCGCGGATGGCATCGTAGCGGCTGAGCACCTCCGGCAGAAAGCGGATTACCAGCCCGACAGCAAGTCCGAGATCGGCAGCCCGCACCAGCCCGAGCCGTTCCAGCGGATAGGCGGCAGCTGTCAGTTCATCGATGAAATCTCCGGTCGTGGTGGTGGCCGTCACCGCGGCGGCGGCAAGCGCGAGCGCCGTCAGCCGGAACAACACTGCGGCGGCCTCGTCCCAGCCATTGAAGACCAGCGTAAACAGCGCAACCACCAGGATCGTCAGGCCCAGCATCCGCATGCGCACCCACGACTGCCGCCAGCCGATCCGCAGAGACAGGTAGAGCATTGCCGAGGCGATGGCAGCAAAGGCAAGCGGTACCGGCTGATAAATCATAAACAGCGCAAGGCTCGACAGGCAGAGCCCGATCAGCTTCAGACGCGGCGACATAAGGTGCAGAAACGTGCCGCCTTCCACATAAAGCGCCTTCATGGCAGGGCGATCCCGCGGTAGCGGGCGATGACCTCGGCGGGCAACCCGTCACCCACAAGCCGACCCTCGTGAAACAGCAGCACCCGGTCGAAATCCGCGATCAGGTCGAGGTCGTGGCTCACCACCAGGACATGCTCGTTAAGCCCCTCGATGGTGTCTGCCACCAGCCGGCGGTTGCGCAGGTCGAGCTGGTTGGTGGGCTCGTCCATGATCAGGATGGGAGGCTCCGTCACCAGCACCGAGGCAAGTGCCGCGAGCTGCAGTTCGCCGCCCGACAGCTCGTGCGCCCGCCGCTCGCCAAGGTGCAGGATCCCGAGCCGTGACAGAACACGATCCACCAGGGCATTTATTTCGGGCTTGGGCAGCTTTCGCCCCTGCAGCCCGAGCGCGATATCCTCGCGCAGGACCGGCAGGATGATCTGGTTCTGCGGGTTCTGGAAGATGAAGCCGGTCTGCCCGCGGGCCTTGTCCGCATCGGCAACCGTATCGAAGCCGTTGACGGTAACGCGGCCCGAAGCGGGCTTCACCAGCCCGTTGATCAGGCGCGCAAACGTGGTCTTGCCGGAACCGTTGAGGCCGACCACGCCGATCCGCCGTTCGCTGAGCGACAGGCTGAGCGCATGGAGAACCGTGCGCCCCTCGAAACGCGCCTCTGCCTCTTGAAACCGGATGTCCACGCCTGTCCCTTCCTTTGGCGCGTCTATAGACTGGATGGCGAAAGAGGGGAATGCAGAACTGAAGGTGAACATTGCAACCGCAGCCGCGGCACCCTAGTCTGGTCTCATGGCGATTCTCATCCCGAACGAGCAGGCGCGGAAGATCTTCATCGAGCGGCAGCAGCTCTCGCAGCCGCCGGGTCGCGTCCTGTCGAAGCCGGGCCTGCTGCAACTGATCGACGATCTCGGCTTCGTGCAGGTGGATAGCATCGCCACCGTCGAGCGCGCCCATCACATGATCCTGTTTTCGCGCAGCCAGACTTACCGGCGCGAACACCTGACCACGCTGCTGGAAAAGGATCGCGATCTCTTCGAGCATTGGACGCATGACGCCTCGATCATCCCGGCGCGCTTCTTCCGCTACTGGAAGCACCGCTTCCGCCGCCGCGAGCCTGTGATCGCCGAGCGCTGGAAGAAGTGGCACGGCGAGGATTTCGACGCCGCCTTCGAGGAGACCTTCCGCCACATCGCCGAAAACGGTGCGATCATGTCGCGCAACATGAAGGCGGACGACCACAAGTCCGGCGGCTGGTGGAACTGGCATCCCAACAAGACCGCGCTGGAATATTTCTGGCACACAGGCAAGCTCTCGATTGCCGGCCGCACCAATTTCCAGAAGATCTACGATCTGACCGAGCGGGTCATCCCGGCCGCCTACTTCGAGCCGGAGGTGACCGAAGAGGAGTTCCTCGACTGGGCCTGCCGCAGCGCGCTGAAGCGCTTGGGCTTTGCCACATCCGGAGAAATCGCCGCCTTCTGGGAGATCATCACGCCGGAGGAGGCAAAGACCTGGGTGAAGGATCACCGCGATGAACTGGTGGACGTGGTGATCGGCACCGCCGACGGCAGCAAGCCGCGGCAGTCCTTCGCCTTTCACGGCTTTCCGGCTGCTCTCGGCAATATCCCCGATCCGCCGGCGCGGATACGGGTGCTCAGCCCCTTCGATCCACTGTTGCGCAATCGGGATCGCGCCGAGCGGTTGTTCAAATTCTTCTACCGGATCGAGGTTTTTGTGCCGGAGGCCAAGCGCCAGTACGGCTATTACGTCTTCCCGCTGATGGAAGGCGACCGGATGATCGGCCGCATCGACATGAAGGCAGACCGCAAGGCCGGCTCGCTCGACATCCGCAGGCTGTGGCTGGAGAAGGGCATTCGCGCATCCTCAGGACGCCTGGAGCGGCTGGAGGCAGAACTGCTTCGGCTGGCGAAGTTCGCGGGAGTCGAGAGGCTGAGCTACCAGCAAGGCTGGCGGGAGGAGTAAAGTCTCTCGGCGTTTGGTGCAGGACCACACCACCGTCGCCCTCAGTTCCCTCCGTCGTCATC